>JAWKJR010000009.1:0-141874 GCA_041393675.1 Nocardioides sp. | reverse complement strand
CGGTGGACCTGGAGTCGCCGCGCACCGCGGGCACCGGCGGTGACGAGGTCGCCGCCGTGTTCGCGGCGACCGCCGAGGACGTCGTCTCGGTCATCGCCGACGGCCGGCTGGTCACCCACCGCGACGAGCGCCCCGACATCGGTCGCGCGCTGGCCCGGGAGATCGAGAGGCTGTGGTCGTGAGCACGCTCCTGACCGGGATCGCCGAGCTGGTCACCAACGACCCCGCGCGCGACGGCCTGCTGGGACTGGTGGCCGACGCGGCCCTCGTCGTCGCGGGTGACCGCGTCGCCTGGGTCGGCGCCGCGGCCGACGCGCCGGCGGCCGACCACCGGGTCGACGTCGGCGGCCGCGCCGTGCTGCCCGGCTTCGTCGACAGCCACAGCCACCTGGTCTTCGCGGGCGACCGGGCGGCGGAGTTCGCGGCCCGGATGACCGGCGAGCCGTACTCGGCCGGCGGGATCCGGACCACGGTGGCGGCCACGCGAGCGGCGACCGACGAGCAGCTGACCGCCCACGTGGCGGGGCTGGTCGACGAGATGCGCCGGCAGGGGACGACCACGGTCGAGATCAAGAGCGGCTACGGCCTGACCGTGCGCGACGAGGCGCGCAGCCTGGCGATCGCCCGCCAGTTCACCGAGGAGACGACCTTCCTGGGGGCTCACGTGGTCCCGGAGGGCACCGAACCGGCGGCGTACGTCGCCCTGGTGACCGGGCCGATGCTGGCCGCCGCGGCGCCGTACTCGCGGTGGATCGACGCCTTCTGCGAGACCGGCGCCTTCGACGTCGACCAGGCCCGGGCGGTTCTCCTCGCCGGTGCCGCGGCCGGGCTCGGCGGCCGGCTGCACGCCAACCAGCTGGGCCCCGGGCCGGGTGTCCGGCTGGCGGCCGAGCTGGGGCTGGTGGCCGTCGACCACTGCACCTTCCTGACCGACGACGACGTGACGGCCCTGCGTGACGCGGGCACCATCGCCACGCTGCTGCCGGGCGTGGAGTTCTCCACGCGCCAGCCCTACCCCGACGCCCGCCGGCTGCTGGACGCCGGAGTGCGCGTCGCGCTGGCCAGCGACTGCAACCCCGGGTCCTGCTTCTCCTCCTCGATCCCCCTGTGCATCGCGCTGGCCGTTCGGGAGATGCGGATGAGCCCCGACGAGGCGGTGTACGCCGCCACCGCCACGGGCGCCGCGGCGCTCGCTCGCGACGACGTGGGCGTCCTCGCGCCCGGCCGCCGCGCCGACCTCGTGGTCCTCGACGCGCCGAGCCACGTGCACCTCGCCTACCGCCCCGGAGTGCCGCTCGTGGTCGGGGTGTGGCAGGGCGGCCGCCCGGTGTCGTCGCCGCGTCCCGGCGGCTGAGGTAGCCCGGCACGCCCGGTCGCAAGATAGGGCACGCACCCGAGGTGGAGGCCTACCTCAGGGGCGCACTCTCGAGCTGTCACCAACCGAGAGGAGCCTCCCATGAACACGTGGAGCGACCTGATGGTAGAGGCGGAGATCGCCTACCGCATCGAGCGCACCCGGCAGGCGTGGTCGGGGCGGCGGACCCGTCGCCCGCTCCCGCGGCTGCCTCAGCTGCGGCGCCCTGCGACAAGGCCCCCGCTGACCGAGCTCGCATGACCCTCGCCGGACCGGCGGTTCTCCCGACCGTCGGTGGCGAGGTGGATCATGGGGACGTGCCTGCTCGCCGCAGCCCCGACCTGGTCGGCCGTGCCGACGATGTGGCCCGGCTGTCCGAGGCACTGGGGCTGACGCCCCCGACCGGCACGTCCGCCGCGCCGGGCTCGGCCCCCGTGCGAGCGATCCTCCTGGCGGGCGACGCGGGCGTGGGCAAGACCCGGCTGCTTGCCGAGCTGCGCGACCGGGCCGTCGCCGCCGGCTGGCGCGTCGTGATCGGCCACTGCCTCGACCTGGCCGACGGGACCGTGCCCTACCTCCCCTTCACCGAGATCCTCGGCCGCCTCGCAGACGAGGAGCCGGCGACGGTCGCGGCAGCCATCGACCGGCACCCCGCGCTGGCCCGCCTCCAGCCCGGCCGGCGGCTGATGTCCGCGGGCGAGCCCGGCGGACCGGGTCCGGGCGAGCCGCGCCATCTCGTCGACGGGGTGCCGTCGCTGCTCGAGGACGTCGCGCGACAGGGGCCGCTGCTGGTCGTCGTCGAGGACATCCACTGGGCCGACCGGGCCACGCTCGACCTGCTCCGAGTGCTCCTCACCAGGCCCTTCGCCGACCGGGTGGCCCTCGTAGCGTCCTACCGCTCCGACGACCTGCACCGACGCCACCCGCTGCGCCGGGAGGTGGCCGAGTGGGCGCGGATCCGTGACGTCGAGCGGCACCAGCTCGGGCCGCTGGGCGGCGAGGACGTGCGTCGCCTCATCCAGCTGCTGCATCCCGAGCCGCTCTCCTCGGGCGACGTGGCGGCGATCGTCGCGCGGGCCGAGGGGAACGCCTTCTTCGTCGAGGAGCTGGTGGGTGCAGGGCTGCCCGGCGACGCGCTGCCCGACGACCTCGCCGACCTCCTGCTGGTCCGGCTCGACCGGCTCGACGCCGACTCCCGCGAGGCGGTCCGCGCGGTCGCGGTGGCCGGCCGGCGGGTCACGCACGGCGCGCTGTCCGCCGCGACCGGCCTCGAGCCGGCGGGGCTCGAGGCCGCGGTGCGCGAGGCGGTCGACCGGCAGGTGCTGGAACCGGTCGGCGGCGACTCCTACGCCTTCCGGCACGCGCTGCTCGCCGAGGCGGTCTACGACGACCTGCTCCCCGGCGAGCGGGCCCGCTGGCACGCGGCGTACGCCGAGGCGCTGCAAGCGGGCCGGTGCCACGGCACCGCGGCCGAGCTGGCGCGTCACGCCCGGCTGGCCGGCGACGAGGCCACCGCCCTGCGCGCCGGGGTGCAGGCGGGCGACGACGCGCTGTCCGTCGGGGCTCCCGACGAGGCCGCGCAGCACTACCTGCAGGCGCTGACGCTGGTGAGCCGGGGCGCCGAGCTAGCGGTCGGCGACCTGGCCGAGCTCGCGGCGAAGGCCGCCGACGCCCTGTTCGCCGCGGGGCACAGCGGCAGGTCGGTCCGCGTGGCGGGCGACCAGCTCGACCGGCTGCCTGCCGACGCCGCGCCGGCCGACCGGGCCCGGCTGGTGACCGCCCTGGCCCAGGGCCTGTCGGTGATCGACACGGACGACGATGCGGCGGCGCGATCGGCCGAGGCGGTGTCGCTGCTCGCGGACGGCCCGCCCCGGCAGCGCGCCTCGGCACTGGCGCTGCACGCCCGGCTGCTCGGCCAGCGTGGCCGGCTCGCCGAGGCCCGGCAGGCGGGGGTCGAGGCTCTGGCGCTGGCCGACCGGCACGCGCTGCCCCGGCTCGCGACCGACGTCATGACCACCTTCGCCCAGCTCGACACCGACCGCACCGACGAGGAGATCCGCCACGCCCTGGAGGACGCCGTCGACCAGGCCGGGGCGGCTGGCGCGCGGGCTGCCGAACTGCGGGCGCGCTACTACCTCGGTCGGTTCGGTTCACCAGGACCGCGGCCACGTCGTCGAGGCCGCCGAGGCGTTCGGCGGCGGCCGCGAAGGGTCGAGAACGGCACCCGTGGGCGCCGTACGCCTTCGAGTCACGGCTGTTCCGCGCGGTGACCCTGCACGCGGCCGGCCGCTGGGAGGAGGAGGCGGCCTGCTCTCGGTCGACGGCGAGCGGCCGCCCCGGTGCCGGAGGCGATGCTGACCGCCCAGCGTGCCGTGCTGGCCGCCGACCGGGGCGACCCGGCTGCGCTGGCGCTGGCTGCCAGCACCCGCCGGTACTGGGACGTGGAGGGGCTGGTCGCGCTTCTCGCCGGGTACGCCGAGCAGGCCGTGCACGAGAGTCGGGTCGACCCCCGCGCCGCGGCGGCAGGCTACGACGCCACCGTGGCGCTCCTGGCCGGCCTCTGGCGCCCCTGGTTCGGCGGCAGGCTCCGACTGGCGTCGCTGGCGCTCGGCACCGGCGCGACCGCCGCGGTCCGGCAGAGCGCCGCTGAGCGCGCGGCCTGGGCGCGCGAGGCGGAGCGGCTCCACGAGGACGGTCGGCACGTGCTGGCCGGACACCGCGAGGCGGGGTCGTGATGGGCCCCGAGGGCCGCGCGTGGGCGGCCCGGCTCGACGCGGAGTGGCTGCGCTGGCGATGGGCCGCCCAGCTGGACCCTCCCCAGGCCGGCGAGCTGGTCGCCGCGTGGCGGGCCGCGGAGGACGCGGCCGCGGCGTACTCCCACGTGCTGGACCTGGCGCGGGTCCGCGGCCGCTTCGCGGCCGTGCTTCGCGCGACCGGGGACGGCACTGCGGCGCGCGAGCTGGGCGACCTTGCCCGTCGGGCCGCCGAGGACCTCGGCGCCCGGCCGCTGCTTGACGAGCTGGTGCTGCTGGGGTCGACGAGCACCCGGCTCCCCGCCAGCCTTCCGGGAGCTCACCGGCCGCGAGCGCGAGATCCTCGCGCTGGTGGCCGAGGGCGCACCAACGGAGAGATCGGCAGGCAGCTGTTCATCAGCACCAAGACGGTGTCGGTGCACGTGTCCAACATCTTGGCCAAGCTGGGGCGGCCGGCCGCACCGAGGCGGCCGCGATCGGGCGCCGTCGCGGGCTCGTGGACTGACCGACGCCCGACGGCCACGACGTGCGGCGAGGGGGAGACTGGGCGGGTGACCGAGCCCTTCCGCTGCTCGCTGGCGAGCGAGGCAGACGCCGAGCCGATGGCTGGGACCGCCCCCCCGAGCCGGCCCTGCTGTGCCTGGAGCACCCCGGCACCTGGGGCCGGCACGCGGTCGCCGACAGCCGGCTGCCCGAGCCGGTGCGGCAGCGGCTGGCGGAGCTGGCGGGTGTGCGCGTCCAGCTGATCCGTCGGCACGGCCGCTCGGCGACGGGCGGGGTGCGCGTGCTCGCCGCCCGGCGAGGCGAGCCGACCTGGTCGGTCGAGTCGGTCGTGCTGGGCGACGTCGAGGAGCTGCTCGAGCTGCCCCTCGAGCGCCTGGCGACCGGGCACGGCCTGGGGCTCCCGGCGTACGACGGCCCGCTCTGGCTGGTCTGCACCAACGGCCGGCGCGACCTGTGCTGCAGCGAGCGTGGGCGACCGGTGGCGGCGGCGCTGGCCGCACGCTGGCCCGACGCGACCTGGGAGACCACGCACCTGGGTGGGCACCGGTTCGCCGCCACGCTGCTGGCCCTCCCCAGCGGGGTCGCCCTGGGCCGGCTCGACCCGGTGGCCGCCGCCGCCGCGGTCGAGGAGCTGGTAGCCGGACGGCTGCCGCTCGCCCACACCCGCGGCCGAGCCGGCCTGTCGCCCGCCGCGCAGGTCGCGGAGCTACGGCTGCGCGCGGACCTGGGCGAGCCGGGGCTGGCCGGGGTGCGCACGGTGGGGGTGGCCGGGTCCGACGTGCTGCTCGACGCGACGGGCGGGCGGTGGCGCGTGCCCGTGACCCCGGTCGACGAGGCGCCCCGGCGCCAGAGCTGTGGCGACGCGGTCGGGAAGCCGACGACGCGTTGGCAGGCCGGCGCCTCGTCACCGGCCTGACCGTGGACTCGCGACCTACCATGAACGCAACCGACCAGGAGGCGGCGATGGCGCGCACCGCGGACGAGATCACCCGGCTCAGCGACGAGCGGTTCCGGCGGATGCGCCCGTTCGGGCGAGGGGACCGGCTGCCGCCCGTGGACACCGCGACCCTCCCGCCCGGGCCGCGCTGGCACCCGCTGGTGCAGAGCATCGCCCTGCTGCGCTTCCGGCACCGGTTCGTGCCCTGGCTGCGCCGACGCTACGGCGACACGTTCACACTCCTGCTGCCCCCGCAGCGGCGGCCGCTGGTCGTCTTCCACCGGCCCGAGGACGTCAAGGAGATCTTTGCGGGCGACCCGGAGTACTTCCACGCCGGCAAGGGCAACGCCATCCTCGGCCCGATCATGGGCGAGCACTCGCTGCTCCTGGTCGACGGCGCCGAGCACAAGCGGGCGCGCAAGCTGCTGATGCCCGCGTTCTCCGGCCAGGCGCTCCGCGGCTACGAGGACCTGGTCGTCGGGCTTGCCAAGACCGAGGTCGGCGCCTGGGCCGAGGGCCGACCCTTCCGGGCGCTGGACCGGATGAACGCGCTCACCCTCGAGGTGATCCTGCACGTGGTCTTCGGCGTGACCGACGAGCGTCGGCTGGCCGAGCTCCGGCCGCTTGTCAACGCGACGGTGGACGTCAGCCCTGCGGTGCTGCTGGGCTGGGGGTGCCCCGGCTGCAGAAGTACGGCGTCTGGCGTCGGACGGTCGAGACCTCCTACGCGCTCGACCGGCTGCTGTACGCCGAGATCGCCGCCCGGCGGGCGGCTCCCGACCTGGCCGAACGCACCGACGTCCTCTCCCAGCTGATCCGCGTCGACGACGGGGGCGACCGGCTCACCGACCCCGAGCTGCGCGACCAGCTGGTGACGCTGCTGCTTGCCGGGCACGAGACGACGGCGACGGCCCTGGCGTGGGCGCTGCACGAGATCGGCCGCGACTCCGCCCAGCTGGCGCGGGCGCGGGAGGCCGCGCGCGCGGGCGATGACGGCTGGCTTGAGGCGGTGCTGAAGGAGGCGATGCGGCTGCACCCGGTGATCCCGATGGTCGTGCGCACGCTGCTGCGACCCGCCACCATCGGCGGCCGCGAGGTCCCGGCCGGTGCCACGGTGGCGGCCTCGATCCTGCTGGCCCACTCCCGGGGCGAGAGCCATCGCGACCCCGACGCGTTCCGGCCCGAGCGCTTCGTCGGCCACAGTCCGGCGCCGAACACGTGGATCCCGTTCGGCGGCGGCGTCCGGCGCTGCATCGGCGCCAGCTTCTCCCTCATGGAGGGAGTCGCCGTGCTCCGCGAGATCCTGTCGGCCTACGACGTGCGGGCCGTGGGCAGCGACGTCCCCAAGGTCCGCAACATCACCTCGGTGCCCCGGCGGGGCGCCCGGGTCGTGGTGACCGCGCGCTAGCGCGGTCGGGAGGGCCGGATGCTCGACACCGTGGAGCTCACCCGCACGAACGACCCCGTGCTGCTGTCGTTCCTGCAGGCGCTGCTGGCCGACGCGGGCATCGACTGGTTCGTGGCGGATGCCTCCATGGCCGTCATCGAGGGCACGATCGCGGTCTGGCAGCGCCGGCTGCTGGTGCCGGCCGAGCTCGAGGACGAGGCCCGCCAGCTACTCCGCGACGCCGACCTGCCCTGACCGGCCGACGGCCCGCACCCACGCACCAGGTGCGGGCCGTCGTCCCCCGTCAGCCCTCCCGGATGAGCGCTCCCCCAGTCAGCCCTGCAGGTCCCGTCGCTCCTCGACCCGGGTCTCCAGGTGCCTGGTCGCCGCCCGTTGCCGGTTCATCACCAGCGCCAGCACGGTCGCCAGCCCCCCGATGACGAGGAGGATCCACCCGAGCGGGCCCTCGTCGACGTGCTGCGTCCCGACGTCGACGACGTCGAAGACCAGCACCAGCCCGACCAGGAGCAGGACGAGTCCGAGTCCGATTCCCATGTCGGTGCCTGCGGCCTCAGAAGACCCGGCGGCGGCTGCCTCCGATCGGGACCAGGTTGAGGACCAGCCCCACGACGAGCAGGATCAGCCCGATCGTGGTGAGGACCGAGAGCCGGGCGACCAGACCCACGATCAGGAGAATGAGAGCGAGAACGATCATGAACGCTCCTTCGCGCCGTTGACGGATGGCGCCCGTCCGGGCCGGGGTGGCTCGGACGGGCATCCAGAGTCAACCCGGGGCCAGGGACCTGGACCACACCCCAAAGGGTGAGTGTCCGGCCCTCCTCGGCGGACTACGCTCCCCGTGACGCTCACGTGGCCGTGGTGAACGACTACGAGGTGGTCGTGCACGGCGTCGCGGCGATGCTTCGCGCGTACACCGACCGGGTCGACGTCGTGGAGTTCGACGCGACGTCCTCCGTGGTCACCCCCGTCGACGTCGCTCTCTACGACACCTTCGCCCAGCCGGGCGGGAACCACGCCGCGCTCGGCCGCCTGGTCACCAACCCGCGGATCGACAAGCTGGTGGTCTACACCTGGAACCTCGACCCCGAGCTGGAGCGGCAGAGCCTTCGACTGGGAGCCTCGGGCTACCTGTCCAAGCGGCTTCCGGCGGCCCAGCTGGTGGTGGGGCTGGAAGCCGTGCACGCCGGGGAGCTGGTGGTCTCGCCGGACACGCCGTCCCGGTCACCGATCGGCGGGGACTGGCCGGGCCGCGAAGAGGGCCTCACTGCCCGTGAGTCGGAGATCCTCGCGCTCATCACCCAGGGGCTGAGCAACAGCGAGATCCTCCAGAGGACTGGGCTCTCGATCAACTCGGTGAAGTCCTACATCCGCGCCGCCTACCGCAAGATCGGAGTCACGACCCGCTCGCGCGCCGTTCTCTGGGGCGTCGAGCACGGCTTCCAGCCCGATCGCGTGCGCGTGCTCGATCCCTACATCCCCGGCAGCGACTGAGCGCTCACAATCCAGTGGCGGCCGGCCCGGCGCGCTGCCACGATCGGCGTTCGTGACCTGGGCCCAGCGGCTGCGCGCCGCCCGCATCGACCTCACGCCGTTGCGCACGTCGCGAGACTTCCGACTGCTCTTCGCCGCGGGCACCGTGTTCTACCTCGGGCAGATGGTGTCCTACGTCGCGCTGCCCTTCCAGGTCTACCGGCTGACCGGCTCCAACTTCGCCGTCGGCGCCCTCGGCCTGGTCGAGCTGGTGCCGCTGGTCGTGCTCGGGCTGTACGGCGGGGCGCTGGCCGACCACCTGGATCGCCGCAGGCTGCTGGTCGGCACCGGCCTCGCCCAGGTGGTCCTCACCGCGGCGCTGGCCGCGAACGCGTTCCTGCCCGAGCCTCGCCTGGCTGCCATCTTCGTCCTCGCCGGGCTGCTGGCCGGGGCGGGCTCACTGCAGCGCCCGTCCCGCGAGGCACTGATGCCCCGCACCGTCCGGCACGACGAGATCACCGCCGCCAACGCGCTCAGCAGCCTGGGGATGCAGGTGGGGGTGCTGGTCGGTCCCGCCATCGGCGGGCTGTTGATCGCCTTCGTCGGGCTGCGCTGGTGCTACCTGGTCGACGTCGCCGGCCGCGTGGTGGCGACGCTGCTGTTCGCCGCGATGCGGCCCTACCCGCACCTGGCCGAGACGACTCCGCCGAGCCTGCGCGGCATCGGCCAAGGACTTCACTACGCCGTCCGTCGCCGTGACCTGCTGGGCACCTACCTGGTCGACATCGCGGCGATGCTGCTCGCCTTCCCGGTGGTGCTCTTCCCCGCGCTGGCCGCGGAAGTCTTCCGGCGGCCAGAGCTGCTCGGGCCGCTCTACTCGGCCGAGACGATGGGAGCGCTCGCTGCCACCGCGCTGTCGGGGTGGACCTCGCGGGTCCACCACCACGGCCGGGCGATCGTGCTCGCGGCGGCGGCGTACGGCGGATGCGTGGCCGCCGCCGGACTGGCGTCGGGGGCCTGGCTGGTGCTGGTCTTCCTGATGCTCTCCGGGGCGGCGGACATGGTGTCCGGGGTCTTCCGCGGGACCATCTGGAACCAGACCATCCCGGACCAGATGCGTGGCCGGCTCGCCGGCATCGAGATGCTGTCGTACTCCGTCGGGCCGCTGGGCGGGCAGGTGCGCGCTGGCGTGGTGGCCGACCTGTGGTCGGTTCGCGGGTCGATCGCCAGCGGCGGAGTCGCCTGCGTCGCGGGGGTGGCGCTCACCGCGGTGGCGCTGCGGGACTTCTGGAGCTATGACGCCCGCACCGACGAGCACGCCGTCGCCGAGCGCGCGGCCCGCGGTCTCGACACGCTCGCCGGTGGAGACCCGGGTCCGGCGCCGGAGCGCGGCTAGCAGGCCCCGACCCGTCGTGGGTCGCCCGGTCGATCGGGCGGGGCGCGCCGCTGCCGCCTCCCGGGTGGCATCGGCTTGTCCCGGTCCGCGAGAATGGCCCCGACCCAGCCAGACAGCAAGGAGCGACCTCGTGGCGAACCGCAGGGAACACCCCGTCTTGTGGGGCCTCGTCGCCCTGGTCGTGGTGGCCTCGGCGATCGGGCTGTTCCTGGGGCTGGGAGCGCTGGCCGCGACCAGCGTGCTCGGGCTGCGCGAGGGCGACTCGGGAGCCGGGGCATCCAGCGCGGCGTCGATGTACCTCCCCAAGCCCCAGCGCACGACGGCGAGCCCGACCGTGGACGGCGGCCAGTCGACACCGGAGTCGGCGTCGCCGACCACGCCCAGCTCGACCGGGACGGCGGAGGCCAAGCCGAAGCAGCGCCCGATCCAGCTCAGCGCCGGGCAGCGGCAGGTGTCACCGATGCAGCGCATCGACCTGACCGGTAGCTACCCCGGCGGCGACGGCGCGATCCTCCAGGTCGAGCGCTTCGAGAACGGCTCGTGGACCAGCTTCCCAGTCACCGCCTCGGTCACGGGCGACACGTTCTCCACCTACGTCCAGACCGGTCGCCCCGGGGCGAACAAGTTCCGCGTCACCGACACCGACACCGGGAAGATCTCCAACCCGGTCACCGTCGTCGTCGGCTGACCGGCGGCGGGACACCGCCACCAGCGCCTCCCGGGCGGCCGGCTGCCCCGCGACCACGCCGCCGAGGACCAGCGACAGGCCCAGCAGCTGGGCTCCGCCGAAGACCTCGTGGGCGATCACGACGCCCAGGATCGTCCCGACGACCGGGTTCACCAGGCCCAGGAGTGCCGCCGGGCCCGCCCCGAGCCGGCGTACGCCGGTGAACCAGGCGACGTAGGCCAGCCCCGTGCCCACCACCCCCAGGTAGCCGAACCCGAGGACGGCCCGCAGGTCGAGCGCGGGAGGTGCGCCCTCGACGGCGAGTGCCAGCGGCAGCAGCGTCAGCCCGCCGGCCACCAGCTGCCAGGCGGTGAAGGTGAGCAGGTCGGTGGGTGGGGTCCACCGGCGCACGAGCACGAACCCGATCGCCGAGACGGCGACCGCGCCGACCGCGGCCACGATCCCGAGCGGGTCCACGGCGAAGCCGGCTTGCGCGACGAGCAAGGCGACCCCGGCGACTCCGACGATCGAGCCGACGACGGCAGAGGGCCTCGGCCGTTCCCCGGCGACCGGCCAGGCCAGCGCCATGACCACCAGGGGCGACAGCGCCGTCAGCGTGGCCGCCAGCCCGCCGGGCAACCGGTAGGCCGCCATGAAGAGCAGCGCGAAGAAGGCGCCGATGTTGAGCACCCCAAGCAGTGCCGAGCGCCACCACCACACCCCGGCCGGCAGCTGCCGCCGGACGCCGACGATCACCAGGCCGACCGGCAGCGCCCGCAGCAGCCCGGCCAGGAGGGGGCGATCGGGCGGGAGTAGGGTCTCGGTGACGAGGTAGGTCGAGCCCCAGGCGACCGGGGCAACGGAGGTCAGCAGTGCGGTTCGGACCGAATTAGCTTCCATGGAAGAAAGAATGCCTTCCGGAGAAGATATATTCCAGTCATGACCATCTCACCAGGACCGGGCGGCCACGAGCCCGACCACGTCGGCCGGATCCTGCAGCAGTGGGCCGTCGAGCGCCCCGACCTGGACGTCTCGCCGATGGCTCTGATCGGGCGGCTGCACCGGCTCGCCGCGGTGCTCGACGAGCGGCTGCGACCGGTGTTCGCGGCCGAGGGTCTCGGCGACGGTGAGTTCGACGTGCTGGCCGCGCTGCGCCGGGCGGGCGCGCCGTACTCCCTGACGGCGGGGCAGCTGGCCGAGACGACCATGGTCACGTCGGGCGCGGTGACCAAGCGGGTGGACCGGCTGGAACGGGCCGGTCTGGTCTCCCGCTCGGTCGCCCCGGAGGACGGCCGGTCCCGCACCATCGCCCTGACCGACCGCGGCCTCGAGGCCATCGACCGCCTGGTCGAGGCGCACGTCGCCAACGAGCACCGGATGGTGTCGGGGCTGACCGACCTCGAGCGGAGCCGGCTCGCGCACCTGCTCGAGACCTGGGGACGGCTCCTCGACGACGCGGACGTCTGAGCGCGACGAGGGTCGGATCAGTCGGGGATCCAGTTGAAGGTGTCCGGGTTGGGGCCGGTGCGCCCGGGCTCCCCCTCGTCGAGCGCGCTGAGCGCCGCGAGATCGTCCGGGTCGAGCTCGAAGTCGAACAGCGCGAGGTTCTCCTCCATGCGCTCGCGGCGCATCGACTTGGGGAAGACGATGTCGCCGCGCTGGAGGTGCCAGCGAAGCGTCACCTGGGCCGGGGTGCGGCCCAGTCGTCCGGCCAGCTTCTGGACGGTGGGGTCCTGCGCCACGCGCCCGCGCGCGATCGGTGACCACGCCTCGGTGGCGATGCCGTACGCCGCATCGGCGCGGCGAACGGCCTCGTTGGTGAAGAACGGGTGCACCTCCACCTGGTTGACCACCGGCACCACGCCGGTCTCGTCGATGATCCGGTCCAGATGGGCGGGCTGGAAGTTCGAGACGCCCACGGAGCGGGTCCGCCCGTCCTCGACGAACTCGGCGAGCGTGCGCCAGGTCGAGACGAAGTCGCCGTCGTACCGCTCCGGAAGCGGCCAGTGGATGAGGAACAGGTCGACATGGTCGAGGCCGAGCCGGGTCAGCGAGGCGGCGAACTCCCGCCGCGCGTCGTCGGGACGGTGGAACCCGTTGTTGAGCTTGGTGGTGACGTACAGCTCCTCGCGGGCGATCCCGGAGTCGGCGATGGCGGCGCCGACGCCCGCCTCGTTGCCGTACATCTGGGCGGTGTCCAGGTGTCGGTAGCCGACCTCGAGCGCGGTGGCGACGGTCTCGGCCGTCTCCTCGGGCGGGATCTTGAAGCAGCCGAACCCCAGCTGCGGAATGGTCGTGCCGTCGTGGAGGAGGAGCGAGGGAACGGTCATGGACCACACCCTGCCAGGTGCGGCTCGGCCTCGGATAGCGCGCTCCTGGCCCCTGGGCGGGCCCGCCGATGGGCGATGGGGTGCGGGGAATGCCGGGGGTCGCCGGTGCGTTCTTGACCGTGACCAGACTTGAGTTGATCGGACTCAAGTTGTTTGCCAGACTGGCGTAGCGCCCGTCCGGCGCCACCCACACGTCCCGGGGTCCGGCCCCGGCCTGTTGAGGAACGAAAGAGGGAACACGCCATGGCTCGTGCCGTCGGTATCGACCTGGGGACGACGAACTCCGTCGTCGCCGTCCTGGAGGGCGGCGAGCCCACCGTCATCGCCAACGCGGAGGGCGCCCGGACCACCCCGTCCGTGGTCGCCTTCGCGAAGTCCGGCGAGGTGCTGGTGGGAGAAGTCGCCAAGCGTCAGGCCGTCACGAACGTCGACCGGACCATCCGGTCGGTCAAGCGCCACATGGGCACCGACTGGTCGGTGACCATCGACGACAAGTCGTTCACCGCGCAGCAGATCAGCGCCTTCGTGCTGCAGAAGCTCAAGCGCGACGCCGAGGCCTACCTCGGGGAGCCGGTCACCGACGCCGTCATCACCGTGCCGGCGTACTTCTCCGACGCCCAGCGGCAGGCGACCAAGGAGGCCGGTGAGATCGCGGGCCTGAACGTCTCCCGCATCGTCAACGAGCCCACCGCTGCCGCCCTGGCCTACGGCCTGGACAAGGGCGACGACCAGACCATCCTGGTCTTCGACCTCGGCGGCGGCACCTTCGACGTGTCCCTGCTCGAGATCGGCGAGGGCGTCGTCGAGGTCAAGGCGACGTCGGGCGACAACCACCTGGGCGGCGACGACTGGGACACTCGCGTCGTCGACTGGATGATCAAGAAGTTCAAGGACAACAACAACGTCGACCTCGGCTCGGACAAGATCGCCCGTCAGCGCCTCCAGGAGGCGGCGGAGAAGGCCAAGATCGAGCTCTCCAGCTCCAGCGAGACCACGATCCACCTGCCCTACATCACCCACGGCGAGTCCGGCCCGCTGCACTTCGAGGAGAAGCTCACCCGCAGCGAGTTCCAGAAGATGACCGCCGATCTGCTCGACCGGTGCAAGGCGCCGTTCCAGCAGGTGCTCAAGGACGCCGGCGTGGCCATCCCCGACATCCACCACGTGGTGCTGGTCGGCGGCTCGACCCGGATGCCGGCCGTGACCGACCTGGTCAAGGAGCTGCTCGGCGGCAAGGAGCCCAACAAGGGCGTCAACCCCGACGAGGTCGTCGCGGTCGGTGCGGCTCTGCAGGCCGGCGTGCTCAAGGGCGAGGTCAAGGACGTCCTGCTGCTCGACGTGACCCCGTTGAGCCTGGGCATCGAGACCAAGGGCGGCGTGATGACCGTGCTCATCGAGCGCAACACCACGATCCCGACCAAGCGCAGCGAGATCTTCACCACCGCTGACGACAACCAGCCGTCGGTGGAGATCAAGGTCGCCCAGGGCGAGCGTCAGATGTGGGCGCAGAACCAGCCGCTGGGCAACTTCGACCTGACCGGCCTGCCGCCGGCGCCGCGCGGCGTACCGAAGATCGAGGTGACCTTCGACATCGACGCCAACGGGATCGTGCACGTCTCCGCCAAGGACCAGGCGTCCGGTCGCGAGCAGTCGATGACGATCTCCGGAGGCTCCGCCCTCTCCAAGGACGAGATCGACCGGATGGTCAAGGAGGCCGAGCAGTACGCCGAGGAGGACGCCAAGCGTCGCGAGGCCGTCGAGACCCGCAACCAGGGCGAGCAGCTCGTCTACACGACCGAGAAGTTCCTCGAGGAGAACGCCGACAAGATCCCCGACGACGTGAAGTCCGAGGTGACCACCGACGTCGAGACGCTCAAGAAGACCCTGGAGAACGTCGACTCCTCCGCCGAGGAGGTCCAGGCCGGCATCACCAAGCTGGGCGAGTCCAGCCAGAAGATGGGGGCGGCGATGTACGCCGCCGCCGAGGCTGAGCAGGCCGCCGCCGGTGGCAGCACCGGGGCGACCGGCGAGGCCGATGAGGACGTCGTCGACGCCGAGATCGTCGACGAGGGCCCGGCCGAGGGTGCTGCCGACGAGGGCGAGTCCTCGTGACCGACGAGGTCCAGGGGACGCCGGGGGAGCCGCAGCAGGCTGCGGCTCCCAGCCCGCCGTCGAGGAGCCTGTCGTGGGCTTCGGCGAGGCAGCCGGAGAGGCGGCCGACGAGACGGAGGTGGAGTTCTCCGACGACCTGTCCCAGGCCCAGACCGATGTGGCCAGGGCGCACGCCGACGTGGCCGCGCTCACCCACGACCTGCAGCGGCTCCAGGCGGAGTACCTCAACTACAAGCGGCGCGTGGATCGGGATCGTGACCTCGTGCGGGAGAACGCGACCTATGCCGCGCTCGCGCCGATCACCGAGGTCCTCGACACCATCGACCGGGCCCGGGAGCACGGGCCGCTCGGCGACGGCTTCGCGGCGGTCGCCGACCAGCTCGAGCGGGTCGTGGCGGCCCAGGGCCTGGCGAAGTTCGGCACACCCGGGGACGCGTTCGACCCTCTGCTGCATGAGGCGCTGTCGCATCTGGGGGAGGACCCCGACGTGCCGGTGACGACGTGCCGGGTGATCGCGAAGGCGGGCTACCGGATCGGCGACCGGGTCGTCCGGGCCGCCCAGGTGCTGGTGGTCGACCCGGTCTCGACGCCGGTGGCCGAGGCGCCGGCGGCCGAAGAGGCGTCGGCCGAGGCTTCGGCGGCCGAGCCCGGCGCTGCCGAGGGAGCCGACGCCCCGGTCGGCGAGGCGTGACCCACGACTCGTCGATTGGGCGGAAACTGCACGGCAGCGGCCCGCATCCGCGCCGTTGGGGGCCAAACCGCAGCCGGAGACACCGAGGGGAGGTGACCACGTGAGCAACCAGGAGGGCTACCGCGCCGACTGGGCGAACAAGGACTTCTACGCCGTGCTGGGCGTCAAGAAGGACGCCAGCGAGGCCGAGATCAAGAAGGCCTACCGCAAGCTCGCGCGCGACAACCACCCAGACTCCAACCCCGGTGACTCTCCCGACGCCCGGGCCAAGCACGACCGGTTCAAGGCCGTCGCCGAGGCCTACGACGTGGTAGGCGACCCCGAGAAGCGCGCGAAGTACGACGAGATGCGCTCGCTGTTCGGCTCCGGCGGCTTCCCCGGCGGCTTCGGCCGGGGAGGCGGCGGTGGCGGGGTCGGCTTCGATCTCTCAGACCTGCTGCGCGACCGGGCCGGTCAGGGCGGTGGCTTCGGGGACATGTTCGGCGACCTGTTCGGCGGCGGCTTCGGCGGTCGGCGTACCCAGGCCCGGCCCACGCGCGGTGCCGACGTCGAGACCAGCGCCACCATCAGCTTCACCGACGCCATGGACGGCGTGACCGTGTCCTTGCGGCTCACCTCCGACGCGGCCTGCTCCGACTGCAAGGGCAGCGGCGGCAAGCCCGGCACCAAGCCGCACGTGTGCCCGCAGTGCGAGGGTGCGGGCTTCATCGTGTCGTCCGTAGGCGGCGCCTTCTCGCTCAACGAGACCTGTCCGGCCTGCCACGGCCGGCAGCTGCTGTACGACGAGCCGTGTCCGACCTGTCACGGCAGCGGGCGCGGCATGTCGGCGCGCAGCATCCAGGCGCGGATTCCCGCCGGGGTGAAGGACGGCCAGCGGATCCGGCTGCGCGGCAAGGGCGCGGCGGGCGAGAACGGCGGCCCATCCGGCGACCTGTACGTCACGGTCAAGGTCACCCCGCACCGCCTGTTCGGGCGCAAGGGCGACAACCTCACGCTCGCCGTGCCCGTGTCCTTCGACGAGGCAGCGCTCGGCGCGGAGGTCAAGGTGCCGACGCTGGGCGGTGCCCCGGTGACGCTCAAGATCCCGGCCGGCACCCCCAACGGGCGCACCTTCCGGGTGCGCGGCAAGGGGCCGGTGCGCAAGGACGGCTCGCGCGGCGACCTCCTCGCATCCGTCGAGGTGCAGGTGCCCGCCGTCCTCGACCCGGCCACGCGGGAGGCCGTCGAGGCCTACCGGTCCGCGATGGCCGGCAAGCTTCCGCGCAGCGGCTTCTTCGACGACGCCGGTCAGGGGGCGTGATGAGCTCCAGCACCCCGCCCCCGGGACGCCGCCGTCTACGTCATCAGCGTGGCCGCCGAGCTCACCGGGCTGCACCCCCAGACGCTGCGCTCCTACGAGCGCCTGGGGCTGATCACCCCGGGCCGCACCGGCGGGGGCGGCCGGCGCTACTCCCACAGCGACATCGAGCTGCTGCGCACCATCGCCGACCTCACGGCGTCCGGCATCGGCATCGAGGGCGTGCGGCGGATCCTCCAGCTGCAGAACCAGGTCGAGGCCCTGCAGCTGCGCAACACCGAGCTCCAGGCCGAGCTCGAGGGGGCGCTCGAAGCCCTGCGCCAGGCACTCGCCGGTCGGCGTGTGCAGGCGCCGCCGGCCGGCAACACGCTGCCGGTGCTGCGCGCCGCGCACGCCCGACGGGCCGAGCCGGGCCATCGTGGTGTGGCGGCGAGGCTCCCGGTGAACCGCCCGACGGGCGAGCAGCCACGGCTACCCGCCCGCGCGGACGACGGTTCTCCTCCGCGGACCTACCGCGTGGGCCGACTCTGGGGAGAGCGCTCGGCCTTCCCCTTCAGCACCACGGTGGGCGTGGTGATCTCGGTGAGCGTGATCTGGATGTCCCGGTAGTCGGACCACGTGCCCGAACCCACGTCGGAGTAGCAGTTGACGACCACGCTGCCGTCGGTGGCCAAGGTCACCACACCCGACGTGCTCATCGGGTAGTAGGTGTTGCCGGACGTGGCGTTGACGCGCTGCCACAGGTGCCCGCTGCTGATCCCGCAGTTCAGGTCGATTCCGCTCGGCCCGTAGATCCACCCGTCGAAGGTCATCAGGTAGCTGCCGGCCGAGACGTTCGGCACGGTGAAGGAGAACGACCCGATCCCGTGGCGGCGTAGGTCAGATAGTCGAGACTGACCACCAGCATGAGGCCGACGGCCAGCGCGGAGAGAATGCTCCTGAGGGGTCGCATGTCTTCCTCCTCTACTTGCCCAGCTGCGCCCGAGCGCAGCGACCCGTCATCTCCAGCATGCTGCTGGGCGGGTGCGGGCGGCAGAGCCGGCGGCGTCACGTGGAACACACCTGCCCTGCCAGGCCCAGGAGTTGAGTGGAACAGACTCAACTTCTGGCGCGTTGAAATGCATGGCGACCACACTGGTAGCCGCACGGGACCACAGGACACACGAGGGACGGAATGAGCCAGTTCGGAGCCGAGAAGTTCACCACCCGCAGTCGGGAGGCCATCGAGGCAGCCCAGCTCGGGGCGACCACCGCGGGCAACTCCGCCACCGAGCCGATCCACCTGCTCGTGGCGCTGCTGCGCCAGGAGGACGGCACCGCCCGCACCCTGGTCACCAAGGCTGGGGTGGACGCGGGCGTGCTGACCGCGAAGGCCGACGCCGCTGCGGCCGCCCTGCCGCGGGCGAGCGGCGGAACCGTCCAGCAGCCGGGCGCCTCCGCCGCCCTCACCCGGGTGCTCGCCGGAGCGATCGAGCTGGCCGGCTCGATGAAGGACGACTACGTCGCCACCGAGCACCTGCTCATCTCCCTCGCGACGGTGGAGTCGTCGGCCAGGTCACTGCTCAGCGAGGCGGGGTTGAGCGCCGACGGCCTGCGCGACGGCCTCACCGCCGTGCGCGGCAACCGCCGGGTCACCAGCCAGGACGCGGAGTCGTCGTACGAGGCGCTCGAGAAGTACTCCGTCGACCTCACCCAGGCCGCCGAGGAGGGCCGCCTGGACCCGGTCATCGGCCGCGACGCCGAGATCCGCCGCGTCGTGCAGGTGCTGTCGCGGCGCACGAAGAACAACCCGGTCCTCATCGGCGAGCCCGGCGTCGGCAAGACCGCCGTCGTCGAGGGGCTCGCCCAGCGGGTCGTCGCAGGTGATGTCCCCGACTCCCTCAAGGGACGGCGCGTGCTCTCGCTCGACCTGGCCGCGATGGTGGCCGGGGCGAAGTACCGAGGCGAGTTCGAGGAGCGGCTCAAGGCGGTGCTCGAGGAGATCAAGGACGCCGGCGGCCAGGTCATCACGTTCATCGACGAGCTGCACACGGTGGTCGGTGCGGGCGCCGGTGGCGACTCTTCGATGGACGCCGGCAACATGCTCAAGCCGATGCTCGCGCGCGGCGAGCTGCACATGATCGGCGCAACGACCCTCGACGAGTACCGCGAGCGGATCGAGAAGGATCCGCCCTGGAGCGCCGGTTCCAGCAGATCTTCGTCGCCGAGCCGAGCGTCGAGGACACCATCCAGATCCTGCGCGGTATCCAGGAGAAGTACGAAGCCCATCACGGCGTGCGCATCACCGATGCGGCCCTGGTGGCGGCGGCCACCTGTCCGACCGCTACATCACCGGCCGCCAGCTGCCGGACAAGGCCATCGACCTGATCGACGAGGCCGCCTCCAGGCTGCGCATGGAGATCGAGTCCTCACCGGAGGAGATCGACCAGCTGCGCCGCCAGGTCGACCGGCTGACGATGGAGGAGTTCGCGCTCGCCAAGGAGACCGACGAGGCCTCGGCGGAGCGGCTGGACAGGCTTCGCGCCGACCTCGCCGACAAGCAGGAGGCGCTGCGCGGTCTCGAGCTGCGCTGGGCGCGGGAGAAGGACCAGCTCCAGGGCGAGGGCGAGCTGCGGCGCCAGCTCGACGCGCTGCGTATCGAGGCCGATCGGCTGCTGCGCGAGGGCAACCTCGAGGCCGCCAGCGAGATCAACTACGGCAAGATCCCCGAGCTCGAGGAGCAGATCAAGGCGGTCGAGAAGGCCGAGGCGGTCGATCAGGAGCCGCTGGTCGGCGAGGAGGTCGGCGCCGAGCAGGTCGCCGACGTCGTGGAGGCCTGGACCGGCATCCCGACGGGCCGCCTGCTGGAGGGCGAGACCGCCAAGCTCTTGAAGATGGAGGACGTCATCGGCGAGCGGCTGATCGGCCAGCGCGCCGCCGTCAACGCCGTGAGCGATGCGGTCCGCCGCTCTCGGGCCGGCATCGCCGACCCCAATCGGCCGACTGGCTCCTTCCTCTTCCTGGGCCCGACCGGCACCGGCAAGACCGAGCTGGCCAAGTCGCTCGCGGACTTCCTCTTCGACGACGAGCGGGCGATCGTGCGCATCGACATGAGCGAGTACTCCGAGAAGCACTCGGTGGCCCGACTGGTCGGCGCGCCCCCCGGCTACGTCGGCTACGAGGAGGGCGGCCAGCTCACCGAGGCCGTCCGGCGCCGGCCCTACTCCGTGGTCCTGCTCGACGAGGTCGAGAAGGCCCACCCCGAGGTCTTCGACATCCTGCTGCAGGTGCTCGACGACGGCCGGCTGACCGACGGCCAGGGCCGCACGGTCGACTTCCGCAACACCGTGCTGATCCTGACCAGCAACCTGGGCTCGACGTTCCTGGTCGATCCGACGCTGGACGCCGAGAAGAAGCACGAGTCCGTGCTGGCGGCGGTGCGGCAGGCGTTCAAGCCGGAGTTCTTGAACCGGCTCGACGAGATCGTCGTCTTCGACGCCCTCAGCAAGGACGAGCTGGCCAAGGTCGTCGACCTCCAGCTGCACCTGCTGGAGAAGCGGCTCGCGGTCCGGAGGATCACCATCACGGTCAGCGACGGCGTCCGCACCTGGCTGGCCGACAAGGGCTACGACCCGGCGTACGGCGCCCGCCCGCTGCGGCGGTTGATCCAGACCTCCATCGGCGACCCGATGGCGCGGCTGCTCATCAGCGGCGAGGTCGAGGACGGCGGCGAGGTGGCCGTCGAGATCGCCGACGGTGGCGAGGCGCTCACGCTGACCCCCCGGTCCTGATCCCTTGGTCCCTGACCCGGGCGGCCCGGGACGGGTCGAGGGCTCAGCCCTTGGTGGAGCCCAGGGTCAGGCCGGAGACGAACTGCTTCTGCAGCACGAAGAAGACGATCAGCACCGGCAGGGCCACCATGACCGAGCCGGCGGCCACCAGGTTGGTGTCGCTGAAGAACTGCCCCCGCAGGTTGTTGAGGGCGCTCGTGATGGGGAACTTGTCACCTCGCGAGAGCAGCACCGTGGCCCAGAAGAACTCGTTGTAGATCCAGGTGACCTCGAGAGTGGCCAGGGCGGCGAGCGCCGGCCGCACCAGCGGCATGGTGAGCTGCCAGTACTGCCGCCACACGCTCGCGCCGTCCAGCTCGGCGGACTCGTAGATCTCGTGCGGGATGGTCTTCATGTAGTTGCTGAGCACGAAGGTGCAGAAGCCCAGCTGGAAGGCGACGTTGACCAGGATCAGCCCCCAGTAGCTGTTGAGCATGGTGCCGCTGTCGCTGAGGGCATAGGGCAGCGGGATCTCGCGGAACATCTTGAAGACCGGGATCAGAAGTGCCTGCGGGGGCAGCAGGTTGGCCGCCAGGAAGAACGCCAGCAGCGTCAGGTTGAACTTGAACGTGAAGCGCGCCAGCACGAACGCCACCAGCGAGGCGAGGAACAGGGTGAGCAGCACCGCTGGGACGGTGATGATGAGCGAGTTGCGAAAGTGCAGCCCGAACTGCCCTTGCTCCCAGGCCTGCTGGTAGTTGTGCATGGTCCAGCCGCCGAAGGACAGGTAGCCGTTGCGCTGGGTGTAGTTGTAGTCGCGGAAGGAGTTGATCACGGCCCAGATGAGCGGGAACAGCCAGACCACCGACAGCACCGCCATGGCCACGGTGGCGACCGTGCCGCGGCGGCGGTTCATCACGCCGCCCTCGATCCGCTGGGGCGGCGAGCTGGGGGCCGGTGGTGCGGTCGGCCGCTGGGGGTAGGCGACCGGGACGGTGGGCAGGTCGTCGCTCATGGCCGGTCCTCCTTGAACACGATCCGCAGGTAGAGCGCGATGAAGACCGACGAGATCACCATCATGATCACCGCGAGGGCCGATCCGAAGCCGTAGCGGGTCGCCTCGCCGATGACGTTCTGGCTGACCAGGGCACTGATCAGCTCCAGCCCGGTGCGGCCCTTGTTGATGACCCACACCAGGTCGAAGGCCCGCAGTGACTCGATGACCACGATGACCAGGACGATCATGTTGATCGGCCGCATCACCGGGAAGACCACCTTGAAGAAGGTCTGCGTCTCATTGGCGCCGTCCACCGCGGCCGCCTCGCGCAGGGTGTGGTCGACGCTCTTCAGGCCGGCGAGGTAGAGCAGCATGATGTAGCCGGTGTGCCGCCAGGCGGTGGCGACCAGGACCGACCACAGGTTGATGCTCGGGTCGCCGTACCAGTCCACCCGACTGTCCAAAAGGTGCATCTTGTCGTAGAACACGGCGTTCAGCAGGCCTTGGTCCCGGGAGAGAACAGCTGCCAGATGAAGCCGATGAGGGCCAAGGACAGGACGACCGGAAGGTAGAACGCGGTCTGGTAGAAGCGCGACCCCCGCATCTCGCGGTCGAGCACGACGGCCAGGAGGATCCCGAGCAGCGTCGGCAGCACGAACAGGAAGGCCAGCCAGATCAGGTTGTGCCGGATGGCCGGCCAGAACGGCGGGTAGATCGTGGTGATGTCGTGGTAGTTCTGGACCCCGACCCACTGGATTCGGTCCACGCCCCCGATGCCGTTCCAGGTGCCGAAGGACATGACCACCGACGCGAGCGCGGGCAGCCACACCAGCCACAGCACCAGCAGCGCGGGGACGACCACCATCAGCGTGACGACCAGCCGGTCGCTCACCCGACGGCGTCTCCTGGTGGCCGGGGAGCCGACGTGCGCTCGTCGGTCTTCGAAGTCCGGGTTGCGCTCATCGGCTCCTCCGCACCGTCAACCGGTCAGCTTCCGAGGATGGAGACCTTCTGCTCCTGGATGCTCTTGGTCAGCCCGTCGATGTCGTCGGGGCTCTTCAGGAAAGTCTGCAACGACGGGATCATCACCGTCGAGGCGAAGTTGGTGTCGGTGTCGCGGTCGAGGAACTGCGCGATGTGCGCGGCCGCGCCGACCACCTCCGCCGACTTCACCTGGAGCGCCGAGTAGATCGAGGTGTCGGCGTTGGCGTTCGCCGCGATCATCGGTGCCTCCGCAGCCTTGTTGGCGGCGTCCTGCGCCTCCGCGGTCCCGAAGTACTTGAGCATCTCCTTGCCGCCGTCGGGGTTCTTCGCGGCCGCCGACAGGCAGAAGCCGTCGATCGGGGCGTCGAGTGCGTCGGAGCCGATGCTCGCGTCGAGCTCGGGGTAGGTGAAGAAGTCCAGGTCGTCGATCACGTCCGGGATGGCGTCCCCCACGAACGTGCCGAGCAGGTACATCGCGGCCTCGCCGTTGGCCATCGAGGTGGCGGCCTCCTGCCAGGTGCGGCCGAGCGGGTCCTCCTGGTGGTAGGGCAGCAGGTCGCGCCACGTCTCGAAGACCTTCTTGACCTCGGCGCCGTCCCAGGCCTCCTTGCCGGCCATCAGGCTCATGTGGAAGTCGAAGCCGTTGATGCGCATGTTGAGGATGTCGAAGGTGCCCATGGCGGGCCAGCCGTCCTTGTCGCCGAAGGCGAACGGCGTGATGCCCTTGCCCTTCATGTCGTCCATGAGGGCGATGAAGTCGTCGTAGGTCGTCGGCACCGTGAAGTTGTTCTCCTCGAACACCGACTTCTTGTAGAAGACCGCCCACGGGTAGTAGTCGTAGGGCACGAGGTACTGCTTGCCGTCGGTGGAGGTCGAGGCCTGCTTGAAGGCGTCTCCCATCCCGTCGATCGGCCAGACGTCGCTGATGTCGCCGAGCAGACCGTCCTCGGCGAACTGCTGCATGCGGAAGCCGGCGAACCACGTGAACACGTCGTCCGGCGAGCCCTGCAGGTAGGTGTTGATGCTCTCCTGGAAGGTGTTGTGGTCGACGTAGTTGGCGTTGACCTCGATGCCGGTCTTCTTGGTGTACGCGGCGGCGAAGCCGGCCATCCGCTCATTCGCCGGGCCGGAGCCCTTGGCCTCGTTCACGCCGAAGCTGACCGGCCCGCCGCCGCCCCCGCCGCCACTGCCGCCGCCCGAGTCGTTCCCGCAGGCGGCGAGCAGGCCCGGGGTCGCGAGCAGAGCGCCCCCGAGGGCCGCGTTGCGCAGGAAGCTGCGTCGGGTGGCGGCCATGGTCACCTGCGCGGAGGGAGGGATGATCAGACCGGAGCGGGTCTGCTGGTTGCGGCGGTTCATGGGGTCCTCCGGGGTCCACAGTTTCGAACAGGACATCTAGCATCCTTGGGGCGTTCCTGTGCGCTTGTCAAGGGAAGGCGCCGGTGAAATCAAACTGAAACCAACAGAATCCGTCGTCAGAGTGTTCGGAACTGTTGACGGTTGGTGGGCCTCGGGTGTACCAGGGCAGCATGCCCTCCCCTCTGCCACCGCTGAGCTACGGGGGCGACTACAACCCCGAGCAGTGGCCCCTGCCGGTGCAGGAGGACGACGTCCGGCTGATGCACGAGGCCGGCCTGAACCTGGTCACCGTCGGCGTGTTCTCCTGGGCGCTGCTGGAGCCGGAGCCAGGACGCTTCGAGTTCGGTTGGCTGGACGACGTGCTCGACCGGCTGCACGCCGGCGGCATCCGCGTCGACCTGGCGACGGCCACCGCCTCCCCTCCGCCATGGCTGACCAGCCGGCATCCCGAGATCCTGCCGGTGACCGCCGACGGCACCACGCTGTGGCCCGGCGGGCGGCAGTCGTACTGCCCCAGCTCGCCGGTCTTCGCCGAGCACGCGCTCGGACTGTGTCGGGCGATGGCCGAGCGGTATGCCGCCCATCCCTCGCTGGCGCTCTGGCACGTCAGCAACGAGCTGGGCTGTCACAACGCGCTGTGCTACTGCGACGTGAGCGCTGCGGCGTTCCGACGGTGGCTCACCGAGCGGTACGCCGACATCGACCGGCTCAACGACGCTTGGGGGACGGCGTTCTGGTCGCAGCGCTACACCTCGTTCGACCAGGTGCTGCCGCCGCGCTCCGCGCCGACCTTCCCCAACCCCACTCAGCAGCTGGACTTCCACCGGTTCAGCTCCGACCAGCTGCTCGCCAACTTCGTCGCCGAGCGCGATCTCCTGCACGAGCTGTCGCCGGGGGTCCCGGTGACGACCAACTTCATGGTGATGGACCACCAGAGGAACATGGACTACTTCGCGTGGGCCGATGCCGTCGACGTGGTGTCCAACGACCACTACATGACGGCGGCCGACCCGGAGTCGCACCGGGAGCTGGCCTTCGCCAGCGACCTGGTGCGCGGCGTGGCCAGGGGCCGGCCCTGGCTGCTCATGGAGCAGTCCACCAGCGCGGTGAACTGGCAGCCGCGCTACATCGCGAAGCGGCCCGGTGAGCTGAAGCGGGCCAGCCTGCAGCACCTCGCGCGCGGCGCGGACGGCATCTTGTTCTTCCAGTGGCGGGCTTCCCGGGCGGGCGCGGAGAAGTTCCACTCCGCGCTGGTGCCGCACGCCGGCACCGACTCCCGGCTCTGGCGTGAGGTCGTTGACCTGGGCGCGACGTTGGCGGCCGTGGCGGAGGTGGCCGGCAGCGGCGCGGACAACCGGGTCGCTCTGCTCTACGACTGGGAGGCATGGTGGGCCTGCGAGCTGGACTCCCACCCCAGCATCGACGTGCGCTACCACGACGTGGGACACGACATGCACGCCGCGCTGACCGATCTCGGCGTCGGGGTCGACGTCGTCCACCCCGATCACGACCTGAGCCGCTACGACCTCATCGTCGTCCCCACGCTGTACGCCGTCTCCGACGGGCTCGCCGGCCGGCTGGCCGAGCGGGCATGGTCCGGCGCCACTGTCCTGGTCACCTACTTCAGCGGGATCGTCGACCTGCACGACCACATCCGGCTGGGCGGCTATCCCGGTGCCTTCCGCGAGCTGCTCGGGGTCCGGGTGGAGGAGTTCACGCCGCTGCGGGCCGGCGAGACGGTCAACCTGGGGGGGGCCGGCACCGGGCGGGTCTGGGCGGAGGATCTTGCGCTCACCACCGCGGAGGCGGTCGCGACGTACGTCGACGGGCCGGTGCCCGGAGTCCCGGCGATCACCCGCCGCGGGGTGGGCGAAGGCGCGGCGTGGTATCTCGCCACCCGGCTCGACCCCGACGGCATGACTCGGTTGGTACGTCGACTGGTGGAGGAGGCCGGCATTCACCCGGTCGTGGTGCGCGACAGCTCCGATCTCGAGGTCACCCGGCGGGCCGCCGCAGACGGACGGTCCTGGGTGTTCCTCGTCAACCACGGCACGACGGAGGCCACGGCCGAGGTCGCGGGGCACGAGCTGGTCTCGGACGCGCCGGTCGCCGGGCGTCTGGTCGTGCCGGCCGGCGGCGTCGCCGTGGTGCGGGAGGCGTGATGCTGGCGGCCCAACGACGCTCGGAGATCCTCTCGGCCCTCGCCGACCGGGGCACCGTCAAGGTGAGCGACCTGGTGCGGCTGCTCGGTGTCTCCGACATGACCATCCGCAGGGATCTGATCGCCCTGGACCGGGAGGGGCTGCTCGAGAAGGTCCACGGTGGGGCCATCGCCGTGGTGGAGCCGTCGACGGCCGAGCCCGGCTTCGAGGTGAAGTCGGCGCGACAGCGCTCCGAGAAGGCCGCCATCGCGCGCCGGGCGGCCGAGCTGGTGCGGCCCGGCTCCGCGATCGCCGTGTCGGCCGGCACGACCACGCACGCGTTCGCCCGGCACCTGGTGGAGGTGCCGAACCTGACCGTGGTCACCAACTCGGTCTGGGTGGCCGACGTGCTCTACCAGGAGGCCCCCGACAGCGTGTCGGTGCTGTTGACGGGCGGGCTACGCACGCCGTCCGACGCGCTCGTCGGGCCGCTGGCGATCGCGGCCATGAGCGGGCTGCACCTGGACGCGTTCTTCATGGGGGTGCACGGCATGGATGCCGAGGCCGGCTTCAGCACGCCCAATCTGCTGGAGGCCGAGACCAACCGGGCGATGATCAGGAGCGCCCGCCGGCTGGTGGTGCTCGCCGACTCGACCAAGTGGGGTGTGATCGGGCTGAGCTCCATGGCCGACCTGAGCGCCGCATCGGTCGTCATCACCGACCCGGGGCTGCCTCGGCCGGCGCGCGCGCTGCTGGAGGAGCGCGACGTGGAGCTCGTCCTGGCTGGTGAGGCCGAGCCTGCGCCTGGCGATGCCGAGACGGGCTGAGCCCGCCAGGCGGCGCGGCGATTCTCGGGCTTTGCCGGTGGCGTGACCGGCCCTGTGGTGGACTTGGTGCGATGAGTACGACCACAGCGCGGCCGCGGCCGCCCCAGGTGACGGTCGCGGGCTGGATGCTCGTGATCGCCTCCGTCGTGCTCGTCCTCACGGGCTTCGAGATCATGGACAGCCTGCACAGCCTGGACACTCGCCGAGCGATCGAGCAGGCGCTGTCGCGGCCCCCCGCCGACTCCTTGGGCCTGGACGTCTACGACATGATCGCCCTGCGCCGCTGGGCCACGCTGGTGGCCGGCGGCAGCGCGGCCGCGCTGGCCATCCTCGGGTGGTTCGTGCTCCGCCGGCATCGCGGTGCGCGCGTCGCCGCGACCGTCCTCGCCGTCCCCCTGCTGCTCGCGGGCCTCTTCATCGGCGGCTTCCTGCCCGCGGTGATCGCGACGGCGGTCGTCACGCTGTGGCTGCAGCCGGCGCGCGACTGGTTCAACGGCCGGTGGCGCCCCGACGCGGCGCCCAGGCACGGCATCGCCTCACCCGGAGTGCAGGCGCTGCCCAGGGAGCACCCCGCAGCCGCCGCCCCGGAGCAGGCCCGCGGAGTCCCCGTGCCGGTGCTGTGGGCGTGCACGCTGACCTGGGTGTTCGCCGGACTGGGACTGGTCATGGGTGCGACCACGCTGCTGGTGGTCGCCATCGACCCCTCGGCGGTCCTGGCCGAGGTGCACCGGCAGGCTCCGGACCTCGCCGCTCAGGGGATCGGCGACACCTGGCTGACCAGGGCCTTCTGGATCGTGGGGGCCGTCCTCGTCGCCTGGTCGCTCGCGGGCCTGGTCATGGCGGCCCTGGCGATCGCCCGGGTGCGCTGGGCGGGCACCGGCCTGCTCGTGGTGTGCCTGTCGTCGGCGGCCGTGCTGCTGCTCGGAACCCTCGGCTCGGTCGTGATGCTGCTGCCGTTCGGGGCGGCCTCGATCGCCGCCGGACTCCTCGTGCGACCCGAGGTGCGGGCATGGTTCCTGCGCCGGCCGTGACGGCACGAGTCGTCGAGACCCGCACCGGTCGGGCAGTCCTGCGTGGTGCAATAGGCGCATGACCGAGCAGACCCCGGACCCGGGTCAGAACCCGTACGGCCAGAACCCGTACGGCCAGAACCCGTACGGCCAGAACCCGTACGGCCAGGCGCCTGCCGGCCAGCCCTCACCCGACAGCCAGCCCCCGCCGTACGGCGCACCCGGCTACTCCAGCTCGGCCTACTACGCCAGCTCGGCCCAGGCGAGCCCGGCCTACGGCACCGGCTACGCAAGCCCGGCGCGCAGCGACAAGCGGCCGGGCACAGTCCTCGCCGCGTGCCTGGTGGCCATCGTCAGCTCGGTGCTCACGGCCATCCTGTTCGGCTTCGGCCTGGTGGCCGTGTTCGTCGCCAAGAGCGACTTCCTCGCCTCCGTGGAGGACAGCCCGGAGATGGATACGGCCGGGATCTCGGGCGACTCCCTCTACAGCATCGTCGTGGCGGTGCTCGTGATCGGTCTGGTCTGGTCGCTGGCGGGCATCCTGCTGGGCGCTCTCGCGCTGCGCCGCTCGCAGGTGGCGCGGATCATGCTGGTGGTGTCGTCGGTGGTGGTGGCGATGTTCTCGCTGCTGGCGATCATGTCGGGGTTCTCCGCGCTGTGGCTGATCGCCTCGATCGCCACGATCGTGCTGCTGTTCGTCGGGGGCGCCAACGAGTGGTACTCCCGCCGCGACTCCCAACCGGCCGTCCCGGGGCTGACGGCGTACTGACCGGCCGGGGCGGCCGCGTCGGCCTGCCGCGGGCTCAGCGGGCCAGGTCGGCCGACGCGAGCCGTCGCAGGCCCTCCTCGAGGACGTCGCGGTCCTTGCAGAACGCCCAGCGGACCAGCTGCCGCCCGGCCGCGTCGTCGTCGTAGAAGACCTGGCCGGGATGGCGATCACGCCGGCGCGCTCGGGCAGCGCGAGGCAGAATCGCGGCCGTCGGCCCAGCCGAGCGCGCCGATGTCGGTGGTGGCGAAATAGGTGCTGGGCGGCCGGTGGCAGACCGGCCGCGGTGGCCCGCGCACAGCAGGTCTCGACGCTGCTGCAGGTCGGCCGCTAGTGCACGGGGGAAGTCGGGCTCCTCGTCGAGCGCGAAGGCGACGGCCGGCTGGAGCGGCGCGCCCGAGGCGAACGTGAGCCACTGCTTGCGGCGAGCATGGCCTCGACCAGGTCGGCCGGGCCGTGGCCCAGCCGACCTTCCAGCCGGTGAGGGAGTACGACTTGCCCACGCTGGACAGCGTCAGGGTGCGCTCGGCCATGCCGGGCAGCGTCGCGGGCATGTGCTGTGCGCCGTCGAAGGTGAGTGCTCGTAGACCTCGTCGGTGATGACGACCAGGGTCGTGCTCGATCGCCACGCGCGCGACGGGCTGCCAGCTCCTCGGGGCTGAGCACGGTGCCGGTCGGGTTGTGGGGCTGTTGAGCAGCACGAAGCGGGTCCGCGGCCCCACCACGGCGGCCAGGGCGTCGACATCGAGGCCGGAAGTCGGGGGAGCGCAGTGTGACCGGCCGGCGGACGGCGCCCGCCATCTGCAGCACCGCGACATGGAGTCGTAGTAGGGCTCCAGCACGACCACCTCGTCGCCGGGGTCCACCAGGCCGAGGATGGCCGCGATGGCCTCGGTGCAGCCGGTCGTGACGACCACCTGCCGGTCCGGGTCAAGCTCGATCCCGTAGTGCCGCTGCTGGTGCGCGGCGACGGCGCGGCGCAGCGCAGGGACACCGACGCCGGGGGCGTACTGGTTGGCGCCACCCTCGAGAGCGGCCACCGCTCGGGCGCGATCACCGACGCAGGTCCGTCGGTGTCGGGGAAGCCCTGGCCGAGGTTGACCGCTCCCGTGCGCACGGCCAGCGCCGACATCTCTGGAGAAGATGGTCGGCGCGGATGCCGCGCAGGCGTTCGGCGCGCATGCGCCCACGGTAACGGGGAGACGACCAGCAGATGACCAGCAGCACATGACCAGCGGCGGGGCCGCCACGTCGGAGGGCCCAGCCGGCCCAGGGGCACGCGGCCGAAGTCGGCGCACCGGTCGGCGCGCTTCCTTCGTCGCGGCCGGCCTGGTGCTGATCCTCCGGCGGCTGGCGCTGCCGCTGGATCGGCTGGGAGATGTGGGGACGACCTGGGTGTCAGAGCGCAAGCAGGCCGCGGCCGTCGAAGAGATCGTGGCCGGCTGGGAGCTCGGGCGGGACGAGTCGAGGTCCCAGCCGGGACGGCGGCGTACGTCGTCAAGATCCCGCGGTTCGGCGAGGACTACGCGATCCCGGTGCTCGGGGCGTGGAGGACGACGCACTCGCCTCCGGCTTCCGGGCACTTCGTGCAGACCGTCGGTCCTGGGGCGAAGGGCAACTTCGCCCTGGCCGGGCACCGCATCACCACGGCGAGCCGCTGCGCCGGATGCCGGAGCTGCAGCCCGGCGACGAGATCGTCGTGGAGACCCGGCAGTGGGTCTACAGCTACGTGCTGGACACCGGGGGCGACGACCTGGTCATCCCCTTCACCGACGTGTGGGTCCTGGACCCGCGCCCGGTGAACCCGGGAGGTGGGCCGCAGCCGCCGCCGCACGCCAAGCGCCTGATCACGCTCACCACCTGCGCCGAGCTCTTCCACACCGACGACCGCATGGTCGCCTTCGGTCACTCCAGTCCCGCCGGCCACGCCGTTGACGGCGGCGGCGCGCACGCGGGGTTGAGCTCAACCCCGGGGTGACGTGCCAGGGTGCGGGCATGGCTGGCGTACCGGGTCGACCCGCCTGGCGGCCGGGTGGTGCTGCGGCTGACCCCCACCGGGTCATCCGACACGACCGTGGCCCGCTAGCCTCACCGCCATGACCGACTCTGTGGCTGAGCCCGACCTGGCCGCCGCCATCGATGCCTGCTGCCGGCTGACCGGCGAGTTCACGCTGCTCGGGACAGCGGGCGACGGAGTACTTCGACAAGTACCTCAGACCGCCCTTCGGGCGGGTCGCCGACCGGATGGTCGGGCTGGTCACCGGCATCACCTGGGTGGCCGACGATCTGCTGGAGGCGCTGCCGGCGTACAAGGTCCGGCCGGCGCCGGACACGGGGGGTGAGCGGTTCATGCTGGGGACGCCCGCCTACGAGAGCCTGGCCGCGGTCGAGGCGGCCGCCGGCTTCCTGCTCGAGGTCGGGCTGGAGCGGATCGCGGCATACGAGCGGCGGGTGTTCGCCAGGCTGCTGGACGGGCTGCTGGACCTGGACCGGGTGAGAGTGCTCGGCCCCCACGACCTGACGGACCGCGCACCCACGCTCGCGTTCACGGTCGAGGGCCGGACGCCGCGCGAGGTCGCCCTCGCCCTGGCCGAGCAGCGGGTCGCGGTGTGGGACGGCACCTACTACGCGGTCGAGGCAATGGCGGCCTTAGGGGTGGCGTCGGCGGTGCGCGCCGGGGTTGCGGCGTACGTCACGGACGACGACGTGGACCGCCTGCTCGAGGGCGTGCGCGGGCTCCTGCGCTGAGCGCCACCGCAGGGCTGGGGCGATGTGCTGGTCACGTCCGTCGGTGGAAGGTGAGGGTGCGGTCGGGGTGGATCCGGTGCCAGTAGGTGGGGTCGTGGATGCGGTGGTGGTGGAAGCCGCAGAGGGGGATGGCTTTGTCGAGGTCGGTGTGGCCGCCGTGGGTCCAGGGGTCTTCGTGGTGGAGGTCGCACCAGGCGTAGGGGCGGTCGCAGCCGTCGGCGGCGCAGGTGTCGTGCACGGCGGCGAGGGCGACGCGCTGCGGCTCGGTGTAGAAGCGTTGTTGGCGGCCGAGGTCGAGGGGGAGGGAGGTGCCGGACAGGACGGCGGGGAGGATCCCGGCGTTGCAGGCGATCCGGCGGGCCTGGGCGGCGCTGATTTCGTCGCCGGTGTCGAGGCCGGCGCCGCGCAGGTCGGTGAGCAGCTGGTCGTGGTCGAGGCGGATCACGACGGTGGCGGCGGTCTTGTGGTGGAGCCGGTCGGTGGGGAGGTGTTCGAGGAGCTCGGTGAAGGCCTGGCCGTGGCGGCGGGGCCAGTCGAAGGTTGTCGAGCCGTCGCGCTCGGGCTGGGGGCCGGTGTGGGCGTCGGTGGCGCCGAGCCGGGCGCGGCGGGGGGAGGCGAGCTGCTGGATGACCTTCTTGAGGATGGCGCCGGCGAGGGTGGGGACGGTGAAGTGGCCGGTGAGGGTGCCGTCGGTGTTGTCGTGGAGGACCAGTCGGGTCTTGGCCCACGCTCTGGCTTCCTCCTCCCGCAGCACGGTGTCGTGGTGGCGGTCGGCCTCGGCCCGGGTGGTGATGTCGTCGAGGGCGCGGCGGGCCTTCTTGCGCAGCGCGACGGGGTCGAGGGTCCGGGCGTGGGCGACCAGTCGGGCCTCCACCTGGGCGCGCTGCTCGCCGGTCAGGGTGTCGGGGAGGCGGCGGGTGGTGGTCGCGATCACCGACGCGTGCTCGGGGGAGACCTCGCCGGCGTCCAGCGCCGCGCCGGTCTCGGGCAGCGACTCCAGGATGGTGGCGAGAGCCACCTGGCCGGCCGCGGCGGCGCCGGGGGTGCGGGTCTGCTTGGCCAGCCAGGCCCCGGTGCCCGACATCCCACTCAACGCGCCCACGTGGGCCTGGTCGGCGGCCGCGACCAGCCGCAGCTTCACCGCCTCCAGCCGCCGGACCGCCCGGTCGACCTCGGCGACCAACCCGGCGTACTCCCCCGAGGCCAGCGGCTCGGAGACCGACCCCCCGCGCTCGTCCAGCAGCGTGTGCAGCTCGGTCACCAGCGCCCACGCCGGGTGCCCGGCGTCGGGATGGAGATCGACAACCGCAGTCATAGGCTGGATACTATCAGAACAAGTGTTCGAACCGCAAGCCAGAGCCCACAGGCAGGGGCGCGCGAGGACCGCGCCAACGGGCACCCGGGCATCGCGATCTTCGGCTCCGGCGGGGGCCGCAACGACTCCATCAGCGGGGGGAAGGAGTGGTCCTTCACCCCGGCGAACTCCACGATCAGTGCTCGCGGGACGCCGCAGGCGGTCAGCATGAACGTGGACGGCAGCACGTGGTTCTCGGCGAACTTCGAGGCCGACGACGCCACGCCCTGGAACCCGGCGCGACGTTCACCGGCGCCACGCGCTACCCCTTCAACGACCCGAGCGTTCCGGGCCTGAGCGTCTTCGGCGACGGGCGTGCCTGCAACACGCTGACCGGGAGCTTCACCATCCACGAGATCGACTGGGACCCGGAGGGCACCCTGACCAAGCTCGCCGTGACGTTCGAGCAGCACTGCGAGGGCGGGTCCGCCGCGCTGTTCGGCTCGCTGGCCTGGCACGCCGACAACCCCCCGGCGGTGCTGCCGCCGTCGCTGCGGGTCGCCACGGACAAGAAGGCCTACCGGTTCGGCCAGCGGGCGGTGGTCACGGCGACCCTGTCCGCAGACTCGCCGCTGCGGACCGTCTCGCTCTACGCCACCCCACTCGGCAAGCCGGAGCAGCTGGTCACCACCGCCGAGGTGGACCTCGACGGTCGGCTGTCGGTGAAGGTGCCGGTGCAGCGGCGTACCGTCTTCACGGCCAGGTTCGACGGGCAGGGCCAGTTCCCGGACCGGCAGGCGAGCAAGACCGTGACCGTCTCCGCCAAGGTGGTCTCCGCGGTGCAGAAGTACCCGGGCAGGTCGGGCAAGTACAACCTGTTCCGCGCCAGCAAGACCGCGTGGATGCGGACCACGGTGAGCCCCAACCACGCGGGCGACTGCCTGTACTTCCGAGCGCAGTTCCGGGTCGGGGGACGCTGGGCCTACCCGGCGACGACGCCGTGCGTCCACCTGGCGCAGGGGAGCTGGGCGAAGGTCTACCTGCCAGGCAAGGGGCTGGCCGGGATCCCGGTTCGGATGCGCGGCGAATGGCGCGGCGACCGCGAGAACCGCGCGCGCAACAGCGCCTGGCGCTATGTGAAGTTCACCAAGGGCGGTGGCAAGCGGGCCGCGGCGCCGGCGTCGGCTGGCCCGTGGCCGGCCTGACCGGCCCGGTGCTCGGCGGCTGACCGGCTCCGGACACAACGGAGCCCCGGCGGGGCCGGGCACGGCCGCCCACCAGGGCTCTCGGGTCGTACGCCATCAGGGACTCGAACCCCGAACCCGCTGATTAAGAGTCAGCTGCTCTGCCAATTGAGCTAATGGCGCGTGTGGCTCCGGCAACCGAAGCATCGTCCAGATTACCAGCGGCGGCGGGCCGGGCGAAATCGAGATGTGAGCGTCGCCAAGCGTCGGAATATTCGACATTCAACTATCGTTGAGCCCGGCGTACCGAGCCGAGGGGGCCCCGATGCCTGCTGTGTCCGTCGACGACGTGACCGTCCTGCCGCGCGTGTCCGCCGGCCTGGGCGATCAGCCACGCCCGGTCTGGCAGGTGACCACGGCGCCGTCCGGCTTCGAGGGGGAGGGGTTCCCGGTCCGGCGCGCGTTCGCCGGCATCGACCTCGGCCTGCTCGACCCCTTCATCATGATGGACCAGATGGGCGAGGTGGAGTACGCCCCCGGGGAGCCCAAGGGCACGCCCTGGCACCCGCACCGCGGCTTCGAGACCGTCACCTACATCATGGACGGCACGTTCGACCATCAGGACTCCCACGGCGGCGGCGGCACCATCACCAACGGCGACACCCAGTGGATGACGGCGGGGTCGGGCATCCTCCACATCGAGGCGCCGCCGGAGTGGCTGGTGAGCTCCGGCGGGCTCTTCCATGGTCTGCAGCTGTGGGTGAACCTGCCCCGCGACGCCAAGCTCAGCGCGCCGCGCTACCAGGACCTCCGCGCCGGGTCCGTGGCGCTCGGCACGAGCGGTGACGCCGGGGTGCTCCTCCGGGTCATCGCGGGCGAGATCGGCGGGCTGGTCGGGCCGGGCTCGACGCAGACCCCATGACGATGATCCACGCCACCCTGGAGCCGGGCGCTCGGCTCGAGCTGCCCTGGCGGCAGGACTTCAACGCGCTGGCCTACGTCCTCAACGGCCGCGGCTCGGTCGGCGTCGACGCCCACCCCGTGCACACCGGCCAGGCGGCGCTCTTCGGGGCCGGGGACTACCTCACGGTGGCCGCGGACGCCACCCAGGAGAGCCGCTCGCCGCGGCTGGACGTCGTCGTTCTCGGCGGCCTGCCCATCCGCGAGCCGGTGGCCTGGGCGGGCCCGTTCGTGATGAACACCAAGGCCGAGGTCATCCAGGCCTACGAGGACTACCAGCGGGGCCGGTTCGGCCAGCCCGGCTGACCGGTCACGGCGCCACCTGCTTGGCGAACCACCGACCGGCGTAGGGGTTGTCGTTGTAGCGCTCGACGTCGCGGTAGCCGGTGCGCTCATAGAGCGCGATGGCGTCGGTCAGGGTCGGGTTGGTGTCGAGGCGGATCTCGGCGTACCCCAGCCCGGCGACCTCGTGCTCCAGCGCGCGCAGCGTGCGGGCGCCCAGCCCCGCGCCACGCCACCGGGGGTGCACCCACATCCGCTTGATCTCGCCGACGCCGGGTCCGATCCCTTGGACGCCGCCGCAGGCGACGACGACGTCGTCGGCGTAGCCGACCAGGAAGCTGCCCGCGGGGGGTGTCATGGCGGCGGCATCGGCGGACCAGGCGTCGCCCGGGTCGAAGCCGCCGTCGAAGCGACGCTCCAGCTCCTCGAAGTACGCCGACACGGCGGCGCGCGCCTCCGGCGCGTCGGCGGGCACCCGCTCGAACCTCACCGTCGCCGCCACGAGCAGCCGCTCGGCGGTGGCCAGCGCGTCGTCGAGGCGGGCCCGCTGTCTCGGGCTGAGCTCGGCGGTGAGCTCGGCGGCCAGCCGCTCCGAGCCGACGTCGAGCCGGCGCCACTCGCGTCGGCCCCGCGCGGTGAGCGAGGCCCGGCGGCGCCGCCGGTCCGCCGGGTCGGGCGTCAGGGACACCAGGCCCTCCTCGACGAGCTCGCCCAGCAGCCGGCTCAGGTAGCCGGAGTCCAGGCCGAGCCGCCGGCGCAGGGCCAGCACCGACGCGCCCCCCGGCCCGATCTCGAACAGCAGCCGGGCCGAGCCCAGCGTCCGACCGGAGCCGAGGAAGGAGTCCTGGAGCGCACCCACCCGCGTGCTCCAGGCCCGGTTGAACCGGCGCAGGGTCAGGTGAGGTGACGCGGCCATTGTCTGACCTTAGTCAGAGAACTGGCGTGGGGGAAGGCCGGAAGGGGCGCGTGGGAACGACGACGGGCCCCGGCGTGCATACGCCGGGGCCCGGGTGCGTGGGGGTGAGTGACGGGACTCGAACCCGCGACCACCTGGACCACAACCAGGTGCTCTACCAGCTGAGCTACACCCACCATGGGTCGAGGCCCGGCCATCGTGCTGCCGGCCAGGCGCCTGGACCGAACACGAAGTGTAGGGCCATCGGGCCGGCTCCTGCTATTCGGCAGCGGCCTCGCCCGGGCCGGCGGGCTGACCGCCGTCCGGGGCGGCGGCCGCCAGCCCGGTGATCGAGCCCCGTGCCGGGCCGCGATCGAGCGCGCGGTGTCGGTGTCGGGGCCGGGGGAGGGCACGAACACGGCCTCGCGGTAGTACTTGAGCTCCTCGATGCTCTCCTGGATGTCGGCGAGGGCGCGGTGGTTGCCCTGTTTGGCCGGCGACTGGTAGTAGGCGCGCGGGAACCACCGCCGGGCCAGCTCCTTGATCGAGCTGACGTCGACGATCCGGTAGTGCAGGAAGCCGTCCAGAGCGGGCATGTCGCGCGCCAGGAAGCCGCGGTCGGTGGCCACGGAGTTTCCGGCCAGCGGCGGCCGGCTGCCGTCGGGACAGTGCTCGCGCAGGTAGGCCAGCACCTGCTCCTCGGCCTCGGCGAGGGTAAGCCCGTGCTCGAGCTCCTCGAGCAGGCCGGACTTCTCGTGCATCTCCCGCACGAAGTCGCCCATCTGCTCCAGCGCCTCGGCGGGCGGCTTGACGACCAGGTCGATGCCGTCGCCGAGGACGGCCAGCTCGGAGTCGGTGACCAGCGCGGCGACCTCGATGAGCGCGTCGGCCCGCAGGTCCAGGCCGGTCATCTCGCAGTCGATCCACACCAGTCGGTCGTTCACGAGATGCACCCTACTCACTTGCCGCGAAGTGTCCCCTTCCTCAGAAATTGTTAGGGCCTCTGCCCTAGGGTGGGGATCGTGACCGACGTCAAACAGTGGATCGGGCTCGCCGGGCGTCTGGTGCTGGGTGGGGTCATCCTCGCAGCCAGCTGGCACAAGCTGTTCGACCCCTACGCAAGTGTCGTCGCCGTGCGCGCCTACGACCTGCTGTCCGAGCCGCTGGTGAAGCTGGTGGGGTACTCCCTTCCCGTGGTCGAGCTGCTGGTCGGCCTGTGTCTGGTGCTCGGTCTGATCACGCGAGTCACCGGCGTCTTCGCCGCCGGGCTCATGGTCGTCTTCATCATCGGGATCGCCTCGGTCTGGGCGCGCGGGATGGAGATCGACTGTGGCTGCTTCGGCACCGGCGGCCCGAAGCCCGGCGCCTCTGAGCAGTACCCCTGGGAGATCGCTCGCGACGTGGGCCTCTTCCTGCTGGCGGCCTGGCTTGTCGCTTGGCCGAAGACCAAGTACGCCCTGGACAACCTGCTGTTGCACCGCAGTCCCGAAAGGATCGTCGATGTCGAAGAAGTCCACTGACGCCACGCGGGCCGAGCGCACCGCGGCCCTGATGAAGGAACAGCAGCGCAAGGAGCGGCTGCGCCAGCTGGCGATCATCGGGTCGGTCATGGCGGTGCTGGCCATTCTCGTCGGTGCGGGCGTGCTGCTCATGAACCGTGCCGACAAGACGAGCAACAGCACGGTCGGCGCCAGCGACTACGGCCTTGCGGTGGGTGAGGAGAACGCCCCGCACCGGGTGGTGATCTACGAGGACTTCCTCTGCCCGGTCTGCCAGTACTTCGAGAGCATCACCTCCGACCGGCTGATGCAGGCGGCCGCGGACGGCCAGGTAGTCGTCGAGTATCGACCGTTCGTGCTGCTCGACCGGATCGGCCCCTACTCAGCGGATGCGACGAACGCCTTCCGCGCGGTCTGGGACATCGCGGGTCCTGAGGCGGCCAGGAAGTTCCACGACGAGCTCTATGCCGACCAGCCTTCTGAGGAGGGGCCTTTCCCCGATGCGGACTGGCTGGTCGAGAAGGCCGTCGCCGCGGGGGCCGACGAGGCGAAGGTCCGGCCGGCCATCGAGAACAAGGAGTACATGGACTGGGTGGACGAGGCCACGGCTGACGCCCTGGACGCCGGCGTGCGTGGCACGCCGACGATCTACCTCGACGGGAAGCTCGTGGATGCGGGCAACCTCGACGACCGCGCCAAGGTGGTCTTCGACGCCATCGAAGCCAAGTAGCGCGCCTGCCCCGAGGCTGGTGCCCGGCACTGGTCTCCGGATGCGGTCATGCTAGCGTCTGTCCCTCGCGGCCTCTCGGGGGTGATCGGGTCCCAGCTGCGGCCTGTTGAAGGGAGTCGACGATGGTGAAGCGTCTGCTGGCTGTGCTGGTGGCGTCTGGAGTGCTCGTCATGGCCCCGGTGTCGAGCGCCTCGGCCTGGATCACCGATGGCTGGAAAGCGTCCAAGCCATCAGTCGTCTCGAACAGCTGCAGCGGCACCAACACAACGTCGGGGGTCGTCAGCAAGGTGTGCGTGTCCAGAAATGGCTCTGGGCCCGTGGGATACATGTACGTCCACAACACGGCCGCGGGTTCGCGCAGCGTTTCCGTTTCGGGAACCGTCAAGGTGGATGGTTCCACAGTCGACACCTACACCTGTAGCACGAAGTCAGTCGCTTCCGGTGCCGACTGGTATTGCGTGCTGGGCATGACTCCCTCGTTCGTCGGCAACCACACGGTGACCGGGATCTTCACCGCCACCGTTGGCGCGTCCTCGACGAGCCAGAGCAAGGCTGCGGTCATCAACTTCGGGTGACCGACCACGGGGCGGCCGTGGTGTCGCCGTACCTCGCCGGGCTCCCCAAGGCCGAGCTCCACGTCCACCACGTGGGCTCGGCCTCGCCCGCATCGTCGCCGAGCTGGCCACCCGGCACCCGGGCAGCGTGCCCGACGACCCTGACCGGCTCGGCGACTTCTTCGAGTTCCGCGACTTCGCGCACTTCATCGAGGTCTACATGGCCGTGGTCGGCCTCGTGCGCACCCCGGAGGACATCCGCCTGCTCACCTTCGAGGTGGCCCGGGAGATGGCCGCGCAGCGATCCGGTACGCCGAGCTCACCTGTACGCCGTACACGTCGGTGTGGTCGGATCAGCCGGGTCGCGGGATGCCGATCGAGGCCTACACCGAGGCCATCGAGGACGCCCGCCGGGCGGCGGAGCACGACTTCGGGCTGGTGCTCCGGTGGATCTATGACATTCCGGGCGAGCTGGGCGTTCCCGCCGCCGACGCGACGCTCGGCTACGCCCTCGAGCACGCGCCCGACGGGCTCGTCGGCTTCGGCCTCGGGGGCCGGAGATCGGCTTCCCGAGGGCGATGTTCCAGCGGCACTTCGACGCAGCGCGCGCCGCCGGGCTGCGCAGCGTCCCGCACGCCGGGGAGACCACCGGGCCCGACTCGGTGTGGGAGGCGCTGCACCTCCTCGGTGCCGAGCGCATCGGCCACGGCACCAATGCGGCCCAGGACCCTGCCCTGCTCGCCCACCTCGCCGAGACCGGAGTCGCGCTGGAGGTCTGCCCCTCCTCCAACGTGGCGACCCGCGCGGTCGAGTCGCTCGCCGCGCACCCGCTGCGCGACTTCGTGGCGGCGGGCGTGACCGTGACCATCAACTCCGACGACCCGCCGATGTTCGGCACCACCCTCACCCGGGAGTACGCCCTCGCCACGGATCTGCTCGGGCTCGACGACGCGGGCGCCACCGAGCTGGCGCGGGCGGCGGTGCGGGCGTCGTTCGCGCCCGACGACGTCCGCCGGCGGCTGCTGGCTGAGATCGACGCGTACGCCGCCCAGGGCTGAGCGCAGAAATTCCTGGCCGCAAGGCCTTGTGCCCAGACGCCGGGACGGGATAGAACGGCTGATGTCAGAAGGACTTCGGTCCAGACGACATTCGAGGCCCCGCAAACTCATACTTTGCGGGGCCTCACCCTTTGTACCGACTGGGACGCCTCACCCCGGGGATCTCGCGGGCGTGTCGGCCCAGTTGGCCGAATTCGCACTGATCTCGTAGACTTTGCGGCGAGGGGAGTACTTCCGACTCGTCCCCGTCCGGTCAGTACGACGCCGCACCCGGTGTCCCGGCGGGGAGCCCCACGGGGTGAAGGAGACCTCAGGCACTCGACCTGAGGAGACCCCGTGCTCGACTCCCTGTCCAACTCGCTGTCCGACACCCTGTCCCACGGCCTGTCCGACCTCGCGCTCCAGGCCGCGGCGCCCGCCGCCGCGCCGACCCAGTCCATCGGCTCGCCGGCGCTCTGGGCGGCCGCCGTCGCGACCGTGCTGATCCTGGTGGGGCTGGACTTCGTCCTGACCCGCCGCCCGCACGAGGTGGGGATGCGCGAGGCGGTCGCGTGGTCGGCGTTCTACGTCGCGCTGCCGCTGCTGTTCGGTGTCTACGTCTGGGCAGAGCACGGCTCCGGCCGGGGCCTGGAGTACTACGCCGGCTACCTGGTGGAGAAGTCGCTCAGCGTGGACAACCTCTTCGTGTTCATGCTCGTCCTGGCGTCGTTCGCGGTGCCCAAGGAACTGCAGCAGCGCGTGCTTCTCTACGGCATCGTGGGCGCCCTGGTGCTGCGGGGATCTTCATCGCCGCCGGAGCGGCGGCGCTCGCTGCCTTCGACTGGGTCTTCCTGCTCTTCGGCGCGGTCCTGCTGCTGACGGCGGCCAAGCTGTTGCGCGACGCCCTTCGCTCGGAGGCGCACCTGCCGCAGGTGGAGTCGCTGCGCGTGGTCCGGCTCGTCCGCCGGCTGATGCCGGTGACCGAGGAGTACGACGGCCCGCGGCTGCTGACCCGGGTGGGTGCTCGCCGCGCGCTGACGCCGTTCGCCCTCGTGGTCGTGACAGTGCTCGCCACGGACGTCGTGTTCGCCGTGGACTCGGTGCCGGCCGTCTACGGAATCACCGGAGACCCGTTCCTCGTCTTCGCGACGAACGCGTTCGCCCTGCTCGGGCTGCGCGCCCTGTACTTCGTGCTGCACGGGGCGCTGGACCGACTCGTGCACCTCGGCTTCGGGCTGGCGGCGATCCTGGCCTTCATCGGCGCCAAGCTGGTGCTGCACTGGGCCCACCTGGTGTGGCCGACCGTACCGGAGATCCCGACCCTGCTGTCGCTGGGCGTCATCCTCGCCATCCTGGGCGTGACGACGACGACCAGCCTGCTGGCCTCGCGGCGGCCCATCCACCCGACGCGACGTCGGACGGATGGGCCGACCGCCGGGCTCACCTCGTGACGGTGACCGTCACTACCGAGCTGCCCTCCGGGTCGAAGACGTAGTCCGTCCCCGGGATGGTGGCGCCGAGGACGGTGAACGTGAAGGTCCCGGTCTGCGTCGTGTACAGCGGGAACTCCGCTCGACCCCGCACGCCGATGCGGGCGTACCGGGTCACCGTGCTGCTGTCCGGTTGCGTCCACTGGCCCTGGACGACGGCGCCGCGCACGGCGCCACCGTCCTCGTTCACGAGCCAGACGTTGGCTTGGAGCGGAATGCCGTAGAGGTAGGTGTAGGTCTGGATTCGTGAGACCCGCAGACAGTGCGTCTGGCAGGTCGTGGCCCCTGCCGGCAGGACCGGCGCGACCACGCCCACGGTGACCGCTGTGGCCACGATGCCCAGCAACAGATGACGGATCAGGCGGCGCATGGCTTCCTCCTTGTCTGTCCCCGGTGGACCCGAGAGACGGTGCGTGCCAGAACACCGACGCTAGGGCGCGAGTGCTAGGAGAACCTCAACACCGGCCTAAGGGCTGGTGCGCTGCGGCCCCCGGTCTCAGTGCTCTCTCAGCCGCGAGGAGGGACAGCCAGGGCCGCACCCGCGGGTCGGCGTACTCGTCGACGACCAGGTCGGCGGCGTGGACGTCGTCCTCGCGGGTGTCGTCGTTGCGGACGGCCAGGCAGCGCAGCCCCGCGGCGACCGCGGCGCGCACCCCCGCCGTGGAGTCCTCGACGGCGACCACCCGGTCGGCGGGGCGGCCGGTCCGCCGCAGCACCTCGAGGTAGGCCTCCGGGTCCGGCTTGAGGCGGGCCACGTCGGCGCCGGTGACGACGACGTCGAAGAGCGGCCCGAACCGACGGGCCAGCAGCGGCAGCACCCACCCCGGGCTCCCGGTGGTCGCCACGTGCAGGTCGATGCCGGCGCCTGCGAGCTCGCCGAGCAGCTCGGCCACGCCCGGCCGGGCAGGCACCTCGCCTGCGGCGCACAGCTCGCGCATCAGCTCGCTCTTGCGGGCGTGGAGACTGGCCGCCAGTGTCTCGGCCTCCGCCGCCGAGCGGCCCCGCGACACGAACCACGTCGTCAGCCGCGGGCGCCCGCCCGGCACGGCGAGCAGGCGGCGGTAGGTCGCCCGGTCCCACCGGTCGGGGAGCCCGGCCTCCTCGAAGGCCCGGTTGAAGGCCACCCGGTGGCCGTCCTGCTCGCTCTCGACGAGGGTGCCGTCGACGTCGAACACCACCGCGTCGGGTCTCACGCCCGCGAACCTAGCCGACGCCCCGGCGCGAAGCGGCCGTCACCGGTCGGCTCGGCGGGCCGCGATCAGGTGGTAGATCAGGATCAGCTGGGTGAGCGCCAGCGGCTCGCTGCGCTGGCCGGGGCCGATCTGGCCCAGCCCGGGCGGAGGGCCTCCGGCGACGTCGAGCTCCGACCAGATCGCCTTCTCGAGCGTGCGCGCCTCCTCGTCGGAGGCGTAGCCGTGCACGTGCAGACAGTCGGTGGGGGTGCCATCGGCGTCCCGCATCACCTTCAGGTGCATCGCCGTGCGGTGGTCGTCGGTCAGCACCGACGACAGCGAGGGTGCCGGATCGTCGGCGCAGCATCAGCTCGGCCGACAGGGGCGTGCCGGGCGGGTCGTCTCGGCTCTCGATCGGCGCGAAGCGGGCCACGATGTCGGCGTACCGCCGCTGCGGGCGGATGAACGCCTCCGACTCCGGCTCGCGGCGCTCCAGGTCGGCGAGGACCTGTTCCGTGGTGTAGCCGCGCTTGGAAGTGTCGCGGGCCACCTTCCACTCCCGACGGATCTCCTCGGGCGGGTCCAGGAAGACGGTCGCGTCGAAGCAGGCCCGGGCCAGCTTGGTGGACAGCGGGTGGAGCCCCTCGACGATCACGAAGTCCCGCGGCTCGACGTACTCGGGCCGGGTGAAGGTGCCCGTGCTGTGGTCGTAGACGGGCTTGAGGATCGGCCGCCCCAGCGCCAGCAGCTGCAGGTGCTGTTCCATGATGTCGAGATGGTTGCAGTCGGGGTGGAGTGGCGTGAACGGCAGGCTCGTGCGCTCCTCGCGGTCGTAGCGGTGGTAGTCGTCGACGCAGATCGAGGTGCACCGCTCGGGGCCGAGCGCGTCCACCAGGCCCTTGGTCAGCGTGGTCTTGCCGGCGGCCGAGTCCCCGGCGATGGCGAGCATCACCGGGCGGGTGCGGCCGACTCCGACAGCGACATCCGCAGGACCTTGTCAGGCATCGGCCGGCTCCGTCCTCTGCCGGGTGGTCGGGAGGGCCGGGAACGCCGCGCCGATGCGCTCGGCGACCGCTGCCGGAGTCAGCCCGACGTGGGCGAGCACGTCGCTCGCCGGGCCGGACGCGCCGAAGTCGTCGACCCCGATGACCAGGTCGGCCAGCCCACGCCACCCCGACGTGACACCGGCTTCGATGGCCACCGTGGGCAGCCCCTCAGCCGGGCGGTACGCCGACCGGTCCATCGCCGACACGACCCGCGTGTCGATCCCCGCTCGGCCAGCAGCTCGGCCGCGGTGACCGCCAGAGCCACCTCGGAGCCGCTGGCCACGATCTCCAGGTCATCGCCCTTCCGGACGACCCGGACCGGCCCGGCCACGGTGCCCTCCAGCGACGGCACGCCCTGCCGGGTGAGCACCAACGCGGTCGGGCCGTCGGTGCGCTCCAGCGCGAGCCGCCACGCCTCCGCGGTCTCCGCGGCGTCGGCGGGTCGCAGCACCTGCAGCCCGGGGATGAGCCGCAGGGACTCGACGTGCTCGACGGGCTGGTGGGTGGGGCCGTCCTCGCCGACCGCGACGGAGTCGTGGGTGAAGACGTGGATCACCGGCTGCCCCATCAGCGCCGCCAGCCGCAGCGCGGCCCGCGAGTAGTCGCTGAAGACCAGGAAGGTGCTGCCGAAGGGGCGAAGCTCCCCGTGCAGGCTCAGGCCGTTCAGGACCGCGGCCATCGCGAACTCGCGGATCCCGAAGTCGATGCGCGAGCCGGAGAAGTCCTCCCGGGTGACGCTTCGGCCCAGGTCGGTGCCCGTGGAGCCGGCCAGGTCCGCGGAGCCGCCCACCAGCTCCGGGAGCCGCTCGCTCAGCGCCACCAGCATGTCGCGGGAGGACTGGCGGGTGGCCCGGGTCACCCGGCCCGACGCCGGGTCGAGGCCGGGGACGCCGGCCTCGGCACGGATCCGGTCGAGCAGGCCGTCGGGCAGGCGTCGGGCGCGCGCTCGCTCCCGCTGGGCGGCCAGCTCGGGCTCGGCGGCGGCCCACGCGTCGTACCGGGCCCGCCAGTCGGCGTGGGCGGGCGGCGCCCGGCCGCGCCGAGCTCGGCGCACGCGGCCTGCACCGGTGCCGGGACGGTGAACGGCGGTGTGGCCAGCCGGCCAGCTCCTTGGTGCGGGCCAGCACCTCCTCGCCGAGCGGGGAGCCGTGCGCCTTGGACGTGCCCTCGATGCCGGGCGCGCCGTGGCCGATGACCGTGCGGACGGCGATGAAGCTCGGGCGAGGTCGGCCACTTGGCGGCCGTGAGAGCGGCATCGATCGCTGCCACGTCGGTGCCGTCCGGCACCGCCTGCACGTGCCAGCCGTACGCCGCGAAGCGGGCCAGCTGGTCGGCGCTGCACGCGGCGCCGACGGCGCCGTCGATGGTGATGTCGTTGTCGTCCCACAGCACCGCCGAGCCGGCCCAGGCCCAGGTGCCCGGCCAGGGTGCTCGCCTGTGGCTGACGCCCTCCATCAGGCAGCCGTCGCCGACAAGGGCGTAGGTGTGGTGGTCGGTGACCTCGGGTAGCGGGCCGCGGCCATCCGCTCGGCCAGCGCCAGCCCACCGCCATCGCCAGGCCCTGCCCGAGTGGCCCGGTCGTGGTCTCGACGCCGGGGTGTGGCCGAGCCTCGGGGTGGCCCGGGGTCCGCGACCCGAGCTGCCGGAAGCGGCGCAGCTCGGCCATCGGCGGAGTCGTAGCCGAACACGTGCAGCAGCCCGTAGAGCAGGGCGGAGCCGTGCCCGGCGGACAGCACGAACCGGTCGCGGTCGGCCCAGTCGGGGGCTGCCGGGTCGTGCCGAGGTGGCTCCACAGCGTCCAGGCCATGGGGGCCGCGCCCATCGGCATCCCCGGGTGGCCCGAGTTCGCGGCCTGGACCATGTCGGCGGCCAGGAAGCGCAGGGTGTCGATCGCCAGCCGGTCCACCTCGGCGGTGAGGGTGGCGCCGGGGGAGGGTGCGGTCTGCGTCATCACGCCACCAGCCGATCCGCGGCTGCGCTGCCGCCTGGCGCAGGGTCTCCACCCCGGCCGCCTTGCCCTCGGGCCAGCCGTACAGCCAGGACCCGGAGATGAAGACGTCCGCGCCGCTCGGCGGCGCCGCCGATGGTCCGCTCCGTGATGCCGCCGTCGACCTCCAGCTCGATGTCCAGGCCGGACTCGTCGATCATCCTGCGCAGCTCGGCGATCTTCGGTTCGACGCGGGGATGTAGGCCTGGCCTCCGAAGCCGGGGTTGACGGTCATGGCGAGGACCAGGTCGGTCTGGTCCAGCACGTGCGCAACGGTGGCCGCGGGCGTGCGGGTTGAGGGCCACGCCGCTGCGGCGCCGAGCTCGCGGATCCGGGCCAGGGTGCGGTGCAGGGTGCTCGCCTCGGCGTGGACGATCACCAGGTCGCAGCCGACGTCGACGTACCGACCGAGCAGCTCGTCGGGGTTCACCACCATCAGATGCGCCTCGAAGCCCACTGCTGTGCGGACGGGCCGCGGCGATCACGTCGGGACCGAAGGTGAGGTTGGGGACGAACACCCCGTCCATGACGTCCCACTGGATGCGGTCCACCCCGGCCGTGCGCTCGGCCACCTCGTCGCCGAGGCGCGCGAAGTCGGCCGGCAGCACGGAGGGCACGATCAAGGGTGGGTGGTACCGGGCGTGGCCAGCGGCGTGGTGGCGGGCGACATGGCGCGACCTTTCCTGTCGGGTCTGCTCAGCAGACCGCACGGGCGGCCGCCCGGGACTCACCCGGGTGGGTGGCGCCGGGGGTGAGATCCCGGCGTACGACGGGACTGCCGAGCGGCGCGTGCGCGGGTCGACCTACGCTGAGCGCATGTCGCCCGCCCGTCGCCCGATGCGCCTGGTGCTCGTGGACGACCACGAGATGGTGCTGCACGGCCTCACGGCCATGCTCGGCCACTTCGCCGAGCAGGTGGAGATCGTGGGCGTCGCGACGACGGCGGACGACGCCATGGGGCTGGTGGCGGCGAGCACCCCGACATCGCCCTGTGCGACGTCCGGATCGGCAAGGAGAGCGGCCTGGACCTGTGCCGGCGGATCACCACGGAGCAGCCGGCGACCAAGGTCGTCATGCTGACCGTCTACGACGACGAGCACTACCTCTACCAGGCGCTCCGGGTGGGTGCCTCCGGCTACATCCTCAAGCGGATCGACGGCGCCGAGCTCGTCGCCCAGCTCAGCCGCGTGCTCGAGGGGGAGACCGCCATCGACCCGGCGCTGGCCGGCCGCGTGGCGCTGTCCGCGGCCCGGCTCAGCGCGGGGGAGTTCTGGCCGGGGGGCTCACCTGGGGCTGACCCAGCGCGAGTCGGAGGTCTTGGAGCTGCTGGTCGCCGGGCACTCCAACAAGGGGGTCGCCGCCACTCTCGTCGTCAGCGAGGACACCGTGAAGACCCACATCCGGGGCCTCTACCGCAAGCTGGGGGTGTCCGACCGCAGCGGCGCCATCTCGGTCGCGTTGCGCGAGGGCTCTTTCGGTGAGCGTCGGCGCCTCCGGCGGCGGACAGCTGCGGTGACCGCGGAGCAGCTGGCCCTGGCGCTGGCCGCCGACGGCGTCGTGGTCTTCGCCAGCGACGGGCACGAGCTCACCGTCGCCGATGCCTGGCCCGCCCATGCGGCCGGGCGCAGCTGCTGCGGATCCCGATCGGCTTCGGCGTCACCGGTCTGGTCGCCCGGAACGGGCGGGCGGCGGTGCTCGAGGCGGACTCGCCGCGCAACGCCGTGCACCGCCAGCTGCTCGGGCTGGCTCCCGGCCAGAGCATCGCCTGGCTGTGCGGCGGCGCCCGGCATCGACGGCTCGGTGGCGGGCGTGCTCGCCTTCCACCGCGGGACCGACCGGCCCTTCGCCGCCGACGACGTCGCGCAGGCGTCGGCGTACGCCGCCCAGGTGGTTGCGACTGCACGCCGAGCAGCTGTGGCGGGCGGTGCACCGGCACCGCAGCGAGCGGATCGGCTGATCGAGGCCGCCATCTCGGCCCAGAGGCCGAGCGGCGCCGGATCGCCTTCGACCTGCACGACGGCGTGACCACAGCGCCTGGCCTCGATGCCTTCCACCTGTCGGCTGTCGATCTCACCGTCGCTGAGGTGTCCTGCTGCGACGCAAGCCGGCGGCTGAGAAGGCTCGCCGCGGCTCGGCAATGCGCGGAGCTGGCCGACCTGGCCTACCACCAGACCCGTGCTGCTATCTCCGGGCCGCACAGCATGGTGCTCGACGACCTGGGCCTGGGTGGCGCTTTGGAGAGCCTGGTCCAGTCGGCGCAGGCAGGGGTCGGCCCGAGGTCGACCTCGTGGTCGACGCCGAGGAGGAGTTCGCGACCGTGCCCGCGCCAGCGGCCGCAGCGCCTACCGGATCGCCCAGGACTGGCCAACGCCGTTCGCCACAGCCAGGCCGACCGCGTGGTGCTGTCGCTGCGTCGGGTCGGCGACTCGGTGGTCCTCGGCTGCGCGGACGACGGCGTCGGCTTCGACCCGCCGCCCGGCGCCCAGCGCGCCGGCGACGACGGCGGGGCCCAGCACTTCGGGCTGTCCTCGATCGCGGAGCGGTGCGCCCTCGTCGAGGCCTCGCTGCGGCTGGAGTCCGCGCCTGGGCGGGGACGACCGTGCTCGTGGAGCTGCCGCTGTAGCCAGGTGCCCTCGTCCGCCCGGCAGGGCGGTCGGCGCGCGCGTGCCCTGGCGCGGACGCGCTGCGAGCGGTCAGCCCGCCGCCGGCTGTCGGACCACGTGGAACTGACGCGGTGGACGAGGGTCTCGTCGGTGATCGGCCCCGCGTGGCCGCCCGCGCGGAGCGCCTCACGATCAGTCTCGCCCGATGCCGCCACGTCGTCGTCGGTCACGGCCGAGAAGGGCAGCACCTCGAGCGCATCCACCTCGAGGACGACGCCGGCGGTGCGGTAGCGGCCGCCTACAGACCTGTGGCCGCCTCCACAGCCTGATCGAGACGGTGATCTCACCCGTGCCACGGGCTCGCGAAGGTCCGGGCTGAACATCATCCCGACACGCTAGGCCGTCGCCGCGGTGGGTGTCATTCGTGTCGTGGTCGGTGGTGGGTCCAGGTGGGGGTGTGGGTGTGGTGTCGGGGTGGGGGAGGAACTCGGGTCGGCCGTCTTGGGGGAGGCGGACTTGCCAGGGGTGTGGTGGATGAGGCGGTGGTGGTGGCCGCAGAGAGGACGAGGTTGTCCAGGCTGGTGGGGCCGTGGTCGACCCAGTGGCGGATGTGGTGGGCGTGGCACATCAGGGGGGTCGGGTGCAGCCGGGGAACGCGCAGTGCTGGTCGCGGTGATCAGGGCCAGCCAGATCGCGGCGGTGACCAGCCGCTGCTCACGCCCCACGTCGAGGACCGCGGAGTCGGTGCCGAGCACGACCGGGACGATCCCGGCGTCGCAGGCCAGCCGGCGGACCGCGGCCACCGACAGCTCCAGCCCGTCGTCGGTGGCCGCCACCCCCACCCCGGCGCGCAGGTCGGCCAGGTCGCAGGTCAGGGCGACCCGCGGCAGCGTGCCGTGGCTGGCCGGCGGCAGGGCGGTGTCCAACGCGTGCTGGGCGGTGCCCACCAGCGCGTCCCACAACCGGGCGCCATGGTCACGCAGATCCCGCCCTACGCTCCCCAGGCCGTCGCTGCCGGGGTCGCTGGCGGAGTCACTGTCGGGGGCGGTGGGTTGGGGTCGGGTCAGGGGGAGCAGCGCGGCACGCAGGAGGGCACCGTCCTCGGTCGAGCCGCGGCCCTTGAGGCGGACCCCACCCGCGCCGTCGTCGGTGATCGCGAGGAACCGGCCCACGTGCGCGGCCCGCTCCTCCCGCTCCAAGCCCGCCTCGAGCCGCCGCTCGGACCGGTCGGGATCGACCACATGGACCAGGTGCCGGGCAGTACGCGCCAGGTCGGTGGCGTCGAACACCCCCGCCTGCTCGAGCAGGTGGGCCTCCCCACGACGCCGCAGCAGCGGCGCGCCAGGCAGCTGCTCCACCGCGTCCACGATCACCCCGGCCTGCTCCACCGACACCGCCCCGGCCGCCAACGCGGCCAGCGTGTCGCCCCGTTCACCGACCAGTGCCACGGCGTGCCGAACCACCCGGCGCCCCTGCCCGCGGCGCAACCCACCCAGATGGGTCACCCAGTCCGCCGTCGAGGCCCACCCCAACCGGGTCTTCGCCACCTGTCGGGCCTCGACCTCGGCCACCGCCCCCGCCTCGACCGCCGCCAACACCGACCGCAGCTGAGCCACCTGCTCCACCACCCCGACCAGCTCACCATCGGACCGCGCCGACCACAACGTCTCAGCCAGCCCCGCGACCTGCGCGCCGGCCGCACCCAACACCTCCGCCGGACCCGCCGGAGCTGCGCTGCTGATCGCCATACCCAATCCCAGCACCCAGCACCGACAACCAGCCCCCGAAACGGCGCCTTCGTCTCGCTTGATGAGACACTAATCGAAGAATTGTTCGGTGCTGTGGACACACCGCGTCCGCGGGCGCCCGCTGCCAGCCCTGGGTCAGCGAAGCGGGCCGCGCCGCCGGTCAGCGAGACGCGGGCACCGTCGACGACGGCCTCGGCCTCAGTTGATGATCTCGCCGCGTTCGTCGGCCAGGATCGCCGCGAGCCGGTCGCGCCACGACTGGAGGGCCTCGGGAGTCAGGCGCGGCCAGTCGGTCACCTCGCCGACGACCCGGAGCGGCTCGCGACTGCGGTAGGACCGCGTGGGGTTGCCGGGGAACTTCTTGTCGGTCACGTTCGGGTCGTTCTCGAACCCTCCCATCGGCTCCACGGCGTAGACCCGGGGAGCGCCCTCGCCCGCCGCCAGCTCCGCGGCCAGCCCGGCGCCGTCGACCAGCGCGGTGAAGTAGATGTGGTTCATCACGACCTCGGGACGGTAGTTCGACCGGAAGCCTGCGGTGAGCAGCTCGCCGACCTGGAGGTCGGCCTTCGTGCCGTGGAAGAACGGTCCCTCGTCCAGAGCGTCACTCACCGTGACAGCCTAGGGCCCAGGGACGACGGCGCCGGCGCGGCTGCGCTCAGCCATGATCCCGGCGAGGGCGGGCCAGCTGCCAGACCCCGGGCCGGCTCTTGGTCATCTGCCCCTCGGCGATCAGCTCGACCCGCGCGCGCCGAGCGGCATACCGCCAGCGCAGCTCGCCTTCGGGCGTCGTCTCTCGGTCACCGGGGCGGAGCTGGTCCGCGGCCAGGAGCTCCAGCTCCGCGAACGCCTCCTCGGCCTCCAGCTCGCCGCCCGACTCCTCCAGCACGGTGAGGATCAGCGGTTTGAACTCATCGGGAGGGTCCACCGCCGGGCCACCGGTGTGGCGGGGGCGGTCGTGCGGCCCGGGGCCGGTCGCCGGGGCCTCGGCTTCGGCCTCGACGCGACGGGCGTCGGCGGGGCGCCGGCGGCCGGCCGTGGATGCACTGGGATCTCGGCAGATCGCACAGGTCGCAGTAGTCGTCGTCCATCGCGACCAGCCTAGCCAGCCGGGCCGGCGGAGCGCCGCCACTCCCAGCGCTGCTCGCCGTCGTGGTGCTCCGGCGTCGGCGTCAGCCGGCAGGAGCGGGCCACGGCCTGGGACGCGTGGTGCGTCGGGTGGATGTGTGCGGTCACCCAGGAGACGCCGGCGCCGATGAGCGCCGTGACCATCGCCGCGGCCGCCTCGGCGGCGTACCCGCGGCCCTGCCAGTCGGCGCCGATCACCCAGGCGACGTCGGCGCGTCCGTCGCGGCGGTCGACGGTCGCCTGCAGAGTGCCGACGGGGGTGCCGTCGGTGTGGCGGACGACCCAGTTGAGCCACTCCTCGCTGCCGTCAGGCGACTCGCCCCGGGCCTGAGCGGCGTACCGGACCCGCAGCTCCTCCACCGTGGGCGGCGCCCCGCCGATGACGTCGTAGAGCCGGGGGCTGGCCAGCACGAGCACCATCTCCTCGGCGTCGCCGGGCCGGAGCGGTGTCAGCAGCAGCCGGTCGGTGCGGATCGTCTGCGGGAGCCGGGCGGTCCGGGCCATGGCGTCAAGGAGCGGCCAGAGCCTCAGGACACCGCGGCCGGCTGCCGAACCTGGGGCTGCCGGCCACGCGGGTGGCGCGAGGCCACGCCCACCAGGAGGAACAGCCCGCCGACGACGATGAACGCGCCGCTGACGGCCTCCCACCAGGGGCGCGCGTCGAACGGCCCGATCGCGTAGGTCAGCGCGGCGGCCAGGGGCGTGGACACGACCACGGGGACGGCGGCGACCAGTGACCAGCCGCGCGCCGTGGCGCCCCACCAGCCCACGGCGACCGGCGTCAGCACCAGCCACAGCGTCGTCACGACTCTGGCCAGAGGGGGCTGGACCACCTCTCCCGCCAGACCCGAGAACAGCGTCGCCACACCCGCCACGGCGTTCATGACAGCTGCCATCCCCAGCAGCGACATGGCCGCCGGGCGGCGACGGGGGACGAGCAGCGCGAGCAGCACCAGGCCCAAAGCGAGCGCCAGCAGTGACAGCCCCGCCAGCTGCGCGGCGTTGCCCACCGGCTCCCACGGTGCGGACGGCGCCACGAAGTCGAAGAGGTGGTCCTGCCTGGCCGTGCACGCGTCACTCGACAGGCTGCCCGAGCACGCCCCGCCCCAGCGCTCCCGGGAGGCTGCGGCCATCAGCACGCCGGAGGCCAGCAGCAGGGCGCCCGCAGCGGCGCCGGCCGTCCCGGGCCGAGGAGACATGCTCACAGCGACGGTCATCGGATCAGTGTCAGGCGCCGCCCGGGAATTGTCCAGGATGGGCAAGGCGGCTCAGCGCATGGCCGCCGCGGCCTCGGTGCAGTTGCGCAGCAGCGCCCGCTGGGCCTGCGTGACGTTCGCCGGGACGCCCTTCCAGGTGGCCAGGGCGTCGTTCACGAGCGCCCGGCCGAAGGAGAAGGTGAGGTGCCAGGGCGCGCCCTCGATCGCGTTGATCGCGGCGAGGAATGCGGTGGCGCGGTCGGTGGGGTGCCCGCCGGAGAGGAACGCCACGCCGGGCACCTCGGCCGGGACGGCCGCCCGCAGCACGTCGTAGGTCACGCTGGCGACCGTCCGCGCCGAGACCTGGCGGCTGGCCAGGCCCGGGGTGATGAAGTTGGGCTTGAGCACGATCCCGCCCAGGTCGACCCCCTCGTCGGCGAGCGCGGCGAAGAGCGCGTCCAGCCCCAGCCTGGTGGTGCGGGCGGACTCGACGAGCTCGTGCTCGCCCGCGGCGAGGACCTCCGGCTCCACGATGGGGACGATGCCGTGCCGCTGACAGGCGGCGGCGTACGCGGCGAGCGCGGCCGCGTTGCCCTCGGCCACCTCGGTCGTGGTCGTCGCGACGTCGAAGACGGCACGCCACTTGGCGAAGGCGGCCCCCCGAGCGGCATAGGACTCCAGCCGCTCGTCCAGCCCGTCCAGCCCCTGCGTGAGCAGCGCGCCCTCGGCTCCCGGGAAGGGCACGGTGCCGGTGTCGACCTTGATCCCGGGCAGGATGCCCAGCGCCCGCGCGGCGACCGGGAAGGCACGCCCGTCGCCGAGCGACTGCCCGAAGGTCTCGTCGCTCATGATGATGCCGCTCACCGCGTCGGCGAGCCCGGGCGCGGTGAGCAGCAGCTGCCGGTAGTCGCGCCGGTTGGTCTCGGTCGCCTCGATGCCCGCGGCCTCCAGGCGCTGCGACATGGTCTTGATGCTCTCGTCGGCGGCCAGGACGCCGCGACCGCCGGCGGTCATCTGCTCGGCGACGGCGGGCAGGTCGGTGGCGGTGTGGGTCGACGGGCTCACGGGGTCCTCCTCGTGGTAGGTACGCCGTCAGCCTGGCCGCTGCGGTCACCGCCCGCCTCACCCCTGCGGGCGAGTCCGGGTGTGAAACGCCTCCGCACCCACCAGCGTCGGGTCGCACACGTGCTGCACGAACATCCGGGTCGCCGCCGTCGGCTCGGGGCCGGTGCTCAGCAGCCACGGCCGGTCGAGGGGCGTGTGCGGCACCGGGACGCCGACCAGCGCGCCGCGCGCCAGGTCGGCCGCGGCCGCCACCTCGTGGACCAGCGTGACGCCGAGCCCGGCCCGCGCCGAGGCGACCGCGGCCCCGGTGGTGCCCACGGTGAGCGTGGCCGGCGCCAGCTGGAGCCAGGCCAACAGCTCCAGCGTGGCCGCCCGGTGCCCGAGCCGACCCCGGTCAGCAGCCAGGTGGCGTCCTCGGCGCGGGTGCTGAACCCGGGCGCCGCCACGGCCATGAGCCGACTGGGTCGGCGTGCCCGCACCCTCAGCCCGGAGCCGTGCGGGGGCGGCCCGCGATGACGACGTCCACCTCGTGGTGCGCCGCCAGGGCGAAGACCTCGTCCCGCGGGCCCACCGACAGCGACACCTCGACCAGGGGGTGCGCGGCCACGAAGCCGGCCATCAGCCGGGGCAGCACGAACTCGCCGACGGTGGAGATCGCCCCGATCCGGAGCCGGCCGCGGTCCGCCTCGCGCACCGCCCCGGCCGCCTCGCCCAGCAGGCCGACCAGGGAGCGGGCGTAGGACGCGAAGGTGCGGCCCGCGTCGGTTGGCACGATGCCCCGGCCGGCCTTGGCGAACAGCGGGGTCGCCAGGGCGGTCTCCAGGGCGGTGACGGCCGCCGACACCGCCGGCGGCGTCACATGCAGCGTCTCGGCCGCCGCGCGCACCGACCCGGAGTCGTAGACGGCGAGGAAGGTCTGCAGCCGGCCCCAGGTGGCTGCGGCGGGGAGGTCCATGGCTCCAGGATAGATCAGTGATCACTAAATGGTCAGCGGCAAAGTTTCCATTGTCGTTGATGTGTCGTTGCGGCACCTTGGAGGCACGATGACACGCCGCGACGGCGTGCCCCCGATCTCGAAGGACACCAGCATGGACACCAACGGCGGGACCAAGGAGCGCTGGGACCCAGGCGTGCAGAGCTACGCCGGCATGGGCTACTGGAACCCGGACTACGTGCCGAAGGAGACCGACGTCCTCGCGGTCTTCCGCGTCACCCCGCAGGCCGGCGTCGACCCGATCGAGGCGGCCGCAGCCGTCGCGGGCGAGTCCAGCACCGCCACCTGGACGGTCGTGTGGACCGACCGACTCACGGCCAACACCCACTACCAGGCCCAGGCCTACAAGGTGGAGGAGGTGCCGGGCCGGCCGGGCGAGTACTTCGCCTATATCGCCTACGACATCGACCTGTTCGAGGAGGGCTCGATCGCGAACCTCACCTCCTCGATCATCGGTAACGTCTTCGGGTTCAAGCCGCTGTCGGCCCTGCGGCTGGAGGACATGCGGATCCCGGTGGCCTACACCAAGACCTTCCAGGGTCCGGCGCACGGCATCGTGATGGAGCGGGAGCTGCTGAACAAGTACGGTCGGCCGCTGCTGGGCGCGACCATCAAGCCGAAGCTGGGCCTCTCGGCGCGCAACTACGGTCGCGTGGTCTACGAGGCCAACCGGGGCGGGCTGGACTTCACCAAGGACGACGAGAACATCAACTCCCAGCCGTTCATGCGCTGGCGGGACCGTTTCCTGTACGCCATGGAGGGCGTCAACAAGGCGATGGCCGAGACCGGTGAGACCAAGGGGCACTACCTCAACATCACCGCCGGGACGATGGAGCAGATGTACGAGCGCGCGGAGTTCGCCAAGGAGCTCGGCAGCGTCATCGTGATGATCGACCTCACCATCGGCTACACCGCCATGCAGTCGATGGCGCACTGGGCGCGTCAGAACTCCGTGCTGCTCCACCTGCACCGGGCCGGTCACTCGACGTACACCCGGCAGAAGACCCACGGCGTGAGCTTCCGGGTCATCGCCAAGTGGAGCCGCCTCATCGGCGTCGACCACCTGCACGCCGGCACGGTCGTGGGCAAGCTCGAGGGTGACCCGGCCACGACGCGCGGCTACTACGACACCCTGCGGGAGAACAACGTCCCCACCAACCTGGCCAACGGCATCTTCTTCGACCAGGACTGGGCCTCGATGCCCGGCGTGATGCCGGTGGCGTCGGGCGGCATCCACGCCGGCCAGATGCACCAGCTGCTGGACCTGTTCCAAGACGACGTGATCCTGCAGTTCGGCGGCGGCACGATCGGTCACCCGCTGGGCATCGCGGCCGGCGCCGAGGCCAACCGGGTCGCCCTGGAAGCGATGGTCAAGGCCCGCAACGAGGGCAAGGACCTGCTGCGTGAGGGGCCGGACATCCTGCGCACGGCCGCCCAGACCAACCGGCCGCTCGAGGTCGCCCTCGCCACCTGGGGCGAGGTCACCTTCGACTACACCTCCACCGACGCCCCGGACGCCGTCCCCACGGCGACGCCGGTCTGAGCCTGAAAGGACCCACGATGAAACTGCGTCACGGAGCGTTCTCCTACCTGCCCGATCTCACTGACGAGGAGATCGCCGACCAGGTCCGCTATGCCCTGCGCAACGGCTGGCCGGTCTCGATCGAGTACACCGACGACCCGCACCCGCGCAACATCTACTGGGAGCTGTGGGGCCTGCCGATGTTCGACCTGGACGAGCCGGACGGGGTGATGGCCCAGATCAACGAGTGCCGCACCACCTTCCCGAACCACTACGTCCGGGTGCTGGCGTACGACGCCCGCCTCGGCCGGCAGACCACCGCCCTGTCCTTCCTAGTGCAGCGCCCGGCGGAGGAGCCCGGCTTCCTGCTCACCAGGATCGAGGGTGAGAACCGCACCCAGCGCTACGCCGTGCAGTCCTACGCGACCACGCAGCCGACCGGGTCGCGCTACGCGGGCGGGTGAGCCCGATGAGCCAGCCGGCCGGCCAGTCCGGCTTCGGCTTCTACCGCCCGGGCGCCGAGGAGCCGGCGCCGCCGCCGGCGGCCGCAGCCGAGAGCGATCCGGCCGAGGAGGAGCTGCTCGCCGAGGACGCCGAGCTCGACCTCTCCGGTGACGAGAGCGCTGCCCGGGTCGAGCAGGTCCTGGCGTCGCTAGACGCCGAGCTGGTGGGGCTGGCCCCGGTGAAGCGACGAGTCCGGGAGATCGCCTCCCTGCTGCTCGTGGACCGGGCGCGGCGCCGCTTCGGCCTGGAGTCGTCCCGGCCCACGCTGCACATGAGCTTCACCGGTGGCCCCGGGACCGGCAAGACCACCGTCGCCCTGCGGATGGCCGAGATCCTGCACGCCCTGGGCTACATCCGGGCGCCGCGGGTGCACACGGTCACCCGTGACGACCTGGTCGGCCAGTTCATCGGTCACACCGCGCCCAAGACCAAGGAGGCGATCGCTCGGGCCGCCGGAGGGGTGCTCTTCATCGATGAGGCGTACTACCTGTTCCGGCCGGAGAACGAGCGCGACTACGGCCAGGAGGTCATCGAGATCCTGCTGACCGAGATGGAGAGCGAGCGCGGCAACCTCGTGGTGATCTTCGCGGGCTACGAGGACCGAATGGCGACGTTCTTCTCGGCCAACCCCGGGCTGTCCTCCCGGGTGCCGCACCACATCTCCTTCGACGACTACACCCACGACGAGCTGATGCAGATCGCCGACCTGATGGTCGTCGGTGAGAACTTCCGCTTCGACGAGTCGGCTCGCGCGGCGTTCTCCGAGTACCTCACCCGGCGGATGGCCCGGCCGCGCTTCTCCAACGCTCGCTCGGTGCGCAACGCGATCGAGCGGTCCCGACTGCGCCAGGCCCGACGCCTGGTCGAGCTCGACCGCCCGCTCACCCGGGACGACCTGGTCACCCTCACCGCGGACGACATCTACGGCTCCTCGGTCTTCGACGGCCCCGACTCCTGACCCCGACTCCTGACCCCGACTCCTGACCCCGACTCCTGACCCCGATCGGGGCCTCCAGCCGGCGGAGTGATCGTCCTCACCCGCTCCCGGTCGGTCGCTCGGTGGGACGATGGAGCTGAGAGAAGCTCGGGATCGAGGTGAGTTCGATGATGATCACGGGCATGCACACCCACTCCGCGCACGGGGCACACGACCTGCCGCGTCAGCTGGCTCGCTGGGCCTTCGCCGTCGCCGCGGCCGCACTGGCGGTCGTGGTGGCGGGCCTGGCCCTCGTCGGGATCGGCTACGCGGTCGGGGGCAGCGACGCCGTGGAGGACACCTGGATCGGCATGACGACCGCGGTGACGATCTACGTCGGCCTCGCGGCCTCACTGGGTGCGTTCGTCGCCGGCCTCGTGGCCTGGTGGCGGCACGCGCGCACCGGGTTGTGGCTGTCGGTCGGCCTGTTCCCGGCCCTGGTGACGCTGCTGGTCCTGGCCGAGCTGTTCGTGCTCGAGTGACGGATCCGCCCACCGCGCCCCGGCGCGTGGGGGTCACCGGGGCGCGGCAGCCGCCTGCGCCGGCTCGCCCTGGTAGCTGCCGCGCAGCACCGAGGTCACCGAGTGGCCCGGGTCGCCGTCGTCGTCCTCGAGCGACACGTCGACGGCGGCGTACCGGTCCAGGAGCGACACGGGGACCTGGAAGGACGCCATCCCGCTCGGGCCGACCTGCCCCAGGGGCAGCATCTTGTTGGTGGTCGGGTCCAGCAGCCAGGCGTAGTAGAACTGGCCGGACGCCGCGCGGGGGAGGTCGTGGGTCTCGATGGTCATGGTGACCGTCCCGTCGTGCGTGGCCATCAGCACCTCGCCGGCGCCGTCCCCCGTCACCGGGTCCAGGGCGGCCGTCTGATCTGCCGAGGGGACCGGCTCGGGCCTGGTGACCCGCTCGGTGACGACGGCCGTGCCGGCGACGAGCGCAGCCGCAGCCGCGACCAGAGCGAGCGGGCGGCCGGCGCGACCCACCAACCGCCGCCGCGCCGGGCGGCGGCAAGGGTGGCAGCACCTCGGGCGGCGCGGCGCTCGGCTCGCCGGGTCCGGCCATCGCGCGGGCGGCGCGGGTCAGCATCGCGTGGCCGACGGCGAGCTCGGCGAGCTCGTGGCGGCAGTCGTCGCAGGCCTCCAAGTGGTCGGCCACCCCGGTCACCTCGACGTTGGACAGCTCCGCGCGCAGCAGGGCGGTCAGGTCGGGGTGGTCACTGCCCTCGCGTCCCGGCTCGCGCATGTGCTCGGTCATCGGTCCGCTCCTCCCTGTGCTCCGTGCTGGGTACGCATGATCTCGCCGAGGCGTCGGGTGCCGCGGGAGGCTCGCGCCTTGACCGTTCCCACCGGTACGTCGAGGCGCGCGGCGATCTCGCGCTGGGACAGGTCGGCGAAGTAGGCCAGCTCCAGCACCTCACGCTCGTGGTCGGGAAGGCGCCCCAGCCCCCACCGCACGTCGGCAGCGTCGGCGAAACGCTCCACCGTCTCCTCCCGTCCTCTCCCACGAGGTCGCGGATGGACTCCACGTCGACCACGTGGTGGCGGCGCGCACGCAGGGCGTCGATGGCCCGGCGGTGCGCGATCGTGAACAGCCATCCGGTGAACCGCTGGCGGGGATCGTAGCGCCGAGCGTTGCGCCAGACGTCGAGGAAGGTCCGCTGGAGGACGTCCTCCGCCTCGTCCGCGCCGACGTAGCGGCGTACGTAGGCCAGCACCGCCGGTGCGTATGTCGCATAGGCGTCCTCGAGGGCGGACTCGTCGGCGCGAGCCAGACGCTCGCCGATCGCCTCGGGGTGGTCCATGCCCAGTACTTCGGAGCCGATAGGTCAGCGGTTGCCGAGCTCGTCGAGAATCCTCGCGAACCGCTCTACGCGGACCTGCGGGCGGTGACCACCACGTTGTCCTGGTAGCCACCCTGGTCGGGCAGGTAGGCGCCGCCGCAGGTGACCAGCTGGAGCCGAGGCGGGCCGGTGCGGGAGAAGAGCGCGGCATAGTCCAGGGCGGACTTCGCCACGCGGGTGACAGCGACGATGTCGTAGCGCACGTCGCGACCCCCGACTCGCACCCGGATCTCGTCGCCAGCGCGGAGGGCGGCCAACCTGGCGAGCGGTCCGGTGCCCTCCTCGGCGGTGTCGACGTGGCCGGCGATCACGGTGGCGCCGCGAGGTCGAGCGGGCCGGGCCGAAGCGGTACCACCCCAGTCGGCTGACCGTGTCGGGCAGCGCCATCAGCCCGGCCTGGTCCACGCCGGTCGGCTGCACCGGGAGAGCGAGCGCCAGCGAGGATGGTGAGCGTGCGCGGTGGAGTGGTCCGTGCCGACTGGGGAAGGCTGGCCGGCGAGCGGCCCCGCCGGCCCGGTGGCGGTGGGCGCCGGGGTGTCCGCGGAAGGAGAGGAGAGGGCTTCGGTGGTCGGCAGCGAGGCCGACCGCGGCAGCTCCGTCGCGGCCGGGTCGGCGAGACCGCATCGTGAACGACGCTCGCCCCGACGGCGCCCATGAGGGCGGCCACCGCGATGGCGACCGCCCTCTGGGTGTGGGAGTGCCGCATCGCTCAGCCGAGCTCGCGGACCTCGGCCTCGCGGGTCGAGGGGCGGCGGAGCGTCCATGCTGCGGCCAACCCCGCCATCAGGGCGCCGGAGCCGAGCATCAGCCAGGCCGGAGTGCCGGCCTGGGCAGCCTGGCCGCCGGTCCCGCCGGGGACGCCGGACGGCGAGGGTGCATGCCCGAGATGGTCTGCACGGCGAGTGCCAGGTTGCCGTCCTCCGCGCTGCCCCAGGCGTACACGATGGTGGAGACGCCCTCGGCGAGAGAGGTCGGCCGGGCCGATCGCGACGGTGTCGGTGCCGGCGAGCACGACGTCGGCCGAGATGGTGCCGGCCGGCAGGTCGGCCGTTGCCTCGTCGGGGTTGGCCAGATCGGCGAACGCCACCTCGCCATTGGCGCGGACGTCGACGGCCGGCGCCGCCGCCGTGTGGCGCACGGTCAGCCGAGCCTCCCCGGCGGCGATCGGCGAGGTGTCGTTCACGAACGGCGTGAGCGCCGGCGTACCACCCTCGTCCAGGTGCGCCACCACGGTGATGTTGGCGCCGGCGGGCACGGTGACGCCGTCGGCCTCCATGATGGCGTCTCCGTCGGGGCCGTCCCGGCCGCCACGACCTTCAGGTCGTAGTCACCGCCGGGCAGGGCCACGGGGTCGGTGAGCGTGCCCGGCTCAGAAGTCGGTGAGCAGCGGGTCGCCGTTGGCGTACACGTCCACGACGGCATCGGGGACGCCGTGCAGCACGGACACGTGGGCGTCGTCGGCGGCCTGGGCGGGGGCCGCCAGCACGGTGGCGGCAGCGGCGACCAAGGTGGCCGCGGCGGTGCGAATCACGAGTCTCATCTCTTCTCCTCAGCAGGGTTGGTGGTGTCGGTCGCCGGCCGTCACAGGTCCAGCGGCCGCAGGACCAGGTAGATGCCGTGAGCGATCTGCTTGTTGCCCTTGTTGATGTCCAGGGCGAACGGGTCCAGGAACGGGTCGGTCGCGTCGGGGTCGAGGTCGCCCAGCTGCACCAGCGGCAGCCGGCGGTAGATCACGTCCACCGTGATGGCGCCACCCTGCGCCGTCGTGAGGCTTGCGCCGTCCGAGCGCACGGCGGTGCGCTTGTCGATGGTCACGCCGGGCACCACGTGGTAGAGCAGCACCTGCTCGATGGCGTCCACCCCGACCGCGGCCACGAGGGCGTTGAAGGTCGCCTTCTCCGAGCGCGGCTTGGTTCCGGTCAGGTCCTTGACGAGGCGCTTGAAGGACCAGTCGTTCGGGATGAACGCCGTCACGGGGGTCTTGCCGTCGGCGAGCACGCCCACCGGGCTGTCGGGCTTGGCGGCGAGCACGGCGAGCACCGCCTCGGTGACAATGTCGTAGTCGCGCGGGTTCCGGTCGAACCGGTTGCCGTCGGAGGTGAGCACGGTGGCGAGGCTGCGGTTGCCGAGCCTCTTCTCGGCTGCCTGGACCGGCGCCGGAGCGGCGGCACCGGCGGTGAGCAGGGCAGTGGCCATGAGTGCAGTGGCTGCGGTGCGGATCCTCATCGGTCTTCCTCTCCTGGCGAAGGCCACCGGGTGTGGCCCTCATGCCCGGTGTTTCGGGCACCGGGCGCGAGCGGTTGCCGTTCACCACAGAAAAGTTGAAACGTGAAGGGTTGTGACGGGGCCTTCGCCGGCTGGCGCGGTCAGGATGCCGGGGAGAGACTGGAGCAGTGACCGACCTCCTGCTGCGTGCCCGGGCCGCGGTCCTGCACGACCTGACGGTCGCTGGCGCCGCCGATGCCGCCGCGGTCTCGGTGCTGGAGGACGCGGTCGCCCAGCGCCGGTGGTGGCTCGAGCAGTGGGCGGACGGGGCGCCGTACATCGCCGGTCTGGTCGCTCAGGACGTCCAGGACACGCTCTTCGACGCGCGCGGCCGCTGGCCGGTGTGTGCACAGTGCGACCTCGACGAGCCGGCCCACAGCCTGCACATCGAGCCCGACATCGGTGGGCCCGACCCCCACTGGGTGTGCTCGGAGACCGGGCTGGTGGTGGCGGCGCTCGGGCGGCTGGCCCCGCCCGGGTAGCTCCTAGCGGCGGTCAGCCCAGGGCTCCCCCCGGCGGCTGGCGGTGCGTAGGCTTGACGCGAGACCACTCCCGCGAGCGCACACCTGAGGGGTCGCCATGTGGTTCTTCCGCGCCGTCGCCTTCGACCTGGACGGCACGCTCGCGCTCGACGACCGGATCTCGGCCTCCGTGCTGGCAGCCGTCGACGCCGCGCGCGGAGACCGCGCGATGGTGCTGGTGACCGGGCGCATCCAAGATCACCTGGACCGCGACTTCCCGGGTCTCGCCGAGCACTTCGACGCGGTGGTGAGCACGGCCTCGGGACGCGGAGCCTGCACGACCAGATCGACCCGTCCGTCGACGCCGAGCTGACGGAGCGGGGGGTCAAGTTCACCCGGGGCGAGGTGATCGTGGCCATCGACGGTCGGGACGCGCCGGCCGCGGTCGAGGCCCTGGTCGCACTCGGGCTGGACCACCAGGTGGTCCACAACCGGGCCGCGGCCATGATCCTGCCGGCCGGTGTGACCAAGGGGGCCGCGCTTGTGGCGGCCCTGCACGAGCTGGGCCTGTCACCGCACAACGCGGTGGCCGTGGGCGACGCCGAGAACGACCTGAGCCTGCTGCGCAGCGCCGAGGTCGGAGCGGCCGTCGCCAACGCCGTCCGTCGCTGGCGGCGCACGCCGACGTCGTCCCTGCCGGCACCGAACGGAGCCGGGGTGGTCGGCCTGCTTGAGGGGCCGTTGCTGAGCGGTCATCAGCGGTTCTGCCCGCCGCGGCGCCGGATCTCGATCGGCTGGTACGACGACGGCGGTCCCGTCACCCTGCCCGCCTCGCAGGGAGCGTGCTCATCACCGGGGACACCGGGGCGGGCAAGAGCTACCTGGCCGGGCTCATGGCCGAGCGCTGGATCGATGCCGGTTATGCGGTGCTGGTCGTCGACCCGGAGGGCGATCACCGCGGTCTCGCCGGTCGGGCCGGCGTCCACCTCGTCGACGCGGCGGCGCACCTGCCGGAGCCGCACGACCTGATGGCTCTCATGCAGCCCCGGCACACGAGCCTGGTGCTCGATCTGTCACACCTGGAGGTCGACGCGCAGCTCGGCTACCTTCGGCGGCTGCCGGAGGCGCTGCTGGCGCAACGTCTCAGCCACGGCATCCCACACTGGGTGATCTACGAGGAGGCCCACCAGCGGGCCTGGCTGAGCGATGGCGCCGGCCTGGCCCCCGGGTGTCGCGGAGGCCGGGACCTGCCTGGTGACCTGGCAGCCCGAGCACCTCCCGCCGGAGCTGCTGCACACCATCGAGACTGTCATCGGCCTTGACCGACCGGCCGGCGGCAGCACCGACGGGGAGCGGCACGGCACCGTGGTCGCCGGTGGAGAGAGCGCGAGGTTCCGGGTGGGGCAGCGGTCCAGTCCGCACGTACGCCACCGCCGCAAGTACGCCGCGAAGCCGCTGCCGGTCGAGCGTCGGTTCCACTTCCGGGGCTCGGCGGGCCGAGGTCGCCCCGGCCACCATGGAGGAGTTCGGCCAGCGGCTGCTCGAGTGCGACCCGGACACCCTGGACTACCACCTCAGCCGCGGCGACTTCTCCCGCTGGGTGACCGAGGGCCTGGCCGATCGCGTGCTCGGCTCGGAGTTCGGCCGCATCGAGGTCGACCTGCTCAGCCGTCGTGCGGCGTCGGTCGAGCAGGCCCGCCGGCAGCTCTACGACGCCCTGGAGGCGCTACCTGCAGGGCTAGAGCTTGTAGCCGATCGTCCGCAGCAGCTGCTTGCGGTCCTGCTCGTCCGCGTCGGTCTCCACCCCGAGCGGGGCACCGCCGTCGACGACGCCGAGGATCCCGCGGCCCTGGGCGGTCTCGGCGACGAGCACCTGCACCGGGTTGGCCGTGGCACAGAAGATGCCGCAGACCTCCGGCACGGACCGGACCTGGTTGAGCACGTTGACCGGGAAGCCCTCACGCAGCAGGACGACGAAGCTGTGCCCGGCGCCGACGGCCAGCGCCGCCTGCACCGAGCGGTCGACCAGGTCGGGGTCGTTGCCGCTGTGGCGGACCAGTCGCGGCCCCGACGCCTCGCAGAACGCGAGGCCGAAGCGCAGATGTGGGGACGTGCCGACGAGTGCCTCGTGCAGGTCCTCGACCGTCTTGATGAAGTGCGCCTGGCCGAGGACGAGGTTCAGGCCCTCCGGGACGTCGAGCGGGACGACGGCGAGCGTCGGCGCCTGTGGTGCTGAGGGCATCTGCCACTCCCTTCGCGAGCCGGGGTGCCGCGGCCGTCGTACAGCGGCGGGCGCCGCGGCCACGGTTGTCTCGAATCGACCAGCCGGACCGCTCGGACGCAACCCCGTGGGGGCGTGAGATGCAGAACACCGGCACCGCCCGCGAGCCCGTATCCTCTGATCGAGGGCACCGGCGACCGGTGCTGTCGAGGAATGAGACGGCTGATGAGTGCCACGGTCTCGCGGCTCACGCTGAGTCTGGCTGCCCTGCTCCTCTCGGTCGTGGCCTGCAGCAAGCCCGACGCACCACCCCAGGATCCGGACACGGTCCTCGCGGCCGCCAAGAACCAGCTGGACAGCACCTCCGGGGTGAGCCTCGCCCTGGCGACCGAGCAGCTGCCCCAAGGCGTCGACGGGCTCAAGGCCGCCACCGGGGTGGGCACCCACGCCCGGCTTTCGAGGCACCGTCGACCTGGTCATCAACGACCTTGCCGTCGAGGTACCCGTCGTGGCCGTCGACGGGCTGGTCTTCGCCAAGCTGCCGTTCACGAACAGCTACTCCGAGATCGACCCCGCCGAGTACGGCGCACCCGACCCGGCCTCGCTGATGGACCCGAGCCGCGGCCTGTCCAGTTGGCTCACCCAGGCGACCGACGTCCGGCGCGACGGTCAGGTGCGCGAGGGAGACGCCGTGCTGACGGCCTACACCGGCACCCTCCCGGGCCGCGTCGTCCGACGGTCGATCCCGGGCGCGGCCGCGTCGGCGGACTTCGAAGTGACCTTCAACGTCGCCGACACCGGGCAGCTCCACAGCGCCGTGGTGTCCGGGCCGTTCTACTCAGACGCCGGCACGGTCGAGTACACCGTCACCTTCACCAAGTACGGCACGCAGCGGGAGATCAGCCGCCCGTGAGCGAGCTCCCCGCCGCCGCCGGGGGCCGCCGTGGTCGGCTGCTCCTCGGCCTTGCCGCGACGGCGGTGGCCTTCGCGGCGGCCGACAACTACGTGGTCGTGCTCGCGCTGCCGGACATGATGGCCTCGTCTGGGCTCTCCGCCGACCAGCTGCAGCGCGGGGCGCCGATCATCTCCGGCTTCCTGCTCGGCTTCCTGGCCGTCCTGCCGCTCATCGGCCGGATCGCCGACGTGCGCGGTCGGCTGCCGGTGCTGGTCGGCTGCCTGGTGGTGTTCTCAATCGGGTCGCTGGTCACGGCGGCGTCCTACGACCTGTCCTCGATGGTGGCCGGGCGGCTGCTGCAGGGGGTCGGTGCCGGTGGGCTGATCCCCGCGACCATGGCGCTGGTGGCCGACCTCTATCCGCCGCGGGAGCGAGGATCCCCCTCGGGGTGGTCGGAGCGGTGCAGGAGCTCGGCAACGTGATCGGCCCCGTGTACGGCGCCGCGGTGCTCGCGCTCGGCAGCTGGCGCAGCATCTTCTGGATCAACCTCGGGGTGGCCGTGGTCCTGGCCGTCGTCCTCCGGGTCGGGGCTCCCGGCTGGGCTGGGCCGAGCGGCGTACCGCCGGACGCGACTGGGCCAGCACCCTGCTGGTGGCGGTGCTCACCGGGCTCGTGCTGCTGGTGCTGATCGAGCCCGGCGGTCTCACCGACCAGGTCACCGTGGGCCTCGCCTTCGTGCCGGTGGTCGGGGCCAGCCGCTGGCTGTCGCCGCTGGCGATCCTCGCCCTGCTCGCCCTGCTCGGGCTGCTGGTGCGCTCGGTCACCGCCCGCGCTCCGCTGCTGCGGGTGCGGTCCTGGCCGGGCCTGCTGTCGGTGGTCGACCTGCCTGGCGCCCTGCTGCTGATGACCGCCCTCGCGGGGGTGATCCTGGCCTTCTCCACGGCTGACCCGCAGGTGCAGGTGTTCGCCCCCGCAGGGCCGTGGCTGCTGGCGGGCAGCGCGCTCGCGGCGCTCGGCTTCTGGCGGCGCAACCGGGTCGCCGTCCACCCGTTGCTCCCGCGCCGCACGCTTGCGGCAGCCCCGGCCTGGGGCGCGCTGGTGGTGAGCTTCTTCGTCGGCAGCGCGCTCATCGCCGCTCTGGTCGACATCCCGATCTTCGCGCGGGTCACCGTGTTCACCGACTCGCAGCTGGGGGCCGCCCTGGTGCTGGTGCGCTTCCTCGTTGGGTTGCCGCTCGGCGCCTACCTGGGCGGCTGGTGGACCCACCGGGCCCCGGCCGGTCTGGTCACCGCCGCTGGGATGCTGCTGGCCGGCGGCGGGTTCCTGGTGATGTCCCGCTGGGGGCTGGACACCCTGCACGACCCGTGGTCGAACCTCGCCCTCGTGCTCGCCGGCACCGGCATCGGCCTCGCGATGGCGCCGGTGAACGCCGCGCTGCTGTCGGCCACGGACGCCGCCGCGCACGGCGTGGCGAGCGCGCTGCTGATCGTGGCGCGCACGGTCGGCAAGCTGGTGGGCATCAGTGTGCTCACGACCATCGGGCTGCGACGCTACTACGCGACCCAGGCTGACCTGCCCGAGCCTCGGGACGTCTGCCCCGGGGGCCAGACGCGCTGCGCGGCGTTCGACCTGATCCTGCGTGAGGCGGGGCTGACCCAGCTGCACACCATCTTCGTCGGGGCCGCCGTCAGCTGTGTGGTCGCGGGCCTGGTGGCGCTCGCGGTGTTCCGCCACGCCGACACCCGGTCGGTCCGCGCCGACCCGCTGGCCGGGCACCTGGGCTGACCTGCCTCCCGGCCGCGATGCGGTCGCGGCCCACGGTCACGCCCGTCGGCGGGGTCCGGTGTCCGGACGCGCGAGGGCTAGGAGACCCTCAGCACCCGGGCCTTGAGCCGGAAGGTCTCCTCCCGCGACCAGAGGACGACGACATCGCCGGTCTGGCTCATCGCCACAGCGAAGTCCTCCACGGGCCACCTGCCCTTCGCGGAGATGGTCTGCCGGGGGCCCCAGGTGCCGCCCGCGGGGCGGTACCTGCCGTAGACCCCGTCGGCCGCCCACGCCACGAAGGCGTCGCCCGAGGCGCTCGTGCGCACCTCGGCCCACCAGCCGCCCTTGGCGGCGAGCTGGCCGGCGCCGACCACGAGCCGCCGAGCGGGCGGCGTACCAGGTCGACGCGACCGGTGTTGCGTGCCCACGTGACGAGCATCGTGCGGCCGGTGTCGAAGGCCGCGGAGAAGCGACCCAGGTAGTCCACGCCGGCCGGGGAGACCACCTGTGGCGACTCCCACGACTGCCCGGCCACCCGCACGACCGTGTGCAGGCGCCCGAACGTCCGGCGCAGGTAGGCGACCATGACGTCGCCGGCGGAATCGGTGGCGAGCGTCTCGGACACCGACTTGCGGGCCAGCGTCACCGGGGTCGACCATCCCGTGCCGAGGACCCACCGCTGGCTGGTGAGCACGCCCGGCTTCTCCCGAGTGAGCGACCCCACGGCGTAGACCAGGGTGACGACGCCGCGACGGTCGATGCCGAGCTGGGGACTCGCGGCGTTGACGGCCTTGGTGACGTTCACCGCCGGCGTCCAGCCGCCGGTGATGCGGCGCCACGCGGAGCGGATCCGCGTCTTCTCACCCTCCGTGCGCTGCATCCACGCGACGGTCACGCGGCCGGAGTGACCGACCACCAGGTCGGGTCCCCAGCCCAGCCGGTCCAGGACGACCGGCGACGTCCATGCGTGCCCAGGCCGCTTGCGCGCCACGACCACGCCGCGTGGACCCGACCAGGTCGCGGTGACGACGCCCGCCCCGTCCACCACGACCGCCGGGGCATGCCCCCGACCGAGGTACTCGCGCGGCGCCCAGGTGCCGCCCTTGGGCAGCATGCTCCAGCACGGCCGCTCAGCGTTGGCGCAGCCCCAGGCGGCGGTCACGTCTCCGTTGTGGGCGATCGCGATCGCATCCTCGGTGAGCACGATCTCCTCGCGGTCCAGCTGCGTGATCGGGCTCCACGCCCCCACCTGCGCCGAGTGGGTGGCCGGGGGCGTGCCCACAGCCGACTGGGACAGCGCCACCGGAGCCGCCACGGCTACTGTCAGCGCCACGAGCGCCGTACGTCGAAACATCGTCGCCTCCCGCGGACCCTCGAAGGCTGCGACCCACCCGATGCGAGCCGGCAACCGGCCCTCGGGCGCTCCAGTTCCACGCTAGGCCGGACCCGTGGACGGCAACAGGGCTGCGCACGTGATCTGGGGCGCGCCCGCGTCCTCGACCCCGGGCCGGATGCCTGACGGGTCGCGGCTCTCCTGCTTGGATGAGCGACGGGCGAGCCCCTGGCACGCCGCGTCCGCCCCGCCCGTCGGTGTGCGCGATCATGGCAGGGAGCCTGAGTAGCTGCGGGTGCGGCCGCGTGCGTGGTGCCCCCGACAGGACTCGAACCTGTGACCGGCGGATTAGAAGGCCGCTGCTCTATCCAGCTGAGCTACGGAGGCAGGTCTCCATTGTGGCCGACCGGGGCGAGATCCGCCGAGCGGGTGGCGTCGGCTCCTCCGCGCGTCGCTGTGTGGTGGATCGTCGGCAGATGCTGCGAGCGATCCACCACCGTGGCCCGTCCCGGACCGCCCCGGCCTGCCCGGGGCTGGCGAGCCGGAGGGGTCAGCGGGTCAGCTGGGCCATCCAGGACTCGACGTCGTCGGCGGTGCGGGGTAGGGCGGCGGAGAGGTTTCGAGCGCCGTCCGCGGTGACCAGGATGTCGTCCTCGATGCGGATGCCGATGCCACGCAGTTCCTCGGGGACGAGCAGGTCGTCGGTCTGGAAGTACAGCCCCGGCTCCACCGTGAGCACCATGCCCGCAGCGAGCGTGCCCTTGGCGTAGGCCTCGGGGGCCGCCCGGCCACAGTCGTGGACGTCCATGCCGAGCATGTGCGACGTCCCGTGCAGCGTCCAGCGGGCATAGACCTTGGAGTCGGGGGCCAGCGCCTCGTCGGCGGAGACCGGCAGCAGCCCCATCCCCTCCAGGCCGTGGGCCAGGACTTGCATCGCGGCCTCGTGCGCGGCGGTGAACGGTACGCCGGGGCGTACGGCGTCGATGCCGGCCTGCTGGGCCGCCAGCACCAGCTCGTAGAGCTCCCGCTGCCGCAGGGAGAACTGTCCGCTCACCGGCAGCGTGCGCGTCACGTCGGCGGTGTAGAGGTGGTGACCCTCGACGCCCATGTCCAGCAGCACCAGCTCGCCGGGCGTGATCGGGCCGGTGTTGTCGATCCAGTGCAGGGTGGTCGCGTGGGCGCCGCCGGCCACGATCGAGTCGTAGCCGAGGTCGTTGCCCATCGCCCGGGCCCGCCGGAAGAACGTGCCCTCCAGCCAGCGCTCGCCGAACTTCAGCACCCGCTCCCACTCGCGGACGGAGTCCTCGAAGCCCAAGGTGGTGATGTCGCATGCCTGCTGGAGCTCCCCGACCTCCCACTCGTCCTTGACCAGCCGCAGCTCCGAGGCGACCCGGGCCAGCTCGTCGTCGGCCCCGTCGCCGGCTGCGGCCGACCCCGTGACCAACGCGTCGACGCGCGAGTCCACGCCGCGGTGGACCCGGGTCTTCGCGGACCCCCCGAGGGCTGCCGCCAGCTCGTCGAGGTGCCGCACCTCCAGGGCGAGGGAGTCCGAGATCTCCTTGAGGGACGGCCGCCGGCCGGCCCAGAGCTCGCCGTACTGCCGGTCGCGGAAGAACTCGTCGGTGTCGCGGGAGGAGCGCGGGCGCGCGTAGAGCACCGCCTCGCCGCCCTCGAGGACGAGCACTGCGTCGGAGGTCTGGTTGCCGCAGAAGTAGGTGTGTGCGGTGTCGGGGCGGAAGCGATAGTCGGTGTCGTTCGCGCGCACCTTGAACCCGCCCGCCGGCAGCACCAGCCGCTCGCCCGGGAACGCCTCCGCCAGCCGCGCGCGCCGCCCGGCGGCGTACGCCGCCACCGGGTGCTCGGGGAGGTCCAGCTCACGGTCGCCCCAGCCGCTGCGCATGAAGGCCGCGTAGGCCTCGGGGACGGCCGGGTCGTGGGACTCGGTATGCAGGCCCTCGCCCGGCTCGTGGGCGGCGCCCTCGGGGGCGGCCTCGAGGGATTCTCCGGGGTGCGGGTGGCCTCGTCCATGGCGCCGTCCATTGCGCCACTGTACGCCGCGAGGCGGGAACTCGTTACGCTCCCGTCATGCCTTCCCGGCCCGCTCACCGGCGTACCGGCGTCGCGTTCACCGCGGTCGTCACGGTGCTCGCGCTGCTCGGCGCCGCACTGATGATGCTGGTCATCGGGCTCTCGGGCGGGTCGGCGACGGTGCTGCTGGCTACGGGGCTCGCGGCGCTGCCGGTCGGACCGCTCGTCGGCAGCTACCTGTGGCTGGACCGCTACGAGCCCGAGCCGCGGGGGCTGCTGGCGGCTGGGCTCGTGTGGGGCGGCTTCGTGGCGACGGCGGTGGCGCTGGTCCTCCAGGGGATCGGCGGCGTCGTCGGCGGGGTTCACCGACCAGCAGACCTCGCCGTGGTCGCCCCCGTCACCGAGGAGGCGACCAAGGGCTGCTTCCTGCTGCTGCTCCTGTGGTGGCGTCGATACGAGCTGGACGGTGTGCTCGACGGCATCGTCTACGCCGGCATGGTGGGGGTCGGCTTCGCGTTCGTCGAGAACGTCCTCTACCTCGCCGCGGCGTACAACGGCACCGACGGGCTGGGCCCCGGCGGCACCGAGGCGCTCACCGGGACCTTGTCCTGCGCTGCCTGGTCAGCCCGTTCGCCCACCCGCTGTTCACCGCGTTCACCGGCATCGGCGTCGGGGTGGCTGCGTCCAGCCGCAGCGCTGCGGTCCGCTTCTTCGCGCCGGTCCTGGGCTACTGTGCGGCCGTGGCTGCACATGCGGTCTGAACACCTCCACGCTGGGGGGCTCCAGCACTTCCTCGGGGTGTACCTCGCGGTGATGGCCCCTGCGTTCCTCAGCATCGTGGCGTTCGCCGTGTGGAGCAGGGTGGCCGAGCGGCGCATGCTGCTGGCCGCGCTGAACGACGCTGCGGCCCGCGGGCTGCTGCCGGCGACCGACATCGGCTGGCTGGTCGACCTGGGCGCCCGGCGCCGGGCGCGGCAGTGGGCCCGCCAGCAGGGCGGCGCAGACGCCGAGGCGGCGATGCGCCCTACCAGCAGGCGGCCATCGAGCTGGGCTTCCTGCACCACCGCTTCCTGCGCGGCACGCCGCCTCCGGACTTTCGCCGCCCGTGGCAACGGGTACGTCGCTCGCATCGCGGCGGCGCGCCCGTTCATCTCCTTCCGGGACAGGTGGTGCCCGCCCGATGACGCATTCGCCCGAGTGGGACCCGCTCTCCGGAGCTGCGCCCGACAGCACGCAGATGCTCACGGCGCTGGTCCGCCTGCGCGGGGCGCTGCAGCAGGCCGCGCTGCCCCTGCTCGTGCCGGGCGTGGAGGAGGAGCGGGTCGCGCGACGAGATGGTCGACCAGCTCGAGGACTACGTCATCCCGCGACTCACCACGATCGACGCGCCGCTGCTCGCGGTGGTGGGTGGCTCGACCGGGGCCGGGAAGTCCACGCTCGTGAACTCGCTCGTGGGTCACCACGTGACCGAGCCCGGCGTCCTCCGGCCGACGACGCGGTCACCGGTCCTGGTGCACCACCCGGCCGACGGGGGCTGGTTCGGCCAGGACCGGCTGCTGCCGGAGCTGGAGCGGGCACCGCCCGACCACGGACCCGGGCGCGCTGCAGCTGGTCGGCGCCGAGACCGTCCCACAGGGCCTGGCCATCCTCGACGCCCCCGACATCGACTCGGTCGAGGAGCGCAACCGGGCGTTGGCCACCCAGCTGCTGGCGGCGGCCGACCTGTGGCTGTTCGTCACCTCCGCGGCGCGGTACGCCGACCAGGTGCCGTGGACTTCTGCGCAGGCGCGGAGCGCAGTGCGGCCGTCGCTATCGTGCTCGACCGGACGCCGCCCGACGCCGCGGAGACGGTCTCGGCGCACCTGGCGCGGATGCTCGCCAGCCGTGGGCTCAGGACTCGCCCCTGTTCGTGGTGCCCGAGAGCCAGGTCAGCGACGAGGGCCTGCTGCCCGCCGAGCTGGTCGCCGACATCCGCGGGTGGCTGACTCGCTGGCCGAGGACGCCGACGCCCGGTCGGCCGTGGTGCGGCAGACCCTGGAGGGTGCGATCCGCACCCTGGGCCTGCGCACGCACGACATCGCCGATGCCTGCACCCTGCAGACCGAGGCGGTGGAACGACTCCGCGAGGGCGCCGAGCGTGCCTACGACGAGGCGGTCGCCCAGGTGTCGAAGGCCTCTGCCGACGGGACGCTGCTGCGCGGCGAGGTGCTCGCTCGCTGGCAGGAGTTCATCGGCACCGGTGAGCTGCTCAAGTCGCTGGAGACCCGAGTCGGCAAGCTGCGCGACCGGTTGGTCTCGGCCATCAAGGGCAAGCCACAGGAGGCGGAGCGGGTCACCGTCGCGGTGGAGTCGGGCCTGGAGACCCTCATCCTCGAGCATGCCGAGGCGGCGGCCGAGCGCGCCGAGGCGTCGTGGCAGTCGCTCGCCTCCGGGCAGGCGCTGCTGGCCGAGGCCGGCGAGGACCTCGGGCGGGCGTCGCGCGAGTTCCGCCGGCGTACCGAGCGCGCAGTGCGCGACTGGCAGCAGGACGTGCTGGACATGGTCCGCACCGAGGGCGCCGACAAGCGCTCCACCGCGCGCTTCCTGGCGTATGGCGTGAACGGGCTGTCGGTGGCGCTCATGGTGGTCGTGTTCGCGCACACCGGGGGAGTCTCCGGCGCCGAGGTCGGGATCGCCGGCGGCGGCGCGGTGGTGGGGCAGAAGCTGCTGGAGGCCGTGTTCGGCGACCAGGCCGTGCGCGACCTCGCCGAGCGGGCCCGGCGCGAGCTGGAGCGCCGCGTCGAGGAGCTGCTCGACGTGGAGCGGCGCCGCTACACCGACCTGCTCGACTCCCTCGGCATCCGGGCGGAGACTCCCGAGCAGCTGCGCCAGGCGGCGCGCCGGGTCGATGACGTCCGGTTCGCGGTGCGCAGCGATACCGGGAACGAGCTGGCCGACCCCCTAGGGTGAGGGGTGACGCGCCGGGCCCCCGTCCGGCCACCGTGCCAGCCACCGTGCCAGCCACCGTGCCAGCGCCGAGGAGACCATGACGGCCCTGCTCGAAGGAGCGATGAAGCGGCTCACCCGCGGGACCGATCTCGGTGCTCGGGTGGGGGCGCTGGAGGCTGCCTGCGAGGCGGCGCGCGGCCGGCTCGACGACTCCGTGCTGGATCAGGTCGGCGCCACCCTCGACCGGGCCACGGCGCGGCTGCGGCTCTCGGCCGACCACACCATCGTGGCTGTCGCCGGTGCCACCGGGTCGGGGAAGTCGTCCACGTTCAACGCGCTCACCGGGCTCGACCTCGCTGCGGTCGGCGTACGCCGACCCACGACCTCGTGGGCGACCGCCTGCGTGTGGGGTGCCCAGGGGGCCGAGGAGCTGCTCGACTGGCTGGGCATCCCGCCTCGGCACCAGGTGATGCGCGACTCGATGCTGGACACCAGCCACCATGACGCCGACCTTCAGGGCGCGATCCTGCTTGATCTCCCAGATCACGACTCGACCGAGGTCTCGCATCACCTCGAGGTCGACCGGCTGGTGCAGCTCGCCGACCTGATGGTGTGGGTGCTCGATCCGCAGAAGTACGCCGACGCCGCGATCCACGACCGGTATCTCGCACCCATGTCGACCCACGCCGACGTGATGATGGTGGTGCTCAACCACATCGACGTGGTCGCACCGGAGAAGCGCGAGACGATGCTCGCCGACATCCGCCGGCTGCTCGCCGCGGACGGGCTGCCGTCCGTTCCGGTGCTGGCCATCTCCGCCCGCACCGGCGAGGGAGTCCCGCAGCTGCATGCCGAGATCGCGCGCCGGGTCGCGGCCAAACGGGCAACCAAGAGCCGGGTGGAGGCCGACCTCAAGGCGGCCGCGTCGGGCATGCTCGCGGCGTCCGGGGACGAGAAGCCGCGCTTGCTCTCCCAGGAGCGGGTCGAGGCACTGCGGGACGCCCTGGCCGATGCCGCCGGCGTGCCCACCGTCGTCCATGCCGTCGAGACCTCCACGCGGCTGCGGGCCAACCGGGCGACCGGATGGCCGCTGGTCTCCTGGCTGAGCCGGCTGCGGCCGGATCCACTCAAGCGGCTCCACCTCGACCTGGGGGCGGCCGGAAAGCACCTCACGCGCTCGGCTCGCACCTCGGTGCCGCAGGCCACGGCGATCCAGCACGCCCGGGTCGACACCGAGGTTCGCGCGCTCGCCGAGCAGCTGTCCGAGGGACTCACCCCGGCCTGGGCCACGGCCATCCGCAAGGCGTCGGTGTCACGCGTCGATGACGTGGCCGACCGGCTCGACGCCGCGCTCGGGGCCACCGACCTGGGCGCCGACCGGATCCCGGTCTGGGCAGGCGTGGTGCGATTGCTGCAGTGGCTGCTCATCCTCACGGCCCTCGGCGGCGCGCTGTGGCTGGGAGCGCTGGCGGGCTTCTCCTACCTCCGGCTGCCCGAGCCGCCGACCTACCAGTGGCGCGGCTTCCCCGTGCCGACCCTGATGCTGCTCGGCGGCGGCGCCGCCGGGATCCTGCTGGCCCTCGTCTGCCGGGTGCTGGTCGCCGGGACGGCGAGGAGGCGCGCCCGCGTGGCCGACCGCCGCCTGCGCGCGGCGATCGACGGGGTCACCGAGGACCTGGTGGTCGCGCCGGTGCGTGCCGAGCTCGCGGCGTACGACGAGGTGCGTGCCGGGCTCACCACCGCCCTTCGCTGATCCGGCAGAACTTCGCCGATCCGGCAGAACTTCGTGCCGATCCGGCAGAACTTCGCGGCATGTCGGGCCGGAAGCCAGGCACAACGGTCGACGTGGCGACGTCTGTCCACAGGCGCGGCCCGGCGACCCCGCTCCTTGTCGGACGCTCCGCCCAGGCTGGTCGCTGGCGAGCACCCGCTCGTCACGACGGAGGAGAGCCAGATGAACGACACCCAGATCACCTTCTGCGGCTGGGTCGGCAGCGACGTGACCTTGACCCAGATCAGCAGTGGAGCGCACGTTGCCACCTTCCGCGTGGGCACCACCCCGCGCCGGTACCGCGACGGCCGCTGGGAGGACGCACCCACGGCGTGGCACACCGTCAAGGCCTGGCGTGCCCTCGCCGAGCACGTGCACGCGTCGGTGCGCAACGGCGACCCTGTGGTCATCCAGGGCCGAGTCGTCGCCGACGTGTGGGACCGGCCGGACGGCACCACCTCCACTCGGCACGTCGTGGTCGCCACTTCGGTCGGTCACGACCTGAACCGCGGCACCGCCGCGTTCACCAAGGTGCTGCGGCCGGCGCGAGTGGCGGTCGACGAGTCACCTGCCCAGGAAGTGATCCACTCCTACGACGAGGCCGGGCCGGCGCTGGACCTCGACGGCGCGCCGGTCGCGGACACCCGCGGCCTCGGTGGCGACCAGCCGCCAGCCGAGGTGATCGACCCCGCGGCCTGAGGCCGGCGGTCAGCCTCCGGCAAGCAGAGCGGACGCCGCATCGGGCGCCTCAGCGGCTTGGCGCTCGGCGGCGGCCGATTCGGAGTGCCGCACCGAGCCCACGGCGTCACGCGTCGTGTCATCCGTTCGCAACCCCACCGCGGCGGTGGAATCCACCCGCTGACGTCGTGGTCCCCGTTTGGGGGCCGATCGGCCGCCGCCCGTAGGCTGGTCCGTACCATGGCTGACTACATCTTCACCCTGCGGAACGTACGCAAGGCCCACGGCGACAAGGTCGTGCTCGACAACGTCACGTTGTCCTTCCTGCACGGCGCCAAGATCGGTGTCGTCGGGCCGAACGGCACCGGCAAGTCCTCGCTGCTCAAGATCATGGCTGGCCTGGACCAGCCCAACAACGGCGACGCGATTCTCGATCCTGGGGCCACCGTCGGGATGCTGCAGCAGGAGCCGCCGCTCACCGAGGGCAAGACGGTGCTGGAGAACGTCGAGGAGGCCGTGCACGACATCAAGGCCAAGCTCGACCGCTTCAACCAGATCTCCGAGGAGCTGGGCGACCCGGACGCCGACTACGACACGCTGCTCGCCGAGATGGGCGACCTGCAGACCGATCTCGACCACGCGAACGCATGGGACATCGACAGCCGGCTCGAGCAGGCCATGGATGCCCTGCGCTGCCCTCCCTCGGACTGGCCGGTCGACACGCTCTCGGGTGGTGAGCGCCGCCGCGTGGCGCTGTGCAAGCTGCTCCTGCAGCAGCCCGACCTGCTGCTGCTCGACGAGCCGACCAACCATCTCGACGCGGAGTCGGTGCAGTGGTTGGAGGGGCACTCGCGTCCTACCCGGGCTGCGTCCTCGCCGTCACCCACGACCGGTACTTCCTCGACAACGTCGCCCAGTGGATCCTCGAGCTCGACCGCGGCAAGACCCACCCGTACGAGGGCAACTACTCGACCTACCTCGAGACCAAGAAGGAGCGCCTCAAGATCGAGGGCGCCAAGGACGCCAAGCGCGCCAAGATGCTCGAGCGCGAGCTGGACTGGGTCCGCTCCAATCCCAAGGCGCGGCAGGCCAAGAGCAAGGCCCGCCTACAGCGCTACGAGGAGCTTGCGGCAGAGGCGGAGCGCTCCCGCAAGATCGACACCGCGGAGATCAACATCCCGTCCGGCCCGCGGCTGGGCGACGTGGTCCTCGAGGCGCACGGCGTGCAAAAGGGGTTCGACGGCCGGCTGCTGATGCACGACCTGTCCTTCACGCTGCCGCGAGCCGGCATCGTCGGCGTCATCGGGCCGAACGGCGTCGGCAAGACCACCCTGTTCAGGATGATCGTGGGCCAGGAGCAGCCGGACGCCGGCGATCTCACGGTCGGCCAGACCGTCAAGGTCTCCTACGTCGACCAGGGCCGGGGCGGCATCGACGCGAACAAGAACGTATGGGAGGTCGTCTCCGACGGGCTGGACCACATCAAGGTCGCCAACTTCGAGATGCCGTCGCGCGCGTACGTCGCGTCGTTCGGCTTCAAGGGCCCCGACCAGCAGAAGAAGGCCGGCGTGCTCTCCGGCGGCGAGCGGAACCGGCTCAACCTTGCGCTCACCTTGAAGATGGGCGGCAACCTGCTGCTGCTGGACGAGCCCACGAATGACCTCGACGTGGAGACCCTGCAGTCACTCGAGGACGCGCTGCTGGAGTTCCCCGGCTGCGCCGTCGTCACCTCCCACGACCGGTGGTTCCTCGACCGGGTCGCCACCCACATCCTTGCCTGGGAGGGCGATGAGGAGGACCCCTCGAAATGGTTCTGGTTCGAGGGCAACTACGCGGCCTACGAGGAGAACAAGGTCGCGCGACTCGGTGTCGAGGCGGCGCGCCCGCACCGGGTGGTGCACCGACGGCTCACTCGCGACTGAGAAACACGTCCGGGCTGCCGTAGGCCGGCCACCGACGCCCGGTACCGGGGCCCGGCTACCGGATCTCCATCTCCGGGTGGCCGGAGATGAGCCGGTCCGCGACCGCGTCCATCACTCGACCGACGGTCTTGAAGTCGTCACCCGACGCGAGCGACACCAGGTGTCGTCGTACTCCGGCGACGTGCGTGGGGGCGGCCTGCTCCAACAGGGTCATGCCAGCGTCGGTGAGCGTGGCGTAGACGCCGCGGCCGTCGTCGGGAGAGTCCTTGCGTCGGACCCAGCCCGACTTCTCCATGCGGGCGATCGTGTGGGTCACCCGGCTGCGGCTGTGCGCCAGCGAGTCGGCCAGATGCGCCATTCGGAGCTGATGCTTGGGCGACTCCGAGAGCCTGACCAGGATCTCGTACTCCGTCAGCGAGATGCCGTGGGACTCGCGCAGCTCGTCATCGAGGCGGTCCATGAGCAGGGTGGTCCCCAGCACGAGGGCGCGCCAGGCGTGCTGCTGCGGGGCGGACAGCCACCGCACATCGCCGTTCATGACACGACTATAAGTACCGTACAACCGTTTCGGGGGGACCGGCCTCCCTCGGGTGTGGTGATCGTTGGGTGCGGGCCGCCCCGCGTCAGCCCATCCGCGCTGAGCGACTTGTCGCTGCTGGGCTGCCGCGGAGGGTTGCGGTGATCGTTGGGTGCGGGCCGCCCCGCGTCAGCCCATCCGCTCCAGGATCAAGGCCATGCCCTGACCGCCCCCCACGCACATGGTGATCAGGCCGGTGGACTTGTCGTGCCAGTCCAGCGAGTTGACCATCGTGGTCTGCAGGCGGGCACCGGTCATGCCGAACGGGTGACCCACGGCGATCGCGCCGCCGTTGATGTTGAGCCGGTCCAGGTCGATCCCGAGATCCTGGTACGACGGCACGACCTGGGCCGCGAAGGCCTCGTTGATCTCAACCAGGTCGATGTCGCCGATGCTCATCCCCGCATGGGCGAGCGCGCGCCGGGTCGCCTCGACGGGACCGAGCCCCATGATCTCGGGGGAGAGTCCGGACACCCCGGTGGCGACGATCCGGGCCAGGGGAGCGACCCCGAGCTCGGCGGCCTTGGTGTCCGACATGACGACCACGGCGGCCGCACCGTCGTTCAGCGGGCAGCAGTTGCCGGCGGTCACCACGCCGTCCGGGCGGAACACCGGCTGCAGCTGGGAGACCGCCTCGTAGGTCACCCCCGCCCGAGGCCCGTCGTCGGTCGCGACGACGCTGCCGTCGGCCAGGGTGACGGGAGTGATCTCGCGGGCCCAGAAGCCATCGGCGATGGCCTTCTCCGCCAGGTTCTGCGAGCGCACCCCGAACTCGTCGAGCTCGCGACGGCTGAGCCCGCGCTGCCGGGCGAGGTTCTCGGCCGTCTGGCCCATGGCGATGTAGATGTCGGGCACCCCGTCGTCCTCGCGTGGATCGTGCCAGTCCACGCCGCCCTGTGCCGTCGCCGCGGTGCGCGCCTGGGCCTCGGCGAAGATCGGGTTCATGGTGTCCGGCCAGCTGTCGGACGAACCCCGCGCGAAGCGCGAGACCGTCTCGACGCCCGCCGACACGAACACGTCCCCCTCTCCGGCCTTGATCGCGTGGAAGGCCATCCGGGTGGTCTGCACCGACGAGGCGCAGTAGCGCGTGACGGTCGCGGCGGGTACGTCGTCCATGCCGTTGAGGATGTTGACGACGCGCCCCATGTTGAAGCCGGACTCGCCCCCCGGGAGTCCGCAGCCCAGGTAGAGGTCGTCGACCCGGTGCGGGTCGACCTCTGGCACCTTGGCCAACGCGGCCCGCACGATGGCGGCGGCCAGGTCGTCGGGTCGCATCGACGCGAGCGAGCCCTTGACGGCACGACCGATGGGGGAGCGGGCGGTGGCGACGATGACGGCTTCGGGCATGACGGCGACCTCCGAGGTTGGACTTGAGTTCCACCCTAGTCGGCGCGGGAGCCTGACCCGCCGGTCCCGCCGTGGGTCAGGCGCCCGTCTGACAGCGGGCCACCTCTCTGACACGATCGGGGAGTGCGCCATGTCTACGCGTGCCCGATGCGCTGGGCCGATCTGGACCTGCTGGGTCACGTCAACAACGTCACCTACGTCGACTACCTGCAAGAGGCGCGGGTCGACATGATGCGCATCCACGCCCCGGACCGACGCGCCGAGGAGCTCGCCGAGGGCGTCGTCGTCGTCCGTCACGAGGTCAGCTACCAGTCCCCGCTGGACTTCCGCTTCCGGCCGGTGCGCATCGAGAGCTGGGTGACCGAGATCCGCGCGGCGTCGTTCACCCTCGCCTACGAGGTGGTCGACGACACCGAGTCCGGCCGGGTGGTCTACCTGGCCGCTCGGTCGGTCCTCACGCCGTACGTCTTCCGTGATAGGCGTCCGCGCCGCCTCACTCCGGCGGAGCAGGAGGCGCTCGGCGCCTTCTTGGAGCCGGCCGCCGCCACGCGTCGGGCGTCGCGCAGCATGCCGGTGCGGCAGGGCCAGGGGCACTACCCCGTGCAGGTGCGCTTCTCAGACGTCGACGTCTACGGCCACGTGAACAACGTGAAGTACTTCGAGTACTTCCAAGAGGGCCGGATCGCACTCATCGCCCGGCTGACCGGCGACGAGACCGGACCCGGGGCACAGGAGCGGCTGGCCGCGCACGCTCAGCCGGGACGGCGACCCGGGATGGTGGTGGCGCAGATCGCCGTCGACTACCGTCGGCCGATCCTGTTCCGTCCGCAGCCCTACGACCTGTGGACGCACGTGTCGGAGGTCGGGCGCACCTCGCTCGTCGTCGAGGCCGACATCTGTGACGGCGAGGCCGTCCTGTCCCACGCCCGCGCCGTCCTCGTGGTCTACGACCCGCTCACGCGTCGTCCGACGCCACCATCGGATGCGTTTCGGACCCAGCTGGAGGCTGCACTGGCGTCGCCCCCTCCATCGGCGAGTTGACCATGAACTGCGCCGCGTGCATGGCGTAGGCCCAGAACCGGGCGTCCTGCTCGGGGGTGAGGTGGACGGCATCCAGCCCGGCGCGGAAGTGCGCCAGCCACCGGTCGCGGGCGAGCTCGGTGACGGCGTACGGCGCGTGGCGCATGCGCAGCCGCGGATGCCCGCGACGATCGGAGTACGTCGTCGGGCCACCCCAGTACTGGGCCAGGAACAGGGTCAGCCGCTCCTGCGCCGGCCCGAGGTCCTCCTCCGGGTAGAGCGGGCGGAGCACGTGGTCGGTGGCCACGCCCTCGTAGAAGCGGGCGACGATTGCCGCGATGGTGTCCATGCCGCCGATCTCGTCGAAGAAGGTGCCGGCCTGCTCGCTGCTCACGCGGGCCATTCTGCCCGCCCGGCCCGGCGTGCCAGACTCGACCCCAGCCCCGACCGGGGGGACGCCCCACCACCAGGAGACCTCCATGAGCACCGTGCGCACCGCCGAGACCCACTGGGAAGGCAGCCTCGCCGAGGAGGCGGACAGGTGACCATGGCGTCCTCGGGCATCGGCACCTTCGCGGTGTCCTGGCCCTCCCGCGCCGAGGAGCCGAACGGCAAGACCTCGCCCGAGGAGCTCATCGCCGCCGCGCACTCCTCATGCTTCTCGATGGCGCTGTCGCACGCCCTCGGCCAGGCAGGGACGCCGCCGACCGCCCTGGACACCCGCGCGGAGGTCACCTTCGTGCCCGGCACGGGCATCACCGGCATCCACCTGGCGGTCGTCGGCTCGGTCGAGGACATCACCGACGAGCAGTTCATCGAGGCCGCCGAGGGCGCCAAGGCCAACTGCCCCGTGAGCCAGGCGCTCGCGGGCACGACCATCACGCTCAGCGCCGCACTGCGCTGAGCTGGCTGAGCTGGCTGACCGGGCTGACCTGGACCCATCGGGGCTGACCCCGGGCCGACCGAGCAGGCCCGACCATGGGTCGGGCCTGCGTCAGCCGTCGTCGGACCCCGCCTGGCTGCGCTGCCACACCACCCGTTGGGGAACGGGATCTCGATCCCTTCGGTGTCGAACGCGCCTTGATCCGCTCCCGCATGACCCGCGCGACGCGCCACTGCTCCAGGGGCGCGGTCTTCAGCGTGACGCGAATGGTCACGGCGTCCGCCGCCAGCTGCTCCACACCACCTCGGGCTCCTCGACAATGACGCCGGCGAACTCCTCGTCGGTCCACAGGTCGTGGGCGACCTCCTCCAGAACCCGGCGCACCCGGGCGAGGTCCTCGCCGTAGCCGACGGAGATGTCGAGCACCGAGCGGGCCCAGTTCTGGCTCTTGTTGCCGATCCGCACGATCTCGCCGTTGCGGATGTACCAGACCGTGCCCTCGACGTCGCGCAGCCGGGTGACTCGAAGGCCGACCGCCTCCACGGTGCCCGTCGCCTCGCCGGCGTCGACCACGTCGCCGACGCCGTACTGGTCCTCGAAGATCATGAAGATGCCCGACAGGAAGTCCTTGACCAGGCTCTGCGCGCCGAAGCCGAGGGCGACGCCAAGGATGCCGGCGCTCGCGATGATCGGCGTGATGTCGACGAACTCGCTGAGGATCATCGTGCCGATCACCGCGACGGTGACGCCGCTGATGATCGACTTCAACAGGCTGCCCATCGTGCGGGCCCGCTGCACCCGCCGGTTGGGCTCGCCGGTGGCGAGCGACATCCGCCCGGGCAGCACGCCGTCCTCCGCGCGGCGCACCAGCCGGTCGACGAGACGGTGCAGCACCCACCGCACCACCAGACCCAGCACGACGAGCAGGGCGATCGTCAACGGCTTCCCCACGAGCGTCGCGCCGATCCGGGACCAAGTCTCGGCATCCATGCGGCCCAGTATGGCGGCCCGGTACGCCGGCCGGCCGTCGGTCCTGGGCCGGCCCCTCGCCGGGCCGGCGGCAACGGCGGTCGGCCGAGCGCCAGGTGACTCCGGCGTCGACGGCTATCCTGCGGGTGTGACGACGCCGACCTCAGCCTCCCGTACCCTCCGCCGCGCCGTGACCGGTGCCACGGCCCTCGCCGCCCTGGTCGCGGTCCTGCTCCTGGCCGGCCCGGCCCAGGCCGCTCCGCCCGAGGGCTGGAGCGACCCGAAGCCGGTCTCGACGCTGCACGCGCTGATCGTCTACGTCTTCGCGCCGCTGGGCCTGGCCGGCCTGACAGTCCTGGGCGCACTTCTGCCCTCGTTGGCCCGCGGGCAGCGGTCGGTCTCCCCGCTCGCCACGGAGAGCAGCGGGCTGGACCTCCTCGCCGACGACGAGTGACCGAGACGGAGGGCTAGCCCAGGTCCGTGTCCTTGGCGTGCGCCGCGAGAGCGCGCGCCATGTCGGCTCGTGCCTCGCCCACGTAGCGCTTGGCCGCCGGGTTCGCCGATGTCGTCGCCAGCCACGCGTCCACGGCCTCGATCGCCTCGGGTGAGGCGAGCTGGCGGGGGAACATGTAGCCCAGTGCGGTGGACGCGCGCTGCGTGCCCTTGTCCTCCCAGATGGTGTCGGCTGCCTGGAGGTACCTCGCGAGGTACGGCGACATCAGGGCGACGTCGCCGGACAACGGGAATGCGTAGGCGACCTGCCGCTGCGTCTCGTTGGCGAGGTCGTCGCGCTCGATGGCGTCGCGCCAGGCCTGCGCCTTGGCTTCCTCGGTCGGCCGGATGGCCATCGCGAACGCCGCGTGCTCCTGGCCGGAGATGGTGTTGTCGAGCGCCAGCTCGGCCTGGATGCGCGACTCGTCGGCTCGCCCGGCCCGCACCAGCCCGGTGAGCAGCACCCACCGGAGGTCGGTGTCGACGTCGAGGCCGGGAGCCGTCTCCCTGCCGTCGAGGAGGGCCTCGAGGTGGTCCAGGCCAGCCTCGGTGGTGGCGGCCGAGGCCAGTCCGCGCAGGAAGGCCAGCTGGTGGTCCGAGCCTGGCGCGGCCTGCTCCAGCAGGCGGCGCAGGCCGGCCTCCCAACGCTCGCGCAGCGCCGGGCGGCGCGCCGGGTGGGCGTAGCTCTCGATCGCGGTCTGCACGTAGCCGGGCAGCGGGCCGATCCACGTCAGCCGCTCCACGGCGGTCGTGTCGGTCTCGGTGCCGAGCCCGCGCAGCGCCAGCTCGACGAAGTCCCCCGCCAGCATCTCGGCATCACGGGTCATGTCCCACGCGGCACCCCAGACCAGGGCCCGCGTGAGTGAGTCGTCGACGGTGTGCATGTGCTCGATCGCCGTTGCCAGCGACCGGTCGTCGAGCCGGATCTTGGCGTAGGTCAGGTCGCCGTCGTTGAGCAGCAGCAGGTCGGGCTGACGCTGGCCGAGCAGCTCCGGCACGTCGGTGCCGGCGCCCTCGACATCGAGCTCGATGGAGTCGCGCCGGGTCAGCCGGCCGTCGACGACGTCGTACATGCCGATGCCGATGCGGTGGCGGCGGAGGGTGGGGAAGTCGGCGGCTGCGGTCTGCAAGACCCGGAACGACGCGTAGCGGCCGTCCTCGGCGAGCTCGAACTCGGGCGCGAGTGTGTTGACGCCCGAGGTCTGCAGCCACTCCTCGGCCCAGCTGTCGAGCTCGCGCCCGGAGGCCTTCTCCAGCGCCTTCAGCAGGTCGGCGAACTCGGAGTTGCCGAACTGGTGGGCCTTGAAGTAGTCGCGCAGACCAGCGAGGAACTGGTCGATCCCGACCCACGCGACCAGCTGCTTGAGCGTCGAGGCGCCCTTGGCGTAGGTGATGCCGTCGAAGTTGACCTCGACTGCCTGCAGGTCGTAGTTGTCGGCGGCGATGGGGTGGGTGGAGGGGAGCTGGTCCTGCCGGTAGGCCCAGTTCTTGCGGGCGTTGGCGAAGCCGGTCCAGGCCTCGGCGAACTCGGTGGCCTCGACCATCGCGTGATGGCTGGCCCACTCCGCGAACGACTCGTTGAGCCAGAGGTCGTCCCACCACTTCATGGTGACCAGGTCGCCGAACCACATGTGCGCCATCTCGTGCAGCACGGTGTTGGCTCGCTGCTCGTAGAACGAGTGCACCTGCCGGGACCGGGGGAGGTACTCGTCACGGAACGTGACGCAGCCGGCGTTCTCCATCGCGCCCATGTTGTACTCCGGCACGTAGAGTTGGTCGTACTTGCCGAACGGGTAGGGGAAGTCGAAGGCCTCCTCGAAGAAGGCGAAGCCCTGCTTGGTGAGCAGGTTCAGCGCCTCGTGGTCGAGCTGGTTCTTCAGCGACTGGCGGCAGAAGTGGCCGAGCGCGATGGTGCTGTGCCTGCCGACGTACTCGTCGCGGACGGCGTGGTACTCGCCGGCCACGAGGGTGGTGATGTAGGTCGACATCCGCTCGGTGGCGGGGAACCGCCACACGGCGGTCCCGTCGCCGCGGCTCTCCGGCTCGGGCGTGGGCGCGTTCGAGACGACGGCCCAGTTCTCGGGCGCCGTCACGGTGAACCGGAAGACCGCCTTGAGGTCGGGCTGCTCGAAGGTGGTGTAGACCCGGCGCGCATCGGGCACCTCGAACTGGCTGTAGAGGTAGACCCGACCGTCCTCCGGGTCGACGAAACGGTGCAAGCCCTCGCCGGTATGGCTGTAGGGCAGCTCGGCCGCCACGCGGAGCTCGTTCTCCGCGGCCAGATCGGCGAGGGCGATGCGCTGGTCGCGGTAGCACTCGCAGACGTCTAGCTCGCGGCCGTTGAGGGCGATCGAGGAGACGGTCGCGCCGTTGAGGTCGGCGAATGTCGACGCCCCCGGCCGCTGGCAGCCGAACCGGATTGTCGTGGTGCTGCCGAAGACCTTGTCGGAGATGGTGAGGTCCAGCTCGATGTCGTAGGACTGGACTCTCAGCAGAGCCCCGCGCGCCGCGGCCTCGTCCCGGGTCAAGTTGGTGCCAGGCATGTCCGCATCCTGCCACTGTTGTCAGACAATGCGGCAGCCGCCGGCGCTGCGTTCGCCAGCGGCGCAACCGTGCGGGCATCGGCCGAGGCGGCCCGAGGCATGCGGCACGATGACCGTGTGACCGCCGTCGGCAACGGGCGCGAGGTCGCAGGAGTGTTCCTCCGCGGGGGCGTCGTGGCCTTCGGTGGGCCGGCCGCCCACGTCGCGATGATGCGCGACGAGCTGGTGCGCCGCCGCGGTTGCAGGGGCTTCATCCTGCCCCCGGTGACCTGCGCGGGAACGGCGTCGGGGCTCGGGCCCTCGTCGCCGCCGTGGTGCTGGTCGGCGGCGACCACGACCGGCTGACGACGCTCTTCTGGACGATGCTCACGATCGGCGCCGTGCACTGCTCGACGCCGTCAACGCCACCGCGCCCGCGCTGATGGCGGGCGTGTCAGGTCAGCTGGCCGTCTCGGCCCTGGTCGACCCGCTGACGATCGCGCTCTTCGCGGCCGTCCTGGCCATGCTCTGGCGGCTCCGGGCCAACAGCGCCTGGTAGGTCGGCCTCGGCGCCGCGGTCGGCCTGCTCGCGGGGCGCTCGGCTGACGCCGGCGGCGCGCGGGCGCCGGCGGCTGGTTGACCCAGGTCGCGAGACCCACCGACACGGGGTTGCTGCTCATGGCTGACTCCTCCGGTTGTCCTGCCCTCGGCAGGTGCTCACCAAGAGGGCGGGGAGGCGCGTCAGATACCCGCGTGCCTACAGTGGGTCGGTGACCAACGCCGACTTCTGGTTCGACCCGCTCTGCCCGTTCGCCTGGATCACCTCGCGCTGGATCCTCGAGGTCGAGAAGGTGAGGGACGTCTCCGTCACCTGGCACGTGATGAGCCTGGCCTACCTGAACCAGGACAAGGACATCTCCGAGGAGTACCGCGAGATCCTGCGCCCGGCGTGGGGCCCGGTGCGGGTGTGCATCGCTGCTGAGCAGAAGTACGGGAACGAGGTGCTGCTGCCGCTGTACACCGCCCTCGGCACCCGGATCCATCCGGGCAAGCAGAAGATCACCCGCGAGCTCATCGCCGCCGCGGTCGACGAGGCCGGTCTGGACCCGGGGCTCGTGGACGCAATGGACGACTCCTCGCTGGACGAGGCCGTCGCCCGCTCCCATCACGAGGGCATGGACCAGGTCGGCTACGACGTCGGCACCCCGACGATCTCCTTCGAGGGGTCCGCGTTCTTCGGGCCGGTGCTGAGCAAGATCCCGCGTGGTGACGACGCCGGGCTGCTGTGGGACGGCTGCCTCGCGGTGGCGAAGTTTCCCTACTTCTACGAGCTCAAGCGCACCCGCACCGGCGAGCTGGACTTCAGCTGAGCGGCATGACGTGGTCGACCCACTCCCTGCGCCTTCTGATCGGCGGGGCGCTGACAGTCGCGTGCCTCGTGGCCACTCCCGGCGCGACCTCGCCCGCCGTGGCCGCCCCCGTCACCGCGGGCCACGAGCTGACGGTGCGGCTCGACCCCGTCGGCGGCTCCCTGCGGGAGGCCCGCGTGCCGGTAGGGGCGGGGCGCACCGACGTCCGGGCGGCGTACTCGCTGGTGGCGGTGACATGGACCCGCGGCGTCCTCAACGCCGAGATCCGCTCTCACGCCACGGGAAGGTGGGTGCCGTGGCGCCCCTGAGCGAGCTCGCCGACGGTCCGACCCGACGGCCCGGCCCGCACGGCACGGAGCTGCTCTGGGTGGGGGCGTCCGACCGTCTCCAGCTGCGGCTGTCCGGGCCCGGCGCCGCCACTGCCCGGCTGGTGCTGATGGACGCCGCCGAGCGACCAGATGACCTGGCGGCCGGCCGTGCGCCGAGGCATCGAGTGGCGAAGGGCACGCCGAAGCGGGCCCCCAAGCCCTACATCCGCGGCCGCCAGAAGTGGGGTGCCAACGAACGGTGGCGCAGCTCAAGCCGCGCTACAACCGCACGATCCAGCAGGTGCACATCCACCACACCGCGACCGGCAGCGACTACAAGCGCGGTGAGGTGCCCAAGCTGCTTCGCGCGATCTACCGCTATCACACCAAGACGCTGAAGTGGTCCGACATCGGCTACAACTTCGTCGTCGACCGCTTCGGCCGGGCCTGGGTCGGCCGGGCAGGGGCATGGGCCGGCGGGTGCGCGGGGCACACACCTTGGGCTTCAACAACACCTCGGTCGGGATCGCGGTGCTCGGCAACTTCGAGCGAGAGCCCTCGGCAACGGTCGTGACCAGACTGGTCAAGATCGCGGCCTGGAAGCTGGACCGCAATGACCGCGACCCCCGCGGCACGGTGCGGGTCTACTCCCACGGCAGCGATCTCTACAAGAAGGGCGAGCGGGTCCGGCTGCCGGTCATCGACGGGCACCGCGACACCAACAGCACGGCCTGCCCGGGGCAGCTGCTGTATGACCTGCTACCGGACATCCGCGTCGCGAGCGGGGAGCGCGTCGACGAGTTCTCCTGACCTGATGGTCGGTTCCGCCGCGCACCGCCCAGGGCCTAGGCTGCCAAGGTAAAGAACGCACTGCCCGGGTATCTGTCGAGGGGCGTCGCGACTCCTGAGACTGGGGCGCTGTCGTCCCAGGGGGAAGGGGAGCGGCCATGCAGTCCGACATTGCGAAGTATCGAAGGGTCGATGCCGAGTACTGGGAGGAACGCGACCCGGACTTCGGCTTCCTCTCCGATCCGGACCTCGTGCGCTGGGGCGTCCGGCTGCTGGATCCCACCTCCGCCGTCCCGGTGGACGGCATCACGCCCAGACCCACCGCCTACCTCGGGTCCAACCTCCTGGTCGACGAGAGTGCCGCGGGGACGGTGCAGGCACTGGCGGAGCTGGCCAAGAGCCTCAGGTGGGAGCTGGTTCTCGACAGGGAGGCCCAGCACACCAGTCTGCTCGACGACTCCGTGGTGGGCGTGCGGCGCTACGTGCTGCGACAAGCCGACGGCGGCTCGGCTCCGGACGCCTGGATCCTGCTGCAGCTGGCGAGGTCACGACAGGGGCTCGACGCACTGCGGGGGGTGTCGCTCGAGCACCTGCTCCTCGGCCACCCAGGGCACTGGGAGTCCAACCCCGGGCACTGGGAGTCCAACCCGGGGCACTGGGAGTCCAACCCGATGGCCATCTACGGCCTCAGGGGCGAAGGCGGACGGCAACCCGTCTCATACACGGGGCCCCCGCCGCCGAGGACCTCGGACGAGGACTGGAAGGCCCGGTGCCAGGGCTCGCGGGTCGTCGTGGGCGTGCTCGACACCGGCTGCGGTGCCCATCCCTGGCTGACCGATGACATCGTGGATCGCGACGTCAGGCTGGACGGCAAGACCATCGGCTTCGGCGCTGCGGCGACGCCGCCGGACCCGAGTCGGGAGGTGACTTCGCCGGCCCGCTCGACGGAGTGCTCGACCAGCTGTCGGGGCACGGCACCTTCATCTGCGGCCTCGTCCGACAGCACGCGCCCGACGCCGCGCTGGTCGCGTGGCGCGTCGTCCCCTCGGAGGGCTACATCCCGGAATGGGACTTCCTGAACGCGCTGACGGGGGTTGCCGAGCTCTCCCGCCGGTACGCCGCCGGCGGCGCTCGCCCGGTCACCGGCTCGACGTGCTGAACCTGTCGATGGGGTTCTACCCGGAGACCGTCGAGGAGGAGCGAAGCCTGCACCCGACCCTGTTCCAGGCGCTGCGCATCCTCAGCCGGTCCGGCACCGTGGTGGTCTGCTCGGCGGGGAATGACGGCACCGCCCGCCGAGCGCTCCCCGCTGCCTACGCAGGTCACCCGAAGCTCGACGGTGCCCCGGTGGTCGCGGTCGGGGCGCGCAACCCGAACGGGACGGTCGCGCTGTTCAGCAACACCGGGTCCTGGGTCACGACCTACGCGCCCGGTGCCTCGGTGCTGAGCACGATGCCGCCGCTGCGCGGCGGGATCCTCCCCTCGGCGCGAACCCGGGCCTTCGGTGAGTGCCGCGAGGGCGTGGACCCCGACGACTTCACCCGGCCAGAGCGAGACCAGGCCAGCCACGAGGTCTCCCGGGTCGCCGGGTTCGGGCTCTGGAGCGGGACGTCGTTCGCAGCGCCCGTCGTGGCGGGGGAGGTGGCTGCGGCCATCGCGGCCGCTCAGGGGGCTGGCGAGGACGTGCCCGAGCAGGCCGTCTCGAGGGGGCAGAAGGCGGTGGAAGAGGTGCTTCGCGCCGCGCCATGATGAACGAATGCGCGATGCGGCCCAGCTCCGAGAGCTCGGCCGCGTCGCGGTCAACGCCGGTCGCCTGGAACGCGCGCGCCGGCTCTTGACCCTGGCGCTCGACCAGGCGGACTCCGCGGAGGAGCGGGCCCGGTGCCTCGTCACGCTGTCGATGGTCGAGGCCGAGCAGGGCGATCTGGCCGCCGGGATCGGCATGTGCACCGAGGCGCTAAAGACTTCCGCCCTTCCGCGGGAGGTGCAGGGCCTCATCCACTCCCAGCTGGGGCTGCTCAGAGTCCGTGTCGGCGATGTGGAGGGCGCTCTTCAGGAGCTGACGGTCGCCGAGCAGATGCTCACGGACCGGGCGGCACTTGCTCGGCTGCACCTGAATCGGGGCAACCTCTACACCTTCCTGGACCGGCCTCCGGCAGCGGCGTTCGACTTCCAACGCGCCATGGACCTCTCCGACAACGAGGTCACCCGAGCGAAGGCACAGCACAACCTGGCCACCGTGGAGCTGCGTCTGGGCAACCCCGTCACAGCGCTTCGGATGATGGAACAGGCCGATGCCGTGCTCGACGTCTCCGCTCCGGGGCTGCGGGCGATGAACGAGTTCGGCCGGGCCTTGGCCCTCGCGGCGTGCGGGCTGCCGAACGAAGCGGCTGACATGCTCGCCGCGAGCGCCCGGTCGTACGCCCGTGCGCGGAACTGGCAGGACCAGGGGGAGGCCCACCTCGAGCGAGCGCGGATCCTTCTGCTCATCGACCCTGTTGCCGCTGTGCGGGCGGCGGGTCGGGCCGTCGCGCTCTTCGAGCGACGAGGCAGTCGGGACTGGGCTCTCCGGGCGAAGGCGATGGTCTTCGCCGCCCGCATCGCCCGGGGCAAGGGCATCGACGCTGCCATGACGGGTGCCGACGAGCTTCGTGCCGAGCTCGTCGGCAAGCGACTGCGCAGCGACGCTCAGCTCATGTCGCTGTGGGCCGCGTCGGGTGCGTTGTCCGGTGGTGACCCTGCGGCCGCACGGACCTGGCTGGGTCGAACGCGGATCCACGCGGACGACCCGCTGCCCCATCGGCTCTTCGCCCGGGAGCTCCGGGCGCGGCTCGCCGTCGACTCGGGAAGCCGGGCGCGCGCGTTGAACCACCTCCGGGCCGGGCTCGACGAGCTGCATTCCTGGTTGTCGTTGTTCGGGAGCCACGATCTGCAGAGCTCGGCGGTTGGTCACGGCCGCGGCCTCACGCGGCTCGGGTTGGACCTGGCCGACGAGGACGGTCGACCGGAGGTCGTCTTCGAGTGGGCGGAGCGGTCCCGGGTCTTGAACTCGCGGGTTGCCCCCGCGCGCCCGCCCGCTGGCACCGCCGCGGAGCTGCAGGAGCTGCGGGACTACCGCCACGGTGGTGCGGGCGACGAGTCGGGTCTCCAGCAGCGAATCCGGCAGCACGGGTGGTACACCGAGGCTGCCGGCCCGGCGGCTCGACCGGCCCGGCTCGGCGACGTGCAGTCCGCGCTCGGCGACGAGGACGTCCTGCTCTCTCTCGCGGTGGCTCGGGAGCGGCTGGTGGCCCTGGTGATCACCCGCAGCGACGCGGACCTCGTCGCGCTGGGCGGGCTGGAGGAGGTGCGTGGCCGGCTTCCCCGACTCGTCGCCGACCTCGAGACGTCCGCGAGCTCCGACCTGCCCGAGTCGCTCCGCACCGTCGTGGCAGGGTCACTCGAGCGGCAGCTCGCCGAGCTGGGCGAGCAGCTGCTGGGGCCCTTGGGCGACCTGGTGGACGGGCGTCGCCTGGTGCTGGTGCCTACGGGGAGGGTGAACGGTGTCCCGTGGTCGCTGCTGCCGGTGCTGCAGGGCCGCCCCCTGACGGTGGCGCGCTCCGCGACGCACTGGCTCTCGCTGCAGTCGCGCCCGCTGTCGATGGCGCGCGTGGGATTCGCGCGAGGTCCGCGGCTGCCGCACGCCGCGGCCGAGGTCGAACAGTCGGCGGCGGCGTGGCCGGCGGCGGTCATCGACCTGTCCGCCACCGCCGAGAGCATCGCCGCGATGGCCGAGACGGTCGACGTGCTGCACGTCGCGGCGCACGGCCATCACGAAGGCGACAGCCCGATGTTCTCAGGACTCGAGCTCGCGGACGGTCGCTGGTACGGCTACGACATCGACCAGCTCCAGCACGTGCCGGACGTGGTCGTGCTCTCGGCCTGCGAGGTGGGGGCGGCGACGGTGCGCGCCCACGAGTACCTCGTCGGGCTCACCACGGCCTGGCTGCATGCCGGTGCCCAGTGCGTCATCGCCTCTCCGCTGGCTGTCAACGACCGCACCGCGGCGCTCATGCTGCCGGTCGTCCATGACCAGATGGCAGCGGGCGACCCCCCGGCGGTGGCACTCGCCGCGGCCATGGCTGCTACCGAGCACCCCGCCCCCTTCGCCTGCTACGGGCGCGGCTGGTGAGGCGCCGGCTTCGAGACGTCCGCGGCGCGGGCTGGTCAAAACCGGTGGCGGTGTACTCCTAGGATTCTCCGCATGAGCAGAGTCCTGTCCGCCGTCGCCTGGCCGTATGCCAACGGCCCGCGCCACATCGGCCACGTGGCCGGGTTCGGCGTGCCCTCCGACGTCTTCAGCCGGTACATGCGGATGGCCGGACACGACGTGCTCATGGTGTCGGGCACCGACGAGCACGGGACGCCCATCCTCGTCGCCGCTGACAGGGACGGCGTCTCTGCCATGGAGCTCGCCGACAAGTACAACGCCGTCATCGTGCAGGACCTCGTCGACCTCGGGCTGTCCTATGACCTGTTCACCCGCACGACGACGGGCAACCACTACCTCGTGGCGCAGGAGCTGTTCCGGCAGAACTGGCTGAACGGCTACATGGTCGAGCAGACGACCGAGTCGGCGATCTCGCCGTCCACCGGCCGTACCCTGCCCGACCGCTACATCGAGGGCACCTGCCCGATCTGCAAGTACCCCGAGGCCCGTGGCGACCAGTGCGACCACTGCGGCAACCAGCTCGACCCGACCGACCTGATCGACCCGCGTAGCAAGATCAACGGCGAGACGCCGGTGTTCGTGGAGACCCAGCACTTCTTCCTGGACCTGCCGGCGCTGGCCGAGGCGCTGGGGGAGTGGCTGGACGAGCGCGAGGCCAGCGGGCTGTGGCGCCCGAACGTCATCAAGTTCAGCCAGAACATCCTCTCCGACATCAAGCCGCGCGCGATGACCCGCGACATCGACTGGGGCATCCCCGTCCCGCTCGACGGCTGGCGCGACCAGCCCACCAAGCGGCTCTACGTGTGGTTCGACGCGGTCATCGGCTACCTCTCGGCCAGCGTCGAGTGGGCCCGGCGCACCGACGATCCCGAGGCCTGGCGCCAGTGGTGGAACGACCCCGAGGCGCTGTCGTACTACTTCATGGGCAAGGACAACATCACCTTCCACTCCCAGATCTGGCCGGCGGAGCTGCTCGGGTACGCCGGCAAGGGGTCGCGCGGTGGCGAGCCCGGCCAGTACGGCGAGCTCAACCTGCCCACCGAGGTCGTCTCCAGCGAGTTCCTCACCATGGAGAGCAAGCAGTTCTCCTCCAGTCGCGGTCACGTGATCTACGTGCACGACGTGCTGTCGCGCTACCAGCCCGACGCGCTGCGCTACTTCATCTGCGCGGCCGGCCCGGAGACGTCGGACTCCGACTTCACCTGGTCGGAGTTCGTGCAGCGCACCAACTCCGAGCTGGTGGCGGGATGGGGCAACCTGGTCAACCGCACGGCCACGATGATCGCCAAGACCTTCGGCGAGATCCCGCCCTGCGGCGATCTCGAGCAGGTCGACGAGGTGGTCCTGACGGCGGTGCGAGACGGCTTCGCCAGCGTCGGCGGCCTCATCGAGCGGCACCGTCAACGAGCGGCCATCGCGGAGGCGATGCGCCTCGTCGGCGAGGTGAACAAGTACCTCACCGTCACCGAGCCCTACAAGATGAAGGACGAGTCCCAGCGCGACCGGTTGGCGACCGTCCTGCACGTCGCCGCGCAGGGCGTCGCCGACTGCAACACCCTGCTGGCGCCGTTCCTCCCGCACTCCTCGAACGCCGTGTGGCGTGCGCTCGGGGGCGAAGGGGAGTTCATGCCGATGCCGCGGATCGAGACGGTCGAGGAGCTCGACCCGGACGCCGGCGCTGGGCTGCAGTTCTACCCCGTGATCACCGGCGACTACACCAGCACACCGGCCTGGGAGTCCCGCCCGGTGGCGGTCGGCGCGCGGGTCGACCGGCCCACGCCGATCTTCACCAAGCTCGACCCGAGCGTGGTCGACGAGGAGCTCGCCCGGCTGGGGCGGTGAGGATGACCTGGTCGGCGTGGGGCACTTGGGCCACGGCCGGTCTGGCGCTGGTGGTGGCGCTGGGGGGTTGTGCGGATGCGCCGCACTCCACCAGCCCGTCGGGGGAGTACGACGGGCTGGTGAGGTTCGCGGGCGCCGAGGTGGTGCAGACGTCAGGCGTGTGCCTTCGTCGCCCGCGCCTGGTGGCGTTCGGAGCGACGTTGGTGGAGAACACCAGCGATCAGCCGGCCACCCTGCGGGAGGCCGTGCTGCTGCCTTCTGGGGCTGAGGGGGCGCGGCTGGTGCGGGTGCTGGTCCGCGACGTGTCCCATGGCGAGGACATGCTCGGTGCCGGGCCCTGGCCCGATCCCGAGTTCACCGTGACGCGGTGCCGCTGGCGGGGTACGTCGCCGAGCCCGGCAGCGAGACCGAGCTGCTGTTCGTCGTGCGGGCCGAGCGGATGGGCACCTGGCACTGGCCGCACCCGGCTGCTGCGCTACCACGTGGACGACCGAGAATATGCGGCCACCAGCAACTTCGGGTTCGAGGTGAGCCCGTTGTCGGCCAGGGTGCGGTACGCCCAGCTGAGCCGCCGGTGCCCGCTCCCGTCCCCCACGGCACGCGGTGGCACCCGACCGCGAACCCGCGAGATCGGGGACGACATCGCTGGTGGGATCGAGACGGTCGACCCGATGCCCCTCACACAGAGAGCGGCGGCAGGTGGGTGACGGCGCGGTCGTAGTCGTCGGCCAGCCGGGCCAGGTCCGCGCGAAAGTCGGCGATCCGACAGCCCAGGCCGTTGGGCTTCCAGGTGATGCCCTCCTCCGCCCAGCGGGGCGCACCTGGTCGTGCAGCTCGCGGGGCAGGTCGCCGTAGGAGCTGGTCACCCGCCACCAGGCCACGTTGGAGCCGTAGAGCGACATCACCCGGCCGACCTGGCGTGGCCCCGTGCCGACCAGCTCGGCCAGGTCGCCGTACGACGCGACCCGGCCCGGCGGGATCTGCTCGGCCGCCAGCAGGATCCGCTCGACCAGCTCGTCATCCACTGCGGATGCTCCGGGTGGCTCCGGCGGTGCCTCCCACGAACCCGGCACGGGAGATGCCGAAGTGCTTCTTGAGCAACCGGTTCACCTGGTCGTCGCCGTAGACGTCGGCGCCGGTCGGCCGGAAGTCGCCGATGAACTCCTTCACCCGGGTCATGCCGAAGCTCCGCACCAGGTAGGAGACGGCGCACCACGAGAGCGTGTAGTCCTCGAAGGGCTCGGTGCCGAAGAGTCCGGAGACGGGCGGCCCGTCGCCGGCGACCTGCTGGATGCGGCGGTAGTAGTCAGGTGGGAAGGCCCAGTCGCTGGGTGGGTGCGGGTAGCGCGCGACGTACTCGGCCAAGCCTTCCGACAGCCAACGGGGGACGGAGCCGTAGCGACTCATCAGGAAGTGGGTGAGCTCGTGCCGCAGCACCTGTTCGTCGCCGACCAGGTCGTCCAGGTAGTGCGGGTTGAGCTTGATCCGCTCCCCGGCGTAGCGCGAGGGCCGGTCGTCGGCCGGGTCGAGCGTGACCGCTGCGAACGAGACGGCGGCCGCGTCCTCGGCGGTGTCAAGGGTGTTGAGCTTGCTGAGCGCTCCTCGCGACGTCGCATCCACGAAGACGTCGAAGGTCGGCTTCATGCCCAGAACCTCGGCATCGCTGGCGATCCCCGAGCGCAGGCTGCTCATCAGCTCGTCCGCCCTCGCCTCGCGGCGACGGTCCAGGGCCAGCACCGTGGTGCCCTCGACCCGGGTCGCGAGGGCCGGCCCGAACCACGGCCGGGCGACGCCGGCCTCGTTGAGCGTGCCCTGGTCGTCGGCCCGCTCCCCACCGATCAGCCAGCGGTCGCCTCGGCGCACGAAGGTGAGGCGGACGGCGTATCCGGCTGGTCGCACGTCCACACCCTGGATCTTCACGTGCTCTACGGCGCTGGGAGCCAGGAGGGCGCTGGCCCCCGGGACCGGGTCGGGCACGAGGTAGTCGGGCACGGCATCGACGGAGTAGTGGGCCAGCGGCAGCGACGTGAGGTTGGCGTAGAGGGTCCGCTCGGTGCGCACGAAGGAAGGATCTCGGCGGTCCACCACCGACAAGAATAGCTTCTCGTCGCGCTGGCGGACCGCGCGCGACCGCGTCCTCAGCACCGCCGTGAGGGCGGCGAAGTCCTCCTCGGTGGGGTCAAAGTCACTCGACCCGGCCCCGGGTGCGGCGGCGGGCGTCGAGGCGAGCGTCGGCTTCGGGCGCGGCCCGTCGACCGGAGGGGCGCAGGAGCCGGTCAGCGTGCAGAGTCCGGCCAGCGCGGCGACGGCGGCTGTGCGGCGAGTCCGCCGAGAAACGGGCATGCGCGGATCCTAGGTCAGCCCGACGACGCGCTCGCGGAGGGTCGCAGGGCGAGGGCGGGCCAGGCGACGAGGCGGCCGCCGTACAGTGCCCCCATGAGCGCGCCGATGCACTACCCGCAGTTCTTCGTGAAGCAGAAGTTCACGATGATGGTGAACCGCTACGACATCCTGGCCGCCAACCCGGACGGCACCATGGGGCAGCTGCTGGCCTTTGCGGAGCAGAAGCGCTTCGCCTTCCGTGAGCAGGTCACGTTCTTCGCCGACGCGTCGAAGACCCAGCCGGTGTTCGGCTTCAAGGCCCGGCAGGTGATCGATCTCAACGCGGGCTACGACATCACCGACGGGGCCGGGCAGCCGCTCGGCTTCTTCCGCAAGGACTTCGGCGCGAGCCTGCTGCGCTCGACGTTCCACCTGGAGGGGCCCGGGTACGCCGGCACCGGGCAGGAGCGCAACCAGCTGGTCGCCATCCTTCGTCGGCTCAGCGACATCCCGTTCCTGCCGGTGCACTTCGACTTCGTCGACGGCGTCACCGGACAGCCGCTGCTCTCCAGCACGCGGCAGGTGAGCATGCGCGACCGGTACACCATCACCGTGCCCGACCCCCGCGTGGACTTCCGGGTGGCTGCGGCGGTGGCGGTGGCCCTCGACGCGCTGATGTCGCGCTGAGTCGCGCCGTGGCACTGCATCCCCAGGCACTCGCGGCCATCGCCCTGTGGGCGGAGGAGACCAGCTGTTCGGCGCCCGGCTTCGGTCCGGCCGAGATCGCCGCCCACCGCGACCGGGCCCGGGCCGAGGCGGCCGCGGAGCCCCGGGAGGAGGTCGCGGCCGTGCGCGAGATCGACGCCGACGGTGTGCCCTGCCGCCTCTACGCCCCGCCCAGCGCCGCGACGGGGACCGGAGCGGCGCGATCGTCTTCGCGCACGGCGGCGGCTTCGTCTTCGGCGAGGTCGCCACCCACGACGCGCGCTCGCGCCGGCTCGCCAACCGCACCGGTCGGGCGGTGCTCGCGGTCGACTACCGGCTCGCGCCCGAGCACCGCTTCCCGGCCGCATCCGACGACGTGTCGACAGCAGGCCGCTGGCTGGCCGAGCACGCCACCGGGCTGGGCCTCGACCCGGGCCGCCTGGTCAGCCTCGGCGACAGCGCGGGGGCAGCCTCGCGCTCGTGGCCGCCCTGCGCGCTCCCGGACGGTACGCCGCCTGCGTGCTCGTCTACCCCTTCATCGACCCGCGGCGCCGCAGTGCGTCGTTCCGGGTCGAGGACGCCCACGGGTTCAGCGACGCGGAGGCGGCCTGGTACTGGCGCACCTACGCGGGAGACGACGCCCGGGTCGCCGGCCTGCTGGACGACGCTGCGTTCTGCCCGCTCGACGCACCCGGGCTGGGGGCCTGCCGCCGACCCAGGTCCTCGTCGCCGAGCACGACATCCTGCGCGACGAGGACCTGCTGCTCGCCGACCGGATCGCCGCGGCCGGGGGCCTCGTCGAGACGGTCCTCTACCCGGGGATGATCCACGGCTTCTGGGGCAACACCGCCCTGTTCGACGCCGCCGAGGAGTCCTACGCCGACACGGCGGCGTTCCTCGGCCGCGTGCTGGGCTTGCCTTCGACCTGAGCGGCGGGCCGGCCGCCTCGGCCCGGCGCCGCTCAGAAGCCGCAGGTCGGCGTCGGGGACACGTCGGCGCGCAGGGCCCGCCACAGCTCGCGCACCGCATCCGGCCGGTGCTCGGTGACCAGCCCGGCCCGGTGCATCGCCACCAGGTTGGCCGCCCCCAGCCAGGCGGCGCCCAGGGCGGAGACGTCCAGCGCCAGCTCCGGGTCTGCCGTCGACCGGGTCGCCTCGGCCTCCCCGTCCGCGACGCGGATCCGCCAGCTGCCCGCGTTCGCGGGCAGCAGCTCGTCGGTGACGGACACGACGACGTCGCACGCGCCGTCGTAGCCGCGGGCGGCGAGAGCACTGGGTAGGTCCACCAGTCGGATCCAGACGTTGTCGCTCGGGGCGGCATCACTGACCGCGCGTGGCCCGGGCACCCAGTGCCACAGCGGGTCGTCGGGCCCGATGCCCTGGACCTTGAGGGTCGCCATCAGGTCCAGGTCGACCAGCCTCCGGAGCAGTGCCAGACGCGCGGCCGGCGTGCCGACGAGGTCTCGTGCCTCGACCTCGCCACCGGGCCGCCCCGCTCCCACTTGTGGCTGCGGCGGAAGACCACGGCGCCGACGGGAAGGTCGCCGTCGAGCGCCACCAGGACCCGCATCGGCTCCTTGTCGCGCTGCTCCTCCGGCGGCACCGTGGTGAACCGCCGATAGACGTCGGACTCGAAGACGAGGACACCGGGCTCGCTCGCGGCCGCCACCCGGTCGACCCGCTCGAGCAGCTCGGCCGTGCCGGTGTCGGAGAGGGTGCCGGACCGGGTGCGCAGTCGCGCCACCTCGTCCTCCAGGCCGGGTGCGGTCAGCGCCGTGCCCCGGCTCAGCGTCACGGTCGCCTCGGTGAGGGCGATGCCGTAGCCGTACCGACCGTAGATCTCGGGCTCGCTGCAGTGCAGCGCCGAGACCGCCACGCCCTCGGCCCGGGTCTGCTCCAGGTGGTGGCGCATCATCGCGCTCAGCACGCCACGGCGTCGGTGGTCGGGATGGACCCCGACCCAGGTCAGGCCGGCGACGGGCACCTGTCTGGCCGCTGATCCGCCGCCGGTCACGCTGAGTAGCAGCGGCCGTACGCCGTAGATGCCGGCGTAGGTCTCGGCGTACCCGCCCGCCAGCGGGTCCTCGATCTCCACGCCGTACCGATGGCGCTCGGGGACGCCGAGCGTGGCGAGCGCGGGCGGCTCGCTCACCGGCTCGGAGAACCACACCAGCTCGTCGGTCGCCAGGTATCGCTCCACGTCGTCGGCCCTGACGACCCGGATCGCCGGCGGCAGGCCGTCGGGCCTAGGGTTGTCGGACTCGCGCATACCCGCCATCGTGACGGTTCGGCGCTCGGGCGCTCCACTGGTTTACCGAGGGTCTGGTTGGATCGGCGACATGCGGGTACATGTGGGCTCCGACCACGCGGGGCTGGAACTCAAGGCACGACTCCTGGGCTGGCTGGGGGAGCAGGGTCACGAGGCGGTGGACCACGGCCCGTTCGTGTACGACGCGCTCGATGACTACCCGGTCTTCTGCCTGCGGGCCGCCGAGGCCGTGTCGGCCGACCAGACCGCGGGCGTCGAGGCGCTGGGAGTGGTCATCGGCGGCTCGGGGAACGGTGAGCAGATGGCCGCGAACAAGGTCGCGGGGATCCGTGCCGCGCTGGCGTGGTCGGAGGACACCGCTCGGCTGGCCCGGGAGCACAACGACGCCAACGTGGTGTCGGTGGGCGGCCGGATGCACCCGCTCGAGGACATGCTGCGCTTCGTCCAGGTGTTCCTCGACACGCCGTTCAGCCAGGACGAGCGGCATCGGCGTCGGATCGGGCAGCTGGCCTCGTACGAGTCCACCGGCGAGCTCCCGCCTCTGCCACCGTCCGCCGCGCCGGGTGGCGATGCCTGAGGGGCACACCCTCCGCCGGCTCGCCGACGCCCTCACGGAGGCGTTCGCCGGCCAGCTGACGAGGGTCTCCTCGCCACAGGGGCGGTTCGCCGCGGAGGCCGCCCTGCTGGACGGCACCCGGTTCCGGGGTGCGGACTCCGTCGGCAAGCACTTGTTCTGCGAGTTCGACGCGGACCGGATTGTCCACGTGCACCTGGGGCTGATCGGTCACTTCGACGTCAGGGTCGTTGACGCTGCTGCGGTGCCGCCCCCGCTCGGGCAGGTGCGGCTTCGGCTCGCGACGCAGGGCGCGAGCGGGGCGGCGTACGCCGACCTGCGTGGCGCGACTCGGTGTGCCCTGGTCACGCCCGGTGAGCGCGACACCGTGCTGGCGCGGCTCGGACCGGACCCGCTGCGTCCGGAGGCGGAGCCGGGGCCGGTGTGGCAGCGGGTCTCGCGCTCGGACCGCCCGATCGGCGACCTGCTCATGGACCAGTCCGTCGTCGCCGGGGTGGGGAACGTCTACCGCGCCGAGGTCCTGTTCCGCCACCGCCTCCACCCGTGGCGACCCGGCCGGACCCTGCGGCGTGCCCAGGTGGAGGCGATCTGGGCCGACCTGGTGGCGCTGATGGGGGAGGGCGTGCGCACTGGCCGGATCGACACCGTGCGACACGAGCACACGCCCGAGGCGATGGGGCGGCCGCCTCGGCGCGACGACCACGGCGGCGAGGTCTACGTCTACCGCCGGACGGGGCAGCCCTGCCTGGTGTGCGGGCACCGGGTGCGCACCGCGACGCTCGCGGGTCGCAACGCCTTCTGGTGTCCGCATTGTCAGCGCACGTTTCGGTCCAGGGCCGTACGATGAGTGGTCGAGCACCCACCTGAGACCTCAGCCCGACCCACCGGAAGACTGCCCGGATGACTGCCCGGATGACCGCAGAGCGCGTCCCCGCGGCCGGGATGGCGCGCGTGCGCCGCACCCGGTCCCTGCTGACGCGCCTGGAGCGCGCCGGCGACACGCGGATCCTGGTGCTCCTGGTCCTGGTGAGCATCACGCTGGCGATGCTGCTCGCCCTTTGGCCGACCTACCTGCCGGTGGCCGTGCTCACGGTCCCGCTGGTCTTCGGTCACCTCGCGCTCGGCCCCAAGCAGCTGCCGTGGTTCGTCGTCGTCACGCTGGCCGGCCTCGCGCTGGCGATCCCGCGCCAGCCGATCATCAGCACCCCCCTCGTCCTGGAGATCCTGGTCACTTTCGGGGTCGGGCTGATCATCCTGCTCTCGTCATTCCGGCGGACCCGGCTGGGAGTCGGCGGCGCCCGCGGTGAGTCGATGCTGGTCGACCTGCGCGACCGCATCAACCGGCAGGGGCAGATGCCCGACCTGCCGGACGGGTGGTCGATTCAGAGTGCGCTCCGGTCGGCCAGCGGGTCGCCGTTCGCCGGTGACTTCATCGTGGCCGCCCGCCCTCGCAACGGCAACCGCTTCGACGTGGTGATGGTCGACGTATCCGGCAAGGGTGACGAGGCGGGCACCCGCTCGTTGCTGCTCTCGGGGGCGTTCGGCGGGCTGCTCGGCTCGGTGCCACCCGAGCGCTTCCTGTCCGCGGCCAACGACTTCCTGATCCGCCAGGACTGGGATGAGGATTCGCCACCGCCGTCCATCTCTCCGTCGACCTCACCAGCGGCGAGGTGCGGGTGTGGACGGCGGGACACCCGCCCGCGGTCCAGTGGGCGGCGGGGTCGGGGCGGTGGTCGGTGCACGACACCGAGGGGCCACTGCTCGGGCTCATCGACGACGCCGACTTCATCGGCACGCGCGCGATCATGCGCTCCGGCGACGTGATCATGCTCTACACCGACGGGATGGTCGAGACTCCCCGGCGCGACATCTCCGTGGGCATCGACGCCCTGGTCGCGGCCGCCGAGCGGGACCTGCGCGGCAACTTCGAGCAGGGTGCGGAGCGGCTCGTCGACAGCCTCGGCTCCCGCGACGACGACCGGGCGCTGCTGCTGCTGCACCGGCGCTGACGCCAGGTCGACCGGGGCAAGCCGATGCTCGGCAGGCGGAGTGCGGGCCGGGCTCGGTTGGGGCGGCCGCGGCCTGGTGTGGCACCATGACATCCGCGGATTCCGCGGGCGCCGACGGGCGCGCCGAGCCGCACGCGGATGTAGCTCAATGGTAGAGCCCCAGTCTTCCAAACTGGCTACGCGGGTTCGATTCCCGTCATCCGCTCGCATGGGCTCCGAGCCGGCTCGGGGCTCGTTGCCGGGGCGTAGCGTAGTGGCTAGCGCGCCTGCTTTGGGAGCAGGAGATCGCAGGTTCGAGTCCTGTCGCCCCGACGCCGTCGGTGCCTGCGCGCGGCAGGACGGTCGGCACCGACCTCCCCAGCACCAGATCCCCAGCACTAGATCGGAGACACCCTGTGAAGAGCGCCGTCGAGACCTTGAGCCCGACCCGGGCCAAGCTGACTGTCGAGGTGCCCTTCGAGGAGCTCAAGCCGAGCCTCGACGCGGCCTACCAGCAGATCGCCAAGCAGATCAACGTGCCGGGCTTTCGGCGCGGTAAGGTGCCGCCGCAGATCATCGACCGGCAGGTCGGCCGGGAGGCGGTGCTGGACCAGGCGATCAACGACGTGGTGCCGAAGATGTACGTTGAAGCGCTGCAGGCCAACCAGCTGCAGCCGCTCGCCCAGCCGGACATCGAGGTCACCCGGTTCGCCGACAACGAGACCCTGGAGTTCGTCGCCGAGGTCGACGTGCGTCCCGAGATCGTCCTGCCCGACTACCGGGGCGTCGAGGCCAGCGTCGACGACGTGGAGGTGGCCGACGCCGATGTCGAGGAGCAGGTCGACGCCCTGCGCCAGCGATTCGGCACCCTGTCGGACGTCGACCGCCCGGCGGCCGACGGGGACTTCGTGGTGATCGACCTGAAGGCCACCCAGAACGGCGAGGTGGTGGAGGGCGCAGAGCTGACCGGGATGTCCTACCAGGTCGGCAAGGGCGGCATGCTGGACGGTCTGGACGAGGCCCTGGCCGGTATGGCTGCCGGCGAGGAGAAGACGTTCACCTCCCAGCTGGTGGGCGGCGACCTGGTCGGGCAGGACGTCGACGTGAGCGTCGCCGTGACGCAGGTGCAGGAGCAGGAGCTGCCGGAGCTCGACGACGACTTCGCCCAGCTGGCCAGCGAGTTCGACACCGTCGACGAGCTCACCGCCGACGTCCGTGAGCGGCTGGCCGCGGCCGGCGCCTGGAGCAGGCGGCCGCAGCGCGCGACGCCGTCCTGGAGGCGCTGCTCGAGAAGGTCGATGTCCCTCTCCCCGACTCTCTGGTCGCCGACGAGCTCAACGCGCGCCGCCAGAGCGTCGAGCAGCAGCTCGCGTACGCCGGTCTCACCATGGACGGCTACCTGGAGAGCGAGGGCCAGACGATCGAGGAGTTCGAGGCCGACCTGGAGCGGCGGGTCCGCGAGGCGGTGGCGGCCCAGTTCGTGCTCGACGAGATCGCCAAGAAGGAGGAGTTCGGCGTCGACCAGGCCGAGCTCTCCGAGCACCTGGTGCGCCGCGCCCAGCAGTCCGGCCAGGACCCACAGGAGTTCGCCAACCACATGTTCGAGCACAACCACATCCCGGAGCTGGTGCAGGAGATCCTGCGCGGCAAGGCGCTGGCGAACGTTGTCGAGGCCGCCACGGTGACCGATGTCTCCGGTCGGCACGTCGAGCTCGCCAATCTGCGTCCCGACGGGAGCATCGGCGAGCCAGAGGCTGGGCCAGAGGCTGGGCCAGAGGCAGCGGCCGAGCCCGACGCCGACGACGCCGAGGGCTGAGCCCGCCTCCCTCCTCGCCGCGACCGGGGCGGCGACGAGGGCCAAATCCGCTGTCCGCGAACAGCCCCCGGATGGCCGTGGCTCCGCCGACCGTTCGGGCTAGGGTCACTCTCGTGAACCCGAACCCCCTCATCTCCGGGCCGGGCGGCCCCCAGGCGAACGGCAACCTCGCCACCGCCGGCCTCGACGACCACATCTACCAGCGGCTGCTGCGCGAGCGGATCGTGTTCCTAGGCTCCGAGGTCCGCGACCAGAACGCCAACGCGATCTGCGCCCAGCTGCTGCTGCTCTCCGCCGAGGACCCGGAGGCAGACATCTTCCTCCACATCAACAGTCCCGGAGGCTCGGTCGACGCCGGCATGGCGATCTACGACACGATGAACTACATCCCGAACGACGTGGCCACCGTCGCCATGGGCCTGGCCGCGTCGATGGGGCAGTTCCTCGTGTGTGCCGGCACCAAGGGCAAGCGGTACGCCCTCCCGCACGCGCGGATCATGATGCACCAGCCGTCGTCCGGGATGGGTGGCTCGGCCTCGGACATCAAGATCCAGGCGCAGCAGTCGCTGCACATCAAGCAGGTGCTGCTCGACCTCATCGCCGAGCACACGGGCCAGTCCCGCGAACAGGTCGAGTCCGACGCCGACCGCGACCGCTGGTTCACCGCCGACCAGGCGCTCGAGTACGGCTTCATCGACAAGGTGATCACCAGCGCCCGCGAGGCCGTCGACGAGGGCCGGCCGGCCCACACCAACGACTAGGACCACCGAGGACCCCATGAACTACTACATCCCCCAGTGGGGGGAGCGGACGTCGTACGGCTTCCGCCGGATCGACCCCTACGCGAAGCTGTTCGAGGACCGCATCATCTACCTCGGCACGCCCATCTCCGACGACGTGGCCAACGCCGTCATCGCCCAGCTGCTGTGCCTGCAGTCGATGAACCCCGACCAGGACATCTCCATCTACATCAACAGTCCGGGCGGCTCCTTCACGGCGCTGACGGCCATCTACGACACGATGCGGTTCATCAAGCCCGATGTGCAGACCGTCTGCATCGGGCAGGCGGCCTCCGCCGCCGCGATCCTGCTTGCCGCAGGCACCCCGGGCAAGCGACTGGCGCTCCCCAACAGCCGGATCCTCATCCACCAGCCCTACACCGAGGGCACCTTCGGCCAGACTTCGGACATCGAGATCCAGGCCAACGAGATCCTGCGGATGCGCGAGCTGCTCGAGCAGATGATCTCGGAGCACTCCGGCAGGTCGGTCGAGGAGGTCAGTCACGACATCGAGCGCGACAAGATCCTGACCGCCGCCCAGGCCGTCGAGTACGGCCTCATCGACTCCATCCTGGAGTCGCTCAAGACGGCACCGGCCCTCGGCGCGTCATGACCCGCGACACGGTGCCGACGTGTCTGACCGCCGGATCGGGGGCGACACGCGGTACCGTCGGACAGCCAGCCGGGCGGCGACTCGCCGTTCGGCGCAGTGGCGACCTGCTCGACCTGACCCCGCCCCATCCGAAAGGGAGCGCCCGTGGCACGCATCGGTGACGGAGGCGACTTGCTCAAGTGTTCGTTCTGCGGCAAGAGCCAGAAGCAGGTGAAGAAGCTCATCGCGGGCCCGGGCGTCTACATCTGCGACGAGTGCATCGACCTGTGCAACGAGATCATCGAGGAGGAGCTCGCCGAGGGCGCCGACGTCGGCTTGGAGGAGCTGCCCAAGCCGCGCGAGATCTTCGAGTTCCTCAACGAGTACGTCATCGGTCAGGAGCAGGCGAAGAAGTCGCTCGCGGTCGCCGTCTACAACCACTACAAGCGCGTGCAGGCCGGGATGTCCCTTGTGGGCGGCAAGCACACCCGGGACGACTCCGTCGAGGTCGCGAAGTCCAACATCCTGCTGATCGGGCCGACCGGCTGCGGCAAGACCTACCTGGCCCAGACGCTCGCCAAGATGCTCAACGTACCGTTCGCGATCGCCGACGCCACGGCGCTCACCGAGGCCGGGTACGTCGGTGAGGACGTCGAGAACATCCTGCTCAAGCTGATCCAGGCCGCTGACTACGACGTCAAGAAGGCCGAGACCGGCATCATCTACATCGACGAGATCGACAAGGTGGCCCGCAAGGCGGAGAACCCGTCCATCACCCGCGACGTGTCGGGCGAGGGCGTGCAGCAGGCCCTGCTGAAGATCCTCGAGGGCACCACCGCCTCGGTGCCGCCCCAGGGGGGGCGCAAGCACCCCCACCAGGAGTTCATCCAGATCGACACCACGAACATCCTCGTCGTCGTGGGCGGCGCCTTCGCAGGGCTCGAGCACATCATCGAGCAGCGGGTCGGCAAGAAGACCCTTGGCTTCACCGCGGAGGTGCGCGGCGCCGCCGAGCGCGAAGGCGACGACCTGCTGTCGCTGGTGCGGCCCGAGGATCTCACCAAGTTCGGGCTGATCCCCGAGTTCATCGGGCGCCTGCCGCTCATCGCGAGCGTCAGCAAGCTCGACACCGACGCGCTGGTGCAGATCCTCACCGAGCCTCGCAACGCCCTGGTGAAGCAGTACCACCGGCTCTTCGAGCTCGACGGCGTCGAGCTCGAGTTCACCCCGGAGGCGATCACCGCGGTCGCCGAGCAGGCGATGGAGCGCGGCACCGGCGCCCGCGGGCTGCGGGCGATCATCGAGGAGGTCCTCCTCCACGTGATGTACGACGTCCCGTCCCGCGGCGACGTCGAGAAGGTGCTCGTCACCGGGGAGGTGGTGACCGACGGCGTCGCCCCCACCCTTGCGCTGCGGGAGCCGGACGTGAAGAAGCGCAAGTCGGCGTGAGGCGCGTGGGGCGTATGGGGCCCGGGCGAGGGGTGATCGGGGCGAATCCACGTCCGACCGGACTAGACCGGCCTAGTCATTTCGAGTCATTTCTTCGCTGCCCCGTTCTCACTGGGCTAGACACCCGGAAGACTGTCCTCATCACCACAGGATCCGGGGGGCTTCCGTGCAGTTCATGATCGCGCAGCACAAGCGGCCGATGGCGGCGTTCGTTGCCGTGGCCGCGCTGTGTGCCGTGCTGGTCGTCTCGGCGACCAGGGGCCAGGCGCTTCGCATCATCTTCCCGAAGCCCGACAGCCGCGTGGCCGCGGGCGAGCGCCTCACGGTTCTGCCGCCGCAGGTCATCACGCCCGCCCCCGCGGGCGACGCCGGCGACGGTCCCGGCTCGTCGACCACCGGTGGGGATGACTCGGGCAACCAGTCCGCTCGGTCGCTCGGGTCGTCGACCGACGGTGCGGGCGACGGGGGGCAGCAGAAGGCGCCCGACTCGGCCAACCCCGGGGCTTCGCCAAACGGTGGCCACAACGGTGGCCCAGGTGGTCCGACGGGTCCCGGCAACAGCTCGCCGCACCTGCACAGCCAGCAGTCCCCGACGCCCGGGAACGGCAACGGCCACCAGGGCCCCGGCGGGGCACCCGGACCGCGCAACCCCGATCAGCCCGGCGGTGGACAAGGCGGCGGCCATGGTCAGGGTGGCGGGTTCGACGGCCCGAGCCACGGTGGTGACAGCGGCCAGCCCGGCGGCGGCAGCGGCAACCAGCCCGGTGGCAGCGACCAGGGTGACCACGGCCAGAAGCCCGGTCCCGGTCACCACTCCCCGGTCGCCCCGGGTCGCGAGGACGAGGGCCGCGAGGAGCAGGGCGACTGCGACCACTCGCGGCACCAGTCGGAGGGTCACCGCCAGGGCCCGCGCAGCTCCTGGCACCAGCCCGACCGGCACAGCACCGGTCGGCACAGCGACGCCGGCAAGCACGAGTCGCTGCACTCGCGCGTCGGCAGCGGCCGGCACGCCGCTCCGGGTCAGTCGCTGCACACCCGCACCTCCGGCTACCAGGGCCGCCACGCGGGCGGGTGGCGGGCAGCACGACGGCGCACACAGCCACCACGGTGGCGGCAAGCACCGTCGCTGACCGACCCGACGCCCGTCTCCAGGCCGGGAGGTCTGGACCGGCAGGCCCTGACGGATAGCCCGTTCGGGTCATTGCCGCCCAACCGAGAGGACGAGCCGGCCGCGCCCGGCCAGACTGGGACCGACCCGCCGACCGCGGGCAGGACCAGACGAAGGACGGGTGACGCAGTGTTGCGCAGCTGGTGGACCAGGAGCGGCCCTCGACCGCTCAAGCCGGAGCACACGCGTCCGTTGTTTGCCTTCGCGGCCGTGGCCGCCTGGATCGGCGGGCTGGTCATCCAGCACCGCTGATCGCGACCTCCATCGGCCGCGAAATCGGGGGCAGACGCCGCGCCCCGAAGGGCGTACGCTGCGGCTACGGCCGAGCCGGCCGCATGGGGCCGGACGCGACGCGCGTCCGCGAATGGTGGGGGTCGCATGAGGTCCTCGTGCATGTCCAAGAAGGCGCTGCTGACCACGGGGCCACGGAGTCGGCGGCGAGTCCTCGCGCTGCTGTTGGGGCTGGCACTGGCGCTCGGCTGGCCCGCCCTGCTCACGTCGGGCGCGGCCGCCGCTGTGGCGTCGTCGACGGTGTGGACCTGGGGCGGCAACAGCTTCGGCCAGCTGGGAGACGGAACCACCTCGGATCGGCGTACGCCGGCCGCGATCGGGCTCAGCGACGTCATCGATCTGCACGGCGGTCGCGAGCATGTGGTCGCGCTGCGCGCCGACGGCACCGTCTGGTCGTGGGGCAGCAATCAGCAGGGACAGCTGGGTCTCGGCACCACTGCCAACGTGCCCATGCCGACCCGGGTGCCGGGTCTGTCCGCCGCGGTGGCGGTCGAGACCGGCCACAACCACTCGCTCGCCCTGTTGGCCGACGGCACCGTGTGGGCCTGGGGGCTCAACACCGACGGCCAGCTGGGCGACGGGACGACGACCAGGCGCCGGTCTCCTGTCCGGGTCTCGGGTCTGACCGACGCCGTCGCGATCGCCGCCGGACGTGACATGAGCTTCGCCATCCGGGCCAACGGCACCCTCGTGGGGTGGGGGCGCAACGCCGAGGGCCAGCTGGCGGACGGGACGACCACTCGTCGGCTGACGCCCGTGCGGGTCGGGTCGCTCACCACCGTGGTCGGCATCGCCGGCGGCCGCGACCACGGGCTGGCCCTGCTCGCGGACGGGTCGGTCTGGGCGTGGGGGCGAACGCCTACGGTCAGGTCGGCGACGGGACGACCACCAACCGCTCGGCGCCCGTGCCGGTCCTGACCGGAGCCATGGAGGTGATCGCGGGCGCCCACCACTCCTATGCCCTGCGCACCGACGGTCAGGTCGCTGCCTGGGGTCGCAACTACCGCGCGAACCTCGGCGACGGTACGACCACCACGCGGCGTACCCCGGTGCTGGTGCGGAACGTGACGGGAGCGGTGTCGATCGCCTCGGGCCGCGACCACGGCCTCGCGGTCCTCGCCGACGGCAGCGTGCGGGCCTGGGGGTACAACGCAGGGGGCCAGCTCGGCGACGGCACCACCGCCAACCGCTCGACCGCAGTCGTGGTTCCCGGCATCACGGGCGCCGTCAAGGCCGGTGGTGGCGGCCAGCTCTACTCGGTGGTCCTGGTCGGCCACGGTGGGCCCCCGCCGAACCAGCCGCCCCAGGCCGCCCTGAGCGTCGGCTGCACCCTGTTGGTCTGCACGGCGGACGCGTCGGGATCGGTGGACCCGGACGGCAGCGTGGTGGGCTATGCGTGGGACTTCGGCGACCAGGCCACGGGGAGCGGCGCGAGCGTCGCCCATACCTACGCCACCGCCGGGACCTATTCGGTCACCGTCACGGTGACCGACGACGACGGCGCCTCCGACAGCGCGACCCTCTCGGTCGCGGTCACGGACCAGCCGCCGGGGACCTGGCGGTGTTCCGGGCGGCCGCCACGACGGACGCCAACACCACCTCGGCCCAGGTGACCGTGCCCGGGACGGTAGCTGACGGCGACCGGCTCGTGCTCGTGGTCACCGCCAACCGGGCGGCGACGGTCGCGTCACCTGCGGGATGGACCCAGCTGGGCTCGGTGAGCGACGGTACGGACGTCCGCTCGTGGCTGCTCACGCGCACGGCCGCCCTCTGACGGCGGGCAGCACGGTCTCCGTGCCGCTCGATGCCATCACCAAGACCAGCCTGACCCTGGTCGCGTACGACGCCGGTGCGGTGAGCGCCTCGCCTCCGCGGCGGAGACGGGCAGCGGCACGACCCATGCGGCCCCGCCGTCGACCGTGGCGGTGGCGGGCTCGGTCGTGCTGCGCTACTGGGCCGACAAGACCTCCACGGTGCATGGCTGGACGGTCCCGGCCGGGCTCACCGCGCGGGCGACCACGACCGGATCCTCCGGTGGCATGCTGACCTCGCTCACGGCCGACAGCGGCGACTGGCCGGTCGGGTCGGTGCCGGCCCAGTCGGCCACCGCGGGCGCGAGCGCCTCGAAGGCGGTCAGCTGGACGGTGGTGCTGGCGCCGGGCTGAGCAGCTCGGCGTCCACCGCCAGCTCGCCGTCGGCCGGCTCCAAGGTCAGGGCACCGTGATCCGACAGGCCGCGACGAGGTCGGGCGAGGCGAGGGCGATGCGGTCGAGGGTCGCCTGCGGGCGCGCAGCGTCACCGCGCCGAGCTCGGCCCGCATCGAGACCTTGGCCTGCGACTTCACCCCGCGCACGGCCGTCAGCGCGGTCGCGACGGCGTCCAGTGCGTCCGGGTCCGCGTCGGCGACGGCCAGCTCGTCGGGGTCGGCCAGGCGGCCCGGTGGACCGAGCCCTCCTGCCACCACGACCAGACCTCCTCGGTCACGTAGCACAAGAAGGGCGCCAGCAGCCGGAGCTGGACGTGGAGGGCGGTGGCCAGCGTGGCCCGCGCCGAGTCGGTGGCCGCGCCGCCCGCCTCGTCGTACGCGCGCTCCTTGACCAGCTCCAGGTAGTCGTCGCAGAACCCCCAGAAGAACCGCTCGGTGACTTCGAGCGCCGTGGTGTAGTCGTAGGCCTCGAACGCGACCGTTGCCTGGGTCACGACGTCCGCCAGCCGGGCCAGCAGCGCACGGTCGATCGGCTCGCTGACGGCGGCCAGGTCCACGGTGGACGCGCCCACCCCGCCGAGCACGAACTTGGAGGCGTTGAGCGCCTTCATCGCCAGCCGCCGGCCGACCTTCATCTGCGACTCGTCGAACGGCGAGTCCAGGCCGGGCCGCCCTATCGCCGCCCGCCAGCGAACGGCGTCGGCGCCGTAGCGCTCCAAGATGTCGGTGGGCACCACGACGTTGCCGTGCGACTTCGACATCTTCTTGCGGTCGGGGTCGACGATGAAGCCGGAGACGAGGGCGTGCGACCACGGGACGACGCCGTGCTCGAAGTGCGCTCGGACGACCCGCGAGAACAGCCAGGTGCGGATGATGTCGTGGGCGTGGGTGCACAGGTCCATCGGGAACACCCGTTGCCACAGGTCCTCGTCGGTCAGCCAGCCACCGGCGATCTGAGGCGTGAGTGAGGAGGTCGCCCAGGTGTCCATGACGTCGGGGTCGCCGACGAACCCGCCCGGCATGCCGCGCAGGCTCTCGTCGTAGCCCCGGGGGGTGTCGGTGGAGGGGTCGACCGGAAGCTCGGCCTCGGTCGGCAGCAACGGGTGGTCGTAGTCCGGCTCGCCGTCGGCGTCGAGGGGGTACCACACGGGGAACGGCACCCCGAAGAAGCGTTGTCGGGAGATCAGCCAGTCCCCGGCCAGACCGCCGACCCAGTTGTCGTAGCGGTGGTGCATGTGCGAGGGGATCCAGGTGATCTCGTCGCCCCTGGCCACCAGCTCGGCATTGAGCTCGGCGTCCCGGCCGCCGTTCTTGAGGTACCACTGCCGGGTCGCGACGATCTCGAGCGGCTTGTCGCCCTTCTCGTAGAAGTTGGTCATCCGGGTCGTCGGGGACGGCTCGCCGTCCAGGTCGCCCGCCGCGCGCAGCAGCGAGACCATCGCCTCGCGGGCTGAGAAGGCGGTCTTGCCGGCCAGCTCGGCGTAGGCCGTGGCGGCCGGCTCGTCGACGAGCCAGTCCGGCGTCTCGCGGTGCAGCCGGCCGTCGCGACCGACGACCGCGCGCACAGGCAGCTGCAGCTCACGCCACCACAAGACGTCGGTGAGGTCGCCGAAGGTGCAGCACATGGCGATGCCCGCGCCCTTGTCCGGCTCGGCAGCCTCGTGGGGCAGCACCGGGATCTCCACGCCGAAGACCGGCGAGGTCACTGTGCTCCCGAACAGCGGCTGGTAGCGCTCGTCGTCGGGGTGCGCGATGAGAGCCACCACGGCCGGGACGAGCTCGGGTCGCGTCGTCTCGACGTAGACCGGCGAGTCGGCCGGGGACCCGGCCCCGGGGTGGAACGCGATCCGGTGGTAGAAGCCGGGGTACTCCTGCGCCTTCAGCTCGGCCTGGGCGACCGCGGTCTGGAACGTGACGTCCCAGAGCGTGGGGGCCTCGGCGAGGTAGGCCTCGCCCCGGGCGAAGTTGCGCAGGAACGCGGTCTGGCTGACCCGTTGCGAGCTCGGGCCGATGGTCGTGTAGGTCTGGCTCCAGTCCACCGACAGGCCGAGCCGTCGCCACAGTCGCTCGAAGACCTGCTCGTCCTCCTGCACCAGCGTCTCGCACAGAGCGACGAAGTTGGGCCGGTCGATCGGCACTTGTCGCTTGGCGTCCGGCTTCTCCGGCGGGGCGAAGTCCGGGTCGTGCGGCAGGCTGGGGTCGCAGCGGACGCCGTAGTAGTTCTGCACCCGACGCTCGGTCGGCAGGCCGTTGTCGTCCCATCCCATGGGGTAGAACACCGCCTTGCCCCGCATCCGCTGGAAGCGTGCGATCAGGTCGGTGTGGGTGTAGGAGTAGACGTGCCCCACGTGCAGCGAGCCGGACACGGTGGGCGGCGGGGTGTCGATGGCATAGACGTTCTCGCGGGGCTGGCTGCGGTCGAACCCGTAGGTCTGCTGCGCCTGCCAGGTCTCGGCCCACTTCTCCTCGAGGCCCTCCAGCGCCGGCCTGTCCGGTACGACGACGGGCCGGGACTGGCTCGCCGTCGTGGACAGGGGCTGCTGGGTGTCGGCACTCATGGGCCGAATCCTAGGAGCCCGCCCCTGCGGAGGAGAAACCAGTTCCACTGCCGTACCGGCCGGGGGAGCCTCGGGCTGAAACCCGGTGGCCGGGGTTCGAGCGCCCGCCTAGGGTGCGCCCATGACCAGCTCGGCCGCCGAGACGCGGACCTTCTACGACGACCCGGCGGCCTTCCTCGACCGGGCGGGTGCGTTCCTGGCCAAGGACCCGCTGCTCAACACGGTGCTCATCTCCGTGACGCAGCGGGCCGTGGCCGAGGACGGCGCCGGCCTGGAGCGCGACCCCGCCGTCCCGCGCTGGTGGTGGGTCGCGGCGGAGGAGGACTCCGCCGTGCGAGGCGTGGCGATGCGGACCGCGCCGGGAGCACCGCACCCGCTCTACCTGCTGCCGATGCCCGACGAGGATGCCCGCGCGCTGGCGGGAGCGCTGGTCGCGCGCGGGGAGGCGACGACGGCCGTCAACGGGGCGCTCCCGGCGGCTCGGGCCTGTGCGGAGGAGCTGGCTCGGCTGACCGGGGGCGAGGTGCGGGTCAGCCAGCACACGCGGCTCTTCGACCTGCCGGAGCTGCACCCCCGTCGCGCCGCCCGCCCGGTACCCTGCGCCAGGCCACCCCTGCGGACGCCGAGCTCACCTTGGCCTGGTTCGACGCGTTCCTCGCCGATGCCGACGAGCAGGCCGGGCGCGAGCGGGGAAGCTCGCCGGAGATCTCCGAGCACGACCTGGACGACATGCTGCGGCGCATCGCGGGCGGCACCCTCTGGCTGTGGTGTGACCCGGAGGGGACCCCCGTCCATCTCACCGCGGCGAACCCACCGGGGTACGGCGTCTCCCGGATCGGCCCGGTCTACACCCCGCCCGAGCACCGCGGCCGGGGCTACGCAACCGCGGGGGTGGCCCAGGTGTCGCAGTGGCTGCTGGACCAGGGCGTCCAGCCGTGCCTGTTCACCGACCAGGCCAACCCCACCTCGAACGCCGTCTACGAGGCCCTCGGCTATCGCGCGCTGGTCGACACGGTGGCGCTGCTGGTGGACCCGATCACGCCCTGAGCTGCGGACGGAGATACCCTGGGGAGATACCCTTGGGGGTATCACCCCACCGATTCGAAGGAGCACCCATGGGAGCCCATGGCACCGACGTCCTGGCCGGTCTGCGCGAGCCCGCTCGCGACCTGCGCCGCCTGATCCCGCAGGTCTACGAGGGCTTCGTCCACACCCATCAGGCCGCGATGACGCCCGGGGCGCTCGACACCAAGACCAAGGAGCTGATGGCGCTGGCCATCGGCGTCACGCAGCAGTGCGACGGCTGCATCGCCTCGCACGCCCGCGGCGCGGCGCGAGCCGGCGCGACCGTCGAGGAGGTGGCGGAGACCCTCGGGGTGACCATTCTGATGAACGGCGGCCCCGCCACCGTCTACGGGCCGCGCGCGCTGGCAAGCTTTCAGGACTTCCTGGAGAACCTGCCGCGCACCGCGCCTGCGCCGACCGAGGGCTGAGCCCTCGGGACGGCGGGCGGGCTCCGCACGACCCGACACTAGACTCGGCTGCGCCATGACCGAGACCCCCCAGGCGCGCGCCGCCCGCACCGTCGCCGAGGCCGAGGACGCGCTGCTGTCACGCTGGCCCGAGACCCGCCTCGAGCCCTCGCTGGACCGGATCCGGGCCTTCGTCGAGCTGCTGGGCGACCCGCAGCGGGCCTACCCCGTCGTGCACCTCACCGGCACGAACGGCAAGACCTCGACCTCGCGGATGATCGACACGCTGCTGCGCGCGCTCGACCTGCGCACCGGCAGGTTCACCTCGCCCCACCTCGAGCGGATGAGCGAGCGCATCTGCATCGACGGCTCTCCCCTCACCGACGAGGAGTTCGTCCACGCCTTCAACGACGTGGCGCCCTACACCCATCTGGTCGATCGCAGCCAGCCGCACCCGCTGTCGTTCTTCGAGACCATCGTCGGGATGGCCTACGCCGCCTTCGCCGACGCGCCGGTGGACGTCGCCGTCGTGGAGGTCGGGATGGGCGGAGCGTGGGACGCCACCAACGTCGCGGACGGCACGGTCGCCGTCGTGACCCCCATCGGGGTCGACCACGAGAAGTACCTCGGCACCGACCCCGTCGCGATCGCCGCCGAGAAGGCAGGCGTGATCAAGCCCGGCGCCACGGCGGTGCTCGCGCACCAACCGTTGGCGGTCGCCCAGGTGCTGGTCGCTCGCGCGGCCGAGGTCGGCGCCACGCTCGCGCGGGAAGGGCTGGAGTTCGGGGTCGTCTCACGCGTGCCCGCCGTCGGCGGCCAGGTGGTCTCTCTCCAGGGCCTGCGAGCCCGGTACGACGACCTGTTCCTGCCGCTGTACGGAGCCCACCAGGCGCAGAACGCCGCCACCGCGCTGGCGGCGGTCGAGGCGTTCCTGGGGGAGGGTGAGCTGGGGCCCGAGATCGTGGCGACGGCGTTCGGCCAGGTGACCTCGCCCGGCCGGTTGGAGGTCGTCCGGCGCAGCCCGACGATCCTGCTGGACGCGGCGCACAACCCGGACGGCGCCGAGGCGACCGCTGCCGCGCTCGAGGACTCCTTCGCCTTCGACCCGCTCGTGGGGGTGATCGGGGTGATGGCCGACAAGGACTACGAGGGGGTGCTGGCGGCGTTCGAGCCCCACCTCGCACACGTCGTCCTGCAGAACCACCGACCGGGCGATGCCCGCGACGGCGCTGGCCGACGCGGCCCGCTCGGTCTTCGGCCCCGACCGCGTGAGCGTCGGAGCCCTGGCTCGCCGACGCGCTCGACCGGGCCGCGGCGCTGGCCGAGGCGGGTGGGGCAGTCGCGCGATCATCGGCAGCAGCGGCGCGGTCCTCGTGACCGGGTCCGTCGTCACCGTCGGCGAGGCTCGCACCGAGCGCCGATGAGCAACCCGCCGCCGCACCAGCCGCGCTCACCCCGCCGTGGGATGTGCGCCGCGGTGCCAGGCCTCAGGCCGTCACCGCTCGGGCTCACGACGCCCGTGATGATCGCGCTGAGCGACGTCGGCACCGGAACCGCCCTCACGGTGGGGCTGGGCTCGGCCGCAGCCTGCCTGCTGCTCGCCGGGATGCTGCGCGAGGGCTGCGTATCTCCTCGGCTGGCTGGTGCAGATCGTCGCCGTGGGGCTGGGCGGTGGTGCCGACCATGTTCTTCCTCGGCGGCATCTTCGCCCTCCTGTGGGGGACCGCCTACTTCCTCGGCCGGCGCATCGAGCGCGACCGGGCCGCGGCGTACGCCGCCGCCCGCGAGGCCCGCACCACTCCACGGGCTCTCGCGACCTCGGCCCTGGAGCGGAGCCGGACCACGGGCAGGGACCCAGTGGTGAGTCCAGTGGTGAGTCGAGTGGTGAGTGAGGGTGCGGCCATGACCCAAGATCAGCCTCAGCGCACCCTCGTCCTGCTCAAGCCAGATGCCGTCCGCCGCGGGCTGGTGGGTCAGATCCTGGCGCGCTACGAGGCCAAGGGCCTGACCATCGTGGCCATGCAGCAGCGCGCCATCGACGCCGAGCTAGCCGACCGCCACTACGCCGAGCACGTGGCCAAGGACTTCTACCAGCGTCCGCTGCGCAGCGCCCGTCACCGGCGGGCCGCTGGTCGCGCTGGTGCTGGCGGGCGACTCCGCCGTCGAGGTGGTCCGGGCGCTCAACGGTGCGACCGATGGTCGCGTAAGCAGCTGGGCACCATCCGTGGTGACTGGTCGCAGTCCAACCGCGAGAACCTGGTCCACAGCTCGGACGGCACCGAGTCCGCCGCCCGGGAGATCGCTGTGGTTCCCCGAGCTGGGGTGACCTCGCCCCTGGTCAGCCCCGGCGACCGCCGCCGAGCAGGCCGCCCAGCACGTCTGTAGAAGCGACCCCATGCTGCCTCCGGCGGGTAAGGCCACCCGAGCCCTGCGCTGCCGGCCAGCACCTGCGACAGCACCTGGCCCGGATGCCGCCGCCGCCAGCAGGGCTGACCTGCTTGGCGAGGTAGGACAGCACGATCGGCGCGAGGATCGGCAGCAGCTTCGCCACCAGGCCGCTGCCGCCGCCGACGCCGCCCAGCTGGCTCACGACCTGGTCCTGCTGGTCTCCGAAGACGTGACGCGTGATCTTGGCTCCGTCCTCGGCGTCGACCTGGGACACGTCGATCGGGGGCGTCGCCAGGTCGTTCTGGTGCTGGGCGGGGCGGAGAACGGCGACGCCTCGCCACCGGGGTCCTGGGCGTTGGCCTGCATCCCGCCCAACAGTGCGGGCAGGGCGACGCCGGCCGCCTGCCGGACGGCAACGGGGTCTTCGCCGAGCTGAGCGGCGAGCTGGTCGATGGGCAGCGCCGCGAGCAGCGCGTCGAGGTCTGACATGCGCTGAGGCTATAACGAGACGGCCCGCGAATCGACCGTCTGGGCTGCGCCGTCGTGGCGACGCGCCGGGGCGTGTCATCCGAGGATCGGGGGTCAGCGCTCCTACCCTGGTCCCAGGGTCGACGAGGCACCTCCGGCGTCCTTCCTTCCCCGGGACCGACCAGCGAGGCACACTCCATGCCGCTCACCTTCCCCACGTCGAGTCCGAGCCAGCCCGGACTCGGGCCATCGTCCTGCTCGGGCGCGACCTGGCGATGGATCTCGGCACCGCCACCACCTCCGGCATCTACGTCCGCCGTCGCGGCGTCGTCGTCGACGAGCCGACCGTGGTCGCGCTCGACACGGTCACGGGGCAGCCGGTCGCGCTCGGGCACCGAGCCGTCTCCGCGGCCCAGGCGCCAGTGAGGGTGGCGGCGGTGCAGCCGGTGCGGGAGGGCGTCATCGCCGACTTCGACGTGGCCAGCCACCTGCTGCGGTCGCTCACCCAGGAGGTCGGCGGCCTCGATCCTCGCCCGGCCCCGCCTGGTGCTGACCCCGCCTGCCGGCGCCTGCCGAGTGGAGCGACGCGTGCTCGAGGAGGCCGGTCGGCGCGCCGGGGCGCGGGCCGTGACCTGGTGGACGCGCCACTGGCGGCGGCGATCGGGGTCGGCCTGCCGGTGCAGCACGCGGTGGGCCACCTCGTGGTCACGCTCGGCGCGGGTGTCACCGAGGCGGCCGTGGTGGCGGCCGGGCAGGTCGTGATCGCCACGTCGGTCCCCGTGGGTGGAGACGCCCTGGACGCCGCACTGTCCGCCTGGCTGCGGCGCGAGTACGGCGTCGCTGTGCACCCGGCGACGGCTGAGGGCTCAAGCGCGCCGCCGGGTCGGCATGCCCGCTTGCCCGTGAGGGGCGAGGCGAGGTGCCTGGAGCGTGACCTGGTCACGGGCCGGCCTCGGAAGGTCCGGGTGACGACCAGCGAGATCCGGCAGGCGCTCGACGAGCCGCCGCGCGCGACCTGCTGCAGGCGGTCGGTGGTGTGCTGGAGCAGACGCCGGCGCGGTTGGCGCAGCAGATCCGTGCTCGCCCGGTGCGGTGCTGACCGGCGGGGCGCTCGACTGCGCGGGCTGGACGAGCGGGTGGGCTTCGGGAAGCCGGCCTGGCGGTGCACATCCGGAACGGCCCGAGCTGGCGGTCGTGCTCGGCGCAGGTCGCTGCGCCGACAGCTACGACACGGTGCGCCGCCTGCTCGCGACGGAACGGCGCAGCGCATGACCGGGGCACTTCGGGAGGCAGCCGCCCGGGCGACGTCGCGGCCTGGTGCTGGCGGCCGCGCTCGCCAGCGTGACGATGATGGTGGTCGACCACGGCGCGGGAGATCGGTCACCGGTCGAGCCGGCGCGCCGCCTCGTCGGGGAGGCCTGAGGGGCCGGTCGAGTCGGTGTCTGCCGAGGTGGCCCGCCCCGTGGCGGCGATCCCTGCGTGGTTCCAGAGCAGACGCGACCTGCGGCGCGACGTCGCGCAGCTGCAGTCGGAGAACTCCCAGCTGCGCCAGCGGGTCGCGACGACGACCTGGACCGCAACCGGCTCGCCGAGTACGACGCGCTCACCGCGGCCGCCGAGCAGAGTGGCCTCACCCTCGTGCCCGCCCGGGTCGTGGCGGTCGGTCCGGCGCAGTCCTTCAGCCGCACCGTCACCATCGATGCGGGGTCTCGCGCAGGGCTGCGCCCCGACCTCACGGTGCTGAACGGCGACGGGCTGGTCGGGCGGGTCATCAGGTGACGCGCACGACGGCCACCGTGCTGCTCATCGTGGACCCCCGCTCGGTCGTGGGTGGCGCCTCGGCCGCAGCATGGAGATCGGGTTCGTCAGCCAGGCGCGGCGTCCTGGGCCCGGAGGGGAACCTGGACCTCGAGCTCGTCGACGGCACCGTGGTCCCCGCCCGGGGCGACCAGGTGCTGACCTGGGGGAGCGGCGGCGGGGCGCCGTACGTCTCGGGGGTGCCGATCGGCCAGGTCACGCAGGTCTTCGCCAGCCTCCGTGAGACGGCGCATCGCGCGGTGGTCCGACCGGCCGTCGACTTCACCTCCCTCGACGTGGTGGGCGTGGTCGTCGCCTCCGGGACCACGAGCGATCGGGCGCTCGTCGAGGCCGACGGGAGTCTGCGATGAGCCGGCTCCAGGTGGGCCTCGTCGACCGGGGCGGCGGTCGCAGCGGCGCCGTCGTAGGGGTGGTGACCGGCCTGGTCGTCGCGGGTCTGGTCGGCGTCGCCCTGGCCGTGCAGGCCGCGCTGCTGCCGGTGCTGCGCCGGTCTCCTTCCGATGGCCCTCATCCCGAACCTGTGCCTGCTCGTCGTGGTCGGCGTGGGGCTGCGGCACGGCCCGACCACCGGTGCCCTCACCGGCTTCGGCGTCGGCGTGCTGGTCGACCTGGCCCCGCCCGCCGACCACACGGCCGGCCGGTGGGCGCTCGCGCTGCTGGTGGCCGGGGCGCTCGCGGGCCGGCTCGCCGACCAGCTGCCCAGCCAGGACGGCCCGTCGCCGCGGCGCACCCTGGTGCTCGTGGTGGCGGGGTGCTCCTTCGTGGCCAGCTCCACCTATGCCCTGACCGGGCGGCTGCTCGGCGACCTCCAGGCCTCCGTGCCCGGCCTGCTGGCCGTGATCGCCCTGGCCGTGCTCGCCGACACCGTGGCGGCGGCGCCACTTCATGCCGTGGCTGGTGCGACTGCCGACGCGTCCCGACCGCGCGCGGTGGGGCCACGACGCCGGCGCCCGACCCGGCCCGGCGCAGCCGCTCCGGCTGGTCGTGATCCAGGTCCTGGCCTTCTCGCTCTTCGCCACGCTCGCGGCCCGGCTGTACTACCTGCAGGTGCTGGCCGGCTACGACTACCAGGCCGTGGCCGCGTCGCAGTCGGTGCGTGACCTCCGTGGTCCAGCCCGACCAGGGCCTGATCGTCGACGCCATGGGTCTTCCGCTCGTCGCCAACCGCACCTCGTGGGTGATCTCGATCGACCGGAGTGTGCTGACCGCGCTGTCACCTCGTGACCAGGATCGGCTGCTGTCCCGGGTGGCCCGGGTCGTCGGCTCGTCACGAGCGGCGCTCGACGCGCAGCTGCGCACCTGTGGCGAGGACGGCGCCCGTCGGGCCACGTGCTGGAACGGGTCGCCGTACCAGCCCGTGCCCGTCGCCCACGACGTGCGGCGGGCAGGCGCGCTCGCCGTCCTGGAGCAGCCGAGGACTACCCCGGCGTGCTCGCCGAGCGGCAGACGGTCCGCTCCTACCCGCGCCCCTACGGCGTCAACCTCGCGCACGTGCTGGGCTACCTGAGCCCGGTGACGGCCGAGGCTCGACCGGGCCACCGCGGAGGACGACCCGACGCTCAGCGGAACCTCCGTCGTCGGTAGGGCCGGCGTCGAGCGCAGCTACGACCGCTGGCTGCGAGGGGTGCCGGCTCCCACCAGCGTCGCCGTCGACTCGGTCGGGCGCGTCCTGGGGACGACTCGGTGGTCGAGGCGACGCCGGGGGACACACTGGTGACGTCGATCGACGCGCGGGTGCAGGGGGTGGTCGAGCGGCAGCTGGCCCACACCATCCGCACGGCGCGGGCGACGTACGACGACGTGACCCACCGCAACTACGTCGCGGACTCCGGAGCCGTCGTGGTGATGGCGGCCCGCACCGGCCGGATCGTGGCGATGGCCAGCCAGCCGACCTACGACCCGACGGTCTGGGTCGGCGGCATCAGCCAGGGGCAGCTGAACGACCTCTACTCCCCGGCCTCAGGGACCCCGCTGCTGAGTCGCGCCACGCAGGGCCAGCTCGCGCCCGGCTCGACGTGGAAGCCGTTCATGGCCGCCGGGGCGCGCTCGACCACGGCTACACCCCCACCGAGCCGGCTCGCCTGCTCGTCGGGGCTACAGATCGGCAACCGGTGGTTCAAGAACTACGGAGTCGGCCTCCTACGGCTCCATCGGCTTCGACCGCGCGTTGCAGATCTCCTGCGACACGTTCTTCTACCGCGTGGGCCTGCACTTCTGGACGGCCTCCGGGAGCCGACCCCACCGACGTGACCGCCAAGGAGCGCTCGTCGACGCCGCCAAGGGCTTCGGCTTCGGCCGGCGCACTCACGTCGACGTGCCGGGAGAGGCCGCCGGGCGGATCGCCGACCGGCGTTGAAGCAGCAGTACTACGTCGCCATGAAGGACTACTACTGCCGTCTGGACCAGGAGCCGGGCAACGACTTCCTGCATGTGTTCGCCCACAGTTCTGTCTCGAGGGCAGCTACTACCGGGCCGGTGACGCGGTCAACTACGCCATCGGCCAGGGGGACACCCTGGTCACGCCGCTCCAGCTGGCGCGTGCCTACGCGGCCCTGGCCAACGGAGGGACGCTCTTCGAGCCGCGGGTCGGGAAGGCGATCGTGAGCCCCGACGGTGCGGTGCTTCGGCGCATCAAGCCCCAGGTCACGGGCCACGTGCCGGTGACGGCGGCACCCTCCGCTACGTCGACCAGGCGCTGCTCGGGACCGCCAAGGTCGGGACGATGGCCTGGCGGATGACCGGCTTCCCCCTCGACCAGGTGCACATCCGGGCCAAGACCGGCTCGGCCGAGGTGCACGGCAAGCAGTCGACCTCCTGGGTCGCGTCGTACGACGAGAACTACGTCGTGGTGATGATGGTCAGCCAGGGCGGCACCCGGCTCAGGTACCTCCGGGCCGGCCGTGCGGGCCATCTGGGAGGCGCTGTACGGCGTCGACGGCGACCAGGTCGACCCCGCCCGGGCGGCGATCCCGGGGTGGTGCCTCCGCGCGACCTCCCGACGTTCGCGCGAGACGGCGACATCCTGCCGCCGGTGGCCGCCCGAGGTGACCGGCGATGAGCACACCGACATCGGCCCCCACCCGGTCGCCGGCCCGCGCCCGGCTGGAGACCCAGCCAGCGGGCCCGCGTGTGGACTGGGTCCTGCTCGGTGCCGTCGTGGGGCTGCTGGCCCTCGGGACCCTGCTGGTCTGGTCGGCGACCGCGCACCGGGCCGCTCCCAGGTCGACCCCGCCGCTCTCGTGAGGCCGGCATCTGGTCAACGTCGCCGTCGGGCTCGGCCTGCTCGCCCTGGTGGCGACCGCGGACCGGCACCACGTGCGCAGGGCCGCGCCTGTGCTGTACCTCGGGGCCGTGGCCGGGCTGGTGCTGGTGCTCGTCACCAGGTCGACGGTCAGCGGCTCGGTCTGGCTGCTGGTCGGCGGCCTCTCGGTTCAGCCCTCGGAGCTCGCCAAGCTCGCCGTCGTGGTGGGATGGCCCTCGTGGTCGCCCGCCGCACGGCAGCCACGCGCGGACGCCGGGTCGGCGCGCTGGACGTGCTGGCCCTGCTCTGCGTGGCTGCGGTGCCGAGCGCGCTGATCCTCGCCCAGCCGGACCTCGGGACCCTGCTGGTGCTGACCGGCACGGTGTTGGGGGTGCTCGCGGCGGCGGGCGTGCCGGCGCGGTGGCTGGCCGGGCTGACGCTCGGCGGAGCCGCAGCGGCGCTGGCGGCGGCGCCGCTCGGGCTGCTGGCGGACTACCAGGTCGACCGCTTCCTCGCGTTCACCGACCCGGGCCTGGACCCGCGCGGCGCGGGGTACAACACCGAGCAGGCGCGCATCGCCATCGGCAACGGCGGCTGGCTCGGCCAGGGGCTGTTCCACGGGTCGCAGACCCGCGCCGGCTTCGTGCCCGAGCAGCACACCGACTTCATCTTCACCGTCGCGGGCGAGGAGCTGGGGCTGGTGGGCGCCGGCCTGGTCATCGCCCTGCTCGGGCTCGTGGTGTGGCGTGCCCTGCGCATCGCGCGCGCGGCCGAGGACACCTTCGGCCGGGTGGCGGCCGCGGGGGTGGCCTGCTGGCTGGGCTTCCAGGCGTTCTGGAACGTCGGCATGTGCCTGGGGATCATGCCGGTGACGGGCGTCCCGCTGCCCGTCGTGTCGTACGGCGGCTCCGCGCTCTTCGCCTCCCTGCTGGCCGTCGGGCTGGTGCAGCACGTGCACCGGCAAGCGGTCGACCGGCCGTTCCTGGTCGCGGACCGGCCCTGACGGGCGAGGTCCGGACGGGCGTCGCTGTGGTTGCCGCGGGCAACTACCCTGGGCCGGTGACCTCCGCGACCCCGGCCGAGACCGGCGAGTACTCCCACGCCCAGATCCTGACCATCATGTCCGGGCTGATGCTCGGCATGTTCCTGGCGGCGCTGGACCAGTCGATCGTCGGCACGGCCATCCGCACGATCGCCGACGACCTCAACGGCTTGTCCATCCAGGCCTGGGTGACCACGGCCTACCTCATCACCTCGACGATCACCACGCCGATCTACGGCAAGCTCGGCGACATCTACGGTCGCAAGAAGCTCTTCACCTTCGCGATCGCCCTGTTCATCGTGGGATCCGTCGCGTGCTCGTTCGCCTGGTCGATGTACTCGCTCGCGGTCTTCCGCGCCTTCCAGGGCCTTGGCGCCGGTGGCCTGTTCACCCTGGTCCTGGCGATCATCGGCGACATCGTGTCGCCGCGGGAGCGCGCCAAGTACACCGGCTACTTCATGGCGGTCTTCGGCACCTCCAGCGTCCTGGGGCCGGTCATCGGAGGGCTCTTCGCCAACGCCTCGTCGATCCTCGGGGTCACCGGCTGGCGGTGGGTGTTCCTGGTGAACGTCCCGATCGGCGTCGCAGCCCTGTTCGTCGTCGCCCGCACCCTGCACCTGCACCACCACCGGCAGGACTCCCGCATCGACTGGTGGGGCGCCAGCGCGCTGGTCGTCGGGCTGGTCCCGCTGCTCACCGTGGCCGAGCAGGGACGGGACTGGGGCTGGACATCGGGCCGCTCGGTGACGGCGTACCTCGTGGGTGCCCTGGGGCTCGCGGCATTCGTGTGGATCGAGCGGGCGATGGGCAACGACGCGCTCATCCCGCTGCGGATCTTCCGCCTCCGCGCGGCCGCTGTGGTGCTCGCCGGTGGCTTCGTCATCGGCGCGGCGATGTTCGGGGCGATCACCGTGCTGCCCCAGTACATGCAGATCGTGCACGGTGCCTCGCCGATGAAGTCCGGCTTCATGATGCTGCCGATGGTCGCGGGCATCATGACCAGCTCCGCCGCCTCCGGCGTGATCACCTCCCGCACCGGCCGGATCCGGATCTTCCCGATCCTGGGCGCCGGGCTCGCGACGGTCGGGATGTTCCTGCTCTCGCGGGTCGGCGCGGACACCTCGAACGTCATCGTGATGGCCTTCATGTTCCTCTTCGGGCTCGGCCTCGGAAACACCATGCAGCCGCTGACGGTGATCGTGCAGAACGCCGTCCCCGCCCGCGAGATCGGTGTGGCCACCAGCGCGGCGACGTTCTTCCGCCAGATCGGCGGCACCCTCGGCGTGGCGGTCTTCTTGTCGCTGCTCTTCAACAACCTCGGCACCAACATCTCGACCGAGGTGCAGAAGGCCGCGCAGACACCCGCCTGGCAGGCGGCCGCCAGCGACCCGGCGGTGCTCGCCAACCCGGCCAACCAGGCGCTGCTCGACTCGCTCCAGCACCCGACTGCAGGGGGCGGGGTGATCGTCTCGGTGCAGAACGACTCCTCGATCATCGGCCAGCTGGCGCCGGTGTTCGCGCACCCGTTCAAGGTCGGTTTCGCGCAGTCGATGGACCTGGTCTTCCTGGTCGCCGGCCTGGTGTCGGTCCTGGCGTTCCTGGTGCTGTTGCTCATGCCCCGCATCGAGCTGCGTGCCACCTCCGCCGCTGCCGAGCGGGCAGCCGAGGCGGCTGGCCCGGGCGCCTGACCGCGACGGCCGGAGCGCCGGTCCCGGCCCGCAAGCCGGCCCAGAGTTGGCTCCAGAGTTGGCTCCAGAGTTGGCTCCAGCGTTGGCTCCAGAGTTGGGCTGGGCGTCGGGCACGGGCGTACCCTGACGAGGTTGTTCCCCCGTCCTCCTCGAGGTGCTCACCGTGACCGTGCTCGCCGAGCGATCGCTTGATCCCACGAGCGTGTTCGGGCTCCTGGAGCCCCTGCTCACCCGGGTGGGCAAGCCCATCCAGTACGTCGGCGGCGAGCTCAACGCCACCGTGAAGGAGTGGGACTGCGCGCCCGACGGTCCCACGGTGCGCTGGGCGCTGATGTACCCCGACGCCTACGAGGTCGGGCTGCCCAACCAAGGGGTGCAGATCCTCTACGAGGTGCTCAACCAGCGCGACTGGGTGCTGGCGGAGCGGACCTACTCGGTGTGGCCAGACCTCGAGGCGCTGCTGCGCGAGCACGAGGTCCCACAGTTCACGGTCGACGCGCACCGCCCGGTGCGGGCCTTCGACCTGCTCGGCGTCAGCGTCGCCACCGAGCTGGGGTACACCAACCTGCTGACCGCGCTGGATCTCGCCGGCATTCCGCTCCACGCGGCCGATCGCACCGACGACGACCCGCTCGTCGTGGCGGGCGGCCACTCCGCCTTCAACCCCGAGCCGATGGCCGACTTCCTCGATGCGGTCGTCCTCGGCGACGGCGAGGAGGTCGTGCTCGCCGTCTCGGAGATGGTCCGCGCGTGGAAGACCGAGGACCGCCCCGGTGGGCGCGACGAGCTGCTGCGCCGGCTCGCGGTCGGCGGCGGCGTCTACGTGCCGCGCTTCTACGACGCGACGTACGCCGCGGACGGGCAGCTCGAGGCCGTCGTCCCGAACCGGCCCGGCATCCCGTTCCGGGTCCGCAAGCACACCCTGATGGATCTCGACCAGTGGCCCTACCCGGCGGCCCCGCTGGTGCCCCTGGCCGAGACGGTGCACGAGCGCTACTCGGTGGAGATCTTCCGCGGGTGCACGCGCGGCTGCCGGTTCTGCCAGGCCGGGATGATCACCCGTCCGGTGCGCGAGCGCTCCATCGAGACCATCGGGGCCATGGTCGACCAGGGCGTCCGCCGGACCGGCTTCGAGGAGGTCGGGCTGCTCTCCTTGTCGTCGGCCGACCACAGCGAGATCGCCGAGGTCGCCACCGGGCTCGCGGACCGCTACGACGGCTCGCACGTCTCACTGTCGCTGCCCTCCACGCGGGTGGACGCGTTCAACATCACCCTGGCCAACGAGTTCTCGCGCAACGGGAGGCGCTCCGGGCTCACCTTCGCGCCGGAGGGCGGCTCGGAGCGGATGCGCCGGGTCATCAACAAGATGGTCACCGAGGACGATCTGATCCGCACCGTGGCGGCGGCGTACTCGCAGGGCTGGCGCCAGGTGAAGCTCTACTTCATGTGCGGTCTCCCCACCGAGACCGACGAGGACGTGCTCGCCATCGCCGATCTCGCCAAGCGGGTCATCGAGACGGGGCGGGAGGTCTCGGGGCGTCAGGACATCCGCTGCACGGTGTCCATCGGCGGTTTCGTGCCCAAGCCGCACACGCCGTTCCAGTGGGCGGCCCAGCTCGACCACGAGACCACCGACGAGCGGCTGCGCCGGCTGCGGGAGACGGTGCGCGCCGACCGGCGCTTCGGGCGTGCCATCGGGTTCCGCTATCACGACGGCAAGCCCGGCATCGTCGAGGGGCTGCTCTCCCGGGGTGACCGCCGCGTCGGTCGCGTCATCGAGGCGGTGTGGCGTGCGGGCGGGCGGTTCGACGGCTGGAGCGAGCACTTCTCCTTCGAGCGCTGGGCCGACGCGGCCGAGCGCGAGCTGGCCGGGACCGGCGTTGACCTGGACTGGTTCACCACGCGCGAGCGCGACTACGACGAGGTCCTCCCCTGGGACCACCTGGACGCCGGGCTCGACAAGGACTGGCTGTGGGGTGACTGGGAGGAGGCCCTGGCTGGGGCGGACGGCGCCGAGGTGGAGGACTGCCGCTGGACGCCGTGCTACGACTGCGGGGTCTGCCCCGAGCTCGGGACCGAGACCCAGATCGGCCCGACCGGCCGCACGCTGCTGCCGCTGTCCGTCGTCTGAGTCGCCTATCTCGCCGAGTCGCGAAGCGACCCCGTCGTGGCGTGGTCGGGCTCGCTCAGCATGCACACGATCTCGCGGTCCCCTGGCCAGGCCTGCTCCACGGGGAAGTAGTAGGCCACCTCGAGGTCGGAGCGCCGCAGGCCCGTGCCGACGAAGCTCTTGAACGCCGCCGCGCACCGCCGCTGGGTCTGCTTCTGGACCGAGTCCGCACCGGGGTAGTCGCCGCCCGCCAGGTCCTCTACCACGTAGGCCTCGAACTGGTGCGGCTGGTCGCACGGCACCAGCTCCACCGTCATCACTTCCGCCTGGGTGGTGCTCCCACGCTCCAGCCCGGCCATCTGGTCGTCGTCGAGACAGTCGCCGAGCTCGATGTCGGTCGACGGCACCTGCGTGCGCTCGGTGACGTGACCGGAGGAGTCCCGCGGCACCGCGTCAGCGCCGACGAAGTAGTGGCCGAACAGGTAGACCCCAGCGACCAGCAGCGCGGGCACGCCCAGCACCGCCGCGACGATCACCGCCACGGTCCTGGCCGACGAGCGCGCCGGCGGTGGCGGCGGCGGAGGGGGCCACGGCGGTGTAGTGGAGGCCGCGCCCTCGGGTCCCGAGGTCGACATGGGCGGCAGGCTATCGCTCGGCACCAGGCGGCGTCCGGGGAATCGCGTCGGCGGTTCCCGGCATGATGTCCGCCATGACGGGCGCGCGCACCATCCACGACGACGAGCGCCGAGCCCGGCTGGCGCGGCGACACGCCCTGGCGCCGGGCTCGCGAGCCGGCGATGTCGAGTCGGCCACCCGCGCGGTCACGGTGCTGCACGCCACCGAGCCGGCCTCGGTCTACCTGTCGCTCCACGCCCGGGTGGACCAGCTCGCCCAGGCCGCGGTGGACGAGGCGCTCTACGACCGGCGCTCGCTGGTCAAGCAGCTGGCGATGCGGCGCACCCTCTTCGTGTTCCCCTGGACCTGCTGCCCGCGGCGTGGGGCAGCGCCAGCGCCCGGGTCGCGGCGCAGCTGGCCCCGCAGCTGGCTCGGGCCGTCGAGAAGGCCGGCTTGGCGCGTGACGGGCAGGCCTGGCTGCGCCGGGCGAAGGGGGCGGTGCTCTCCCGGCTCGCCGACGGGGCCGAGCTGTCGGCGCAGGAGCTGCGCGAGCAGCTGCCCGAGCTCGAGGGCCGGCTGGAGCTCTCGCCGGACAAGCCCTACGGCGGGTCGTTCTCGGTGGCTCCGCGGGTGCTCACCCAGCTCGGGGCCGAGGGCGCGATCGTCCGGGGCCGCAACGACGGGCACTGGCGCACCTCCCGGCCGCGGTGGACCGCCATGTCGACCTGGCTGGGCACGGTGCCCGAGTCCTGGGCCGAGGCGGAGGGCTACGCCGAGCTGGTGGCCCGCTGGCTGGCGTCGTTCGGGCCGGGGACGGAGGTCGACCTGGCCTGGTGGCTGGGGGCTACGAAGTCGGCGGTTCGCCGCACGCTGGCCGACCTGGGCGCTCGCGAGGTGAGTCTCGACACGGGGGAGACGGGCTGGGTACTGCCCGATGACACCGAGCCCGAGCCCCCGGTGGAGCCGTGGGCGGCCCTGCTCCCGGTTCTCGACCCCACGGTGATGGGGTGGAAGGAGCGCGGCTTCCTGCTCGGGCCCCACGCCGACGCACTCTTCGACCGGAACGGCAACGCCGGGACGACGGCCTGGTGGTGCGGTCGTGTCGTGGGCTGCTGGGTCCAGGACGCGGACGCGGTGGTGCGCGTGCACCTGCTCGAGGACGTCGGAGATCGGGCAGTGGAGGCGCTGGAGGTCGAGGCGAGGCGACTGACCGCCTGGCTGGACGGCGTCCGCGTCAGCACCGTCTACCCTTCTGCTGCCATGAAGGTCGCCCATGAGCGCGCGGGCGACCACCCACCTACGTCAGGGAGTCGCAGGCCGTGACCCGCCGCCAGCCGCGCAGCAGGCGCCCCCGTGCAGCGGCTGCGGCTGCGCTACGCCAAGCGTGGCCGACTGCGCTTCGCGAGCCATCGCGACTTCGCGCGTGCCTCTCTGAGCGTGCGCTGGTCCGGGCGGGGCTGCCGATGGCGTACCGTCAGGGTTCACCCCCATCCGCGCATCTCCTCGCTGGCGCGGCGCTGACCGGAGCCGCGCGAGGCGGAGTATTCGAGATCGGCTTGGCCGAGCGGCAGAGCGTCGACGACGTATGCGCCCGCCTGACCCAGATGCTGCCCGAGGCTGACGTGCTGGCCGTCGTGGAGTCGCCCGGCGGCGCGCTGGCCGACGTGCTCACCGCGAGCCGGTGGCGGATCGACCTCGAGCTGCCGCTGGCAACGGTCGCTGCAGCGGTGGAGGCGTTCTGGCCGAGCAGCACGTCGAGGTGCAGCGGATGACCAGCGGCCTGCGGACCTCTGACTGCCGGGCGGCCGTGGTGTCGCTGGCGGCGGCCGAGGGCGCCCGGCGCCCGGCCCTCGATCCTCGACCTGGTGCTGCGACACACCGAGCCGGCCGTCCGCCCCGACGACGTGCTGGCCGGCCTCGTCGCGGTCGCCGGCCAAGGCGGCGGGCTGGGAGGGGGCAGCAGCGCGCTGCTCACCCGAGTCGCGCAAGGTCCGCTGGATCCAGCCACCGGAGCGGTGGGCGACCCGCTGGCCTGACCCGCTGGCCCGCGCGTGCAGGATCCGGGGCCGAGACTGGGGGACGGGACTGGGGGACGGGACTCGGGGGCGTCGACTCCGCGTCGACGCCTGCGGTGTGCCATACTCGCTGTGGCCGGCCAGGGCACCGCAAGGTCGCCAGGGCCGACCCGACGACGTTCTTTCCGGCCCGCAAGGGTCGGTCCGACCGGTGCCCGATTCTCGCCCGACGCGACGCGGCCAGGGACAGCTGGCCAGCTGACCGCGGCAGGTGAGGAGTCCCGCGCCGGCCGCCGCACTCGTGCGGAGGGTGTCGCCGCCCCGCAGGCTTTGCGCCGCGGCCGGTGACCCGGCTCGGCGCCGACATACCCCGCGCCCCCCGGGCCCGGGGTCGAGGAGAGCATCCATGCTCGAGGACCGGCCGGTCGACACGACCGACACGACGACCAGCACGACGACCAGCACTGGCACGACCGCCAAGAGCCCCGTCAAGGCCGCCAGCACGACTCGGCGCCGCGCGACGAAGAAAGTCGCCGCTGCGGAGTCCGAGCCGGGCGACCAGCCCGCCGCCGAGACGACGGCGACGCCGGCGAAGAAGTCGGCGACCAAGGCGCGGAAGTCGGTCACCAAGGTCGAGAAGTCGGCCCAGAAATCGGCCCAGAAGTCGGTCTCGAAGTCGGCCCAGGAATCGGCCCAGAAGTCGGTGTCGAAGTCGGCCAAGAAGGCCGCGGGGTCGCCCGCCGAGGGCGCCGATGCCGCGGTGGCGTCCGAAGACAAGACCGGCGACATGGCCGGCGCGAAGGCCACCCCCACGTCAGGCAGGAAGTCCACGGGCAAGGCGACCAAGAAGGCCGCCACGAACGAAGACGCCGAGCCAGCCGCCGACCCGGCCACGGCGCTGCTGTTCCAGGCGCCGGAGCCGACGGCTCCGGGCCGGAGCAGGCGCCGGACCGGCACCCAGACTGGCGCCCAGACTGGGGGGGCGGGCGAGTCGGAGCCGGCGAGCGTGGCGACCGAGACGGCCGCAACCACCGAGGGCGGTCGCGACGACGACACCGAGGGCGTCGGCGAGGGCGAGGGAACGGCCCGCCGCCGCCGCCGCCGGGGTGGGCGCCGTCGCCGGAAGCCGTCGGACGGCACGGACAAGCCCGAGGTCGACGAGGAGAGCGCCCCGGCAGAGGCCGACGCTGACGCTGAGGCCGGCACCGGCGACGGCAGCACTCGCCGTCGGTGCCGCCGGCGGCGGGCGGAGGACGGCGGCGAGGCCGCCGACGACCCCCAGAACACCGTGACCAAGGTCCGGGCCGCCCGATCAGCACAGGACCAGATCACCTCCGTGAGCGGGTCCACCCGTCTGGAGGCGAAGAAGCAGCGACGGCGCGAGGGCCGCGAGGCCGGCCGGCGCCGGGCACCGATCGTCAGCGAGGCCGAGTTCCTCGCCCGCCGCGAGTCCGTCGAGCGGCTCATGGTGATCCGCCAGCGCGCCGACCTCACCCAGATCGCCGTCTTGGAGGACAAGGTCCTCGTCGAGCACTACGTCGCCCGCGAGTCGCAGACCTCGCTGATCGGCAACGTCTACCTCGGCCGTGTGCAGAACGTCCTCCCCTCGATGGAGGCGGCATTCATCGACATCGGGAAGGGCCGCAACGCCGTCCTGTACGCCGGGGAGGTCAACTGGTCGGCCCTGGGCCACCCCGAGGGCCAGCCACGCAAGATCGAGTCGGTGCTCTCCTCTGGACAGAGCGTCCTGGTGCAGGTACCCAAGGATCCGGTCGGACACAAGGGAGCGCGGCTCACCAGCCAGGTCAGCCTCGCCGGTCGGTTCCTGGTCTACGTGCCCGACGGCACCACCAGCGGCATCTCGCGCAAGCTGCCCGACACCGAGCGCAACCGGCTCAAGACGCTGCTCAAGGAGATCGTGCCCGACACCGCCGGCGTGATCGTGCGCACCGCGGCCGAGGGCGCCGCCGAGGACGAGCTGACCCGCGACGTCGAGCGCTTGAAGGCGCGCTGGGAGGACATCGAGAAGAAGGTCGCCAAAGGCAACTCGCCGCAGCTGCTGTACGGCGAGCCCGACCTCACCCTCAAGGTGGTGCGCGACCTGTTCACCGAGGACTTCGCCACGCTGGTCATCGAGGGCGACGACGCCTGGGACACGGTGCAGGGCTACGTCGCGCACGTCGCACCCGATCTGGAGTCCCGGCTGGAGCGGTACTCCCGCGAGGACGACCGCCCGGACGTGTTCGCGGCGTACCGCATCGACGAGCAGATCGCCAAGGGGCTCGACCGCAAGGTCTGGCTGCCGTCAGGGGGCTCGCTGATCATCGACCGCACCGAGGCGATGACGGTGGTTGACGTCAACACCGGCAAGTTCACTGGCTCCGGGGAACCTCGAGGAGACCGTCACCAAGAACAACCTCGAGGCCGCGGAGGAGATCGTCCGGCAGCTCCGGCTGCGCGACATCGGCGGCATCATCGTCATCGACTTCATCGACATGGTGCTGGAGTCCAACCGCGACCTGGTGCTTCGTCGGCTGGTCGAGTGCCCGGGTCGCGATCGCACCCGGCACCAGGTGGCGGAGGCACCCGCTCGGGCTGGTGCAGATGACGCGCAAGCGGATCGGCACCGGGCTGCTCGAGGCGTTCAGCGAGACCTGCGAGCACTGCGCCGGCCGCGGGCTCCTTCACGACATGCCTGTCGACGCCAAGCGGTCCGACGACGAGTCGCGCCGGTCGCGGCGCAGTCGCGGCCAGGCAGGAGCGGCGCCGAGCCCACCGACAAGGCGCCGGCAGCCAAGCCCGTGCCGTCCCCGAAGGACGTCGCGGCCGCCGCCAAGCCGGCGGCCGAGGGCGAGCCGGCCGGTGACCTCCCCGACGAGGCCATGGAGCCGGAGCCGGTGGCGCCTCCGGAGACGCCGGAACCGGAGCCGGAGCCGTCGGTGGAGCCGGGGCTCGACACGGCGGACGCGGCACGACACGGACGCCGACACGAGCAGCGACATGGAGCCGGACCTGGAGCCGGACCTGAAGCCGGACCTGGAGCCGGACCTGGAGCCGGACCTGGAGCCGGACCAGAGCCGGAGCTCGAGCGGTCCCGCCGCCCAGCCCAAGGTCGTGACCAGGACCCGCCGGCGCGCCAGCCGTCCGGCCGGGCCACCCGCGGGCGACCACGGTCCCCGCCGGGCGAGGGCATGGTCGAGCCGGGACGCCCGCGGACGAGCCCCTGCGGAGCCACCGCCCGTCGTGGAGCACGCCGGTCAAGAAGCGGGCTCGCGCAAGCGCTGAGTCCGGCGCCGGGCCGGTGCGCGGCGGATGTCGTTTTGCCGTCCGCGAGCGGAGTCCGTACCATGGACCCTCGGTGTGTGCACACCGTCCTGCGCGTCGCCGCACGATCCGTCGTACTCCCGAGTGCGGACGCGTGCCTGGTGCGGGCGGTGCGAGCAGCAGATCAGACGTTGACGGACCCGGCAACGGGTGGGACGAGAGTGAGTCGCGGTGGCCGCCATCGTGCGCAGTGGCAGCAAGCAGCAGAAGGTTGCCGGGCGACGTCATCGGAGATCGACCGGATCGACACTCCGGTGGGCGACACGCTGACCCTCCCCGTCGTCATGGTCGTCGACGGTGACAAGGTCACCGCCACCGGGCTCGCCGACGCGGCCGTGACCGCCGAGGTCGTGGGCGACACCAAGGGCCCCAAGATCGTCATCCAGAAGTTCAAGAACAAGACCGGCTACAAGAAGCGCCAGGGGCACCGGCAGAAGTACACCCAGGTCAAGGTCACCGACATCTCGCTCTGAGCTCCCACCCGGAACTCCAGCTCCGCACGAAGGACAGAAGTCATGGCACACAAGAAGGGCGCCTCGTCAACCAAGAACGGGCGCGACTGGAACTCCCAGCGCCTCGGCGTGAAGCGGTACGGCGGTCAGCTGGTCAACGCCGGCGAGATCATCGTCCGGCAGCGCGGCACGCACTTCCACCCGGGCTCGGGCGTCGGTCGCGGCGGTGACGACACGCTGTTCGCGCTGGTGGCCGGCAACGTCGAGTTCGGCACCAAGCGCGGCCGCAGAGTCGTCAACGTCTCCCGGTCGCGGACTGACGCCCGCGGTCGTCGACAACGTGTGAGGGCGTCCCGGACCGGGGCGCCCTCGACCATTTCGCGAGGAACCCCCATGGCCGTCCCGACCTTCGTCGACCGGGTGACGCTGCACGTCAGCGCCGGGCGCGGGGGCAACGGCGTCGCCTCGGTGCACCGGGAGAAGTTCAAGCCGCTGGGCGGGCCCGACGGCGGGAACGGCGGGCCAGTGGGGTCGGTCGTCCTCCGCGTCGACCCAGACGTGACCACCCTCATCGACTACCACCACAGCCTGCGGCGGCGCGCCGAGCACGGCGGCCACGGTGCCGGTGGCCACCGCAACGGTGGCCACGGGGCCGATCTGGTGCTCCCTGTGCCCGACGGGACCGTCGTCACCGACCTCACCAGGTCCTGGCCGACCTGGTCGGGCCCGGCACCGAGCTGGTCGTGGCAGCCGGTGGCCGCGGTGGGCTCGGCAACGCCGCCCTCGCGAGCGCCAAGCGCAAGGCCCCCGGCTTCGCCCTGCTGGGCGAGCCGGGCGAGGACCGCGAGATCGTGCTCGAGCTCAAGGTCGTGGCCGACGTCGGGCTGGTCGGCTTCCCGAGCGCGGGGAAGTCCTCCCTGATCGCGGCGGTCTCTCGGGCCCGGCCCAAGATCGCCGACTACCCCTTCACGACGCTCGTGCCCAACCTGGGCGTGGTCCGCGCCGGTGACACGACGTTCACGGTCGCCGACGTCCCGGGGCTGATCGAGGGTGCGGCCGAGGGGCGCGGCCTCGGTCACGACTTCCTGCGCCACATCGAGCGCTGCGCGGCGTTGGTGCACGTGATCGACACGGCCACGCTCGAGCCGGGTCGCAACCCCGTCGACGACCTGGACGTCATCGAGCGTGAGCTTGCGTCGTACGGCGGGCTCGAGGACCGCCCGCGCCTGGTGGCGCTGAACAAGGTCGACGTGCCCGATGGGCGCGAGATCGCGGGCATGGTGATCGAGGAGCTGGAGGAGCGAGGCTTCCGGGTCTTCCCGGTCTCCGCGGCGTCGGGGGAGGGGCTGCGCGAGCTCACGTTCGCGATGGCCGAGATCGTCGACGAGGCACGCCGGGCCAATCCGGCACGCCCGCCGCAGCGGATCGTGCTCCGGCCGCCGTCGGTCGACGGCACCGACCAGTTCGCGGTCGACCGGACACCAGACGGCTGGCGCGTGACCGGCGAGAAGCCGGAGCGCTGGGTGCGGCAGACCGACTTCTCCAACGACGAGGCCGTGGGCTTCCTCGCCGACCGGCTCAACCGGCTCGGCGTAGAGGAGCGGCTGGTGTCACTGGGTGCCGTCGAGGGCGACGCGGTCCTGATCGGCGACCCCGAGAATGCCGTCGTCTTCGACTTCCGGCCGGGCATGGACGCCGGGGCGGAGTCGCTCGGCCGGCGCGGGGAGGACCCGCGCTCTGAGGAGGTCAGGCCCTCGGAGCGTCGGCGCCGGGCGATCCAGGAGGCGATGCCGGAGCGGGCCGAGGAGAGACCCGCGCGGACGTGGCTCGCCGGCTCGACGCGGCCGGTGTCGCCGGCGAGCGCGAGCTGCCCACCGGCCCCACGTCGTACGAGATCGGCGGGCCGGACGACCCCGACGCCGACGAGGTGGACCGGTGACCCGGCGCGCCGACGACCGGCGCCAGTGCGTTGTGGATGCGCAGCGGATCGTCGTCAAGATCGGCTCGTCGTCTCTCACCACCGCCGCCGGCGGGATCGACCCCGAGCAGGTGCGGGCCCTGGTCGACCAGCTGGTCGCCGCGCGCGGCCGCGGCGTGGAGGTGGTGCTGGTGTCGTCGGGAGCCATCGCGGCCGGCCTCGCGCCGCTGCGGATGCTGCGCCGGCCGCGCGCCCTGGCCGCGCAGCAGGCGGCCGCCTCGGTCGGCCAGGATTGCTGGTCCACCGCTACACCGAGGAGCTGGCCCGGCGCGGCATCATCGCCGGGCAGGTGCTGCTCACAGTCGACGACGTCACCCGGCGGTCGCACTATCGCAACGCCTACCAGACCTTCGCCAAGCTGCTCGAGCTCGGGGTGCTCCCGATCGTCAACGAGAACGACACGGTCGCCACCACGGAGATCAGGTTCGGCGACAACGACCGGCTGGCGGCGCTCGTGGCGCACCTGGTGCACGCCGACGTGCTGGTGCTGCTCAGCGATGTCGAGGGGCTGTACGACGGCAACCCCGCGCGCCCGGGCTCCTGGCTGATCCCCGAGGTCGTCGACCACGACCTCGCCGGGATCACGATCGGCAGGACCGGATCGGCCGGGTGGGCTCCGGCGGCATGCTGACGAAGGTCGAGGCCGCCCGGATCGCCACCGGTGCGGGCATCTCCGTCGTACTGACCTCCGCGGCCCAGGCTGGTGCCGCCCTGGCCGGCGCACCCGTGGGAACGCTGTTCCGGCCCACCGGTCGGCGCCGACCGACCCGGCTGCAGGCTGCGCCACGCCACGGAGGGCAAGGGCCGGCTGGTGCTGGACGCCGGCGCCGTCCGCGCGGTGGTCGAGCGCCGCGCCCGCTGCTCGCGGCCGGCGTCACCGAGTGCCACGGCTCGTTCGTCGCGGGCGACCCCGTGGACCTGGTCGGCCCCGACGGCCGGGTGGTCGCGCGGGGGCTGGTCAACTACGACGCCGCCGAGCTGCCCGCCCTGCTCGGCCGCTCTCACCCCAGCTGCGCGCCGAGCTGGGCCCGTCCTACGAGCGCGAGGTCATCCACCGCGACGACCTCGTCCTCCTCTGATCTGATCCGACACAGCCTCGCCGATCCGGCAGAACCTCGCCGATCCGGCAGAAGTTCGGCCCGATCCGGCAGAAGTTCGGCCCGATCCGGCAGAAGTTCGGCCCGATCCGGCGGAAGTTCGGGCTACCGTCGAAGCATGGAGCCCGACGCGGAGGATGCCGCCTTCCTCCGTCGGTACGGCGCCTGGGACCCGCTCGATCCCGGCGGTGCGGCGACACTGCTCGCCGGCTTCGACCGGCCGTGGTGGATCGTGGGCGGCTGGGCGATCGAGGCCTTCACCGGCGTCCGGCGTGCGCACGAGGACCTCGACGTGTCGATCCTCGTCTGCGACGTACCGGCCCTGCGAAGCCACGTCGGCGGCGACTGGCACCTGTGGAGCAACCTCGGCGGCACTCTCCGGCCGCTCACCGACCGGCACCCCGAGCCCCTCGCCCCGGACGGTCAGATCTGGGTGCGCCGGTCCGCCGCCGATCCGTGGGTGCTGGACATCCCGACCACGCCGGATCGCGACGGACTGTGGACCAACAAGCGCCTGGCCGACCACGTCGCCCCGGTCGGGGACGTCACCTGGCGCGCGGCCGACGGCCTGCGCTATCTCCTCCCGGAGATCGTCCTGTGCTTCAAGGCCCTCCAGGATCGCCCCAAGGATCGCGCGGACCTCGCCGCCACCTGGCCGCTGCTCGACGAGACACGACGCGCCTGGCTGCGGGCGGCCCTCGTGGCGGCGTACGGCGACGAGCACCCATGGCTCCCGGCACTGCAGCGAGATATCCCGGCGACACCCCGACCTCGCGCCCTCTAGCCTGGGGCCATGTCAGCAGCCCCGCGCCCCCTCGCCCAGGGGACGACGACGCCGGAGACCTCCGGCGCCGCGCTGGTCTGACGCATCGTTCCAGCCCTTTCCCAGCACCGCCCCGGAGCCCGGCTCCGGGGCGGTCGGCGTCCTGGCTCCCGGCTCCGCCCGACCAGAGGAGCCACCATGGCACCCGATGAGACCATGACACCCGACGCGCTCGACCATCGCGACTTGAACCGCGACCTCGAGGTCTTCGCGACCGACCCGCTCGCCGGCGCGGGCCTGCCGCTGTGGCTGCCCGCCGGCGCGGTGATCCGCCGCGAGCTGGAGCGGCTCGCCGCCGACCTGGCGCGAGCGGACGGCTGTGCCGAGGTGTGTACGCCGGTGCTCGGCAAGCGAGCGCTCTTCGAGCGCTCGGGCCACTGGGCGAAGTTCAGCGACGACATGTTCCCGCCGATGGCGGTGGGCGGCGACGAGCTGGTGCTGCGACCGGCCAACTGCCCCCACCACGCGCTGGTCTACGCTGCGCGCCGCCGCTCCTACCGCGAGCTTCCGGTGCGGCTGCACGAGCTCGCGCCGATGTTCCGTGCCGAGCGGTCAGGGGTCCTGTCCGGCCTGGCCCGGGTGCGGCAGATCAACCTCGACGACACCCACGTGTTCTGCCGCGAGGACCAGATGGCCGACGAGGTGGCGTTGGGGCTGCGGGCGGCGCTGCGTGCCCAGCAGATCCTGGGCATGCGGGTGGACCACGTGCGTCTGTCGCGGCGCGACCGCAGCTCGGCGTACCTCGGAGAGGAGGCGATGTGGGAGCGCGCGGAGGCGGCGCTGGGTCGGGCGCTGAGCGAGGTGGGCGCCGGCCTGCCGATCGTGGACGCGCCGGGCGAGGCGGCCTTCTACGGTCCGAAGATCGACCTGCAGGTGCGTGACGGGCGCGGCCACGACGAGAGCATCGCCACGGTGCAGCTCGACTTCGTGCAGCCGCAGCGCTTCGGGTTGGTGTACGACGCCGCCGACGGCTCCCGGCAGCCCGTCGTGATGATCCACCGCGGCACCGTCGGGTCGATGGAGCGTGTGACGGCGGCGGTGCTGGAGCGGTACCAGGGTCGGTTGCCGCTGTGGCTGGCGCCGGTCCAGGGTGTGCGTCCTGCCGGTCGGACCGGAACAGGACGGCCGCCGGGGCGCTGTCGACGCTCTGGTGGAGGCCGGGCTGCGGGTCGAGCTCGCGGTCGAAGGGCTCCCTCGGGGCCCGGGTGCGCGCCGCGCGACAGCGCCGCGACCACGTGCTCGCCGTCGTCGGTGCGGCTGAGGCCGCGGCGGACGCCGCGCAGGTGACCGACGTCGCAGCGGGGTTTCGGGGCGTGGTCGCGCGAGCGGAGCTGGTCGAGCGCCTGACCGCGGCGTACGCCTCCCGCGCGCCGTTGATCGGTTGGTGAGGCCGCGCCGGCGGATCCCGAGGTTCCGCCGGCGCGGCGAGGCTGTGCCGGATCGGCGTTAGGTGAGGCAGGGTGGCGCCGTACCCTGGACGACGCCATGTCTGACCTGCCCCAGTCGAGCTCGACTCCTGCGGAGTCGACCCGTTCGAGCCCGACTCGACGGGGATGCGCTCCGCGCCGGCGATCGTCTACCTCGACCATGCCGCCACGACGCCGATGCTCCCCGAGGCGGTGGAGGCGATGACGGCGCACCTGCGCGACATCGGCAACCCGAGCTCGGCTGCACGCCGCCGGGCGGGCCGCGCGACGCGTGGTGGAGGAGTCCCGGGAGAAGGTCGCCCAGGCGCTGAACTGCCGGCCGAGCGAGATCATCTTCACCTCCGGCGGCACCGAGGCCGACAACCTGGCCGTCAAGGGCATCTCCCGCGCCCGCCGCGACACCGACCCGGCCCGCCGGCGGATCCTGGCCACGGCCGTCGAGCACCATGCCGTCCTCGACCCGCTGGAGTGGCTGGCCGGCCAGGGGTGGGACGTCGAGCTGCTCCCGGTCGACCACGTGGGGCGGCTCGAGGTCGACGCGCTGCACGACTCCGTCGCTCGCGACCCCGCGTCGGTCGCCCTGGTACCGTCATGTGGGCCAACAACGAGGCCGGCACGCTCCAGCCGATCGACGAGGTGGTCGCCGTCGCCGCCGAGCACCGCATCCCGGTGCACACCGATGCCGTCCAGGCGGTCGGACAGGTGCCGGTCGACGTGGCGGGCGCCGGGGTCGACGCGCTGACCCTCACCGGCCACAAGGTCGGTGGCCCGTACGGCGTCGGCGCGCTCGTCGCGCGCCGCGACCTCGCGATCACGCCGCTGCTGCACGGCGGCGGCCAGGAGCGGGAGGTCCGCTCGGGAACGCTCGACACCCCTGCCATCGCCGGCTTCGCCGCCGCGGTCGAGCTATCGGTCAAGCACCAGGCCGACCACGCGGTCCGCGTCGCCGCACTCCGTGACGAGCTGGTACGCGGCGTGCTGGCGGCCGTCCCGGACGCGATCTACAACGGGGACCCCGACCACAAGCTTCCCGGCAACGCGCACCTGAAGTTCCCCGGCTGCGAGGGCGACTCCCTGCTGATGCTCCTGGACGCGCGCGGCATCGCCTGCTCGACCGGCTCGGCCTGCTCTGCGGGCGTGCCCCAGCCCTCCCACGCGTTGCTGGCGATGGGGTGCACCGAGGAGTACGCCCGCTCGTCGCTGCGCTTCACCCTGGGCCACACCAGCACCCGCGGCGACGTCGAGGCGCTCGTCGCCGCGATCGGTCCGGTCGTCGAGCGGGCGCGCCGGTCCGGCTCGCGCAAGGGCTCGTGAGGAGCGGGCCGGTGCGGGTGATCGCCGCCATGTCGGGAGGCGTCGACTCCGCCGTCGCCGCCGCGCGCCTCGACGCCGGCCACGACGTCACCGGCATCCACCTGGCCTCAGCCGCGCCCGGGAGCCGTACCGCTCCGGGGCGCGCGGCTGCTGCACCGTTGAGGACGCCCATGACGCCCGCCGGGCCGCCGACGTCCTCGGCATCCCGTTCTACGTGTGGGACCTCTCCGAGCGCTTCCACGAGGACGTCGTCGAGGACTTCCTGGACGAGTACACCGCCGGCCGCACGCCCAACCCTGCCTGCGCTGCAACGAGCGGATCAAGTTCGCCGCGGTGCTCGACCGCGCGCTCGACCTCGGCTTCGACGCGGTCGTCACCGGCCACTACGCCCGGCTGGCGACCGCCGCCGATGGGTCGGTGGAGCTGCACCGCGCCGCGGACCCCGGGAAGGACCAGTCCTACGTCCTGGGCGTGCTCACCCAGGACCAGCGCTGCGCATGCGCTGTTCCCGCTGGGGGCGAACACCAAGACGCAGGTCCGCCGGGAGGCGGCGGAGCGTGGGTTGCTGGTCGCCGACAAGCCGGACAGCCACGACCTGTGCTTCGTGCCGGACGGCGACACCGGCCGGTTCCTGCGAACGGCTCGGCGAGCGGGCGCCGAACCAGGCGGGCGACATCGTCGACGACGCGACCGGCGAGGTGCTGGGCCGCCACGACGGCACCGTCGGCTTCACCATCGGCCAGCGCAAGGGTCTGCGGCTCGGGCGCCCGGCCCCGGACGGCCGGCCGCGCTTCGTGCTCGACATCGAGCCGGTCGAGGCCGGGTCCGCGTGGGCCCGCGCGAGCGGCTCCGGGTGGACACCGTCGAGGGCGACCGCGCCCGCTGGTGCGGGGCGGTCCCGCACGGCCCGCGGCGAGTCGGCGTCCAGTTGCGGGCCCACGGCTCGAGCACCCCGCCCTGCTGCGCACCGATGGCGAGCGGATGACGCTGGAGCTGACCGATCCGGCGGAGGGTCGCGGCCGGTCAGGCAGCGGTCGTCGTACGCCGGCACCCGGGTGCTCGGCTCGGCCACCATCACGCGGGCCTCCAGATCGAGCGCGGTCGGCGACGTCCCGTCACACGGGGCGGATGATCCTGGCCTCGATGCGGGCTGTCGAGACCCGCGACAAGAGTGACATCTGTTCCTTTCTTGGGGTGAGGGGGGATGCTGCTGCACGACGCGGCCTCTGAGCGCGGTGTGAGGGCGGTGAGCGGAATGGGCAACTCGCCGGGCTTGGCCAACCTCTTCGTGAGGCTGTGCGACGACCTGCTGCTCGACGCGCCGCTCCGGGTGGACATCAGGCATGTCCACGGCGGCCAGCCCGACGAGGGAGTCTTGTCGAGCCTTTCCTGCACGCCGCCGCCGACAACGACTGGGAGCTTGGTCCCGAGGACGCCCGGCTCATGCTGGCCGTGGTACGCGGACTCGAGAGGGAAGCCCGCGCTCACCCCTCGCGGCAGGCCGACGCCTCGGACCTCGCTCGCCTGCTCAGGAGGCTGGTCGGAGCCCTGGTCGGCCCCAGCCCGCTGAGCTGAGCCGGTCGCGACGAGCGAGCCGAGACCGAACCGGGGGCCAACACGCGACGTCAGGCACCGCGTTGCCGAGCCCGGTCCTCGGCAGACGTCCGCGCCTCGGCCACCACGCTGTCGAGGTAGAGCATGAGGATCCGCTTGGCCTCCGCGACGGTCTGGTCATCCCCGCGCCTGTCCAGCCGGAATGCCAGTGACAGCAGCGCGTCGGTCGCCTGCACGGCGACACGACACCGGGCGAGGAGGCTGGGGGAGTCGGTCAAGGCTTCTCCGTCCCTCAGGCGGTCTCGCAACCGACGCGTGAAGACCTCCACGTCCTCGTCGTCTTCGAGCCGAGCCTGCGGACTCAGCTCGCGGGCGACCCCGACCGCGACGTACGCGGGGCTCTCGCGGAGTCGGTCGACCTGCATGTCGATCACGGCGAGGACCTGTTCTCGCCACGGGCGACCGGCCATGGTCGCCTCGAGCTCTGACATCCGCGCTGCCATGGAGCGCCCGTGGCGGTGCACGATGGCATCG
>JAWKJR010000008.1:0-143385 GCA_041393675.1 Nocardioides sp. | reverse complement strand
GGCCCGAACGCGACGTCGGCGCGAACGGTGCCCATGAACAGCTGGTCGTCGGGGTCCTGGAAGACGATGCCGACCCGGCGGCGGATCTCGGCGAGATTCGCCGGCTCGACGGGCAGCCCGCTCACCGCGACCGAGCCGGCGCCGGCGGTCAGGATGCCGTTGAGATGCAGGACCAAGGTGGTCTTGCCCGCCCCGTTGGGGCCCAGCAAGGCCACCCGCTCACCGCGGTGGACGTGCAGGTCGACGCCGTACAGCGCCTGGTGGCCGTCAGGGTAGGCGAAACCGAGCCCGCGGACGTCGAGGACCGGGGTGCTCACCGGTGGCTCCTCTGCGTCGCCGGCGCTCCCAGGTCGGGGAGTCGCCCGGTGTAGCCGCGCGACAGCATCGCCAGGTGGACGCGCTCCCCCCGCTCGTAGGAGCGGATGAACAGCGCTCCGAGCGCGCGGCCCAGCGCCGGCCAGTGTCGCGGGGAGCGGGCGTCGAAGCCGCGCGAGCGCATGGCGACACGCATCCGCCCGAGCTCGGCGGTCACCACGTCGAGGTAGCGGATCATGAAGCCCATGATCTGCACCAGCAGGTGCGGCAGCCGCAGCCGCTCGAGGCCGCGCAGGATCTGCTCGGGCTCCGTGGTGGCGGCGAGCGTGAGCGCTGCGAGCACGCCCAGGGTCCCCTTCGCGAGCAGCGCCCAGGCCGACCAGAGACCCGGTCGGCTCAGGCCGAGGCCCAGCAGCTCGACCTGCGGCCCGGTGGCCACGAACGGCACCAGGACGGCGAAGACCACAAACGGGATCTCGACGACCATCCGCTTCAGCAGGTAGCTCGGTGGCACCTTGGAGGCGAGGACCACGGCGGCCAGCACGGTCAGGTAGAGGCCGAAAGCCGGGAACCACGTGCGGGGCGTGGCGACGACCACCAGCATCGAGACCAGCAGCGCCGCGATCTTGACGTGGGCCGGGGCTCGGTGGACCACGCTGTGACCGTGGTAGTGCAGCCGGTGGCCGTGTCCGGCACCCATTCAGGCTCCTGACCCCGGGGTACGTCGATCGACAGCCCGCTCGGCCCGGCTGGCCACACCGGGAGGCGGCCGGTCGGTCGGCTTCCGCCGCCGCAGCAGCCAGAACAGCCCGCCGCCGAGCAGCAGCACCGCGCCGGTGCCGGCTACCCCAGCGATCCCGCCGCTGAGCCGTGCGTTGTCCACGCCGCGGGTCTGGTAGCCGGCCAGGGGGCTGCCGCTGGTGGCGGAGTCTCGCTCCCGGTCGCTGAAGCCGGTCTGCGTCGCGACGGACTCCAGGCCGTCGGGACGACTACTGGCGTAGTAGCTGGCTATCCCGGCGAGCAGCAGAGCCACGACCATCCCTGCGAGCACGAGCGCCCGGGAGCTCGGCCTCCCCGACGGCGGGGTCATGCGGCTTCCCCCGTCCGGACCACCAGCGTGCGTGCGGCGAGCAGGCGGCGAGCGCCGTACACGAGGTCGGGGCGGACTGCGACCACTGCGCTGACGATCAGGAAGGTGATCGCCGCCTCGCCCGCGCCGATGAGCGAGTGCCACGTGAGCATCGCCGTCGCCACGGTGCCGGGGACACAGGCGCCGTGCCACCGACGGCGAAGAGACCCGCGAAGCCGAGCGCCGCAGCCAGGACACTGACGAACGCGCCCACGGCGGCCGCGGGGGCCACGGCGCCCGCACGTCGGGGCAATAGCGCCTGGACGGCCCGGAAGGCCACCCAGCCGACCAGTACGCCGATCAAGCCCATCAGCGTCACGTTCGTGCCCAGCGCGGTCATGCCGCCGTCGGCCATCAGCAGGGCCTGGACGAGCAGCACGACGGTGAGCGCGAGGACTCCCGTCCACGGACCGACCAGCACGGCAGCCAGGGTCCCGCCGAGCAGGTGACCGCTGGTACCGGCCCCGACCGGGAAGTTCATCATCTGTGCGGCAAAGACGAACGTCGCGACCAGTCCGGCCATCGGTGCCGTTCGGTCATCCAGCTCGCGGCGGGCGCCTCGCAGTGCCACGGCTACGCCGGCCGCGGCCACCACGCCGGTGGCCACCGACGTCGGCGCGTCGAGGAAACCGTCGGGGACGTGCACGCGGGCCTCCAGGCTGGTCGGCTAGGTTGGGCGGCAGGTAATGCCCAGCGTACGCTCTTGCACATTATTTGCAACAACGACTCCGTGAGGAACGCCCCATGGCCGAGACCCCGCGCCTGTCCCCCGGCGACACCGCGCCCGACTTCACCCTGCCGACCGACACCGGCGAGTCGGTCACGCTGTCGGACCTGCGTGGGCGCCGAGTCATCGTGTACTTCTACCCGGCCGCCATGACTCCCGGCTGCACCAAGCAGGCCTGCGACTTCACCGACTCCTTGGACGCGCTGCACGCCCAGGGGTTCGAGGTGCTCGGCGTGTCTCCCGACCGGCCGGAGAAGCTCGCGAAGTTCCGGGAGCGCGACGGGCTGACGATCACCTTGCTGTCGGATGCCGACAAGGCCGTGATGACGGCGTACGGCACGTTCGGGGAGAAGAAGCTCTACGGCAAGACCGTCCACGGCGTCATCCGCTCGACCTTCGTGGTCGACGCGGACGGGCGGGTCGATCTCGCGGCGTACAACGTCAAGGCCACCGGGCATGTGGCCAAGCTGCGCAAGGACCTCGGCCTCGACCCCGCCTCCTGAGCCGCGCGAGCGCTCAAGGCCCCTCGCCGCCGCCCTAGACTGCCGCCACGCGCCCGTAGCCCAATTGGCAGAGGCACCAGGTTTAGGTCCTGGCCAGTGCGAGTTCGACTCTCGCCGGGCGCACCCGGCGCCATCTCGCCACAACTCCCACCTCGCGACGGCACAACTCCCACTTCGCGCGGCCACAGCTCCCACTTCGCGCGGCTGTGGCCGCCACTTCGTCGTACCTTGCGGAGCAAGGTACCTTGCGGCTAGCATCGCGGCATGGCCGGTGGCGAGGGGGCGCTCACCCAGCTGCGACGGGGCGTGCTGGAGCACTGCGTCCTCGCGCTGCTGGCCGGCGGCGAGCGGTACGGCTACGACCTGGTCGCCGAGCTCTCGGCGGCGGGGCTGCTCGCCAGCGAAGGCACCATCTATCCGCTGCTCAGCCGGCTGCGCAAGGAGCAGCTGGTCAAGACCGCCTGGCGGGAGTCTCCCAGCGGGCCGCCCCGCCGCTACTACGCGCTGACCGAGCGCGGCCAGGTGGCCCTCGACGGGTTCCGCCCGGCCTGGGCAGAGTTCTCCAGCGCGGTCGACAAGCTGCTCGAGAGAGGCAGGACCTGATGCCCGACACCGACCTGCACCCACTGGTCCACGACTACCTGGCCCGGCTGACGCTCGAGGCGCAGCGACTGCCCCAGGCGGACGGCACCGAGCTGGTCGCCGACATCACCGAGCACCTGCGCGAGGCGCTCGCGCCGCGCGCGGGCGAGGCCGACGTGCGCACCGTGCTCGACCGCCTCGGGACGCCGGCGGAGCTGGTGACCGCCGCGGGCGCTCCCGCTGCCGTCACGACCCCCACCGCCTCGCGGCCCGCGACGTGGGGAGCGGTCGAGATCCTGGCGCTGGTGGCGCTGGTGGGCGCCGAGCTCGGCTTCTTCCTGGTCCCCGTCAGTCCGCTCGCCTGGATCGTCGGCCTGGTGCTGCTCGCCGTCTCCCGGGTGTGGACGCCCACGGAGAAGCTGCTCGGCTACCTCGGGCTCGGCACCGGCTTCCCGGCCGCCGTCGTGCTGAGCCTTGCCTGGCTGGTCGGGGGCGTTCGACAGACCTGTACCGGCGTCGGGTGCGACACCGGCGGGCTGACGTTCACCAACGTGGCGGCCATCGCCGTGACTGTGGGGTTCCTGGCCTTCCAGGTGTGGACCTTCTGGCGGCTCACCCGGGCGGCGAGACGCTGAGCAGCTCCGCGAGCAGCGGAGCGAGGCGGCGCAGGGCGCGGCCCCGGTGGGAGATGGCGTCCTTCGCCTGCTGATCGAGCTCGGCCGACGTGAGCCCGTGACCGCCGGGCCCGGCGGCGGCGTACTCGTCCGGCACGAAGAGCACGTCGTAGCCGAAGCCCCCCTCGCCCCGCAGCTCGCGGATGACCCGGCCGCGCATCTCGCCGTGCTCGACCAGCGTGGCGCCGCCGGGCAGGCAGCAGGCGATCGCACAGGCGAAGTGCGCCGCGCGGCGCTCGTCGGGGACGTCGGCGAGCTGGTCGAGCAGGAGCTGGTTGTTGCGGTCGTCGGACCGGGGGCGCCCGGCCCAGCGCGCCGAGAGGACCCCGGGCATGCCGTTGAGCGCGGCGACGCACAGGCCGCTGTCGTCGGCGATCGACGGCAGGCCGGTCACCGCCAGCGCGGCCCGCGCCTTGAGCAGCGCGTTGCCCTCGAAGGTGGGCTCGTCCTCCACCGGCTCGTCGTAGGCCGAGACGTCATCGAGGCCGAGGACGTGGATGTCCGGGAGGTGCCCGCGCAGAATGCGCTCCAGCTCCGCCAGCTTCTTGTGGTTGCGCGAGGCCAGGACGACCTCGGTCACGTCGAGACTCCGCCGTGGCCGGCCGCAGGAGCGGCGAGGGCCTCCCGCTGCAGCCGGGTCAGGTCGGCGCACCCCTTCTCGGCCAACGACAGCAGGGCGTCGAGCTCGGCGCGGTCGAAGGCCGCACCCTCGGCCGTCCCCTGCACCTCGACGAACGTGCCCTCGCCCGTCATCACGACGTTCATGTCGGTCTCGGCCCGGACGTCCTCCTCGTAGGGGAGGTCGAGCCGTGGCGAGCCGTCGATGATGCCCACGCTCACCGCCGCGACCGACCCGGTGAGCGGCTCGCCGGCGAGCGCGCCCGTGGCCCGCAGGTGGGCGACCGCGTCCGCGAGCGCGACGTAGGCACCCGTGATGGCCGCCGTGCGGGTGCCGCCGTCGGCCTGCAGGACGTCGCAGTCCACGACGATGGTGTTCTCACCGAGCGCCGCGTAGTCGATGACCGCACGCAGCGAGCGACCGACCAGGCGGGAGATCTCATGGGTGCGGCCGCCGACCCGCCCGCGCACCGACTCCCGGTCGGAGCGGGTGTTCGTGGACGCCGGGAGCATGGCGTACTCGGCGGTGACCCATCCCAGGCCCGAGCCCTTGCGCCAGCGCGGCACCCCCTCGGTGGCGGACGCGGCACACAGCACCCGGGTGCGCCCGAACTCGACGAGCACCGAGCCTGCGGCGTGGTCGAGCCAGCCTCGGGTGAAGCGGATGGGGCGAAGCTCGTCGTCGGCGCGGCCGTCGGCACGACCCGCGGTGGCATCAGTCATGCAGTCGATCCTACGGACGCAGACGGACGCCGGTGACGACCCCCGTCGCGTCACCGGCGTACGCCGCCCGGCCCGAGGACGGCTCGACCGCTACTTGATCTCGGCGCGCCGCACCCGCACCAGCCCGAGCACGAACGGGAGCACCACCCATTCCAGGCTCGTGACCGCCACCTGGGCGTACGTCGTCGCGGTGACGTCGGGGCCGGAGCCCTGGAGCGGTGCCATGGCGGTCCCCAAGTCGATCCACGGAACCACGTCGGGGCCCCAGCTGAGCGCGCCCATGATCAGGCTGTAGACCATGATCGGCAGCAGCAGCACAACGACGTAGTAGACGCTGATCGCTGCCGGGGTGTTGAGGAAGGCCAAGGCGAAGCCGAACGCCACCAGGAACGAGAGCAGCTGACCGATCACGGTCCACGCGAGGACCGAGCTCGAGATCGCCCACGAGACCGGGCCGGACGTCATGGCGGCGAAGATCGCGTAGACCGCCACTCCGAACGCGGCGGCCACGACGATCGTCGCCACGGCGAGCCCGACGACGGCGACCAGCTTTGCGGCCACCATCCGCAGACGATGGGGCTCCAGGGTGAAGGTGACCAGGCCCGTGCGCTGGCTCCACTCGCTGGTGACGGTCATGATCGCGAAGACCGGCAGCAGCAGCGACAGCGGAACCGTCATCACCTGCACCATGTCGCCCAGCGTGAGGTCGACGTCGTTGAGCAGCGTGATCAGCAGCGTCAGACCACCAGCAACAACCAGCAGGAGGCCGGTCACGATCATCAGCCAGAGGCCGGCCCGGGTGTCGGCCATCTTGCGGAGCTCAAGGCGCACCAGGCGGCCAAACGGCACCCGAGATGTGGCCGACACGTCCAAAGTGGTGGGAGTGGTGGCGGTGGTGGTCATGCCAAGGCTCCTTCGCTGTCGGCGGCGCTGGGTCCGCTGGAATCCACCGCGGAGACGGTGTCACGAGCGCTATCGGAGGTCAGGGACAAGAAGAGCTCCTCGAGGTTGGCCTCCATGGTGCGCAGATCCACGAGCACGATCCGCCGGTCGACCGCGACCCGCCCGACGACGGCCGGCTCGGCGTGCACCCGCAGCCCCTGACCGACCGACTCGACCGTGATGCCCTGGGCCACCAGCGCGGCGCCTAGCGCCGCGTTGTCGAGCGCGGTGACCAGCGTGAGAGCCGCGGAGCCGTCGTTGAGCAGCGACTGCTTGTCGCCGCGCGCCACGATCCGGCCGCGGCCGATCAGGATCATCTCATCGGCGATCTGCTCCACCTCCGCGAGCAGGTGACTGGAGAGCAGCACCGTGCCACCGCGGTCCGCGTAGGACTTGAGCAGGTCACGCATCCACCGGATGCCAGCCGGATCCAAGCCGTTGGCGGGTTCGTCGAGGATGAGCACGGAGGGGTCGCCCATCAAGGCGTTGGCGATGCCCAACCGCTGCCGCATGCCGAGCGAGTAGTTCCGGACGCGACGCTTGGCCTCGGCCCGGCTGAGGCTCACCAGGTCCAGCATCTCGTCCACGCGCGCTACGGGGAGGCCCATGGTGCGCGCGGCCAGGGTGAGCACCTCGCGGCCGGTCCGCCCCGCATGCTGGGCGGACGCATCCAGCAGCACGCCCACGTGCCGGCCGGGGTTCGGGATGTCGGCGTAGCGATGGCCCCCGATCCGTGCCTGACCGGCAGTGGCCGGAGTGAGGCCGACCATCACCCGCATCGTGGTGGTCTTCCCCGCGCCGTTGGGGCCGAGGAAGCCGGTCACCCGGCCGGGCTCGCAGGTGAAGTCGATGTCGTCGACGGCAGTGAAGGTGCCGTAGCGCTTGGTGAGTCCGGAAACCGTGATCATGGAACCCAACCCTGGCAGGTCCACCCACGATGCACATGAGCCTCGGGGCCCATCTGAGGTTGACCAAAGTCGTACGCCGAGACGGCCTCGGGTCCCATGCGCCCGGAACCGACGGCGTCTACCCTGACGGCGTGGACCGCCCCGACGCCGCGCCGTACCAGCCCCGGCTGCGCTGGTGGGAGCACGGCTGGCGCCTCGTCGCCATGCTGATGCTGAGCATGATGGGGGCAGCCACGACAGCATTCACCCTCTCGCAGACGGGAGGACCGCCCGGGCTCCTCGTCCTCGATATCGTCGTCGGCGTCCTGGGCTTCGTGCTGGTGCACCTCAGGCGACACTGGCCCCTCGCGGTTGCCGCCTCTCTCGCCCTGGCCGGGTGCGTGTCCGCGTCAACCGCCGGGCCCGGTCTGCTGGCCGCCGTCTCGCTGGCGACCCGACGCCGGTGGCTACACCTGATCCCGGTGGGGCTGCTCGCCATCGCAAGCAGTGAGGTGTATGCCCTGCTGGTGCCCGCCGCTGACCCCGGCCCGTGGTGGATCGACCTCGCCACAGGCACGGTCTTCACCGGTGCGGCGCTGGGCTGGGGGATGTACATCGGCTCGCGGCGCGAGCTGATGTACACGCTCCAGCAGCGCGCCGAGCGCGCCGAGGAGCGGCAGCTGCTGAGGGCCGCGCAGGCCAAGGCCACCGAGCGCGCCCGGATCGCGCGGGAGATGCACGACGTGCTCGCCCACCGGATCTCCCAGATCGCGATGCAGGCGGGGGCGCTGACCTTCCGGCACGACCTCGAGCCGGACGCCCTCCAGCGCGGCATCGCCGACATTCGGGAGCAGGCGCACCGGGCCCTCACCGATCTGCGAGCAGTATTGGGAGTGCTCCGCGACCCCGAGACCGGCGAGTTGGCCGACCAGCCGCAGCCGACCTTCGCGGACCTGCCGCGGCTCGTGGCCGACTGCCGCAGGGCGGGCCTCGACATCCTGCTGGAGGAACAGGTGAGCGACCCAGTCCCTCAAGGGCTCGGCCGTGCGGTCTACCGGATCGTGCAGGAGGGCATCACCAATGCCACCAAGCATGCGCCGGGCGCCAAGATCAGGGTGCGCGTGAGCGGTGGCCCCGAGACCGGCGTGGACGTCACCGTGGTGAACCCGCTCGGCTTCGCAAGCACCGCCACCCCGGGCGCCGGGCTCGGCCTCGTGGGCCTCACCGAGCGCGCTCAGCTCGCCGGCGGTACGCTCCGAGCCGATAGCGGCGGTGGCACCTTCGAGCTGCACGGGTGGCTGCCGTGGGCCGCCTGACCCGGGTGCTCGTCGTGGACGACGATCCGTTGGTCCGCTCGGCCCTGATGTTGATGTTGGGCGGCCAGCAGGATCTCGCCATCGTCGGCGACGCGGCCGACGGCGCGGCGGCGCTCATCGCGGCTCGGTTGCTCAAGCCTGACGTCGTGCTCATGGACATCCGCATGCCCGTGCTGAACGGGCTGGAGGCGACCCAGCGCCTGATGGCTGAGCCGGCGCCTCCACGCGTGATCGTCCTCACGACCTTCGACGCCGACGACTACGTCGTGCGCGCGGTCGCCGCGGGCGCCGACGGGTTCCTGCTCAAGGACACGGCTCCGCCTGCCATCGTCGACGCCATCCGGCGCGTGGTCGACGGCGAGACGATGCTCTCACCGTCGGCCACCAAGAGCCTGGTGACTCGGCTACGCCAGGAGGCCGGCGACGATCGCTCTGCCGCGGCCCTCGCCCGGCTGGCCTTGCTGACCGACCGCGAGCGAGAAGTTGCCGTCGCCGTGGCGCAGGGCTGGTCGAACGCCGAGATCGCCGCCGAGCTGGCCATGTCGGTACCCACGGTGAAGACCCACGTGTCGCGGCTGTTCGACAAGCTCCAGGTGACCAACCGAGTGCAGATCGCGATCTGCGACCACGACGCACGACTCGCATAGACTCCGACGCCACCGACACCGACCCGCTCAGCCGTCACGACGGCTCGAATGGGCACAAACTGCAACGGCAGGGTCGGCGATCCCGCCGTTGCGGGCCAAACGGCGAAGCCGGGAACCGCCCGCCCCGCCCCGCTCAACCCGGCAGCTCGACGACCAGACCGGGGCCGGCCACGTCGAGGGGGCCGGCCCACGTCGCGCGAGCCTCGGCCAGCGCCCGCTCCGGGCGGTGCCAGGGCGGGACGTGCGTCACCAGCAGCCGGCCGACTCCGGCGCGGCTCGCGGTGGCGCCGGCCTCTCCCCCGGTCAGGTGGATCGCCGGTGGGTGGTCGTCGCCATCGCGGAAGGACGCCTCGCACAGGAACAGGTCTGACCCCTGCGCCGCGCGGTCGAGCTCGGGGCAGGCCGCGGTGTCGCCGGAGTAGGTGAGGACGGCGCCGTCCACGCTCACCCGCAGGGCGTACGAGGTGACCGGGTGCAGCACCTCCAGCGGCTCCACCACGAACGGCCCGACCTGCGCCGGGCCGGCGTACTCGAGGAAGTCGAACTCCTGGGTCATGCCCGGCTCCTCGGGCAGGTCGTAGGCCCGGGCCATCCGGGCCGCGACGCCGGCGGGGCCGAACACGGGGATGCGCGGCTGCGGGCCGTGCGGGTGGTACTTGCGCATGACGTAGTAGCCGCACAGATCCAGGCAGTGGTCGGCGTGCAGGTGCGACAGGAACACCGCGTCGATCGACAGCGGGTCGGCGTACCGGTGCAGCGCGCCCAGCGACCCGTTGCCGAGGTCGAGGAGCACGCGCCAGGTGCGGCTGCCCTCGCCGTCGGAATGCTCGGCCTCGAGCAGGTAGCAGCTGGCCGGCGACTCCGGGCCGGGGTAGGAGCCGGAGCAGCCGACGACGGTCAGCCTCACGCGAGCCCCCGACGAACTGGTGGGCGGCGTGCAGCTCGGGGCCGAGGAAGCGCCGCCCGATCTGCTCGAACTCGTCCGGCGACCCCGTCGTGAGGAAGCGGTACGCCGGCTCGCCGCCGGCCCGCATCAGGTCGTGCTCGACCAGCATCCGGTAGACGTCCTTGGCGCATTCCTCAGCCGAGCTGACCAGCGTGACCTGGTCACCCATCACGTAGGAGATGACGCCGGTGAGCAACGGGTAGTGGGTGCAGCCGAGCACCAGCGTGTCGACACCGGCCTCGACCAGAGGGTCGAGGTACTCGTGCGCCACCGACAGCAGCTCCTCGCCGCCGGTGACCCCCTGCTCGACGAAGTCGACGAAGCGTGGGCAGGCGCGGGTGTGCAGGTGCACGTGCGGTGCCGCGGCGAAGGCGTCGTCATAGGCGAGCGAGTCGATCGTGGCGCGGGTCCCGATCACCCCGATCCGGTGGTTGTGGGTGGCGGCGACAGCGCGACGCGTCGCCGGCAGGATCACCTCGATGACGGGCACGTCGTACCGCTCACGCGCGTCACGCAGCATGGCGGCGCTCGCGGAGTTGCAGGCGATGACCAGCGCCTTCACACCCTCGGCGACGAGCAGGTCGAGGCACTCGAGGGCGTACTCGCGCACCTCGCTGATCGGCTTGGGACCGTAGGGCTGCCGGGCGGTGTCGCCGACGTACACGATCGACTCGTGCGGCAGCTGGTCGATGACCGCGCGGGCGACCGTCAGCCCGCCGAACCCCGAGTCGAAGATGCCGATCGGGGCGTCGGCGGCGGGGTAGGCAGGCGTGGACACAAGCAGCAAGGCTAGGACCACCACCCCGGAGCGCATGCGAAGGCGACCGACGTCACGCCGCGCCTGGCCGGGAAGCCGGCCGGCCACTCCAGCGGGTGGGTACCCTCGAGCAATGCGTCGCTCCCGGCTCACCCGACTCAGCTCCCTCACCGCCCTCGTGGCCACGCCCGTCCTCGGCGTCGCCCTCGCCGCTCCGGCGCCGGCGCTCACCCCGGCCTCGGCCGGCCGGGCCGCCGCTGTGGCGCCCGCGAGCATCGCCGAGGCGGCGCCCAAGGCCACGGCCATCACCCGGGTGCTGCTCATCTCGGTCGACGGGCTCAACCCGACGGCGATCAAGGACCTGGGCCGCAGCCAGGCGCCCACCTTCTACCGGCTCATCGACGAGGGCGCGACGACGCTCAACGCCCGCACCGAGTACGAGCAGACCGAGACGCTGCCCAACCACACCGGGATGGTCACCGGCAGGCGGATCACCGCGAGCCGAGGCGGTCACGGCGTCACCTGGAACGACGACCGGCTCACCCCCGCACGGTCCAGAAGGCCGCCGGGCACCCGGTCTCCTCGGTCTTCCGGGTCGTGCACAAGGCGGGCGGGTCCACCGCCAGCTTCGTGAGCAAGCAGAAGCTCAGCCTGTTCAAGCGCTCCTGGGACTCCGCGATCGACCGCCAGCTGATCCGCACCGACAACCGCACGCTGGTCACCGCCCTGCGCCGCGACCTGGTGAAGAAGGCCCGCGCGTTCACTCTGCTGCACCTGTCGCTTCCCGACGTGGTCGGTCACGCGTCCGGGTTCATGGGGCCGGAGTACCACGACGCAGTGGCCGCGACCGACGCGCGGCTCGGGCTGATCCTGCGCACGATCGACAACCACCCCAAGCTCACGAAGCACCTCGCCGTCATCGTGGTGGCCGACCACGGCGGGCGCGGCCCACGCCACTACAACCCGACCAAGCTGGCCAACTACCGGATCCCGTTCCTGGTGTGGGGCCCCGGTGTGGCGGTCGGCCAGTCGCTGTACGCCCTCAACCCCGACTACCAGGACCCGGGCAAGACCCGGCCCACGTACGGCGCCGCCAAGCAGCCGGTGCGCAACGCCGATGCCGCCAACCTGGCGCTGGACCTGCTGGGCCTGCCGGCCGTCCCGGGGAGCAAGATGGACGCCGCGCAGGATCTCGACGTCCTCGCCCCCTGAGCGGCGGAGGTCAGCCGAAGAGCTTCGGCTGCGGCGGCCCCAGCGCCGGGTCGACCCCGTCGAACAGGCAGCTCACCGACCTGCCGGCGTGCACGCGGGCGATCGTCTCGGCGAACAGGCCCGCGACGGACAGCACCTGGAGCTCGGGCCAGTCGCGCGGGGGCGGCACCGTGTCGGTCGTGACCACTTCCGAGATCATCGGGTGCTGGCGGAGCCGGTCCACCGCCTTGCCGACGAACAGCCCGTGGGTGCAGGCGATGGCAGCCGAGACGCAGCCCTGGTCGGCCAGGCGGTCGAGCAGCTCCACGATCGACCCACCGGTGACGATCTCGTCGTCCAGCACGATGGCGCGCTTGCCGTGGACGTCGCCCACGATCGAGTCGATGACGACCCGGTCGTCGGCGAGCCGCTGCTTGCTGCCCGCCGCCACCGGCAGGCCCAGCAGGCGCGCGAACTGGGTGGCGGTCTTGGCGTTGCCCAGGTCGGGCGAGACGACGATCGCATCGGTGAGGTCCTGGCCGAGGAAGTGGTCGGCGAGCACCCCCAGCGCCGTCAGCTGGTCGACCGGCACCGAGAAGAAGCCGTGCACCTGGGGTGAGTGCAGCGTCATCGTGAGCACCCGGTGCACGCCGGCGGCCGCGAGCAGGTCGGCGACCAGCCGCCCGCCGAGGGAGATGCGCGAGGCGTCCTTCTTGTCCGAGCGGGCGTAGGCGTAGTGCGGGATGACGGCGGTGATCTGGGCCGCCGAGGCACCACGGGCCGCATCGACCATCAGCAGCAGCTCCATGAGGTGCTCCTGCGTGGGCGGCACGAGGGCTGCACGACGTAGACGTCGCGCTGACGGCAGTTGGCCTGCAGCTGCGCCTGCAGGCAGTCGTTGCTGAACCGGCTGATCTCGACCGAGCGCAGCGGCACGCCGAGGTCGGCGCAGATGGCCTCGGCGAGCGGGCGGTGCGCGCTGCCGCTGAAGACGACGACGTCACGGAGGTTCTTGGGCACCGAGGCTCCGTCGGGTCCGGGGCGATGGGTCGCGGCCACCCTACCCGACCTCGGCGCCAGGGCCGCCAGCGGCCTAGTCGGGCTATTCGACCTGGACCGACGCGCGGTCGGCGAGGTCGGACCAGCCTCGCTTGACCGAGGAGCGGAACCAGCGTTCGCGAGGCAGCGGCCAGGAGTTGTGCCGGCAGCCCTGGAGGCTCTTGGACTGCTGCTGCATGACCGGTGCCAGCCGGCCCGCGCCCGCGCAGTAGACGTGCCCGTGGCCGAGCCAGTGGCCGGTCTCGTGGTTCACCACCATGTGGCGGTAGCCCCGCAGGGGGAGGTGGTGGGCGTGCCACGAGGGGCTCGCCGTGAGCCAGCGGGTCTGGTTGATGATGACGTAGCGCCCCACCCGGCAGCTCCACTGTGCGCTGCACCCGGAGGAGAACGACGGCACCGTGCTCGCCTGCGCGAGCACGACCGTGAAGGAGCCGCCGCTGGCGACCCGGCGGAGCTCGACGCCCGCGCTCCGCCAGCCCCGCGGGTCGGCAAAGGTCTGCTGCACCTGCTTCTTGAACACGCCGAGGTCGGCCGTGATCCGGCCGCGCGTGGCCACCGAGTAGGTCACCGAGCGCCGGACCGGCACCAGGTGCCGCACCAGCCGGCGGGGGCTCAGCGCCCGGGCCTTGCGGTACCCCTCGCGGCGCACCGTCACCCGGACGCGCACCCGGTGCCCGACGTCCGCGACGGCGAGCCGGTACGTCGCGGCTGTGGCGCGGCGGATCGGCTCCCCGTCGCGCAGCCATCGGTAGCGGATGCTGGTCGGCTTGCGGGACCAGGAACCCGGAGTGGCCGTCAGCAGCCGGGTGTAGCGGCTGAGGCCGGTCACCTCCGGCGGCGCCTCGAGGGTGAGGGTGGCGCGGCGCACCGGCCCCACCGGGTCGGTCGTCACCAAGGTGGCGAGCTGGTCGGCGTCCGTGGCGGTCACGGTGGCGGTGATGGCGTGACCGAGGTCGTCGAGCCCGAGCCGGAGCGAGGCCCCCGTCTCCCCGGCGATCTCGACCCCGTCCCGTGCCCAGGCGTAGGTGAGGGTGAGCCCCTCGGGCGTCCAGCTGCCGTCGCTGACCTGCAGCAGCTCACGGAAGACCGGGTCCCCGGTGATCACCGGCGGGTCGGCGTTGACGGGCGGATCCGCAGCTCGAGCGGGGGATGGCATGCCCCCGAGCGACGCCGCCACCGCGACCAGCACGACCAGCGTCGCGCGCAGGCGACCAGGCACCCGCCGGCTCAGGCCCACAGCTGTCCCTCGAGGCGTTCCTCGGCCTCGTCCAGCGTCCCCTCGTAGGCGCCGGTGGAGAGGTACTTCCAGCCGCCGTCGGCAACGACGAACGCGATGTCGGCCGGCTCGCCGGCCTTGACGGCCTTGATGGCCTGGCCGAGCGCGGCATGCAGGATCGCCCCAGTCGACACCCCGGCGAAGATGCCCTCCTCCTCCAAGAGCTCCCGCACCCGGCGGACGGCGTCGCGAGGGCCGACCGAGAAGCGGGTGTCGATGAGGGACTCGTCGTACAGCTCGGGGACGAAGCCCTCGTCGAGGTTGCGCAGGCCGTAGACGAGCTCGCCGTATCGCGGCTCCGCGGCCACGATCCGGACGTCGGGCTTCTGCTCGCGGAAGAAGCGCGAGACGCCCATCAGCGTGCCGGTGGTGCCCAGGCCGGCAACGAAGTGGGTGATCGTCGGCAGGTCGGCGAGCAGCTCGGGCCCGGTCGTCTGGTAGTGCGCCAGGGCGTTGGCCTCGTTGCCGTACTGGTACATCATCACCCAGTCCGGCTCCTCCTCGGCGATCAGCTTGGCCACCCGCACGGCCTCGTTGGACCCGCCGGCCGCCGGGGACGACACGATCTCGGCTCCCCACATCCGCAGTAGCTGGCGGCGCTCCTCGGAGGTGTTCTCCGGCATCACGCACACCAACCGGTAGCCCTTGAGCTTCGCTGCCATGGCCAGCGCGATGCCCGTGTTGCCCGAGGTCGGCTCCAGGAGCGTGCAGCCGGGCCTGGAGGCGGCCCTCCTTCTCGGCGTGCTCGAGCATCGACAGCGCCGCGCGATCCTTGATCGACCCGGTCGGGTTGCGGTCCTCCAGCTTGGCCCACAGCCGCACGTCGGGGCTCGGAGACAGCCTCGGCAGGCCGACCAGCGGGGTCCGGCCGACCGACTCCAGAAGGCTGTCGAAGCGCGCCACGGAGGCCGGCTCAGCCGCCCGCGACGGCCGGCAGGACGACCACCTGGTCGCCGTCGCCCAGGCTGGCCCCGAGCCCGCCGAGGAACCGGACGTCCTCGTCGTTGACGTAGATGTTGACGAAGCGGCGCAGCTCGTCGCCGCCACCGCTGGAGTCGACGAGCCGCTCGCGGATCCCGGGGTGGTTGGCCTCGAGGTCGTCGATGACCGCGGCCAGCGTGTCGCCGGCCGCGGTCACGGACTTCTCGCCACCGGTGTAGGTGCGCAAGATCGTCGGGATGCGGACCTCGATGGCCATCAGGACATGCTCCTTTGCTCGGTGGACTGGTCGTCGGTGACCATGATCTCCTCCTCGGTCACCTCTCCGTCCACGATTCTGTACGACCTGAACTCAACCGGGCCCTCGTTATTCCCGCACTCCCGCGTGGAGACGAGCACGTAGTGCGCGTGCGGCTCCTGGGCCAGGGCGATGTCGGTGCGACTGGGATAGGCCTCCGTGGCGGTGTGGGAGTGGTAGATCACCAGTGGCTCCTCGTCGCGGTCGTCCATCTCCCGGTACAGGACGAGTAGCTCGGTGGAGTCGAACTCGTAGAAGGTCGGGCTGCCGGCGGCGTTCACCATGGGGACGAACCGCTCCGGCAGGTCGCTCCCGGCGGGTCCGGCGACGACGCCGCAGGCCTCGTCGGGGTGGTCGCGACGGGCGTGGGCCACGATCGCGTCGTAGATGGCCCGGGTGAGGGTCAGCACACGGCCCAGCCTAGGCGCCGACCGCACAGGACTCCGCATCGACCGGGATCCGGAAAGGCGCGCGCCCCGCGCTCACCCCCGCGACAGGGCCCCGACCAGCGTCTCCTGCAGGTAGCCGACCCACTCGTACACGTCGTGGGCGGCCGTGCGCGGGTCCTCGTCCGGCAGGCCCAGCCAGAAGTCCTCGTCGCCTTCCTCGACGCCCAGCCGGGTGGCCAGGGCCAGCCGGATGTCGGTCAACGTGCGCAGCCAGGTCTCGGCGGCGTCCGCCTCGAGCTCGACGTCGATCATCAGGCCCGACTCCTCCAGCACCGGCGGTAGACCGGCGTCCTCCAGCCCGTCGACCACGGCCCCGGCACCCGCGGCTTTGCCGTCGCGCAGGGTGCCCTCGGTGAACCGCCGGAAGTCGGCGGCTGCCTCCGCGTCGTCGGGGTACGCCGAGGGGAACAGCCGCTGCAGGACCGGGTCCTCGGGCTCGGCGGTCGGCCCCGAGAAGTCCAGCATCGCCTCGAGCGGGTCGGCCACGTCGCGGGGGGCGGCCTGCTCGTTGCGAAGCAGCTCGACGAGCTGGGCGGCGAGAGAGCGCAGCAGGTCGGCCTCGAAGCCGGTCAGCGTGGCGATGACCCGGCCGGTCCGCCGGTCGCGGGCGAACCCGCTCATGCGCCGTTCGTCCCGGCTCGCTCCATGGTGGCCCACAGCCCGTAGCCGTGCATCGCCTGGACGTCGCGCTCCATCTCCTCGCGAGAGCCGCTGCTCACCACCGACCGGCCGTCGTGATGGACCTCCAGCATGAGCTTCTCGGCCTTCTTCTTCTCATAGCCGAAGTACTTCTGGAACACGAAGGTGACATAGGACATCAGGTTGACCGGGTCGTTCCACACGATGCACACCCACGGCGTCGCGGGGACCGTGATCTCGTCGGGCGTGAGATCCGGCTCGACCTCGACGGGGCTCGCGGCAGACACGCCCTTCATGGTGGCACACGCCCTACGCTGACCGGATGGAACTCCAGCGCAGTGACGCCGCCGATTCTCGGCCCATCGGCGGCTCCACCGCGCTGCTGACCGACCACTACGAGCTGACCATGGTGCAGGCTGCGCTGGCCTCCGGCGCGGCCGGCCGACGCTCGGTGTTCGAGCTGTTCCCGCGACGCCTGCCCGAGGGCCGTCGGTACGGCGTCGTCGCCGGCGTGGGCCGCGCGCTCGAGGCCCTGGAGAGGTTCCACTTCGACGAGGCGGCGCTGGAGACCCTGCGTGCGGGGGGTGTCGTCGACGAGCCGACGCTGGAGTGGCTGGCCGGGTACCGGTTCCGCGGCGATCTGTGGGGCTACCCCGAGGGGGAGATCTACTTCCCCTACTCCCCCTGGTGGTGGTGGAGGGACCTTCGCCGAGGCGGTCCTGCTCGAGACGCTGCTGCTGTCGATCTACAACCACGACTGCGCGATCGCCTCGGCGGCGTCCCGGATGACGATGGCGGCAGCGGGGCGGCCTTGCATCGAGATGGGCTCGCGGCGCACGCACGAGGAGGCCGCGGTGGCCGCGGCGCGGGCGGCGTACGTCGCCGGCTTCGCCAGCACCTCCAACCTGGCCGCCGGACAGCGGTACTCCGTGCCTACGGCAGGCACCAGCGCCCACAGCTTCACCCTGGTCCACGACAGCGAGGCGGACGCCTTCCGGGCCCAGGTCACCTCCCTCGGTCGAGGCACCACCCTGCTGGTGGACACCTACGACGTCGCCGACGCGGTGCGGCTGGCGGTCGATGTGGCCGGCCGCGAGCTGGGCGCCGTGCGGCTCGACTCCGGCGACCTGGGCGTGCTCGCGGTGCAGGTCCGCGAGCAGCTGGACGCGCTGGGGGCCACGAGGACCCGCATCCTGGTCACCAGCGACCTCGACGAGCACGCGATCGCGGCCCTGCGCTCTGCTCCCGTCGACGCCTACGGCGTCGGCACCCAGCTGGTCACCGGCTCCGGCCATCCCACCTGCGGGTTCGTGTACAAGCTGGTCGCCCGCGCCGACGCGAGTGGGTCGCTGGAGCCCGTGGCGAAGCGCTCACCCCACAAGACCAGTATCGGCGGCCGCAAGTACGCCCTGCGGCGGCGCGACGCGCGGGGGGTCGCCGAGGCCGAGGTGATCGGCGTCGGCGAGCCGCCGTCGGGCGACTCAGACGACCGACCTCTCCTCGTCCCCCTGGTGCGCGGAGGGGAGGTGGTGGCGCGCGAGCCGCTGGCGGTGGCCCGCGAGCGCCACCAGATGGTGCGCGCCGAACTCCCCCTGGCGGCCCGGCAGCTGTCGCGGGGCGACCCGGTCCTCGAGACCCTGCACGTCGACGGCCACCCCGACTGAGGAGCGCCCCATGGCCCTGCTGCACTGCGACTTCTTCTCCGACGCCCTGGGGATGGGCACCTCGATGACGGTGGTGCTGCCGGAGCTGGACGAGCTGGCCGCCGACGGGGTGGTCACCACCCGGCGACCTGCCGACCCCCGGTGCTCTACCTGCTGCACGGCCTGTCCGACGACCACACCGCGTGGCTGCGACAGACGCGGGCGACCCGCTACGCCGAGCAGGCCGGGCTCGCGCTGGTCATGCCGAGCGCCGGCCGGAGCTTCTACGCGGACGAGGCTCAGGGTCATCGCTACTGGACCTTCGTGGCCGAGGAGCTGCCGGAGGTGGTCCGGGCCTTCTTCGGGCTCAGCCAGCAGCCGGCCACGACGTACGTCGCCGGGCTGTCGATGGGCGGGTACGGCGCCCAAGCTCGCGCTGCGACACCCGGAGCGGTACGCCGCGGCGGCCAGCCTGTCGGGGGCGCTGAACCTGGGCTCCCTCCTGGCCGACGGCGCGACGACATCCGCGACCGGGTCTTCGGCGGGGCGCTGTCCGCGCAGGACGACCTGTTCGCCCTGCTCGACCGGGCAGACCTGCCACCGCTGTGGGTCGGGTGCGGCACCGAGGACCAGCTGGTGGCCGGCAACCACGCCTTCGTGGCGCGCGCTCGCGAGCGGGGCCACCAGGTGACGGCGGACTTCCGGCCCGGCGAGCACAGCTGGGACCTGTGGGACCCGATGCTCGCCGCCGTCCTCGACTGGCTGCCTGGCCGGACGGCCCCGCCCGACGGCCCCGACGCACGCGCGGACCGGCGGATCGGACCGGCGTAGGGTCGAGGCATGACGCGCGCTCATCGTGGTGGACGTCCAGAACGACTTCTGCGAGGAGGCTCGCTCCCGGTGACCGGCGGCGCCCAGGTCGCGCACGACATCGCGGAGGTCCTGCGGCACTGGACTCGTCGCGACCCGGCCTCGCCGAGCTACGCCCACGTGGTCGCGACCAAGGACCACCACGTCGACCCCGGCCCCCACTGGTCGGTGGACCCCGACTTCGCGGACTCGTGGCCGGTGCACTGCCGGGTCGGCACCGACGGCGAGGCCTTCCACCCCAACCTCGACCCGCAGCCCTTCGACGCGATCTTCCTCAAGGGGAGCACGACGCGGCCTACTCGGGGTTCGAGGGCCGGTCGGCCGACGGCTCGAGCCTGGCCGACTGGCTGCGCCGTCACCACGTGACCGACGTCGACGTGTGTGGGCTCGCCACGGACTACTGCGTGCGTGCCACGGCGCTGGACGCCGTCGCCGCGGGCTTCGGCGTCCGCCTGCTGGGTCACCTCTGCGCCGGCGTTGCGCCGGCGACCACCGAGGCAGCCCTGGCCGAGCTGGCGGCGGCCGGCGTCAGAGTGACCTGACGGCGACCGTGGGCCCTGGCCCGTGCGGGCCCCGTGGCCTTCGCGGTCAGTCCCGCTGAGCCAGCACCACGTTGGTCTGCGCGAACTTGTCGTGGATGGCCTGGCGCTTGCCGTCCCACAGCGGCCACAGTCCGTCCAGGAAGGCGTACACCCCGCCGATGCAGCCACCGATGCCCGGCACCAAGCCGACGATGCTGCCGACGTTCTGGCCGAGCCAGCGCTTGCCGATGGTGCCCCAGCCGAGGGGGCCAGGCGTGTCCCGGAGCCGGATCTTCATCCCGAGCGCCATCTTCCCCGGCGTGGCGGCCCGCCACCGCAGGAAGCCGAACTGGTAGGCCACGTTGACCACCAGCCCGATGACGGTCACGGCCGCCAGCGGCCCGACAATGTCGCCGACGAACGCGCCCTGGTCCGGCGCCGGCAGCCCCTGCTCAGCGGCGTCCATAACCTCTTGGAAGTAGTCGCGGTACGCCGAGATGAGCTTGCCCCAGAATGGGAAGCCGAGGATGCCGCTCAGCAGGCCCACGATGAGCCCGTCGATCAGGTAGGCGGCAAGCCGCCGCCCCCAGCCCGCGAGGGGCACGCCGTCGGGGGTGAACTCTCGCTCGGGGTACATCGAAGGCTGGGCGGGGTAGGCGCCGTAGTAGCCGGCGTCGTAGGTCGGCGCGGACGGCATGCTGGCGCCGGGATGGCCCTGCTGGCCGTGGCCCTGCTGGCCGTAGCCCTGCTGCCCGTAGCCCTGCTGCCCGTAGCCCTGCTGCCCGTAGCCCTGCTGCCCGTAGCCCTGCTGCCCGTAGCCCTGCTGCCCGTAGCCCTGCTGCTCTGGCTCCGCGGGCCGGATGGCGGTCTCGGGCGCCGCGGGCGGCGGCGTCTGCACGTGCGCGGTCCACGCGGTGCCGTCCCACCAGCGCTGTTGCGCGGGGTCGACACCGGGCGTCGGATCGGGATACCACCCGGCGGGGATCTGTGTCATGCCCGCATGCTCTCACGTCGGATTGGCCGAAAGCCCCGACAACCGGGCCGGGCCCGGGGATACTCGTGAACCGTGAGCCTCTCGGCGCCCCCACCCGGCATGCAGCATCTGCCCGTCCGCGGCGCGCGGACGGGTCCGCCGCTGTGGGCGGGAATCCTGGTGCTGCTGGCCGCCCCGGTGATGCTGGAGGTCGCGACCATCGCCGTCGCCGCGCCGCTCTTGCGCGAGGACATCGCGATCGAGCAGATCGACAACGGGGCCCGTGTCCAGGTCGAGGCCGACGGCGACTACTTCGTCCTCACCACCACTGCTGGAGCCAGCGCCTGCACCGTGACGCTGCCCGAGGGCAGCAAGGTGGGTCTGACGCCCCCAGCGCGCGCCAAGCGAAGCATCCGCAGCGCCGGCGCGCAGTACGCCATGCAGGGCTTCTTCACACCCGACCGGTCGGGGAAGGCGAGGATCCGCTGTCTGGGCGCGGGAGAGCAGATCGGAGTCGCGCAGTGGCCCGGCGACTACGAGCGAGCCGTCAACCTCGGCCGCTGGACCGGCTACGCCGCCATCGCCTGCCTGGTCGGCGGGATCGCCATGATCGTGTTCCGGGGGCGCAAGCCCCGCTACTACTGAGCGCAACCCGGCCGTCCGCAGCCCTCACCCGCACCAGCGCGTGGCCAACTCCCGCAGGACGGTCGCGTAGCGTGCGGTGCCCACCCCCAGGGCCCCGAACTCCCGGGCGTTGAGGAGGCGCGAGTCGTGGAAGCCCGACGTCAGCAGCACGTGGGCCGCCCGCCCGCGGACGACGGCTCGGTCGGCCAGGTCGAGTGCCTCCACCGCTCGGGTCGCCGACGTCTCGGGCGGCTCCTTGAACAAGGTGACCGAGTGCGCCGCCGGCTCGCCGAACTCCGCCCACAGGGCGTCGACGTCGGCCACGATGTCGAGCAGCTCGCCGGGGGTGAGCGCCACGGTGGGCACGGCGAACGCCCGGTCGGCCAGGAACGCCTCCTCGAGCGCCTGCTCGACCCGGGCAGGAGACCGCAGTCGCGTCGTCAGCCGCACGTTGCCGGTGTTGAGGTAGGTCTCGACCCCGGTGGCCCCCACCGACTCCACGGCGGCCTTGATCGCCTCCTTGGGGAACTTACGGGTGGGCCCCAGGTTGATCGCGCGCAGGAAGGCAACGTACGTCGGCATGGGGAGATCCTGCCGAGAGTCAGCCCTTCGTGCCACCTGCGGTCAGACCGGCGACCAGGTGGCGTTGCGCGAAGAAGAACACGATGCCGGCGGGGATCGCGATCAGGATCGCGCCCGCGGTGAGCAGGTCCCACTGCGGGTTGAAGCGCGGCACGAACTGCTGGAGCCCGGCCCCGAGCGTGAGGTTCTTGTCGGTCTGGATGAACGCGATCGCGTAGGCGACCTCGCCCCAGGCCGTCAGGAACGTGTAGAAGGCGGTCACCGCGATCCCCGGACGGGCCAACGGCAAGATGACCCGCCAGAACGTGCCGAACGGTCCCAGCCCGTCCAGTGCCGCCGCCTCGTCGAGCTCCTTGGGGATCGTCTCGAAGTAGCCCTTCATCATCCAGGCGCAGAAGGGCACCGCGGTCGAGCAGTAGGCGATGATCAGGCTCAGCTTGTGGTCGATCAGCCCCAGCCGGGCCATGATCGTGTAGATCGGCACGATCAGGATCGCCACCGGGAACATCTGGGTCACCAGGAAGGTCCACATCAGGCCGCGCTTGCCCGCGAAGTTGAACCTGGCCATCGCGTAGCCCGCCGTCGCCGACATGGAGATGCCGATCAGCATGGTGAAGCCGGCGACGACGACGGAGTTCAGGAACCACCGCGGGAAGCTGGTGTCGAGCAGGACGTGGCGGTAGTTCTCGAACGTGGGATGGTCGACTAGCGTGATCGTCGAGCGCTGGATGGCGTACTGCGGCTTGAGCGAGCTCAGCGCCACCCAGACCACCGGGAAGAGCGCGATGAAGGTGGCCACCACGAGCGTGCCGTGCAGGGCCAGGGAGGCTCCCACGCTGCGCTCGCGGCGCGGCTGGGGCGGTGCCAGCTGTTCGCGGGCGAGGGTCTTGGTCGAGGCGCCGGGCGGGACCGACGGGCGGGACTCGCTCATCACCACACCTCCCCCTGGCTGCGCAGGGCTCGTCGATAGATCTGGGCGTACACGATGAGCATCGACAAGATCAGCACTCCGTACGTCGCCGCCAGCGAGTAGTTGCGCAGGCCCTCGAAGGCCGCGCGGTAGGCGCCGGTCACCAAGATCTCGGTCTCCCCGGCCGGCTGGCCCCCGGTGACGAAGAAGATGATGGGGAACATGTTGAAGGTCCAGATGGTGCCGAGCAGGATCACCGTCGCCGACACCGGTCGGAGCCCGGGCATGGTGATGTTCCAGAACTTCTGCCAGCCGTTGGCGCCGTCGATGGACGCGGCCTCGTAGAGGTCGGCGTTGATCGACTGCAGCCCGCCGAGCATCGCCACCATCATGAACGGCACGCCGAGCCAGATGTTGGTGACGATGGCGGTGAACAACGCGGTCCACCGGTGATCGGTCCAGTTCACGCCGTCCATCCCCAGCCGCTCCAGGGCGGCGTTGATGACCCCGAAGCGGGCGTTGAACATGAACCGCCAGGCGAACGCCGACACGAAGGCCGGCACCGCCCAGGGCACGATGAGCAGGACTCGGTAGACACTGCGCCCCTTGAACCGCCGGTTCAGCAAGATGGCCAGGCCCAGGCCGATCGTGTAGTGGAAGAGCACGCACGAGACGGTCCACACCACGGTGTTCTCGAACTCGCGCCAGAAGTGCCCCGTCTCACCGGTGAGCACCCGCTTGTAGTTGTCGATCCCGACGAACTTCGCGGCCTTCGGGTTGGGCTTGCAGACCTCGCCGCCACCGAGCGTCTTCGTGCAGATCTCGGACTGCTGGTTGGCCTCGTTGAGGTTGGTGAAGGACTGGTACACGCCGCGCACCAGTGGGAAGAGCACCAGCACGCCCAGCACGATCACGGTGGGCAGCACCATCGCCCAGCCGAACCAGCTCCGGTCGATGCTGCGGCGAACGGCACCACGCGGCTTCTCGGGCTGGCGGACGTCCGTGGCGTCCAGCGTGTCCTGCAACGGCGTCATGGCGGTCTCCGGTTCTGCTGCTGCAACACCGCGCGCTCGCGGCGGGGAGGGCTGGGTTCCACTCTGCCCGAGAGCGACCGCCGGGGACCAGGCTCGACCCGGTCCCCGACGGCACTCCTGTCGGCCTGTCGCAGGCCGCGTCAGGCGTCAGTCGCTGTAGTCGGGAACGACGTCGGACTTGAACGTCTTGGCTGCCTCGTCGGCGGCCTTCTGCGGCGCCACGCCCTGGATCATGATCTGGGTCGCCATGGTGTCGAGCGGCGCGAAGAAGAGCCCGCCCTCAGGGATCCACGGCCGCGGCTTGGCCACGTCCAGTGCCGGCTTCCACGCGGCGACCTTCTCGTTGTCGGTGAGCTGGTCATAGGCGTCGGCGTTGCCGGGCAGCAGGCCGAGCTCGTTGGCGACGAACGCCTCGGACTCCGGGCTGCTCATGAACTCCACGAACGCGATGGCCGCATCCGACTTGGCCTCATCCATGCCCGACCAGATCACGTAGTTGTGGCCACCGACGGGCGCACCAGCACCGGCCGAGCCCGCAGGCACCGGTGCGATGCCGAGGTTCTCGAACCCACCGAACTTGGGGTCGCCGCTGATGTTGGCAACCTCCCAGGGACCGTTGATGATCATGGCCACCTTGCCCTCCTTGAAGAGGGTCATCATGGTGCCGTAGGAGTCGTTGGCGTCCGGCTTGACCGCAGCGCCGCTCTTGACCAGGCCCTGGGCCGTGGAAAGACCGGCGACGTCCTCGGCCGAGTTGATGAGGATCTTCTGCTCGTCGGTGTTGACGATGTCGCCGCCCTCACCGTAGATGAACGGCAGCAGGAAGTAGCCGCCCGAGTTGATGTAGATGCCGTCGACCTTGGCCTTCTTCTTCAGCAGCTTGGCGTCGGCGGCCACCTCGGCCCACGTCGTGGGCGGGGTGTCGATGCCGGCCTTGGCGAAGAGCTTCTTGTTGTACATCAGACCCAGCGTGTCCGTGACCTGCGGGACGCCGTAGGTCTGGCCGTCGTACACGTTGCTCGACAGCGGCGTCTCCAGGAAGTTACCGTCCAGCAGGGGGGTGCCGTCGAGGGCGAACAGGTAGCCCAGCGACGCGAACTCGGGCACCCAGGCGACCTCGGCGCGCAGGATGTCGGGGGCGCCCGTGCCGGAGGCGGCCGCCGTCTTGAACTTGTTCTGGGCGTCGCCGAACGGGACCGACTGGTAGTTGATCGTGATGTTGGGGTAGGTCTCGTTGAACTTCGCGATCAGCTTCTCGAATGCGGGTCCCTCGTTGGTGGGATCGGAGGTGTCCCACCAGGTCAGGTCGGCGGTGAGGCTGGCTGGATCGACGCTGCTCGCGTCGGACGACGGCGAGGCGTCGGTGTTGTTCGTGTCGCCGTCGCTGGACCCGTTCCCGCAGGCGGTGAGGATCAGGGCGAAGGCGGCGAGTCCGGCGAGGGCCGGAAGCGCACGGCGCATGGGTAGCTCCTTGGGATCAGACATTGTCGGTCGTTTGTCACCGACCTCACGGCCACGTTAGGGGCATCTTGCAAGAAATGGAAGACCTTGCAACCCAACTGTGACTACTTGCAGTCTCCGTGAAGGCGAGGTTTCATTGCCGCATGGCAACCCTCAGCGACATCGCCGCCCAGGCGGGCGTCAGCGAGGCGACAGTCAGCCGGGTCCTCAACGACAAGCCGGGCGTGAGCGACGCCGCCCGACAGTCGGTGCTCACGGCCCTGGACGTCTTGGGCTACGAGCGACCAGCGCGGCTGCGACGGCGCAGCGCCGGCCTCGTCGGACTGGTGGTCCCCGAGCTGGAGAACCCGATCTTCCCCGCGTTCGCCCAAGTCATCGAGGACGCTCTCGCGAGGCGCCGGTTCACGCCGGTGCTGTGCACGCAGGCGCCGGGCGGGATCTCGGAGGACGAGTACGTCGAGTCCCTGCTCGACCACGGCGTCTCCGGCATCATCTTCGTCTCCGGGCGGCACGCGGACGCAACCGCCGACCACGACCGGTACCGGATCCTCATCGAGCGGGGCATGCCGGTCGTCTTCGTCAACGGCTACGTCCCCGGACTGGACGCCCCGTTCCTGTCCACCGACGACCGGGAGGCCATGCAGATCGCGGTCGCCCACCTCATGCAGCTGGGCCACACCCGCATCGGTCTGGCCGCCGGGCCGGCCCGCTACCTGCCGTCGAGCCGCAAGCGGGAGACCTTCGTGGCCACGCTCCAGGCCGGCCTCGGCCTGGACGAGGCCGAGGCCGCGGCGTGGATCCAGGAGGGTCTCTACAGCGTGGAAGGCGGGGCGGCGGCGACGCGCGAGCTGGTCCGGCGGGGCGCCACGGCCGTGGTCTGCGCGTCCGACCTGATGGCGCTGGGCGCGGTCCGCGCGGCGCGCGAGGCCGGGCTCGGCGTGCCGTCGGACCTGTCGGTCATCGGGTACGACGACTCCGCGCTCATCCAGTTCCTGGACCCGCCGCTCACCACCATCCGGCAGCCGGTCCCGGCCATGGGCGCCGCTGCGGTGTCCTACGTCGTCAACGCCATCGAGCAGACGCCGGTCCCGTCGATGGAGTACATCTTCCGGCCCGAGCTGGTGCTGCGCGCGTCGACCGGACGCGCGCCTCGAGCCCGCGGTAGCGCGACCGGCGCCGCCTGATCCCCCTTCGGCACGCCGGCGGTCCTGCCCCGGCGCCGCGAACCCGATGCTGATCCGGCACGCCCTACCGCAACGCGGCCGCGATCTCGCCGGCCGCCTCCAGCACTGAAGGCGCGACCCGGCGGGTGTCGATCTCCTCGCCCAGCGTGACGATGCCGACGCTCGCCGCCAGCCCCTCGACCCCGCGGATCGGCGCCGCCAGGCCGCGAGCGCCCGTCTGCAGCTCGCCCGACGAGACGGCGTACGCCGCACGCTCGCCGCGCCGGGCCAGCAGGATGGCGCGTCCTCCGGCCCCGTGCGTGACCGGGTGCCGGGTGCCCACCCGGTAGGCGACGTGGAACATCGTCCGCGACGGCTCCACCACCGCCAGCGCCAGCGCCTCGTCCCCCTCGGCCACGGTCAGGTGGGCGGTGGCACCGAGCCGGTCGGCGAGCCGGCGCAGGACCGGCACGGCGATGTCGCGCAGCATCGGCTGCACGGCCATGGCGAGAGGGAGCACCCCAGGCCAAGCAGCACCCGGCCCCGCGCGTCGCGGCGGACCAGGGCGTGCTGCTCGAGGGTCGCCACCAGCCGGTAGGTCACCGTGCGGTTGGTGCCCAGACGCCCGGCGAGCTCCGTGACGGTGGCGCCGTCGGGCTCGCGGGCCAGCAGCTCGAGCACGCACAGCCCGCGGTGCAGAGTTTGCGAAACCTCAGCGGGCATGTGCGAAGTCTAGGAGGATGGTGGATCGCCCACCCCTGACGAGGAGCCCTCGATGAGCGACAACTACGACGGCAGACCCGGCCCGCCCCTGTGGCTGGGCCTGGTGGCCATGTTCGTGCTGCCGGTCTTCGTGTTCATGGCCTACGGCTTCACGCTCGTCAAGGCGGTGGACATCAGGAACCTCATCACCATCCCCAACGGCACCTCCACCGCCCTGCCGGCAGACCACATGTTCGTGGTGCTGGCCCCAGACCGAGGCCGCGACATCGGCTCCTGCACGGTCACCGAGCCGACGGGTCAGCAGGCCGTCCAGCAGGCGCGCCCCGGCTCGGCAGCAGCAGCTGCAGCTCTACGGCCGCAGCTGGCGGGCAGCCACCGCCGTGATCACTGACGAGGCCGGTGGCTACACCGTGGCCTGCAAGAAGGCCGGCAAACAGCTGGTGATGATCCCCTTCAAGGCGTCGATGACCGAGCTGAAGTACCGCACGCTGGCGACCTATGCCTTCGCCGGGCTCTCCTTCGTCGGCGGCCTGCTCATGGTGATCTTCCGGCGCAAGAAGCCCAAGTACAGCGGACTCCAGCTGGCGCGCGCGATGGCGGCGACCGCCCCGCCCGGCCCGGGGCCCCGAGGCCCCGGCCAGCCCGGCCAGCCCGGCTACTCGACCCTTCCGCCGCCGAGTCCCGGCGAGTACGCCGGCTCGGAACGGGGCCCCGGGTCGTACTGACGCCGTCCAGCCCGGCCTCCGGGCCGCACCCAGCCGGGCCGGCGGCCCGGCCGGGCGACGCGTCCGGGACGCTCAGGAGGTGCGCCGAGCCGCCCAGTCGCGGATCCGGTCGATGCGGACCACCAGCTGCTCGGCGCTCGCGACCGCTGCCGCCGGCCCCCGCACTCCTGGCGCAGCGCGGCGTGGGTCACCCCGTGCGCCTGCCCCGTGCGGTGGTGCCACGCGGCGACGAGCCCGTTGAGCTCCCGGCGCAGCAGTGCCAGCTGCTCGTGCGTCGTGAGCGCGGCCACCGTGTCGTCGGGCGCCACCACCACCCGCTGCCGCGCGCGGTCGCGCTGCCGCCGGTGCAGCAGGTCGCGCACTTGCTCGGGGTCGAGGAGCCCGGGGATGCCCAGGAAGTCCATCTCCTCCTCCGAGCCGACGTGCACCTCGCCGGAGTGGCCGAACGTGGCCCCGTCGTACAGCACGTGGTCAAAGGTCGCGCGCGAGCCGAGCGCTTCGGAAGCCCAGGGCCAGCTCCGCCGCGGAGGCCGGCTCGTCGGCCGCCGCGGCCGTGAGCAAGGCCTGCTCGGCGGCGAAGATGTCGTCCTCGTCGCTGATCCGGCGGCCGAGAGCGTGGTCGCGCTCCAGCTCCATCTCAGCGGCATACCCGAGCAGATTGCCGACCGAGGGCAGGAACACCGACGCCGTCTCGCCTCGGGTACGCGCCGGACGAACCGCCCGACGGCCTGGGAGAAGAACAGCGGGGTCGCGGTCGTCGTGGCGTAGACCCCGACGGCGAGGCGGGCACATCGACCCCCTCGCTCACCATGCGCACCGCGACCATCCAGCGCCTGTCGTTCTCGGTGAACTGAGCGATCTTGCGCGAGGCGGCCTTCTCGTCCGAGAGGACCACCGTGGGTGCCTGGCCGCTGATCCGCCTCAGCAGCGCGGCGTAGGCACGTGCGGAGTCCTGGTCGGTGGCGATGACCAGCCCGCCCGCGTCGGGCACGTGCCGGCGTACCTCGGACAGCCGGATGTCGGCCGCGGCGAGCACCGCCGGCACCCACGAGCCGGCCGGGTCGAGCGCCGTTCGCAGCGCCTGGGCCGCAAGGTCCTTGGTCAACGGCTCGCCCAGCCGGGCCGCGACCTCGTCGCCGGCGCGGGTGCGCCACTGCAGATCGCCGGAGTAGGCCAGGAACAGCACCGGGCGGACGACGTGGTCGGCCAGGGCGTCGGCGTAGCCGTAGGTGAAGTCGGCCACCGAGCGCGGGACACCGTCAGCGTCGGGCTCGTAGGAGACGAAAGGGATCGGGTTGACGTCGGAGCGGAACGGCGTGCCGGTGAGCGCCAGCCGGCGCGTGGCCGGCCCGAACGCCTCCAGCACGGCCTCGCCCCACGACATCGCGTCGCCCGCGTGGTGGATCTCGTCCAGGATCACCAGCGTCTTGAAGCGCTCGGTGCGGATCCGCATGGCGAGCGGGTTGACGGCGACGCCGGCGCGAGGTGACCGCCACGCCGAGGAACTCCTGGGAGGTGCGGCCCTGGCCGGCGGCGTAGGACGGGTCGAGCGGGATACCGGCCCGGCCGGCGGCCTCGGCCCACTGCACCTTGAGGTGCTCGGTGGGCGCCACGACCACCACTCGGTCGACGACCCGGCGCCCGAGCAGGTCGGCGGCGACGGTCAGGGCGAAGGTCGTCTTGCCTGCCCCGGGGGTGGCGACCGCGAGGAAGTCTCGGGGGGCTGCCTCGAGGTAGCGTCGCAGCGCCTCGCGCTGCCAGCCGCGCAGCCGCGGTGCCGTGCCTCCACGAGTCGGCGCGCTCGACAGCAACCGGGCCGCGGTGGAGGGGACGGCGTCAGGCCGTCCCGTCATTCGTCGGAGCCCTCGTCGCCACCGGGCTTGAGCGACTCCCAGATCTCCTGGCACTCGGGGCAGACCGGGAACTTCTCCGGCGCACGGCTGGGGACCCACACCTTGCCGCAGAGCGCGATCACCGGCGTGCCCATCACCATGGCCTCGGTGAGCTTGGCCTTCGGGACGTAGTGGCTGAACCGCTCGTGGTCGCCGTCCTCGGTCGGCAGGGTGCGCCGGTCCTCGAGGGTGTCGGTGCCGGGCGAGAAGCCGATCGTCGGGTTGCTCACGATGGGGGGAGTCTACAAGCGCCGGCTCAGTTGAGCTCGGGGTCCAGCGGGCGCGTCGAGTGCCAGGCCAACTGTCCGGGCTGCCGCCGCAGGACGTCGCGCCACAGCTCGCCGGGGTCCTTGCGAAGCACGTCAGGGGCAAGGCCCGGCACGACGTACCAGCTGCCCTCGTCGATCTCGGCCTCGAGCTGGCCGGCGCCCCAGCCGGCGTACCCGGCGAAGATGCGCATCCCGACCAGGGCGCCGTGGACCAGCTCGACAGGGGTGTCCAGGTCGAGGATGCCCAGCGCCCCGTCGACGGCACGGAACCCGACGGGCGCGTCGTCCGGGGTGCGGAGCAGCGCCACCGCGAGCGCCCCTCGGTGCTCACCGGGCCCCCGCGGAAGAGCACGCCGGGCTCCGCCAGCTGCTCGTCCCAGCCGGCCAGGACCTCGGCGACCGGCACCTGCGAGGGCCGGTTGAGCACGACGCCGAGCGCGCCGTTCTCGTCGACGTCGAGCATCAGCACCACCGTGTCGGCGAAGTTCGGGTCCAGCAGCGCGGGCGTCGCCACCAGCAGCATGCCGGGCTGGAGTGCGCTCATGCCTCCATCATGCCGAATCCGGCTACTTGTGCCAGGTCACGTTCCCGGAGGACACCGGGATCAGCTCGATCCAGGTGTGCCCGGCCGGGACCGGGAGGTCGCCCTTCTTCGTGCGCAGCGTGATCTCGCCGTCCAGGGCCGGCTTGGTCCAGCTCCCCCGGACCACCCGGCCACCGTGGAACAGCAGCGCGGGGCCGGAGCCGACGAGCTTGGTCTCGGGCACCGGGTTGCCGGCCGGGTCGAGGTAGCCGGCGTCACCCACCTCGACCCGCAGCACGAGCACGGTGTCGGCGGGGAACTGGTCGTCGGCGGCCGCATAGCTGTTGGTGTTGACGTAGCCGCCGTCCTGGTAGGCCCACGACGTGGTGCGGCCGCCGCCGAAGGTGGCACTCAGGGTGGTGGCCTTCTTGCCCGCGGGCAGGTCCTCGCCCCTGCCCCACGGCAGGTAATCGGCCGGACGGGCCGGCGCCCCCTTCGCCGCCGTCGCGACGTCGTGGAGGTTGGCCATGACGTTGTACGGCGCCGATCGGCTCGTCGACCGGTAGATGCCCTTCGCGCCCTCCTGGAAGAACGGGATCCCCGCACCCTGGATGCGGGCAATGGTGCGGCCGGCGGCTCCGCTGGTCACCACGGAGGCGCCCACCGGGGAGACGATGCCGATGTCGCTGGCGCGCATCGAGCGGACCGGCCCCACCTCGGCGGGCAGCTGGGCGTAGTAGAACACCGCCAGACGGGTCAGCCCGCCCTCGACCAGCTCCTCGACCACCAGGTCGGCCTGGGACAGCCCCACCTGCGGACTGGCCGAGGCGGTGTTGTCCATCTTCACGACCATCACCGGGTGGGTCTTCTCGACATCCTCGCTGCCCGTGGCCTCCAGGCCGGTCAGCGGCCAGGTGGCGACGATCGTCTCGCCGTCGTCGATGCTCGGGTCGCTGGAGCTCGGCGACCCGCTCGGCTGGTCGTCGCCCCCGCCGCCGCAGGCGGTCAACGCGAGGCCGAGGACGAGCAGGACGGCGGTCAGGGAGGGCAGGCGGCGCACGTGGGGGACTCCTCAGCTCAAAGTCGGGCGGACCGGGGCCAGGTCTGGCGCCGGCGTGTCGCCCCCCAGTGTGCGCCGGGGTGGCTGGCGCGGGGCAGGCGCGCGCGTGGCCGGGCTGCCGATTGGCCCGCAACGGCGCGCTGGCGGGCCCGCGAACTGCGATTTCTGCCCATTCCGCGAACCGGCGAGCGGCCTCACACCAGTGTGGCGCCGCCGTCGACGTACAGCGTCTGACCGGTGATGTACGACGCCTCGTCGCTGCACAGGAAGGCCACGGCGGCGGCGATGTCCTCGGTGGCCGACCCGGCGGACCGGGTTGTAGTCGGCGGCGGCCTTGCGGAAGTCCTCCACCGTCATGCCGAGCCGCTCGGCGGTGGCGTCGGTCATCTCGGTCGCGATGAAGCCCGGCGCCACGGCGTTCGCGGTCACGCCGTACGGACCAAGCTCGATGGCCAGCGTCCGGGTGAAGCCCTGCAGACCCATCTTGGCCGCCGAGTAGTTCGCCTGCCCTCGGTTGCCGAGTGCGGAGGTGCTGGAGAGACTCACGATCCTGCCGTACTGCTGCGACACGAAATGCCGCTGGGCGGCCCGGCTCATGAGGAACGCGCCTCGCAGGTGGACGCTCATCACCGTGTCCCAGTCCGTCTCGGTCATCTTGAACAGCAGGTTGTCCCGAGTAACACCGGCATTGTTGACCAGGACGTGCAGGCCGCCGAGCTCGGCTGCCACTCGCTCGACGGCGGCATCGACGGCAGCCGCGTCGGCCACGTCGGCGCCCACGCCGAGAGCGGCGCTGGCCCCCAGAGACGCCGCGGCGCGGGCCGCGGCCGCCTCGTCGAGGTCGAGGACGGCGACCGCCGACCCCTCCTGGGCGAACCGCCGTGCCGTGGCCAGCCCGATGCCACGCGCGGCTCCCGTGACCAGCGCGACCCGACCGTCGAAGCGACCCATGACCCGACCTCCTGCTCGTCCCTGCTGTCCGCTGCCAGCCTACGGAGCAGCCAACCGGCCGCCACGCCGGGGCCTCAGCCCGCGACGTAGACCTTGCGGAGGGTCTGGGTGACGGTCCACACCGTGCGCTCGCCGGCTCGGAGCCGGACGGCGACACCGGGCACCAGCGCGAGGGCAGAGCCGTCCTCGAACTCCACCCGGCCCGACCCCGACAGCACCAGGAAGACCTCGTCGACCTCGGTGTCGCGGGCCACACCCTCGGTCATCTCCCACAGCCCGACCTCGACGCCGTGCGGCGCGGCCAGCTCCCCCAGCGGAAGCACCGCGGCCGTGGGGGTGCCGGTGAGCACCTCGTCTGCGGGCAGCGGCTCGTGGGGCAGCGAGCCGTCGAGCAGGCCGCTGCCCAGCTGGCGGTCGGTCATCGGGTCACCTCCGGATCGAGCGGGTCGTCGACGAGCGCGGCCCGCAACCGCGCGGCATACGCCGCCGCCTCGCCGTCGGCGTACCTCGTGCGCGGCCAGAAGAACCCGCGCAGGCCGTCGCCCTTGGTCCGGGGGACGACATGGCAGTGCAGGTGCGGCACGGACTGCGAGACGGTGTTGTTCATCGCCACGAAGGAGCCCTGGGCGCCCAGCCCCGCGACCATGGCCGTGGCCAGCCGCTGCTGCCAGCCGACGAGCGGGTCACGCAGCGGAGCGGGCAGGTCGGGAAGGGTGGCGACGTGGGCTCGCGGCACCAGCAGCACGTGCCCTTTGAACACCGGGCGGTGGTCGAGGAAGCCCACGAAGTCCTCGTCCGCGAGCACGAGATCCGCCCCGGTCGCACCGGAGACGATCGCGCAGAACAGGCAACCCTCGCTCACGCCGCCACGCTAACGGGTCGGGTGGGGATCGGCGGCAAGGATCGGCGGCGGGGACCGGCCGACGGCGTTGGCGGCGCCTGCCGACACCGGTAGCGTCGAGCCATGCGCCCCCGGACGGCACTGACGATCCTCGGCCTCGTGGCGGGTCTGCTCGCTCCAGTGGCCGTGACGGCGGTCCCCGCCCCGTCGGCGCCCGGTCGCGCCGCGCCGACGGTCTCGGTCGTCCCGGTCGCCAGCGGGCTGGCCATGCCCACCGACATCGCCAGCCCGCCCGGCTCCACCGACCTCTACATCCTCGAGAAGTGCGGGGTGATCCGACTGCTGCGGGGCGGCACGCTCTCCCGGGTCGGCTCGCTGCGCAAGCGGGTCGACTGCAACGGCGAGCGCGGGCTGCTCTCGCTGGCCTTCCACCCCGACTTCGCCCGCAACCACCGGGCCTTCGTCTACTACACCCGACGCGACACCGGCGACGTCCAGCTGTCCCGCCTGCGCCTGGTGAACGACGCGATCAAGCCCGGCTCGGTCAAGCCCATGCTCCGCATCCGCCACCGCCAGGCCAGCAACCACAACGGCGGCAAGATCGCCTTCGACAAGGCCGGTCTGCTGTACGTGTCCACCGGCGACGGCGGCGGCGGCGGGAACCAGTTCGGCCACGCGCAGGATCGCCGTTCCCTGCTCGGGAAGGTGCTGCGCCTCGACGTCGACCACGGGTGGCCCTACACCATCCCCGCCGACAACCCGCTGCGCCACAAGCAGGGCCGCCCCGAGATCTGGGCGATCGGGCTGCGCAACCCCTGGCGGATGGCCTTCGACCCCGCCTCGCGCTCAATGTGGGTCGGGGACGTCGGGCAGGACACCGTCGAGGAGGTCGACCGGCTTCGGGTCACCCGGATCCGACTACTCAACCTGGGCTGGTCGCACTACGAGGGCAACCGCGTCTTCGACCGCGGGGAGAGGCTGCGCGGAGGCAAGCTGGTCAAGCCGGTCCTCAGCTACCGGCACCCGGTCGGCGAGAGCATCATCGGCGGGGCGGTCTATCGCGGCAGCCGCTCGCCGGCCCTCAAGGGCTACTACGTGTACGGCGACCTCAACGGCTGGATCGCCGGCTTCTCGATCGCCGACCCGAGCCAGAGCTTCCGGGTCGACCCGGGCACCAGCCTGCTCACGATCTCCAAGGCCGGGGACAAGGAGCTGTACGCCGGCTACGCGGACGGCACGGTCTACCGGATCACCGCCGACTGAGCCGGCTCCCGGGTGCCGCCGCCTGTGCTTCGCGACGACCTGGGCGCCGCTGTGCCGCTGGTCGGCCCGGCGCGCATGGTCGTCTCGCTGGTGCCCTCGCTGACCGAGGCGCTTGCGGCGACCTGCCCGGAGCGCCTGGTCGGGGTGACCGACTGGTGCACGCACCCGGCCGACCTGGACCAGCTGGGCCTCACGCGGGTCCGCGGCACCAAGGCCCCGATCTCGCGGCCGTCGTCGCGGCGCGCCCCGACCTGGTCGTCGCGAACCAGGAGGAGAACCGCGAGCTCGACGTCCGCCGGCTGCGCGGGGCCGGCACGGCCGTGTGGGTGACCCGCATCGAGAGCGTGCCCGAGGCGATCGCGTCGATGCGGAGGCTGCTCGCCGAGGCGCTCGCGGTAGCCGAGCCGGACTGGCTCCGCCGCGCGGCCGCCCTGTGGAGCGGGCCGATCCCCGAGCCGGTGGCGCGGGTCACCGTGCCGGTGTGGCGCGACCCGTGGCTGGTGGTCGGTCGGGCGACCTTCACCGGTGACCTGCTGGCCCGGCTCGGGCTAGCCAACGCCTGCGCCGAGCGACCCGGCCGCTACCCGACGGTCGACGTGGCCGACCTCGACCGGCTCGGCGCCGACCTGGTGCTGCTCCCGGACGAGCCCTACCCCTTCACTCCCGAGGACGGCCCGGAGGCATTCCCGCGCACTCGGACCCTGCTGGTGAGCGGGCGGCTGCTGACGTGGTACGGCCCGTCGCTGCTGGCGGCCCGACCGCAGCTGCTCGCGGCGCTCGCCGACGCGGGCCTCCCGGTTCGGTCCGTCCAGTCTGGCTAGCGCGTCGGCCTAGGCCGCGCCAGCGCCGGGTCGAAGCGCTTGCGCACGCGCACCGACGCGTCGGCGGCGGCCACGATCATCGCCGCGTCGTCGACCTGGCCGGAGCGGATCTCGACGGCACCGGAGTCGGGGCCGTCGCGGTGGGCCATCAGCCAGTCGAACAGCAGCCAGTCGACCGCGCCTGAGGCGGCGAGCGGCTCCGCTCCCGGCTCGAGCACGGCGGCCGAGACGCGACGCAGCGCCGCGCGGTGCTCGCGCAGGGTGGCGTCCTTGTCGACCCCGGAGGAGTCGAAGAGCAGCATCGACAGCGTGGCGGGCAGCCGCTGTGCGCCGTCGGTCACGACCAGCCATCTGCTGCCGCGCCATGCCTCGGTCGAGCTCGCGGCATGTAGGCCGCGCGACCGCCGACCATCCCGGGCGCGGGGGTGTCCAGGTCGCCGTCGAAGGGCGCCGGGCCGATCAGCCCGATCGCTGCCCGGCAGCGGATGCTGAGCAGCGCCGCGGTGCCGACGATCTGCCCGGCCCGCAGGTCGTCGGGAAGCCCCGCGGCGGTGAGCGCCTCGGCGTACTCGTGGCAGCCCCGGTCCAGCGCGGCATAGGCCGTCGCGAGCAGCTCGTGCTCACCGGGCGCCGGCCCGCGGCCCCCGCCCAGCACCTCGCCGAGCCGGCCGGCCACCTCGATGTTGAGGTCGTCCAGCGCCTCGAGGTGCGTCGGCAGCCAGCGCGCGGGCTCGGCCCCCGGCAGGTCGAGCAGCGTCGCCAGCCGCGCGGGGGTGCCGTCGGGACGGGCCCAGGCGAAGCCGGAGAGGTCCTCCCCGCCCAGGATGTGGGGCAGCATCAGCGCGCCTCGCCCCGGGCTGTCGCGAGCACGTCGTCCGCCAGCCAGCCGTGCCAGGCGTCGAGCCCTCCCCCGGTGCGCGCCGACACCTCGAAGAGCCGAGCGCCGGGGTTGACCTGCGCGACGTTGCGACGGAAGAGGTCCAGGTCGAAGTCCAGGTGTGGCAGCAGGTCGGTCTTGTTCACCAGGACCACTTCGACGGAACGGAACATGACCGGGTACTTCAGTGGCTTCTCCTCGCCCTCGGTGACGCTGGCGACCATCACCCGGTGGTGCGCACCCACGTCGAACTCGGCGGGGCAGACCAGGTTTCCGACGTTCTCCACGAGCACCAGGTCCAGCCCCTCCAGGTCGAGCTGACCGAGGGCGCGCGCGACCATCGGCGCGTCGAGGTGGCACTCGCCGCCGAAGCCGGCCCCGGTGTTGAGCAGCGCCACCTGGGCGCCCAGCCCGGCCAGCCGGTCGGCGTCCAGCGAGGTCTCGATGTCGCCCTCGACGACACCGGCGCGGACCCCAGCGGCACGCAGGTGCGCGAGCGTGTGCACGAGCAGGGTGGTCTTGCCTGCCCCCGGGGAGGACATCAGGTTGACGCAGCGCACCCCGGCGGCATCGAGGGCGGCGCGGTTGGCCGCGGCAGCCCGGTCGTTCTCGTCGAAGATCCGCTCCAGCACCTCGACCCGGTCGGTGCCGGTGTCGTACGCCGACAGGTCGCCCACCTCATGGGCCGGCCCGACCCCCTGCTCGTGCCCCTGCTCGTGCCCCTGCCCGTGCCCGTGCCCGTGCTCGTGCTCCTGCTCCTGCTCGTGCTCGTGCACGGTGCCGTCATCGTGGCGGTGGAAGCGTCCCATTCAGCTCTCCTTCACAAGCTCCAGCGAGGTGACCAGGAACTCGTCCCCCGAGACCAGCTCGATGGCGCCCGAGCCGCAGGTGGCACAGGTGAGGACGAGCGCGTCGGCGACGGTGGTGCGGCCGCCGCAGTCGCGGCAGTCGAGGACCACCGGCCGGTGGTCGATGTCGAGCGCCGAGCCGGCCAGCGGCCCCTGCTCGGTGACGAGCGCCCAGCAGTAGACCAGGGTGTCGGGGACCACCTGACGCAGCTGGCCGATCTGGAGGTGGACACTCTCGACAACGCGGTCACCGCGCGCGCGGTCGACGATGTCGTGGATGGACTGGCACAGCGACAGCTCGTGCACCGCTCACCGCCGCAGCGTCTCGGACGGGAGCTCACCGAACCGGCGCCGGTAGAGCCCGGAGAAGTTGCCCAGGTGGTGGAAGCCCCACCGCTGCGCGACCTCGGTGACGCTCACCCCGTCCTCGGGCAGGGCGGCAATGAGGGTGCGGCGCACCTGGTCGAGGCGGCGGTCGCGGATGAAGGCCACCGGGGTCGTGCCGAGGTCCTCGCGGAAGCCGACTTGGATCGAGCGCGGCGACATCGCGGCGTGGGCGGCCAGATCGGCCAGCGAGATCGGCTCGGCGAGGTGCTGCTCGATGTACTCCAGGGACCGGCGCACGGCGGGTCGGCCCGGAGCGGCGCGGCTCCCGGTCAGGCTCGCGGCGTAGTTGGAGGGGCTGGACGTACAGCAGCGTCGACAGCAGTGGCTCCTCCAGCGCCCCGGCGCCGACGCCCTGCTGGATCAGGGAGTCCTCGGCCATCACCTCGGCGGACAGGATGTTGAGTGCGCCGCTCCAGCGGGCCGCGGCGTTGGTGGTGAGGTCGCCGACCGGGTCGAAGGTGATCGGCTCGGGCAGCGAGCGGCCGAGCATACGGGACAGCTGCCGCTCCAGGGCCGGCCGTTCGATGCGCACGATCAGCTGGGGGGAGTCCTGTTCGAAATGGAGCCGGTAAGACATCCCGGGCGAGACGACGAGGGCGAAGAACGGCGAAAGCAGGTGCTCCTCGCCCTGGATGTGCACCCGCGCCTGCCCGGAGGTGGTCATGTGCACGGTGAAGCAGTCGGCAGCCGCCCAGCAGGTGAGGTCGGTCGGCACGACGAAGTCCAGGTGCGCCATCGTCACGTCCAGGCACTGGATGGCGTTCAGCGAGCACTGGAAGTCCGGGCGCGTCCCCGTAACCGGCGCCACGGACACCTGCCCCAGCAGCGCCCCCGACCACCTCCTCGGCCTCCCGCACGCGGGTCGTGCAGGCGATCGGATGACCCTGCAGCGCGTTCGGGACGCCCCGCGACCGGATGCGGCGGCGTGGACGGGCATCCGGGTGCGATCCACGTTCATGAACCGCAGCCGCGACAGGCGGGGCATGAAGCCGAGGGTAGCCGCACCCTGCGCATCTCCGGCAAGGCTGTTGCGCGATCCGGATAGCCCCTGCGTCGCGAGGATAGGCAACCCTGTGTGACCCGCACTACATTCGCGGGATCCCGTCGCCGAAGGGAGTTCTCCCATGAGCGTCACCCCGGCCGAGTCCGGCGCCACCCGCGCCTCACTGGACTCGCGGCTCTCGGACCCGCAGGTGGTCAACGCGCTGACCACCCTCCTCGACCACGCGGACCTGCTGGCCCTGCTCGTGGAGGGCTTGACCAGTTCGTGTCGCGGTCGGAGGTGATCGGCGACAGTCTCATCGCCGGCATCCACGAGCTGCAGGGCACCGAGGGCGCCGGTGACGTCGACCTGGCCCGGACCGCCCAGTCGGCGCTGAGCCTGGCCGCCGTGCTCCCGAAGGCCGCCCCGGCATGGTGTACGCCGTCGAGAGCGGGGCGATCGACAAGCTACTGGCCTCCGGCGTGGTCAGCGCCGAGGCGCTCCCCAGGTCGAGCTGCTCGCCCGGGGCCTGGCCCAGGGCAGCATCGACTTCGACCGCCGGCCCGTCGAGGTGGGCGGCCCGATGAGCCTGCTCCGCCTGCTCAAGGACCCCGAGATCAACCGCGCCCTGAGCTTCTTCGCGACCGTGGCCAAGGCCGTCGGCCGCGAGCTCGGCAAGACCTCCTGACCGTCGACACACCCCGAGAGCGAGGACCCACCGAGATGTCGTCCGTACTCTGGTTCCAGGCCGGCGCCTGCTCCGGCAACACCATGTCCTTCCTCAACGCCGAGGAGCCCAACGTCGTCGACCTGATCGTCGACTTCGGCCTGGAGCTGCTCTGGCACCCCTCGCTCGGCATGGAGCTGGGCGACAACGCGAAGAAGATCTTCACCGACTGCGTCTCGGGTGAGCGGCCCCTCGACATCTTCGTGCTCGAGGGCACGGTCATCCGTGGGCCCGAGGGCTCGGGCACGATGGACATGTTCGCCGACCGACCGATGATCGAGTGGGTCACCGAGCTGTGCGAGGCGGCCAGCATCGTCGTCGCCATCGGTGACTGCGCCTGCTGGGGCGGCATCCCGGCCATGGAGCCCGACCCGAGCGACTCGACCGGGCTGCAGTTCCACAAGCGCGAGCGCGGAGGCTTCCTCGGACCGGACTGGCGCTCCAAGTCGGGGCTGCCCGTCATCAACATCCCCGGCTGCCCGGCCCACCCGACTGGATCACCCAGATCCTGGTGGCGCTCGCGACGGGCCGCGCCGGCGACATCGCGCTGGACGACCTGCACCGCCCGCGACGTTCTTCAAGACGTTCACCCAGACCGGCTGCACGCGCGTCCAGTTCTTCGAGTACAAGCGTCCACGATGTCCTTCGGCGAGGGCACCCAGCGGCTGCCTGTTCTACGAGTTCGGCTGCCGCGGCCCGATGACGCACAGCCCGTGCAACCGGATCCTGTGGAACCGCCAGTCGTCGAGACCCGCGCCGGGATGCCGACCTGGGCTGCACGGAGCCGGTTCCCCTTCTTCGACCTGGCCGCCGGCACCCTCTTCAAGACCCAGAAGGTCTCGGGGACCATCCCCAAGGAGGTCCCCGAGGGCACCGACCACATCACCTACATGGCCCACGCGGCCGCCGCCCGGATCGCTGCGCCCCAGTGGTCGAAGGAGGACATGTTCGTGGTCTGAGACCACGCGACAGCCCTCCCGACCACCACCACGAAAGGACCACCGATGACCGCAGTCGACAACCCCGCGAGCGGCACGACCGACGCCGTCGACCTCTTCGTCTCGCCGCTGGGGCGGGTCGAGGGCGACCTCGACGTCCGGGTCACCATCGAGGACGGCGTCGTCACCTCCGCCTGGACCGAGGCCGCGATGTTCCGCGGGTTCGAGATCATCCTCAAGGGCAAGGACCCCCAGGCCGGCCTGGTCGTGACCCCGCGGATCTGCGGGATCTGCGGCGGCAGCCACCTCTACAAGGCCTGCTACGCCCTCGACACCGCCTGGAGCACGCACGTCCCGCAGAACGCCACGCCGATCCGCAACATCGCCCAGGCGGGCGAGACGCTGCAGTCGATCCCCGCTACTTCTACGCGCTCTTCGCGATCGACCTGGTCAACAAGAACTACGCGTCCTCGCCGCTGTACGACGAGGCGGTGCGCCGGTTCGCGCCGTACGTCGGCACGGCGTACCAGAAGGGCGTGGTGCTCTCCAACAAGCCGGTCGAGGTCTACGCCATCTTCGGCGGCCAGTGGCCGCACAGCTCCCTTCATGGTGCCGGGCGGCGTGATGAGCGCCCCCAACCGGCCGACATCACCCGCGCCACCGCGATCCTCCACCACTGGAAGGACAACTGGCTCGAGGCGGAGTGGCTGGGCTGCTCGGTCGACCGCTGGCTGGAGATCCAGTCCTGGGAGGACATGCTGGCCTGGGTCGACGAGAACGAGGCCTGGCACAGGCTCCGACTGCGGGTTCTTCATCCGCTGCCTCGACATCGGGCTGGACAAGTACGGCGGCGGCTGCGGCAGCTACATCGCGCCCGGCACCTACCTGGATCCCACCCTGTACGAGAACCCCACCGTCGAGGGTCGCCAGGACGCCCTCATCGGGCGGGGCGGGGTGTACGCCAACGGGCAGTACCTCGACTACGACCAGCTGCGGGTCTCCGAGGACGTCACCCACTCCTTCTTCAAGGGCGACCGACCGCTGCACCCCTGGGAGGGCGAGACCAACCCGCTCGACCCGCGCAACGCCCGCGGCCAGGGGAAGTACTCCTGGGCGAAGTCGCCGCGCTACGACGTTCCCGGTCTCGGTCGGGTGCCGCTCGAGGCGGGCCCGCTGGCCCGTCGGGTCGCTGCCGCGGCACCGGACCCGGCCGCCCACCAAGACAGCGACCCGCTGTTCGCCGACATGCTCGACAAGCTCGGCCCGTCGGTGTTCGTGCGCCAGATGGCCCGCATGCACGAGGGTCCGAAGTACTTCCGGTGGGTCATGGACTGGCTGAGCCAGATCGACCTGGGCGGGTCGTTCTACACCAAGCCCGAGGAGCTCGAGTCCGGCAAGGGCTGGGGTGCGACCGAGGCCGCCCGCGGCGCGCTCCAGGACTGGATCGTCATCGAGAACGGCAAGATCGAGAACTACCAGGTCGTCACGCCGACCGCCTGGAACATCGGTCCCCGCGACTCCGAGGGCACGCTCGGCCCGATCGAGCAGGCCCTCGTCGGGACCCCGATCGTCGACATGTCCGATCCGGTGGAGCTCGGCCACGTGGCCCGCTCCTTCGACTCCTGCCTGGTCTGCACCGTCCACGCCTACGACGGCAGGACCGGTCGCGAGCTCACCAAGTTCGTCGTCAATGGCATGGTCTGAGGCGCCGTCCCGACCGACCCAGCCCACCGGAAGCAAGCCGCTGACACCTTCCCCGCGCCAGCCCTACGAGCTCCTCGACGACGGGTTCGCACCCGATCCGTGCGACCTGCTGGTCCTCGGGTGCGGCAACATCCTGCGCGGTGACGACGCCGTCGGACCGGTGCTGGTGCGGACGCTCGTGGAGAGCGGGCTGCCCGACGGCGTCCGGGTCGTGGACGGGGGCACCGCCGGCATGGACGTCGCGTTCGCGATGCGCGGCGCCGCGCGCGTGGTGATCGTCGACGCCGCCGCCACCGGGGCCGAGGCCGGCACCGTCTACCGGGTGCCCGCGGAGGAGCTCGCCGACCTGCCCCCGATGGACGGGCTGCACTCCCACAATCTGCGCTGGGACCACGCGCTCGCCTTCGGCTCCTGGCTGCTGGGGCCGCACCGGCCGACCGACGTCACGGTGTACCTGATCGAGGGCGCGAGCTACCAGCCGGGCGCTCCGCTCACCGACGGCGTCGAAGCCGCCATGCACCGCGTGGCGGACCTGCTCCGCCGTGACCACTTCCCCGCGCCGACGGCCGACCCGGCCCGGGACCAGGTCCAGACCGTCGAGCTCACCGAGGCGGGGTACCTCCACCTGCCCGCCGCGGTCGCCGCGCGCCACTTCCCGGCCGACGTCCTGCTGGCGCGCGAGGAGCCCGGGCCCCCGCGACTGCTGGTGCTCGTCCCGGTGCACTCGGCGGCGCACGGCGGCCTGGTGCTCAAGCAGCGGACCGCCGCCGGAGACCGGTCGGTGCTCGTCCACGAGGTGCTGCACTTCGCCCCACCAGTGGGTAGGTTCGAGGTCACCTGGGACGACGACCGCGGCGCGCTGCTCGTTCACCTGGACGCTGCCGGCGCGCCGGCCGAGGGAGGCCGCGATGGACGGCTCCGCGGAGGCGGAGGTGACGACCGCCGTGGTGCCCGAGCGGGGGCAGTGGGCGATCTACCTGGTGGTGACGACACCGGCCGGGGTGGAGCGCCGGCACCTGGAGACACACCGGTCCGAGCGGCGGGCCAGGCTGGCGGCCGAGCTGGTGCACCGGACGACAGCCCGTCGGCGAGCCCCGCAGGGGAGGCCGATGACTGACCAGGGTCCCGGCCTGCCCTCCCCAGCCCCTCGGGGCCTTCGGCTTCCCGGCTGGCCTGCTGCTGGTCCCGGGGATGGCCGCGGACGTCGTCTCGGCACCGCCGAGCTCGTGGCCGGCCGGCTCCCGCACCCCTGGCCGGCCGCGCTCGACGGGCACCGGCTGGTCCACGAGGACCGGATCGACGACGCGCGGCGCGCGTTCGACGGCACCGACCCCGTGTCGGCGTACCACCGCTGGCTGCTGGCGCCCGACGCCCGCTCCGCCGACGACGTCCGGGCCGCGCTGCCGGCGTCGGTCGCCCCCTCGTCGATGTCGCCCTGCACACGGTCGGCGACGGGGCGGCCCCCTCCGCAGCCGCGCTCCCCGTCGAGGTGGTGCCCGAGGTCCGTGCCCTGGTGCTCGCCGCCGAGGCGACCGCCGCCGTCGAGACCGGCGACCTGGGCGCGGCCGTGGCCGGACTGCTGGCCGCCGCCGAGGTGGCCGATCCGACGGTGCCGGTCACGGCGGCTGTCCTGCGCGGCACGGTCGGCATGCTGCTGGCCGACGACGGCCAGGGCGGCGCGGCGCGCGCCCGGCGCTCGCCGCCGCGCTCGCCGGCCTCACCGGTGCCGACCTGCCCGAGGTCCGCGCGGAGCTGCACCTGCGGCTCGGCTCGGTCGCGCAGGAACAGGCGACGGGGGGCGCCGATGCCCGCTCCCTGCTGCACGAGGCGATCGACCACTACTACGACGGGCTGAAGCTGGTGAGCGAGGAGTCGGCGCCCGTCTTGTGGGCGTCGCTCACGATGAACCTCGCCACCGCCCACCTGGCGGTGCCGATGACGCAGGCCTCCGACCAGCTGCGGCTCGGCGTGGCCACCCAGGCGCTGCGCGCCTGCCGCCGCGTGTTCACCCCGGAGTCCGCGCCGGTCCCCTGGTCGACCGCGACCCTCAACCTCGCCAACGCCCTGGTCTACACGCCGTCGACCCACCAGGGCGACAACCTCGTCGAGGCCGTCGAGCTCTACGACGAGGTGCTCGAGTCGGGGGTGCGGGACGGCGATCCGTGGGACGGGCCCGGCTGCTCACCAACCAGGGCAACGCGCTCGCCCACCTCGGCGCCTTCGACGCCGCGCGGGCGAAGCTCGTGGAGGCCAGGTTCGTCTTCGAGGAGCACCTCGACCACGACAGCGCGGCGACGGTGCGCGGCATCCTGGACGAGATCGCCAAGGCCCAGGTGACCGATCCCGACGAGGAGCTCGCCGACCTGGCCCGACAGGCCGAGCAGATGGCCCGGATGCCGCAGTCCGACTCGCCCTACACCGCCGGCATGGGCGTGACGTTCATTTCCGCGGCCGGACTCGACGCGGGGCTGGAGACCGGGCCGCCCCCGAAGCCGAAGGTCACCGTGGTCGACCCTGCCACCCGCCCGACGGATGACCCGGGAACGCCATGACGGCGCCCGAGCTCGACGCCGACGCACTGGAGCGGACCGCCGCCCGGCTCGACGCCACGATGGGGCGCGTCGCCGAGCTCGACGCCGACACCCGGCAGGTGGTCGGCGACGCCCTCGACGCCCTCAACGCGCTGCACCGCGAGGGCCTCACCACGATGGTCCGGCAGCTGCGCGCGCGACGCCCGCGGCCGGGAGCTGCTCTACGCGCTCGTGGACGAGCCCGAGGTCCGGATGCTGCTGTCGATGCACGGCATCATCCGCCCCGACCCGACCACCCTGGCTCAGCAGGCGCTCGCCCAGGTCCGCCCCGGGCTGCAGTCGCACGGCGGCGACGTGGAGCTGGACCGGATCGCCGACGGCGTGGCCTACGTGCGGCTGCACGGCGCCTGCAACGGCTGCTCGATGGCCTCGGTCACCATGCGCGACAGCGTCGAGGAGGCGCTGCGCACCGGCGTCCCGGGCCTCACCGCCGTGGAGGTCCTGCCCCAGGAGCCGGCACCCACGTTGATCCCGGTGGACAGCCTCAGCGTCCGTCCCGCCGAGCCGGCGGCCCGTGACGCGGAGGCCACGCAGCTGCGGGCCGCGGGGTGGACCGCCGTCGGCGACGAGGGCGCGATCGCGCCCGGCGAGCTGCGCACGGCCACGCTGGACGCGCCCGACGGGTCCTCGCTCTCGGTCCTGGTGGTGCACGCCGGCGGCCGGCTGGCGGCGTACGTCAACGCGTGCGCCCATCAGGGCCGCCCGCTGGACGGGGCCCTCGTCGACGACACCGTGGGCACGCTGACCTGCCCGTGGCACGGGCTGTGCTACGACGCGACCAGCGGCGAGTGCCTCACCCTGCCGGGCGCGCAGCTGGCGCCGCTCCCGCTCCGGGTGGCCGCCGGCCGCGTGTGGGTGCGCCCGGCGGACGCCGGGCCCGGAGGCGGTGCCTGGAGGTGCGGGTCACCGTCGTCCCGCCGGGCACCCCACCCGGCGCCGCACAGCCGGGGGGCAGCCGCGGGCCGCTCCCTCCGGCGACGTACGCCGGCTGGCGGCCGCGGGCCGTCCTCGGCGCCCCGGCACCCGGCGGGCTGCTGCTGCCCCTGGCCCAGCCGACCGCCGCCTGGATGTACGGGCCACGCGGCGTCCTGCTCGACGACGGCCTGGTGGTGGCGGCCGACACCGGCAACCACCGCGTGCTGCTGTGGTACTCCGTCCCCGACCGCGACGGCGCCCCCGCCGACGTGGTGCTCGGCCAGCCCGACGAGCACAGCGAAGGTCCCGCAGCGGGCGGTCGCGGACCCGAGCACGGGATGCACCTGCCCACCGGTCTGGTGCGCGACGGCGACCGGCTGCTCGTCGCCGACGCCTGGCACCACCGGCTGCTGGTGTGGGACAGCCTGCCCACCGAGACCGGCACGCCGCCCGACCACGTGCTCGGCCAGTCGGACCTGCGCGCGTGCGAGCCCAATGCCGGCGCCGAGCCCGACGCGGGCTCGTTCTACTGGCCGTTCGGCGCCTCCCTCGTCGACGGGCGGCTCTACGTCGCCGACACCGGCAACCGCCGGGTGCTCGTCTGGCGGGACGGGATCCCCGAGGGCGGCCAGCCGGCGGACGTCGTCCTCGGGCAGCCCGACGGGAGCGCCCGGGAGGAGAACCGCGGCGGCCCGGTGGCCGCCGACTCGTTCCGCTGGCCGCACGCCTTCGCCGGCGACGGCGCGGGTGGCGTCTGGGTGGCCGACGCCGGCAACCACCGGCTGCTGGGCTGGCGCGCCCACCCCGACGAGGACCGCCCGGCGGACCTGGTGCTGGGCCAGCCCGACTTCGAGACCGGGACGGAGTTCCCCTACGTGCCCCAGGAGCGCCGGCTGCGCTTCCCGTACGCCGTCGCGGCCGTCGGCGCCGACCTGGCGATCGCCGACACCGCCAACAACCGCGTGCTGGTGCAGCACGGCCCGGTCGCCTGCCTCGACCCGGACGTCGCCCTGGCCCAGCCCGACCTGGTCGCCAACGGCGAGAACCGCTGGGCGGAGGTGGCCGCCGACACGCTGTGCTGGCCCTACGGCCTGGCCTGGCACCGCACCTCCGACGGCGGTGACCTTCTCGCCGTGGCCGACTCGGGCAACAATCGAGTCGTGCTGTGGGAGCGGTCATGACGACGGTCAGCCGCGCCCGGCCCGCGGGGCCGGTCGTCCGGCGGCGTCTCGTCGTGCGCGGCGTCGTGCAGGGCGTGGGCTTCCGGCCGCATGTGGCCCTCCTCGCGGAGGACCTCGGGCTCACCGGTGGCTGTCACAACGACGCCACGTCGGTGGAGGTGGAGGTCGAGGGGCCCGCCGAGGCCGTGGCAGCCTTCGAGCGCCGGGTGGTCGCGGACGCCCCGCCGCTGGCCCGGGTGGAGTCCGTCGCCGGGATCGACGTGCCGCCGGCCGGTGACCTGGCCTTCGTCATCCAGCACTCCACCGCCGGTGCCGGCGAGCGCACGATGGTGCCCCCCGACACGGCGCCCTGCGCGGCCTGCCTGCGCGAGCTGGTCGACCCCGCGGACCGGCGCTACCGGCACCCCTTCATCACCTGCACGCACTGCGGCCCGCGGCTCACCATCACCCTGGACCTTCCCTACGACCGGGCGCAGACGACGATGGCCGGCTTCCCGCTCTGCCCCGCCTGCGCCGCCGAGTACGCCGACCCGCGCGACCGCCGCTACCACGCCCAGCCGGTGGCCTGCCACGACTGCGGTCCCAGCCTCGAGGCGGGCCACCCGCGGCTCCGGGCGAGCGATCACCCGCCGGTCACCGGCACCGAGCCGGTCCTGGCGGCCGCCATCGGCGCGCTGCTCGCGGGTCAGATCGTGGCCGTCAAGGGGCTCGGCGGCTACCACCTGGCCTGCGACGCGGCCAACGGCGACGCCGTGGCCAAGCTGCGCGCGCGCAAGCACCGCCCCGACCAGCCGTTCGCCGTGATGGCCCGCGACCTGTCCACGGCCGAACGCCTCGTGGAGGTGGGCGCGGCCACCGAGCTGCTGACCTCGCCGGAGCGGCCGATCGTGCTGCTGCCCGCCCGCCCGGACGCCCCCGTCGCCGGCGAGGTCGCGCCGGGGCTCGACGAGCTCGGCGTCCTGCTCCCCTACACCCCGCTGCACCACCTGCTCTTCGCCGACCGGCCGGACGGCTCGCCCGGCGCCCCGCCCGTGCTGGTGATGACCTCGGGGAACCCCTCCGGCGAGCCCCTATGCTGGACAGAGGAGGCAGCCTTCGAGCGGCTGGCCGGGATCGCCGACCTCTTCGTCAGCCACGACCGCGGGATCGCCGTCCCGGTGGAGGACTCCGTGCTCGCCTGGTCGGCGGCTGGCCCGGTGCCCGTACGACGATCGCGGGGGTATGCGCCGTTGCCGGTGGAGCTGGTTTCGAGACCGCGCTTCGCGCCTGCTCAACCAGCGGAGACGGTCGCGCCTCCTCAACCAGCGGGGACGGGCGAGGTGTCGGTCGTGCTGGCCGCCGGTGCCGAGCTGAAGAACACCATCGCCCTGGCTCGCGACGGCCGAGCGTTCGTCTCCGCCCACGTTGGGGATCTGGAGACGCTGGCCAGCCGCGAGGCGCACCAGCAGGTGACCGACCAGCTGCTGCGCTTCCACCGCTCGACGCCGGCGCTGCTGGTGGCCGACGGGCACCCGGGCTACGCCTCGCGCCAGTGGGCGCACCGGCTCGCCACCGAGCTCGGCGTCCCGGTCCTGGAGGTGCAGCACCACCACGCCCACCTCGCCTCGCTGGCCGCCGAGCACGGCCGGCTCGACGAGCCGTTGCTCGGGCTGGTCCTCGACGGCACCGGCTATGGCTGCGACGCCACCGTCTGGGGTGGCGAGCTGCTCCTGCTCGGCGACGGCGGCACCGGCGCCGAGCGGCTCGGCCATCTCGGTGTCGTCCGGCTTCCCGGGGCGACGCCGGGGTGCGCAACCCCTACGTGCGCACGGCCGCGCTCGCACTGCTCGACGCGGGGGTGCCGCTCGAGGGGACGGCGGTCGGCGCCGAGCTCTCCTCCGCCGAAGCGGCCTTCCTCACCCGCGCCCACGAGACCGGCGAGGGCGTGGTGGCCACCAGCAGCGCCGGCCGGCTCTTCGACGTCGCGGCGGCCCTGCTCGGCGTCCGACACCGGGTCAGCTACGAGGCGCAGGCCGCCGTCGAGCTCGAGGCCACCGCGCGCCGCTGGCGGCGTACGACGCCAGCGGCGGCGCCCGAGCTGTCACTCCCCGTGACCGACCGGGACGGCGACCTCGTGCTCGACCCCGCCCCGCTGGTGCGCGACCTGGCGGCGGCGTCCGCCGGCGGCGCCGACCCGGGTGCGCTCGCCTGGGCCTTCCACGAGGCCCTGGCGAAGGGGACCGCCGCACTGGCCGGGCACGCTGCGACCACGACCGGGGTCCGGACCGTCGGCCTGTCCGGCGGCGTCTACGTCAATCGACTGCTGCTCGCGGCCACGACCCGCCTGCTGCAGGAGCGCGATCTCGAGGTGCTCACGCACGCGCGCGTCCCCGCCAACGACGGCGGCCTGACCCTCGGCCAGGTGGCCGTCGGCCACCGCCACCAGACCCAGACCCCTCCCCGCTGAGGACCGAAGGAGACCACGATGTGCTTGGCAGTTCCCGGTCGTGTGGAGTCCGTGTTCGACGAGAGCGGCACCGTCATGGCCCAGGTCGACTTCGGCGGCGTGCGCAAGAAGGTGTGTCTGGCCTACCTGCCCGAGACGGACGTGGGTGAGTACGTCATCGTGCACGTCGGCTTCGCGATCCAGCGCCTCGACGAGGAGTCGGCCAAGGAGACGCTGGCGACGTTCGAGCGGCTGGGCATCCTCGAGGAGGAGTTCGGCGACGGTTTCGAGGCGGCCGCCCGGGAGAAGGGAGTCGAGTAGGTGAAGTATCTCGACGAGTTCAGCGACCCCGACCTGGCCCGGCGGCTGCTCGACCAGATCCACGCGGTCACCACCCGCCCCTGGGCCATGATGGAGGTCTGCGGCGGGCAGACGCACTCGATCATCCGGCACGGCATCGACCAGCTGCTCCCCGAGGGCGTGGAGATGATCCACGGGCCCGGCTGCCCGGTCTGCGTGACCCCGCTGGAGATCATCGACCGGGCGCTGGCCATCGCCCGCCGCCCCGAGGTCATCTTCTGCTCCTTCGGCGACATGCTTCGGGTGCCCGGCAGCCAGGCCGACCTGTTCACCGTCAAGAGCGAGGGCGGGGACGTCCGGGTCGTCTACTCCCCGCTGGACGCGCTGCAGATCGCGCGCGAGAACCCCGACAAGCAGGTGGTCTTCTTCGGGATCGGCTTCGAGACCACCGCTCCGGCGAACGCGATGACGGTCTACCAGGCGGAGCGGCAGGGCATCGAGAACTTCTCGCTCCTGGTCTCGCACGTGCTGGTGCCGCCGGCCATCGCCGCGATCATGGAGTCCCCGACCTGCCGGGTGCAGGCGTTCCTCGCGGCCGGGCACGTGTGCAGCGTGATGGGCACGTCGGAGTACCCACCCTCGCCGACCGCTACCAGGTGCCGATCGTGGTCACCGGCTTCGAGCCACTGGACATCCTCGAGGGGATCCGGAAGACCATCGTGCAGCTGGAGGAGGGGCGTCACGAGCTCGAGAACGCCTACCCGCGCGCCGTCCCGGCCGAGGGCAACCCGGCGGCCCAGGCGATGCTGCGCGACGTCTTCACCGTCACCGACCGGACCTGGCGGGGCATCGGCATGATCCCGGGTAGCGGCTGGCGGCTGGCCGACCGCTACACGGCGTACGACGCCGAGCAGCGCTTCGACGTCTCCGGCATCCAGACCGACGAGTCGGCGCTGTGCCGCTCCGGCGAGGTGCTGCAGGGGCTGATCAAGCCCCACGAGTGCGCGGCCTTCGGCAAGGAGTGCACGCCGCGGAACCCGCTCGGGGCGACGATGGTCTCGAGCGAGGGCGCGTGCGCGGCGTACTACGCCTACCGGCGGCTGGATCTGGTGCCGGCAGGGGGCGGGTCGTGAGCGAGCAGCCCGGCAACGAGCTGGACTTCGAGGGCTGGACCTGCCCGCTGCCGCTGCGCGACACCCCCACGGTGGTGATGGGCCACGGGGGTGGGGGCGCGATGTCGGCCGAGCCTCGTGGAGAGCCTCTTCCTACCGGCGTACGGCGGCAGCGCGGCGGCCGAGATGGGCGACGCGGCGGTGCTGCCGCCGGTGTCGGGGCGGCTGGCCTTCTCGACCGACTCCTACGTCGTCAAGCCGATGTTCTTCCCCGGCGGCTCGATCGGGGACCTGGCCGTCAACGGCACGATCAACGACCTGGCGATGGCCGGAGCGCAGACGCTCTACCTGTCGACGGCCTTCATCCTCGCCGAGGGCACCCCGATGGCCGACCTGGGCCGGGTCGCGATGGCTGTGGGCAAGGCCGCCGAGGCTGCCGGCGTCCAGCTGGTCACCGGGGACACCAAGGTGGTCGACCACGGAAGTGGCGACGGCGTCTACGTCAACACCGCGGGGATCGGCGTGATCCCCGACGGCGTCGACATCGGGCCGCGGCGGGCGCGGCCCGGCGACGTGGTGCTGGTCAGCGGCGACATCGGGGTGCACGGCGTGGCGGTCATGAGCTGCCGGGAGGGGCTGGAGTTCGGCACCACCGTGGAGAGCGACTCCGCGCCGCTGCACGGGCTGGTGGCGGCGATGCTCGCCACCGGCGCCGACGTGCACGTGCTGCGCGACCCGACCCGGGGCGGGCTCTCGGCGTCGCTGAACGAGATCGCGAAGACCTCCGGGGTCGGCGTCGAAGTGGTCGAGCGCGACGTCCCGGTGCCGGCCGAGGTGCGCGACGCCTGCGGGTTGCTCGGGCTGGACCCGCTCCAGGTCGCCAACGAGGGCAAGCTGGTGGCGTTCGTGCCGGCCGAGTCGGCCGACGCGATCCTGGCCGCGATGCGCGACCACGAGCGCGGGCGCGACGCCTGCCGGATCGGTACGGTCGTCGAGGCGCACCCGGGCGTGGTGGTGGCCCGCACCGGCCTGGGCGCCACGCGGGTGATGGACCTGCCGATCGGCGAGCAGCTGCCGCGCATCTGCTGATGTCGCCGACCCCGCTCGAGGTCGCCCGCTGGCGACTGCACAACCAGCTTCTCGAGGGCCTGGGGGCTGCCGAGCCCACCGCCGTCGTCCGACACCTGCTGGCGGTCCAGGCCGAGCACCCGTCCCAGTCGGCGTGGGCCCTCGGCACCCGGTGCGCCGACGTCACCGAGCGGCACGTCGGGGAGGCTCTCGACTCCGGCCGAGTCGTCCGCACCCACGCGCTGCGCTACACCTGGCACTACGTCGCCGCGGAGGACGCCGGCTGGCTGCTCGCGCTCACCCTGCCCCGGGTCGAGCGCGGCTACCGGCGTCAGCTCGACGCGGCCGGGCTCACGCCGGCGGGCGTCGACAGGTGCGTCGAGCTGGTCGCGGGCGCGGTGGCTGACGGCGAGCTCACCCCGCGCCGAGCTTCTCGAGCAACTGGCGGAGGCCGGCAGCGCGGTCACTCCCCACGGTCTGATGGTGATCTGCGCGCTGGCCGAGGTGCACGGCCTGATCGTGAGCGGGCCGCGCCGCGCGGGTGAGCACACCTACGCCGCGATGGCTGACCGGGTGCCCGCCCCGCGGCTCCTCGACGCGACCGAGGCCCGGTCAGAGCTGGCCCGGCGCTACGTGCGAGGCCACGGCCCGGTGACCGAGCGTGACCTCGCCTACTGGGCGCAGTGGCCGCTGGGCCACGCGCGCGCGGCGCTGAGCGCCGTCGAGGAGGACCTGTCGTCGTTCGAGCTGGACGGGCGGCGGTTCTGGCACGCGGCCGACCAGGAGCCGACCGCCGGGTCGGGCCGCGGTCACCTGCTGCAGGTGCTGGACGAGTACTACCGCGGCTACCAGGACTCGCGCTCCCTGCTCGACCTCGCGGGCCTCAAGCCGGTCGGTCGCGAGCCACAGATCGGCATGGCGGTGGTGGACAGTCAGGTGGTGGCGGGGATGACGCGCCAGGTCACGGACGCCACTGTGGCCTTCGAGCTGCACCCGTTGCGTCGGCTCACCCGAGCCGACCGCAGCGCGCTCGACGAGGCGGCCGTGCGGTACGCCGCGTTCCTGGGGCGGTCGCCGACCCTCACGGTGCTCGGGTGACGTCCTGGGCTGACCCGGTGCTGTCGTCGAGGGCTGAGGGGCGGCGGTGCGGGAGTCAGAGCTTCCCCCGTCATGCCCAGGCCCGCCGGGTCAGTCGCCCTCGAAGTGCTTGGCGCGCTTCACGATGAGCTCGTCGGGCGCGTAGACCACGTCGGGGTCCTTGCCGTCGTACTCGAACTGGTGGAGGAAGGCCCGCATCGCGTTGAGCCGCGCCCGCTTCTTGTCGTTGCTCTTCACCTGGATCCAGGGAGCCCGCTTCTTGTCGGTGTAGGTGAACATCGCCTCCTTGGCGGCGGTGTAGTCCTCCCAGCGGTCGAGGCTTTCGAGGTCCATGGGCGACAGCTTCCAGCGTCGCACGGGGTCGATCTGCCGGATCGCGAAGCGGAGTGCGCTGCTCGCTGCGGGTCACCGAGAACCACAGCTTGGTGACCGTCGTCCCCGACTCCACCAGCATCCGTTCGAACATCGGTGCCTGGTTCATGAACGTGGCGTACTGATCGTCGCTGCAGAATCCCATGACGCGTTCCACGCCGGCGCGGTTGTACCAGGATCGGTCGAAGAGCACGATCTCACCGGAGGTCGGGAGGTGCTCGATGTACCGCTGGAAGTACCACTGGCCCTGCTCGGTGCTGGACGGCTTGGTCAGCGCGACTACCCGGGCGCCGCGCGGGTTGAGGTGCTCCAGGAACCGCTTGATCGTGCCACCCTTGCCTGCGGCGTCCCGGCCCTCGAAGACGAGCACATGCTTGGCCCCCACGTCCTCCGACCAGTACTGGAACTTCAGCAGCTCCACCTGCAGGCGGTACTTCTCGTCCTCGTAGGCGTGGCGGTCCATCAGCTCGTCGTAGGGATAGTCCTCGCGCCAGGTCTCCACCGCCGAGCCGTCAGGTGCGATCAGCACCGGGTCCTCGTCCTTGCTGCCCTGGACCGTGTAGCCCTCCACGCGGAGGTGGTCGATGTACTCGCGGAGGTTCATCTGCTGCGCCATGCCCCGTTCATACCGGATCCGGGTGAACGGCGGGGGCTCGGGGGCCACAGCTTCATCATGATCAGTGGATCGCGTGTCACTTCACATGGCATGCACACCGTGTGAAGTGATGCTTCACCCACATATCATGATGAAGCAGCGGCCCGCGCACCTGGGCACCCGTCGGCAGCGAGAAAATTGTCCGGACAGGATCGAGACTACGGCGCCGATCCTCGCTACGGTGGGCTCGAGGGGATCAGGTCGTCACCGAGGAGCCCACATGAACCAGCCGCACACCACGGGACGCCCGGGAACGGTCACGACCGTCGTCGTCCTGACCGGGGTAGCCGGGTTGGTCGACATCATCGCGGGGGCGGCGCTGTGGGCGCTCTCCGGCAGCGACCGGCTGCGCAGCCTGACCGACGCCAGCCAGGGCACCATCACCGCCCAGGGCATCGCTTTCATCGTGCTGGGCGTCATCGCGCTCGGGCTCGCCGTGCTGCTCGGCTCCGGCTCCAAGGCCGCGCGGACCCTCGTCTCGGTGCTGATGGTGCTGCGCATCGCCGGGGTGATCTGGGTGGTGTCCACCACCGGGTGGGGTCAGGCGGGCGAGGTGCTGCCGAGCGCCCTGCTCGCGTTCGTCGTGCTCGGCTTCCTCTGGAACAAGCGGGCCGGCGAGTTCTTCGGCTGACCCGGCCGGCGCTCGGTCAGCCGGCCACCACTCGACGATCACTCGTTGCCGGCGACGAGCTCGCCGGCGGAACCCACGGGCACCGTCATGAACTCGGCCATGAACTCCCGCAGCAGGTCGACCGCGGCGAGCACCTTGGTCGAGGTCAAGGAGTAGTGCACGGTGGTGCCGGACCGGCTGGTACGCACCACGTTGCGCTCGCGCAAGGTCGCGAGGTGCTGGCTGGTGTTCGGCTGGGACAGCCCCAGGCTCTCCGCGATCTCGGTGACCGACAGCGGGCCGTCGCGCAGCACGTCGAGGATCATCAGCCTCTTCGGGTCCGCGATCGCCTTGCACAGGTGCGCGTGCAGCGCGGTCATCTCTCCAGCATCGGCGGCCATCGGCGACGCCCCCTTTCCCTCAGCGATTCAACCTAGCCGCCCGGCTCGGTCACCAGGAACAGCTGCCCCGCCTCGATCACGACCCGGTAGGTGGCCAGCCCCTCATCGGCCGGGCCCCGGGTCCGGTCCCCCGTGGTGACGTCGAACTGGCTTCCGTGGCGGGGGCAGGTGAGCGTTCCGCCCTCCAGCTCGCCGTCGGAGAGCCGGGCGCCCTGGTGCGGGCAGCGGTCCGCGCAAGCAACGAGCCGCCCCTCCAGCCGGTAGACCGCCACCGGCCCCACCGGGGAGTCCTCGAGCCGGGCCACCATCCCCAGCCGACCAGCGAGGTCGTCCTCCGCCGCGAGCGGGTACCTCCCCGCCCGCGCCCGCTCCCGGTCCAGCAGCGGGCCGAGCTGTCGCGGCAGCGCGCCGCGGTTGGCGACCAGGTCGCAGCCCGCGCGCTGGGCATCCAGCCAGCGCTCCGGGTCGGGTACGGCGAGGTAGCCGGCCAGCACCGCCTCGGGCCAGCGGGCGCGGAGCTCGCGCACCCGGTCCAGGGCCTGGTCGCCGGTGAGGTCGACGACCACGACGTCGGCCGCCACGGAGTCGCCGGCCACCTCGAGCCCGAGCCGCGCCAGCCGGTCCGCCAGCCAGGGGTCGTCGCCGACCAGGAGGACCGTGCCGGCCGGGCTCGTCGTACCCCGGCCACCGCCTAGATGAACAGGGTGATGTCGGCGTCCGCGGCCATGTCCAGGAAGCTGGCCGCGCCGATCGACGGCTGGAGCCCCGAGATGAAGTCCTCGGTCTTCAGGCCGTACAGGTCCATGGTCATCTGGCACGGGTGGAGGCGCACCCCGATGTCCGAGGCCATCTCCAGCAGCTCGGTGGGGCTGGCGACCTTGTAGTCCTTGGCCAGCGCCTTGATCATCTTGGTGCCCATGCCCCCGAAGTGGATCTTGCCGAGCTTGAGGTGGTCCGTGCCGCCGCGGTCGACGACCGACTCGCCCTTCTGCATCCAGTTGTCGCCGGTGATGCGCACGTCGTTGCGCTGGAGCACCCGCAGACCCCAGAACGTGAAGAAGACGTCGACCTCCATGCCCGAGGCCGCCCCGGTCGTCGCCAGGATCAGCGTCGGCCAGACCCGGTCGAGGTCGTTGCTCCAGCAGATGATGGTCATCCGCTTCGTGTTGTCGTCGATCTCCTCCGGGGAGCCGACGTTGATCGATTCACTCACCTTCTACCTCCGATTGGTCCAGGCAGGTCGCGCGACCGGCCTCACAGCTTTCCCACGATCCAGGCGATGCCCTCGACGAGCCGGAACCCGAGGTACAGGGCGAAGACCACCATGACTGCCAGCAGCCAGGTCGGCGGGCGCTCGACCTTGTCCGCCGTGCCCTCCGGCTCTCCCTCCATCAGCGATCCTCCGTCCTTCACTCCACAGTCCTGCCAACCCGACGGTCCCTGCCCGCCAGCGGCGCTAGTCCGCACACCGCATGCAGGTGATGTCGTTGTCGTCGATGAACCGGTGGTACGCCGCCATCGCCTCCGCCCCCTCGGTGAGGTGCTCCCGCTCCGCCGCCAGGTCGGCCGGGCGCACGCGGGCCAGCCAGCCGGCGCCGTACGGGTCCCGGTTGGCGACCGCGACGTCCGCCTCGAGAGCCGGCCGCGTTGACCGCCACCAGTTCCCGGTGAGCGGGGTGGGGAACGGCCCGACCCACTTGGCGCTCTCCACCACCGCCACGCTCTGGCCGCGCGTCATGGTGCGGCCCACCTTCTTCCAGCTCACCGACACCATCCGGCCGCCCCGGGTCTGGGCGACGTCGGTCATGCCGAGCACCACCTCGTCACCCTCGGGCAGCACCCACACGTGCAGGTCCAGGTCGTAGAGCCGGTCGTCCGGCACCACGCACCACGCCACGTGATCGGTCATCGCCTCGTCCGCCGTTCAGTCCTCGCAGCTGATGCCCTGCGCCTCGAGGAACTGCTCATAGGCGGCGACGCCGTCGGCGCCGGTCGCCAGCCCGGCCGAGTCGGCGGCCCAGTCCGCGGGAGAGATGCGGGCCACCCAGCCCTCGCCGTACGGGTCGCTGTTGATCAGCCCCGGCTGGGCCACCACGGCCGCGTTGATCTCGGTGATCTCCCCGGCCACCGGCGACGGCACCGGGCCCACCCACTTGCCCGACTCCACGGTCGCGACGCTCTGCTCGGCCCGCACCGCACGACCGACCTTCTTCGGGGTGACCGAGATGATGCCCTTGGCCATGTTCTGCGCGACATCGGTCAGGCCGACCTCGACCAGGTCACCCACCTGACGCGCCCAGACGTGCTTCTCGACGAGGTAGTAGAGCTCCTCGGGGATGTTGCAGCTGCGTACTTCGGCCATGGCGACTCCTTCGTGACGGCGACTCAGGGAACGGGAGACTCGGGTGAGGGGCTGCTGGCCGAGTGCTCGGCCAGGAGGTGGTTGATCAGCATGTCGAAGGCGACCAGGGTGATGTCGCGCTCGAACTCGTGGACGAACTCGCTGTCCTTGGCGCTCTTGCGCATCTGCCTGCGATAGCTCTCGCCGCACTCCGGGCACGTCACCACGTAGGCCACGGAGTCCAGGAACAGCTCGGACCGGATCTGGTCGGCGTGCTCGTCGGCCAGGTGGGCGTGCAGCGCCCGGATCCCGAGCTCGGCCTCGCAGTAGGGACAGCGCATCAGCCGGTCGCCTCCGCAGGTGCGGGGGGCGCCGAGCCGCCCACGGCGCGGTCGACGAGCTGAATCACGTCGACCACCTCCATCTGGTGGTCGGCACCGGTGTTCTTGGCCGCATCGCTGTACATCGTGAAGTCCTTGGGGCAGGAGACGACGAAGTAGTCGACGTCGAGACGCATAGCCTCCTTCATCCGGTTCTCGCTGGGCCGCTCCTCGAGGAAGGAGTCGTCCATCCAGATCCGGCCGCCACCGGCGCCGCAGCAGAAGGTGTTGGTGCCGTTGCGGGGCATCTCCACCAGGGTGCAGCCCAGCGCCTCCAGCACCCGGCGCGGGGCCTGCGTGACGCCGTTGTAGCGGGCGAGGTAGCACGGGTCGTGGTAGGTGACCTTCAGGCCGAGGTGGTGGGCGGGGATGGCGCCCGTCTCGAGCAAGTGGGCCAGCAGCTCGGTGTAGTGCCAGGTCTTGTACGACGCCCCGAGCTTGGGATACTCGTTGCGGAGCGCGTTGAGGGAGTGCGGGTCGGTGGTGAAGATCTCCTCGAACTGGGCACTCTGGAGCGCCTCGATGTTGTGCTCGGTGAGCATCTCGAAGAGGCCCTCCTCGCCGACCCGGCGGACGTCGTTGCCGGAGTTCCACTCGGCTTCGTAGAGCAGCCCGAAGTCGACGCCCGCGTTGGTGAGGATCCGCGCGAGCGTGCGGGAGTTCTCGGCCAGCCGGTCGTCGAACGAGGCGTAGTCGCCGACGTACCAGAGGTACTTCACCGGCTCCTTGCGGGCGTCCTTGATCTTCTCCTCCAGCGGCTTGGTCCACCGGGTGCGCATCCGCGCGGACTTGCCGAAGGAGTTGCCCTGCCCGGCGAGGTTCTGCAGAGCCGTTTGCAGGCTGGCGTCCATGTCGCCCTGCTCCACGAGCGAGCGGCGCATCTGGACGATCGTCGGGACGTGCTCGATGCCGACCGGGCAGGTCTGCACGCACGCCATGCAGGTGGTGCACGACCACAGCGTGCGAGCCTTCACCACCCCGCCGGCCACCGGTGTGTCGGCGGGAGCCAGCGGGCCGCCGACGCCGGCCGGTCGCGACTCCCTGTCCAGCACGGCCACGCCGCCGGCCTGCACGTCGACCCACTGCCGCAGGTCGAGGATCACGTCGCGCGGCGACAGCGGCGCGCCCGCCGTCCGGGCCGGGCACACCTCGTGGCAGCGGCCGCACTTGGTGCAGGCGTCGAGGTCGAGGAGCTCCTTCCAGGTGAAGTCCTCCATGGCGTGGTAGCCCGAGGGCACGCCGTCGCGGGTGACCGGGTCCGGCAGCCCGAGCGTCGCCTTCCGGTCGTGGGCCATCAGGTTCACCCCGTCGGCGAACATGTGCATCGCCTTGGAGTAGGGCAGGTACGCCACGAAGCTCAGCGCCAGCGCCGCGTGCACCCACCAGAAGCCGGTGTGCAGCACGTCCGCCGTGGACTCGCCCAGGCCCAGCCCGGCGAAGCCCCGCCCGAGCACCCAGCCCGCGGGTGACCACACCTCGTAGGAGGGGAAGGAGTGCGCAACGATGCGGAATGCCTCCACCAGCAGCCCGGTGAGCAGGATCAGCCCGAGCCCGCCGGCGAAGAGCCAGTCCCCGAGGACGAACGGCCGGCGACTGTAGCCCTCCTCGGGCTGCTCGGCCCGGGTGTAGTCGAGCCGCCACGGCTTGACGAAGGCGCGCCGGACGATGAGGTAGGCCAGGCCCAGCACCGCAGCCACCGCGAAGGTGTCCGCGACCACCGAGTAGATCAGGTAGAACCAGCCGTGGAAGAAGCTCGTGGTGTCGCCGTTGAGGATCTTCGACGCGGGCCCCACGATGTCGTGGTCGATGGTGAGGATCACCGTCGCCAGGAACAGCACGATGAAGCCCCAGAAGACCCCGAAGTGGGCGAGGCCCACCGCCGTCGCGCCGCGCCCGATGGAGGCGTTCGTGGCGACCACGCCGACACCGGAGGTGTCGTCGCGGCGGCGTACACCGGCCATCGGGCGGCCGATCGTGCTGTTGACGATCTGGTGCCAGCGGAGGGCGGGGCGACCCTTGCGGTACTTCGCGATGCGGCGCCACACCCCGTAGAAGAAGGTGAGGATGGCGGCCGTGCCCAGGACGTAGAACACGACGGTGCCTACGGTCCCGATGCCTCCGAAGACCTCGCGGGTCTGCTCGGCGCTGGACACTGTCAAGTCACTCCTCCAGCTTCTCGACGATGGCGGGGATCAGGTCAAACAGATCCTCGGTGCTGCCGTAGTGGGCGACCTCGAAGATCGGCGCGTTGGCGTCGGTGTTGCAGGCGATGATCAGCTCCGCGTCGCGCATGCCCTCGAGGTGCTCGGGCGCCCCGGAGATGCCGAAGGCGAGGTAGGCCTTGGGCTTGACCTTCTGGCCGGACTTGCCGACCTGCCGGGACTTGGGCATCCAACCGGCGTCGATGACCGGACGCGACGCCGAGACGGGCGTCGAGCAGGTCGGCCAGCTCCTGGGCGGTCTCGATGTCGTCCTTGGACCCGATGCCGCGGCCCACCGAGACCAGCAGGTCCACCGCGGTGATGTCGACGTCGCCGCCCTCGGGCACGATCAGCTCGCGCAACGTGGTCCGGACCGACCCGAGCTCCGCGGGCGCGGCGACGGAGACCACCTCGGGCGCCGACCCGGAGCCCGGACGAACGACCCCGCGACCACCGTGCACACTCCACGCGGGGAGCTGATCTCGACGTCGGCGAGGATCTTGCCGCCGAGGATCTGGCAGGTCGCGACCGGGGTGTCCCCGTCGGCCTCCAGGCCCACGACCGCCGAGGCCATCGCGGCGTCCCACGCAACGGCCAGCGCGGTGCCGAGGTCCAGCCCCACCGTGTCGTTGGGCACCAGCAGCAGCCGGGGGCCCGGTCCGCGAGCAGCGCCTTCAGGGTGACCTCGTAGGCCTCGGTGGCGTACTGCTCCAACGCCGGGTGCTCGACCAGCAGGGCGGTGTCCGCGCCGGCGAGCTTGTCACTGCCGGCACTCGACCCGAGCATCACCACCTCGACCGCGCCGCCCCAGGCGTTCGCCAGCTCGCGGGCCTTGCCGACCATCTCGAGCGTCGCGTCGGAGATCTCGGAGCCGGTGCGTCCGGCCACGACCATGACGTTTCCCATGATGTCCCTATCCCTTCACGAGCCCGCGCGAGCGGAGCAGGTCGACGATCTTCTCCGCGATGTCCTCAGCAGAGCCGGTCAGCATCTCGGCGTGTCCGGCGGCCTCGGGCAGCCGCATCTGCCGCACCGTCAGGCCGGTGTCCGCCGGTCCCGGCGATACCGTCGCCGTCTCCAGCCCGCCCGCCTGCTGCATCTGCCGGATCTTGGTGATCGGCGCGTAGCGCGGCGCGGCGTGGGCGGCCTGGATGCCGATCACTGCGGGCAAGGCCACCTCGATGTCGGCGGAGACGCCGCCGGCGTACTCCTGTCGCACGGTGACGCCTCCCCCGGAGGCCTCCAGGTTCGCCACGACCGACACGTGCGGGTGCCCGGTCATCGCGCCGAGGGCCGAGGGCAGCTGGCCGTCGAGGTCGTCGACCGACTGAACCCCGGTGAGGACGAGGTCGGCCGGCTCCTGGGCGAGGTACGCCGCGAGGGCGGCAGCCCGAGCGCGCGTGCTCGCCCCCGAGCCGCCCTCGATCTTGACGGCGCGGTCGGCGCCCTTGGCCAAGGCGGTGTAGAGGGCCTGGTCGATGTCGGTGTCGTCGGCCAGCGCGACGGCGACGACCTCGGCGGCGCCGGCCTCCTTGAACAGCAGGGCCTCCTCGAGCGCCTGGTCGTCCCATTCGCTCAGGACGAACTTGAGGTACTCACGGTCGACGTCGGTCTCGTCGTCGTTGATCTCGAGCTCCTCGACGAGATCGGGGACCGCCTTCATCGCTACGACGATGCGCATTCAGTTCTCCTCGGTTGCGGGGGTGTGCATGAGCGTCTTGGGCAGGGCGAGCTGCTCGCGGATCTCGGCCAGGTCGTGGTCCTCGGGCAGGAACGGGAAGTCGCGGAAGGGCTCACTGGGGCGGTAGGAGCCGTAGGGGCGAGTGCAGCCGGGCTGGCCGTCCTCGCCCGGGCAGCCGTTGGTGACGAACGGGATGCCCGAGTCGATGGCGGCGTCGACGGTGGCGAGGTCCTCGCCCAGGTCGGTGAGGTTGCCCTCCTCGTCGAAGGTGAACGAGTCGAGGTCGTACCCCTCCTCCTCCACCAGGTGCCGCGCCAGCTGGACCCGGCGCCAGCGGGTGATCGTGCTCTTCGGCATCTCCCCCATCCGCGAGTCCGGCTCGGGGTTGAAGCAGAACAGGTAGGAGTAGATCTGCTGGTCGCGCAGCTTCACGAACAGGTCGACCAGGTCGACGTCCCGCTCGCCCAGCCCGACCAGGGTGTGCACATTGACCTTCCACGGCCCGAAGATCTCGCGGGAGTCGGTCACGACCTCCCAGTACTTGGTCCACTTGAGTCCACCCTGGGGCACCTCGGTGCGCAGGTTGCGGAACAGGTCCTCGGTGACGGCGTCCAGGCCGATCCCGATCATGTCGACGCCGAGGCTCTTGAACTCCTCCAGCCGCTCGCGGTTGAGGGTCGGCGGGGCGACCAGGATCGAGAGCGGAGCCTGCACCCGATCGACGATCCGGCGGGTGATCTCGACGGTGTCGCGGTAGGCGTGGCCATGCGTCACCATCGAGATGCAGAGTCGGGTGAGCTTGTCCCCGAAGCGCACCATCCGGTCGATGAGCTCGTCGGTGTTGACCAGCTCCCAGTCAACCCGGATGAAGGACTTGTCCTCGTAGGTGCCCGGGCGGGTGCGCGCCAGGCCGCAGTAGCCGCAGTCGGACAGGCAGCCCTCGTCGTAGTTGAGCAGCAGGTTGATGCCGCCGAAGTCGAAGTCCCGAGTGAACCGCCCCGAACGGAAACGCAGGGCATAGGCGCTGGCCATCGAGATGCGGACCCACTCGGGGCTGATCCGCAGCTCGGTCGGCCCGGCCAGATCCACCAGCGGGAGCAGGGTGTCGCTCACGAGGTACTCCTTGCCTCGGGGAAGTAGCACGATCCTTCGGGCCGCACCGGGTGGGCAGCCTCGTGGCCCACGGCGCGGGAGCCTGCCTCCAACAGGGCCTGGACCACGTCGTCGTCTCGCTGCCAGCCCAGGTCGTCGGGGAACTGGCGGCGGACCTCGCCCACCAACGCGGCCACCGTGGTCGGCTCCAGTCGACGCCAGCGCAGGTCCACCTCGAGCTGCTGCAACCCCGCGGGGAGCACGTTGAAGTCGCCCGAGAACATCACGCTCTTGGTCAGGCTGGCCTGCGCTGCCACGAACACCCGGACCGTGCCCTCGGGTGAGCGGAAGACCGCGGTGCCCGTCCCGTTGGGCTGGGCCTGCTGCTCGTGGAGCCACCGGTCGTGGGCGTACTTGCTCCGCACCAGCTCGGCGGCCCGCGCCTCCTCCGCCTCGGTCGGGTGGTCGGCCTCGAGCGCGACGCCGAACCGGAAGGCGAAGCCGTCCGCCACGGCGGCCCGCACCTCGCCCACGGGGATGGGCGACCCGAGCTCGCGCCGGACGGTGGTCACCCGCTCGCCGACCGCCAGGGCCGCCTTGTCGGCGAGCTTCGCCGCGGGCACGCGGAGCACCTCCAGCATGAACGGCACGTCGAGGTCCACCAGCAGGCTTGTGTGGAAGAGCAGGCCGCCCTGCTCGTCGGCGTACAGCCCGAGCCCGGCGATCTTGCGGCCACCGGCGATGAGGTCGTTCTTGCCCCCGAACTCGGCGGCCACGCCCAGCTTGGCCAGCCCGGTGACGACGCCTTGGCCCAGCTCGACGATGAGGTCCTTGGGCCGGGCGGCCGATGCGGGCAGGGTGAGCGCGACGCCGAGCTGCCCCGCGCCCATGACGATGGCACCTCCCCCGGTGGGGCGGCGGCTGACCGCCGTCCCCGTGCGGGCGCAGGCCTCGAGGTCCACCTCGGCGGCAAGGGTCTGGTACCGCCCCACGAGCGCGGCGTGACTGGCATAGGTGTAGAGGCGGAGCGTGGGCCGGCGCTCGGCAGCCTCCCGGGAGACACCTCCCATCAGGGCCTCGTCGAGCGCCAGCCCCTCGGCAGCGCCGGCGTCGTCGTCGACGAGGAGCCGCCAGTCGTGCTGGTGGACGGAGAAGGAGGCCCGGTCGGTCACAGACCCACCTCCACAGTCGCGAGCTCCTCGTCCCCGGTCCAGGTGAGCGAGCAGCAGTACTCGAACCGCCGCGCCGTGACACCGCGCGACTCGGCGTACCCGATCACGCCGTCGGCGGGGAACGCGATGCCGTTCAGGCCCAGGTCGACGGCGGCCTGGTCAAGGTCGACCTTCATCTGTCCGAGCGGGCGGGCGCAGCCGGGTTGACCGGGAGCTCGACAGGCAAGTCATCCGGCAAGATCGAAGAAGTCGGCGACCTCGTCGGCGGGCGGCGGCGGCAGGTCGGCCATGGGCGTGCCCACCAGCGGCACCAGCACCACCAGGATGAGGGTGCTCACGTCGTGCGCGGCCACGATCTCCAGGGCCGCTGCTCGCCGAGCATCGTGCCGTAGTGCGAGGCCGAGGACGATGTGCGGGATGATGCGCAGCCGCTGGTCGCTGAGCACCCTCAGCGACTCGTCGAAGTCCGCCGTGGTCAGCGGGAGGTGGTAGACGTCGCGGATGGTCTCGTCGGCACCGATGATGTCGAGCATCACGCCGTCGACGCCGGCGTCGGCGAGCTGGCGCGCCAGCTCCGGGACACCACGCCCGAGTGCACGATGACCGACATGCCGAGCTTCCTCGCGGATGCGGGCGTGCTCCAGGTGCGGCCGCAGCGGCACCCGCCGGTGCGGGTGGAGCCACCGGACACCAGCAGCCCCTTACTGCCCGTGGCCTGCAGCCGGGCAGCGGTGTCGAAGAGGGTCTCTCCCGCGGGGATGCCCGCCATGCCGTCCAGCACCTTGGTCTGGCAGTGATCGCACGACAGCGCGCACGCCGACCCGGTGACAGAGATGGGCAGGAACCGGCGCGGGTTCTCGGGCGTCCACTCCGAGGTGCTCCACTGCTTGAGGCCAGGGCGTGAAGTCCATGACCCCGCCGAAGTTGCGGGTGCGGACGTCGAAGCCGGGGCTGGTGCGCGGCGGGGCCGGAGACATCGTCATTCGGCGACCAGCCCCTTCTCGCGGTGCTCGGCCACCGCCGCCTGGTACCACGCCAGCGCCGCCTCGCCCGCGACCGTGTCGGCGACCTGGCCCGCGCCGTCCCGCGTCAGCTCGACCAGCCAGCCGCCGTCGTACGGCTCGCGGATCACCAGCTCCGGGTCGTCGAGGACCGCGCCGTTGACCGCCACCACCACGCCGTCGCACGGGGCCACCAGGGGCCCCACGAACCTGGCCGCCCGAGGCTGCCGTACGCCGACCCGGCTTGGAGTCGGTCACCGGGAGCCGGGAGGAGCAACTGGGCGAGCACACCGTAGGTGTCGGCCGTGAGCGCGTCGAGCCCGATCCGGACCCGGTCCCCGACTGCCAGCAGCCACTGGTGGGTGGGTGTGTGGTAGCCACGGTCCAGGCGGATCGCGTAGCCGGCCACGTCGAGGTCGCTCGTCGTCCGGTCCTGGGTCATCGCCGCCACCTCCGCCTGAGCCGAGCTGAGCGCCGCCGCCAGGGGCGCGAACGAGCCGGTCTGCTCGAACATGGTGGCGGCCCGAGCCAGGTCGAGTCCGACCACCCCGTCGGGGAGGTCGCCGCTCGCGCGCCGGATGACTCCGCCCGCCACCGTCACGACCACGTGCCGCTCGTCGTCGGCGTCGGGGTGGTACTCCAGCACCCACACGCCGGCGCGGATCTTGATGGTCCGCACGGCCCGGGCAGGTCGGCGGGTGCCGGCCACGAACTCCGGGTCCACGAGCAGCCGGTCGTACTCCGCCAGCGCGACCTCCTCCTGCGCCGTCATCGCATCCGCGGTGGCGGTGCCGAAGTGACGGGCGTAGGCGGCGACCATGGCCTGCTTCCACGCGGCGACGTCCGCACGGGCGTCGGGGCCACGTAGTCCATCAGCGCGTGCACCTCGCCGCGCAGCCGGTCGCTCAGCCGCACCACTCGAGTGGCCCGGTTGTGGTCGAAGCCGGTGATGAGGTTGCCCACCACCGTCACGCCCTCGTTGATCTGGCCGGCGCCGTGCCCATACCTTCGCCTCGCCGAGCGTGATCTCGCCGAAGGCGTCCAGCTCGACGGGGACGCCGAGCTCGCGCAGCGCCTCGACAGCCGGCGCCAGCAGCCCGGCGAGCGCGGTCGAGCGGCGGCCAGGACCGACGCGGCCGGCACTGTGATCTGGAAGAAGTGCTGGTCGCTGTCGAGGTAGACCGGGCCACCACCCACCATCCGGCGCAACACCGGAAGGCCGGCCGCGGAGCAGTAGTCGGTGTCGACCTCGGCGAGATCGCGGTGGTAGCCGAGGCACACGTAGGGCTCCCCGGCTGGACGAAGGAGAGCACCGGCTGGTCGCCCGCGCTCATCGACGCGGCGAGCGCGTGCCAGACCGACTGGCTGCGCACCGCCGATGCCCTCCCGAAGTCGATGGTCCTCACTCGCCCGCCTTGCCGGGGCTGCCCATCGCGGTGTCGAGCATCTCGGCGATGTCGAGCACCTGGAGGCTCTCGTTGCCGGTGGACTTGGCCGGCGTCGGAGAAGCGGGACACCTCGTAGGGGCAGCAGACCGCGAGGATGTCCGCGCCGGCCTCCGCGGCCTCTCGGACCCGGCGCTCGGACAGCCGCTCGGACACGTGGTCGCTCATGAAGCCGTCCAGCCACATGCCGCCGCCACCGCCGCCGCAGCAGTAGGCGGCCGCCTTGCAGCGGCCCATCTCCACCAGGTCGACACCCGGGATCGCCTGGAGCAGCGTGCGCGGCGCGTCGTACTCGCCGTTGTGTCGGCCGAGGTAGCACGGGTCGTGGAAGGTGACCTTCGCGTCGATCGAGCCGATGAACTCCAGCTGGCCGACGAGCGGCGCCAGGAGCTGGGTGTAGTGCAACGCCTCGTAGGTGTGCCCGTGCTTGGGGTACTCCTTCATCAAGGCGTTGAAGGCATGCGGGTCCGGCGTGACGATGCGCGTGAACTCGTACTTGTCGAGGGTCGCGGTCATCTCCTCCATCAGCGCCTCGAACAGGCCCTGCTCGCCGGCCAGCCGCTGGGAGTCGCCGAGCGTCTTCTCCTCGGCTCCGAGGATCGCGAAGTCGATGCCGAGGGCCGTCATCACCCGGGCGAAGGCCTGCGCCGCCTCCTGGCCCCGCGGGTGGTAACTCCAGTAGTCCTCGACGAGGAACAGCACGTCGACGGGGGCGGGGTCCTTCGGCAGCTCGCGCACCGGAACGCCGGCGCCCTTGGTCCACGCGGGCCGGCGACGCGGGTTGGCGCCCAGCGCGTTGCCCTGACGGAAGGTCTGCTCGAAGACCGTCTGCAGCTCGGCCGGCACGTTGCCCTGCTGGGTCGCCTCGGCTCGCACCGCCGGCATGATCTCGATCATGTTCACCTCCTTCGGGCAGACCCGGAGGCAGTTGGCGCAGGTGGTGCACTTCCAGATCTCGTCGCTGGTGAGCAGGTCGCCGCCGGTCTGCACCATCCGGTGCAGCTTGCGGGGGCCGTACTCCCCGACCAGGTCCACGGGGCAGACCGGGACGCACTTGCCGCAGCCGTAGCACCACTCCAGCGACTGGGCGCCGTCGAGCTCGTTGAGCCGCGCGAACCCGTCCGGACCGTAGTCCGTCATCACCCGGGGCTCGAACATCCGGTTCCACATGCCCTCGAGTTCGACCTCACGCCCGCTGATCGTCGAGGCGACGGTGGCCGTCTCGAACTCGACCGCGGTGGGCGGGACCTTGTGGCCTCCGACGGGCATCAGGACCTCCTGGCGGGGGTGGCGTGGACGCCGAGCAGCCGCCGGACCAGGCCCGGCAGCGGGGGCATCACCTTGGTGAACTCACGGCTCAAGCGCATCTGCAGGACCGTGTACATGTACGTCGCGTAGACCCCGGCGAGGAACACGTCGGTGCCGAAGAGGCCGGCCCCCATCGAGGTGAATCCGACCGCCTTGCCGTTGGCCTCCAACATGGCCATCGCCTCGCCCACGGCGTAGTAGCCCTCTCCGGGCGTGGGCGCGTCGAGGCCGACCTCGTCGGTGGTCACCAGGCGAAGCGCGCCGGTGTCGGCGTCCGGGTCCCACACCCAGCGGGTCCACAGCCAGTACCGGTCGGGGTCGAGGAAGTGCAGCAGCTCCCCCGGCAGGTCGGCGGCCGCGTCGGGGCGGTCGACGAACAGCTCCCGGAACCGGTCGTACCGGGCGGCGAGCGGGTCCGCCCCGTGCAGCAGGTCCTCCAGGCCGCGGCCGAACTCCTCGGGCGTCACGAAGGCCATCACCTTGTCGACGTGCCGGCGGGTGCAGAACACCCAGCCCAGCAGCTCGCGCACGCCGGCATAGTCGAGCCGAGTGGGATCTTCGCCCACCAGGGCCCGCATGGCGTCGGACTTGGCGCGCACGTCGTCGGCGATCTCGGCGAGCTCTTCGCGCGAGACCGCGGCCAGCACCTGCTCGAAGAACTCGAGCGCGGCCGGGTTGTCGACGACCTGCACGGACACGGTCAGCCCGCCTGCACCAGGCCGCGCACGAAGCCGACCGCCTTCATCGCGGCGTTCGCCCCGGAGGAGACCGAGTCCTCGAGGTCGGCCGGGCCAAGCGCCGCCCCGCACGCGTAGATGCCCGGCCGGCTGGTCGCCACCGGGTCGAGCGGGGCCTCGGGGCCGTCGATGAAGCCGAACCGGTTGGCGTCGATGCCGAGCATCGGGGCCATCTCGCGGGTGCCCTGGGACGGCTCCATGCCCACCGACAGCACCACGATGTCCATCGGCAGCTCCATCGGGCGGCCCATCGTGGTGTCCTCCCCGCGGACGACCAGCCCGTCGCCCTTGGGCAGCACCTCGGTGATCACGCCCTTGACGTACTGGACGTGCTGCTTCTCCTGGGCCTTCCAGTAGATCTCGTTCTCCCAGTAGCCGTACATCCGCATGTCGATGTAGAAGATGTAGACCTTGCAGTCGGGCAGCAGCTCGCGCACCTCGATCGCCTCCTTCGAGGCGACGCCGCAGCAGACCTTGGAGCAGTACTCGTTGCCGATCCTCCGGTCGCGGCTCCCCACGCACTGCACGAAGCAGAGCGACTTCGGGGCCTCCCCGTTGGACGGGCGGACGACGTTCTCGACCTTCAGCATGGCCTCGAGGTCCGGCAGTGTGATCACGTCGTCGAACTCGTAGTAGCCATACATCTGGGTCTCGCGCCCAGGGTCGAAGTGCTGGAAGCCGGTCGCCACGACGATGGCACCGCACTCGATGTCGCTGGTCCCGTCGGGGCCGGACACGGTGAGGGTGAAGCTGCCCGGCTCCCCGCTCAGCGCGACCGGCGTGGTCTGCAGCCGCACGTCCGCGTGGGGGTTCGAGGTCACCGCCTCCGCCATCTGGTTCATGAGCGGCTCGGCCTTGAGGCCGTGCGGGGTGAGGCCGGCGTAGTTCTCGCGGATGGGCGTGCCGCCGAGGCGCTCGTCCTTCTCCAGCAGCACCACGGACGCGCCCAGCTCAGCGACGCCACGGGCGGCCCGCAGGCCGCCCGGTCCGCCGCCGATGACGACAACAGTCTCCGAGGTCATTTCGGTTCCTCGCGTCGGGACCTTGCGGTCGATTTCGGATGTGTCAGGTCAGCAGGTGGTGCCGAGGGGAGCGTGGGACCGCTCAGTCCATGTCGTCCCAGTCGAGGTACTGCTTCTCGCCGCGCTCCAAGCGCTTCAGATCGGCCTGGAACTCCGCCCATGCGGCCTCGTGGTCGATGCCCATCTTCTCCAGCATCGGCTTGTAGTTGGCCGAGTGCCAGTGCAGCTGGCACACCTTGTAGGGGTGTGCGCCCATCGCCAGCGCGGCGAACTGCGCCTCGCTGAGCACCGCCACCCCCACGTTGCGGTCGTGGGCCTGGGCGGCGAACTGGCTCTTGTCGAGCGTGGTGACGCAGCCGGTGTCGTGGGTGAGCACGACGTCGGGGTCGGCCTCCTCCTTCATCCGCTCGATCTTGCGCATGGTGGCGAAGGAGCGGGTGAAGTCGCGCTGGACCAGGATGTGCCGGAATCCGAAGCCGCAGCAGTCGAACCAGGTGGAGTAGTCGCGGACCTCCGCGCCCAGGACCTGGGCCAGGCCGGTGACGACCGCCGTGCGCTGCCCGCCGTACACGTCGGGGTCGAAGATCGCGTCGCCCTCGACGAGCTTGTAGTAGTGGCAGGCCGGGTGCACCGTCACCGCGATGTTGGAGACGTCGCGCACCTGCGCCGCGGCGATCTCGTGGCGCATGGCGTAGAGCCACTCGGAGTAGTGGACGATCTCCTCGGGGAGCACCAGCGGCTTGCCGAGCTTCTCCATCACCTTGCGCACCTCGGCCCGGAGCTCGGGGTGCGCCAGCAGCTCGTGGCGCACCTCCTTGTAGTGGCCGTAGGAGGTGCCGCAGTGGATCAGCGGGTAGTAGCCGGTCTCGTACGCCGCCGCGAAGTTGCGGACCGCGACCGCCGCCTGGGCCGCGGCGTTGGAGGTGGCGCTGGCGTAGTAGTTCCAGGCGGTGCAGGACGTCTGGTCGCGCGGGTCCTCGTAGTCGTAGCCGAGCTTGCGCATGATCCAGAAGATCGACGTGGAGTAGCCCGGGATGTGCCCGCACTGCCCGCAGGACTTGTGGTGCCAGAGGTGCCCCTTCTGGATCCGCTTGGGGCGGCCGAACTTGGTCGGCACCTCCACCACGTCGCCCTCGATCTTCTGGACCACGATCTCCCCGGCGCTCTCCAGCTCGGCGAGCTCGTGCTGGAAGTCGGGGTAGCGGCCCTCGGTGTGGGTGAAGCCCGCGGCCTTCTTCTGCATCAGGGCTTCGATGGGGATGGTCATAGCTCGATCTCCTCGTCCTCGAGCCGCTCCTCCATGATCTCCTGGAGGATCGAGTGCAGCCCTGGGTCGATCTCCTGGATCATGTCCAGGGCTCCGGTGGTGAGCCAGATGAGGTACAGCTCGACCAGGGTGCGGTCGGCGACGTCCCACCCGGTGGAGGTGGTGTGCAGTGTCTCCGAGGGCAGCGCCCGCCGCCACAGGTCGAGGTTGTCGGACACGTCGCCGGTCTCGGGGCCCCAGTCGGGGAACGCGTCGCGCTGGAGCATGTCCGGCGAGACCTGGGTGCCGGTCGACATGATCTTGTAGATGATGCGGGAGTAGCCGCCGAGCGCCTCCTTGGCGGAGGCGAGCCCGTTGTTCAGCGCGACCTCGCGCATGATGGTGACGATGCCGCCGGGGTTGTTCCCGCGCGGGCAGCGCAGGCACGAGAAGCACTGGGAGCACTCCCAGATGTCCTCCTGCATCTGCTGGTACACCAGCTCGACGTCCTCGCGCGCGGCGGCCTGCGCGATCCGCCGTGGGCTGAAGTCGTAGAACTTCGCCGACGGGCAGACCGCGACGCAGATGCCGCACTCGTAGCAGCCGTAGAGGTAGTCGTGGAACCGGATGTCGGCCTTGACCTCGTCGAAGAGCCGCGCCTTCTCCTCGTGAGAGACCTCCGGGAAGCCGGCCGGGTCGACGTTCTTGAAGTACGCCGAGTGGGTCTCGGCCGCCGCCCCGCCGTCGGTGTCGATGGTCGAAGTCATGGCGGCCTCAGAAGGAGATGACGGCGTCGGCTTCGGCGGCGAGGTCGTTGAACGCGGCCCCGCCGATCATCCCGACGTCGTCGAGGAGGTCCTCGATGGCGAGGTCGTTGAGATCCAGGGAGGGCTGGCAGACCAGCAGCTTGACGTCGAGCGCGGTGGCCTGCTCGATGAAGTAGCGCAGCTTCTGGCCCTGGTCGCCCTTGGGCCCGATCTTGTCGATGACGTCCTTCTGCAGCAGCTGTGGACCGTACATCGTGAAGTAGATCATCACCTCCGACTCCATCGCCGCCGCCGAGGCGGCCAGGAAGAACGGAGTAGCGCACCGCCCGGGGTCGTTCACCCCGTGCGTCATCACGTAGAGGATCTTGGCCTCGCCCTCACCGGTCCACATGGGCGCCTCACTTGGCTCGGCGGATGAGGACGTGGAAGACGTCACCGTCCTTGCTGATCCCGACCAGCTCGTTGCCGGTGCGGCGGGTCCAGGCGTTCATGTCGGGCTCGACGCCGGGGTCGGTGGCCAGCAGCTCCAAGACCTGCCCGACGGCGAGCGTCTTGACCGCTTGCGAGGTCTTGATGACCGGCAGTGGACACTGCAGGCCGGTGCAGTCGAGTACCTGGTCAGGAACTGTGGTCATCGGCGCTCCAGGGGGTGTGATGCCGGTCACTAACATGCGCAGACTCTTATATAGTGGGGGCCCTGTCAATAGAAAGGTCCGATCAATTCGTGACCATGTCGAAGCTGCGGTGCGACTGCTGCGGGCGGCCCGTCACCGGGCTCGTCGACCCCGAGAGGGCGGACTCCGACCCCGCTGACGCCCCCCATCTGGGCGTGCGGTTCAGCTACCACCCCGGCGACGTGGCGCTGGTCGACGACTCGGGGATCCTGTGCCGTCGCTGCTGGCAGGAGTGGACCGATCCGCTCGGGGAGCCCGAGACGTTCGCGTGCGCGCTGTGCTCGCGGCGACTCACCCGCGAGGAGAGCCTCTTCCTACGTCCGGTCGGCGCCCAGGTCGCCTGGCAGCTGTGCGCTCCGCACGCCGTCGACCAGCTCAACCAGCTCACCACGGTCGAGCCGAAGCTGGACCGCGAGCTCTTCCACCTGCCCCTGCGCCCGCCCCGCGGCTGACCCGGCGGGCGGTCCGGACCGGTCTCTGACCGCCCGGTCAGCCGACCGGCACCGCCGCCTCGCCGGCGGCCTCGGGAGTACGCCGTCGCCGGCGCGGACCGAGCACGATGCCGACCAGGGCCGCGCAGACCCAGACGTACTCCGTCACGATGCGCAGGAACGCGGGTGAGACCGGAAGGTACGGAAGCATCACCAGCCCCCGGTCGACGGCGCCTGCGAGCGCGAAGAGCCCGATCAGCACGCTCAGCCAGCCGAGTCTGCTGGAGCCGGCGCGTCGGAGCAGGACCCCGGCCAGCAGCCACCCGACGCCGGCGACGGCGAGCCCGGCCGCCTCGATGCGCGGGTCGACGAGCCAGACCCCGCCAATGACGACGCCCATCCCGGCGGCCACGAGCAGGACGGCGGGCAGCCCCCGACCGCGCGCGCGGCGCACCAGCAGGCCGAGCAGGAGCAGCACCACGAGCACCGCCTCGCCGACTGCCCAGCGCACCTCGATCCGCTCGAGCCCGCGGGCGCCGTACGCTCCCCACCAGTCGCAGGAGCCGGGCATCGACCCGCCTTGCAGGCTGTAGCCGGAGCAGACGTACATCTTCAGCGTCGCCGTCGGCTCACCCAGGAGACGCCGACTCGCCGTGGCGGCCGGCAGGTCGTCGGCACCGCAAGTGGGCAGCGGCCCGATGTTGGAGGCGACGTCGACGCTGTCCGAAGCCGTGCGCCAGCAGCTCGCGATGCCCTGGCCGTCCCACCAGTAGTCGGCGCCGTTCGGGGCGGCCGCGCCGTCCTCGGTGACGCCCATGTGGTTGTCCAGGTAGCGGTTGTGATGCGAGGTGTCGAACTGCGCCGCGATCCCGTTGTCGGCGCGCACGAAGCCGGGCACCCAGCTGGTGACGAAGCCGGCCAGCTCGTTGCCGTAGACGTGATTGCCGCGCCAGACGTTGTAGTTGCCGCCGGGGTTGATGACGCCGGCACCGACGGGCACGCCCACCACCGGGCAGACCACGCCGTCCTCGTAGCCGCGCTCGGCATAGGGCTTCTGGCAGGTGCCGTCGCCGAAGTAGCCGTAGTAGTCGTGGTTGTTGTTGGCGATGATGTTGTTCTCGAACAGCGAGTGGTTCTGCGGCATCCCGGGGTGGTCCGGGAAGGCCGAGTCGGTGGAGATGCCGGTTGAGTTGTTCGTGAAGACGCTGTCGTGCACCCACACCGAGTCGCCCGCGGTGCCGGAGTAGCCGAGCATGTTGTCGTGGCCGTAGCTGTCGCGGATCTCCACGGCATAGCGTGGGACGTCGTAGCCCCGGCCCTTGTTGATGTCGGACGCGGCGCCCGGGTAGAACGCCGAGTCGCCGTTGCCGTAGCCCTCCGCCTCTGTGTAGAGCCCGTGGTCGACGGCGAAGGTGAGGAAACCGTACTCGTCGTTCCAGCGACCGACGGCGTGGTCGATGACGAAGCCGTCGGTCTCCATGATGTAGACGGCGTTGAACTGGCTGCGCTGGACGGTCATGTTGCGGAGGTAGAAGCCGTCGGCGTTGTCCGCGCGCAGGACGTTCAGCTTCTCGTACTGCCCGTCCAGCACGACGTCCGTAGGCTCGGCCCCGGTGCCCTCGATCTGCAGCGCGTCGATGTTGAAGATGCCGACAAGGTTCTGGTTGTGCGGGCACCGGATCTGCTGCTCCAGCGTCAGCACCTGATAGTGGTAGAGCGCCGACGTGCGGATCCCCACCAGGTTCGCGCACTCGCCCGAGGGCGGCGCCTGGCTGGGCAGCTCCTGGTAGAGCCCCGGCAGCATCTTGATGGTCTGGCCGGCCCCGGTGACCGAGTCCACGGCCGCCTGCAGGTCGCGGTAGCCGCCGCGCTGACACTCGTCGAACAGCCGAAGGTTCTCGGCCTTGAGGTCGGCGGGAAACGCCGCGATCCGCGACTCGAAGTCGGCCCGGTCGGTCTTGCACACCAGCAGCGCCGCGCCGGTCGCGCGGTACGTCGGTACCGTGCCGGTGCCGACCAGCTGACGGGTCGGCCGCTCGTCGTGGGCGGCTGCCGGGGACGCGACCGTGGCGGCGACGACGATGGCCGCGACGGCAGCAGCCCACGCCAGGAGGCCGCGGACTCTGCCTCGAGTGGTCACACGGGCACCCTAGTGAGGCAGACGGTCTCCAGGAACGACCGCGGGCGCGCGGCACCCGAGAACTCGTCCGTTTGCCTCCACCCCTGACTCCTGCGCTGCTGTGGTGGGTAAGTGCCCGGTATACCTGACACTCACCCACCACAAGCCCGCGGCAGATGCTCCACCGGCGGGCCCGGCTGTCGCTCGAGTCAGGGCCGGCGCGGGAACTGCGTGAAGTCCGGGGTGCGCTTGGCCTTGAAGGCCTCGCGGCCCTCCTGCGCCTCGGCCTGCCCGTAGAAGAGCAGGTTGGCGTCGTGAGCGAGCTGCTGGATGCCGGCGTAGCCGTCCTCATGGGCGTGGAAGGACAGCTTGGAGAGCCGCAGCGCCCAGGGCGACAGCGCGAGCATCTCCCGGCACCAGCGCACGGTCTCGGCCTCGAGGTCGGCGAGCGGGACGACGGTGTTGACCAGGCCCATGTCGAGCGCCTGCTGCGCGTCGTACTGCCGGCAGAGGAACCAGATCTCCTTGGCCTTCTTCGGCCCCACCAGATCGGAGAGGATCGACGCGCCGTAGCCCCCGTCGAAAGACCCGACCTTCGGGCCCACCTGCCCGAAGCGCGCGTTGTCGGCGGCGATGGTCAGATCACAGACCAGGTGCAGCACATGGCCACCGCCGATCGCCCAGCCCGCCACCATCGCCACGATCGGCTTGGAGCAGCGCCGCATCGCCACGTGCAGGTCGGTGACGTGGAACCGGCCGGTCGCCGCCTCGTCGGTCTTGTACCCCGAGTCGCCCCGCACCCGCTGGTCGCCGCCGGAGCAGAACGCCTTGTCGCCGGCCCCGGTCAGGATGATCACACCGACCGACTCGTCCTCGCGCGCGGTCATCAGCGCGTCCGACACCTCGATGAGGGTCTGCGGTCGAAAGGCGTTGTGGACCTCTGGCCGGTTGATCGTGATCTTGGCGATGCCGTCCGCGGTCGTCTCGTAGACGATGTCGGTGTAGTCGCCGGAGGGCTGCCAGGCGATCGGCTCGGGCACCGTCGGGGCGTCGGTGGAGTGACTCATGGGGCCATTGTGCCGCGCGGTCCTGCCGTCGTCGCGACCCACCTGCCTAGACCAGTGCCGCCCGGTAGGTAAAGGGATTCCGGAACCGCTCACGGCGCGCGCGCCAGGGTTTGCATGGGGTCACCCCCACAGGAGGACCCCCACAGTGACCGCCCCCGCCGTCAGCAGCACCGGCCTGCCCGCCCCCACATCTGGGCTCGCCTCACCCGCGCCGTCCTCGGCGTGGCGCTGCTGGCGGGGACTGTCCTCCCCGCGCTGCTCGCCTCCCCGGCCCGAGCGGACGTCACGCTGGAGCTGATGCAGAACGGCGGTTTCGAGACCGGCACCGCCGGCTGGCGGACCAACCGCAAGCGGCAGCTGTACGACGCCACCCGCCCCGCGCACAGCGGCACCTACTCGGCCCGGCTCAAGATGGCCGTGAAGGGTCGCATGGTCTTCCGTACCAAGGACCCGGTCGTGGCCACGGCCGATACCCTCGCGACGTACACCCTCACCGCGTTCGTCCGGGCGACCCGCAACCCGGTGAGCGGGCGCCTGCGCGTGCGCGAGATGGCCGGCGGTCAGCGGGTCAAGCAGCACACGGTGGCCTTCAACGCCACCGGCAGCTGGAAGCGCGTCCGGCTCACCTTCTCCCCCACCACGAGCAACGGGCTCACGGTCGCCGTGGTCGGCCGCAAGATGGCCACGCGCGGCGCCCTGCTCGTCGACGACGTCTCGCTCACGCAGACCTCGACGATCCAGCCCCCGCCGCCGGGCAGCTGCGTCGCCGACTCGATGGGCATCCCGCCCGCGGGGCTGACCTACCTCGGCGCGGCCGTGAACGGCACCTCCGACCTCGGGACCCGCGAAGGTGAGCTTGGCCATCGTCTCGCCCTGCACCGGACCTACTTCCAGGCCGGCCAGATCAACGGCGCCGTCAACCAGGCGAAGGCCGACCTGGCCCTGGGCCGACTGCCCTGGATCAGCTTCAAGGAGCCGCTGAGCTGGAGCGAGATGGCCGCCGGCGACGGCAACGCCTGGGTCGAGCAGCTCGGCGACGCGCTGGCGACCGTGCCGGGCCCGGTGTGGCTGGCCGTGCACCACGAGCCCGAGGGCGACGGTGACATGAGCCAGTGGGTCGCGATGCAGCAGCAGATCGCGCCGATCATCCACGCGCGCACCGACAACGTCGCCTTCTCGGTGATCTACAGCGGGTGGAACACCTACGGCAACGACACCGACACGGTGGCCTCGAAGTGGCCCGGCGACGACAACATCGACATCCTGGCCATCGACGCCTACAACGACTTCGGCGTCACCCGCAACGGCCGCACCGGGACCCGTCATCTGGACCTCTCGGAGTACTTCCAGAAGATGGCAGCCTGGTCGGCGGCGCACGGGACGGCCTGGGCGCTCGGGGAGACCGGCCAGTCCGACCAGGCGGCGCTGGACCGGCCGGGCTGGATCGCGGACAGCTACCAGCAGATGGTCGCGCTGGGCGGCGCGGGCTTCTCCTACTACGACTCCTCGGCGAACTCGGTCGCGGACTGGACCCTCGACGAGCAGCACAAGTTCTCGGCCTTCCAGAGCCAGCAGCCGAACTCGGCTCAGCTCTGCTCCTGACCGCAGCGGCACGGCGTGGCCGTCACGAGCAGCTGAGGGGGTACGCCACGGTGGGTGCGGCGTACCCCCTCGGCTCTGCGGCAGTGGAGCTGGCGGGAATCGAACCCGCGTCCTCGAGCGTCGGACCAGGTCTTCTCCGGGCGCAGTCAGTGGTGGCGTCTTCTCAGCCCCGGCGCTGGCACTGACACCTCGCCGACGGACTCAGCCGCAGAAAGTGTCCCGGTCATCCCCTACGGCAGGAAGTGACCGGCAAGTCCCCTAGATGAGGCCTGGGTCCGGGACGGAGACAGATGCCCGGTCAGACCCTTCGATCACCGCTCAGGCGGCGAGAGCGAAGTCAGTGCGCTTAGCGTTGGCACTTATGGTTTCCAGCGGTCGTTTACGAGATGTCGCTGGCTCCTCGACCCGCTTCTCCTGGAACAAACGTCCCAAGTCGAAACCGATCAGCCCCTCTTGAGTTGTGCAGACCCGAGTCTACCCGGCTCAACCGGCCGGTCTCATCGGCTATTCCGGCCCCCCCAGAGCCCGACGGCGTTGTGCCAGAGGACGGCGCGCAGCCAGTCCTCCCCCAGCTCGAGGCGCTCCAGCGCCTGGAGCTGGTGGGCATAGGGGTAGGGGATGTTCGGGAAGTCGCTGCCCAGCAGCACCTTGCCGGACAGCCCGAGCTCCCGCAGTCGCGGCAGCAGGGCGGCCGGGTACGCCGCCCCCAGCTGCGCGAAGAAGTCGGTGAACACCATCGTGGTGTCGAGCAGCACCCGCTCGTGCGCCTCGGCGAGAGCGAGGAAGTCGGCGTACTCCGGCGCCCCGGCGTGGGCGATGACCAGCCGGAGCCTCGGATGCCGGGCGAGCAGGGCGGCGACCGGGGCGGGCCCGGTGTGCTCCGTCGCCACCGGGCCGGAGCCGGCGTGCAGCACGATCGGCGTCCCGGCCTCGGCCAGCACACCCCAGGCGGTGTCGAGCAGGGGGTCGCAGACGTCGAAGCCGCCCACCTGCTCATGCACCTTGACGACCTGGGTCCCCGCCGCGAGCCGCTCGGCGACGTAGCCCGCCACCGAAGGCTCGGGGTAGAGCGTCGCGCAGAGCAGCGCCTCGGGGACGCGGTCGGCGAAGCCGGCGGCCCAGTCGTTGAGCCACTCGGCCATCCCGGGTCTGTGGGCGTAGGGCAGGGCCGTGAAACGGCGTACGCCGAGGTCGCGCAGGGTCTCGACGAGGACCTCGTCGGAGTCGCGGTAGTACAGCGGCCAGGGGCGGCCGATGAGCGGACCGGCGGCGTCGAAGTGGGCGCGGACCTTGGCCATCACGCGGGCCGGCAGGAAGTGCGTGTGCGCGTCGAAGACCCCAGGGAGACCGAGCCGCCGCCACAGCGGCGCCGGGTGGCTCACGGCGCTCAGCGACCCTGCCAGCCCAGCAGCGCGGCGACACCGTTGCCCGTCAGCCGGTCGTCGAGCGCCCGTCGCCCGGTGAGGCTGGTGGCCAGCGCCGCGGCTGGCCCGCGCACCACGGATCCCTCACCGTGGGACCAGTCGACGTCGGTCGCCTCGAACCTAAGCTCCGGCCGGCCCTTGCGCACGAAGCCGCGGGTGGCCTTCGGGCCCACCAGGAACCCCAGCACGTCCGCCCACGGGGTGAGGGGCCGGTCGAGGTCGAGGCGGAGCGGGATGGTCACGTCGAGGCCGTGGATGCGCAGATCGGCGAGCGGGGCGTGCCAGTCCATGCCGGGCGGGGTGAAGCGACTGGTGGCGCGGGCCCGCAGGTCGGCGACCAGGTCGGCCGTCGGCCGCTCCGCCTGCCGGCGCACGAGGGCCCGGTTGAACCGGTGGAAGGAGCCACGAGAGGTGAGTCCGGCGCGGGCCAGGTCGACGGGTGTGCTCACCAGGGGGACGACGAGGTGGGCCAGCACGTCGCGGACGGTCCACACCCCGCACAGGCTGGGGTGGCCAGCTGCCGCGGGTCCAGGCCGGCGAACATCGCCGCGAGGGCCCGGCGCTCGTCGGCGATGACCTCCCAGTGGTCGACGTGGTCGGGGCGGTGGTCGGGGTGGTGGTCGGGGTGGTCCATGGGCTCAGCCCATCCTTGAGCCGGCGGCCGAGCACCTGCTCCTTCTCGCGGTTGGCCTCCCGCTCGGCGATCGAGTGCCGCTTGTCGTAGGTCTTCTTGCCGCGGGCAAGCGCGATCTCGACCTTGGCCAGGCCGTCCTTGAAGTAGAGCGCCAGCGGGACCAGGGTGTAGCCCTTGTCGGTGATCTTGCGCTCGATCTTGGCGATCTCGCTGCGGTGCAGGAGCAACTTGCGCTTGCGGCGGGCGGCGTGGTTGGTCCAGGTGCCCTGGGTGTACTCGGGGATGTGCACGCTGTGCAGCCACACCTCGTGGTCGTCCACCTCCGCGAAGCCGTCGACCAGGGAGGCGCGCCCGGCGCGCAGCGACTTCACCTCGGTGCCTTGGAGGACCAGCCCGGCCTCCCAGGTGTCCTCGATGTGGTAGTCGTGGCGCGCCTTCTTGTTCTGCGCGACGAGCTTGCGCCCCTGCTCCCTGGCCATGGGGTGCATTGTGTCAGGGGGGTGTGAGGGGAGTGCTGGGCGTGTCGCGGCGCCGTTTGGTCCACAACTGCAGAGGCTGCGGCCGCGGAGCTGCCGTTGCGGGCCAAACGGCGCAGCCTCAGAGCCAGGTCATCGGATCCACCGTGTGGCCGTTCACCATCACCGTGAAGTGCAGGTGGCAGCCGGTGGACCAGCCGGTCGAGCCGACATACCCGATCACCTGGCCGCGGCTCACGTGGCTGCCCACGCCCACGGTGTAGCGGGTGGCGTGGTTGTAGATGGCGGCGAGGCTCACGCCCTTGACGACGCCGAAGTCCACGATCAGCCGGTTGCCGTAGATCGAGCTCCAGTAGGACTGGATGACGGTGCCGTCCGCCGCGGCGTAGAGCGGGCTGCCGCAGGCCGCGCCGAAGTCGGTGCCGTCGTGCAGACCGTAGTAGCCGTAGATCGGGTGGATGCGGTAGCCGTACGGCGAGGTGACCGGCCCGTTGGCCGGGAAGGAGAGGTAGCCCCCCGAGGGCCCGGTCGGCTGTTGCTGGGTGTGCTGCTGCTGGGCGCGGCGCCGCAGCATGGCGGCGATCCGGTCCTCCTCGGCCTTGAGGGCCCGAAGCTTGCGCAGGTCGGCGGCCTTCGCCTTGCGCGCCGCGCCGAGGGCGGACTGCCGCTCGGCCACGGAGGCGGCGTACGACGCCGCGGCCGTCTCGGCCTGCTGCTCCAGCTGTTGGGTCTCGGCGAGCTGGTCGGCCGCGTCCTGCGCCGGTCGGCCGCGGTTCGCTTGGCCGCGCGCACCTGCTCGCGGCGCACCCGCAGCAGCACCTCGGCGGCGCGCAGCTCGTCGTAGGCCCGGGTCTGGTCCCCCACCATCACGTTCGTTGGCCTGGCCTGCCGGGTTAGGGTCGGCGGCGGACCGGCGCGCAGCAGGGCGCCCAGGGCGACCAGCTTGGGGTCGCCGTACTCGTAGATCGAGGTCACCATCGTGGCGACGTCCTGCTGCTTGTCTGTCACGGCCTGCTGACCGGTCGTAACGTCGGACCTTTGCCTGGGTCAGTCGGGCGACCGCCGCGTCCAGCCGGGCCTGCATGAGCCGGTCCTTGAGCCGGGCCGCCTGTACCCGCGCTCGGGCCACCCCCAGCGCGTCGCGCGCGGTCGCGAGCTCCGCGCGGGCGGTCTCCAGCCGGGCGGCGGTACGCCGCGCCCGGGCACTGCTCTCCTCGAGGTGGTCCTGGGCGGCGCCGATCTGGCGCTTCACGCTGCGCTGCTTGTCCTTGAGGTCGTCGGCGCGCGCGCTCAGCGGGGCGACCACGGGCATGGTCAGCGCGCCGAGGAGCAGGGCACTGGCCGCAGTGACCGCGCCCATGCGCAGGCGACGGCTGGCGGTACGGGGGAAGGAACGCACCGGTCTGCCTTCAAGTTGGGGAAGAAGAGGCTCCTCGACGGTAGCGGACCGACCTCAGACTTTCGTGTATTTCCCCGTTCAGCACGAGTGTCGGCAGCACGGTCAGACCGGGCCGAGGACGGCCACCCAGAGCATCGCGTGCCAGTAGTCGGGCATGCCGATCCAGGGCATGAACTTGAGCTTGTCCGCGGCCCGCTCGGCGATTCCGAAGTGCAGGAATGCCCACAGCGCTCCTCCGGCCAGCACCACCCCGGCCGCTGCGGTGACCAGCGCCTCCAGCAGGAAGGGCAGCGCGATGTAGAGCGGAGGCGCGACCAGCCGCATGATCCCGATCTCGCGCCGACGGGCCAGGGCGGCCAGCCGGATGGTGTTGCCGACCAGCAGCAGCGCCGCCAGCACCAAGAAGACCGCGGTCGCGAGCGCGCCGAAGCGCAGCGCCTTGATGGAGCCGTAGATCGGGGCGAGCAGGTCGCGGGAGTCGCGGATGTGCGAGACGCCGTCGAGGCCCTGCACGGCGCTCACGATGCCCTCGTACTCGTCGGGCTGCTTCAGCTCGATCCACACCGACTCCGGCATGGCCTCGGCGGTCACGGGCGGGTGCGGGCCGTGAACTTCTCCGGCCCGAGCAGCCCTGACCTTCGCGAAGGCGACCTCCTTGCTCGGAGTAGTAGTCGGCGACCTCCGGGTTGTCCTCGACCACGGCCAAGATCTCCTTGCGCTGGGCGTTGGTCACCTCGCCGGAGCAGGACGGGTTGTCGTCGGAGGCCGTGCACAGGTAGACGGTGATCTGCAGCTGGCTGCCCCAGTAGTCCTCCGCCTTGGCAGCCTGCCGCTGGAGCAGCACACCGAGGCCGACCAGCGTGAGCGACACGAACAGGGTGAGCACGACCGCCAGGTGCATGGTGAGGTTGCGCCGGAGGCCGTGGACCAGCTCGGAGAAGACGTAACGCAGCTGCATTGAGGGGCTCTCTGGGGTCGGTGGGTCAGTTCTGAAGCCGTAGACGCCCTGCGCCTGGTCGCGAATCAGGACGCCGTGCTCGAGCTCGATGACCCGTTTGCGCATCTGGTCGACGACGCTGGATCGGTGGCCAGCACGGTGGTGCCGCGGTTGATGCGGTCGAGCAGCTTCATGATGCCCACCGAGGTGGCGGGGTCGAGGTTGCTCGTCGGCTCGTCGGCGAGGAGGATCATCGGCCGGTTCACGAAGGCGCGCGCGATCGCCACGCGCTGCTGCTCGCCGCCGGACAGCTCGTCGGGGAAGCGCCTCCGCCCTCGAGACCGACCAGCCGAGGGTCTCCGCACGATCGACCGGATGTGGGACTTGACTTGCCGATCACCTGGCGCGAACGCGACGTTCTCGGCGACCGTCTTGTTGGGCAGCAGCCGGAAGTCCTGGAAGACGGTGCCGATCTGGCGGCGCAGGCAGGCGGGGCACCTTCCACCCGGCCAGGCGGTTGATCTCCTTGCCGGCGACGTAGACCCGCCCTGGTTCGGCCTGGCCTCCTCAGCACCAGCCGCAGGAAGGTGGACTTGCCGGAGCCGGAGGCGCCGACCAGGAACACGAACTCGGCCTTCGACGTCGACCGTGAGCTGGTCGAGGAGCCGGGTGGGCCTGGCCGGGATAGGTCTTGGTGACCTTGTCGAAGCGGATCACTTCTGATGAGGGTAGTCGGTGGACCCTTGCAGCCCGCGCATGCCGGGCCGGCGAGGCCCGCGCCGAGGAGGGCGTCGTGGCGGTGGTTAGGGTGGCTGCATGGGTCGCGCGACCGCCGCCGTCGTCGCCGCCGGGCGACGGCGGCGGCCGTGAGCGGTGGCGCTCGGAGGGGCCGGGTCTCCGCCCTCGAACGGCGCCGCCCTCGCCTGTTGGTCCCGCAGCACCCCGCTGGCCGAGGTCGACACGCCTCGCGCTCGTCGTCGCCTCGGGCACCCTTCTGCGACCAGGTCCCCGTCGACGCCGTCCGCAGGGCGCTGGGTGGCGAGCCGGGTGGGGCAGACGAGCTACGACAGCGGGCAGCGCGCCCAGCTCACGGCGGGCGTGCGGGACGTCGCACACGAGTTCTCCTGCGCGTTCACCGGCGCCGACGGGGAGCATCGCGCGCGGGGGGTCTTCGCGCCGCCTGTACCAGGCGCGCCGCGCGCGAGCTGGCCGGGGCGGTCGGCGACCAGCGGCTGCTCGGCGCCGCCCGCCGCGGCGTACGGCAAGCCGTCGGTGGCCGCCGGCCGATCCGGCGCCCGGGCCAGCGTGGCGTTCCGGGGCCGTTCGGCGACGCCTGGGTCAGCTGCACCCTGGAGATCACCGCGCGGCCGCCGACGACCCGCAGGCGCTCGCCGACCGGGCCGGACGGTGGTGCGCCGCGGTGGCGACCGCGGCCGCCGGCACCGCTCCGGAAGGCCAGGAGACCGGCAGCTCGACCTCCGCGACCCCGTCGGCTGAGGGCTGAGCGGTGCCCGGGGACCGGCGGGCCGACTTCACGCGGTTCTACGACGCCACCGGCGCGCACCGTGGCCTGCGCCTACGCCATCACCGATCTGGCCGCGCCGCCGAGGACGTGGCCCAGGACGCCTACGCCAAGGCCTGGCCGCGCTGGCGGTCGCTGGCTGCGTACGACGACCCCAGCGCGTGGGTGCGCCAGGTCGCCACGCGGTCGCGATCAGCCGGTGGCGCCGCCAGCAGACGGCCCGCCGGTTCCTCACCCGCAGCCGCTCGGAGCCGGCGGCGCCGGTTGACGAGACCACCGTCGCGCTGGGAGCGCCCTGCGCCAGATCCCGAGGAGCAGCGCTGGGCGATCGTGCTGTGTTCACCGGGCCGACCTGCCGGTGAGCCAGGTCGCGGTGCAGGAGCGGTGCGCCGAAGGCACCATCAAGGCTCGGCTCGCGGGCGCGGCGCGCGGCACTCGCCGGGCTGCTCGCCGCTCCCGATCAGCCGGCCGGCGAACGGCTCACGGACACCGGGAGGCGTCATGACTGACGACCGTCACGACCTGGACCAGGCCTTCGCGCGGCTGGCACGACGTCGCTCGGCGGACCACCCCGCCGGGCGCGGGACCGGCGATCCGCACCGCACGACGGCGCCAGGTCGCCGTCGCCGGCACCGTCGCGGCGCTCGTGCTGGCCGTGCTGGGCGGGACGGCGGTGCTGACCGGCGGGCTGGGCCGGGGCGCGGCGAGGCAGCCCGCGCAGCACACCCCGGGCGAGGTGCTGCCCAGCACGGAGACTGATTGACCCCCCAGCGGCTGACCGGCGCCGTGCTCGACGCCGCCACCGAGGGCTGGCTGGAGCCCGGGTGGAAGCGCCCCAGGGGCGGCGTGGCCGCCTCGCCGGTGCGCCGCTCTGCCCGGACCCGATGCGCGGGGGCACCGGTCGCGGCCGGGCGATCGTGAACAGCCGGTACGAGAACCGGGGCCGCCGGTGTCACCGCCGACCGGGCGACGCTGCTCTACGACAGCCCGGAGGTGGCCATCACCAAGGCCCAGCAGGCGAACCGCCAGGTGGGCTCGTGCGCCATCAGCACCCAGGTCGTCCAGACCGACCGCGGCACGGTCACGGCGTACGTCTACGACAGCGACACCGTGGTGCGCGCGCTATGGGTGGCGCAAACCGGCGACGGCCTGGACCTGTTCACGGTCTGGGGCACCGACACGGCGCCCGACGAGGGGGTCCAGCGGCGGGTGGCGGTGGCGCTGATGTCGGGCCTGGTGGCCGACCCGGACCTCGTCCCGTGACTAGTTCTGGCCGGCCTTCTCCGCGCCGCGACGCCAGCGGATGCCGGCCTCGATGAAGTCGTCGAGCGCCCCGTCGAAGACCGCCTGCGGGTTGCCGACCTCGTGGCCGGTCCGGAGGTCCTTCACCATCTGGTAGGGGTTGAGCACGTAGGAGCGCATCTGGTCGCCCCAGGCCGCGGCGACGTCGCCCTTGAGCTCCTTGAGGTGCGCCTCCTCCTCGGCCTTCTTGATCGCCAGCAGCTTGGCCTTGAGGATCACCATGGCGGAGGCCTTGTTCTGGAGCTGGGACTTCTCGTTCTGGCAGCTCACGACCGTGCCGGTGGGGATGTGGGTCAGCCGGACCGCGGAGTCCGTGGTGTTGACCGACTGCCCGCCGGGGCCTGAGGAGCGGTAGACGTCGACCCGGACCTCCTCCTCGGGGATCTCGATGTCGTCGGTCTGCTCGAGCACCGGCACCACCTCGACGGCGGCGAAGGAGGTCTGCCGCCGGCCCTGGTTGTCGAACGGGCTGATCCGCACCAGCCGGTGGGTGCCGGCCTCGACCGACAAGGTGCCGTAGGCGTACGGCGCGTGCACGGCGAAGGTGGCCGACTTGATGCCCGCCTCCTCGGCGTAGGAGGTGTCGAAGACCTCGACGGCGTACTTGTGCTGCTCGGCCCAGCGGGTGTACATCCGCAGCAGCATCTCGGCGAAGTCGGCGGCGTCCACCCCGCCCGCGCCCGAGCGGATGGTGACCAGTGCCTCGCGGGCGTCGTACTCCCCGGAGAGCAGGGTGCGGACCTCGAGCGCCTCGACGGCCTTCTTCAGCTTGCCCAGCTCGGCCTCGGCCTCGGCCAGCGCCGTGCTGTCACCCTCCTCCAGGGCGAGCTCGACGAGCACGGGGAGGTCCTCGACCCGGCCGTTGAGCTCGGTGAACCGGTCGAGCTCGGCGTTGAGCGCCGACAGCCGGCTGGTGAGCCGCTGGGCGTTGGCCTGGTCGTCCCACAGGTCGGGGGCGGCCACCTGCTCGCCGAGGTCGGCGATCTCGGCGCGCATGCCGTCGAGGTCCAGCACCTGCTCGATGGTGTGCATGGTCTGCTGGAGCTGTTTGATCTCTGCGTCGAAGTCGGGGCCTGCCACGATCCTCAACACTACGGCGCTCCTGGGAGGCCTGTCGAAGTGAGCCCGTGGCGCTGATCCCACACCGAGATTACGGAATCCGGCCTCGACCGCCTACCGTTCTCGCGTGCTTCTTCGTCTCGGACAAGCGGTGGCCGCAGGCCTGGTCGTGGCGGTCGCGACGGTCGCCGTGCCGCTGCCTGCCCAGGCGACCCGCTTCTACCCCTCCGGCGGCGGCGACGTGATCGCCGACGAGCCACGCGGGCAGGTCTTCGTCAGCGACGGCTGGGGCGGCACGACGGTCGACGTCTACGACCTCGACGGCAACCTCACCGAGACCATCACGGGGCTGGGCGGCCCCGGCCAGATGGTCGCCGACGACGACCACACCACCCTCTGGATCGCGCAGTACCGCGACGACTCCGTGCTCGCGATCGACATGGCCACCCACGCGGTGACCCGGGTGCCGCTGGGCGAGTACACCTGCCCCTCGAGCGTGGCCTACACCAGCGGGCTGGCCTGGGTCAGCTACGGCTGCGGCAGCCCCGGAGACGTCGGTCATCTGGCGACCATCGACCCTGCGACGTACGCCGTCACCGAGGTCACCCTCCCGGTGCCGGAGACCTCCTCGGCTCGGCTCGCCACGACCCCGGCCGCTCCCGACACGCTCGCGTTCTCCGGTCGCGGCTCGGCCAGCGCGCTGACCCTCTACGACACCACCGGCGGCCCGACGCCCACCGTCACCACCCGCGCCACGACCCCGGGGCGCGCGATCGTGATGACCTTCACCGCGGACGGGACGGGACTGCTGGTGGCGGGCAACAGCCAGCTCGGCTACGACCCGATCGTGCTGTCGGCCGCGGATCTCTCGCCCGGACAGCACATCCCGGACAGCGACACGACGTTCGCGGCTGCCGTGCGCGCCGACGGGCTGGTCGCCATCGCCAACAACGGCGTGACCCCGCACGAGGACGTCACCTTCAGCGACGTCACCGACGGCGTCGTCTACGGCCGCTACCCTTCGCCGACTCCTACGACTCCTACGTCGGGCTCAACGCTCTCGACTTCGGCGCCACCAACCTGTACGTGGGCTTCGCCTCGCAGGTCGGTCGGCCGATGCGTCTGCAGGTGGTGCATCCGACGCGGTGGGCCTCGGTGTCGCTCGCGGCACCCGCGACCGTCCTGCGCTACGGCGACCCGCTGCACGTCGAGGCGTCGTTGGAGACCGCCTCGGCCAGCCGTGGCGTGACGCTGACCGCCTCCACACCGGGTGAGCCCACCCAGACGCTGCTGGACGGCGACCTCGCCTCGGGACGTCGTACCAGCTCGACACCACCGCCACCACGACGACCACCTACGACCTGACCTACCCCGGCGACGCCGACACCGATGCCGGCGCCGCGACCGCCACCGTGCAGGTGCGGGCCGCGCTGACGGCCACCCTCGCCCGCCACCGCACCCACACCGGCAGCCGCTACTACTACCGGCCCGGGAAGGATCCCCTGGTCCGAGTGCACGTGGACCCCGCCCACGCCGGCGACTGTGTCACCGTGCGCACCCAGCTCCGCCGCCACGGCCGCTGGACCCGCACGCAGAACACCTGCGTCGTCCTGAGCGCGACGAGCTCGGGCCGGGTGGTCGTCACACGCGCACACCCCGACGGCACCCGGATCCGGCTCCGCACCCTGTGGGCCGGCGACGCGCGCAACGTCGCCGCGCGCACCCCGTGGTCCACGCTCATCTTCGGCTGACGCTCCGGCGGGGTCGTCGGTCAGCCGCGCACGGCCCCGACCCTGAACTCCACGACCCGGCGCACCAGGTCGAGCGGCAGTGGCTCGCCGTGCGGGAACTGCACCGAGCCCTTGCCCTGCTTGTAGCGGGCGAACTCCTCGGCGAAGGCCTCGTGCCCGTTCGGGGTCGCGTAGAAGCCCACGTGGGCGGGGTACCCGGCGAAGTAGACCAGCGGCTTCTTGTCCAGCTTGTACGCCGGCATCCCGTAGGCCATCGACTCGACGGCCTCGGGGGCAGCCGCCGTGATGGTGGCGCGCATCTGCCGGAGCCGGTCGAGCAGCTCCCCGTCGAAGTCGGCGAGGTAGGCGTCCACGGTCTCGGGCTTGGGCACGCGCCTAGGCTAGCCGTCGGCCTGGAGTCGGTGGCGCGTCGTACCCGTGCGGCGACTTGCCGCGGCGCAGACTGGTTTGATCCACTGGCACGGTCCGCGCGAGGCTGACGGGGAGGTCGTGTGGCAGAGACTGGCGTGCTCGGGCCCAGCGTCGCCGCCCCCAAGCACCGGCGCGGCCCCGGTGCCGCGGCCGTCGCGCACACCTACCGGCCCGACCTGGACGGCCTGCGCAGCATCGCCGTCTACCTGGTGCTGCTCTTCCACACCGGGCTGTCATGGGCTACGGGCGGCTTCATCGGGGTCGACCTGTTCTTCGTGCTCTCCGGCTTCCTCGTGACAACGGTCCTCGTCGACGAGATCGAGCAGACCGGCCGGCTGCGGGTCGGCCAGTTCTACGCCCGCCGGGTGCGCCGGCTGCTGCCGGCCGCGCTGATCACCATCGTGGCGACCGCCTCCACGTTCGCGGTGCTCTGGCCGGTGGTGCGCCGCCTCGAGATCGTCGGCGACGCCCAGAGCTCGCTGCTCTACTACGCCAACTGGCACTTCATCTCCGCCAGCGGCGACTACTTCGCCGCCGAGACCGACAAGAGCCCGTTCCTGCACTTCTGGTCCCTGGCGATCGAGGAGCAGTACTACGTCGTCTTCCCCGTCCTGCTGCTGGTGCTGAGCCGGTTCGGCCGGCCGGTCCTGCAGCGGGTCCTGATGGCGGGGCGCTGCTCTCCCTCGCGGCGCAGCTGTGGTGGGCGCACGCCGACCCCACCCACGCCTACTACGGCACCGAGGCGCGCTTCTACCAGCTGCTGGCTGGCGCCTGCCTGGCCATCGCGCTGCGCGCGGGGCTGGGGCGCGGCGTACCCACCCGGCAGCCCGTGCTCGGGCTGGTCGGACTGACCGGCCTGCTCGTGCTGGGCAGCGGCCTGCTCGAGATGTCGGCGTCCTGGCGCGGCATCGGCGCCACCGCGACGTCGGTGGTGCTCATCGCGGGCTGGTGCTCGCGCCGGAGCAGCCGGTCGCCAGACTGCTCGCCCGGCCGGCGCCGGTCTTCCTGGGCCGGATCTCCTACGGCACCTACCTGTGGCACTGGCCGGTGATCATCGCGCTCCGCACCCTGCTCGACACCAGCGCGTGGATCGTCGCGGCGTTCGCGCTGGCGATCGCCACCGGCCTGGCCGCGCTGTCTACCAGGTGCTGGAGATGCCGATCCGCAAGGCGCCCTGGCTGAACCGGTTCGGCTGGCGCACCGCGCTCGTGGGCGTGACGACGAGCGCGGTGCTGGCCGTCTGGGTCGTGCCGGCCATCTTGCGGACCGAGGCGAAGCCGCAGCTCTCCGACGCGTACGCCGCTCCCGCGGGATCCTTGGACGGCGACGCCGGTCGGCAGCCCGTGCCCACCGGGCTGGACTGGGAGCAGCTGGCCACCGACAACGGCGACTGGCACACCTGCGCGGCTGGCCACGCGGACGACTGCATCGTCGTGCGCGGCACCGGCCCGCACGTGCTGCTGATCGGCGACAGCCAGGCGATGTCCTTCGTCCCGATGTTCGAGGAGCAGGCCGCCGCGCACGACCTCACCCTCTCGCTCAACGTGATCGCGGGCTGCCCATGGCAGGAGGGCCTGGCCAACGACAAGCAGGCCGACGACACCGCGCAGACCTGCGAGGCCGGGCGAGTCGGCTGGTACGACACCGTCCTGCCCGAGCTCGACCCCGACGTCGTCGTCCTGCTGGAGCGGCCGCGCGACGACGCGGCTGTCTGGGGCGGTGCCGTCCGCCGGCGCGACGGGCGGCAGCAGCCGCTGGCCACGGCGGTCTACCAGACCACGCGCGACTCACTCGCCAAGATCACCAAGGTCGCGGGCACGACGCTCATCGTCCAGCGGCTGGTCATGCCCGAGACGTTCGACCCGCTAGACTGCCTGGCCTCGGCCAGCACCGTCGGCGAGTGCGCCGTCGGCGTGTCGATCGACCCCTCCAACAGCGACGGCTTCGCTGCCGCGGCGGCGGCGAAGAACGCCAGCATCCGCACCGTCAACCTCAACGACATCTTCTGCACCGGCCTGCCGGTGTGCCTGCCGATGGACGGCGACCAGGTCGTCTGGCGAGACGACCACCACTACACGGCCGCCTACGTCAGCGCGAAGGGGGACGCGGTGTGGGGCGCGCTGCAGGAGGCGGGCGCCTTCTCCGGCCTGTCCTGACCGGCCGTCGTCACGCGCCACCGCTTGTTACCCTGAGCGAGCACCGACCGGGGGACCTGCCATGAGACGCCGTACGCTCGCCACTGCTCTGCTCGCGACCGCCCTCGCGACCAGCCCCGCCGTCCTCGCGCCACCCGCGGCCTACGCCGACGGCTCGCCGGGGCAGCTCGACCCGACGTTCGGCGCCGCCGGTATGAGCGCCCCGTTGCCCCACGAGGCCTTCGCGTGGGACCTGGCGCTGCAGGGCAAGCGGCCGGTGAGCCTCGGCCGCGACCGGCCGGGCGAAGGCTCGGCTCAGCGACTGATCCTGCGTCGGTTCACGGCCGGGGGCGCCCTCGACCCGACGTTCGCCGGCGGCGCGGCTCTGCGGCGCGCCCTGCGCGCCATCGGCTTCACCTCCCTCGTCGGCCTCTCCACCGCCCCCGACGGCGGCTTCGTCGCGGTGGGGAGTGCCGTGACCAGCAAGCCCGGCTGGGCGATGCTGGTCGTGCGGCTGCGCAACGACGGTTCCCTGAAGCGCTCCTTCGGCAACGGCAAGGGCTACGTCCTGACCCGCTTCGGCACGGCGACCCACGGCGGGACCGGCTGGTCGGCGGTGCGGGTCCTGCCGAGCGGCAAGATCCTGGCCTGCGGCCAGCGGGTCGGCACGTCGGCAGCCACCATGGCCGTCGCCCGCTACCGGCCGTCCGGCGCGCTGGACGGCTCGTTCAGCGGTGACGGCAAGGCGACCGTGGGCTTCGCTGCCCCGCACGACGTGGGCTGCGACTCCCTCGCGCTGAGCGGACGCCGCGTGGTGCTGTCCGGCACGATCGGCGCCGACACCCGGCCCTACACCCAGACCACCGGCGCGCTGGCGAGGCTGCGGGCCGACGGCCGGCTGGACACCACGTTCGGCGACCGGGGTCGGGTCGTGATCGACCTGTCGCCGCGGACCTCGCTCGGCTCGGTCGTGGCGACCGACGGCGAGGCCGTGGTGGTGAGCGGACGCGCCGCGGACGACCAGCTGCCGATCGCCGCGGGCGAGCTGTTCCTGCGCAGGTACGACGCCGCCGGGCAGCTCGACGCCACCTTCGGGGACGCCGGGACCCTCGTCCTGCCCACCCCGACCGACCGCGTTCCCGAGGTCGCGGGCGTGGCCGCGGCCCCCGATGGGCGACTGGTGGCCTGGACCGGACCGGCCACCCCAGGGAGCTCGACCTACCCCCTGCTGTACCGGGTCGACGCCACCGGCAGCCTGGACGGCGGCTTCGGCGTCGGCGGGGTGGTCTCGACAGACGAGCTGCCGGGGGTCCATCGCCTTGCCCTCGCCCGGGTCATGCCCGATCTGCGCATCGTCGCCATCGGCGTCGTCGACGACCCGGTCGAGGCCGGGGAGTCCCTCGCGGTGCTGCGGCTGCTGGGCTGACGTCGCGGCGCGACGCCGGCCGCTCGGACCACACGCGGCCGGTGTGGTGGATCGCGGGCAGCAGGCACGAGCGATCCACCACACAGGGCGCTGACGGGCCCGCCTCACCGCCGCGGCGCGACGACGGCCGCGCCCTCGGCGCCGATGACCGGCCGGTTCGGCGAGCCGGGCACCGTGAACGGCAGGTCGAGCGGAGCGCGCACGCGCACGACCACCCGCCGTCCGGTGGGGTCGACCGCCACCTCGACGGTGAGGCCCGGGTAGCGCTCGTGGGCGCCGGACCGGGCGAGGTAGTCGGCCACGCCGGTGCGCGCGGAGTCGGCCCACAGCCGCAGCCGCTCCTCGTCGACGCCCTCGGTGTAGGCCTCCTCGCCGCGCGCGCCCGCATCGGCGCCCGCAAGCGCCGCGCCGTCGGCCACCGTGTCCAGTCCCTGCCGCTGGAGGAACGCCGCCGACGCGTCCACCACGACAGCGGTCATGAGCACCAGCACGAACGCCAGCCCGACGATCAGCAGCGAGGCCTGGCCGGGCTCGCCGCGGTGACCACGCCGGCGGGTCACCGGGCGGTCACCTCGACGTACTGCCCGATGGGGACCGTGTGGCTGGCATCCAGCCGGAACGACGGTCGGCCGCCACCGAACAGGTCCGGCAACAATGGCAGCACGACCCGCGACCGCACCTGGATCGTGATGACGGAGGTGCCGGAGTGGCAGTCGGTCGGGTACGGCGTGCATGTCACCGCCACCTCGACCGGCGCCTCCGTCACGCCCTGGTCGGCCAGCGCCAGCCGGGCGGCCGCCTCGGCGCGGGTCCGGCCCGTGGTGTCGTCGGGAGCCAGCGCGAACGCCCGGCCGGCCGAGCGCGCGGCGGCGCTCACCCCGAAGGCGCCGCGCTGCACCTCGAACACCGACAGCACGATCCACAGCAGCGGGACCAGCAGCAGGATCCCGAGCCAGGTCAGCTCGACCAGCGCCGAGCCGCGCTCGTCGCGAGACCTCACGGCTCCTCCTCGATGGCGTGTCCGACCACCGACAGGTGCACCCCCGCCCGCCCAGGCCGAGCGCCGGAACGGTCGCCTCGACCCGCACCTCGATCCCGGGCGCGCCACCGACGGAGGTGGGGCGTGCCGTGACGCCCTCGGCATACCGACCCGAGATCGCGCCGCGGATCTGCTGTCGGGTGCGGGCGACCGCATCGGCCGGGCCGCGGTCGGCGGTGGCGCCGTAGCGCGCGCCCTCGGAGGCGGCCGCGACCAGGGTGTTGCGCACGTGCAGGACCAGGGCAACCTGCACGATGCCCAGGAAGAGCGGCAGCAGCACGACGAGCACCAGCACGAAGTCGACGACCGCCGACCCCCGCTCCCCGGCCGACGCCGGGTCACCGGGCTACTTCACGGAGTCGAGGGCCGCGGAGAGCATGGCGCCGAGCCGGTCGCCGGCCACCTGCCAGAGCACCACGACCAACCCGGCGGACATCACCGTGATCATCACCCACCCGGGCACGTCGCCGCGCTCGTCACGCGGTCGCGGCACGGTGAGAGCGACCCAGAGCCGGGCGATCAGAGGGTCGAATGGCATGGCTTCCTCCTGGTGACGGGTCACGGGACGGTGAGACTGAGGCCGACGACGCCTGGGTAGAACGCGAAGAGCACGGTCACCGGGAGCACGAGGAAGACCACGGGCACCATCATGAGGACCTCCTTGCGCGCCGCGGTCTCGATCAGCTCCCGCCGCCCGGCCTCCCGGACGTCGGCAGCCTGCGCGTGCAAGACCTCGGCCAGCGGCGTGCCGCGCTCGACGGCGACCGCGACGCCGTCGGCGAAACGAGCCACCAGCGGCAGCCCGGTGGTCGACGCGAGCTGGGCGAAGGCCGCGGACACCGGCTCACCGGTGCGGATGTCGGCGAGCACGCGGGTCAGGTCTCGGGAGAGCTCGCCCCGCTGCGGTGGACGACGCGGTCGAGGGCCGCCACCGGACCCTCACCGGCAGCGACGGCCAGGGCGAGCAGCTCCGCGATCGTGGGGAACTCAACAGGATCGCCCGCTCGCGACGCGTCACCTGGCCGGACAGGTGCTGGTCGCGAGCGACCACGCCCAGCACGAAGGCCAGCAGGCAGAGCAGCAGCGAGGTCCAGGCCCTGGTCGGGTCGGCGAAGGACCGCAGCACCCCGAGGACGGCCACCACCACGAAGGCGACCAGCCCCCACGTCACCTGCTCCACCCGGAAGTCGTGCACGGAGGTGTCGAGCCCGGCTCGCGCCAGCCGGCGGCGTACTGACGAGGCGCCGCCCAGCACCCGCTCGACGAGCCCGGCCCCGGTCTGCAGCAGCGGCCCGAACACGCCCGCCACCGCCGATGTCGGCGCCGGAGACACCGCCCGCAGGGAGGAGTGGAGCCGACCTGCGGCAGGTCGCGCACGTAGGGCAGCACCCGCACGGACAGCTGGGGGCGCCGGAGGACGGCCATCCGAGCGGTGACGAGCACCAGGCCCAGCGCGGTCAGCCCGCCGAGCAGCCCACCCCAGACCGCGGTCACGACAGGATCCGCTGTTCGGTGGGGAGGCGACCGAGGCGCATCATCAGCCGGTAGGCCGTCACGCACAGCACCGCGCCGGCGGTCAGGACCAGGACCCCGGCGGGGGTGGCATAGCGCCGGACCACGTCGCCCTGGAACGACATGAACAGCAGCACCAGCCACGGGGCAGCCACCGCGAGCCGCGCCCCGTTGACCGTCCACGCCTGGCGCGACTCCATCTCGGCTCTGGTGCGCAGGTCGTCGCGCAGGTAGCCCGACAGGTTGCGCAGCAGCCGGCCGAGCTGGCCGCCCCGACCTCTCGGGCGATCCGCAGCCCCTCCACCACGCGGTCGCCGACCGGGTCGGCCAGCCGGTCCTTGAGCCGGTCGAGGCAGTCACTGAACCGGCCGGTGACCTGGTAGTCCAGCGCGAACTGGCCGAACGCCGGCCGAAGCGGCTCCGGCCCACGGGTGCCCAGCGCGGCCAGCGCATCGGGCAGCGACAGCCCGGCGCGCACAGCCGAGGCCAGGTTGTCGACGGCCTCGGGCCAGACCTCGGCGAACTCCCGCTGGCGTCGCCGGGCGCGGCCGCGCACGACGGCGACCGGCAGGTACGCCGCCAGGACGCCGAACGCGACCGCCACCGGGGGCGTCCCGCTCACCAGCTGCAGCAGCAGCGCCGCCGTCACTCCCAGCACTCCGCACAGCCCCAGGAATGCTGTCGGCCTCACCGACCCGAGGCCGGCCCTGGCCAACAATCGGCCGACGGCCCCGCCTGTTGCCGGGCGAGGGCGCCGCGGGGACATCGGGAGGGAGAACGCCGACCAGACGAGCAGCAGTCCGACGCCCACCCCCAGCCCCACCAGCGCGCCCACGGCGGCCTCAGCCCGCCTCGCTCAGCAGGCGCTGCAGATCGACCCCGACCCGGGCGTACCGCTCGGGACGTGGCGGCATGCCACCGGCACGCACCAGGTCGGGGCCAGCTGGTGATCCGGCGGAGTGCGCCGGTCGGTGGAAGACGGGCTCGGTCTCGATGACGTCGTTCTCGGCACGGCCGGGCACCGCCACGATCTCGGTGACGCGGCGTACGCCGTGTGCGTCGATGCCGAGGTGGACGACGAGATCCACCGAGGCCGCGACCGTCGGGACGACGAACCGCGCGGAGATGTTCTCCCCGGCCAGCAGGGGAAGCGTGCACATCTTCACCAGCGCCTCGCGCGCGGAGTTCGCGTGGATGGTGCACATGCCGGGCAGCCCGGCGTTCAGGGCCAGCAGCAGGTCGAGGCACTCCTCGGCGCGCACCTCGCCGACGACGATGCGGCTGGGGCGCATCCGAAGACTCTCCTTCACCAAGTCGCGCAGCCGGATCTCGCCGGTGCCCTCCAACCCGCTCTGCCGGGTCTGCATCGGCACCCAGTCGGGGTGTGGGAAGCGCAGCTCGAAGACCTCTTCCGCGCTCACCACCCGCTCGCCACCGGGGATCGCCGCCGCGAGGCAGTTGAGCATGGTCGTCTTGCCGGCCTGGGTGCCGCCGGCGACGAGGATGTTGAGCCCGGCTCGCACCGAGGCCTCCAGGAAGGCCGCGGCCGCCGGCGTCAGGCTGCCCAGCTCGACCAGGTCGGCCAGCCGGCCGGCCTTGAGCACGAACTTGCGGATGTTCACGGCGCTGAAGCCCCGGCTGATGCCCTCCAGGACGACGTGCAGCCGGTGCCCTTCGGGGAGCATCGCGTCGACGAACGGCTGGGAGATGTCGACCCGCCGCCCCGACGACTTGAGCATCCGCTCCACCAGCTCGGTCACCTGGGCCTGGGTGAGCATCAGCGTGGTCAGCTCATGCCGCCCGTTGCGGGCCACGAAGACCCGGCTGGGGTCGTTGATCCAGACCTCCTCCACGTCGGGGTCGTCGAGGTAGGGCTGCAGCGGGCCGAAGCCGGAGACCCGCGCCACCAGCTCCCCCACCACGGCGGGAGCATCGGGGACCGGCGTCACCACCCCGGTCAGCGACCGCTCGTCGTGGTCGCGCACCACGCCCTCGGCGATGCGGCGTACGACGCCGACGTCGCGCTGCGGGTCGACCCCCTCGTGGCGGACGATCTCCCGCACGCGCGCGTCCAGGCTCTCGAGCAGCGCGTCGCGCGCCTCGGCCTCGATCGCCGTCACCGTCCCACCCCCGAGTCTCCCCTGCCCCGACCAAGCCGTTCCCGGCAACCTAGAGACCCCGCCTCGTCCGAGGGAACCCCTTCACCACAATCTGTGGACAATCGCGCGGCACTGGTGTCCCACCGGTCACCGGATGTGCCAGATGCCCCAGTGTTCACATCGCGAGGTCGGCCTCGTATCCCGCGCGTGCCTGCCTCGACCACAGCGCCGTCGATCCGAGTCCCGGGGTGGCTCAGGACCACGGCGTCGTGGCGCGGAGGGTGCGAGAGGTGCTGCTCGCCGCCGCTCGCCCCCGTCGCCTCACCCGGTGGGCGTGCCGGCTCCGTCGGTGCACGACGCGTCCATCTCGGGCGCGTTGTCGGTGCCGGCGAAGGCCTTGACGAAGGCCGCCAGCCGCGGGTCGGTTGCCGAGTCGAGCACGACCTGCTTGCCCCAGGCCGAGGCCACGACGGGCCCCGGCAGACCCGGGTAGGGGCTCGCGACCACGTAGTCGGTGCCGCTGAGCTCGTGCTTCAGCGCGGCCTTGTCGGCCTCGCCCAGAGCCGGGTCGTAGGTCACCCAGACGGCGCCGTGCTCCATCGAGTGCACCGCCTGCTCGTTGGGGACCACGGCGTCGTACCAGCCGCAGTTCTCCCAGACCGGCGAGTGGTCTCCGCCGACCGGCGGGCTCTGCTCGTACTTCACCGCGCCCTTGACGTGCTCGCTCCCCAGACCGGTGTAGCTGGCGAGGCCGTCGATCGTCGTCGACTTCCCCGAGACCGCCGGCTTGGGCGCGGGTGAGCGGTTGACGAGCGCGACGCCGACGCCGGCCACGACCAGGAGGGCCGCGACCAGGGCAAGGCCGAGCAGGGGCAGCCGCGAGCGCCGCTCGCTGTCCGCACGGGGATTGGGGTCGCCCGCCATGGTGCCCGCCTTTCGCGCCGAACGATCCGTTCCGGTCATTGTGCCGGGTCCGCCGGCGGCGCGCCGCCGAATCGGCGCGGACCTCTCCGCAGCCGGACGCCCGGCGACTAGCCTGGAAGGAGAGGTTCCGCGTCCGAGTGAGGCCTGCGATGGCGGGTGTCGAGACGGCCGCGCGGACGACCCCGCGGCTCGCCCATCTCGATCGACTGAAGGTCGTCCTGACCGCCGGCGTGATCGTCGCCCACGCGGCGATGAGCTACGGCGCGGCCGGCACGTGGATCTACGAGGAGGACTCCCTCTCCGGCCCGGTCGGCACCGTGCTCAGCGTGCTGGTCGGCGGCGGGGTGCTGTTCGTGCTCGGGCTGTTCTTCCTCATCGCCGGCATGCTCACCACCGGCCCGCTCCAGCGGCGCGGACCGCTGCGGTTCCTGCGTTCTCGGCTCGCGCGGCTCGGCATCCCGGTGCTGGTGTACGCCGTCGTGGTGTGGCCGGTCCTGGAGTGGTGGATCGCGGCCGCGCGGGCGGCCGGCGCCCGCTCGTGAGGTTCTACCGCCAGGAGTTCTCCGGCACCGAGTGGCAGTCGAGAGGCACCGGGCCGATGTGGTTCGTGGAGATCCTGCTGGTCGTGACGGCCGCCTGGTGCCTGTGGCGGTGGCGGGTGCCTGCGCGCCCGACCGCCCGAGCACCGGGGACGGGGCGCTCGCGGCGGTCGCCGCCATCGCGGTGCTGACCTTCGTGGTGCGGCTGGCCTTCCCGATCGACTCCGCCCAGTTCCTCGACCTGCACGTGTGGCTCTGGCCGCAGACGGCCACGCTTTTCGTGCTCGGCGCCGTCGGGGCGGAGCGCGGCTGGCTCAGCCCGGTGCCCGCTTCCCTGCTGCGGCTCTGTCGCCTGGGCGTGGCCGGCGCTGCGGCGCTGATGGTGGTACTCGTGCTGCTGTCGGATGGTCCCGCCGCGTTCGAGGGCGGCTGGCACTGGGAGGCAGCCGGAATGGCGGTCGTCGAGGGGACCGTCGCGGTCGGAGTGTCCCTGCTGGTCCTGGACTGGTCACGCCGGCACGTCGTGCCGCACGGCCGGTGGGAACGCCGCGTCGCGGCGGCGGCGTACGGCGCGTTCGTCGCCCAGGGCCCGGTGCTGGTGGCCCTGGCGCTCGCCCTGCGCGAGATACCCGTCTCCGGTGATGCGAAGCTCGTGGTCGTGGCGGTGCTGGGCGTGGTCGGGTCGTTCGCACTCGGGGCACTGCCTGGGCTGTGGCGTCGCCTCCAGCCACGCGGACGAGCCGGAGCGGCAAGAGCCAGCCTGTGACGCAGCGCGACTGACGCGCCCCGTTCCCGGCAGACAGGTCGCCGAGGTGGAGCCCCGGCCGCCGTGCGCTGGCTGCGCTCGGGCTCACGGCGGTCGGCGAGGCCAGCCCTCGGTCGCGGCGCAGCGATGCGAGCGCCGTACGCTGACCCGATGACCGAGGTCCTCGTGCGGTGGGCGCACGTCGACGACCTGACCCCTGCGCATGTCGCGTGCCTCGACACCGACGAGCGCGCCCGGCGGGCGAGGCTGCGTCACGAGGGTGATCGGGCTCGTTTCACCCTCGGCGGGGTGCTGCTGCGCGCCGTGGTGGGTGAGCTCGACGGGACCGACCCCACCCGCGTCGCGCTGGATCGCAGCTGTCCACGCTGCGGAGAGCAGCACGGCCCGGTCACCGCCCCCGGCCGGCCCTGGGTGGCCTCGGTCGCACACTCAGGGTCGTTCGCGGTCGCGGCGGTGACCGAGGCCCCGGGCCGCATCGGCGCGGACCTGGAGACCCGCTGCCCCCACGACTGGACCGAGCTGCTCCCGGGTGGTGGCGCCGGGCGAGCCGGCGCCGGCAGACGAGGGGCGTTCGTGCGGCGGTGGGTGCGCAAGGAGGCGGTGCTCAAGGCCACCGGTGAGGGTCTGCGTCGACCCATGACCACCGTGCGAGTCACCCGCACCCCGGACGGCGCACGCGCGCGGCTGACAGACGCCGGCGCAGCCCTCCACGTGATCGACCTCGACCCCACCCCGCTGCTGGCTGCCGGCGCCCCCGCACCCACCGCGGGGGCGGTGGCGCTCGAGGCCGACGCACCGCAGGTCCGCTGGGAGCGCGCCACCCTCTAGTCTCGCTCTCCGGGCTGTAGAGGCTCACGAGGTGGCTGGGACGACCTGGTTCGGGAACACCGCCCGCGCGACCGACGCTCGGCAGGTCGGGCAGTCACAGGTCGCCCCGTCGGCAAACCCGTCGGCAAACCCGTCGGCAAGCCCGTCGCTCAGCCCGCCGGTCGGCCCCCAGGCCGCGGGGGTCCACTCCTGCTCGCACGCCAGCCGATGTCCGAACCGGGCCACCACATCGTGGCATCCGAACTCCCCTGAGCCGCTCTCCACCACGAAGTGCACGCCGACCAGCTCGTCGAGCAGCCGGCGGGCCCGCCGCGGCGTGGTGCCGGCGGCGACCGCCGCCAGCCTCAGGCATGAGGTGCCCCCGTGCAGCGCCATCCGCTCGAAGAGCTGCGCTGCGGCCGGGGTCAGCGAGGAGTAGGCCTGCGCCAGGGCGGCGTCGACCGACCGCTGGTCACCCCTGAGCACGCCGTCCAGTGCCCCGGTCTCGAGCTCGCCGACGAACATGGCGATCGACTGGCTGGGGCGGAAACCCAGCAGTGCCCCCACCTGCCGCAGGAGTAGCGGCCAGCCGCCGCACCATCTCACCAAGGCGTCCAGCGGCTCATCGGCGAGCCGCTCGCGCCCCACGATGCGGTGCAGCAGCTCGGCCGACTCCGGAACCGGCAGCGGCCGCAGGATCACCTCCTGCACGGCGTGGTGGGCGGTCAGCGGAACCAACCTCGACCGGGACGTCACGACCAGCCGACTGGAACGGGTGGGCGGCACCAGCGCCAGGACCTGTGTCAGCGAGCCGGCGTCATCGGCCACCACCAGCACCCGCCTGTCGCGCACCACCGAGCGGAACAGCCCGATCCGGTCGGCGAGCACAGCGGGCAGGTCGCCAGCCGGCAGCCCCAGCGCCACGAGCGCAGAGGCGACCGCCTCGTCGGGACTCCGCCCGCCTCCGAGGTCGAGGAACAGCTGTCCGTCGGGGAACTCATCAGCATGCCGCAGCGCCCACTCCACCACCAGCGCCGTCTTGCCCAACCCACCCGGGCCGGACACCACCGCGATCTCATCGGTGGCCTCGGACAACGTAGAGAGCTCCGCAGCGCGGCCCAGGAAGAGCCCGTCACGCGCCGGCAGCTGGGCAGGTCTGGTTCGCCACGGGGTGGGGTCGGCGCCTGGGAGCCGCCGCTTGTCTGGCAGCACCCGTCCACGTCCGCCGACACCGATGCGGACGCCCCCGCCGGGGGGCGTCCACGGGGGTCGACGTGGCGCCGGGCCCCGAGCCTGGCGTCGGGGGAGCACCTCACCACGCAGGATCTGGGCGTAGAGCTCCCGCAGCTCCGGGCAGACGTCGCTGCCCAGCTCCTCGGCCAGGCGCTCCCTCAGCTCGTGGTAGACGTTCAGCGCGTCTGCCTGGCGATTGCTGCGGTAGAGGGCAGTGATGTAGAGGCAGGCCAGCTGCTCGCGGAACGGGTTCTCCGCCACCGCGGGCGCCAGCAGGCCGGTGAGCGACCGGTGGTTGCCGATGGCCAGCTCAGCCTCGCTGCGAGCCTCGAGCAGCGCCAGCCGTTGTTCGGCCAGCCTGGCCCGCTCCGGCTCGACCCCGGGCGTGGACACCCCGGCGAGCGGCTCGCCGCGCCATACCTCCTGGGCCGCAGCCAACAGCCGCATCCGCTCCGCTGGTTGACCGGCTTCGCGGGCTGCCGCGACGAGCCGGTCGCAGTCGTCGATGTCGCGTTCCAGCCGCTCCGCGTCGACCAGGTAGCCAGGATGGCGGGTGAGCACGACAGCGCCGACCTTGCGTCGAAGCCCGGACACCAGCCCCTGGATCCGGGACCGCGGCGCCGAGGGCAGCTGGGCGCCCCACAGGTCGTCGACGAGCTTCTCGGTCGAGACGGCCACCCCGGGGTGAGCGCCAGGATCACGAGCAGGTTGAGCTCCAGCGGCGACAGTGCGACATCGGATCCCTGATAGGTCACCTCGACCGGTCCGAGGAGCGCGAGTCTGAGCATGGGAGCGCCGGTCGGGCGCCCGTGTGCGCCGCGCTGGGGCGGCTGGGTTGGCGTGGTCAAGAGTCCTCCCGCGTGTCCGAGTCCGAGCGGAGTGCTCGCGGTCACGACGGATCTCGCCGCGACCCCGGCTCATCGTCGTGTGGTCGCGGACGCCCAGCAACAGCCGGCCCCTTCGTGGGTGCCGCCGCCATCGCCGCGGGCGGATTCGCAGGAGATCCGCACCGAGTTCGCAGCGCCCCGGGGAAGGGTGGCGAGCACCGGGCCGGCAGGCCCCGACGTACGCCGCCCGACCGGCCGTGTCCCCAGCGAGCAGGAGCCCCGAATGACCCAGGCCCAAGACCCTGCCGGGCTGGTCTGGTCACGGGCGATGGCGCTCTACACCCACGACCGCACCTGCCAGGGCCTGGGCATCGTGGTCGCCGACATCGCACCCGGCTGGGCCCGGCTGGAGATGCACGTCGACGACGCGATGGTCAACAGCCACGGCACCGCCCACGGCGGCTACCTCTTCCTGCTCGCCGACGCCGCCTTCGCCTACGCCGCCAACTCCCACGGCCCGGTCGCCGTCGCGCAGAGCGCGCACACCGCGTTCCTGCGACCGGCCGTGCCCGGCGACCTGCTTGTCGCCGAGGCCGAGGAGCGCGCCCGGATCGGCCTCACCGGCATCTACGACGTCACAGTCCGCCGGCCGGCCGACGAGACGGTGATCGCGGAGTTCCGCGGTCACAGCGTCGTCCTGCCGGGGCGGCGACCTGCCGAGCCGACCGAGCCGACCGAGCCGACTGCCACGGCTGACCGCCGCCGGAGCCCCGAGGAGTCTGGAGAGCACACCCATGGTTGACATCGCCGACTACGACGCGCTGCTGGAGGCCATCGCCGACCTGCACGCCCCGGAGCCAGGCCGCCGGCGCGAAGTGGAGCGGGAGCTGGCCGCGCACGGCACCTACACCCAGACCCGGGAGGAGCTGGTGGCCGGCGCCAAGATGGCCTGGCGCAACCACGCGCGCTGCAACGGGCGGATGCACTGGCGCTCGCTGCGGCTGCGGGACTGCCGCGACGCCGAGTCGGCCGCGGACGTCTACGCCGAGTGCCTGGAGCACCTCACCGCCTCCACCAACGGCGGCGCACTGCGCGCGGTGATCAGCGTGTTCGGGCCGCGTGGCCCGGCGAGGGAGGGGTTCCGGCTGCTGAACCCACAGCTGATCCGGTACGCCGGATACCGCAACCCCGACGGCACCGTCACCGGCGACCCCCTGCACGTGCAGCTCACCGAGATCGCTGTCGCTCTGGGCTGGCGCTCCCCCCACACCCATTTCGACGTGCTCCCGCTGCTGATCCTGGATCCCGCCGGGCACGTGACGGTGTGGGAGATCCCGCCCGACCACGTGCACGAGGTGGCCATCGAGCACCCCGACTACCCCGGCATCGGCGAGCTGGGGCTGCGCTGGCACGTCAACCCTGCGATCAGCGACAAGCTGCTCGAGATCGGCGGCGTCACCTACCCCCTGACCCCTTTCAGCGGGTGGTACGTCTCCTCGGAGATCGGCGCCCGCAACCTCAGCGACACCGCTCGCTACGACCGGCTGCCGGCGGTCGCCCGGGCGATGGGCCTGGACACCTCGCGCAGCCAGACCCTCTGGCAGGACCGCGCGGTCGTCGAGCTCACCTTCGCGGTGCAGCACAGCTTCACCGCTGCTGGAGTGCACGTGGTCGACCACCATCACGCCGCCGAGCAGTTCGTGCGCCACTGCGAGCGCGAGGCGGCGGCGGGGCGGCGTACGGCGACCGACTGGACGTGGGTCAACCCGCCCATCTCGGCGTCCACCACCCCGACCTTCCACCGGACCTTCGATCCTGCGGACTTCTCGCTTCGCCCGAACTTCGTGACCCGGGAGGACCTGCTCGCCTCGGTGGCGCCTGGGCTGCTGCGCACCGGCGAGGCCGCCGTGGCGGTGCCGGCGGCACGGGACGCCTGCCCCTACCAGCACGCCGACGAGGCGGTGGTGTGGTGACTGACCAGGACTGGCTGGACGGGCGGATCGGCACCCGAGCGCAGGGGATGCCCGCCCGCTGATGCACGCGCCGATCCTCCGCCACAGTCAGCGCACCTTCCTGCTGGCCATCGCGGAGAGCCGCCTCCGCGGGTGGGAGATCTGCCAGGTCGACCTGCTCGTCGCCTGCCTCTTCCACGACAGCGGCACCGTCTCCGACGAGAGCCCCGAACGCTTCGAGGTGGTCGGTGCGGACCGGGCCTCGGCGTTCGCGGCCGAGGTCGGCATCGGTCCGGCGGCGCGGCGGGCGATCTGGGATGCCGTCGCCTTGCACACCTCCCCGGTATCGCCGAACGGCACCAGCCGCTGACCCGCGCCGTGCGCGCCGGGGTGCTGGCCGACTTCGGCCACCCTGACCTGGTGGACCGGCACCGCGGCCTGGTCGACCAGGTGGAGCGACGCTACCCGCGCGACGGCATCGAGCGGGTGCTCGCCGACGCGATCGTGGCGGCCGCCCGCCGCGAGCCCAGCAAGGCTCCGGCCTCGAGCTGGCCCGCCGACCTGGTACGGGGCGCCCAGCTGGTGAGCACCGCTGGCGGCGTCAACCCGCTCTTCTGACACCGAGGGCCTCGGGAGCGCCCGGGGTCGATCGCGAGTGGACGTGGCCGCCGTCGGTCAGCCGGCCAGCCGCTCGTCGACGACCTGCACGAGCTTCCCGGTCCGTGCGTGGGTGACCAGCTCGCCGGGGCGCACCCACTCGATCTGCAGCGGGTGGATGTGGCCGTCGGCGGCGGTGACCTCGTACAGCGGCCGGGAGCGGTAGGCCGCCGCGAGCAGCCGCTCCTCCAGCTCGGGCGTCGGCTCGGCGTGGCTGGCCAGCCGGAGCACCAGGCCGTCCTTGCCGTCCCAGCGGCGCTCGACCATCTGCATGCCGGCGACCACCCGATCGGCGTCGGCCGACAGGAGCGCGGCGTGAACGTCGACGTAGGCCATCGCCACGTTGGCGACCCGGGCGCCCTCGTGGGTGCGCCCCATCAGCCGGAACACCCGACACTCCTCGTCGACCCACTCGGCCAGGTCCCCCACCGGGTAGCGGATGATCGGCATCAGGGTGCGGAACAGGTTCGTCACCACCACCCGGCCCTTCACTCCCGGCTCGGTGACCGGCTCGTCGGTCGCCTCGTCGAGGATCTCCACGACCGTGCGCTGCGGCACCGCCTCGTGCACCCGCACGTCCCCGCCCGGCACCGGCGCCCCGACGATCCCGGCATCCACCGTGGCGTAGCCGAGGGAGGCCACCGCGGCCTGCGGGAACGCCTTCTCCAGGGTGGGCCGCACGTCGTCGAAGAGCAGGTCGCCGGCGAACAGCAGCAGCTCAACCGACCCGGCATCCGTGCCGCCCGCCAGCACCGCCTCGGCGACCCCGGCCAGCTTCATCGGGGTGCCGGTCAGCACGTTGACGGCCATGTTCTCGATCAGCTCGGCCACCACCGGGTCCTCGACATGGCCGCCGACCGGGAGCCGGACGTTCTCCACCGGGGCGTTGTGCAGCGACGCCTCGATGTAGAGGAAGCCCCCGTACAGGTTCCCGGCATAGAACAGGTTGGCCACCCGGTGCCCCGGCCGGAGCCCGGCTCGCACCATGCCTGCGCCGAACGCGGAGGTCGAGTCGAAGTGCTCTTCGCGGGTCCACGGCGACACCTTGGGAGCACCGGTGGTGCCGCCCGAGGTGTAGACCCCGGCGTCGGTGAGCGACCCGGTGAGCAGCCGGTTGTCCGGCCACCGGTTGGCCGCCCAGAAGTCCACCTGGTCGATCACCGGCAGCTCGGTCAGGGTGTCCGCGTCCGCGGGCAGGGCACGATAGAGCTCTGCGTAGAACGGCGAGTGCGCGCGGGCGAAGGCGATCAGGTCGGGCAGGGGCTTGGCGGGCATCCGGACTCCTCCTCGGTGACGGTGTCGGCGTGCGTCGGTCAGCGGACGGGGGCCGGCTCGGCGGCGCCAACCCAGCTGCGGGCGAGGGCCTGGATGGTGCTGCCCTCCACGTCGGCGAGCTTGGTGGCCAGGTAGTCGCGCACCCAACCGCTGGTCGGCACCCGGAACGGCGGCCGATCGTCGGCGAGCGTGTCGACCACGATGTCGGCGACCTCCCAGCGCGACTGGGCCGCGCCTTCCCAGCCTTGTTCGCGCACCCAGCGGAAGTACTCCGCGAACGTGGGCGCGTAGGGCCCGGACGCGGCCTGGATCGTGGTGCGGTTGATGTCGGGAAAGCGGCCGAACTCGGTGTCGGCGACGAAGCCCGGCACCACGACCGAGACGGTCACGCCGTGCACCGCGGCCACGGGTGCGAGGCTCTCCAGGAACAGCTCGGTGGCTCCCTTGGCCGCGGCGTACGCCTCGTTGAACGGCTGGCCGACGACTCCGTGCACGCTGCCGATCGCGACCAGCCGCCCGCCGGCGGCACGCAGCAGCGGCATGGCCAGCCGGCTCACCGCCACCATGCCGACGAAGTTCACCTCGAGCGCGCGCCGCAGCGCGTCCAGCGTGGACATCTCCACGGTCGGGTCGAAGTTGGAGATGCCGGCGTTGTTGACGACCGCGTCCAGCCGGCCGTGGCGCTCCCCGAGCGCCGCGAAGCAGTCGGCCACGGAGTCGGCGTCGGTCACGTCCAGCTCGAGCACGTCGACGCGCACGCCCGCTCGGTCGGCCTCCGTCAGTAGCGCGTCGGCGCGGCGAAGGTCGCGCAGGCTGGCGATCACCCGCCACCCGGCCGCAGCCGCCCGAACGGCGGTGGCCTGGCCGATGCCGGTGGCGCATCCGGTCACCAGGAGGACCCGACCCCCGCCGGGCGCCCTGGTCACGACACCGCTCGCACGGGCTCGGCGGGCGCGGTCCCGGCCCGGTCGAGCAGGGGCTGAAGGCCGACCCCCCACAGGAACGAGGACGCCGCCAGCAGTGTCCCGCCGACCATGGTGAGGCGGGCCGCGTCGAGCACGCCCAGGCTCGGGGTCAGCAGGTTGACGGCGACGCCCCCGGCCAGGGCCGCCAGGGGGATGACACCCCAGGTGGCGGTGCGGAACGCGGCGTGCATGATCCCCTGGTTCTCCGCCGACATCCGCAGCTGCCGGATGGGAGCGCTGCTCACGTTGATGCACGCCATGAAGAAGCCGTAGCAGCCCAGCGTCACGGCAATCACCAGGGTCGGCGACAGGGCCGGGGCCGCCAGGATCCCCAGGCCGACGAGGTTGTGCAGCAGCAGGCCGTAGGCCAGCGTCCGGCCCAGCCCGAGACGCCGGCTCACCGCCGGCGCCGCGAAGGCGCCCGTGACGCCGCCCAGCGCTGCCGCCGACATGGCCAGGCCCAACGCGCCCGCGCTCACGCCGAGACCCCGGTAGGCGAGGATCGGCAGCACGGTCACGAAGATCGGGCCGCCGGAGTTGAGCGTGACCGCCGCCAAGATCACCCGGCGCAACACCGGGTCGGCCCAGTTGAGCCGGAACCCCAGCCACAGTCGCGGCCAGATCGGCTCGCGCTCACCGCCACGCACCCCCCACGAGGGCATCCGGCGGAAGCACCACGCCGAGACGAGGTAGCTCGCCGCGTCGACGACGAGGGCGGCCACCCCGAGCGCGTGGTAGAGCCCGGCCGCGATCGAGGGCCCGGCCACCTCCGACACGGTCCGACTGCCCTCGAGCCGGGGTAGGCGCTGACCAGCCCGTCCTTCCCCACGGCCGCCGGCACGGCGACGAGGTAGCCGATCGTGAAGAAGATGGTCGCCCCGCTGATCGCGGCCACGCAGCCGAACAGCAGCGGCGTCGTCAGGAAGCCCTGCCAGTAGGCGATCGGCATCACCACCACCGCCACCAACCGCACCAGGTCGCAGCCGATCAGGGTCCGCCGGTTGTCCCAGCGGTCGACGAGGACGCCGGCGAGCGGGCCGAGCAGGGGGATGCCGAGGTACTGCGCCATGCTCACCATGCCCACCTCGAACGCGGAGGCGTCGAGGACGAAGATCATCATCGTGGGCACCACGAAGATGGTGATCCGGTCGCCGATCATGCTCACCGTCTGGCCGGTCCAGATCAGGTTGAACGGCCGCCCCACGGAGGCAGGGCGGTGCGGCGATCCGGGTCGGCGCAGCGACGGGCGGGCGAGGCTCACGCGTCGTCCCGGACCAGGAAGCTGGCGGTCTTGCCGGTCCGTTCGTTGGCGAGCAGGCCGTCCACGACCCGCACGGTGAACGACTCCGGGTCGTGGACGAACGCCGTGCTCAGCGTGAACGTCGACCCGAAGATCTCCGCACGCAGCCGCTCCGGCAGGTCCGCGGCGGCCTCAGCGGTCGGCAGCACCAAGAGCTGGACCGCCGAGGCCCGGCCCCGCTGCTCGGTGATGAGCACCTGGGCTCGGGCCACGCCCGGGTCGGTCTCGGCGCGGGACACGATGTCGTCCACGTGCAGGCCCAGGCCGCGCACCTGCACGACGGAGTCGCGCCGCCCATGCACCCGCATCGCCGGCGCCGGGTCGCCGCACGAGCAGGTGGCGAGCTCGCCGGCGTCGCCGGTCCGGTAGCGCAGCACCGGGTTGAGCATCTCCGGGTTGAGCGTGGTGAAGTCCAGCAGACCATCCTCGCCCGCGTGCACCAGCTGCTCGGGCAACGGGTGGAAGACGTCGATGTCACAGTCGGGAGTGTTGGTCGCCACCACCCAGGTCTCGGTGCTGCCGAACATCCCCCACCGCCGCGCAGCGGGCGCGACGACGGCGAGATCCTCGTCGAGCTGGGGGTGCCACGCCTCACCCAGCCACAAGATCTTGCGCAACGACGGGAGCCGGAGGCCGGCAGCGCGGGCGTGGGCCAACCACATCCGCAGCACGCTCGGCGTGCCGCCGATGGCGGTGACCTGCTGGGCGGCGAAGAAGCCCAGCCAGTCGGCGTACTCGCCGGTGGTGACGGCGCCGATGCTGAGCACCCGGCAACCGGAGAGGTCCGCGAAGGCACCGGCCAGGAAGTGCGCACCCCACATCCGGCCCGCACCCCAGGCGTTGACGAACACGTCGTCGCGGGTGAGCGGGCGCCAGTGGTCGAACACGCCCTGCATGTAGAAGCCCGTCGGTGCGTAGCCGACCTTGGGCGCGCCGGTGCTCCCGCCACTTTGGAACAGCCAGGTCGCCCCGTGCTCCGCCTTCGGCGCCAGCGTCGTGAGGGCAACGTTGAGGTCGTCCTTGTCCAGCACCGGCAGGCGGGTGAGGTCGGCGAGTCCGGCCAGCTCACGCCCGGCGTACCGATCGGCGAGGGCCGGCACCGTGCGGAGCCGCTCCAGGTTGGCCCGAGCCACAGACAGGCCGGCCTCGGCCGCTGCGTCGGCGAGCGAGAACGAGGGTCGGGTGTCCCGCAGGTCGGTCGTGGTCATCGCGTCTCCTCCAGCCAGCGGGCATGGGCGTTGCGGTAGGCGCTCCAGCGTGCCCGCGTGATGTCACGCTGGAGCGTGCGGTCGGGGTCGGCCCAGTCGGGGGCGATGACGCCGTCCGGCTCCAGCTCGGAGAACCAGAAGCGCTCCCCGTCGTGCAGGAAGTCGATGCAGAAGAACGGGATCGGGAGCTTCTCGGCGAAGTACGCCGTGGCCTCGGCCAGCTCGGGCGGCACCGCAGGGAAGTCCATGCTCGCCCCTCGACTGGCGTTGGCGACCGGCGACCCGGCCTCCGGCGTACGCCGCAGCAGGGCGTAGGGCTCGCCGTCGACGACGTAGACGCGGTAGTCGAGGGTGCCGTCGCCGAGGTAGGGCTGGGCGACCAGGGTGGTCTCACCGCCCTGGGCCAGGGTCACCAGCCCCCGGACGTCCTCGGCGCTGTGGGCGAGGTTCACCCCACCACCGCCGCACCAGCCGGCCGGCTTGAGGATGGCCGGGTAGGTGAGGCCGCCCAAGCCGACCTCGTAGCCGTACTTGCTGATGTCACGGCCCACCCCGATCCGTACCGTGGGCACCGGGGGTACCGGCGAGTCGGCGAAGAACAGCATGGTCGCCGCCTTGTCGTTGGCGATCGGCGAGAGCCAGGGCGGGAACGGCAGGTAGAAGCCGAGCTGCTCCAAGACGGCGTAGAGCGCGTACTGGTTGAAGATGTCGGCCGACTGGTAGGGCAGGGAGTAGAGCGCCGTGATGAACAGGGTGTCCTCGGGGGTCACCTCCTGGTCGTCGAGGAAGACCCGGGGCTTGCCGGCGTCCAAGCCGTCGACGGTGATCGCGTCGGGGGCGCAGCGGCACCAGGTCATCCCGAGCTCGGCGGCGACGTCCGCGTACAGATCCCAGAAGAACGGGTGCCAGATCGAGGTGGCCAGGGTCGACTCTCGATCCGGGAAGACCCAGCACATCCTGCGCAACCCGGTGCCGCCCGTCCTCCCGCGGCCAGGGCTCCACCGGCGCCATGGCCGGCGCGGTCACGGCGCCTCCGTCAACAGCGCGGCGTGGCGGGTGCGCAGCTCGCGCTTGAGCACCTTGCCGGTAGGCCCGAGCGGGAAGTCGTCGGTCGTGGTGGCGATCAGCACCGCCGCGAGCCGGCTCGAGCCCCGAGCGGCAGCTCGGCGGGCGTTGGCCCGGTCGCGCACCGTCTCGGCGCTCGTGCCCTCAGCGTCTGCCTGGAGCTGGACCACCGCGATCGGCCGGGCGCCGTCTGCCAGCAGGGACGCCGACCACCGAGCAGTCCCGCACCAGGTCGGCGCAGTCGGCGAGCAGCACCTCCCTCCAGCGGCAGGCTGTAGGACGGGTCCGTCGGCGGTATCGATCACGTCGACGGTGCGGTCCAGGTGGTAGAAGCTCCCGTCCGCGTCACGGCGGGCGACGTCCCCGGTCAGCCACCAGCCGGCCAGCTCGAACGACGCGGTGAGCCGCGGGTTGTTCCAGTAGCCCAAAGTGCGCGAGGGCGTCTTGACCGCAGCAGCCCGACGGTTCCGTCGGGAACCGGGGTTCCGTTCTCGTCCAGCACCGCCGCCTCGACGTACTGCAGCGGCCGGCCGACACAGCGGTCGCTGCGGGGTGACTCCGGGGTGGTCACGTGGCCGAAGTTGGCCATGCCCATCTCCGAGCCGAGGCCGTCGATGAACTGGGAGCCGGGCAGGGCACTCTCGTCGGCCGCCTCGCGAGGCAGCCAGGGCTTGATCAACCCGGCCGGCCGCCGGCCCAGCTGCACCAGTCGGCGGATGTGGCCGTAGTGGGCGGAGTCACCGGTGTTGAACCACGAGTGCACCTGGGCGGCTCCGGCGACGGGGAGCTCGCCCGTGGCCAGCTCGACGAACGTGCGCGGGAACGACGCCACCATCGTGGGCTGGAACGCCTCCATCACCGGCTCCACGACCGAGCGTCGCCAGTCGCCCATGGTGATGATCGGTAGCCCGGAGCAGCACCGCGGTGAGAAGTAGCTGATACCCCCGGCGTGCGTGTGCGGCATCAGGCACATCAGCCGGTCGTAGGACTCGGCCGGGAAGCGCACCATCCGCGGCTGCGTCCTCCCAGAACTGCCGGTGACCGAGCATCGACTTCGGGATGCCGGTCGTGCCGGAGGAGTGGATGAGTGCCACGACGTCGTCGGGCAGCGTGCCGGTGGGGATAGTCCTGCGGCAGCTCACCAAGGTCGGGGTTGCCGGCCTCCACCTCCGAGGTGAGCGCGACGAAGCGCGGCCGGGCGGTCCGCGGTCCGCTCGGTAGGCCATCGAGAGCCGGGTGGTGTCGTCTGCCACGCCGACCACGCCCACGTGGTCGGGAGCGCACCATGATGTCCGGCCGCATCGCGTCGTTGACCAGGGCTGGGACGGCGCCCAGCGCCGACAGGGCGAGGAAGTGGACCAGCGGCGGCAGCCCCTCGGCAATGACCACCCCGACCGGGTCGCCGGGACGCACGCCGTTGGCGTGGTACCACCGGGCCGCCCGGTCCCTCAGCCGCACCAGATCCTCCAGGCGCCCCTGAGCCAACCTGGCCGCGGTGGTCGAGGGTGCTGACTGAAGACGAACGGCACCGACCGGTGCGGGTTCTCGGCCATCGCGTAGTCCAGGAAGTTGCCGGCACCGAGGTCGGGGGTCGGTCATGAACTGCTCCCGTACCTCGAGCGGCGCGATCGAGGTGACGGTGTCGCTGATCAGGGTGTCGGTCATCGATGAGCTCCTTCAGGCAGGGATGCGGGACTGGTCGCGAGCACGCCGGCGGCGGCTCGGCGGCCGGAACGAATGGCTCCCTCCATGAGGGCCGAAGAACTCGGTGGAGGTCTCGGTTCCGGCCCAGTGGACCCGGCCGTGGGGTCGGGTCAGGTGCGGCCCAGCGCGGCCCAGTCGCCAGGGCCGAAGACGGCGGCATAGCAGCCGCGGGAGTACTCTCCCCGCTCACCCAGTCGGTGACGTGCACCTGCTCGGGCGCGGGCAGACCGGGGAAGATGCGCCCCGCCTGGGCGACCGCCCGGGCGCGCTGCTCGGCCGCCGACAGAGCGGCGAACTGGGAGCCTCAGCGCCGGTGACAAAGCCGGTGAGCACGCCCACCGTGCCGTGGTGGGGTGAGTCGTCGACGGTGGAGAGCAGCGGTCCCTCGGCGTTGACCGACCACGGACCAGCCCTGTCGCCGCCACCATGGCTCGGCATAGACAAAGCTGCACCTTCACCGCGCAGCCACGCCCGGTGCGGGTGGTGGCCCGGCGATGGGGCAGACCGGGGGTGAGCTCGATCTGCTGGGCGAGTAGCGGCGGAACGGCCACGACCACCGCGTCCGCGGTGTACGTCGATCGCGCGGTGCGCACCGCGCACCTCAGCACCGGTGTCGTCCAGCGCGACCACCGGCTCGCCCAGGTGCACGCCGCCGGCCGGCAGCTCCTCGGCGAGCAGCTCGCAGATCCGGTGGGCGCCGCCGGCGACGCGGCTGTCCTGGGCTCCACCCTCGAACTCGTTGAGATAGCGGATGCCGCCGCCCCGGACGCCAGGTAGAACCCGACGTGCAGCATCGACACCTCCGGCCGCCCGGCGCCATCATCTCGCCCAGGAACAGTGGGAAGAAGAGCCGTGCGTCCTCGCGGGGCAGCTGCTCCTCTGCCCACCGGGCGGCCGTCAGCCGGTCGAGCCGGGCCGCGTCGGGAGTGCGCCACGGGGCGATCGGGTCGATCTGGCGGGTCAGGGCATCCAGCTGCTCGAAGAGGTCGCCCAGGGCGACCGCACTCAGCGGTGGGAACCGCCCGGCTCGGGTGGCTGCTTCTGACCCGGCCGGCGCAAGCACGAAGCGGCTGTCGCCCACCATCTCCATCGGCGCGGGCTTCAGCCCGAGGCGGGTCATCAGGTCGAGGAGCTCGGTGTGCTTGTCGCCCAGGTAGGCCGCTCCCGCGTCGACCCACTCCCCGGGCGCGACCTCCACCCCGAGCAGCCGGCCCCCCACCCGGTCCCGCGCCTCGAGGACGACCACCTCGCTCCCGCCGGCGGCCAGCTCGGCGGCAGCCGTCAGGCCGGCCAGCCCGGCCCCCACCACGACGGTCCGCGGCGGTCGCCCCACGGCGGGGCTGTCGGCGGGGCTCACGACGGGGCTCACGAGGGGGACCCCGCGGGCTCGCCGGACAGGAGGCGACCGACCAGGCCCGCGAGCGCGGCCGGGTCGGCGTGGCAGACGAACTCGTCGAAACCCAGCTCCACGCCGTGGTCGCGTGCCACCAGGCTGAGCACCCGGGTCGCGAGCAGCGAGTCGCCGCCGGCCTCGAAGAAGTTCGTCGACGGCGAGACGTCGTCGGTCTCCAGCACCCAGCGGAAGATCGCCAGCAGCGCGTCGACGGGAACGGGGGTCGGGAAGCTCATGCGGTGGCCTTTCCGGCGTCTCGGTGGGCGGCCCCCTCGCGGGGTGTGACGGCGTAGGTCTCATGAGTGGCCCGGCGGTCGACCTTGCCGCTGCTGGTCAGCACGAGCGACGGGACGACGTCGATGCGCGCCGGCTCCAGGTGGCGGGGCGCGTGCCGGCGCAGGTGGTCGCGGACCTCGGCCACCAGCGCGTCGGCGGGCCGATCGTTGCTGGCGACGACGTACGCCGCGAGCGCCGTGCGGCCGGACAGCGTCACCCCGGTGACCGCCGCCGCGGCGACACCGGGGTGACGCAGCAGGTAGGCCTCGACCTCGCCTGGGTCGACCCGGATGCCCCGCACCTTGACCTGTGCGTCACGCCGGCCGACGTGTTGCAGCCGCCCGTCGTCGTCGGGACGGACCAGGTCGCCCGTGCGGAAGTAGCGCACCCCGGCGTGCTCGACGAACCGGTCTGCCGTCTCCTCGGCCAGCCCCGGGTAGCCGACCGCCAGGGTGGGTCCGCCGACGAGCAGCTCGCCGTCGTCGGCCACGAGCTGGCGGACGTGGCCGAGCGGACGGCCGATCACCGACGCCGGAACGCCGCGGTCGATCCTGGGCCCGTGCAGGTCGCCCGCGTGGCTGATCAGCGCGGTCTCGGTGGCGCCATAGGTGTTGAGCAGCCGGATCCGGTCTGCGCCCGGCAGCGCACCAGGCGTCCAGCCGGGCCGGGTTGACCGCCTCGCCGCCGATGACCACCAATCGCACGCAGCGTGGCAGGCCGGCACGCGACCCGCCGAGGTGCCACACCAGCTCGTGCCACACGGCGGTCGGGAGGTTCAGCACGCTGATCCCGGCCTGCTCCACGACGCGCAGCAGCCGAGACAGCGAGCCAGTGTGCGCCTCCGGGCTGAACACCACCGCCGCGCCGGTGGCCAGGGTCGGCAGGATCTCCTCGAAGGCGGTGTCCCAGCTCAGCGCGGCGAACTGGAGCACCCGGTCCTCGGGAGTGATAGCGAAGAGCCGCTGCAGGGCCGGGACGACGGTGTCCAGCGCCCGGTGCGGCAGCGCCACCGGCTTGGGCCGCCCGGTCGACCCAGACGTGAAGAGCACATAGCCGACCCGACCGTCACGCACGTCGGCAATCGAGGCGAGCATGGCGTCGACGTGCTCGGCCGGCAGGGACGGGTCGATCGGAACGTAGGTGCCGCCGGCCAGCCACACCGCCAGCAGATCCACGACCGCCTCCGGATGGTGGACGGCGGGCACCGCCACGACGCCGGGGCTGCAGCCGAGCTCGTCGGCCCGCTTACGGAGAAGCCGCCACAGCTCGCCGTAGCCGATCAGAACGTCGTCGAAGACCAGGGCTGGCCGGTCCGGATCGCTGAGGGCGAGTGCCCGCACCGCCGCCAGCACCACCGGCACGGAGACCTCGGCGCGCGGGGCGCCCACCACGGCACCGACTGCGTCGGTGTCGGCGTCCGCCCGCCTGTCGTGACTAGCGTCGGTGACCACTCGGCCCGGCATCGGTTCTCCTCCCGAGAGACGATGCGGCGAGCCTCACCGACCGGTCTGCGAAACCACTGCGCAACCGCTCCGAAGTCGCCCCCAGGTCCCTACCGGTGCGCGGCGGCGACGAACTGGTCCCGGACGACGACGTTGCGTCGCGCCCAGTTGGGGGACCCGACGCCGGCGGTCACGCCGAAGGTCTCGCTGGATCCGTCCGCGGCGGTCACCACCAGCGTCGGTGGGCTCGACACCGACCCTGCTGCACCGCCGACACCTGCGCGGCGATGTGTGACGCCGAGGCGCCGTCGACGCCGGCCTGCGCAGCCTTCACCAGCAGGCTCGCCGCCCGGGAGCCCCGCCTTGGGCAGCGCCCAGGCCAGCACGGCGCTGACGTCGGCAGTGTTCCAGGGCAGGAACACCACCCGTTCGGTGGTGAGCACAAGCGCACCCCCACCGAGGTGAGCCGCCCCGGCCGCGCGGTGGCGTTGACACGCAGCAGCTCCCGCTCGCCCGGTCCGAGGGTCAGGGCGCGACCTCACGACCCGCGCCGCGCGCGAGACTCCGCAGGTTGTCGACGATGCCCAACGAGGCCTCCTGGCCACCTGATCCCGGTCCGGTCTACCACGCCTGGCGCAGCGCCGTCCACGGCCGAGCCGGTCAGAGCAGCCGGCCACCCGGAGCCGGCCAGAGCAGCCGGCCAGCCTCAGCCGGGCTGCCGGTCGGACCGCTCCCCCGGCTGCGCGTGCTCCGCCTCCACCGGCGGCTCATCGGTCCGCTCCACTGCCGGCTGGGCGTCCTCGCGCAGCCAGGACGCCTCGAGGTCCATCCCGCGGCGCACCCAGGTGGCGGTGGCGTCGTCGGCGTCGTCGTCGGGGAACGCGAAGTAGTAGGAGTGCGCGGCCGCCGGAAGCGCCGGTGCCGCAGCCACGTCGTGCCCGGGTGCCCGCGGGTGTTGCCGGTCACCGGAACGTCCCGGATGCCGGGGCCGAACAGCGGAGCGAGCGGCCCGCCGAACCAGTCGCCGAAGAAGCCGGCCCGCACGGGGAAGAAGAGGTTGGTCCAGCGCACCACTGCGAAGGGCGCGCCCTCGTAGAGCACCCGCCGATGCACCAGGCGTCGCTTCTTCGCCACCGTCTCCCAGGTCTTCTTCTCCCACGAGAAGAACCGCGCCGTGGCGTGGATGTTGTTGCCCTCGCCCTCTTCGTTGTGCGGCGGGCAGGTCGGCAGCTCGCGGCTCAGCTTGCGCGCGGCGAAGGACCGGCGCCCGCGGCCTCGCATCAGCTGGTCGGCGAAGTACATCGGGGTGCCGCAGGTGACCAGATCGGTGACCAGCCAGGGGTTGCCCTGCGCCCGCGCGCCGAGCCAAAGCCCGCGCTGGGCCCGCTGGTACGCCGTGACGCGGGCGTCGTCGGCCACCAGCCCGTCCTCCAGCGGGAGCGCGGAGGCCGCCTCCTCCAGGGCCTGCAGGCCCCCCAGGTCGGGCCTGTCGACGCCGTCGTGGGCGGTCGCGCTGTTCATCCGCCCCCACAGGTAGGCGATGGCGTCGTAGGCCAGGTAGCCGCCGAGGCTGTGGGCCACCACGACGATGCGGTCGTAGCTGGGCCCGGACGGGTGGTGCAGGCCCTCGAGCAGCTCCACCAGCCCCTTGCGGATGTCGCGGCGCACGGCGTACGAGCGTGGGCTGGTGTCGAGGTAGCGCACGACGTCCACGAAGCTCCCGGTCAGCCACTGGGGCAGCACCCGCGTCACCACGTAGGACACCGCCCCCACCGCCAGCCCGCCCGACAGCAAGGCGCCGACGAGCCGCGGCACCAGGTCGCCGTCGCCCCCGAGCAGCCCACGCCACGGGCCGAAGGCGACCATCCACACCGCCAGCAGGACCAGCAGCCAGGCCAGGGCCCACACGCCCTTGAGCCCGTACGGCACCCGGGTCGGCGGCTGCAGCAGCATCCGCCGGGTGGTGGGCCACAGGTCGTCGAGCCGGTTGCCCTGCATCTTGTCGGCCCAGTGGTACTCGAAGAACTCCGTCTGCGGCCGGGGCTCGCCGCCCACGGTCGCGGGCGGCGCAAGGAAGCGGCGGGACTCGAACGACCCGGTCACCGACTCGGGCCGGGAGTAGTAGACCCGCCGGCCCTCGTCGTCGGGCGCGAGCGCCGTGTCGATGAAGCGGGTCAGCGTGTCCAGCGGGAGCTGCTCGCCCATCCCGTGGACCACCACGACCGCCTGGCGGAGGTAGGGCGCCATGTCAGTCGGCCCGCTCCGGGCTGCGCCGGCCGCTCGCCCAGCGCTCCCTGAGCAACGCCGCGAAGGCGCCCACGACTACCAGGTTGAAGACGTGCTGCGCAGTCACCAGGCCGCGGGCGACCTGACCGCTTGCGTGGATGTCGCCGTACCCGACCGTCGTGAGCGTCGTCGTCGAGAAGTACAGCGCGTCCAGCCGGGTGTGCAGCCCGGCGAACTGGCCCGGAGCGCTGGAGGCCACCAGGTAGTAGGCGAAGGAGAACGTCATGAGGACCGCCTCCAGCGCCAGGATCAGGTGGACGACACCCAGCCGGCGGTCGCCGCCCTCCACCTCGCGGAAGATGACCGCGCCGACGACCCCGAGGGCGAGCACGCTCAGCAGCACCCCGAGCAGGACGCCCACCGGTGCGCGGTCGGCGTCGTAGGGGACCAGGAAGTAGACCAGCAGCAGCCCGAGCGGTAGCGCCACGTTGGCCAGCCAGGAGCGCGACACACCAGCAGGCTACTGCCGGTCGCACCCGTGCGGTGAGCTAGCTGGGGTCAGCCGACGCCGGCATGCTCCGCGACCAGCGGCACCAGGTCGGCGACGGAGTCCACGACCAGGCTGGGGCGGTAGGGGAAGTCCTCGATGTGCTCGGGGCGGGTGGAGCCGGTGGTGACCAGCACGGTGCGCAGCCCGGCCTCGAGCCCGCTCACGATGTCGGTGTCCATCCGGTCGCCGACCATGACGGTCGTCTCGGAGTGCGCCTGCAGCCGGTTCAGCGCGCTGCGCATCATCAGCGGGTTCGGCTTGCCCACGAAGTACGGCGACTTGCCGGTCGCCGTCCGGATCAGGGCTGCCACGGACCCGGTGGCCGGCAGCTTTCCGGCCTGGCTGGGCCCGCTCGGGTCCGGGTTGGTGGCGATGAACCGCGCCCCGTCGTCGATCAGCCGGATCGCGCGGGTGATCTGCTCGAAGGAGTAGGTGCGGGTCTCCCCCAGCACCACGTAGTCCGGGTCCCGCTCACTCATCACGAGGCCCACGTCGTGCAGCGCCGTGGTCAGTCCCGCCTCGCCGACGGCGTACGCCGACCCGCCGGGTCGCTGTCGGCCAGGAACTGGGCGGTGGCCAGCGCCGAGGTCCAGATCCGCTCCTCAGGGACGGAGATCCCGCTGCGCCGCAGCCGGGCGGCCAGGTCACGCGGGGTGAAGATCGAGTTGTTGGTGAGGAGGAGGTACTCCACGCCGGCCGTCTCGAGGGCCGCCACGAACTCGGCCGCGCCCGGGATGGGGTCCTCCTCGTGCACCAGCACGCCGTCCATGTCCGTGAGCCAGGTGTGCACCGGGCGTGTCTCGTCCATGACGCCATTGTCCCGGGTCGGGTGGCCAGCGTCCGCATCGTCGCGGTGGCCAGGACCCGACCGCTGGGTGACGGAAGAGAAACGGGTTCGCCGCTGTCGGTGCCACCCCGTACGGTCGAGACCATGAGCTCCCACCACTCATCCTCCTCATCTCCTGCCTCGGGCCTCGCAATCGAGGCCGAGCACCTGGTCAAGCACTTCGGCGACACCGTCGCGGTCGACGACGTGAGCTTCGCGGTGCCGACCGGCAGCGTGCTGGGCATGCTCGGGCCCAACGGCGCCGGCAAGACCACCACCGTCCGGATGATGACCACGCTGACCACCCCCACGAGCGGCACAGCCCGGGTCGCCGGGCACGACGTGCTGCGCGAGCCCGACGCCGTCCGCCGCAGCATGGGCCTCACCGGCCAGGCGGCCACCGTCGACGAGCTGCTCACCGGGCGGGAGAACCTCCGCCTCATCGGCGCCCTCTACGGCCTCGACCGGGCCACCATCGCCCGGCAGAGCGACGACCTGCTCGAGCGGTTCTCCCTCGCCGACGCGGGCGGTCGGGTCGTCAAGACCTACTCCGGGGGCATGCGCCGGCGGCTCGACCTGGCGGTGAGCCTGATCGCCACCCCGCCCGTGCTCTTCCTCGACGAGCCGACCACCGGCCTCGACCCGCGCAGCCGGGTGGAGCTGTGGGAGGTGCTGCGCGAGCTGGTCGCCGACGGCACCACCTTGCTGCTCACCACGCAGTACCTCGAGGAGGCCGACCAGCTCGCCGACACGATCGTGGTCATCGACAAGGGGCGGATCATCGCCGAGGGCACGCCCTGCAGCTCAAGGACGCCTCTGGCAAGGCGGCGCTGGTCGTGACGGTCTCCCGCGCCGAGGACCTCGACGAGGCGGAGCGGATGCTGCGCGGCATCGCCGCGGAGGTGCACGTCGACCGGCCCGCCCGCTCGCTCACCGCCCCCGCCGACGGGCTGCGCGACGTCACCCGGGCCGCGGCCCTCTTCGAGACCAGCACCATCGAGCTCGACGACCTGGGCCTCCAGCGGCCCAGCCTCGACGACGTCTTCTTGCACCTCACCGGGCACCGGGCCGAGGAGCCCACCGACGACGCCACCGACCCCGCCTTCGAGGAGGCCGCCTCATGAGCACCGACGCCCCCGTCGTCCATCGCCTCGAGCGGCCGGTGATCCGGCCCACCAGCCTGGTCACCCAAGCCCTGGCCATCACGCGGCGCAACCTGATCCACATCAAGCGGATGCCGGAGATGCTGATGGACGTCACCGTGCAGCCGGTGATGTTCGTGCTCCTCTTCGCGTTCGTCTTCGGTGGCGCGATCAGCGTCGCCGGCGCTGCGGAGGGATACCGCGAGTGGCTGATGGGCGGGATCATGGGGCAGACCATCGCCTTCGCGTCGTTCATCGTCGCCGTCGGCCTGACCGCCGACATCGACAAGGGCATCGTCGACCGGATGCGGTCGCTGCCGATCAACCCCGCGGCGGTGCTGGTCGGCCGGAGCCTGTCCAGCCTCATCCACTCCAGCATCGGCGTCGTGGTGATGTCGGTGACCGGGCTCTTCGTCGGCTGGCGGATCCGCACCAACGTGCTGGACGCGCTCGGCGGCTACGCCCTGCTGCTGCTGTGGGGCGTGGCGATGATCTGGCTGGGCATCCTGGTCGGCTCCTCGATGCGCTCGGTCGAGGCCGTGCAGGGCGTCATGTTCACCACCATCTTCCCGATCACCTTCCTCTCCAACGCCTTCGCGCCGACCGAGCGGATGGGGACCTTCCTGCGCACCCTCGCGGAGTGGAACCCGATCTCCTCCCTGGTCCAGGCGGTCCGCGAGCTGTGGGGCAACACCGCCCCCGCGGGCGCCGACGCCGCACTGCCCCTGCAGCATCCCGTGCTGGCCACCGTGCTGTGGACGGTCGGCCTGACCCTGGTGCTGGCGCCGCTGTCGATCCGGGCGTTCCGGCGGCGTACGTCGCAGTAGCCGCCGGCCCGGTCGCCGCCCACTAGAGTCGGCGCTCGTGGCCGTCCTGCTCTCGCTGCTGTCCGCAGTGCTGTGGGGCAGCGCGGACTTCGGCGGCGGGCTGATGGCCCGGCGGCTCCCGGCGTACGCCGTCGTCGGCGCCTCGCAGGCCTTCGGGCTGCTGGCGGCCACGATGGCCGTGCTGGCGACCGGCGGGGTGGCCGGGCCGCGGGGCTGGGTGGTGTGGGCGGTGCTCGCCGGCCTGGCCGGCGCCGCCGCACTCGTGTGCTTCTACGCCGCTCTGGCCACCGGGACCATGGGCGTGGTCTCGCCGATCGCGGCGCTGGGCGCCGTCGTGCCGGTCGTGGTGTCGGTCGCCTCCGGGGAGGCGCCCTCGGCACTGGCCAAGGCGGGCGTCCTCCTCGCCCTGCTCGGGGCGGTGGCGGCCAGCGGCCCGGAGCTGCGCGGCGGCACGGGTCTGCGTCCGGTGCTGCTCGCGGTTGCCGCGGGCGTCGGCTTCGGTCTGACGCTGCTGTTCCTCGCCTACGGCGCCGAGCAGTCCGAGGTGCTGACCCTGTGGGGGATGCGCCTGACCAGCGTGACCGGCTTCGCCGTCGCCGCCCTGGCCGCCCGCAGCTTGGTCGGCGTCCGCGTGGGACACATCCCAGGTCTGGCCGACGTGGGCGTGGGCGACGCGGCGGCCAACCTGCTGTTCGCCCTGGCCTCGCAGCGAGGGCTGGTGAGCATCAGCTCGGTACTCGGGTCGCTCTACCCGGTGGTGACGGTCCTGCTCGCCTGGGCGCTGCTGGGCGAGCGGCTGCAGCGCGTCCAGCAGGTCGGGGTGGCAGCCGCCCTGGCCGGCGTGGCGCTGATCTCGCTGGGCTGACCCGGGACCGAGCGGTCAGCGCAGGATGCGCTCCCGCTGGGGGTCGAAGAACGGCGCCAGCGAGACCCGCGCGGGAACGCGGGTCCCGGCGATGTCGATCTCGAACGACCCGGCCGCCAGGTCGGCGACACTGACGCCGCCCTCGCGAGTGACCTCAGCGATGCCGCAGGCCGCCCCGAGGAGTGCCCGAAGCCGCCGCTGCGCACGATCCCGACCGCGGCGCCGTCCCAGTAGACCGGCTCGATGCCGTGCAGGTCGTGGTCGGGCGAGCCCAGCAGCACGTTCACCAGCCGCTTCTGCGGCGGGCCGGCCTCCTTCTGCCGCAGCAGCGCGTCGCGACCGACGAAGCCGCCCGGCTTGTCCCAGGCCACCGCGAAGCCGAGCCCGGCCTCCAGCGGGGTGTCGGTGGAGTCGATGTCGTGGCCCATGTCGCGGAACGCCTTCTCCAGTCGCATGGTGTCGAGCGCCCCGATGCCGGTCGGCCGGAAGGACCCGACCACGTCGGCGGCGGCCTCCCGCAGCTGGTCGTACAGCGTGGCTCCGAACTCGGTCGGGACCAGCAGGTCCCAGCCCAGCTCGCCGACGTAGGTCACCCGGAGCGCCCACAGCGGCGTGTAGCCGAGCTCGACCTTGCGTGCCGTGAGGTAGCCGAAGGCCTCGTCCGACCAGTCGTCGGGGCTGAGCGCCTGCAGTACCTCGCGCGACCGCGGCCCCTGCACCGACAGCAGTGAGTAGGCGCCGGTCACGTCGGTGACGGTGAGGAACTCCCCGACCCGGGTCTGTCGGCGGATCCAGGCCGGGATCCGCCGGTGGATCGTGTCACCGCTGATCACGACGTACTGGTCGTCGGCCAGCCGGGTGACCGTGACGTCGGCGATGATCCCGCCGTGGTCGTCGAGCCACTGGGTGTAGACGACCCGCCCCGTTGCCGTGTCGACGTCGTTCGCGCACACCCGGTTGAGCACCGCCATGGCGTGCGGCCCCTGTACCAGGTAGTGCGACATCAGCGACAGGTCGAACATCGCCAGGTGCTCGCGGGCGTGGAGGTGCTCCTCCCGGACCCGCTCGAACTCCTCGCCCCGGGCGAACCCCCACTCCACGGTCGGCGTGACACCAGGGCCGGCGAAGTACTCGGGGAACTCCCAGCCGCTGGTGGCCACGAAGTAGGCGCCGTCCGCCACGTGCTGGGCGTGGTACGGCGACCGGCGGACGTCGCGCCCGCGCCTCGGGTGGCTGTTGGGCCAGGACAGGTCGGTGAGCAGGAAGCCGAGCCGCTCGACCGTGCGCTCGGAGCGGAACCTCCGCGTCGCCTGGAACTCGTGGGTGCGGTCGACCGACACCGCCGTCATGTCCAGCGGCGGGTGCTCGTCGATCAGCCACTGCGCCATCAGGTGCCCCAGGCCGCCACCGGTGAGGATGCCGATGGAGTTCAGCCCGCACGCGAGGTAGAGGTTGTCGACCTCGGGGGACTCCCCCAGCATCGGCGAGATGTCGTCGGTGAAGCTCTCCGGCCCGCAGAACAGGGTCCGGATGCCCGCCTCCTCCAGGGCCGGGAAGCGCCGCATCGCCACCTCGAGGAACGGCGCCAGCCGGTCCCAGTCCGGCGGCAGCACCGCGAAGGCGCTGTCGCGCGGGGTGCCGTCCAGCGCCCAGGCCTTGCCGACCGGCTCGAACATGCCGACCAGCAGGCCGCCGCCCTCCTCGCGGTAGTAGCCGTAGGCCTCGGGGTCCTCGATGACGGGCACCGTCTCCGCGGTGATCCCCTCGATCGGCTCGGTGAGCAGGTAGTAGTGCTCGGCGGCCTGGAGCGGCACGGTCACCCCCGCCTTCGCGGCCAGCTCCCGCCCCCACAGCCCGGCCGCCAGCACGACCTTCTCGCACTCGATGTCGCCGCGCTCGGTGCGCACCCCGACGACCCGACCGGCGTCGAGCAGGAAGTCGGTCACCTCGGTGTTCTCCAGGATGCGCACACCCCGCTGCCGCGCACCCTTGGCCAGCGACATGGTGACGTCGACCGGGTTGGCCCGGCCCTCGTCGGGCGTCCAGAAGCCGTGGATCACGTCGTCGGTGCGCATCATCGGGACCAGCTCGGCCACCTCGCGCGGCGACAGGATCTCCTTGGTCATTCCCTTCGAACGCATGTACGCCGTCTCGCGGCGGTAGGCCTCGTCCATCCGCGCGGTGGTCGCGAGCTGGAGGTAGCCACAGCGCCGGAAGCCGGTGGACATACCCGTCTCCTGCTCGAGGCGGCCGTAGAGGTCGGCGGAGTAGCGGGCCATCCAGAGCGCGTCCTCCACCGCGCCGCCCGAGACCACCTCGCCGGCCGCGTGCCACGTCGTGCCCGACGTGAGCTGCCGTCGCTCCAGCAGGACGACGTCGCCGGCGCCGAGCAGCGCCAGGTGGTAGGCGATGGAGGTCCCGATGACGCCGCCCCCGACGACGACGTACTGCGCACGGCTGGGCAGGTCTCCCGAGGAGGCCGCGTCGGCGGCCTGGGCCGCGGCCGGATTGATGGCGGTGAAGTCCAGCGACATGACCGCAGCCTGCCAGTGATTGACTGGCCGTTCAATCAGGGCGCGGCCCGACGTACGCCGGCCGACCGGCGACCCACGTCTCGAGCAGGTTGTGCTCGTCGGCCAGCATCAGCCAGGCGAAGACCCGTTCGTGCAGCGACGTGGCCGCCCGGTCCCGCAGCTCGGCCACGGGGCCGCCGGCCCAGCGCCATACCGCGAGGTCGGCGACACAGCCCACGTCCAGCGAGCCGAGCTCGTGCTCCAGGCCGAGCGCCCGCGCGGCCCCGCGCGTCGCGGCGTACAGCGCGCGCCACGCCGGGAGCCGCACCCCCTGCAGCGCCTCGACCCGATACGCGTCGGCCATCACCGGCTGCATCGCCAGGGTGGTGCCCGCGCCGACGTCACTGCCGAGCACGACCGGGACCCGTTGCCGGTCGCAGGTCCGCCAGGGCATCAGCCCGGAGCCGAGGAACAGGTTCGAGGTCGGGCAGTGCACCAGAGTGGCGCCACGGTCGGCGATCTCGGCACGGTCGGTGTCGTCCAGCCAGATGCCGTGGGCCAGCAGCGACCTCGGCCCCACGAGCCCGTGCCGCACGTAGACGTCGAGGTAGCTGCGGGCGCCGGGGAACAGCTCGCCCACCCACGCCCCCTCGATCGTGTTCTCCGCCAGGTGGGAGTGCAGCGTCACGCCGGGGTGTCGCTCCAGGAGCCGGCCGGCGATCCTCAGCTGCTCGGGTGTCGAGGTGGGCGCGAAGCGCACCGTCACTGCGTACGACGCGCGGCCGCGCCCGTGCCACCGCGCGATCAGCTCCTCCGCGTCCAACTCCGCCTGGTCGGCAGGCTGGCACAGGCCGTCGGGCCCGTTGCGGTCGGAGAAGGAAGGCGCCGGCGGCCTGGGCACCCGGACGTGACTAGCATCCAGTCATGGCTCAGCCGACGCGGATCGCCCTCGCCCTGGGCAGCGGCGGCGCGCGCGGCTACGCCCACATCGGGGTCATCCAGGTGCTGGAGGAGGCCGGCTACGAGATCGCCGCCGTCGCCGGGACCTCCATGGGAGCGCTGGTGGGCAGCCTCCACGCGGCCGGGGCGCTGCCGGCGTACACCGAGTGGGTGAGCGGTCTCTCCGGGCGCGACGTGCTGCGGCTGCTGGACCCGTCGGTGCGCGCGGGCGGCGCCATCCGCGGCGACAAGGTGCTCGCGCGCGTCGGCGAGCTGCTCGCGGGGGCGCTCATCGAGGAGCTGCCGATCCCCTTCACCGCCGTAGCCACCGACCTGCTCGCGCGCAAGGAGGTGTGGTTCCAGCGCGGCCCGGTCGAGGTGGCGGTCCGCGCCTCGATCGCCCTGCCGAGCGTGTTCACCCCGGTCCTGCTGAACGGCCGCCTGCTCGCCGACGGCGGGCTGCTGAACCCGCTGCCCCTCGACCCGATGACGTCGGTCGAGGCCGACGCGACCGTGGCCGTCTCGCTCGCAGGCGACCCGATGGCGCAGTCGGGGCGGGCGCTGGAGGTGGACACCGCCGAGCGTCGCCCCACCGAGGAGTGGCTGGAGCGGTTCCGGCGCAGCGCCGCGCAGGTCCTCGACCGGGACCAGCGCCGCGCCCTCACCCGCCGGCTCGCCGGGCGCGCCCCGCACCCGCCCGAGGACGGCAGCCTCCCGCCGGCCTCGCTGACCAACCCGGCCACGGCCTCTGCCGCCGATCCGGTCCCCCGAGCTTCGGCACCCTCGAGGTGATGGAGCCTCTCCTTGAGGCCATGCAGACCCTCGTCACGCGCTACCGCCTCGCCTCGCACCCGCCGGACCTGCTGATCTCGGTGCCCAAGACCGCCTGCCGCAGCCTGGACTTCCACAAGGCGGAGCCGATGATCGCGCTTGGTCGCCGCGTCACGGAGGAGGCGCTGGCCGCCGGCCGGCTCCCGGCGCCGACGAGCTAGTCGATGGCGAACAGGTCCCCCAGCTCGACCACCCGCTCCAGCACCTCCTCGAAGCCGAACTGGTCGAGCGCGAGCGGGTCCTCGGCACCGGCCTCCACCTCGGCCCAGGCGACGGGAGTGGCCACCGTCGGCCGCTCCCGCCCGCGCAGGGAGTACGGCGAGACGGTGGTCTTGGAGGCGGCGTTCTGCGACCAGTCCAAGAACACCTTGCCGCCTCGGCGGGCCTTGGTCATCGTGGCGGTCACGAGCCGGGGATGCTCGACCTGCAGCTCCTCGGCGATGCGCTTGGCCAGCTCGGTCACCTGCTCGGCGCTGCGGCGGCACGCCCAGGGCGGCGTACACGTGGAGCCCCTTGGACCCGCTGGTCACCGGCCGCCCGACCAGGTCGTGCGCGGCCAGCGCCTCCCGCACCAGCAGGGCCACCGTGCAGCACTCGGCGAGCCCGGCCGGCTCGCCCGGATCCAGGTCGACGACCAGCCGGTCGGGGTTGCGGGGCTGCCCGTTGCGCCCAACCCGCCACTGGTGCACGTGCAGCTCCAGGGCGGCCAAGTTGGCCAGCCAGGTCAAGGTGGCCAGGTCGTCGCAGACCGGGAACTCCACGTGGTCGCCGTGCCGGGACTCTCCCCGCGACCCGCTCGTCGGCACCCGCACGGTGCGCACCCACGACGGCGTCCCGGCCGGCGAGTTCTTCTCATAGAAGCTGGCCTGCTCGACGCCGTGCGGCCAGCGGATCCGCGTGACGGCTCGGTCCGCCAGGTGCGGCAGCAGCACCGGTGCGACCTGGGCGTAGTAGTGCAGCACCTCGCCCTTGGTCGTGCCCGTGCTGGGGTAGAGCACCTTGTCCAGGTTGGACAGACTCAGGGTGCGTCCCAGGACGTCGACCCGGACGTCGTTCATCGACCCACCGCGATCACCGGGCGCTGCGCGGGATCGAGCCGCCTCATCAGCCTGCGGATCAGCCGCCGGGGCGCGCTCACGCAGCCGCCCGTCGCCCCGGGACCGTTGACGTGCAGGAAGATGCCCGATCCCCGGTGCTTGACCTGGCTCTTGTTGAAGGACGTGACCACGGCCCACTCGTACTGGCGCGGGTAGTCCTTGAGCCGCTCCGAGGAGTTGGGGTCGCTGCCGGGCAGCCACCACCGGAAGCCGCCCGCGGACCTGTTGCGGTAGCGGTTGTAGTACGCCGACCGGTTGTCCTGCACCCAGTAGTCGCCCCTCTTGATCCGTCGGTAGCGGATCATCCAGGCGTCCTGGCGCCGGTGCGTGCCGAAGGCCCAGGGCAGCCGGAACGTCCCGAGCGGGGTGGTCCCGGTCCCCTGCTTCCGCTTGCGCGCGAGCACCAGTCCGCCGTACCCGACGCGGCCGTCGCGCGACCGCAATTGGCGCTCCCAGCCGGAGTCGGTGCGGATCCACCACGAGACCACGGCGTGGTAGCCCCGGGTGCGGTTGACCGTCACCACCTGACCGGTCCGGTCGGTGAGTCGCACCGAGACCCCGCCCAACGTGACCGAGTGGGCAGCCGCGGCGGGGCCGGCCCACGGCAGCGCCGCCAGCACGCAGCCGAGCACCGTCACCAGCCGGCGCATCAGGCTCCTCCGTCGGGACGAGCCACCAGGTCCGCTGGGGTCAGGTCCGGCCGGACGCCGCGGTAGGACGGCTGCCGCAGCCGCTCCCCCGACGACAGCCCCAGGGACTCCACGTCCACGACCAGCACCGGCTCGACCCAGTGCGTGCCGAGCGCGTCGGCCCGCGGCACCTCGTCGACGAACGGACTCGAGTCGCGCGCGAAGGCCGTGAGCGCGTCCTTCAGCATGGGCCCCACCTTGCCCGCGATCCCACTGCCGACGCGACCCCGGTAGACCAACCCGTCCGCGGTGGGCTCGCCGACGAGCAGGGCGCCCAGCCGGCTCGCGGAGTCGGTCTCGTGCCGCCAGCCGCCGACGACGAAGGACTCGCAGCGCCGGTGCGGGAACTTCAGCCAGTGCGGGCTGCGCACCCCGGGCTCGTAGCGCGACGACAGCCGCTTGCTGACGATCCCCTCGAGGCCCTGCTGCCGCGTGGCCTCGAACAGCATCGGCCCGTCGTCGTACGCCGCCGGCACCTGCCAGTGGACGTCGGCGAGGCCGAGCCCGCCCAGGATCTCCCGTCGCCGGCGCAGCGGCTCCCGGATCAGGTCGTGCCCGGCGAGGCGCAGGACGTCGAAGACCAGGTAGGTGACCGGTGTCTGCGCCGCCAGCCGGCGGGCCCGCTCGGCCTTCGCGACGTGCATGCGGTCGGCCAGCGCGGCGAAGGAGGGCGCGCCGTCCACCAGCGCCACGACCTCGCCGTCGAGCAGCACGTCGGCAGCGCCGGAGCCGGCGAGCGCGTGCAGCTCGGGGAAGGACACCGTCACGTCCTTCTCGGTGCGGCTCGTGAGCCGCACCGGCCGGTTCCGGCGCACGTCGATGTCGGCCAGGACCCGCATGCCGTCCCACTTCACCTCGTGCGACCACTCCGGACCCTCCGGGATCCGGGAGCCACGGGTGGCCAGCATGGGGCGCATACGGCCATTGTGCGTGCTCCCCGCCAAGGCGGCTCGACGAGCGCGCCCGAGCGAGGTCACAGCGTGCTCGCGAGGACTCGGCACCGCCCGTCGCTCGGAGGCTGACACACTCGGGCCCGATCGGACAGGAACAGGGTATGGACGCCACGAACTCGCCGACTCGAGAACGCGAACTCCGCTTTCGCGACGCCTATGACGCGGCGTACGGCGATGTCCTGCGCTTCGTGCGACGTCGGGTCCACCCCACTCACGCCGAGGACGTCGTCGCCGACGTCATGCTGGTCGCCTGGCGGCGCTTGGACGACCTCCCAGCCGACACCTCGGCCGCCCGCGCGTGGCTGTTCGGAGTGGCTCGAAACACGCTGCTGAACGCCCAGCGAAGCGCGCGGCGTCGCGAGGCGGTCGCGGTGCGGCTGGCCGATGATCGCTCGGGCCCGACCGCTGGCAGCGATCCCGACCTGGTGGCCCTGCGCGTCGATGTCGCCGCCGCCTGGTCCCACCTGCGCCCGTCCGAGCAAGAGGCCATCTCACTGGTCGCCCTCGATGCGCTGACCGCACCCGAGGCGGCGGCAGTGCTGGGCATCTCCCGACGGCCTTCAGGCTGCGCCTCTCCCGTGCCCGCCGCAGCCTGCGCCATCACCTCGACCACACCTGCACGAGCGACTCCATGACCGCACGTCCCGTTCACGAAAGGAAGGCCCGATGAGCCGGCACCTGTCCCACCAGCTGATCATGTGCACCCTGCGAGACCTCGACCCGCCGGACCCGCAGCCGACCTGACCGGCGACGAGCGCGCGCGGGCCGACGCGACCTTTGCCCGCATCACCGCCACCCCTGCCCGCCCCCCACTCCCGGTGGAGCCCGCGCGTCCCCGACGCGCGCGGCTCCGGCGGCGCTCGGCGATGGCCGTTGCTCTCGTCGGGGCGCTCGGCGTCGCCGGCTCGACGCTGCTGCTGGGCGGCACTGCGTACAGCTCGTGGACACCCACCCCCTCGCCACTCGAGGGGAGTGCCGCGGCCGCCGCCGGCACCAGCTGCCGCACTGCCCTCGGCGAGCCCCTCCGGCAGAGCGAGCAGGTGCTGATCGCCGAACGGCGCGGCGACTGGACCTATGTGCTGTTCGGCAGCTCTCACGCCGAGGGCGCCTGTGTGCTGCCGAACGACGTAGTCGACGGCCAGGACCTCACCGGCTACCGGGGCGACATCATGGCGAGCTACGACCCAGACGTACCGTCGGCGCCGCACACTGCTCCCGACGGCATCGTCGAGGTCTGGTCGATGGTGGGTACGACCGACGAGGGCGGGGTGATCTGGTCCAACGGCTACGTAGGCAGCGATGTCGTCGGGGTCATCGTGCATACCCCGGGCGGGAGCGATGTCCAGGCCTCGGTCAGCAACGGCCGCTTCGCGGCGTGGTGGCCGGTCGGGGACGTGACCGGGGACGACCCCGCGATGGCCGCCGCCTGGACCTTCACCGTGACCCTGGCCGACGGGAGCACCCGGGAGTCCGACGGCTGACCCTCGTCACCCTCCCTCGGCGGGGTGTCCGGACCGTCGCAGCTGGCGGGCCACGCCGCAGGGGTGCGTGGCGCGGCGTCGTACCGGATACTGGTGCGACTGCACCCGACGAAAGGCGTCTTCCCCCATGCGCGCGATCTGGAAGGGCTCGGTGTCCTTCGGGCTGGTCAACGTGCCGGTCAAGCTCTACTCCGCCACCGAGTCCCACGACGTCACCTTCCGCCAGGTGCACGTCATCGACGGGGGCCGGATCAAGTACCAGCGGGTCTGCTCAATCGACGGCGAGGAGGTCGCCTACGCCGACATCGCCAAGGGCTACGAGACCGAGGACGGCGAGATGGTCATCCTCACCGACGACGACCTGGCCGAGCTGCCGCTGACGGCCTCCCGCGAGATCGCCGTGGAGAAGTTCGTGCCGACCGACCAGATCGACCCCATGCTCTTCGAGAAGTCCTACTACCTGGAGCCCGAGAAGTCCGGGGCGAAGCCCTACGCCCTGCTCCGGCAGGCGCTGCTGGACGCGGACCGGATGGCCGTGGTGACCGTGGCGCTGCGCCAGCGCACGTCCGTGGCGGTGCTGCGGGTGCGCGACGACGTGATCGTGATGCAGACGATGATGTGGCCCGACGAGATCCGGCAGCCGGACTTCTCCGTCGAGCCCGGCGAGGTGAAGGACGCCGAGGTGCAGATGGCGCACATGCTGGACGAGACGCTCGCCGGCGACTTCGACCCCGACGAGATCGAGGACGACAACGCCGAGGCTCTTCACTCGCAGGTGCAGGCCAAGATCGAGGGAGGCGAGGTCAAGCGCACCCCGACGGCGACCAAGTCCTCCGGCGAAGTCGTCGACCTGCTCGCCGCGCTCCAGCGTTCCGTCGAGGCCGCCAAGTCGGCGCGCGGCGAGAGCACCGAGCAGGCCGCCGAGGTGAAGCCGGCCAAGGCCGCCAAGAAGACCGCCGCGAAGAAGGCGCCAGCGAAGAAGAAGGCCAGCTGACGGCTCCGGTGGTGGCCGGATGCGGCCGCCGCCGTCAGCGCTCGGTGAGCAGCGGCCAGGGGTACGCCGACTCCAGCTGCGCGGCCAGCGAGAGCAGGGTGGTCTCGCCGTCGGGGCGACCCACCAGCTGGACCGCCGTGGGCAGACCGTCGGGCCCGTGTGCCGGCGCGGCACCGACGCGGCGGGGTTGCCGGCCACGTTCCACAGCGCCGTGTAGGTGACCGCCGGCATCGCCCGCAGCATGGCGCGGACGGTGCCGACCCCCGCCAGCACACCGACCCGCGGTGGCCGGTGGGCCATCGTCGGCGTCATCAGCACGTCGACCTCGCCGAAGACCCGGTTGGCCCGCAGCGCCACGCGCTCGCTGGCCGCGACCGCCCGCTCGAGCACCGCGGGCGTCGCCCAGCCGCCCAGCCGCACCGTCTCGCGGGTCCGCCGCTCCAGCCGCTCGGGGTGCTCCATCGACGCCGCCTCGGCCCGGATGCCCCCGAAGAACTGCGGCACGAAGACCGCGGTCGGGTCGGGGTAGCGCGGATCCACCCGCCGGACGTCGTGCCCGAGCTCGGCCAGCTCGCGAGCGGTCTCCTCGAGCACCTGCACGTGCAGGGGTCGGGGCGGATGCCGACGCTGACAGGCGTCGCCGACCAGCCGATCCGTAGCCGCCCCGGCGCGGCGGAGGCCGCCTTGACGAATGACCCGGTCGGCCCGGCACGGAACCGGTCGCCGGGCACGTCGCCCCGGATCGCGTCGTACACGAGGGCCGAGTCGAGCACGCTGCGGCTCAGCGGGCCCGTGGTGCCGAGCGCGTACCACAGGTGCGGCATCGGCGCCGCCGTCACGCGGCCGCGCTGGGGCTTCAGCCCGAACAGCCGCAGGCCGCGGCCGGGATCCGGATCGAGCCGCCGCCGTCGCCGCCCAGCCCGACGGCGGCCATCCCCGTGGCGACCGCGACGGCCGTCCCGCCGCTCGAGCCGCCGGGGGTGTGTCCGGGCGACCACGGGTTGCGGGTGACGCCGTATGCGTCGGACTCGGTGTAGGGGAACGCCCCGAACTCGGGCATGGTGCTCTTGCCCAGGACGACCGCCCCGGCGGACCGGACCCGGCGGACCACTTCGGAGTCCTCGGCCGCCGGGGTGCTGTTGCCGCGGCCGCCGAAGGTCGTGACCAGGCCCTCGACGGCCAGCTCCTCCTTGACGACGACCGGCACCCCCGCCAGTGCTCCGGGCGCGGAGCCGTCGGCCAGCGCGCGGTCCCGGGCCGTGGCCTCGGCGCGCGCCTGGTAGGCCAGCACCACGCTGAACGCGTTGAGCTCTGGGTCGACGGCGGCCACGCGGGCCAGGTGGTCCGCGACGACGTCGGCAGCCCGGCTCTCCCCGGTGGCGACCCGGCGGGCGATCTCAGCGCCCGGGAGCCGCCAGCTCTGGCCCACTGCCTCAGCCTCCGGCCAGGAGCGCGCGCACCACGCGCAGCCCGACCGACATCCGCGCGAGGTCGGCGTTCTCGTCGGCGCAGATCTCGGTGAGCGTGTCCGCAGCTCGGTCGATCATCGCCTGGTCGCCGCGCGCCCACGCGTCGATGCGCTCGTCGACACCCTCCGTGCCCGGCGTCTCGGCGATCAGCTGGGCGGTCAGCTGCGCGTGGACGGCGTACAGGTCGTCGCGGAGCGCGGCGCGGGCCATAGTCTGCCAGCGGTCGTCGCGCGGCAGCTGCAGGATCCGGCCGACGAGCGTCGGCAGCCCCAGCCGCTCCCCTAGGGCGAAGTGGACCCGGGCCACCTCGGCGGCGTCCAGCTGCTCCCGGTCGGCGATCTCCACCACGCCGAGCAGCATGTACGACGGGTCGAGGACGGCGACCTTGGCGGCCAGCGCCTCATCGACCCCGGCCTCGACCAGGCCGTCGCGACGCGCGGCGTAGGCCGCCAGCTCGCGCCCGATCATGATCTCGGGGAGCTCCTGCATCACCCGCTGCACCCGCACGGTGAAGAACTCCGCCACCGCCTCGCTGTCCAGCGGCGGCCGCCTGTTGTTGACCAGCCAACGCGAGGAGCGCTCGACCAGGGTGCGCATCTCCAGCCGCATCCGGGTCTGCACCGCGGCGTCCAGGTCGTTGTCGAGCCCCTTGATCTCGTCGCGTAGCGCCAGCGACCCGAAGATCTCCCGTGCCACGAAGTTGGCGTTGGTCAGCTCGGCCGCCGACGCGCCCGTCTCGCCGGCCCGCCTCGGCCAGAACGTGATGCCCGCGCCGTTGACCAGGTCGTTGACCACCTGGGTCACGATGATCTCCCGCTTGAGCGGGTGGGCCAGCATCTGCGGGCGATAGGCGTGTTGCATCTTGGTCGGGAAGTAGGCGAAGAGGTCCGTGTGCAGGAAGGGGTCGTCCGGAAGCGCGGAGTCGACGAGCTCCTCGGCGAGCCGGATCTTGGTCCACGACAGCAGCACGGCGATCTCGGGCACGGTCAGCCCCTCGCCCTTCTCCGCCCGCCGCGCGACCTCCTTGCGCGACGGCAGCCCCTCCAGCTCGCGGTTCAGGACGCCGTCCTTCTCCAGGGTCCGGATCCACTCCTCGTGCACGTGCAGCAGCGAGCCGGCGTTGGCGGCGGCGTTGGCGAGGGCGAGGTTCTGCTCGTAGTTGTCGCGCAGGACCAGGCCGGCAACCTCCTCGGTCATGCCCGCCAGCAGCGTGTTGCGCTGCTTCTCGGTGAGGTCGCCCTCGCGGACCACGCGGTCGAGCAGGATCTTGATGTTCACCTCGTGGTCGGAGGTGTCGACGCCAGCGGAGTTGTCGATGAAGTCGGTGTTCAAGCGGCCGCCGTTGAGGGCGTACTCGACGCGGCCCAGCTGGGTAAGCCCCAGGTTGCCGCCCTCGCCGACGCACTTGACCCGCAGGTCGGCCCCGTTGACCCGGATCGCGTCGTTGGCCTTGTCCCCCGCGTCGGCGTGGTCCTCGGTCGAGGCCTTCACGTAGGTGCCGATGCCGCCGTTCCACAGCAGGTCGACCGGGGCCAGCAGGATCGCCTTCATCAGCTCGGCGGGGGTCATCGAGGTGACGGCCTCGTCGATACCGAGCACCTGCCGCACCGACTCAGCGATCGGCACCGACTTGGCCTTGCGGGAGAACACCCCGCCGCCCTCGGAGATCAGTCCGGCGTCGTAGTCGGCCCAGCTGGAGCGCGGCAGCCCGAAGAGCCGCTTGCGCTCGGCGTACGACGTCGCCGGGTCGGGGCTGGGGTCGAGGAAGATGTCGCGGTGGTCGAAGGCCGCCACGAGCAGGGTGTGCTCGGAGCAGAGCAGGCCGTTGCCGAACACGTCACCGGACATGTCCCCGATGCCGACGGCGGTGAACTCCTGCTTCTGCACGTCGATGCCGCGCTCGCGGAAGTGCCGCTGCACCGACACCCACGCGCCACGTGCGGTGATGCCCATGGCCTTGTGGTCATAGCCCACCGAGCCGCCCGACGCGAAGGCGTCCCCCAGCCAGAAGCCGTACTGCTTGGCCACGCCGTTGGCGATGTCGGAGAAGGTGGCCGTGCCCTTGTCCGCGGCCACGACCAGGTAGGAGTCGTCGCCGTCGTGCCGAACGACGGACCGGGGCGGCACCGTCTCGCCGTCGGCCAGGTTGTCGGTGATGTCCAGCAGGCCGCTGATGAAGGTCGTGTAGCAGGCGACCCCTCGGCCAGCCACGCCTCGCGGTCCCCCGGGTCGGGCAGCTGCTTGCAGAAGAAGCCGCCCTTGGCGCCCACCGGGACGATGACGGTGTTCTTCACCATCTGCGCCTTCACCAGGCCGAGGATCTCGGTGCGGAAGTCGTCGCGGCGGTCCGACCAGCGCAGGCCGCCCCTCGCCACCGCGCCGAACCGAAGGTGGACGCCCTCGACCCGGGGCGAGTAGACGAAGATCTCGAAGCGCGGCCGGGGCTCGGGCAGGTCGGGGATCGCGGACGGCTCGAGCTTGAAGGAGATGTAGGGCCGGGCGGCGCCGTCCTCGGTGTACTGGAAGTAGTTGGTGCGCAGCGTGGCCTTGATGTGGGTGAGGTAGGACCGCAGGATCCGGTCGTGGTCGAGGCTGGCCACGTCGCTCAGGGCCCGGACGATCTTGGCCTCCAGGTCGCTCTCGCGGGCCAGCCGCTCCGCACTGTCGGGGGCCAGCGACTCCGCCGGGTCGAAGCAGGTCTCGAAGAGCCGCACCAGCAGCTGGGCGATGTCGACGTTGTTGCGCAGCGCCTCCTCGATGTAGTCGACGGCGAACGGCGAGTTGCCCTGCCGCATGTACTTCGCGTACGCCCGCAGCACCGTGGCCTGGCGCCAGGTCAGCCCGGCGGCCAGCACGAGGGCGTTGAACCCGTCGATCTCGTTGAAGCCGGTCCACACCGCCCGGACGGCGTCCTGGAACAGCTCTCGGGCGTTGGCGGGGAGGCTGCGGCCGTAGCGCAGCCCGAACTCGTAGATGCAGGACTCGCGGGCGGTGTGCTCGAGCTCGTAGGGCCGCTCGTCGACGACCTCGACCCCCATCGACGAGAGGATCGGGAGCACGACCGACAGGGACAGTGGCGGGCCGACCCGGAACAGCTTGAGCCGAGCCTCGCCACGCGCGGAGTCCATCTGCTCATACAGCGACAGCTCCAGCCCCTCCTCGCCCGGGATCGCCTCGAGGCGGCCCAGGTCCACGGCGGCGGTCGCGGCGGGGAAGTCCTCCTTGTACGCCTCCGGGAAGGAACCGGCGTAGAGCCGGGCGAGGCGGGTGCCGGCCTCCTCGCCGTACTCGTTGATGACGGCGGTCGCGAACGTGTCCTTCCACGAGCGGGCCGCCTCCGCCAGCCGCCGCTCCAGCTCGGTCTGGTCGACCTCGCGGATCAGCTCTCCCTTGCGCGGCCGGACGACGACGTGGATCTGCGCCATCAGGGCGTCGGTGATCCGCACGTTGTACTCGACGGTGTCGCCGTCGAGGGCGTCCAGCAGGATCGCGGAGAGCTTCTCCCGAACGCTGGTGTTGTACTGGTCCCGGGCCATGTAGATGAGGCAGGAGAGGTAGCGCCCGTAGGTGTCGCGGCGCATGAACAGCCGGAGCCGGCGCCGGTCGGTCAGCTGCAGCACCGACTCGGCGATCGGGACCAGATCCTCGGCGCTGGTGTGGAACAGCTCGTCGCGGGGGTAGTTCTCGAGCATGTTGAGCAGGGTCTTGCCGGCGTGGCTCTTGGGGTCGGAGCCGACGATGTCGAGGACGGTCTGCACCTTCTCCCGGAGCGCGGGGATCCTGGTCACCGACTCGGTGTAGGTGGCCGACGAGAACAGCCCGAGGAAGCGCCGCTCGCCCACCACGTTGCCCTGGTCGTCGAAGCTCTTCACGCCGACGTAGTCGAGGTAGGCGGGCCGGTGCACCGTGGCCTTGGAGTTCGCCTTGGCGAGCACCAGCAACGTCCGCTCCCGCGCCTTCTCGCGCACCAGCGACGGCAGCATCTGGAACGACGCCGACTGGAACTGGTCGGCGCGCAGGATGCCCAGGCCGGTGCCCGGGAGAGCGCGCAGGGCGAGGTCCTCGCCGGCCTCCTCGAGCTGGTACTCCCGGTAGCCGAGGAAGGCGAAGTGGTCGTCGGCCAACCACTGCAGCAGCTCCACCCCATGCCGGACCTCCTCGTCGGGCAGCGAGTGGTGGTCGGCCTCCAGCTCGGCGACGATGTCGAGCAGCCTGGCGTGCATCCTGGGCCAGTCGGCGACGGCGTCGGCCACGTCCTGGAGCACCCGGCGCAGCCCCGCCTCGATCTCGACGAGGTCCTCGGCGTCGGTCTCGCGATCGATCTCGACATGCATCCACGACTCGCGGACCACCGAGTAGGCCTCGTCGATCGCCCCGTCGTCGCCCGCCACTCGCAGCCCGTGCAGGCCGCCGGCCACGTCGCGCACCACGTCGAACCGGGGGTGCATGACGACGTGGACGGTGCGCTCCTGACGCGCCAGCTCCATGGTCACCGAGTCGACCAGGAACGGCATGTCGTCGGTGACGATCTCGGCGACTGTGTGCCCGCCCGCCGCCCAGCCGTTGGCCGCCACGCTGGGCGTGAACACCCGGACCTTGGCGGTGCCCTGCGGCCGCTCGCCGGCCAGCTTGTAGTGAGAGGCCAGCGCGCCGTACAGGTCGACCTCGCTGCGGTCGCACACGTCCTGGGGCGCGACGTGCCGGTAGTAGCTGGTGAGCAGGTCGACTAGGGACTCCGCAGGCGGCCCCGCCGCACCCCGGCGCTGGTGCGCGTACTCGGCGGTCTTGCCGAGCAGGATGGTCTTGGCGTCGTCGAGCACGGAAGGCACGATCCGACAGTAGGACCGCGAGCGACCGCACGACAACACGGGGCGGCCCGAGCTTGCCCGTGTCGCGGTGACTGGCTCGTCACGATGGCGGTCGGTCGCGTGGCCAGGCCATGATGAGCCCATGCACCTGCGCTGCGAGATGCCCTATGCCGCCCCGCCGGACGCCGTCTTCGCGATGCTCGCCGATCCCGAGTTCCGCCGGGCCGTGTGCGCCGACCAGGACGTCGAGCGGGTCGAGGTGACGATCACCCGGGACGGTCCGGGCATGAGCGTGTGCATCGACCAGCACCAGCCGACCCAGGGCGTGCCCGCCTTCGCCACGGCGATCATCGGAGCCACGACCCACGTGATCCAGCTCGAGGAGTGGGCCGACGAGACCACCGCCAGCCTGGAGCTCAAGACCCCCGGCAAGCCCGCCACCATGCACGGCACGATCGAGATCCTGCCCGACGGCGACGGCGCGCTGGAAGTCGTGGAGCTGGAGGTCAAGGCGACCGTCCCCTTCATCGGCGGCAGGCTGGAGCGCCTGATGGGCGACCTGGTCCGGCGCAGCATCGAGGCGGAGAACGTGACGGGGGCGGCGTGGCTGGCCGGCGAGCGCCGATGAGGTTCTCCCACGAGCTGCGCTACGACGCGGACCCGGGCGACGTCTTCGCGATGGTCACCGACCCCGGCTTCCGCGAGGCGGTCTGCGAGCACCAGCAGGTCCTGCGCTTCACGGTCACCGTGGAGGGCGACGAGGGGCTGGTGACCGTCGATGTCGACCAGGTGCAAGCGGCGCGGGGCATCCCGCCCGTGGCGGCGCGGTTCGTCGGTGACGAGATCGAGATCGAGCAGCGAGAGGTCTGGCACTCCCCGGAGGCGGCCAGCTTCCTCGTGACCATCCCGGGCAAGCCGGCCCGCCTGGACGGCTCGATCACCCTGCGCGCGCAGGGCGAGCAGACGGTGGAGACGTTCACGGGCGACATCGAGGTGAGCATCCCGTTCGTCGGCGCGAAGATCGAGTCGATGGTGGGCGACCTAGTCCACCTCGCGCTGCGCGCCGAGCACGCCGTCGGCGTGGAGTGGCTCTCGAGCTAGACCGTTCGTCGCGTCGGTGGGAACGGTCGGCCGAACGGTCCGGGTCAGCGGGACGGGCGCGGGGTGGTTGCGTCGCTCACCCCGGCGCGCGCTTCCTCGTCGCCGGAGTCCGCGCGTCGCCGCAGCACGATCACGACCGCGAGCACGACGAAGGGCCCGAACGCCAGCGCCAGCGCCAGCCACTGCTCGACGGGGTGGAGGGCGCCGAAGTGGAGCGGGAGGAGCGGGATCACCCTGCCGATTGTGCCACTGTCGGCTGTGCACCCCTCGGCTGTGCACCCCTCGGCTGTGCACCCGTCGACGGCGGCACTGCTCGCGCGCGGCTCACCCCATGTGCGGGTAGCGGTAGTCGGTCGGCGGCACGAACGTCTCCTTGATGGACCGAGTGGAGGTCCACCGGAGCAGGTTCTGCGGTGCCCCCGCCTTGTCGTTGGTGCCGGAGGCCCGGCTGCCGCCGAACGGCTGCTGGCCCACGACCGCGCCGGTCGGCTTGTCGTTGATGTAGAAGTTGCCGGCCGCGAAGCGCAGTCGCCCAGTCGCCCAGTCGACGACCCTCCGGTCCCGGGCCATGATGGAGCCGGTGAGGGCGTACGACGCGAAGCCCTCCATCTGGTCGACGACCTTCTCGAACTCGGCGTCCTCGAAGACGTAGACGGCCAGGACCGGGCCGAAGTACTCGGTCGAGAACATCTCGTCGGTGGGATCGGTCGACAGGACCACCGTGGGGCGCACGAAGTAGCCGACCGAGTCGTCGACCTGGCCACCGGCGACCACGCTCAGCTTGCGGCTGCGCCGGGCCCGCTCGATGACCTTCTTCTGGGTGGCGAAGGACCGGTCGTCGATGACCGCCCCCATGAAGTTGGACAGGTCCGTGACGTCGCCCACGGCGAGCGCGTCGACCTCGGCGAGGAAGTCGTCGCCCATCTTCTTCCACACCGACCGGGAGACGTACGCGCGCGAGGCGGCCGAGCACTTCTGGCCCTGGTACTCGAACGCGCCGCGCACCAGCGCAGTCCGCACCACGTCGGGGTCGGCGGACCGGTGGGCCACGACGAAGTCCTTGCCGCCGGTCTCGCCGACGATGCGGGGGTAGCTGTGGTACGACGCGATGTTGGCGCCGACCTGTCCCCACAGCCGCTGGAACAGCCCCGTGGAGCCGGTGAAGTGGATCCCCGCGAGGTCAGGGTGGCGCAGTGCCACCTCGGAGACCTCGACGCCGTGCCCGGGCAGCATGTTGATCACCCCGGGCGGCATCCCGGCCTCCTCCAGCAGCTGCATGAGGTAGTGCGCCGCCAGGGTCTGGGTGGTGGAGGGCTTCCACAGCACGGTGTTGCCCATGAGCGCCGGCGCCGTCGGCAGGTTGCCCGCGATGGCGGTGAAGTTGAACGGGGTGATCGCATACACGAAGCCCTCGAGGGGCCGGTGGTCGAGACGGTTCCACACACCGGGGGCGTGCCGCATCGGCTGCTCGGCGACGATCTGCTTGGCGTAGTGGGCGTTGAAGCGCCAGAAGTCGATCAGCTCGCAGGCCGCGTCGATCTCGGCCTGCCAGACCGTCTTGGACTGGCCGAGCATCGTCGCGGCGTTCAACCTGGCCCGCCAGGGGCCGGCCAGCAGGTCGGCGGCGCGCAGCAGGATCGCCGCGCGCTCGTCGAGCGGCATGGCCCGCCACATCGGGGCCGCGTCGGCGGTCGCCTTGATCGCCCGCGTCGCCTCGGCCCGCCCGGCGCCGGTGAGCACGCCGAGCACGTGCTGGTGGTCGTGCGGCTGGACCACCTTGATCTCGGGGCCCTTCGGCGCCACCCGGCGCCCCGATCGTGGCCTTGAAGGTGTGCTGGATGCCTTCCAGCCTGGCCAGCTCCACCTCCAGCGCCGCTCGCTCGGGGCTCCCCGGCGCGTAGTGCAGGTTCGGCTCGTTGACCGGCGGCGGATGTGGGTGATGGCGTCCATGTCTCCGATGTTGTCAGACAACCCGCGGCACCACCATCGGGGGTGGAGGGCAGGCTCAGCCCAGCTGGTCGGCCTCCTGGACGGCGTACCAGCCGAGGTCGTCGTCGGCGTCTGCCCCGTCGGTGTCATCGGCCAGGACGGCCGCGATCCGGGACCACGGCACGTCCTGGACCAGCGCCACCGTGGTCGGGTCCGTGGGGTCTGGGACGGGGTCGGCGGCCACGACGTCGACGGCGACGACGTAGCGCCGCGGTCGGTCCTCCGCTGCCCGGCCGGCAGCGGAGGCGGCTGCGGACCGCCATGAGGGCGGCATACTCCCACTGCTCCTCGTCGCCGTCGGGCCACGCCGCGCGCAGCGCGCCGGTGACGGCGTGGGCGGCGACCGGGGCGGCCAGTCGCCGGTCCCGCAGGAGCTGCGCCAGGCCCGAGGAGGTGAGGGGCACGTAGGCCCGCACGGTCACCGCCGCTTCGCCGGACGGCGGCCGCGGGGTGCCCGCCGGCCACCGACCGTGTCGCGCAGCTCCTCCAGCGCGTCGGTCAGGGACTGCGTCAGCACGTCGATGTCCGGGAACGCGTCCCGGTCGGCGGTCACCCCGTAGAAGACCGCTCCGTCGTACGACGTCACCCCCACCGCGAGAGCATGCCCCGGCAGCAGCGGGTGGACGGGATAGGTCTCCACCATCCGCGCACCCGCGGCGTAGAGGGGGAACTGGGGGCCGGGCACGTTGGTGACCGGCAGGTGGAAGCCGCGGCGGACCTCGCTGGCCGCCAGCCGGGCCCCCAGCGCGTGGAAGGTGGTGGGGGCGAAGCCGGCGATGCCGGCGAGCCGGTTCGCCGCCACGCCGCGACCGGTGTGGCGATGCGCCTCGAAGGAGTAGGCCACCTGGTGCAGCCTCATGACCGGGCTGGGTTCGGCGATCGGGAGCTCCACCAGGTGCCCGGAGATCTGCGACCCCAGGGAGGTGGCCTCCAGGTCGTCGTCGATGACCGACATCGGCACGATCGCGCGCACCTTCTTCAGACCCGACAGCGACTCGGCTCGGCTCATCAGCCAGCTCCGCAGTCCACCGGCGACGGTGGCCAGCACGACGTCGTTGACCGTGCAGCCATGGAGCTCGCGGATGCGGCGGTAGTCGGCCAGGTCGGTGCGCACGGTGACGAAGCGTCGCTGCTGGGACAGCGGCCGCGTGAACGGCGTCTCGGCGTCCTGTCTCGCGCCCAGCGCTCCCGCCAGCCCACCGAGACGGTAGGTCGCGGCGCCGATCGACCGGAACGCCGCGCCGAGGTTGCCGCGTGTCGTCTGCAGCACCGTGTCGGGGTGGTGCACCGAGTCCGACAGTGCGCTCAGCAGCAGGGCGGCCGACGTCGGCCTCCCCAGCGGCTCCCACTGGTCCTGCGCCAGCACCTTGCGCTCGGGGCCGGCGTCGAGGAGCACCTGCCCGAGGTCGACGGTCTCCACCCCGTCGACCAGGACCTGATGGGACTTCGACAGCAAGGCGACCCGGCCGCGCTCCAGGCCCTCGACGAAGTAGACCTCCCACAGCGGCCGGGAGCGGTCCAGCGGGCGAGACATGATGCGGGCGACCAGCTCGCGGAGCTGATCCTGGGTCCCCGGTCGGGGCAGCGCGGACCGGCGGATGTGGAAGGCGAGGTCGAAGTCGGGGTCGTCGACCCAGGCCGGGTTGGCCAGCCGTCCGGGCACCGACACGAGGCGCTGGCGGTAGCGCGGCACGAAGGCGATCCGGTCGGCGACCAGCGCGACCAGCTGCTGGTGGTCGAAGCCGGACTCGCCGGGGTCGAAGATCTCCACCGTGCCGTTGTGCATGGGCGAGGTGGGCGTCTCGCGGGCGAGCAGCGCCAGGTCGCGCGCCCGCAGCCGGTCAACCATTCCCGACCTCCCCGCTCGTAGCGAACCTGCCTGTGCGATTCTTCCAGAGGGCTCCCCGGGATGCTGGTGCACCCGGCCGCTCGCCCGTCAGGGCACTCTCACGAAAGGTCGCTCCCCATGCCCGCACGACTGCTGGTCGCGGCACTCGCCGCGCTGGTCCTCCTGATGGGGGGCTGTGCCCAGGACGACGCGTCCCCGGGGAAGGCCACCACGATCGAGGTCACGTTCGCCGATGGCGACGTCACGCCCAAGGGGGAGCGGGTAGAGGTCGAGCACGGGCAGCCGATCACGTTCCAGATCAGCGCCGACGAGGCTGGCACCCTTCACGTGCACTCCACGCCCGAGCAGGAGATCGAGTACGACGCCGGCGAGTCGACCCACGCGGTGACGATCGACCAGCCCGGCGTGGTCGAGGTCGAGTCGCACGACCTCGATGTCGTCGTCGTCCAGCTCCAGGTGAGCTGAGCGAGGGCGTTCGGACCGGTGCCCTTCGTCGACGACCTCCCCCTCGCGCACGGCGTGGGCGGCGCCAAGGACCTGCCCATCTCGACCGAGTTGGCGATCGCCGGCGCGGTCGCCGCCCTCACCATCTCCTTCACGATCCTGGCGGTCGCCTGGCGGCAGCCGCGCTACGAGGGCCGCACCAGCGGGCGCCCGGCCCCCGCCGCGCTGGCCGCCGTCGTCGACGCCGCGTGGTTCCGCGTCGCGCTGCGGGTGCTGGGGCTGCTGCTCACGGCGTACACCGCCGTGGCGGCCTACGCCGGCAAGGACCTGCTCATCAATCCGGTCTTTGGGATGTTCTACGTCCTGTGGTGGGTCGGCATCGTGCCCGCCTCGCTCCTGCTCGGCCCGGTGTGGCGGGCGTTGAGCCCCTTCCGCGCCGTGGCCTGGCTGGTGGGCCGGCTCACCGGTCGCGACCCGGACCAGGGCTGGCTGCGCTACCCGGAGCGGCTCGGGCTGTGGCCGGCCGCCCTGGGTCTCTATGCGTTCGTCTGGATGGAGCTGGTCTTCCCGCACAACGCCGAGCTGTCGGCGGTGCAGGCGTGGGGCACGACGTACGCAGTGCTGATGACCGCAGGCGCCGTGCTCTTCGGCGGCCGGTTCCTCGAGCGGGCGGACCCGTTCGAGGTGTACTCGTCGCTGGTGGCCCGGCTCTCGGTCTGGGGCCGCGACGACGCCGGCGCCCTGGTGGTGCGCAGCCCGCTGGCCAACCTGGCCACGCTGCCGGCCCTGCCCGGGCTGACCGCCGTCGTGGCGGTGCTCTTCGGCAGCACCGGCTTCGACTCGTTCTCGGGGTCGGCGCGGTGGCTGTCGTTCGCGCAGCGGGCCGACCACCCGGACCTGCTGAAGAACTTGGCGCTGCTGGCCTTCGTGCTGACCGTGGGGCTGGTCTTCGGCGTCGCCACGGCCATGACTCCGGCACCGGGGCTGCGCCGTACGGACGTGCCTGGCCGGTTCGCCCACTCGATGGTGCCGATCGTCGTGGGCTACGTGTTCGCCCACTACCTGAGCTACCTGGTCCAGGTGGGGCAGCAGACGGTCATCTTGATGAGCGACCCTCTGTCCACGGGCGCCAACCTGCTCGGCACGACGAACCTGCCGGTGAACTACTGGCTGTCCTACCACCCGAGCCTGCTCGCGGACCTGAAGGTCCTGGGCGTGGTCACGGGCCATCTGCTGGGGGTGGTGGCGGCCCACGACCGCGCCATTGCACTGCTCCGCCGACGAGACCAGCTGACCGGACAGCTGCCCCTGTTGCTGGCCATGGTGGCCTTCACCGCCGGCGGGCTCTACCTGCTCTTCTCCGCCTGACCGGCGGCGGGTCGGTCGCGGG
>JAWKJR010000007.1:0-144486 GCA_041393675.1 Nocardioides sp. | reverse complement strand
CAGGGCGAGGAAGACGTCATCCAGGGTTGGTCGGCGGAGCTGGAAGTCGTCGATGGTTACGCCGTCACCTTCGAGTTGACGGAGCAGTCCGAGGGACTGATCGACACCCTTGGTGATCGGCACTTCGACCCGGCGGCGGTTGGCGTCGACACTCGCCCCCGACACGGTGACCACGTGGCCACGAACTCGGGCCAGGTCGAGATCGGTGGCGACATGGATCTCGAGAATGTCGCGCCCCACCTCGGACTTGAGTGCGTCAGGGGTGCCGGCCGCGACGGTATGACCGCGGTCGATGACCAGGATCTGGTCGGCGAGCTGGTCGGCCTCTTCGAGATACTGGGTGGTCAGCAAGATGGCCGTGCCGTTCCTAGCCAGCGTCCGCACGGAGCTCCAGACCTCGGCCCGGCTGCGAGGGTCGAGGCCGGTGGTGGGCTCGTCGAGGAACAACGCCAACGGCTCGGCGACCAGCGCGGCCACGATGTCGAGCCGCCGCCGCTGCCCGCCCGAGTACGTCGACGCCGGCCGGTCAACGAACGAGCTCAGGTCGAACTGGTCGATCAGCTCGTCGACTCGTGCTCGGCGGCGGCCGCGTGGCAACTTGTACAAACGACAGAACAACTCGAGGTTCTCACGTGCGGTCAGCATCTCGTCGACAGCTGCGGCCTGCCCGGCCAAGCCGATCACCCGTCGAACCGAGTCCGGCTCCCGCGCTACATCAAACCCGGCGATCTGAGCCGTCCCGGAATCAATCGACAACAGCGTTGTCAGCATCTTCACCACGGTCGTCTTGCCGGCCCCGTTAGGGCCGAGCAGCCCGAGCACCCCGCCGCGCCCGACGGAGAACGTCACGCCTTCGGCAGCCACGACGTCGCCGAAGCGCCGGGATAGCCCGGAGGCCTGAATCACGACATCTGAGAAGGACATAGTGTCCAGATTATCAGACAGAGTGTCTACTCAAGGAGGGTATCTGGTCCTTCTCTCGCAGCACGGAAGAGCCGGAGTTCCAACTGACGCGGGGGAACCGCCACCGGGTGTCGAGTCAGGTTGGCAGGCCAACAATGCCGCAGCGAGCTCGATCACCGATTGGGGATCCACATTCGGGACCGCTGCACCTGCGTCTTTCCGCGTAGCGGGCGCCCCTCTCATTGCCGCACTAGCTGCCGCGGACGGGTTATCTCGCGTCACTTCTGCGCCCCGAGCGCCTCACCAATCCGCTCACCGAAGGGCTCACAGCCCCGTCGGCAAGGCCTCACATCGCCAGAAGGACGCGGCTTCGACAGCTGATTCCGGGGCGACGTTTGCGGACATCCTGCGGACACGAGACGCCTGAAGAGCGTTCAGAGGCGGCCTCCGGATCTCGCCGGAAACCGCCTCTGACCTGCGCGTTTGCACTTTGTAGCGGGGGCAGGATTTGAACCTGCGACCTCTGGGTTATGAGCCCAGCGAGCTACCGAACTGCTCCACCCCGCGTCGTCGGGCACCACCTTACGGGACGCCGCCAAGCCGGCCCAAATCGAGCCGGCCCAGATCGAGCCGGCCCGCGCGTCAGCCTGTGGCGCCGCGGGTGGCCTGCCGCTGCGACAGTGCCAGCGCCTCGGCGACCAGTTCCTGGGCGCGGGCGGTGCGGTCGGCGTACTCCTGGAGGTCGCCGTCGGCGAGCGCCTGCTTGGCCAGGGCGAACTGGCGGTCGGCCGCGACCAGCTTGGCCCGGATCTGGTCGGCCAGGCTGCCAGTCGCCCGCCGCCGGTGCCGCCACCCCCGCCGCCGGTGGACGGCGGCGGCTGGGTCGGCGGGGGTGCCGCTTCGAGGTTGAGGACGTTGTTGATGGCCTCCTCGAAGGTCGTCCCGATCCCGGACTGGTCACCGAGCGACACCAGGACGTTCTTGAGCACGGGTAGTTTCCCTCGCCCTCCTGGCGCAGCGCGTAGAGCGGCTGGACGTAAAGCAGACCCTTGCTGCCCTGCCCGATCGGCAGCGTCAGCAGGTTGCCGTAGACCGCCTTGGACGAGGTCCGGGTGAAGGCGAGCAGCTCGTCCTGGATCTCCTGGTTGGCACCGAACTGGTTCGCGATCTGCCCGGCCCCGGCACCTGTTGGGCCGAGCTGAGCCGCAGCACGCGCAACGTGCCGTAGTCCTCGGTGTCCGCCGCCGCGTCCACGGCGACGAACGCGGCGAGGTTCTGCCGGTTGGCCGGGGTGTAGACCGACGTCAGCGAGAAGACCGGCACGTTGCCCCCGCTCGGCGTCGACACAGTCAGCCGGAACGGCGGCTGCAGCTGGGCCGGAGAGTTCGGGTCGGTCGGGACCTTCCACTGGTCAGTTCTTCTCGTAGAAGTCCTGCGCGTCCGTGACGTGGTACGACGCCAGCTGGAACCGCTGCACCTTGAACATGTCCTCGGGGTAGCGCATGTGCGCGAGCACGTCCGGCGGGATCTGGTCGCGGTCCTTGACCGTGCCGGGGAACGCCGCCCGCCAGGCCGCGAGGATCGGGTCGTTCTCGTCCCAGGCGTACAGCGTGACGGTGCCGTCATAGGCATCGACGGTGGCCTTGACCGCGTTGCGCATGTAGTTGATCTCGTCGGTCGGCAGGGTCTGGAACGCCGTGCCCGTCGCCAGCGAGTCGGCGGTCATGTCGCTGAAGGAGCCCTTCTGCGACAGCGGGTGTTCTCGGTCGTGGTGTAGGCGTCCAGCAGCCACAGGATCCGGCCGTCGACCACCGCGGGGTAGGGGTCCTCGTCGACGGTCAGCCACGGGGCGACCTTCTCGACCATCTGCCGGGGGCTGCGGTTGTAGAGGATCCGCGAGCCCTCGTGCACGCGCGCCGAGAGCACGATGTTCGGGTCGCCGAACTTCACGGCGTACAGCAGCTTGTTCACCAACCCGCCCACCGCCACGCCGGCCTTGCCGTCGTAGGTGGTCGTCGACTGCTGGGAGTCGCCGTCGGGGCCCTCGGGCAGGTCGAACTCGATCCCTGAGGAGTCGCTGTCCGGCGCCCTCCCGACGATGGAGTACGCCGGGGACTGCTCGCCGAAGTACACCCGCCCCTCGTAGCCGTCCGGCGTCTGGTCGCTGAGCTGCCCGACCGGTGGGAGGTCGCGCTCGGCCCAGGAGGGCTCGTTGGTCGTCACCTGGCGCTCGTTCTCGACCCCGCGCTGGTTGCCGTAGGCGGCGATGACGCCGTATCCGTGGGTGTAGACGGTGTGCAGGTTGGCCCAGTTCTTCGCGTTGTCGGGCAGCCCCTCCTGGTAGAGCTCCCGCACGCCGAGCACCAGGTCGCGGTCGATGCCCTCGATGTCGTAGCGGTCCACGTCGAGCACCGGCGCGACGGTGTAGAAGCCGCGCAGCTGCTGCTGCTGCTCGAAGGTCTGCTGGAGCAGCTGGGGGTCGACCAGCCGGATGCCGGGGTTGTTGAGCGCCTCCTGGGCGAGCTTCTGGCGCTCCTCCTGGCTGGCGGGCAGCTCCGAAAGCGCGCCGTAGGACTCCACCACGGTGTCGGACAGGTTGTACGCCTCGCGGGTCGCCTCGATGTTGCGGGCGATGTACGGCGCCTCCTTGTCGGCCTCGGTCGGGTCGACCTGGAACTTCTGCACGATCCCCGGCCAGATCATCCCCATCAGCACCGAGGAGAGCACCAGCAGCGCCAGCCCCAGCCCCGGCAGCGTCCAGGTGCGCCGCCACACGTTGAGGAAGAACAGGATCGCGCAGATCAGCGCGATGCCGGTGAGGATGTTGCGCGCCGGCAGTACGGCGTGGTCGTCGGTGAACGTCATGCCGGTGATCAGCCCGCCGTTGTCGGTGAGCAGGTCGTAGCGCGACAGCCAGTAGTCGGCGGCCTTGATGAGCACGAACAGCCCGACCAGCACCGACAGATGCGCCTGCGCGCCCGGGGAGAGCTTGTCGCGCCGGTTCTGCAGCTGGATGCCCCCGAACAGGTAGTGCACGACCGCGGCCGCCAGCAGGGACACCACGACCACCGCCATGGCGAACCCCACCAGGAAGTGCAGCCACGGCAGCGTGAAGACGCAGAAGCCCAGGTCGCGGCCGAAGTAGGGGTCGGTCTGGTCGTAGGACTGGCCGTGGCGCCACAGCAGGAAGGTCCGCCAGCTGCCCGACGCGGAGCCGCCGGCGAAGGCGCCGGCCACCAGGGCGGCGCCGAGGACGAGCCAGCGGCGTACCGGCTGGACGACCTCGCGGTAACGGTCCAGGCCGATCTGCTCGGGCGACTGCGGCCGGAAGATCGGCCGGAGCCGGTAGGCCAGCCCCATCGTCAGCGCCACGGCCACCGCCATCAGCGCCCCGAACCCGAGGAAGAGCAGGACGCGCGTCCACACCAGGGTCGAGAAGACGCTGCGGAAGTCCACCGCGTCGAACCACAGCTTCTCGGTCCAGAAGCCGGCGAAGGCGGTGAGCGCGATGAAGAGCACGGCCAGGATCACGCCGGTGAGCAGCAGCGCCCGCGACCTGCGGGACGGCCCGGTCATGTCGACCGGCCGGCCGCCCTCGTCACCGGGCTCGTCGTCGAACAGGTCGCTCACTGCGGCCCCCTCCTCGTCCCCTCGTCCATCGTCGTCCTCGCTCCGGCTACTCTCCCCAGCCTGCCCTATCCCCGGCTGCCTCGGCCGGCCGGCCCGTCGGCCGAGCCGGGCGCCTCGCCCTGGTCGGGCCCCAGCGTGGCCTGCAGCAGGTCCAACAGCCCGGGCACCAGGTCGGGCCCGTGGACCACGGAGGCCCCGTCGTCGTGCGCGCGCAGTCGCAGGGCGCAGGCCCGGTCGCCGGTGCGCGTCGCGGCCGCGACGATCCGGACCTCCTGCCGGTCGGGGTGGCTGCCGGCGTACGCCGCCTGGGCAGCCGCCTCCGCCGGCAGGTCGCCCTCGACCGACGGGGCAGCACGAGCCGCTCCACCACGGCCGCGCAGCCCGCCACCTCGTCGGGCCAGACGATCTCCTCCAGCACGCGTTCGAGGGCGCTCCCGGCCGGCAGCCCGTCCTGCTCCACGGGCGTGAGCGGCGACGCCTGCGCGTCCAGACCGAGCTGCGCGGCGAGCTCGGGCTCGCGGGCGACCACTGACGCGGTGTCGACCAGCGCATAGAGCCGGGCCGGCTGCTCCCAGCCGGCCATGGCCACGTGCGCCTCGATCTCGCGGACGACCGCGATCAGGGCACTCGCCGCGGGGTCAGCCGACGCCGACGCGCCCGGCTCGGTCACGACGGGGCTCCGGCGCAGGCGGGCAGCTCGGCGTCGTGGTCGCTGGTCCAGGTCTGGATGGAGGCGAGCGCGTCGTCGAGCGTGGAGACCTTGACCAGGCGCACCGACCCGTTGGGCGCCTGCACCGCGTCGGTGCAGTTGTCGGCCGGCACCAGGAACAGCGGGATGCCCTCGTTGCGGGCCGCGACGATCTTCTGCTGGATGCCGCCGATGGACCCCACGCGGCCGGACAGGTCGAGGGTGCCGGTGCCGGCCACGGCCGCGCCGTCGGTGAGCGAGCCTGGGGTGAGCCGGTCGTAGGTCGCGAGGGCGAACATCAGCCCGGCGCTCGGACCGCCGATGCCCGAGTCGATGTTGATGTCGACCGTGAAGGGCAGGTCGACCCCCACGTCGAGCTGGATGCCGACGCGGCGCTGCCCGTCGATGTCGCGCGGGACGACGTCGACGCTGCGGCGGCCGCCGGCGCGGCGGACGACGAAGCGGACGGCGGCGTCGGGAGCGGCCGCCTGGATGGTCCGGGAGATGTCGTCGGTGGTGCGCACGGCCGTGCCGCCCACGCGCAGGATCCGGTCGCCGACGCGGAGCGCGCCGTCGGCGGGGGCGCCGGGCTCCACCTGGGAGACCGTGATGCGCTCGACGTTGTACCCCAGCTCGACCAGGGCCATGGCCACGGCGGCGTCCTTGGCCGAGACCATCTGCGCGGCGCCCTCCTGCTGGCTCTGCGCCTGGGTCTCGTCGGGGCGGTAGACCGCGTCGTAGGGGTAGATCGACTTCTCGTCGTCGAGCCAGGCGTCCATGGCGTCGAACAGCGAGACCCGGCCGTCGGGCTGGGTCACGTAGACGACGGTCATCCGCAGCTGGCCCGGGTCGTCGTAGGACCGATGGCCGCTGACCTGGATGACGTCCTTGCCGTCACTTCGGCCGAGGACGTTGACGGTGTAGGCGGGCGAGTAGATGACGTAGGGCAGCGGCACCACGAGCGCCGCCATCGCCAGCGCGAGCAGCAGCGGCACCGCCAGGAGCGCGGCGAGCGGGCGCTGACTCATGCGCCCAAGCCTCTCATCCGCCGCCAACCGGGGCGTGACGCCCCGCCCGGTCGCGGAGGCGGTGCGGTCGCGAGTTTGCGGTCGCGGGCGGTGCGGGCGAAGGTGTGCGCCAGGAACGGCGGGAGGCGGGTGAGGGTGTGCGCTAGGAGGCACGGCGGGCGGCGGGAGGCACGGCGGGCTGGGCAGGCTCGGGAGCCTCGGCCGCCGGGCCGGGAGCTGGTCGGCGTCCTCGACGTAGACCACCGGCTCCGCGTCCCGGGGCCTGCTCGTGGGGCCGCGGCGCGGGCGTAGACCGTCGTGGCCGGGCGCGCCAGCGCGCGGCCGGGCGGCGCAGCGCCGCGGCGCGGGCGCCGGTGCGGCGCTGCGGGTCGTGCGCCGCGGCCTCGCCCCGGCCGCGCCAGCCCGCCCAGGCCATCGCGAGCAGCGTCGCCACCGCCGCGGGCACGAGCCAGAAGAGGATCTCCACCCGGCCAGGGTAGGCAGCCGCGCCCGCTCCCCCGCCCCACCACGCCGATCAGGCAGAACCTCGCCGATCCGTCCGAACCTCGCCGATCCGTCAGAACCTCGGCGCGAACATCTGACGGATCGGCGCGAACTCTGACGGATCGGCGCGAAGTAGTGACGGATCGGCGAACTTCTGCCGGATCAGGGGGTGCCGACCCACTCGTCCGTTCCGTCGGCGAAGCGCTGGTGCTTCCAGATCGGGACCTCGGCCTTGAGGGTGTTGATGAGGGCGCGGGTGGCGTCGAAGGCCCGGCCGCGGTGGGCCGCCGTGGTGGCCACGATCACCGCCACGTCACCGATGTCCAGGCTCCCGAGGCGGTGGACGGCGGCGAGGAGCGGACGTCGTACTCGGCGGCGATCCGCTCGCACACCTCGCGCAAGGTGGCCTCCGCAGTGGGGTGGGCGGAGTAGTCCAGCCCGACGACGCCCTTGCCGTGATCGTGGTCGCGGACCCGCCCCACGAACAGCGACACGCCACCGCTGCCGGGGTCGTCGACGGCCGCGGCCACCTCGGCAGGTCCAGCGGCTCCTCGCGCAGCGCGGCGAGCCGGATCACGGGCGGCGTCTGGGCAGTCACCCGCCGAGGATATCGGCCGGTCGCCCGAGCGGTCGGTCTCCCGCCGGGCCGGTACCGTGAAGGGCATGAGCACCCCCACCGGCGGCTCGGACGGCGCCTTCGACGACGACCGTCCCGACAAGAACGTGCCCAACCCGTTCCAGGGCACGCCCTTCGAGCAGCTCTTCGGCGGCATGTTCGGCGGCACCGGGGCGGCTGGGGGGATCGGCGGCCCGGGCGGCATGCCCGACCTGACCGCCCTGTTCGCCCAGATGCAGACCCTCCTGCAGCCCCACGACGGCGCACTCAACTGGGAGCACGTGCTCGACACCGCCCGCCGTGTCGCCGCGCAGCAACCCGACCCGAGCCCCAGCCAGCGCCAGCAGGACGCCGTCGCGGACGCCGTCCGGCTGGCCGACCACTGGCTCGACGACGCCACCGGCTTCCCCTCCGGCGTCCACACCACCGGGGCTTGGAGCCGGGCGGACTGGATCGTGCGCACGCTGGACGTCTGGAAGGTGCTGGTCGAGCCGGTCGCCGGCCAGGCGGTCAGTGGTCTGGCCAAGGCCCTCCCCGAGGAGGCCCAGGCGATGGCCGGCCCGCTGCTCGGCATGCTCGGCCGGGTCACCGGCCTGATGGTCGCGGGGCAGGTCGGCAGCGCCCTCGGCGGGCTGGCCGGCGAGGTGCTCTCCGCCTCAGACATCGGCCTGCCGCTGGGGCCCGCCGGACAGGCGGCCCTGGTGCCCGCGAACGTCAGCGCCTTCGCCGCCGGGCTCGACCTGGACGAGAGCGACGTGCTGCTCTACCTCGCGCTGCGCGAGGCCGCGCACCAGCGCCTCTTCGCGCACGTGCCGTGGCTGCGCGACCACCTCATCGGCGCGGTCGCCGACTACGCCGGCGGTCTGGAGATCGACACCGGCTCCATCGAGGACAAGCTGCGCGGCATCGACCCCACCAACCCCGCGTCGTTCCAGGAGGCGCTCGAGGGCGGGCTCTTCGACATCCCCGAGACGCCCGCCCAGCAGGCCGCACTGTCGCGGCTCGAGACCACGCTCGCGCTGGTCGAGGGCTGGGTCGACGAGGTCGTCGGCCAGGCGACCGCCGACCGGATGCCGGCCGCCGCGAAGCTGCAGGAGGCCGTACGCCGCCGCCGCGCCGCCGGCGGGCCGGCCGAGCAGACCTTCGCCTCCCTGGTCGGGCTGGAGCTGCGGCCCCGACGGCTGCGCGACGCCTCCACGCTGTGGGGCTCGCTGCGCACCCGCCAAGGCGCCGAGGCCCGGGACGGGGTCTGGATGTCACCCCAACTGCTGCCGACCGAGGCCGACCTCGACGACCCCCTCGGCTTCCGCGAGGGCGCGACGGCCCCGGCCGAGCTCACCGACGCCGACTTCGACGCCGAGCTGTCCAAGCTCCTCGACGAGGGGCTCGGCGGGCCGAACGACGGGCCGAACGAGAAGGGCTAGCGCCGCGCCGATGCCGCCCCCGCCCCACGGCGGCGCCCCGCCACCGTCGCTGCTGCACCTCGACGCAGTCGCGACCCTGCGCGCCTGGGACCCGCCCACCCCGGAGCAGGCGGCGCTGCGCGACCGCTACGTCGCCCACCTGAGCGCCCACCCGGACGGCCTCACCCGGGGGTGCTTCCCCGACCACCTCACCGCGGGCACCCTGGTCCTGTCGGCGACCGGGGACGCCGTACTGCTCAACCTGCACGCCAAGGCCGGCCGCTGGTTCGCCTTCGGTGGACACTGCGAGGCCGACGACACCACCCTCGCCGGGGCTGCCCGGCGCGAGGCCCGGGAGGAGTCCGGGCTCGACGACCTGGAGGTCGACCCCGTCCCCCTGCACCTGGACGAGCACACCGTCGGCTTCTGCGACCCGCGCGGCGAGGTCCATCACCTCGACGTGCGCTTCGGGGCGGTCGCCGCCGCCGGTGCCGCCCACGCGGTCAGTGCCGAGTCGCTGGACGTGCGGTGGTGGCCGCTGTCCGGCCTCCCCGAGCTCGAGGAGGAGATGCACCAGCTCATCGGCGCGGCCCGCCACCGGTTCTTCGGCCCCAGCGGCGCCTGACCGCCCGGAGCCCGCAGGAAGCTAGTCGACCCCGTCGCGCGCCCCATCATCGAGATCGTCGATGTCGTCGACATCCTCGCCCTCCTCGGGGGGCGGCAGGTGCGCGCCGGCGGCGTACCCGTGGGAGTAGCCCTGCAGGTAGCTCTGCGCCTTCTCCGCCTGCGGGTAGCGCTCGACCCAGGCCCAGAACGACGCGTCGTGGCCGGCGACCAGCAAGTGCGCCAGCTCGTGCACGAGCACGTAGTCGACCACCCACGCGGGCATGCCCTGCAGCCGCGAGGACAGCCGGATGGTGCGGTCGGCCGGCGTGCACGAGCCCCAGCGCGAGCGCTGGTTGGTGACCCAGCGCACCGAGGCCGGCCGGGCCAGCCCGCCGAGGTACTCCCCGCTGAGCCGGCGGGCACGGGTCATCAGCTCGTGGTCGGAGGGCCGGGCGCGGGCCTCCTGCCGCTCGATCCGCGCCACCATGGTGTCGACCCACTCGGCCTCCTGGGCGCGGGTGAGGCTCGCCGGGATCAGCACGACGATGCGCTCGCCGTCTCGGTAGGCCGAGACGGTACGCCGCCGCCGCGCCGAGCGGCGCACCTCCACGTCGGGCCGGGCGGGCGAGGGCGAGGTCACGCCGCGAACCTACCTCGCGCCCACGACAGCAGCCGCTCGCGCGGCCAGGTCGTCACGATCCGGTCGGGATCGATGCCCGCGGCCGCCGCCCGCTCCGCCCCGTAGTCGAGCATGTCCAGCTGGCCAGGAGCGTGGGCGTCGGAGTCGATCGCGAACAGGCAGCCGATATCGCGGGCGAGCTCCAGCAGCCGGGTGGGCGGGTCGCGACGCTCGGGACGCGAGTTGATCTCGACGGCCACGCCGTGCTCCGCGCACGCCTCGAACACCGCACGCGCGTCGAAGTCGCTGGGCGGGCGGGTGCCCCGGCTGCCCATCACCATCCGGCCGGTGCAGTGTCCCAGCACGTTGGTGAAGGGATTCGCCACGGCCGCGACCATGCGCCGGGTCATCGGATCGGCGTCCATGCGCAGCTTGGAGTGCACGCTCGCGACCCGGACGTCGAGCCGGGCGAGCAGCTCGTCGGTCTGGTCGAGCGAACCGTCGTCGAGGATGTCGACCTCGATGCCCTTGAGCAGGGTGAACTCCCCGGCAAGGTGTGCGTTCACGGCGTCGACCACGTCGAGCTGACGGGCCAGCCGGGCCGCCGAGAGCCCGTGGGCCACCGTGAGCCGCGGCGAGTGGGCGGTGAGCACGAGGTACTCGTGGCCCAGCTCGAGCGCCGTGAACGCCATCTCCTCGATCGGCGACCCGCCGTCGGACCAGTCGGAGTGGGAGTGCAGGTCGCCGCGCAGCAACGCGCGCAGCTCCCGACCGCCCGCGGCGAGCGGCCCGGCGTACCGCTCCTCGAGCTCGGCAAGCCGGGCCGGCACCTCGCCGCGCACGGCCTCGGCGATGACCCGCGCGGTGCTGGCCCCGATTCCCGGCAGGTCGGTGAGGGTGCCTGCGGCGGCGCGCTCGGCGACCTCCTCCGGCGCCAGCGGCAAGATGGTCGCCGCGGCGCTGCGGTAGGCCCGGACCTTGTAGGTGTCCTCACGGGCGCGCTCGAGGAGGAACGCGATGCGCCGCAGCGCGGACACCGACCCGCCGGCGAATCCCTCTCTCGGCGCCGACCCGGGCCCCGCGCCTGTCGTGGACACCGTCACACCTCCGACTTTCTTCTCTCCACACCCGGTGGACACTCATTGTCGCTGGTCAGCGCGGGGTACGCCGTCGTGCGCGCCCGGTCGTCCACAGCGCTATCCCGGGCTCCTCCCCGCCTTGTCCACCGTCCAGCAGGGTTGTCCACAGCGTTCTCCCCAGGTTGTCCACACGGGTGGGCCGCGCCGCGTTGACCATAGCCCTCGACGCTCCCTAGCGTTGCGCCCAGATGAGGCCCCGGCCGCATCCGCCGACATTCGCAAGGGGAAGGCAAGTGTCGGTGGGGCGACGGGGCCTCTTCGCCGTCCCGGGGCCGGCTACCCCCGCAGAACTGCGGAGCCCGTCGCTCGCGGGCCGCGGCGATGCCCTCCTGCAGGTCCGCCGTGGCCAGCGTGACCGGCTGGGCCAGCGCCTCCCACTGCAGGGCCGACTCGAAGTCGGCATGGCCGCCGTCGCGCAGGGCAAGCGTGGTGAGCCGGCTGGCAATAGGCGCAGTCCGCGCGATCTGACCGGCCACCTCGAGCACCTGCTCCAGGAAGGTCTCCGGCGCCAGGACCCGGCTGACCAGCCCCAGCCGAAGCGCCTCGTCGGCGTCCACCACCCGACCGGTGAGCAGCAGGTCGCGGGCGTGCGCCGGCCCCACGACGTTAGGCAACAGGTAGGTGCCGGCCATCCCGGCGTGCATGCCGAGACTGACGAACGGCGCACCGAGCCGGGCGCCCGTGGCGGCGTACCGCAAGTCGCAGGCCAGCGCCAGGCAGAGACCCGCGCCGATGGCCGGGCCGTTGACGGCGGCGATGGTCGGGACCTCCAGGCTGCGGATCGACAGCCAGGCCCGGTAGAACGGCAGCATCCGGGTGCGGAGCCGGTCCACGCTGGCGTCCGGCTCACTCGCGATCCAGGAGGTGTTGCCACCGGAGCAGAACGCGCTGCCGGCACCGGTCACCACCACGACCCGGACGCTGTGGTCGCTGGCCAGCTCCTGGAGGGTCGCCGTCCACGACGCGGTCATCTCATCCGACATCGCGTTGCGCATCTCGGGGTTGTCGAGGGTCAGCACGACCACCCCCTCGGTGGGGCGGTCCACGCGCAGCTGCGCGCGGGACGGCTGGTCGCTGTCGGCTCGGGCATGGCTGCTCATGAGGCGAGGCTACTGGTGGGTAGCGGTTGCGCCACCACGTGCGGTGCGCCTCCGCCGTACCGAGCGGGTCGTGGCGTAGTGTCCAAGACGGCCCGGAGGCACTTCCGCTCCCGGCTGTGGCGGGCTTCCCCGAACCCCGTCGCGACGACCGAAGGAAACACGAGGCAAGGAGGCCGTCATGGCGGAGACCTGGAGTGGCGAGTTCTACTGCGTGAAGTGCAAGGAGAAGCGTGAGGCCGAGGGCGAGGTGAGGGTGAACGACAAGGGCACCCGGATGGCCAAGGCCGTCTGCCCCGTCTGCGGCACCAACCTCAACCGGATCCTCGGCAAGGCCTGAGCAGCCGGGTCCGCACCACTCGTCTTCCCGACGGCGCCATCAGCCGGGCTCGCCTCGGCAGGTGGCGCCGTCGGCGTCTGCTGTGGATGACGCACGACCCCGCCGAGGCGGTCTCTGGCAGGGTGCCGCCATGGCACCACCTGAGTCGGCGCACCCGGGCGCCAGCCCGCTGCTGCTGCCCGGCTGGCGGGTGGCCCGGCGGACGGCGGACACCCTCCAGGTCGGGGTGGGCCCGCGCCGGGTGGTGCTGCCGGACGGGCCAGGTGTCCGCGAGCAGCTGACGCTGCTGGCGACCGGACAGGCCCCCGCCGCGGCTCTGGACCCCGACCTGCTGCGCCGCCTCGACGCCGGCGGGCTGCTGGCCAGCGTCAACGACTTCCGCGCGGCCCTGGCCGCCGGATGGACCCCGCGCGGCCGCGGCGCTGGTGGCCGCCGACCCGGCGACCGCCGAGGCTCGGCTGTCGGACCGACGCGACGCCCGGGTCGCGGTGACCGCCCCGGCGCCCTGGCGAGCCCGCCTCGTCGAGCTGGCCCTGGGCAGCGGGCTGGCACTGGCCGAGCCGGAGGAGCCGGCCACGGCCCGGCTGCTCGTGACCGCCGGCGAGCCCGACCGGGACCGGCTCGACGAGATGGTCCGGGCCGGCGAGCCGCACCTGGTCGCGGCGTACGCCGAGGGGCGGCTGCGCCTGGGCCCCTTCGTGCAGCCCGGGATCACCGCCTGCCTGCGCTGCGTCGACGCCCACGAGAGCGAGCTCGACCGGCGTCGCGGGCTCGTGCTCCACCAGCTCAGCCGCGGCCTGCCCCCACCCGGGGTCGCCGACCCGGCGGACCCGGCGCTGCTGGCGATGGGGCTGGGCTGGCTCGTGCGCGACCTGGTCACCTTCGTCGAGGGCGGGTCACCGGGGACCTGGTCGGCGACGGTCACGCTCACCCTCCGCGACGACCCGGAGCGGGTCGACGGGGCCCGGCATCCGCACTGCGGATGCGCCTGGGGCGAGTGGCTGGCCTGGGCCTGAGCCGCGCGGCCGCTACGGTGAGGCCATGGCCCGCTCCACGGACCCCGCCGCCGCCCCGGCGGTGTGCGCGTTCTGCGGGCGTCAGGAGCCCGGCGGGCTGCCGCTCACCTGGACCACCGCCGTCGAGAACGGCCGCCCGGTCGCGTTCTGCGACACGTGCTCGCGCCAGCACCTGAGGGCGATGGAGGGCAAGCTCGACTCCGCCGACTGGTGAGCCCCCGGGGGGTAGCCCGGACATGCGAACCGGGGCCGACGAGAGTCTCGTCGGCCCCGGTGGCATGCCCGCGGTCAGGTCAACCGCGCGGGCCCGGACGGGCCCCGGTCGTCACAGCGCGCGGGCGAGGGCGAGTCGCGCCTGCTGCGCTGCCAGCTCGGCCTTGCGGCCCAAGCGGCGCGCGCGGGCCAGCTGGTGGCCGCGCCGCAACTGATGCGCCTCTCCCAGGCGCGCGGACATCTGCGCGCGGGCCAGGTCTTCGTGCATGAGGTTGTGCATGGTGTGCTCCTGTGGTCTGGTGTGGTGGTTGATCTCGTGACTGGAGGTCGGTCGGCTCGGGACGGTGCCCGGGCCGCTCATCGGTGCGGTGACCGGGGAGGCGCTCACGCGGCGTACTCCTTCTTGAAGGGGTCGTCCTTGCGTGGGCGGCCACGCGGCCGCTTGCGCGGGATGACGATCCCCTGCAAGAAGAGCTCGCCGCCCCAGACGCCCCACGGCTCACGCCGCTCGAGTGCGCCGCCGAGGCACATCTCCCGCACCGGGCAGGACAGGCACAGGGCCTTGGCCTGCTCGACATCGGCGGGAGACTCGGCGAACCACAGCTCCGGGTCGTTGACCCGGCATGGCAGCCGCTCCTGCTGGCCGTGACCGGCAGCGTCGTGCAGCTCGCCCAGCGACGGGACGTCACCGAACGGCAGGTCGGCAGCCCCAGCGCCGATCGCACCGTCTCGATGGTCGAGAACGCTGATGGTCATGGTCACCTCCTTCATGGACCTGATCGCTTGGCTGGTTGATCGAACCGGTGTTGCGAAATACAGAAGGCCGCGGATCCCTTGGTGAGGGTCCGCGGCCTGGAGGCTGCCGATGCGTTGAGGGTCAACAGATCGGTGGACTCCAGGCGGACGTACCCGGGAAGTAGCCCTGGATGACGGCCTTGGCGCCGAGGACGTGCGTGCGCACGGCTCCGGACACACTGGTCCCGCACATCCGGGCATCCACCACGGTGGCGCGCTCGCGCGAGGAGGCGGCACCGAAGGTGGGCAGGATGCTGCGAGACGGGTTGGCCGTCCGGATCAGGTTCGTGCTCATCGGTCCACCTCCTTCGGTCGTCGGGCGCGGAGCTTGCCAGACTCGTGTGCGCGCGGGCGTGTTGTCCCGAGTACGCTACTCCCCCCCGCCCGTAATGGGCAAACATTTTTCTGGGTATTTCAACAACGAATCGGTCACGGGGCGGTGCGACCCCGTCCTGTCAGGAGAGGAGCGCCAACAGGTCCGCGCCGTACCTCTCGAGCTTGGCGCGCCCGACACCGCTGATCGCCAGCAGCCCTTCGGTGGTCGTCGGCTTGTGCTCGGCGATCAGCTGGAGCGTGGCGTCGGTGAACACGACGTACGCCGGGACGGCGTCCTCGCTGGCGCGCTGCAGCCGCCACCCACGGAGCCGCTCGAACAGCTCCTCGTCGTAGCTCGCCGGGCACTCGCCGCACCTGCCCAGCTTGCGCTCGGCGCCGGTGGTGAGCAGCCTGCCGCACTCCCGGCACGTGCTGGCCCTGCGGGAGCGCCCGCGACCGCGCGCGGACTCCCGGGCGCGTCGGCGGGGCGCAGTCCGTCCAGGAAGCGCGAGGGCCGGCGGCTCGCCCGGCCGCCCGGCTGCCGGGCGGCGGCCCAGGAGATCGTGAGGGCGCGGCGCGCGCGGGTCATCCCGACGTAGAGCAGCCGACGCTCCTCCTCGACCTCGGCGGCGGTCGAGGCGTGGGTGATGGGCAGCGTGCCTTCGACGACACCGCAGCAGAAGACGGCATCCCACTCCAGGCCCTTGGCGGCGTGCAGAGTCGCCAGGGTGACGCCCTCGGCTGTCGGGGCGTGCTGTTCGGCGGCCCGGCGGTCCAGATCGGCGACGAAGTCACCGAGCTCGGAGCCGGCAGCGGACGACCCAGGTGCGAACTCCTCGGCCAGGTCCACCAGCGCCTGCAGCGATTCCCAGCGGTCGCGGGCCTGGCCCCGGCCGGCTGGGGCCTCGGGCGTCCAGCCCATGCCGGCCAGGACCCCTCGGACCTGGTCCACGAGGCGATTGGCCTCGGGCCCGGCGTCGGGATCGGGATCCCCAGCGGGATCGGCGGCGGCGCGCGCGGCGCCGCGAAGCAGGGTGACCGCCTGGCGCACCTCGGGGCGGTCGAAGAAGCGGGCGGCACCGCGGACGACGTAGGGGATGCCGCGCGCCGCGAGCGCCTCCTCGACCGGCTCGGTCTGGGCGTTGATGCGCAGCAGGACCGCGATCTCGGACGCCGGGGTGCCCTGGGTGCGCAGCGCCTCGATCATGGTGGCGGTCGCCTCCGCCTCGGCGATCTCGTCCGAGTAGCCGCGATAGGCGACAGCGGGGCCGGGCGGCGACTGAGCTCGCAGCTGGACGCCGACCGGGGTGCTGCCCGCCGCGAGGAGGGCGTTGGCGGCGGTGACGATCTCCGGGGTGGAGCGGTAGTTGCGCACCAGCTCCAGCGACGTGGTGCCCGGGTAGGTGCGCGGGAAGTCGGTGAGGTAGGTCGACGTCGCGCCCGCGAAGGAGTAGATGGTCTGCGCGGGATCACCGACGACGCAGAGCTCGGTGCGCCCACCGAGCCACAGGTCGAGCAGGGCCGACTGCAGCGGGGACACGTCTTGGAACTCGTCGACGACGAACCACTTGTACTGGCGGCGTACCTGGGCGGCGACGCGCTCGTCCTCCGCGAGCAGGCCTGCGGCCAGCAGCAGGACGTCCTCCATGTCCATCCGGCCTTGGTCGCGCTTGACCTCCTCGTAGCCGGCGTACAGCCGGCCCACCGCGTCGTCGTCCAGGTCGCTGACCTCGCGGCCCCGGCCCGGCGCGACTCGCGGGTAGTCGTCGGGGCCGATGTTGCTGACCTTCGCCCACTCGATCTCGGACGCCAGGTCGCGCAGCCTCGCCTGGTCGGCGTTGACCCGTTGCCGACGGCAGGCCGCGGCGAGCATGCCGAGCTTGGACTCGGTCAGCTCGGGGAGCTGGGTCCCGCGGGTGAGCGGCCAGAAGTAGCGCAGCTGGCGCAGGGCCGCCGAGTGGAATGTGCGGGCCTGGACGCCGCCGGCCCCGAGTCGCCGCAGCCGCCCCCGCATCTCGCCCGCCGCGCGGGTGGTGAACGTGACCGCCAGCACCTCCGTGGGCACGTACAGGCCGCTGGCGACGCCGTACGCGATGCGGTGCGTGATCGCCCGGGTCTTGCCGGTGCCGGCGCCGGCCAGCACCCGGACCGGGCCGCGCAGTGCCTCGGCGACCTGGCGCTGCTCGGGGTCGAGGGCCGCCAGCAGGTCGGTGGGCTCAGTCATCGCAGGAGGGCATCGGCGTCAGACATCGGCAGGAGGCGGCATCGAAGGAACAAGTCGGGCTCGGAGGCGGTTGGCCTGTAGCGTTGCACCACCCTAGACGGCAGAGGGGACAGTCCCGGCATGAGCGCCACTTCGACGGCAGCGTTCACGATGTACACCACCCCGTGGTGCGGCTACTGCTACCGGCTCAAGAGCCAGTTGGAGCGCGAGGGCATCGCCTACGACGAGGTCGACATCGAGCAGGTCCCCGAGGCCGCCGCGGTCGTCGAGCAGGTCAACAACGGCAACCAGACCGTGCCCACCGTCGTCTTCTCCGACGGCTCCGCCTTCACCAACCCCTCCTTGTGGATCATCCAGGAGAAGCTCGCTGCGCTCGCCGCCCGCTGATCCGTCACAACCTCGCCCATCCGTCACAACCTCGGGGTCGACGTACCCCGAACTTCTGCCGGATCGGCGCGAACTTCTGCCGGATCGGCGAACTTCTGCCGGATCACCAGGTGCCGGGGAGGGTGCCGCCGTACCAGTGCTCGACGAGGGACCGGCTGATCGAGACGCCGCCGGGGAGCACCAACGTCCCCGCCTCGGCGCCGGCACGCATCTGGGCACGGGTGAACCAGCGCGCGTCCTCGAGCTCGTGGCCGTCGACCCGGATCTGCGTGGTGAGGGCGCGGCCCGTGAAGCCGAGCATCAGGCTCCCGGGGAACGGCCAGGGCTGGTTGCCGAAGTAGGCCACCTCGCCGACCTCGACGCCGGTCTCCTCCCGCACCTCGCGCCGTACGGCGTCCTCGAGCGACTCGCCCGGTTCGCAGAAGCCCGCCAGCGTGGAGTACCGCCCGGGCGGCCAGGCCGACTGCCGCCCCAACAGGCAGCGCTCATCGTCCGCGCCCGGCTCTCCCGCCGTGATCACCATGATCACGGCGGGATCCGTGCGCGGGAACTGCGCCTTGCCGCACACCCCGCACACCAGCTCGTGCCCCGCCGACCTCGCCTCGAGCCCGCCACCGCAGCGCGGGCAGAACCGCGTCGCCCACCGCCACTCGGCGAGCCCGACGGCGTGAAAGAGCAGCGGCGCCTCGGCGACCGGCGCGGCCGCCCGCGGCCCAGCCACGAGCGCCGGCAGCAGGGCACGCAGCCCGACCCACTCACCGCGCTCGCCGGGGGCGTCCTCGGGTCGCACGAGGACGGCGAACCAGGTCACCCCGTCCCGCTCCCCCAGCAGCACCCGCTCCCCGGCGGCGCGTCGGCGGGCGACACCCACTCGAGCCCGCCGTCGACCGGCCGGACGCGCGTTCCGACCACCACGAGCACCCGGGTCGCCGGGTCGGCCCAGCGCTCGCCGAGCCAGCCGTCGTCGACCCGACGCTCCCCGGCGCGGTCGTGCGCGTTCGTGGCGAGGTCCAGATGCGGGAAGCTCACCGGGCCAACCTAGCCCTCCAGGCGCGCTCGAGCTCTCCTAGGCTGACCGCATGAGCACCCACATCGGCGCTGCCCCGGGCGACATCGCCCCGACCGTCCTGATGCCCGGCGACCCGCTGCGGGCGCGCTGGATCGCCGAGACGTTCCTCGACGACGCCCGCTGCTACCACGAGGTGCGCGGCATGTACGGCTACACCGGCACCTGGCGCGGTCAGCCGGTGTCGGTGCAGGGGTCGGGCATGGGGCAGCCGTCGCTGGCGATCTACGCCCACGAGCTGATCCGGGAGTACGACGTGCAGACGCTCATCCGGGTCGGGTCGTGCGGGGCGCTCACCGAGGCCGTCGCCGTTCGCGACGTGATCCTCGCCTCGGGCGCCTGCACCGACTCCTCGATGAACCGGATCCGCTTCGAGGGGCTGGACTACGCCCCGGTGGCCGACTTCGGCCTGCTCCGCGCGGCGTACGACGTCACGCAGGGCCTCGACCTGGAGCACGACGTCCACGTCGGGCTGATCTTCTCCTCCGACTCCTTCTACAGCCCACGCCCCGAGCTCGTCACCAAGATGGTGGAGTACGGCGTCCTCGCCGTTGAGATGGAGGCCTCCGCGCTGTACACGATCGCTGCGCAGCACGGCCGCCGGGCGCTGTGCGTGTGCACCGTCTCCGACCACGTCGTCACCGGGGAGGAGACCACGGCCGCCGAGCGCGAGCAGACCTTCGGTGCGATGGTCGAGATCGCCCTGGGGGCGGCGCTGGCCTGACGTCAGCCCGAGCGGCGCTCGACCTGTTCATCGAGCCAGCGGGCGACCAGCCGGGCATCCGAGGCCAGCCAGGGCGGTAGCGGCATCGAGGACTCGCCTGAGCCGCCGAAGGCCTCCCACCCCTGCCGCCACTGCGAGGCGGTCCGGCTGTAGCGATCGGCCGCCTCCGGAAGCAGCAGCAGCTCGACGCGATTGGTCCGGCCCCGGCGAGTGCACAGGGCCCCGCCACCTCGCCCCAGCCGAGGGCGAACCCGGACACGGTGAGGCCCGTGGCGTCTACCCGCACCGCGTCGCGGGCGCGGAGGAGGTGCGGAGCGCAGCGACCCCAGCGGCCAGGAAGAGCAGCACGCACCCGGCGCCGAGCAGCCGGGGACCCCACCCGCCGTCGTCGAGGAGGATCCAGACGCCAGCCGCGACCAACCCCGCGGCGACCGCGACGGCACCGCCCGCCTTCAGCCGACTGACCGAGAAGCAGACCGGCTCACCGCGCCGCAGGAGCTCGTCCCAGGCGCGCAGCGCAGCGTCGACGCTCGCCTCATCCAGCCGCCCCATCCGCAGCCTCACCCCCGACCACCAGCGACTCGAGCTCGGCCCGACCGGGGAGCGCCTCGGGCTCGACCAGCTGCTGGCTGCGCACATAGTAGAAGCCGGCCCGCACCCGGTCGACCGGAACGCCGACCAGCTCGGCCCACGCCACGCGGTAGACCGCCAGCTGGAGCGGGTCGTCGGCCTGCGCGCGGGAGGTCTTCCAGTCCACCACCAGCCAGCCGCCGTCGGGCTCGGCGTAGACGGCGTCGATGCGGCCGCGCACCACCTGCCCGGCCAGCACCAGGGAGAACGGCGCCTCGAGCCGCGCGGGCGGCCGGTCGCGGAACGGCCCGGCCTCGAACAGCTCGATCAGCCCGCGCAGGTCGGCGTAGTCGTCGATGCCCACGTCGGCGCGACCGGGCAGCTCGTCGGGGTCGATGAGATCCTGCTGGCCGAAGCGCGACTCCACCCACTCGTGGAAGCGGGTGCCGAAGCGGGCGGCGGCTGAGGGCGGCCGCGGCATGGGGCGAGCCAGCTCGGCGGCGAAGCCCTGCGGGTCGTCGCGCAGCCGCGCGAGCGATGTCGCGGACAGCCCGGCCGGTAGCGGGACCTGGATCTCGGCGGCGGCCTCGCGGCGCGACTCCGCCAGCAGCCGCTCGATCTCCTCGTCCCACACCGCCACCCGCTCGGCGGCGATCATGTCCAGCTCACCGCCGGTCGCCGGCTCATCCGCCCCGGCAGCCCCGCCGGCCCCGCCTCCCAGGGCCGCCCGCACCCGCTCGGCCGCGTCGAGCCGGAGCAGCGCCTCCTCGGTGCGCTCCGTGACCGGCCAGGGCACCTCGCGCACGTGTGCCCACAGCGGGTTGGGCGTGCCCTTCTCGGGCTTGTCGAGCCAGGCCAGCGGCCGCTCGCCCCAGCCGTCCAGCACCCGCCGCAGGGTCAGCTGGTACGGCGAAGGGCCGAGCGGGGTCTTGCGACCCTCGGCCCACACGTACGACGACACCACCAGCTCGTGGCGAGCCCGGGTGAGCGCGACGTAGGCCAGCCGGAGCTCCTCGGTGAGCTCGTGGGCCTTGGCGTCCTCGCGAAAGACGGCGAGCGCCTGCTCGTCGTACCCCCGCAAGACGGGCAGGTCGCGGGCGTCGCCGCGCAGCGGCGAGGGCAGGATCTCCAGCCGGGTCGGCCACAGCCCCCGCGAGCGGGTGTGGGGGAACTTCTCCTCGCAGACCCCGACCAGGAAGACGACGTCCCACTCCAGGCCCTTGGCCCGGTGGACGGTGAGCAGCTTGACTGAGTCAGCCGTGCTCGGCGTGACGTCGAGGCCCTCGCCGTCCTGCCTCGGCCTCGAGCCAGGCCAGCAGCGTGGCAGCGTGACCTGGCCATCGAGGGCCTGAAGCTGGCCACGGCCTTGACGAAGAGGTGTTCGAGGTTCTCCCGCCGGGCCCGGGCCGCCTCGCTCACCGACGACGCGAGCCTCGACGTCGATGCCGCAGGTCTCGATGATCCGGCGGACCAGCTCGAGCAGCGGTTTCGGCGTAGTGCGCGCAGCGCGCGCGCCTCCCCTGCCAGCAGCCCGAAGCGCTCCCGGGCGGCTGCGGAGTAGGGCAGGTCGCTGGGTCCTCCAGCGCGTCGGAGAGGGCCACCACCTTCGGCGGTCGGCGTCGCCATGGCCGCCGCGAGCCGTCGGCGAGCGGGGTGGCCTGGTCGAGCCGACCTCGGCGCTCTTCGCCGGCCAGCTGGCCGCCCGGCGGCCCAGCAGGGCCAGGGAATGCGTGGGCCCACGGCCCAGCGCGGGCTGGTGAGCAGGGGCGAGCAGGCCATGCTGGCCGTGAGGTCGTGCAGGAGCCCCAGGGTGGAGAGCACTCGAGATCCGGCAGCCGCAGCAGCTCCTTGAGACCGGGACGATCTCGACCGGGATGCCGGTCGGGCCGCCGCGTCGAAGACATCGGCGGCGTGCTGTTGTCGCGCACGAGCACGCCGAGGTCGCGCCAGCGGCGCTGCTCGCCGTCGTCGCGCGGCCGGGACCGGCCGCGGGCACCCGCTCGGTCAGCCAGGCCAGCTCGGCGGCGTAGACTCGTGGACCAGCGTCTGCACGACTCGGATGTGGCGCGGCCGGCCTCCAGCGGGCGACTGCCGCACCCGCCTCGGCGTACAACGGCTCGGCCACCCGGTTGGCCGCCTCGAGGATGCGCACGTCGGAGCGGCGGTTGACGGTGGAGTTGGCATCGGGACCGGCCCCCTCGTCGCGCCGGGAAGTCGTCGCCGAACCGGAGGATGTTGGACACCGACGCGCCACGCCAGCCGTAGATGGCCTGGTGCGGGTCGCCGACGGCGGTGACGGGGTGGCTCCCTCTGCGCCGGCGCCCTGACCGGAGAACACGCCGCAGCATGACCGCCCGGGCGACGGAGGTGTTCTACTCGTCGAGGAGGACGATGGTACTTCTGCGCTCGAGCCAGCGCCGACGTCGCGGCGTCGGCCAGCCGCGCGGCCCGGCGATCTGTCGAGAAGTCCATCAGCCCCAGCGTCGCTTCTGGGCGCGTAGTCCTCGACCAGCTCCCAGCGCCTCCTCCCGGCGGGCGAACGCCGAGGCGCGACGCTCTCGGCCGCCTGCAGGTCATCGCCTCGGCGAAGCGGCAGGAGGCTCTCCGGCGCGTCGAAGGGCGCGCAGTTTCGGCGGGGTGACCAGGTGCTCGGCCAGAGCGCCGTCGAGGGCGAGGAGGTAGCCGATGACGTATCGGTCCGAGCGCAGCCGCACCGGGGCGGTGTGCCGGTCGATGACGCGCCGGCGAGCTGGTAGCGTGGCGACGCGTCGGCGATGACCGGGTGTCGGCTCGTGGCCGATCCGCAGGCCGTGCTCGGTGAGCAGCGCCGAGGCGTAGGAGTTGTACGTCGCCACGACCGGCTCGAGCAGCTCCCCCACGTCGTGGCCGCTCTGGCCGAGCGTGGCGTCGACCCGATCCCGCGAGAAGCCGGCGGCGTCCAGCGCCGAGCGGATGCGCGTGCGCAGCTCGGTGGCGGCCTTGGTGGTGAAGGTCAGCCTGAGCACCTGGTCGGGGCGCACCTGGCCGGTGACCACGAGGTAGACCACCCGGGCGGCCATCACCGACGTCTTGCCCGAGCCGGCGCCGGCGATGACGACGGCGGGCTCCAGCGGTGCCGACACCACGGCCCACTGCTGGGCACTCAGCTCGAAGTCGGCGTTCATCAGCCGCCGGAGGTCGGCGGGCCCGCGCACCTCGACGCCGGCCCCTCCGGAGGTCATGTCAGGACCGTCCCCGAGGTCTGGGCCGGGCAGAACCGGGCGAACTCGCAGTGGTCGCAGTGGCTGCCCGGTCGAGCCGGGAAGACCTCGGCGCGCAGGTGGCCGACCGCCTCGGCCAGCTGCCGCTCGATGGGCCGCAGGCCGTCGTCGCCCGGCTGCTGCGGCTCCTGGCGCTGGACGCGGAGGGCTGGCCGGAGCCCCGCCGCAGCCGCCGGGCCAGTCTTGCGCCGCCGAGGCGGCGAGATCGGCACCGCCGCCGAGGCGGCGAGATCGGGCACCGCGCCGCCGGAGGCGGCGAGATCGGGCACCGCGCCGCCGGAGGCGGTGAGATCGCGCAGGGCGCCGTGCTCGACGGCCAGCTGGTAGAGCCCGAGCCGTGGATGCTCGCGGTCTCCTCCCGAGGCGGGATACTTGCCGTCTTGAGGTCCACGACCACGACCTGGCCCTCGGCGTCGAGCCTCGAGGCGGTCGGCGTAGCCGTCGGAGGAGGACCTGCTCGCCGGCCGGCAGCGCGTCACCTCGGCGCGGATCGGCTGCTCGGTGGCGAGGACGGCCTGAGCGTCGGGGCGGCGCTGATGCTCCAGGAACTGGCGAGCGCCGCACGAGCCTCCTCCCGCTCCCGGTGGCTCGACCAGGGCGTGCGGAACGGGATCTGCCCCCACACCCGGTCCACGTGCGTCATCAGCGCCTCGACGACCTGCGCGACCGGGGCCTCGGCGAGCGCCGCGTCGAGGTCGGTCTCGCCTCGCCGGCCCAGCCGGTCGGCCAGCGTGTGGACGACGTTGCCGGAAGCTGCGCCTGCGTCGCTGCCCGCGTGCCGCCGGCCTCGCGCTCCCAGAACCACTGCGCGCAGCACCAGGCTGAGGAGCGCGCTGGCCGACACCTCCGGCACCGTGGCTCGCCCTCGGCGCGCAGCGGCTGGTCTCCGCGAGTCCAGGCGCGGGTGCCTCACCAGCTGGCCGGGTCGGCCGCCGGCACCCAGGCCTCCTGGCGCGGTGCGCAGGCCAGTCGCGCGAGGCGGGTGGCGCGGGCCGCAGCGCAACGGTGCAGCGGTGGTGGGGTCGGCGAGGGTGCCGAAGCTCCGCGACCAGCCCGTCCACGAGAAAGGCCGCCTCGGGCGCCCGGGGACGCGGCGGACAGGTGCCTGGACACGTCGGGGAACAGCTCCTCGAGGAAGCGCGAGGGCTGTTCGCCCTCGTCGTCGGCCGACGCCACGCGGTGACCACCAGCCGGTCGCGGCCCGCGTGCACGCGACGTAGAACAGCCGGCGTCGTCGGCGGTGGCTCGCTGAGTGGCGGCGGACCAGGGCCTGTCGACGCCGATCCGGTCGGCGGCGGCAGCAAGGTGGCGCGACGGCGCAGGTCGGCCGTAGGTGGTCCTCCTGCGGCGTGGGCGACCACCACCAGCCGCCACCCAGCCCTTGGCCCGATGGCGGTCAGCAGCCGGATGGCGTCGCACGCGCCACCTCGCTCGGCGAGGGTGTCGGCGGGTATCTGCTGGCCCGCAGGGTCGCGAGGAACGCCTCGGCCGAGGTGCGGCCGCGCTGCTCCTCGGCCTCCGGCAGCGGCGTCGAACAGCGCGACGACCGCGTCGAGGTCGCGTGGCGAGCCGCGCGGCGAAAGCCGCCGCGGCCGACGGACTGCCGAAGTCGCCGGGCCGTCGGTGCCTGACCACAGCCCCCAGAGCAGCTCCTCGACCGTGGCTCCGGTAGCGAGCTGCTCCCGGGCGCGCGCGAGCAGCGTCGCCAGCGCCGCGGCCTTGGCCTGCCGGAGTGGGGCCGCCCAGCCCAGCGAGCACACCGCTCGAGCAGCGCCTCGCGCAGCAGCTCCGGCGAGCTGCGCGGGGTGGCGCCGCTCCCGGAGGCAGCGGGAGGCGTCGCAGCAGCGCGCAGCCCCCGCGCGAGCGCGCGCACGTCGGCGGCGTCGAGACCTGCCAGCGGGCGCAGGTGGAGCCCTCGACGCGGACGGCGTCGAGGTATCGTGCCGGGCGGCGCGGGTCCTCGACCCTGGCCGAGACCACCGCACCGAGCGCGTCGAGGAGGGGCTGCACGGCGGGCTCCCGCACCAGGGGCGTGTCGTCGGTCGCCACGTCCACAGGCACCCTGCGGCCAGCAGGGCCCGCCTTCAGGCCGATCGTCGCTCGCCCCGACCGCACCAGCACGGCCATGTCGGACCAGGCGACGTCGTCTTGTGCGGGCACGGCGCAGCAGGTCGGCGAGGTGCCTGGCCCCTGGCCCGCTCGGTGTCGAAGGTGAGGAGTTCTCCACGCGCCCTGCTCCTCGCGAGAAGGGAGGCAGGCTTCCAGGAAACCGGCCAAGGTCAGCCGGTACCTGACTCGGGCACCGGCAGCCAACGCGACCTGCTGGGCCGCAGCAGCAGCTGAGGGCCGAATCACCGGGTGGTGCCGAGCACCAGCAGCGCCGCTGGCGCCCGTCGACGCCGGAACGGTCGGGGAACCAGGAGGATCCCGCGACCTCCGCACCGAACTTACATGGACTGGTGGGGTCGCCCACGACCGCAGGTCGCGACCGTCACCGGCCAGGGCCCGCAGCAGCGCCACCTGGGCGGGGTCGGTGTTCCTGGGTACTCGTCGACCACGACGTGCCTGCGTACTGCGCGCGCAGCTCGTCGCGCGCGGGATGGTCAGGGTCCTGCAGGAGCCGCACGGCTGTCGCGATCAGGCTCGGGTAGTCGAGCAGGTTGTCGCTGGCCATGACGACGTCGTACTGGGCCACATGAAGGCCGCCGCGCCAGCTCAAGCACGCCCTGCTCCTTACAGCTCGCGCAGCGCCTCGTAGCCCAGACCCTTCTCCTGGGCCCGGCGAGCACCTGCGCGACCTCGCGGGCGAACCCGCGGGTCCTGAGGCCGCCGCTCATCGACTCGGCCACACCACGGACTCCGGGGCGCGGGTCAGGATCCGCTGGAGACGACGTCCTGCCTCCGGGGCGGAGAGCAGCTGCAGCGGCGCGCCGGTGAGCCCGGGCGGGGAGTAGCGCCGGACGAGCGCGTAGGCGAAGGAGTGGAAGGTCGAGGCGACCCTGCCGGAGAGCGCGATCGGCCCGCTGCCCCCGAGCCGACCGGCCACCCGCCACCGCGCAGCTGCTCGGCGGCCTTGCGGGAGAAGGCCAGCGCGAGGACCTGGTCGGGCCGGGCTCCCTGCCGCTCGATGCGGTCGGCGACGACTCCACCAGCGTCGTCTTGCCCGGGTGCCCGGCCCGGCCAGTTCAGCAGCGGCCTGCCGCGATGCTCGACGACCCGGCGCTGGTCGTCGTCGAGCACCACCGGTTCGGCGGGTCGCGGCGCCGGTCGGAGGAGGGAGGCCGTCGGCGCCGCGGTCATGGCCACAGCCAAATCACGCCGCACCGACGCGGGCCGCGCCTCGCTGGGCCGCGGGCGTCGACGCACGGCTCCGGCGTCACCGCCTTGTGAAGACCTGCCCTACCCGGGCGGCGACCGGCTGGCTAGCGTCGGCGGACGCGCGATGACCGAGGACGAGCCGATACCCCGCGGGCGCGGGTCACGCAGCCGGCCTCGCTGGCCGACGTCCTGGTCGTCGACTACCTCGCGCCCTCTGGCCGGCCCCCAGGCGGCGATGATGCTCGGCGACCTGGGCGCCCGGGTCATCAAGGTCGAGCGTCCGCCACCGGCGACGACACCGCCGCCTGGGGACTGCTGTGGGCCGAGGCGGGGCCGGACGAGAGCGACGCGCGACCGGACGTACTCTATGGCGGCCAACCGCAACAAGGAGTCGATCGTCCTCGACCTCAAGCATGCTCGACGACGCCGCACTGCTCGCCCGACTGGCAGCGCCGACGTGCTGCTGGAGAACTTCCGGGTCGGCGTGCTCGACCGGCTCGGCTTCACCGAGCAGCGGCTCCACGGTTCCTCAACCCCGGGCTGGTGATCGAAGCCGAATCACCGGCTTCGGGCACGACGGCCCTGAGCCGGCGCGCGCGCCGGCTACGACCAGATCGCGCAGGGCGAGGGCGGACTGATGAGCCACCGGCACCCACATGGCCACCAAGGTCGGCGTGCCGATCGCCGACCTGCTGGCCGGCATGAACCTCGCCTACGGCGTCGTCGCCGCCCTGCACGAGCGGCACCGCACCGGCCGCGGTCGCGTCGTGCGCACCTCCCTGCTGGCCGGGGTTGTGGGGGTGCACGCTCTCCAGGGGACCCGATGGACCATCGCGGGCGAGGTCCCGGGGGATCTCCGGGTCGCACCACCCGGCCATCGCGCCGTACGGCATGTTCGCCACGGCGACCGCACCGATCCAGGTGGCCGTCGGGTCCGAGGGCCGTGGCGAACCTTCGCCGGGGGCCGTGGGCCTGAATCCCCGATGATCCCCGACACCGCACCAACCGCGAGCGCGTGGCCGCCGGGCAGGACCATCGACGCCATCGAGGCGATCTTCGCCGGCGGGCCGGCCGAGCACTGGCTGGACCTGCTCCTGGGCGCCGGCATCCCGGCCGCGCTGGGTGCGCAGCCTGGACGACGTGTACGGCTGGGAGCAGACCCGCTCACAGGGGCTGCTCCTGGAGGTCGAGCACCCGGCGTACGGCGCGCCTCACGCTCCCGGGCTCGCCGCTGCGCTTCGACGACCAGGCCTTCCTCGGTGGCCGCCCCTCGGCACGAGCCGCCGCCCCTGCTGGTCAGCACGGGCGGAGATCCGCGCCTGGCTCGACCGGGACGGCTGAGCCTGAGGCGCACCGCTAGCGTGGGCAACATGTCGAGCGCGCACGACCTCCTCGTCCTGAACCGGGCCGACCTGGACCGGCTCCCGCTCACCTGGCGCGAGATCGTCGACGTCCTCACCGACGCCTTCGCCCGAAGGCCCGGGGCTGGTGCAGAACCTGCCCAAGCCCAAGGTTGTCCCTCGCGCGGACGCGTTCGCCAACGCCATGCCTGCCTTCCTCGGCGGCTCCGACCCTCAGCTGGGCATCAAGTGGGTGACCGGGCACGAGCAGAACCACACCCGGGCGGGCTGCCCTACATCTACGGCACCCTGATCATGAACGACGCCGACACCGGCCGGCCCACGGCGATCATCGACGGTGGCTGGATCACCGAGAGACGCGCACGCCCGGCGCGTCGGGCGTCGCCATGCGGCACGCGCCCGGTCGGCCACGGCGGCTTCGGTATCGTAGTACCAGGGTCGCCGTCACCTCGAGGCACGCTGCCATCCACCCCGGCATCAGCGAGGTCGCCTACGACCACCGGCACGCATGTGCCCGAGATCAGGCCGAGCTGGCCGGCGACCGCCGGACGACTTCGTGACCGAGGAGGCCCTGGAGGGTGCCGACATCGCCATCACCTGCATCACCCGGCCGCTGGAGCCCAAGCTGGACGCCCAGAACACCGCCAGCGACGCGCTGCTGCTCCCCGTCGACTACGACGACGCCATGGCTGCGGCCGCCTTCGACGACAGCGCCGTGTTCTGCGTCGACGACCTCGAGCAGTACGCCACGGTCGCCGCCCGCGGGCACTACTTCCAACGGCTGCGCGAGCCGGACGGCGAGCTGGCATCGGTCGTCGCGGGGCAGCTCGAGGTGCCGACCACCGGACGGCGGATGTTCCTCAACATGGGCGTCGCGATGAGCGACATCGCCCTGGGGGCGCTGGTCCTGGAGCGTGCCCAGGCGGCCGGAATCGGCCGCTCCGTGCGCTTCCCCTGACCCGACCCGTGTCGCGTGGACGGGCCGGCCCAGTCCACCGCCGGCAGACGTGCTGAACCGGGCTCGGCCGGGCCGGTTCTGGGTTAGGGTGCGGGTGGCCTCTCGGACAGCGCCGCGCTCGGGATCCGCGCTGGCCTCGACCACCGCACACTGCGGGGTCGGCGAACCGAGCGATCCAACGGGGGATTTGCACATGGCACGCCATCGGCGCGGCGGCAGGCAAAGCCTGCTCTTCGGAGTAGCGGGAGTGCTCCTCGGCCTGCTGGCCGGGGTCGGCATCGTGACGCTGGGCACCAGGGGCGGCGAGCCAGCCGCAGCCAACCGGGACCCTGCCATGGCCGGTTGCGCGACCACGAGCGCCGTACGTGTCGTCGGCCCCGAGGTGGTCCGGGAGCTGGTCGCCGACCGGGCCGCCGCCTTGTGCCTCACCGTCGACTTCGTCGCCGCCGGCGGCCGGCGCGGCGTGCGCGCCAGCCAGGACGCTGACCTCTGGGTCTCCGACAGCAGGGTGTGGCGCTACGCGCGCGCCCAGGACCCGGGCGCCGGCACGTCCGTCGCCTCGAGCCCGGTGGTCGGCGTGATGGCACCGGACGCAGCCGGGGAGCTGGCCCCCACCGGCACCCTGCGCTGGTCCCGGCTGCTCGAGGCCGACCGCTCGGCGCGGCTGGCGTTCGTGGACCCGGCCGGGACAGCCACCGGGCTGATGTCGGCCTGGCCGCTGCTCCAGGCGCAGCGGGCGGTCGCGACCAAGCGACTGCAGGCCCTCGCGCTCACCGCGCGGGCGCTGGCGACCCCCGCGTTCGTGGGCGAGGACGCCGTCAGCACGCCCGACCCGGGCATGCTGGTGTTCACCGGCGAGTACCTCGCGGCGGCTTCCGACACCGCGACGGTGCTGCGTGGGGAGACCTCCGAGGCCTACCTCGACTTCCCGGCGTACAACGTGGCGACCGCTCACGAGACCCGGGTCCTGGTCGACAGTCTGATCCGGCAGCTGGCCTCGCCCAGCGCCTCGCCCGCCCGGGCCGCCGCCCGGCTGCGCGAGCCCGACGGCACCGCGCGCTTCGATACGACCGGCCTGGGGGTGGCGCCGCCGCGGCTGCCGCTGCCCGGGCGCACGTCCAGCATCAAGCTCTACGGCCTGAGCGCCTCGGGCTCGACCCCGGGCCGGATCCTCGCGCTCGTCGACCGGAGCGGGTCCATGGCAGCCACCCAGCCGGACGGGACCCGGGTCTTCGACGTGGTCCGCTCGACCGCGCTGATCGCGATGTCGACGCTCTACGACCACAGCTCGGTGGGCGTGTGGCTGTGCTCGCACGACGACGGGCACCGGGGCCATCGCGAGCTGGTGCCCGTCACCAGCCTCGGGACCGGGCGGCAGGACATCGTCGACGCAGTCGGCTCGATCGACGTGGCGAGCGACCCCCGCACCGATCTGAACCGCGCCGTGCTCGACGGCTACCGAAGCCTGCAGCAGACCTACGACCCCGCGTCCGCGCAGTCGATCATCGTCTTCACCGACGGCTCCCCGGACCGCGGCCGGCTCGACCTGGCCACCCTGATCCATCGGCTCAAGGCCGCGCAGGACCCCGACAAGCCGATCCGGATCATCGGCGTCGCATTCGGCGCCGACGCCCGGATCGCCGCGCTGCGCGCCATGTCCGACACCGTCGGCGGCAAGTCCACCCGGGTCAACGACCCGGTCCAGCTGCTGAGCGTGGTGATCACGGTCATCGGCGAGACCGCGGCTGCGGGCGGCGGCACGGTCGCCTGACCGTTCGTCCCAGGCCCCGTTCGCCTCAGCCGAGGTCGACGATGGCCGCGACGGGGCCGCCCCCGTCGGGGCCCTGGTGCGCCGCGGACACCGAGACGAAGACCGCCGGGTCCCCGGTGACCGCGGCGGTCACGCCGCCGACGCAGGACTTGATCTGGCGGTGCCAGTGCACGTCGGAGTCGTCGAGCATCGCGTTGCGGCGCCCGCGAACCTGGCCGTCTTGCGAGGCCTCGCACTTGAGGAAGACGTTGACCAGCCGGTCGCCCAGGTCGGTGTGGTGCGGGCGCTCCGGCAGCCCGAGACCGGCCGAGCGGATCGCCTCCCAGATCCCGTCGGCGTCCAGGGCGTCCTTCATCACCGAGTGGCCGATGCGGTAGCGGCCGCCGACTCCCGTCGCGTTCCCGACCACGACCACCTGGGCCTGGTCCAGCTCCACCCCCGAGGAGCACGACGCGACCGAGGAGTACAGCGACCGGTCGTGCATCACGTCGGCGTCCGAGGGCATCTCGATCTCGCCGAGCGCGACCGCGATCCCGAGGGCCGTGCACCCGTTGGACAGGTCCATCGACTCGTGGGTGTGCTCGGTCCAGACGGTCTGGCCGCGCGACTTGGCGTCGCGGATCGTGTGGATGGTCAGCAGCGGGGTCTTGGTCTGCACGTAGTGCACGTCGGCGGGGTCGGTGATGCCCGCGCGATCCATCGCGACGCGCACCGCCGCGGCGACCTTCTCGATCATCGGGGTGCGACCGATCTCCTCGGGCAGCAGGTGCTCGCTCATCGCGAAACCGGCCGTGAGCCGGGGCTCGGCGCGGGAGGGGTCGTCCTCGGGGACGTCCGTGGTGGCGAAGATCGTGGCGTGCGGGCTGAGCACGCCGTCGGTGCCGCCCGACCAGACCCCCGGGATCTGGTGGACGTAGTCGGCGTCGGCGCCCTTCTCGATCAACACCTCGCGGAAGGCCCGGTCTGCGATGATCCGGGTGTAGTCGTTGACGCCGCCGTTGCCCTCCGTCTTGCCGATGATCGCGAAGACGCGGTCGGCGGCCAGGGCGCCGTCGTCGATGAGCGTGGCCAGCTCGGAGGCGTCGGCCACCGAGTGGATCGGGACCTTGCGTACGTCGATCGCGGAGGGCATGGCTGTTCCTTTCGGGAGGCGGGCTCACAACTGCTGTTCGGGGATCGGCCCCTCGGGCGGGACGACGACGGTGGCGGCCGCGGCGCCGACGTCCCCGCCGTCGGCGAGCTGGGTGACGACCGGCGCGATGTGCGCGAGATCGGTGATGACGGCGGTCCGTCCCGTGCGCTCCACGAACCGGCAGACGGCGTCCACCTTGGGGCCCATGGAGCCGGAGGCGAAGTGGCCGGCGGCGGCGTGCTCGCGCAGCGCGCCGACCGTGACGCGGCCCAGCGGCGACGCCTGCGGTGCCGAAGGAGAGCACCGCCTGAGGCACGTCGGTGGCGATGACCAGGAGGTCGGCTGCCACGGTGTCGGCGAGCAGCGCAGCCCCCAGGTCCTTGTCGATCACGGCCCCACGCCGCGCCAGCCGCCGGCATCCGGGACGACCGAGATGCCGCCGCCGTTGGCGACGACCACGAAACCGGCCTCCACGAGGGTCCGCACGGCGGGCGCGTCGACGATCTCCAGCGGCTCGGGCGAGGCCACCACCTCGTCGCCAGCCGCGCTCCCTGCGGTCCTCCCAGATCTCGCCGTGCGCGATCATCGGCTCGGCCTCGGCTCGGCCGAGGTAGCGCCCCACAGGCTTGCGGGCGTGGTGAAGCCGGGGTCGTCGGGGTCGACGCGCGCCCGGGTCACGACCGCGGCGCGCTGGGTCGTGCGGTGCCCCGGGCCGCCAGGGCCTGGTCCAGCGCGTTCATCAGGATGAAGCCCAGCGTCGCCTGGGTGTCTGCGCGCCGCACCAGTCCAGCGCGGCACGGGGGACGACCGCGGCGGCCAGCTCGTTCTTCACCAGCAGGCTGCTCCACCTGCGGGCCGTTGCCGGTGATCACGACGTCGACGGGTGCGGCCGGGTGAGCAGGTCGGCGACGGCGGCCATGGTTCTGGGCGGCGGCGATCTGGTCCCGGCCGGGCGCGCCCGTCGGCGTTGGACATGGCGTTCCCGCCCAGGGCCAGCAGGACCTCACCGCCGGGGCCCCGGGGCGAGCCGGGCGCGCAGCAGCCTCATGGTGGCGAACCTAACGACGCCGTCGTCGGTCTTCACCGACAACATCGGCCAACAACGAATGACTCCGCCGCTGGCAACAGTCGCCAACCGGGGGCTCGGCACGGTCGAGGCGTCCGTGACGTGCCTCTGCCCTCCTATCGCCCAGGCTCGTCACCCGTGCCGCCCGCGCCGCGGGCCACCGGTGACCCGGGGAAGGACCACCATGACCCAGCTGCTGCGGAGCGCTGCCGTGCTCGCGCTGGCCGTCGCCACCGCCACGCCCCTCGCCGCGCGGGCCGACGCCCCACCGGCCACGACGGCGGTCGCCAGCACGGCGCTGCCCACCACGGCAATAGCGAGCGCCTCGGCGGGTGTGCCGGCCCATCCTCGGCCTCCGGCGGACGTGCGGCCGATCCGCACCATCCGCTCCCTGCTCGGTGTGCACCGGTGGTACCAGCAGTACGCCGACGGCTACCCGGTCGTCGGCGGCTACTACGCCGTCCACCAGGCCGACGATGGGGCCGTCCGCGTCGACGACGCGCGAGTCCCGGCCGGCCGCCTCGGCCTCCAGATCCCTGGGGTGTCGGCCCGGCTCTCGCCGACCGCCGCGGTGCGCGAGGTCACCGAGCGGCCGGCCGCGCCGGCTCATCGCGCCAGCGACACGCGGGGCCTGTGGCTGCCCCGGCCGAGGCCGACCGACCCGCGCGGCTGGTGTGGCGGGTGCGCACCGCGACCGGACAGGGCGTCACCTTCCACTACGTCGACGCCACCCGCGGCGGCGTGCTGGCCCGCGACCGGGTGTCCGCCGACATCGGCGCCAAGAAGGGCACCGGCCGGGTCTTCGACCCCAACCCCGTCGTCGCCCTGCAGGACGAGTCGCTCACCGACAACAAGGACGCCAAGGACGTCGTCCTGTGGCGCGGATACCGCACCGTCACGCTCTACCACCTGCAGTCCAACACGCTGCGGGGGCGCTGGGTGCGGATCACCAACAGCGACGCCCCGGTGCGCAAGGACCGCGTGTTCAAGTACCGCCGGGCGGCGGACCGGTTCGAGATGGTCAACGCCTACTACGCCGTGGACACTGCCCAGACCTACCTGCGCCGGCTCGGCTTCGACGACGTGAACGCCGAGCGCCAGCGGGTCCAGGTCAACGCGTTCCCCGACGACAACTCCTACTACGACGGCTCGGTCGACAAGATCTCGTTCGGCACCGGCGGGGTCGACGACGCCGAGGACATCGAGGTGATCTGGCACGAGTACGGCCACGCCGTCCAGGACGCCCAGGTGCCCGGCTACGGCACCACCGAGGAGGCGGGCAAGGATCGGCGAGGGCTTCGGGGACTACCTGGCCGTGACGCTCAGCCAGAAGCTCAGCCCCGAGAGACGGCCGTCACGCCGCTGGCCTGCGTGATGGACTGGGACGCCACGTCCTACACCAGCAGCGCGCCGCACTGCCTGCGGCGTACGGACGGCGCCAAGGTCTACCCGACCGACCTGGACGGCGAGGTGCACGATGACGGGGAGATCTGGTCCTGGCCCTGTGGGACATCAACCAGAACCTCGGCCGGACCAAGGCCAACACGGTCATCATCGAGGCGCAGTTCTCCTTCCTCGCGGGGTCGGCCGGGACCGGCGCCGAGCTCACCGTGGCCACCGCTCAGGCGCTGTACGGCGACGTCGACGCGGCGGTGGTGCAGCAGGCGTTCGCGGACCGAGGCATCCTGCCGCCGCCGACCTGAGCCCAGGAGAGGCCCGAGCGCTGACCGCGACCCTGCTCTACGACGCCGACTGCGGCTTCTGCACCCGCTCGGCGCAGTGGGCGCTGCGGCTCCGCTGCGACGTGGCCGTGCTCCCGTGGCAGTCCGCCGACCTGGCCGCGGGGGCTCACCGCCGAACAGGCGGCCGACCAGGTGCAGCTCGTGGAGGGAGACCGATGCTGGGCGGGCCACGTGGCCGTGGGCCGGGCCCTGCTCCGCTCCCGGCAGCTTCCGGTGCGGCTCGCCGGCCGGCTCGTGCTCGCGAAGCCGCTGTCCCGGCTCGCGGCCCGCAGCTACCGGTGGGTGGCCGACCACCGCTACCAGCTGCCGGGCGGCACCGCCGCCTGCGACCCGCGACAGCGCCCCGACCGGCGCGTCCACCAGTGAGCGGTCAGCGGCCGCCGGCCACCCGCAGCGTCGTCCCCGTGACGTAGGACGCCGCGTCGCTCATCAGCCACACCACGGCGGCTGCGATCTCCTCCGGCTCAGCCGGCCGCTTCAGCGGCACTCCGGGAGCCACCCGGGCCAGCCGGCCAGGCTCGCCGGCGTCCGCGTGCATCCGGGTGCGCACGTGCCCGGGCGCCACGCCGACCACCCGGATCCCCTCCTCGGCCACCTCCTGCGCCAGCCCGAGGGTCAGCGCGTCGATCCCGGCCTTCGCCGCGGCGTAGTGGACGTACTCCCCGGGCGAGCCCAGCGTCGCCGCGCCGGAGCTCACGTTGACCACGACGCCCCCCTCCCCACCGTGGCTGCGACCGAGGTGGAGCACGGCCTCGCGGGCGACCAGCAACGGCACGAGCAGGTTGAGCTCGATGCTGGTGCGCACCACCTCGGGAGGGGTCTCAGCCAGCGGTGCGATCCGCAGGGTGGCGCCCGCGTTGTTGACGACTCCGGTGAGCCGGCCGGCCCGGGCCGCGGCGGCGAACAGGTCGGCCACCCCGTCGGGCGCGGTGAGGTCGGCCCGGGCGAGCGTGCACGCCGCACCGGCGGACCGCACCCCGGCCGCGGTGGCCTCGGCGGCCGCGTCGTCGCGCCGGTAGCCGAGCACCAGATCGTGGCCGGCCTCGGCAAGCGCCTGGGCGGTCGCGGCGCCGATCCCGCGGGTGCCGCCGGTGATGAGGGTCACGGGTCGGGTCATGACAGGAGGCTCCCAGACCCGCAGGCGCCTCGCCAGCCGGCCTAGCCGCCGGACGCCCGGGCGTGGGGCGGCTAGGTTGGGGGCGTGCCCGTCGTTCACATCCGTGCGCTCCGCACGCTGGAGACCGATGTCGACATCGTGCTGACGACCACGGCCGATGCGGTCGCCCGGGCACTGGACGCCGACCCGCACGGGACCTGGTGCACCTTCGCCCCGTTGTTCGGCGAGTCGCTGGGCACCGAGCTGGTCGACTACGGGGGGATCGCCTACGTCGACGTCTGGCTGCGCGCGCGCGACGAGGCGCAGGAGCGCGCCGTCCTCGTCGCCGCCTGCCGGGCCGTGGCCGGTGCCCTCGGCATCCCCGTCGAGGACGTCTGGGGCACCTTGCGCCGGGTCGAGCCCGGCCAGGTGTTCGCGGGCGGCGGGCTCGTCGAGGACTGAGCGCCCTCAGAGCCGGTCGACGTCCGCCGACTCCGCCCCGCCGGAGAGCCGCACATAGCCCGGCCCCCGGTCGAAGAACGGGTCCGCCGCGCGGTCCCACGCCCGGCGGGCCGCCCGCTCGGCCGCGGTCGCGTCGGCGTCGACACCGAGGGTGTCGTCCGCGAGCGAGCCGCTCAGCACCACGCCGTACGCCGCGAGCGCCGCCTCCGGCGACACCTTGCGCCACACGACGTCGCGCACGACCAGCTCGGGGTCGCGCTCCAGCGGGTCGCCCCAGCCGCCGCCGCCGGTGGTGCGGATGCGGATCACCTCGCCGGCGCGCACCGGCTCCGCGTCGGCCAGGGCGTCGACCTCGCGCTCGTGTGCCCCGCCCGGGTCGATGGTCACCTGGAACGGCGCGCCCGCCTTGCCCCCGCGCACGCCCCAGCAGGACAGGATCGAGCGGTCCGCGATGGACATGAAGTGGGCGTCCTTGAGCATCCGAATGTGCTTCTCATAGCCCAGTCCGCCGCGGTACTGCCCGGCCCCGCCGGAGTCCAGGGCGAGGCCCAGGCCCTCCACGACGAAGGGGAAGCGGGCCTCGGTGAACTCGGTCGGCAGGTTGCGGGAGTCGGGGACGACGTGGATGGTGTCCTCGCCGTCGGCGTACGAGCGCCCGCCTGAGCCACCCCCCAGCACCTCGCGCATGAGGTAGGGCCGGCCGTCGCGGTCCTCGCCGTAGACCCCGGTGTAGCGGATCGTCTCCTGGTCGGCGGGCATCATGCCGTCGACCGCCTTGGCGACGACCCCGGCCAGCACGCCGAGCAGCCGCAGGATCACGAACGTGCGCGCGTTGGTGGGCGCCGGGAAGACCGGGGTGAGCAGGGTGCCCGGAGGGGGAACCGCATCTCGATGAGCGGCACGATGCCCTCGTTGACGTCCAGCTCGGCCATCCGCTCCGGAGTGTCCGCGAGGTTGCGCAGGATCGGGGCCAGCCACTTCTTGAGGAACACGCCGTCGGCGTAGTCGCCGCAGTGGTTGATCGGACCCTTGGCCTGTGGGCTGGTGCCGGCGAAGTCGAGCACCAGCTGCTCCCCTCGGGGTCGTCGGGTGCCGTGCGGGTGAGCGTGATCCGCTGGGTGTGCAGCCGGGGGTCGTCCACGCCGTCGTGCTCGGCATAGTCCTCCCACACCCAGCTGCCGACCGGGATCTTGGCGAGGATCTCGCGACGGTAGGTCCGGGTGGTGCGGTCGATGATCGCGTCGAAGCAGCTCTCGACGGTCGGCACGCCGTAGCGGTCGAAGAGCTCGCCGAGCCGCCGCGCGCCCATCAGGCACGCCGAGCACTCCGCGTCCAGGTCGGCGGCCAGGCTCTCGGGCATCCGGGAGTTGCGGGTCATGATGGTCAGCGCCGCGCGGTTCGGCTGGCCGCGGTCCCACAGCTTGATCGGTGGGACCATCAGGCCCTCCTCGAACACGCTCGTCGCGGCCGAGGGCATCGAGCCCGGGACGGCGCCGCCGATGTCGTCGTGGTGGCCGAAGGCCTGCACGAACGCCACCACACGGGGCTGCGCCCCCGTGGGCCCCCTCCGTGGTTGCGGCTGCGCCCCCGTGGGCCCCCTCCGCGGTTGCGGCTGCGCCCCCGTGTGGGCGAAGACCGGCACGGTGACACACAGGTCGGGCAGGTGGCCGATGCCGCCCTCGGACCGGTAGACGTCGTTGTGGAAGAAGACGTCCCCCTCCCGCATCTCCTCCAGCGGGAAGTCGCGGACGATGGGGTGCACGAGCGCGGAGTAGGACCGCCCGGTGAGCTTGCGGAGCAGTCGGTCGTGGATGCCGGCTCGGAAGTCGTGCGCGTCGCGGATCATCGGGCTGCGCGAGGTGCGGGCGATGGCGGTCTCGACCTCCCGCTCCACGCTGGCCAGGCTGCCCTGGACGATCTCGACCAGCACGGGGTCGGCGCTGGCGCCGGCGTCCGCGGTGAGCGAGCCGAACGGGAACGCGGTGGGGGCGCGCCGGGACCCGGTCATGACTGCTCCCCCCGGGTCTCGTCCAGCCGCGTCACGACGAGGTTCAGCCAAGGGTCCACCCGCGCCTGGAAGCCGGGATGGATCGGCACCGTGGCGCCGTACTCCTCGACGATGACCGGCCCGGTGAGCCGGGCTCCCGCGGGCAGGTCGGGGCGCCACACGAGCGGGGTGTCGACGTACCCGTCGGCCGGCTCGAAGCAGACCGGCCGGATGCCGGTGGGTGTCGAGGCGGCACGCTGCTCGTCGTGTCGCACGATGTCGGGGCGCTGGATCGGCCCGATGCCCGACACGCGCAGGTTGACCCACTCCACCTGCTGGTCGGGGTCACCCGCGAAGTCGTAGCCGTACAGCACCCGGTGAGCGGCGTGGAAGCGCTCGGCCGCGGCGTCGAGGCTGTTGCGGTCGACCGGTCCGTCGTCGAGCGGCACGCGCACCTCGTAGGCCTGGCCGAAGTAGCGGACGTCGGCGGTGCGGTGGAAGCGCTGGTCGGCGTCGGCGAAGCCCTCCTTGGTGAGCGCCGCGCGTGCCTGCTCGGTCAGCAGGTCCAGGTCGCGCTGCACCACGACGGGGTCGAGCCGGTCGTGGAGCTCCACGTGGGTCTGCACGTAGTCGTTCTTCACGTCGACGGTGAGCAGGCCGAACGCCGACACGTTGCCCGGGTTGGGCGGGACGAGCACGGTCCGGATGCCGAGGATGTCCATCAGCCGGCACAGCAGGAGCGAGCCGGATCCGCCGAAGGTCGTGAGGGTGAAGTCGCGCACGTCCAGCCCACGCTTGACCGTGACCTGGCGCAGCGCGTTGGCCTGGTTCCACGCCGAGATCTCCAGGACGCCGGTCGCACAGGCGTCGGCGGAGAGGCCCAGCCGCGCGGCCAGCGCCTCGACCCCCGCCCGGGCCGCCGCCACGTCCAGCGGAATCTCACCGCCCAACAGGTGCGGGGGGATCCGACCCAGTACGACGTGCGCATCGGTGATCGTGACCTCCGTGCCGCCCTGTGCGTAGCAAAGCGGTCCCGGGTCGGCGCCGGCGGACTGCGGGCCCACCTTGAGCGTGCCCTCCGGGCTCAGCCACGCGATCGAGCCCCCACCCGCGCCGACGGTGACCACGTCGATCATCGGGATCTTGGACGGGTAGGCACCGACGGTGCCCTCCGTGGTCAGCGTGGGCTCGCCGTCGATGACCACCGAGACGTCGGTGGACGTGCCGCCGCCGTCGCTGGTGAGCACCTTGTCGAAGCCGGCCACGTTCGCGATCAGCGCCGCCCCCAGCGCCCCGGCGGCCGGACCTGAGAGCACCGTGGTGATCGGCTGGTGGACGACCTCGTCGGCGGAGAGCACCCCGCCGTTGGACTTCATCACGTAGAACGGCACCGCACGGGGGGCGCCGCCCCCCGTGGACCCCCCGGCCGTGGTCGCCGCCGGCACCGCACCGAGAGCGCCGCCCCCCGTGGACCCCCCGGCGTAGGACTCCAACCGGGCGGAGATGTTGCCGACGTACCTCCCCAGCCGCGGCTTCACGGCCGCGTCGACCAGCGTCGTCATCGCGCGCTCGTACTCGCGGTATTCGCGCAGCACTTCGCTGCTGATCGAGACCACCGCCCGGGGGTGCTCCTCAGCCAGGATCTCGCGCATCCGCTCCTCGTGGGCAGGGTTCGCGTAGGCGTGCAGGAAGCAGACGCCGAGCGTGTCGATGCCCTGGTCGCGGTACCACCTGGCGACCTGGCGCGCGCCGTCCTCGTCGAACGGGCGGATCTCCGCGCCGGTGTAGTCCAGGCGGCCACCCACGCCGCGGACCAGGTGCCGCGGGACGATCCGGGCGGGCTTGACCCAGAAGTAGGAGTTGCCGTAGCCGTCCGGGACGCTCTGCCGCGCGATCTCCAGCATTGCCTCGTAGCCCTCGGTCGTGACGTAACCGAGCGCGTCGACCTTGCCCTCGAGCAGCTGGTTGGTGGCCACCGTGGTGCCGTGGGAGACCCCGCTGAGGGCGTCGCCGGTCCCCGGCGGCAGGCCGAGCAGGCCGAGGACCTTCTCGATGCCCGCCATGAAGCCGTCCGCCGGGTCGCTGGGCGTGGACGGGGTCTTGGTGCTCACCAGCTCCCCGTCGCCTCGTCCAGGGCCACGATGTCGGTGAAGGTGCCGCCGGTGTCGATGCCCACCCGGATGCTGCGGTCACGCGAGGCCGAGGCCGTCGAGGTCTGGACAGGGGTGCTCGCCGCCATGACGACGATTCAGCGGGACGACCCGGCGTCCGACGACGGCAGGATCTGCCGAGGCCGGGCCGGGTCGTTGTCACATGCTGCCGGGGCCGGGGTCGTCCTCCCGTCCGGCCGGGCCGGACGGGTACGTCGTCACCTCGTGGGTGGTCGCGACCACCCGCCCAGAGGCCAGCACGACGGCCGGCGCGACGTGCTCGGCGAGGACGTCGCGCAGCCGGCTCGACCGGTGGATCACCAGGTCCGCGGCTCCGCCCGGCCCGAGCCGGTGGTCCGGCAGGCCGAGCACCCGCGCGGCCGTGGTGGTGACGGCGTCGTACACGAGCTCCTGACCGGCCGCGTCGCGCGCCTCCAGCAGGTGCGCGGCGAGGAACGCGACCTCCAGCAGGTGATGCCGTCCGAAGGGGTAGTAGGCGTCCTCGATGTCGTCCTGACCCAGCGCCACCGGCACCCCGGCCGCGGTCAGCCGTTGGACGGGAAGGTGGGCAGGCGCCGTGTGCGGGCTGCTGCAGAAGCCGAGCCCGCGCGGCGAGCGAGCGCCACGAGCCCGTCGAGCCGATCATCGTCGTAGCGGCCGAGGGCGCGGGCGTGGTTGGCCACGCCGCGCCCGACCAGGTCGTGCGCGAGCAGCTCCTCGGCGAGCATGGCGGTGGTGTCGAGCGCAGGGTCGCCGGAGTCGTCGACCAGCATGGCGACCCGGCGACCGTGGGCGGCGGCGAGCCCGCACATCCGCCGCACGTGCTCACGCTGGTCGGAGTCACCGTCCTCGATCCAGGGGATGCCGCCGACGGCGTCGACACCGAGCCGAACCGCCTCGACGACCAGCTCCTCGGCGCCGGGGTCGCGCAGCAGGCCGTCCTGCGGGAACGCGCCGACCTGGAGGTCGATGACGCCGCGCAGCTCCTCGCGCAGCTCCAGCAGCGGGACGACTCCCTCGAGACCGGCGGCGGTGTCGACGTCGGCGAAGGCGAGCACGTGCCGGACGCCGTACCGGATCCCGTCGAGCAGCACGCGCCTGGCCTGTGGCTTGATCCACCCTCGGTCGTAGCCGGACTTCACCGACGAGGCGAGGTCGATCGACGCCGCGGCGCCCGCCATGCCGTCGGCGGTGTACGCCGTGAGGGCGGCGTCCCCGATCCGGTCGAGGGTGTGGACCTTGTCGAGGTGGAGGTGGGCGTTGACGAAGCTCTCGGTGACCAGGCCGGCGCCGGCCTCGATGGTGACCCGGCCGGTGAGGGGCTCGGTCTCGAGCGCGGCAACCCGGGCCCCGTCGATCCCGATGTGCCAGGTACCCGGCCGGCCACGGAGCGTGGCGTCGGCGATGACGAGATCGAACACCGGGCCTCCTCGGGCAACAGGCCGGATCCTGGGCTGGTCCCGGGCCGGCATCTGGGTGTCAGGTGTCGGCCGGGCGGTCGTTGTAGACGCCGGCCTGCTGCTGGCCCGAGAGCTGGGCGATGGCGGCCATGATCCGGTCGGTCACCTCGCGACGGGCGCGGCCCGGGCTCATGGCGTCGTACTCCTCGCCGAAGGTCATCGGCTCACCGAAGGCGAGGCTGACCTTGACAAGCCGGGGCAGCCGCGCACCCACCGGCTGCAGCTTCTCGGTATTGCGCAGGCCCACGGGCACGACCGGGACCTTGGCGGTCAGGGCGAGGTGGGCCACCCCGGTGCGGCCGCGGTAGAGGCGCCCATCGCGGGAGCGGGTGCCCTCGGGGTAGATGCCGAACGCCTCGCCGCGGGCCAGCACCTCGAGCGCGGTGTCCAGGCTGCCCAGGGCCGCCCGGGAGTCGTCACGGTCCACCGGAAGCATCCCGAGGCCGCCGAACCACGCCCGCGAGAGCGCCCCGCGGACGCCGGTGCCGGTGAAGTAGTCGGCCTTGGCCAAGAAGACGACCTTGCGGGGGACGACGACGGGGATGACGACGCTGTCGGCGAAGCTCAGGTGGTTGCTGGCGAGGATCACCCCGCCGGTCGGGGGGACGTTCTCGAGACCGCGCACGTCGGGGCGCCACACGGCCTTGATGAGTGGCGGGCCGACCGCCCGGAGCGCGTCGTACAGCATGTGACCATCATGGCCGACCCCGGACCACGCCCGCCGATCCGTCAGAAGTTCGGACCGAACCGGCAGAAGTTCGCCGATCCGTCAGAAGTTCGGGCATCGCGCTTGCCGGGCACCACGTCGAAATAGGTGAAGGGCCCTCATAGGTATGAGCTACAAGGGCCCTTCTGGTTGACCGGATCGTGGTGACGCCTCCGGTCGACTGCTCTTCTTCTCCGGCCCCAGCGGCGTCGTCACCCTGCCACTGCCTCGGGTTGCCCCTCGGTCTGGACCCTCGCTTCCGAGCTGTCCCGCTCTCCCCGGAGGGAGTGCGTAAGACAGTTCTACGCCCATCACCACCAGCGATGCAAGCCCTCAACCCCAAGAAAATAAGGGAAATCTCGCAGTCCACAGCCTTTCGGCGTGTCCTGCACAGAGGGCTGCCCTGATGTCCACAGAAGCCGGCCAGCCATCCACAGGATCGGCCGCTCGACTGTGGAGAACTTCTGCCGGATCAGCGCGAGCTTCGGCCGGATCAGCGCGAGCTTCTGCCGGATCAGCGCGAGCTTCTGCCGGATCAGCGCGAGCTTCTGCCGGATCAGCGGGGTTGCTCGAGGGCGGTGGCGACCTCGAGCAGGGTGCGGTCGGCGCCGTGGGGGGCGACGATCTGGATACCGACCGGCAAGCCTTCCGCGGTGTGCCCGAGCGGGACGGCGATCGCCGGGCAGCCGGTGACCGTGATGAGGTAGGCACAACGCATCCAGTCCAGGTAGGACGCCATGGGCACCCCGTTGATCTCGGTGGGGTACTCCTGGTCGACCGGGAACGGCGGGACCTGCGACACCGGGAGCATCAGCACGTCGTGATCACGGAAGAAGAGCCGCATCGTCTCCCCCAGCGCGGTGCGCTGATGGTAGGCCCGGGCCACGTCGGCGCCGCTGAGCGACGCTCCGGCGCGGATGTTGTCGGCCAGCGACGGCTTCATCTCGTCGGGATGCTCGGCGAGCAGCCGTCCGTAGCTGGCCTGGAAGTGCCAGGCGCGCAGCGTGCGGAAGGTGTCGTCGGCCAGGCTCAGGTCCGGGTGCGCCGCCGCCACCCGGCCGCCACCGGCCGTGACGACCCCGGCGGCGCTCTCGGTGATCGAGGCGACCTCGTCGTCGACCTCCAGCAGCCCGCCCAGGTCGACCGAGAGCGCCACGCGCAGGCCGGCCAGCCGCGGCGCCAGTGGCGGCGCGAACGCATCGCCCGGGTCCCCCAGCGCGAGCGGCACCCGCGGGTCGGGGCCGGCGATCACCGACAGCAGCAGCGCGAGGTCTCCGACGTTGCGGGCCAGCGGGCCACCGACCGACGTCGTCTCCCACTGGTGGTACGCCGGCCACTGCGGCACCCGGCCCAGCGAGGGGCGCAGTCCGACGACCCCGCAGAACGAGGCCGGGTTGCGCAGCGAGCCGCCCATGTCGGAGCCGTCCGCGAGCGGCACCATGCCGGCCGCGAGCGCCGCCGCCGCTCCCCCGCTCGAGCCACCCGCCGAGCGAGTGAGGTCGTGCGGGTTGTGCGTGGTGCCGAAGACCGGGTTGAAGGTGTGCGAGCCGGCCGCGAACTCCGGCGTGTTGGTCTTGCCGATCGGCACCGCCCCCGCAGCGCGGATGCGCTCGACCAACAGCAGGTCGTGGTCGGCCACGTGGTCGGCGAAGATCGGCGACCCGTACGTCGTCCGCCAGCCCGCCACCTCGTGGGTGTCCTTGAACGCGAACGGGAGCCCGTGCAGCGGCCCCACGGCCTCCCCCCGCGCCAGCGCCTCGTCGGCGGCAGCGGCCCCCGCCCGGGCGCGCTCCTCGTCCAGGGAGACGATGGCGTTGACCGCAGGGTTGCGCTCGGCGATCCGCGCCAGGTGCAGCTCCAGCAGCTCCCGCGCAGAGATCTGGCGGCCGCGGAGCGCGGCCGCCATCGCCCGGGCCGACGACTCGACGCTCACCCCGTCGCCCTGTGGTGTCACCGGCGGCGCCCGAAGATCCCCCCGACGATCACGCCGAGCACCACGAGACCCGCGCCGACGGCCAAGCCGGTGAGGAAGTCCGACGAGATCGGGGCGACCGCACCGACCGGCCTGGCCGGTGGGGTGAAGACGGCGCCCGGCCCGGCCGGCACCTCGGCCCCGGCAACCGCCGCCGGCCCGCCGACGGCTCCCACACCGATGGGGGCCGCACCACTGAGCACGGAGTCGACGCTGCCGAAGAAGTCTCCAGCCATCCTCTTGGACACTGACGTGAGCATTCGCTGGCCCACCCCGCCGACCATGCCGCCCACGACGGCGTCGGCGTCGTACGACAGCCGCGTCGTGCCGTCGCCGACGTCGGCGAAGCCCACGTCCACCGTCGCGGTGAGGGTGCCCGGCGCCCCGGCACCTTCGACCGTCATGACCAGCGACCGGTGTGGGTTGAGGTCCGAGAGCACGCAGGAGCCGGTGTAGGTGCCCTTGATCGAGGCCACCCCCGCCGTCACCGTCATGTCGTAGGAGTTGTCACCCGTCGCCACCAGCCGCTCACAGCCTGGGATGGTCTGCACCAGCACGGCCGGGTCGAGGATCGAGTCCCAGACCCTCTCGACGGGCGCGTGCAGGACGGCGTCTCCGGTGAACTTCATCAGGTCTCCTCGGTCTGGCGCAGGTGGAACAGCTCCGACGGCGAGATCGGCATGGCCGTGAGCGTGAAACCTTCGGCGTCCTCGATCGCGGCGGCCAGGACCGCCGACCCCGGGATCACCCCGGCCTCCCCCGCCCCCTTGATACCCAGGGGGTTGAGCGGCGACGGCGTCTCCAGATGGTCGATCGCGATCGCCTCGGGGACCTCGGAGACGTAGGGCATCAAGAAGTCCATGAACGAGGCGTTCTGCAGCTGGCCGGCGTCGTCGTAGGCCATCCGCTCGTAGAGCGCGCCGGCCACGCCCTGCGCCACGCCGCCGTGGATCTGGCCGGCGACGATCATCGGGTTGATGAGCCGGCCGCAGTCGTGCACGACGGCGTACTTGAGGATCCGGACCTCCGCGGTGTCGGGGTCGGTCTCGACGATGACGGCATGCATGCCGGAGGCGAACGTCGACCGCTCGGGGCTGTAGAAGTCGCGGCCCTCCAGCCCGGGCTCGTCGTCGTCGGCGACCGGCGGCTTGCCCGGATCGCCCACGGTGAACTGGGTGGCCGCCTTGGACGCCTCGTCGAAGGCGTAGCGCAGCGGGTTGGAGAGGACGGCCACGGTGCCGAGGTCGATGCTGGCGTCCGTGCCCCGCACGGAGATCACGCCCCCGTCGATCTCGAGGTCGTCGACCGAGACCTCCAGCGCATCGGCGGCGATCCGCAGCGCCTTCTCGCGCGCCGCCTTCGCGGCGAGGTGCACGGCCGACCCGCTCATGACCGCGGCGCGTGAGGCGAAGGTGCCCACGGCGTACGGCATCCGCCGGGTGTCGCCGGTGGTGACCTCGACCCGGTCGAACGGCACCCCGAGCTCGTCGGCCACGATCTGGGCGAACGCCGTCTGGTGCCCCTGGCCCTGGGTGGTCAGCCCGGTGGCGACCTTCACCTTGCCCGAGGTCTCGATGTGCACGTGCGCGCCTTCGTACGGGCCGACACCGGTGCCCTCGACGTAGCACGCCAGCCCGATCCCGACCCGGCGCCCCTGCGCGGCCATCTCGGCGCGGAAGACCTCGATGTCGTCCCTGCCGATCAGCGCCTTGATCTTCTCCAGCGACGCCGGGTAGTCGCCGGAGTCGTACTCCAGCTCGCGCCCGTCCTGGAAGACCAGGCCGTGGTCGTAGGGAAACTCCTCGGGCTGGATGAAGTTGACCGCGCGCACGTCGGCGCGGTCCTTGCCGAGCTCGCGGGCGATGGCGTCCATCGTGCGCTCCATCGCGAAGCAGCCCTGTGGCCGGCCGGCGCCGCGGTAGGGCGTCACCATCACCGTGTTGGTGTAGATCGACTCGAAGCGCACTCGGTAGGCCCCGGGCTTGTAGGGGCCCAGCAGCTGGGTCGAGGTGATGATCGGCACGATCAGGCCGTACGGCGTGTAGGCGCCGTGGTCGTGCCAGAACTGCACGTCCAGCCCGAGGACCCGCCCGTCGTCGTCGAAGCCGACCTCGATGTGCTGGACCTGGCCGCGCTCGTGGGCGGTGGCGATGAAGTGCTCGCGGCGGTCCTCGATGTACTTCACCGGGCGGCCCAGCCGGAGGGCGGCCAGCGGGACCAGGAGCTCCTCGGGCCACGGGTGGTTGATCTTCACGCCGAACCCGCCCCCGATGTCGGGCGCGATGACGTCGACCTGGCCCAGGTCCAGGCCGAGCTTGGCCGCGACGGCCGCCCGGACGCCGGTCGCGGTCTGGGTCGACGTCCAGACCTGCAGCCTGCCGGCGTCGGTGTCCCAGCGGGCGACGACTCCCCGGGTCTCCAGCGGCTGGCAGGAGCTGCGGTCGATGGTGAGGTCGAGGCTGAGGCGGTGGGGAGCCGCCTCGACGGCCGCCGCTGCGTCGCCATTGGCCTGCTCCAGGCGGGCGCCGACGTTGCCCGGCACGTCCTCGTGGACCAGGTGCTCGGCCGCCCGGGACGCCGCGATGCCCACGACGGCCGGCAGCAGGTCGTACTCGACGCGGATCCGGGCCACTGCGTCCTCGGCGAGGTAGCGGTCGTCGGCGACCACGAACGCGATCGCCTCTCCCGCATAGTTGACCTCGTGCTTGGCCAGGGCGTACTGCGTGCGACCGTGGGTGAGCGCCGGGTGCGGGATCAGCAGCGGAAGCGGCTGGGCCATCGCCCCGGCCAGGTCCTCGTGGGTCCAGACCGCGTGCACGCCGTCGATCTCGAGCACGTCGTCGACGTCGATGGCGACGATGCGGGCGTGGGCGTGCGGGCTGCGCAGCACCGCGGCGTGCAGGGTGTGGGCGTCGGCGAGCACGTCGTCGGCGTAGCGCCCGCGCCCGCGCAGGAAGCGCTGGTCCTCCACCCGGGCGACCTTGGCCCCGAACAGCTTGGTGGTCATCGGCCACCGCCTCGTGCCCGCGTCGCCGTCAGCTCGGCGGCACGCAGCACCGCCGCCACGATGTTCTGGTAGCCCGTGCAGCGGCACAGGTTGCCGCCGATCATCTCCCGGGCCTCGGCGGGAGTCGGGTCGGGGTTGTCGCGCAGCCCGGCGGCGACCGTGGTGAGGAAGCCGGGCGTGCAGAAGCCGCACTGCAGGGCGTGGGTGTCGGCGAAGGCCTGCTGCACCGGGCCCAGCCCGCCGTCGGGCCGGGTGAGGCCCTCCACGGTGGTGATCTCATAGTCCTCCGCCGACACCGCGAGCATCAGGCAGGAGCGCACCGGTTGCCCGTCGAGCAGGATGGTGCACGCGCCACAGACGCCGTGCTCGCAGCCGACGTGGGTCCCGGTGAGACCGCACTCGTGCCGCAGCGCGTCGGAGAGCAGGCGCCGGGCCGGCACCTGCAGGTCGTAGGCCGCGCCGTTGACGCGGAGCCGGAGGGAGTGTCGCTCCTCGCTCATGCCGCCCCCTCATCCGACTGCGTGCCGCGGCGTCGTACGCCGCCCGGAGCACGCGGCCGAGTGAGCACGCGCACCAGGTGGGCCCGGTAGTCCGCCGTGGCGTGGATGTCGGCCATCGGGTCCAGGTGCGACAGCGCCTCCTCACCCGCCGCCGCCAGCGCCGTCTCCGTGGGGCCGTCGGCCAGGACGGTGGTGAGATCCACGGCGGCGGGGACCTCGCTCACCGACAGGTAGCCGGCGCGCGCCTGCGTGACGCTGCCGTCGTCGCGCGCGACGACGGCAGCCACCCCACGAGCGCGTAGTCGCCGGACCGCCGGGCGATCTCCTCGAACGCCGTGCCGGCACCGGGCGGCAGGCCGGGAAGAACGCCTCGACGGCGATCTCGTCGTGGCGCAGCGTCGTCTCCAGCGGGCCCACGTACAGCTCGCTCGCCGGGATCGTCCGCCGCCCCACGGGCCGGACGACGTCCAGCGAGCCACCGAGCAGGGTCAGCACCATGGGCATCTCGGCGGCCGCGTCGGCGTGCACCAGCGACCCGACGGTCGTACCGCGGTTGCGCACGGTGGCGTGCGCCACGCAGGCCAGGGCCTGGGCGAGCAGCGGCTGGACCCGGCGCGCCTCGGCGTCCGCTAGGACGGCGGCGTGCCAGGCCAGCGCCCTGACCCGGACCCCGTCCGCAGCGGTGCGGACGTGGTCCAGGTCGGGGACGCGGCTGATGTCGACCAGCAGCCCGGGGCCGCCAGCCGCATGTTGAGCAGCGGAATGAGGGACTGGCCACCGGCCAGGACCTTCGCCTCCGGGTCTCCGGCCAGCGCGGCCACCGCGTCAGCGAGGCTGCCCGGCCGGACGTAGGCGAAGGGTGCCGGCTTCACCTGCCCTCCCTACTCCTCGTGCGAGAGCGCCTTGGTGACCTCTCCGGCGCCCTGACCTCGACGGCCGTTGACGAGGTGGAAGAACACGATCACCAGGATCGTGCCCAGCGCGATGCCCGACAGCGAGAAGTTGTCGCTGAACTTGAGCGTCACGCCACCGATGCCGGCGATGATGCCGCCGGCCAGGCCGACCATGTTGACCGGGTCGCCGAAGTCCACGTGGTTCTCCACCCAGATCTTGGCGCCCACGAGACCGATCATGCCGTACAGCACGACCGTGATGCCGCCGAGGACACCACCGGGGGTGGCGTTGACGATCGCCCCGAACTTCGGGCAGAGCCCGAGCAGGATCGCGACGATCGCCGCGACGTAGTAGGCCGCGGTCGAGTAGACCTTGGTGGCCCCCATCACGCCGATGTTCTCGGCGTAGGTCGTGGTCGGCGATCCGCCGAACGCGCTGGCCAGGGCGGTGGCCACACCGTCGGCGGCGATGGCTCGCCCCATGTAGGGGTCGAGGTCGGTCTTGGTCATCTCGGCGACGGCCTTGACGTGCCCGGTGTTCTCCGCGATCAGGGCGATCACACCGGGGAGCACCAGCAGCACGAAGGTCAGCGAGATGCTGGGCCCGTGGACGACGGAGACGCCGTCGGACAGCTTCCCACTCGGGAGGCCGATCCAATGGGCCGCCTGGACGCCGGCCCAGGAGACCCGGTCGTGCTCGGTGGCCTCGGTGGCGCCGCCCAGGATCGACGTGATCGGGCCGAAGATCTTGTCGGCCACGAACGACAGGAGGTAGCCGAAGATCAGCGCGAGGAAGACGGCGATGCGCGACCAGAAGCCGGGGAACATCACCGCGGCGACGACCATGAAGGCGGCGGTGAGCAGGGCGATCCACTGGTCCTGAGGCCAGTAGATGCCGGCCACGACGGGGGCCAGGTTGAAGCCGATCAGCATGACGACGGCGCCCGTGACCGCCGGCGGCAGCAGAGCGTGCAGGAACTCCGCCCCTGCGTAGTGGATCAGCACGCCGACGAGGGCGAGCACGATGCCACCGACCATGATCGCGCCGGTGACGTGTGCGGAGTCGCCGCCCTGGGCGCGGATCGCCGCCACGCTGGCGACGAACGACGCGCTGGTCCCCAGGTAGCTGGGCACCCTGTTGGCGCAGATCAACAGGAACAGGATCGTGCAGATTCCCGAGAACATGATGGCCAGGTTGGCGTCCAACCCCATGACGAGCGGGAACACGAACGTGGCCCCGAACATCGCGATGACGTGCTGGGCACCGAGCCCGATCGTCTTGCCCCAGTCCAGGCGTTGGTGCGGGGCGACCGGCTCGCCCGGCGCGGGATGGACGACATCCCACTTGAACATCGACATGTGCAACTCCCTTGTGGCGGTCGCGGCCGGCGCCAGCCGGGCGCGGTGCGGCTCCCTCTGCCCCCCGACACGGCCCCGAGTTGCCCCTCAACGTAGTGGCCAGGATCACAGGCCAACACCGTCAGTTCCTGCCGAAGGGCCCTGTGCGCTGCTGGCAAACCCTGTCGGTGTGGCACTCCCTGGGCAGGACGAACGCCGTGCTCGCGCGACGGTCAGCCGAGAATCTCCAGCACCCGCAGGGCGACGGCCACGTCTAGCCGCAGGTGCGGGTCGGACGACAGCGGCCCCAACAGCCGCTCCAGCTTTCCGACCCGGTAGCGCATCGTGTTGTAGTGGAAGAACTGCGCCCGCGCCGCCTCGGCCACGTTGAAGTTGGGGTCCAGCAGCACCTGCAGCGTCACCCGAAGGTCGGCCGCCTCGTCGGTGGGCTCCGCCAGCGGGCCCAGCACGTCGTGGGCGAAGGTGCGCAGCTCCGCGGTGTCGGGCACCAGTGCGATGAGGCGGTGGATGCCCAGCTGGTCGAAGAAGGTCGTCGAGCCCAGGCCGTGGACCCGGCGCCCCACCTCCACGGCACGGCGGGCCTGGCCGTAGGCCTCCGGAGCGCGTCGAGACCGCCCGCCACCCGGCTCACCCCGACGCTGAAGGACCGTCGGCCGCCACCCTTGTCCCCCGCCACACCGTCGACCGCGCGCCGCACGACGGCCGCGGCCTGCTCGTCGTCGGCCGCGGGGAGCAGCCAGACGACCTCGGAGGAGAAGTCGGCCCCCGCGATCCCCGGGTCGAGGTCCCGGGTGACCTGCCGCCAGCCCTGCGCGAACCGCTGCTGCCAGGCGCGTCGCTGCTCGCTTGAGATGGGACCCTCGTCCGGCCGGGGCGGGTCGAGCTCGGCACACACCACGACCACGGGCCGGTCCAGGTCCCAGCCATAGGTCTCGGCATGCTCGACGACGTAGTCCAGGTCGCCGGCCCGCCGCAGGAACAGGTCGCGCAGGAAGTCGCCCTGGTACTTGTTCTCGACCGCCCCGACCGCCTGCTCGCGGGTGATGACCAGGGCCGCCACCGCGGCGGCCCGCTCGAGCGCGTGCACGTCGCCGGGGTCGATCGGTCCGTCGCAGCGCACCCCCACCAGGCGGGCGAGGTCCTCGCCTCCTGCGGCCACGCGCAGCATCCGGGCCTCGCCGTCTCCCACCGGAGCGGTGTCGGCGTTGGTGCGCTCGACCCGGAACCGGCCGGTGGGGTCGACCAGGTCGGCCCGCTCCAGCGACCCGCGGATCCGCTCGGTGACGCCCCCGCTGCCGCGCTCCCGGCCGTCGGTGGAGGTGATCAGCACCGCGACGTCCAGCACCCGCGCGACCTCGGCGGCGATCCGGTCCAGGTCGCCACCCTCGAGCACCAGGCCGGTGAGGGCCGCGTGGAGCGCGTCCACGCGTGCCAGGGCGGCGGTCGCGGCGTCCGGGCTTATCAAGACTTGGACCTCCTCCCCCGAGATCGTTGGCACAACCTCACATCGGCAAACCGTAGCGGCCGGCTCTAGGTTCGTCTGCATGCCGCGAGTCCGGGGTCCGCTCGCCGCCAGCTGCCCACCGCGGGTGCTGGGCTGGCTGGGCGACGCCGAGCCGGGACCGCTGCGGGTCCTGCACCGGGGCGAGACGGCGGTGTACGCCGAGCTCCTGGTCGGGCGCGAGCGGCGCTGTGTGGGCGTGGTCGCGAGCACCGCCGTCGCCGTGCCCTGTGCGCTCCGGCTGGCCGCACCCACGCTGCCTGGGGGCTGGGTCGCGGAGGTCGACCTGGTCGGCGGTCGGCTGCGCTTGGACGGCCGGCCGGTGGAGATCGGCCGGCTGGTCGACCCCACCGTGCCCGCCCTCCCAGGTGCAGCTCCGGCCGCTGGGCCGGTGCACCCCCCCAGCGCGGAGCTGGCTGCGTTCCCTGACCCTGTGGACGCCGCGGCCGTGACGGCGCTGGTCGGCAGCGGCAGCGGTCTCACCCCGCTCGGCGATGACCTGCTCTGCGGCTGGCTCGGCTGGCACCGCGCCGCCGGGGTCGCCACGCCCGACCTCGACGCCGCCGTCCGCGCAGCCCTGGGGCGGACCACCCTGCTCTCGGCGACCCTGCTCGAGTGCGCCCTGGCGGGTGGGGTCGTCCCCGAGTTCGCCGCCTGGCTGCGCGCCGTCGGCGCCCCCGACGACGAGGCGGCGACCACCGCGCTGCGGCGCCTCGGACACACCTCCGGCACCGGCCTGTGGTACGGCGCCCAGCGGGCCCGTCGGGCCCTGACCCTCCGCCGGACCCACCCGCCCAGCCGGCAGCGGGTGCTCGCATGACGACGCATGTCGAGCTGCGCGCCGCGTACGCCGACTCGGTCACCCTGCTCCAGGTCAGCCGCACGCTCCAGGACGAGCCGGGAGTGGCGGCCGCCCAGGTCGCCATGGCGACCGCCCTCAACTGCGACGTGCTCGACCAGATGGGTTTCGTCGTCCCGGCCGGGGCGACGCCGAACGACATGGTGGTCGCGATCCGGCTGACCGACGACGCCGCCCCCGAGGCCCTGGACCGGGCGCTGGCCGCCCTCGCCGCAGCGCTGGCGCCCCCGCCCCCGCCGCAGGGAGCGCTGACGACCCAGCCCGCACGCACCACCCGAGCCGCGCTCGCCGGCAGCCGTCGGGACGCTGGTCCTCGTCTCGGTGCCCGGCGCGAGCGCGCTGGTGGAGGCGATGGACGCGCTCGAGGCCGGCCACGACGTGATGGTCTTCAGCGACAACGTGCCCTTGAGCAGACGAGCTGGCGCTCAAGCGCGCGGCCGCCGAGCGGGGCTGCTCGTGATGGGGCCCGACTGCGGCACCGCGGTGGTCGGCGGCGTCGGCCTCGGCTTCGCCAACGCCTGCGCTCCCGGCCCGGTCGGCATCGTGGCCGCCTCCGGAACCGGTTGCCAGCAGCTGATGACCCTTCTGCACCAGGCGGGGTCGGCGTCACCCACGCCCTCGGCGTGGGCGGGCGCGACCTCTCGGTCGAGGTGGCCGGGGCGTCGACGCGGGAGGCCCTGCGCCGGCTGGACGCCGACCCCGGCGTGGAGCTCGTCGTGCTGGTCTCCAAGCCCCCTGCCCCCGAGGTGGCCGCCGACCTGGAGACGTACGCCGCAGGGCTGGCGACGCCCGTGGAGATGGCGCTGCTCGGCCCCGGGCGGCCCGACCTCACGACGGCGGCCGATGGTGTCCTGCGCCGACTGGGCGGGCGGTGCCCGACTGGCCGGTGGTGGGCAGGGCCGGCCCGGCCACCGGGCCGTGGCTGCGGGGGCTCTTCGTCGGCGGGACGGCGACGAAGCCATGGTGATCGCCACCGAGGCGCTGGGCCCGATTCGCTCCAACATCCCGCTCGGGGACGACGACGCGCCCGGCTGGGCGGCTCGCTCACCGCCGCGAGGCACACCATGGTCGACTTCGGTGACGACGCGCTGACGGCCGGCCGGGCCCATCCGATGATCGACCCCACCCTGCGCACCGAGCACCTCGCCCGCGCCGCCGCCGACCCGGAGACCGGGGTGGTCCTGCTCGATCTCGTGCTCGGCCACGGTGCCGAGCCCGACCCGGCGACGACACTGGCCTCGGCCATCGCCCGAGCCCGCGAGGCCCGGGCGGTCCCCGTGATCGTGAGCGTCATCGGCACTGACCTCGATCCCCAGCACCTGGCCCGCCAGCTGGAGGCGCTGAACGACGCCGGCGCCGAGCTGCACTTCTCCAACGCTCGCGCGACTCGGCGCGCCCTCGAGCTGCTCGGAGGTGTTCGATGAGCGGCTCGGCGCAGGTCCCCCGGTCGTCGGCGTCGGCGCCGACGTCTTCGCCGACGCCCTGGAGCAGCAGGCGGTCGCCGTCACCCGGGTCGACTGGCGCCCGCCGATGCCCGGCACCGAGGCCGACCTGGCGGCCGTCGCCGCCGACCCGCTTCGTCCCCCCGCCAACGCCCGGGCGCTGGCGCAGATGCTGGCGGTGCAGGCGATGCTGGTCGACGTCGGACCGGCCGCCGAGGTGCTGGGGCTGCAGCGCGGCGAGTTCCTGCATGCGGGTCCCCCGCTCGCCTGGGAGCGGGCCTCGGGGCCGATGCGCGGCGCGCTGATGGGCGGTGCGGCGCTCGAAGGGCTCGTCGACGACCCCGCGGACGCGCCCGCGCTGTTCGAGGCGGGCCGCGACGTCTCCCTCGAGCCCTGTCACCACCGAGCGGCGGTGGGCCCGATGGCGGGGGTGGTCACGCCGTCGATGTGGGTGTTCGTGCTCGAGGACCCGGCCACGGGCCGGCGTACCCACTGCACGCTCAACGAGGGCCTGGGCAAGGTGCTGCGCTACGGCGCCTACGCCCCCGAGGTGCTCGACCGGCTGCGCTGGATGTCCGCCGTGCTCGGGCCGCTGCTCCGCGACGCGGTTCGATCGGCCGGGCCGGTCGACGTCACCGGCATCCTCACCCAGATGCTGCAGATGGGCGACGAGGCGCACAACCGCAACCGCGCCGGCACCCTGATGCTGCTGCGCGACCTCTCCCCGGCCATGGCCGAGGGCGGGCACCCGAGCGCGGACGTCGCCGCGGCACTGCGCTTCATCGGCGGCAACGACCACTTCTTCCTCAACCTCGCCATGCCCGCCTGCAAGCTGGCGCTGGACGCCGCCCGTGACGTCGCCGGCTCGACGATGGTCGTGGCGATGGCGCGCAACGGAACCGACTTCGGCATCCAGGTCTCCGGCACCGGAGACGCCTGGTTCACCGGGCCGGCGCAGCTGGCCGACGGGCTCTACCTCGGTGACTTCGGGCCAGCGGACGCCAACCCAGACATCGGCGACTCGGCGATCACCGAGACCGCCGGCATCGGCGGCTTCGCCATGGCCACAGCGCCCGCAATCGTGCGGTTCGTCGGCGGGTCGGTGCCCGACGCCCTGGCCACCACCCGCCGGATGCACCAGATCACGCTGGGTGAGAACCCGCGCTGGCAGGTCCCGGTGCTGGAGTTCCAGGGGACGCCGACGGGCATCGACGTCAGCGCGGTGTGCCGCACCGGCATCCTGCCCCAGATCAACACGGGCATGGCGGGCCGCCTGGCCGGAGTGGGCCAGGTCGGTGCCGGGCTGGTGAACCCGCCTGCCGAGATCTTCCCGGCCGCCCTCGCCGCGCTGGCCGCGCGCGTCCGCGCCCGCTGAGACCGGCGGCGCCCGCCGCGACCGGGGCCGCGCTAGGTTGCGGGCATGGGTTCGGGAGTGGTCACCTCGCGCGCCGTGGTCTACTCCGACACCGGCGGACCCGAGGTGCTGCAGCTGGTGGACCGGGAGGTCCCCGAGCCGGGCCCGGGTGAGGTCCGGGTGCGACTCCGGGTCGCCGGGGTGAACCCGACCGACTGGAAGTTCCGCACCGGCCTCACCGGCCCGATGAGCCTGCCCGAGGTCTGTCCCGGGCAGGACGGAGCGGGCGAGGTCGACGCCGTGGGTGCTGGCGTCGGCCTCGCTCTCGGTCAGCGCGTCTGGGTCTGGCTGGCCGGGGGCACGCCGTACGGCGGTACGGCGCGCGAGCACGCGGTCCTTCCCGCTCGCTCGGTGCGCCCCCTCCCCGACCGCGTGTCGCTCGAGACCGGTGCCTGCCTGGGCGTGCCAGCGGTGACGGCGCACCGTTGCCTCACGGTGGCCGAGGGCGGCCCTGTCCGGCTGGCGCCGGGCGCCCTGGCCGGGCGCACCGTGCTGGTCGCCGGCGGCGCCGGCGCGGTCGGGCACGCCGCCATCGAGCTCGCCCGCTGGGCCGGCGCGACCGTCCTGGCGACCGTCTCCGGCCCGACCAAGGCCGAGCTGGCCGGCCGGGCCGGCGCCCATCACGTCGTGGACTATCGCCACGAGGACGCCGCCGCGAGGATTCGGCAGCTGGCGCCGGACGGCGTCGACGTGGTCGTGGAGGTCGCACCGGTGGCCAACGCCGACCTGGACGCGGCCGTCATCGCGACCGGCGGCACGATCGCGATCTACGCCAACGACGAGGCGACCGCGGCCATCCCCGTCCGGGCCCACATGCTCACCAACACCCGCTACCAGTTCGTCCTGCTCTACACCGTCGTCCCGGACGCGCTGGAGGCCGCGGCGGCCGCGGTGAGCGAGGCCCTCGTCGACGGAGCGCTGCGGTCCGGCGAGGGGGCCGGGCTCCCCTTGCACCGCTACCCGCTGGCCGAGGCCGGCGCCGCCCACGCCGCGGTCGAGGCGCACGCCGTCGGCAAGGTCCTGCTCGAGCTGTGACCGCTCCCCCGTCGCGGCTCCCGCCCAGTCGCTACCTGCTGCGTGCCAAGGACCTCGCCGACGCCCGCTACGCCGATGCCCTCAGCGTGGCCGACCTCGCGGCCGCGGCGCGGCTGTCGCCGGCGCACTTCAGCCGCAAGTTCAAGCGGGCGTTCGGCGAGACGCCGTACCAGTACCTGCTGAGTCGCCGCCTCGAGCGCGCGGCGGCGCTGCTGCGCACCACCGACCGCACCGTGCTGGAGATCTGCCTCGCCGTGGGGCTGTCCAGCATCGGCTCATTCACCACCAGCTTCGGCCGGATGTTCGGGATGACCCCGACCGCCTACCGCGCGGCCCACCCACCGGCCGCGCACCATGCCCGGGTGCCCCCCTGCGTCGTCCGCGCCTACGCCCGCCCCGGGGTCCGGCCAGAGGTCCGCGCCGAGTGAGCAGGATTCGAGAAGACGACCGGTGGCGCGGGCACCGACACTGAGGTCCGACGCCACGAACCAGAGGCCACCAGCGAAGGGGACTTCTCGATGAAGGTCAGCAGCTACCAGGTATGGGTCCACGACCAGGACGCCGCGCTCGAGTTCTACCGAGACATGCTCGGCATGCAAGTGCGGTCGGACGTGACCGTCCCGGAGATGGGCAACTTCCGCTGGCTCACGGTGGCCTTTCCCGGTCAGGACACCGAGCTCGTGCTGATGGCCGTCCCCGGCGCGCCCGTTGCCGACGACGACACGGCCGCCCAGATCCGCGACCTCATGGGCAAGGGCATGGCGACCGCGGTCTTCCTCACCACCGACGACTGCCAACGGGCCTACGAGGAGCTCTCCGCGCGCGGCGTGCAGTTCACCGGCGAGCCCGAGCGGCAGATGTACGGCATCGACGTCGGGCTGCGCGACGTCTCCGGCAACCACCTGCGGCTCACCCAGCTCGCCGCGGACTTCGGCGCCTGAGCCGAGCACACCGGCAGCGGCGAGCGGAGCCCGTGCCGCGCGCCGGTCAGTACGACGGCTGGCTGGGGTCGACCTGGTTCACCCAGGCCGACACGCCACCGCCCACGTGGACGGCGTCGGCGAACCCGGCGCCCTTCACGATCGCCAGCACCTCGGCCGAGCGGGTGCCCGCCTTGCAGAACAGCACCACCTGCTTGTCCGCGGGCAACCCCCCGAGGGCCGACCCGTTGAGGAACTCGCCCTTGGGGATCAGCACCGACCCGGGGATCTGGTTGATCTCGTACTCGTTGGGCTCCCGGACGTCGATGAGCACGAAGTCGCGCTCGCCGTTCTCACGCTCCTTGAGCATCTGCTCGAGCTGGAGGACCGAGATCGTGGCGTCGGCGGCGGCCTCCGCGGCCTCGTCGGAGATCGCGCCGCAGAAGGTGTCGTAGTCGATGAGCCCGGTGACGGTGGGGTGGTCCCCGCACAGCGCGCAGCTGGGGTCCTTGCGCACCTTCAGCTTGCGGTAGGACATCTCCAGGGCGTCGTAGATCATCAGCTGCCCGACCAGCGGCTCCCCGACGCCGGTCAACAGCTTGATCGCCTCGTTGACCTGGATGGAGCCGATCGAGGCGCACAGCACGCCGAGCACCCCGCCCTCCGCGCAGGAGGGCACCATGCCGGGCGGCGGCGGCTCGGGGTAGAGGCAGCGGTAGCACGGCGCGTCGGCGCTGCTGCCGTCGGCCAGGGTGGCGGTCGGCCAGAAGGCCGAGGCCTGGCCGTCGAAGCGGTAGATCGAGCCCCAGACGTAGGGGATGCCGAGGAAGTACGCCGCGTCGTTGACCATGTACCTCGTGGCGAAGTTGTCCGTGCCGTCGACGATGAGGTCGTAGCCCTCGAAGATCCCGAGCACGTTGTCGTTGTCCAGGCGCTCGTCGTGCACCACCACGGTCACGAGCGGGTTGATCTCCCGGATCGAGTCGCGCGCCGACTCGGCCTTGGACCTGCCGATGTCGGACTGCCCGTGGATGATCTGCCGCTGCAGGTTCGACTCGTCGACCACGTCGAACTCCGCGATGCCGATGGTGCCCACACCGGCCGCGGCGAGGTACATCAGCGCCGGGCTGCCGAGGCCGCCCGCACCGATCACCAGGACCCTGGCGTTCTTGAGGCGCTTCTGACCGGCCATCCCGACGTCAGGGATGATCAGGTGCCGGCTGTAGCGGCGTACCTCGTCGATGGTCAGCTCGTCGGCCGGCTCCACCAAGGGGGGAAAGCTCACGGCGTACTCCTGCACGGGTCGATGGGCGAAGGGCTCGAGGTGGTCTGTCGTCGCGGTTGCCTTGGGCGCAACGCACGGACCGGGTCCCATGTTCCCTCATCGGCTGCCGCCACGTGCGGCATCCCGCTGGACGCGCGCGGAAGGCGCGCGCTACTCCCGGGTAGGCTGCGCTCGTCACGGACGAGACGAGGAGCACGGGTGAGCACTGGCGAGCAGACCGCGGAGGGGGCGCGCCCCGCGGCGGCCGGCTGCCCCGGCGGGAGCGACGCGCCCAGCTGCTCGACTCCGCGCTCGAGGTGTTCGCGGCGCAGGGCTACCACGCGGCCGCCATGGACGACATCGCCGAGCGGGCCGGCGTCTCGAAGCCCGTGCTGTACCAGCACTTCCGAGCAAGCTCGACCTCTACCTTGCCCTGCTCGACGCCGGCGCCGACGACATCATCGTGAACTGTCGCAAGGCGCTCGCGGCGACCGCCGACAACAAGCAGCGAGTGGCCGCGACGATCGACGCCTTCTACACCTACGTCGCTGCCGACACCGGTGCCTTTCGGCTGGTGTTCGAGTCCGACCTGACCAATGAGCCGGCGGTCCGGGCCCGCGTGGACCGGGTCACCGCGGAGTGCGCGGCGATGATCGCCGAGGTGATCCACGACGACACCGGTCTGCCCGACGAGGCGTCGCGGCTGCTCGCCGTGTCGCTCGTCGGCATGGCGCAGGTGAGCGCACGCTTCTGGCTTGCCGACGGTGCGACCATCGGTCGTGAGGAGGCCGTGCAGCTGGTGTCCGGCCTGGCCTGGCGGGGCATCCGCGGCTATCCCCTCACCGACGAGCACGACCCCGACCCCGGGCCCGGCGGCTACGCCGCCGCCGGGCGCTGACAGCCCACCACGAACGAAGGAGCCCGCCCGATGGAGGTCAAGATCGGCGTCCAGCACGCCACGCGCGAGCTGACCCTGGAGATCGACGACGCGGCGGACGCCGTGGAGAAGTCGGTGACCGACGCCGTCTCCGCAGGGACGGTGCTCGTGCTCACCGACAACAAGGGCCGTCGCACCGTCATCCCCGGCGAGAAGATCGCCTACGTCGAGATCGGCGGCGGAGTGAGCGGCCAGGTCGGCTTCCGCTGAGCCGACGCGCCGGAGGCGGTTGCCGGCCTGGTGATTGATCGGGCGGCCCGCGCGGGTGATGATGAGCCAGGTGCCGGCACCCCGGCGCCAGACTGCATCCGAAAGGACATCCATGCTCAGCGCAATCTTGTGGGCTCTCATCGGCGGCACGATCATCGGCCTGCTCGGCAAGTTCGTGGCGCCCGGTGACCGCGACAACATCCCGCTGTGGCTGACCATCGTGTGTGGTATCGGCGGCGTGCTGATCGGTACCTGGCTCTACAGCCTCTTCTTCAACCCGGAAACCAAGGGTGTCGACTGGTGGCGCCACATCTGGCAGGTCGCGGTCGCAGCCGTGCTCGTTATGGTCGCCTCCGGCGTCACCGGACGCCGCAAGGCCTGATCCACGACTACTCCGAGGGCCCCGTCACCACCTGGTGGCGGGGCCCTCGACCGCCTCAGGCGTCCAGGCCCAGCGCGGCCATCCGCTCGGTGTGCCGCTCGGTCAGCCGGGTGAACATCCGCCCGAGGGCCGCGAGATCAAGCCCGGGGCGGTCCACCCCGCCCGCCAGCAGAGCCGTCAGGGCGTCCCGGTCCGCGGCGACCCGCTGTGCCTGGGAGAGCGCCTCACCCATCAGCCGACGCCCCCACAGCGCCAGCCGGCCCCCAGCCTCGGGTCGGCCGCGATCGCCGCCCGGACCCGGTCCACCACGAACGCCGAGTGGCCGGTGTCAGCGAGCGACGTCGTCACCAGCTCCCGGGTGCCGGGGTCCAGGAGAGCGGCGATCTCCCGGTAGAAGTCGGCCGCGAGCCCGTCGCCGACGTAGGCCTTCACCAGGCTCTCGTACCAGTCGGCCGGGGCGGTGTGGGCGTGGAACTCGTCGATCGCCTCGCGAAACGGCGCCATGGCCGCGAAGGGATCCGCGTCCAGTGCCCGGATCCGGTCCAGCAGGGGCGTCAGGTGGGCGAACTCGGCCGCCGCCATCGCGGCGAGGTCCACCTTGTCGGGCAGCAGCGGTGCCATTCGGGCGTCCTCGGCGAGCCGCTCGAAGGCCGAGAGCTCGCCGTAGGCGATGACCGCCAGCAGGTCGACGACGGCATCGCGGTACGCGGGGTCCTGCGAGACGACGTCCGCACCGGCTCCCGGCGATTCAGCCATGGCCGCACCCTACCGATAGACTGGTGTCCTGCGACCGCCGCCCGATGCGACGGCGTACGGCGCACACCACACCCGTGGACCGGCTCGGGCCAGCCCACGATCCCGCGCCAGCATGTGCGCGGCAGACCTGTCGAGGCCCTCGGGGCGAGCGTCGAGTCCGCCGCACCGAACCTGCGACGAAGGACACGACCATCACTACCTTCCGTGAGCTCGGGGTGCTCCCCGAGATCTGCGACGCCTTGGAGCGCGCCGGCATCACCACCCCTTCCCGATCCAGGAGATGACCCTGTCGGTCGCCCTGATGGGCACCGATCTGATCGGTCAGGCCCGCACCGGCACCGGCAAGACCCTGGCCTTCGGCATCCCGGTGCTGCAGCGCAGCATCGCCCCCCACGACCCCGACTACAGCGAGATCCCGCAGGGCAAGCCCCAGGCGCTGATCGTGGCGCCGACCCGGGAGCTGGCCCTTCAGGTGTCCGGCGACCTCGCGCTCGCCGGCGCCGATCGGGGCATGCGCGTGCTGACCGTCTACGGCGGCGTCGGCTACGAGCCCCAGCTGGAGGCCCTCGGGGCCGGCGTCGACGTCGTGGTCGGCACCCCGGGCCGGCTCATCGACCTGTGCCAGCGCAAGTCCCTGGACATCTCCCACGTGCACGCCCTCGTGCTCGACGAGGCCGACGAGATGCTCGATCTGGGCTTCCTGCCCGATGTCGAGCGGCTGCTCGCGATGACCCCCGAGACCCGGCAGACGATGCTGTTCTCGGCGACCATGCCCGCCGCGATCGTGGCGCTCGCGCGCACCCACATGCGGCACCCGATGAACATCCGCGCCGAGCACTCCACCGACAGCCAGACCGTGCCGGCGACCGCTCAGTTCATCTTCCAGACCCACGACCTCGACAAGCCGGAGATCCTGGCCCGGATCCTGCAGGCCGACGACGCCGAGAAGGTCATCGTCTTCACGCGCACCAAGCGGCAGGCCCAGCGGGTGGCCGACGACCTCGCCGAGCGCGGCTTCAAGGCCTCCCCGCTGCACGGCGACATGGCGCAGGCCGCGCGAGAACGGGCACTGGCCAGGTTCCGCGACGACAAGATCCAGGCGCTCGTCGCGACCGACGTCGCGGCCCGCGGGATCGACGTGCAGGGCGTGTCGCACGTCGTCAACTACTCCTGCCCCGAGGATGACAAGACCTACGTGCACCGGATCGGTCGCACCGGTCGCGCCGGAGCGTCGGGCACGGCCGTGACGTTCGTGGACTGGGCCGACGTGACCCGGTGGAAGGTCATCAACAAGGCCCTGGGGTTGCCCTTCGACGAGCTGCAGGAGACCTACTCCACCTCCGAGCACCTCTACCACGACCTCGGCATCGCCCACGGCACCAAGGGTCGGCTGGTGCCGGCGCGCGCGCCGGAGCGAAGCGAGCGGTCCGAGCGAAGCGGGTCAGGCCCTCGCCGGGAGCGCAGCGGCGGGCAGCGCCAGCGGACCCGCACCAGGGCGGTCGACCGTGGAGTCCGGCGAGGGCGGCGCCACGGCCGCGGCCGCCGCGAAGAGCGCCCGGCCGTGACGGCGACGCCGCGCCCAGCCGCTCCGGCAACCGCCGCCGGCGCCGCCGGCAGGGTGGCTCAGGTGGCTCGGGTGGCTCGACGGCCACCGCCGACGCCACCCAGTCGGGGCAGTAGGGGCAGCAGCCGCAGCAGGCGCGGCAGCGGTCGTCAGGCCACGACCACCACGGTCGTGCCCTCGGGGGCGAAGCGCCACAGCGCCTCGGCGTCGGCACGGCGCTGCCGGATGCAGCCGTGCGACAGCGGGGTGCCGAGCTGCTCCTCGGACTGCACGGGGACCCCGCCGGCCGTCGGGATGGTGTGGAAGCCGATCGCGGCGCGCGTGCCGTGCGCGAAGCGCACGAACAGCTCCATCGTCGAGCCGTCGACGCCCCAGGCCCGCTCCGAGCGGGAGTAGACCGAGTAGCTGCCGAGGTCGAGGTTGTCGTAGAGGCTGCCCGACACCAGGTAAGTTCGGCGGGTTCTCCCGCCCGGGCCGACCAGCCAGACCCGCTGGTCGCCCTCGCTGAACACCACCCGCCGGCCCTGGCCGGAGTCCGCGGGGACCGGCGGCGTGGCCGGTGGCTGCTCGACGGTCGGGCTCCCGGTCGGGTCAGCGAGGTCGTCCCGGCCCGACGTGGCGGGGGATGTTGTCGCCTCGGCGGCCTCCGTCGCGCTCTCCCGAGCGCCGGCCCGCGGGCTCACCTGCGGGTACGCCGCCGGCACCAGCCCGGCCGCTCCCACGGCGTCCACCGCGCGCAGCGAGTTGGTGCCGGTGAGGCCCGGCACCAGCCCGGCGCCACCCAGTACGGACACCGTGGTCACCACCGCGGACGCGCCCACCAGCGCCAGCCGCACGTAGCGCGGCCGCGGCGACGGCTCGAGCCGGTGCCGGGCCACGGTCAGCCCTCGCTCCGCGACGCTCGCCGCGGTCGGCGTCGGGCGCGGGCCAGCAGCGCCTCGGCGACCTCTCGGTAGGCCTGGGCACCCTTGCTGCTGCGGCTGGTCCGCAGGATGGAGCGCCCGGCCGCGGGCGCCTCGGCGAACCGGATCGTCTTGGGGATCGGTGGCTCGACCACGTCGAGCTGGTAGGTGTCGAGATCGTCTCGAGCACGCGGCGCGCATGGTTGGTGCGGCCGTCGTACAGGGTCGGCAGGACGCCCCACACCTCCAGGCCCCGGTTGGTGAACCGCCGAACGTCGTGGACGGTGTCCAGCAGCTGGCCCACACCCCGGTGCGACAGCGTCTCGCACTGGAGCAGGATGAGCACGGCGCGCGCGGCCGTCAGCGCCGCCACGGTCAGCACGCCGAGCGAGGGCGGGCAGTCCAGCAGCACCCAGTCGTACGTCGGACCGCCGTCCTCGGCCAGGTCGGCAAGCGCGGCGCCGAGCACCTGCTCGCGGCCGGTGCGGGTCAGGAGGTCGGCCTCGGCCCGGGCCAGCTCGATGGTCGCCGGCAGCAGGTCGACGCCGTCCTCGGTCTCGACGATCACCTCGCGGGCCGGCAGCCCCGCCGTGAGCACCTGGTGGAGCGACACGTCGAGGTCCTCGGGGTCGACCCCCAGGGAGAAGGTCAGGCAGGCCTGCGGGTCGAGGTCGACCAGCAGGACCCGCTGGCCGAGGTCACCGAGCGCGGCCCCGACCGAGGCGACCGTGGTGGTCTTGGCGACGCCGCCCTTCTGGTTGGCGACCGCGAGCGTGATGGACATCGCCTCCCATCATGCCGGACCGCACGCCCCGCGCGACGCCCCTCCCCACCGCGTGGCGGAACCGGCGCCCGAGCCGCTGCGGGCGATCTGCTTTGCTGGACGCATGACGACGCCTGGCACGGCCATGGTCACCGGAGGCACTGCGGGGATCGGCCTCGAGTTCGCCCGCCAGCTGGCCGGCCGGGGTCACGACCTGGTCCTGGTCGCGCGCGACGAGGCACGCCTGGCCCAGGTCGCGCACGAGCTGGGCCAGCGAGCCGGCGTGGCCGTCGACACGCTGGTCGCCGACCTCACCGACCGCGACCAGCTGCGCGCCGTCGAGGGCCGGCTGGCCGACGACTCGCGGCCCGTCGAGCTGCTGGTCAACAACGCGGGCTTCGGGCTCAAGCAGCGGTTCCTGGACAACGACATCGAGCAGGAGCAGGCGATGCTCGACGTGCTGGTGACGGCCGTGCTGCGGCTCTCCCATGCCGCCCTGGGGCCGATGGTCGCCCGCGGTCACGGCGGGCTCATCAACGTCTCGAGCGTCGCGTCGTTCCTCCCCAGGGGCACCTACTCGGCAGCCAAGGCCTACGTGACGTCCTTCGGCGAGTGGGCGGCGGCGGAGTACGCCCCCCACGGGGTCACCGTCACGACGCTCTGCCCGGGCTTCACGCGCACCGAGTTCCACGAGCGGATGCAAGTGAGCCGCAGCTCGGCCCCCGAGTTCTTGTGGCTGGACGTCGCGCCGGTGGTCGCGCGCGCCCTCACGGACTTCGACAAGGGCCGGGCGCTGTCCATCCCCGGCGCGCAGTACAAGGTGATCACCGGCGCCGCGCGGACCATCCCCCACGGGCTGCTCCAGCGCTTCCAGGGGCTGGGCCGGCGCTGAGCGCCGCCGAGGGTCGGCGCGGCTCGACCGGCTCACCAGCGCGGGCCGGGACCCCCGAACTCCAGCTCGAGCAGCGGGGCGCCCATGTCCGAGACGTCCCGCAGCGGCCAGTCCGCGCCGGGCAGCATCAGCAGTGCGGCGGCCGGGCGGAGCACCAGCCACAGCCAGCGCCCCTCGGCCTCGCCTGCGAGCACCGAGCGGGCGAGCGGGTCGTCGCCGCCGTCCGGTGTGATCGACCACAGGGCCACCGACACCGTGCCGAGCCGCACATGTGTCGTCGGAGGCCCCTGCCCCACCTCCGGGCCCGGGTCCTCGCCCAGCGTGCCCGCGCAGCGGGCGCCGAGCCCCGTGCGGGGCTCCTCGGCCACGACCATCACGTCCACCGGACCGTCGTGCTCGCTGGCGCCGGTGCAGCAGGTCATCGTGGCCAGGGGACGGTCCCCTGGCGCCCCCACCAGGCAGAAGTCGCTGATCCGCCAGCCCGGCGCCAGCGGCCAGGGCAGGTAGGTCGGGAAGCCGTCGGCCGCGAGCAGGTGTGCGCCGAACGCGTCGTAGGACGCCTCGGCCGGGCGCCACAGCGGCGGGACGTGGCCGTCGGTGGGGCAGACCCAGTCGGGGCCCTCCTGGATGGGCTCCTCCGCGCAGCGGGGCAGCCGACCACGAGCTCCATGCCCTGACAGTGACCCGGTGAAGGCGGCGCGGTCAAGCCGGCGGCGTGGCCGGCTACTCCCCGGCTCGTGCGCCGCGAGGTACCGCTCGACGCGCGTGTCGGGCACCAGCCAGATCAGTGCCACCACCACGTAGGGCACCAACCCGAGCCACGGCGAGACGAAGGCCAGGACGATCCCCAGCACGTACAGCCCGAGGGACACCCGCTCCTTGGTGTCCCGGGTGATCGCCCGGGACACGTGGCCGTCCGGCCCGTCGGCGGCGAGGATCGCGCGGAACAGCACGAAGTAGGACAACGCGGCCGCCAGGAGGTTGAGGCCGTACCACACCACCGGGTCGCGGGCGACGTCGAACTCGTCCATCCACCGGGTCGAGAAGGGGATCAGCGACAGGGCGAAGAGCAGCAGCAGGTTGGCCCACAGGATCCGCCCGTTCACCCGGGAGACCAGCTGGAACAGGTGGTGGTGGTTGTTCCAGTAGATCCCGATGAAGACGAAACTGAGCAGGTAGGTGAGCAGCCCAGAGGCCGATCCGCCCATCGCGTGCCAGGTGGGCTCGTCCGGGATCTCGAGCTCCAGCACCATGATGGTGATGACGATGGCGAGCACGCCGTCGCTGAAGGCTTCGAGTCGGCTGGTGCGCATGTGCCCAGGGTGCCGCACTTCGGGCGCACAACCTGGCATCCTCCTCGCATGTCGTCCCGTCGGGCGCGCCTCGCGGCCGCCGCGGCCTTCGCCACCCAGGGGCTAGTCTTCATCAGCCTCACCACGCGGCTGCCTGTGGTCATCGAGCGCTGGGGGCTCAGCGAGGTGGCGCTGTCCCTCGTCCTGCTGATGATGGTGCTGCTGGCCGGCGTCGGCTCCGTGGTCGCCGAGCGTCTCGCGGCCGCCTCCGACAGCGCCCGGCTGTTGCGAGCCGGCCTGCTGCTGATGACGGTGGGCGTGCCCGTGCTCGTGCTCGCCCCAGTGTTCGCGGTCTTCCTCACCGGGATGGCGGCGTACGGCGTGGCACTCGGGATCGTGGACGCCACCACCAACATGCAGGGCGTGGCCCTCGAGCACCGGCTGGGCCGGCCGCTGCTGCCGTCCCTGCACGGCATGTGGACCCTCGGCGGCATCGTCGGCGCGGCGGTGACGTTGCTGACCGCCACACTTGCTTGCGAGGCGACGGCGACGCTGGCCGTGGTGCCGCTGGCGGTGGCCGCCGGGCCGTTCCTGAGGCGCGACCACGGGGCGACGCTCACCGCGGACGTGGACGTCCCCTGGCGGCCCATCGTCCTGGTCGGGATCGGGCTGGTGCTGTTCTACATGGTCGACACGGCGGCGGCCACGTGGGGCCCGACCTACCTCGACGGCACGCTGGCGGCGCCGAGCCGGCTGGTGGCCCTGGCGACGTTCCCCTACCTGGTCGCGAGCGGGCTGGTCCGGCTGGCCGGAGACGCCCTGGTCGCCAGGTACGGCCCGGTCGCGCTGCTGCGGGTGGCTGCCCTGGTCGCCTCGGCCGCCCTGGCCGTCGTCGTCTTCGCGCCCAGCTGGCCGGTCGCCGTGGCCGGCTTCGCCGTACTCGGGGGCGGTGCGGCGGTGATCGCCCCGCTCAGCTTCTCCGCCGCGGGCCGGATCGCCGGCACCGACCTCACCGAGGCACAGCGCCAGGCCCGCGTGGACGCGGTGATCGCACGGTTCAACCAGTTCAACTACGTCGGCGCGCTGGTCGGCTCGGTGCTCACCGGCCTCGTCGGAGCCGGCAACCTACGCATCGGGTTCGCCGTACCGATGCTGGCCATCTTGCTGATGCTGCCGCTCGCGCGGTCCTTCGCCCCGGCACCGAATCCCGAGCTCTGAGGGATCAGCCCTGCGGGGGGCCCACAGGCGGCGGCTGGTCGATCGGCAGCTGGTCGATCGGCGGCTGGGTGGGCGCTGCTGCGCCGTAGCCGAGCCGCCGGGCCATCTCCTGCGACGCGGCGGTGACCGGGACCGCCACGACCGCCGTGCCGTAGGCGCAGATCTCGGTCCAGGTGTCGCTCATCTCCGAGGTGTCGAAGCGCATGGCCACGACCGCGTTGCCGCCGCGCAGGCGGGCCTCCTCGATCATCCGGCCCATGACCTCGTTACGGCTGGTGACCAGGTTCGCGGTCATCCCCTTGAGCTCGCCGCCGACGAGCGACTTGAAGCCCGCCGCCATCTGCGAGAAGGCGTTGCGTGAGCGGACGGTGAGGCCGAACACCTCACCGCAGACCTGCTGGATCTCCCACCCCGGGAGATCGTTGGTGGTGACGACGAGCATGGCGGGCTCCTGGGGTCGCGAACGGGGGCGCGCTCATGTTAGGGATCGGTGGGCAGCCGCTGCGGGACTTCCGCGACAATCGCCGAGGGTGGAGGTCTCCGCGTCAGTTCCCAGCAGCCGGCCCAGGCCAGTTCTTGTCCGGCTGCGGCACCGGCCGCCTCCACCTCCCCGGCCGGCCAGCGCCTCCGCCTCAGCCTCCGCTAGCCGGCCCCGGCCAGTTCTTGTCCGGCTGCGGCACCGGCCGACCGGGCTGCTCGGCACCGCGGGCCTCCAGGTAGCTCTGCTTCGGCACCATCACCTTGCGCCGGAAGATGCACACCACCTTGCCGTCCTGGTTGTAGCCGATGGTCTCGACGTGCACCACCCCGCGGTCGTCCTTCGACGTCGACTCCCACTTGTCCAGCACCGTGGTCTGCCCGTAGAGGGTGTCTCCGTGGAAGGTCGGCGCGACGTGGCGCAGGGACTCGATCTCCAGGTTCGCGATCGCCTTGCCCGAGATGTCCGGCACCGACATGCCCAGCAGCAGCGAGTAGACGTAGTTGCCCACCACGACGTTCTGGCCGAACTGGGTGGTCTCGCCGGCGTAGTGCGCGTCCAGGTGCAGCGGGTGGTGGTTCATGGTGAGCAGGCAGAAGAGGTGGTCGTCGTACTCCGTCACCGTCTTGCCCGGCCAGTGCTGGTACGTCGCCCCGACCTCGAACTCCTCATAGCTGCGACCGAACTGCACGGCTGGCTCCTTCATCGGCGGATGGTGGTCCCATCGTGCCCGGCCGGCTCAGTGCGGGGCAGGGTCTGCCGGCGTGGAATTCCTCACGACCTCACGAGCCGCCCGCCTTGCGGCGGTGCATCTTGGGCGCGGCTCCGCCCTCGACCTCGGGTCCGTGCGCCTTCTCCCGCACCGGCCCGCGCTTGGGGACCCCGCGGTCGTAGGCGGCCTTGCGATCCAGGGCCTCCCGCATCTTGGCCTTGAGGTCGTCGTTGGCTCCGTCGGGCGTGACCACTCCTCCTCGGTTGTGCTGGTCACGATGCCAAAGCCGTCTCACCGCGTCGAGCCCTTTCGCCGGGTTCCGCGCGCGGGCGGGCGCCACAACCGGGTCCCGGGCGGGCGCGCGGGCCGTCACGTACCCTGGGGCCATGAGGACGCTCGCTGCTGTCGCCAGCTCGGCCCTGCTCGCCGGTGGGCTGGCCGGGGTGCTCACCGGGTGCGGGGCCACCACCGACGGCGCCGGCTCGGACGCCGCGTCGTCCTCGACGAGTCCCTCGGTGGCCGTGAGCACGCCCGCGGACGACCCGTCGGACGGTGCCTCTGAGACCGCCGCGCCGAAGCCCGCCGCCGGGCCCGAGCTCTCCGCCCGCGGCTTCACCTTCCGGGTGCCCAAGGGCTGGGCGGACGTGACCGCCGACGCGCCCGCCGGCGTCCTCGCCAGCGGCGTCAACCTCACCGAGGACGACGTCCCGGACATGGTCGTCGTTCGCGCCGTGACCGCCAAGGCGTCCTTCGACGCGCTCGCCAAGGCGGCCAGCGCCGACCTCGCGGCCCACGGCGCCCGCAGGATCAGCCAGCCCGAGCCGGCGGCGGCGGCGGCTCCAGGGCTCGCTCGTCAGCGCGCTCACCGACGACACCGGGGGGCCCGCCCGGCTCCAGCGGTACGACGTCGTCGTGGGCGGCAAGGCCTACGCGATCACGTTCTCCACCAGCAAGTGGAAGACCGCCGAGCGGCGGCAGGCGATGATCGGCGCCATCCTCGAGACGTGGCGCTGGAGCTGACCTGCCGCGTCAGATGCGGTACTCCTCCAGCAGCCGACGGCCGATGATCATCCGCTGGATGTCGGCCGTGCCCTCCCCGATCAGCAGCATCGGGGCCTCACGGTAGAGCCGCTCGATCTCGTACTCCTTGGAGAAGCCGTAGCCCCCGTGGATGCGGAAGGAGTCCTCCACGACCTGGGCGCAGTACTCGAGGCGAGGTACTTCGCCATGCCGGCCTCGAGGTCGTTGCGCAGCCCGAGTCCTTGGTGCGCGCCGCCCGCACCATCATCTGGTGCGCCGCCTCCACCTTGGTCGCCATCTCCGCCAGCCGGAACTGCACGGCCTGGTGCTCGGCGATCTTCTTGCCGAAGGTCTCCGCTGCTGGGCGTACTCGACGCCCAGCTCAAGCACGGTTGGCCACGCCGCGGCCGCGGGCCGCGACGTTGACCCGACCGACCTCGACCCCGTCCATCATCTGGTAGAAGCCCCGCCCCGGAACGCCGCCGAGGACCTGCTCGGCAGAGATCCGGTGCCCGTCGAGGACCATCTCGGTGGTGTCGACGCCCTTGTAGCCCATCTTGTCGATCTTGCCCGGGATCGTGACCCCCTGGGCGGTCTCGCCGAACCCCTCCTCTTTCTCCACCAAGAAGGTCGTCATGTTCCGGTAGACGCTGTCGTGCCCCTCGTCGGTCTTCACGAGGACGGCGACGAGGTTGGCCGAGCCACCGTTGGTCAGCCACATCTTCTGGCCGGTGATCGAGTGAGTCGCCGTCGAGGCCGAGCGTGGCCTTGGTCGTGATGGCCGCGACGTCCGAGCCGCAGCCAGGCTCGGACATCGAGAAGGCGCCGCGCACCTCACCGGCTGCCATCCGCGGGAGGTAGCGCCGCTTCTGCTCCTCGGTGCCGTGCTGGATGAGCATGTAGGCCACGATGAAGTGGGTGTTGATGATGCCCGACACGCTCATCCAGCCGCGGGCGATCTCCTCCACGGCGAGGGCGTAGGTGAGCAGCGACTCCCGAGCCCGTCGTACTCCTCGGGAATCATCAGCCCGAAGACACCGAGCTCCTTGAGCCCTCGACGATGTCGGTGGGGTACTCGTCGCGGTGCTCCAGCTCCGTGGCGACGGGCATGATCTCCCGCTCCACGAACGACCGCACCGCCTTGAGGATCTCGACCTGGTCGTCGGTGAGTCCGTCGGTCTGGCACAGCCGGCCCATGGAGGGCTCCTCTCGATCGGGGTCACCGCGTGCGACGACCCGGGCGGCGCCCCATCGGGCGGGTCAAGTCGGGCGGGTCAAGTATGGCCGTCACGGCCGATGCGGGACGAGCAGGTGTGACCAATTCGTCCCACCCCCGCTCCGGGCGCGAGACCCGGTCCCGAGCACCCGGGCGTGCTCTCGATGACGGTGCCCCGCGGTGCCTGCTGCGGTAGCATGAGTCGGGCCCGACCGGGGGGACTCTGGATCTCCAGACAGAGGGCGGAAAGGGACGCCATGGCGAAGCATGCGGCTGATCGGTCGCCGCGTCGCCGACCCGACGTTCCCCGACTGGTCAGGCGGGTGACGCTGCTCGTCGCCATCCCCGCTCTCATGGTCGGCCTGGCGTTCACGACGCCGGTCACCGACCAGCTCAACCCCAGCTCCGAGCGGGCCGGCACCGATGCCGGAGCGGCGATAGGGGCCAGCGCCTCCACCGCGCCCCAGACCGGCACCTCGACCTCGACGGCGAGCGACCCGGCGGACGACGGCCCGCCGCTGGAGACGCCCGCGGTCGCGCCGAAGCTGCCGAAGTACCGCATTGCGAGGACGCCGCCCCTCACCCGCAAGATCCTGCTGCCGGTGCCGCGCGGCTACGAGAAGGCGCTGCCGGGCGCGTTCACCGAGACCTCGTTCGTGGTCAGCTCCTTCAACGTGCTCGGAGCCGGCCACACCGCCGGCAAGAAGTCCGGCCGGGCCAGCGGCACCACCCGGATCCGCTGGGCGCTCAGCCTGCTGCGCTCGCACAACGTGAGCGTGGCCGGCTTCCAGGAGTTCCAGTCGACCCAGGTGGCCGCGTTCAACGCCGCCTCCGGCGACTACGGTGTCTGGCCCGGAGCCTCCCTGGGCCAGCAGGTGCACAACTCGGTGGTGTGGCGGTACGCCGACTGGGAATTCGTCGAGGGCCGCACGACGGCCATCCCGTACTTCGGCGGCCAGCGGATCCCGATGCCGCACGTGCTGCTGCGCAATCGGCACAGCGGCCGGCTGGTGTGGTTCATGAACTACCACAACCCTGCCGACGCCCACGGGCCGGCACAGAGGTGGCGCAACACCGCCACGGCGATCGAGGCCAGCCTCGCCAACAGCCTGCTCGCCACCGGCGTCCCGGTCATCACCACCGGCGACATGAACGACCGCGCGCCGTTCATCTGCCCCTTCACGGCGCGGGCCCCGATGCACTCAGCGGACGGCGCCTACAGCTCCGGCGGGCAATGCCACGTGCCTCGCGCGATGAACGTCGACTGGATCGTGGGATCGAGCCAGTTCGACTTCTCCGGCTTCGTGACCGATCGCAGCAGCCTGGTGAGCCGCACCTCCGACCACCCGATGGTCCGCGCGGTGGCCACCCTGCCCAAGGTGCGCGACGCCGACAAGTGCGTGCGCCGCAAGGTGGGCAAGCACATCGGGACCTACTGCCCGGCACCCTGATCGGTCGTGTCGTCCCGCTACGCTCCTCCCCCGACCCGTCCACGATCCGTCCACCTGCAAGGAGCCGGCTGAGCCATGGCGCGCCGTGTCGTGCTGCACATCGGGCTGATGAAGTCCGGGACGACGTTCCTGCAGGGGCGTCTGAACGCCAACCGCGAGGAGCTGGCCAGCCAGGGCATCCTGTTCCCGGGGCCGACCTGGGCCCGGCACAGCCGGGCCGTGTCCGACCTGATCGGCAGCAAGCGCCGGGTGCCGGGCTCGTGGGCCGACTTCCGCGACGAGATCCGGGCCTTCGACGGTGACGCGGTCGTGTCGATGGAGTACCTCGCCTCGATCGGCGGCCCCCGGATCTCCGCCCTGGCGGCGGACTTCCCGGCCGCCGAGGTGCACATGGTCGCCACGGTCCGCGACCTGGGACGCACCGTCCCGGCCATGTGGCAGGAGGCCCTCAAGAACCGGCAGACCTGGACCTGGGAGGAGTACGTCCGCTCCCTGGAGAAGGGCGGCGAGGCCGGCCGCCGGTTCTGGCGCCAGCAGGACGCCGGGAAGATCGTCACGAGGTGGACCGGCCGGCTCGGGCCCGAGCACGTCACCGTCATCACGGTGCCCCCGCCGGGTGCGGCGCCGGAGGTGCTGTGGGACCGGTTCCGCGAGCTGACCGGCATCCGGGACGCCGCCTGGGCCGAGGCGCCGCGGGCCAACGAGTCCTCGGCGCCGCGTCCGCCCTGGTCATGCGTCAGCTCAACCTCGCGACCCCGGACCTGAGCCTCCAGGCGTACAAGAAGCGGGTCAAGGCACTCGGCAAGCACGTCTTGTCGCAGCGACGCAAGCTCGAGGAGCCGATCGGCTTCCGGGTCCCCCGATGGCTGGAGCAGCGGGCCGCGAAGATCCACCGGCAGCTCGAGGGCAGCGGCGCCCGGGTCATCGGCTCGCTCGACGAGCTCGCGCCGCTCGACGTGCCCGGCGTGGACCCCGGCACGGTCGGTGCCGCCGCCGAGCGGGACGCCGCCGTTGCGGCGCTCGCCGGCGTCCTGCATCAGGTCCGGCGGGTCAACTGACGCGCCGGGGCCGGCACCGGGTCAGTCGTTCTCCCACGCCGGCCCGAACCGCTTGGGCTGGGGCGCGAGCACGACGGGCACGCCGGCCTTGTAGGGGATGTACTTGACCAGGATCGACTTGTTCAGCCACATGAAGGTGAAGTTGCTGGCGTAGTTCTGGTACGCGCCCTTCATGTTCTTGATGACGAAGATCTCCTCATCCCCGCGCAGGCCGTCGTCGTTGTAGTTCGACGACCCGGTCACGACCATCCGGGTGGCGCTGTTCTTGCCGTAGTTGCCCGAGATCAGCAGCTCTTTCTGGTGGGTGTAGAGGTCGATGAAGCCATCGTCGTTGGTGTCGAAGCCGGTGGTGTGCACCGGGATGTAGCCCCGTTTGGTGGCCGTGGCGAAGGTATTGCGCACCTCGGCCCCGGCGAAGCCGTACATCAGCTTCACGTCGCACCCTTGCGCGAAGAGCTGGCGGATCCGCTGGGCGATGTAGATGCCGCGGCGCTCGTTCCACGCGTGCATCACCACGCGGATGATGGTGCGGTGGTTGGCGTTTCCCGTGCCGCCGGTAGCGCCTGAGCAGTGCACCGGCTTGAGCAGCTTCATGATCGGGTCGTGGGTGGCGCTGAACTTCGGGTAAGGGGTGGCCTGCAGCTCGTAGGGCTTGCCGATCTTCTCGACCCAGTACGGCGGCTTCGCCACGCGGTCCTTGCGCATGTCCTCGAAGAGCCGCACGAACGCCGCGTGCAGCTTGGGTGCGTCGTTGCGCACCCAGACGTCGTTGTACTGGTTCTTGGCGGAGTTCATCGTGAAGTTCACCGAGCCGGTCATCACGACGTCCTTGGCGGCACCGGTCTTGGTGAACAGGAAGAACTTGATGTGGTTGTTCTCGCCCTTGGACCGGCAGCCGTTGGTGCACTCGTAGGAGAAGTTCTTCTTGAAGCGCTTCTTGCCCAGGGCCTTGTGCAGCATCTTCTGCGCCTTGGTGACCTGGTGGTTGTTGAGCAGGATCTGCACGTGCACGCCGCGCTTGTGCGCCGCGATCAGCTTCTTGGCCAGGATCTGGCGGTCGAAGCTGAACAGCGAGATCCGGATGTAGGACCCCGGCTTGGCGTGCTCGATGGCGTCGCCGATGACCTTGTGGATGCGGAACATCTTGTCGCCGCCGCGCGGGACGTTGAACGTCGCACCAGCCTTGGGCTTCCACCCCGCCGCTGTCGCCTGGCCCAAGGTGGCGGGGCTCAGCCCCAGGACACCCACCAGCAACATGACGGAGAGCAGCCCCCGAACCTGCTTCACGATGACTTCTTCCCTCTCCGGGCCCTCCCGGCCCGCGACCCCAGCTTGGTCAGAATCCCGGTCATCGTAACACCGGCGGTGTCGTCGTCAGAGTCGGCGGCGAGTCGGGCGAGCGCGTCGTCCCGCTCCCGAGTGCGGGCCCGGACGTCCGTGGTGAGCGCCGCGATCGCCGAGACGGCGGCGGTGAGCAGCTCGCTGTCGGTGACCTCCGACGGGTGCCGACGGCCGGTCAGGTCCGGTGGTTCCAGCGCGGCCAGGTCGCCCACGACGTCGTACCCCCCGTCGGTCAGCATGAGCACCGCCCGGGCTCCACGCTCGCGCAGGTCGCGCTCCTTCTCGGCCGAGGGTCGGAAGCGCTCCCGGGAGGCCGGCAGCACGCCGCCCTCGCCGAGGTAGCCGCGGATCCACTGGCCGCGGTCCCGTGCCGAGCCGAACCCTTCAGCTCGCCGTTCACGCGGCGCAGCAGCTCGACCTCCACGACGCCGAGCGAGGTGTTGGCGGCCTGCTCCGGCGCATCGAGGCCGGCCGGCTCGAGCCCGAGCACCCCGAGGAAGCGCACCCACAGCTGCGTCGGATCGGAGCCGCCAGCGGCGACGGGGAGCACGTGGACGCGCTCGTGGGGCAGCACTGACCCCCAGCGGTCGAGGACGTCGGCCAGGTCGAAGCTGGCCCAGCCCCACGAGTCGGCCGGGGTGTAGGGCCGCTCGACGGGGTAGGAGTCGATGTCCTGGCGGCCGCCGTTCTTGACCCACTCCTGCCATCGGGAGATCCCGAGGTCCACCATCGACCGTGCGGTGAGGACCACGTGCACCTCGGCGTCCGGGAACGACGCGACCACGCGCCGCACCTGGTCGGGAGAGGCGCTGGCGAAGAACTCGTGGGAGACGAGCGCGTCCAAGTCTGCTGACCCCGGGGCCAGCACCTCGTCCACGAGGTCCTGCCAGGGGTGCGCCACGTCCCCCGGCCGCTTGGCCAGCCCGGGGTCCTCGCGGACGTCCAGCGACGCCAGCAGGTGCCGCCGCCGGTGCCGGCCGGGCAGGACGACGCCGCGCTCCCGCAGGACCGCCTGGTTCGCCCAGAGTGCGTCCTGCAGGTAGGTGGTGCCCGTCTTCGGCAGGCCGATGTGGAGCCAGACCCGTCTGGTCATGGGCGTGGCTACTCCCCGGCGGACGCGCCGTCGGGGCGGTCCGGCGCCCACGAGGCGGGGTCGCTCACGTCGGACTGGTAGCGCTCGAGGATCTCGGCGATGGCCGCCTCGTCCCGCTGGGCGGCGGGCAGCAGCAGCTCCATCATCACGTCACACAGCTCGGCCAGCCGGAGGTTGAGCTGACGACACTCCTGGACCTCCTCCTCCAGGGCCGTGAGCCGGCGCCAGAGGTCGGTGCGGTTGCGCAGGTCGCGGGCCTTGGTCTTCAACGTGTCCACGTGATCACCATTCTGCAGATTGTCGGGACGGCCGAGTCGCCCGTCGGGCCGGGCTCCGTGGGGTGCTGGGCAGGCGCGGAAGGTGCGGTGTCCAGGGTGGTGTCGAGGGTGGTGTCGAGGGTGGTGTCGAGGGTGGTGTCGAGGGTGCCGTCGGCACGCTCGTCGAGGTCGAAGCGCTCGACGACGACCCCCCCGAGCGAGTGGACCAGGTCGACGAACCGGTCGGCGTCCAGCGGCGTGACCGCCATCGCCTTGGATTCCCGGGTCGCCGCCGTCTGGAACTGGACGTAGCAGCGCCCGCCGTCCCGGGTGGCCATCTTGGCCAGCCGCAGCAGGTGCTCACGACCCCGTCGGTCGGTCGCGTCGACCACGTGCCGCGCCAGCACCACGCGGGGGCCCCGCAGCCGCGCGAGCTGGGCCCCGGTCGGGAGCACCGACCGCAGCTCGCTGAGGTTCGCCCACCGGAACGAGACCGGCAGACCCTGGCTCGCCGCCCGCCGGGCCAGCCGTCGGAAGGCCCGGGGGAAGTAGTCCCGCGCCACCGTCGGCACCCCCTGCTGGCCGAGCCACACGGCATCCTGACCGCCGCCGCAGCCGACGTCGATGGCGGTGCCCAGCCCCGGCTCGCGCTCGCGCACCCAGCGGACGAACTCGCTGGGTGGACGCCGCTGTTCGGCGCGGCGGTCGGCGCCCCATCGCTGCCAGCGACCCTCGATCCCGACGCGCGTCCCGCGGAACCAGCCGTTGAGGCGCCGCCGGGTGGACAGCGGCGTCTCGAACTTGTACGCCGGGTCCGGGACCCGCCACGTCGGGCCGTACATCGCCTCCAGCAGGTGCTCGGGCAAGCCCGGCGCCGGGAAGCTGCGCCCCTCCAGCGTGACCTCGGAGCGGGGCTCGAGCCACTCGCGCTGGAACGGGTGACCCACCTCGCCCATGAGGTAGAGCTGGCCGTCGCGCAGGAAGCCGCCGAAGACGTCCAGGCCGCGTGGGGAGCCGTCGGCCTCCCGCACGATCACCTTGAAGGCCAGCCCGCTGTAGCGCATGATCGCGAAGCCCATGCCGCGCAGCCGACGCTGCAGCCGGAACGACTCCATGCTCGCCTCGGCCGGGTTGTCGCAGCGGCTCACGTAGCCCAGGTCGGCGTCCGAGTCGTGACCGATCAGCCGGCCGTCACGCACGGCGCCCAGCAGCGTGCCGTAGGCCAGGAACGGCTGCACACCGGCCTCTTCCAGGGCCCCGAGCACGGTGTGCATGGCGTCGAGCAGTGGGCGCACTCTGCTCGGCATCGCGGCTCTCGAAGAGCCGCATCAGCCGCCAGCTCTTGTCCAGTCCCAGGGGGTTGCCCTGCTTGTCGGCGACGACCACCGCGCCGGTGCCACTGCCCAGCCGAACGGTCTCCCGGAAGAGCTCGGCGCCCGCGACATGGTCGACCAGGCTCACCGTGACGGTGCCGTCGAGGAACCTCCGCAGCGGCCGCGGCCAGGCGAACCGGGCACCTCCGGGCACCTCCCGGGTGTCACGCAGGGACCAGAACGAGAAGACCCGGCGGTCGTCGAAGAGCACGTCGATGGCGCGGTCGGCACCGCGGTCGAGGGTGATGCCCTCGTCGTCCACCACGACGTGGGCCGGCGGGACCGTAGCCGGCATCGCCTCACTCCTGCGCTCTCGACACTGGTCGGTCAGCATACCCATCGCCGGACCGCCTCCAGTCCCTCACCAACCCTGCACCCGCCGCAGCAGCCGGGCGCTCTCCGCGACCAGCTCGTCCAGGCCGGCGGGCGGGTCGCCGGGCGCCACCCCGAGCCGGGCCGCGCTGTCGGACCACGCCGTCGCCGCGGCCCGCCGGACCTGATCCTCGGGGGGCTCGGCGCCGGGTCCGGGTAGCCGGCGAGCGACTCGGGCACGGGCAGGTCGGCCAGGCTCCCCGCGAGGCCGAACCCGCCTCCGGTGACCGCCTCGCGGACGCGCTGGTTCAGCTTGCGGGCGTACGCCGCCGCGCGCGCGTCCAGCTCGGGACGGCCTTCCTCCTCGCGCAGGCCGAGGAGCACCTGCGAGGCCAGCGGGCGGATCGCCTTCGGTAGCGCCGCGGCGCGACGTCGGCGAGGTGGGTGTTGAGCCGGCGCAGGTAGTCGCAGGAGGCGAAGCCCAGCGAGGGGTTGTCGCGGGAGCGCTCCAGGTCGACGACCCCCTGCGGCACCCCGGCCACCGCGGCGAACCGCCGCCACAGCTCGTCGCGGGGCGCCCCGGGGCCGGGCACCGTGACGACGTCCAGCCCCGACACCCCCGCCGCGTGGCCCCAGCGCTGCAGCATGGGGACGACGTCTTGGGCACGGTGGAAGGTCGAGTAGGCCCGGCTCGGGCGGGTGCCGCGCAGTCGCGGAGCCTGGATGGCGCGCAAGTACGCCGGCCAGGCATCGGTCCCGAAGTTGCGGGTGTAGGTCTGCCACTGGGCCGGGATCGCCCGGAACTGGTCCCGCACGGTGAGCACGACCCGGACGTCCAGCCCCTCGAGCGGCTCGAGGAACTCCGCGACGGCCGCGTCACCGGCGAAGCTGAGGAACTCCATGGACACCAGCGCCGCGCCCGCGTCGAGCTCGCGGGCTTGAGCGGCCAGCCGCGCCCACCGGCGACGGTTGCGCCGGGGCTGGGCCGGCAGCCGGTAGATGTCACGTACGGCGCGCGACTGGGCCCCGAACCGGCCCCCGAGGAAGACGCAGCCCTGGGCGGCGAGCTCTCGCTGGTTGGCGCCGAGCACCGACTGGATGAAGCTCGTGCCCGACTTCATGGTCCCGATGTGCAAGACGACGCGCGCGCTCATGTCGACCCTATGGTGACCTACTCCTCTCCTCGGCCAGGCGTCGACCCACCGCCGGGAGCTGCGTTCGTCCACCCCGACCAGCCGGCCCCGACTGGACCTCCGGCCGACCACAGGTCACAATGGCATCACGGTCCCCACCGTGCACAACATTCACAGTCTTCACGTCGCCTAGGGTGTCCCGGAGCGGCAGCCTGTGATCCAGACCGCACCGACCCGTGCAGGGAGGCCCTTCCCCATGACCGCCCCGTCCCCGTCCGCCGCGTCCTCGCAGGCGGGCCTGACCCGGCTCGCGATCCTCGCCCTGGTCGCGGTCCTCTGCCTCACGGCACTGGCGCTGGGGGCGTGGAGCCCGGCGCAGGCCCCGGGCTCGCAGCGCACCGCGCCTCCGGCGGCTGGGCCCAGCGGCCCGGCCGACCCCCCGCAGGCCACGCTCGAACGTGCCGCCGCAGCCGCCTCGCGGGTCGCGTCCTTCAACCTGCTCGGCGCGGGCCACACCAAGCCGGGCGGAGATCGACCGGGCTGGGCGTCCGGGCGCAAGCGGATGACGTGGGCCGTCCGGCTGATCGCCGAGCACAACCTGCAGGTGGTCGGCTTCCAGGAGATGCAGACCGAGCAGTACGACCGCTGGCGCGAGCTCCAGCCCAAGAGCGAGTGGGGCATCTACCCCGGCAAGAAGCTCACGAGCGCGGCGATGGCCAACTCGATCGCCTGGCGCAAGGACGTCTGGCGCAAGGTCGAGGTGCGCTCGGTGCCGATCCGTACTTCCGCGGCAACCTGATCCGGATGCCCTACGTGCTGCTGCAGCACAAGGTGACCGGTCGCGAGGTGTGGTTCTTCAACACCCACAACCCCGCCGACGCCCATGGCAACGCCCAGCGGTGGCGCGACGAGGGCTTCGCCATCGAGGCCCCAGCTGGTCAACGACCTGCACACCGAGTTCCCCGGCACCCCGGTGATCATGACCGGCGACAAGAACGACCGCGAGGAGTACTTCTGCCCGGTCGCCGGCGGCTCGCCCGTCCACCGGCCCAGGGCGGCTACGTCGACCAGGGCGCCTGCACCCGCCGGCGCCGATGAAGGTCGACTGGCTGATGGGCAGCGAGCAGGTCTTCTTCGACTCCTACGTCGCCCTCAAGAGGGCTTGATCACCAAGACGACCGACCACCCGCTCGTGATGGCCAACGTGATGGTGGCGCCGGCGGTCGAGTCGCCGATCCAGCACGTCGTCGTGCTCGACGTCGAGGGCTGGCCTCGCGGGCAGTCCGTCGCTCCGGTGCCGCGGGGACGCCCGCGCTGCACCGGATGATCGCCGAGGGCCAGCACCCTCAACGCCCGGACGCTCCTGGAGCGCACCGGCCGCAGCGCCAACGTCGTCGGCCTGCTCACCGGGCGTCGGGTCAAGGCCAGCGCCGGTGGCCACGGCGTGCGCTGGGACGGCGACCGCGCGACCACGGTGCATGCCGCGGCGGGGCGCTACGTGTCCAGCATCTTCGACCTGGTCCACAACACCGGGAGCCGCACCGCCTTCGTGACCAGCACCCCCGAGCTGTCCATGGTGCGAACCTCCTGGGACGCCACCAACGGGGGCAGCGACCCCTACGGCGTCGACAACGGCCGGGACAAGTTCACCCAGTTCCTCACGCTGGCCGACGACGACGCGGTCGCCGACCGCGTCGTCTCCATGCTCGGCACAACCCGCCGACGCTGACGGTCGCCCACCTGTCCAGCCTCGACGACGTCGGGCACGCCAGCCGGTGGTTCAGCCCGGCGTACGAGCGCCAGCTGACCCGCGTCGACGGCGCCGTCGGGAGGGTGCTGGACGCCATCGCCCAGGACCCGAACCTGGCCGCCTCCACCGCGGTCGTGCTGACCAGCGACCACGGCGGACGGGCGTACGACCACCTCGACCAGCGGCTGCGCTCGACCTACACGATCCCGTTCCTGGTGGTGGGACCCAACGTCGCGGCGGGTGCCGACCTCTACGACCTGAACGCCGACTACGCCGATCCCGGTCTCGACCGGGTCGGGTACGCCGTCCGCGCCATCCGCAACGCCGACGCCGCCAACCTGGTGCTCCGCCTGCTCGGCCTGCGGGTGCTCCCGGGGAGCAGCATCGACGGCGACCAGGCGCTCACGGTGTTCCCCGGCGACGCCCTGACTCGGCTCGCGAGCCACACTGGAGGCATGGCCGAGGAGCGCACGAACCAGTCCCCCGCGCCGTGCTGCGTGCCCGCGAGCGGGCCGGGGACTCGGCCCGAGGCGCCGACGCCGCCACCGCCGGCACGGGTGGCCGCGCCGTCCTACCGCGGCCAGGTGCCCATCCCCGGCGGGGTGTTCCGACTGGGCGACGCGTTCGACGAGGGTACCCCGGAGATGGTGAGGGCCTGGTGCACGAGGTCCGGCTCGCCGACTTCCGCATGGACGCCACGACCGTCACCAACGCCGCGTTCGCGACCTTCGTCAAGGACTCCGGCCACGTCACCACCGCCGAGCGGGAGGGCACCTCGGCCGTGTTCCACCTCGCCTTCGCCGGCGACCCGGCCCACGTGCTCGGCCGGGCCAGCGGCACACCGTGGTGGCTGGTCGTCCGGGGTGCCGACTGGCGGCATCCCGAGGGGCCGGGCTCGGATGTCTCCCGGCGCAGCAACCACCCGGTGGTCCACGTGTCCCACGACGACGCCCGGGCCTACGCCGGTTGGGTCGGCAAGCGACTGCCGACCGAGGCGGAATGGGAGGCGGCGGCCCGCGGAGGGCTCGAGGGCGCCCGCTTCGCCTGGGGCGACGAGCTGCTCCCGGGTGGCCGCTGGCGGTGCAACATCTTCCAGGGGACCTTCCCGCTGGAGAACACGGTCGAGGACGGCTACGCGACGACCGCCCCCGTCCGCACCTTCCCCCCCAACGGCTACGGGCTGTTCCAGACCGCGGGCAACGTGTGGGAGTGGTGCGCCGACTGGTTCGACCCGGCGTACTACGCCCAGGCACCACTGGACTCGCCCACCGGCCCGGCAGACGGCACCGCGCGGGTCATCCGGGGCGGCTCGTACCTGTGCCACGACTCCTACTGCCACCGCTACCGGGTCGCCGCCCGCAGCTCGGCACCGCCGGACTCCACGGCTGCCAACCTGGGCTTCCGCTGCGCCAACTGACCGCCCGGCCGCCTCCCGCCCCGGTCGCGCCGCCGCGGGGCGCCCACCCCCGCTTGCTAGCATCAGCAGCGTCCGCCCGGCCGCCGACGGGTCGGGCACGACCGACCTCCAGCCCCCCTCCGACAAGGCTCTGACGCATGCCGCTGCCCTCCTCGTCACGAGGACGCTGGCTCACCGCCGCGGCCCTGGCGGCCGTGGCGAGCCTCACGGTCTCCGGCTGCACCTCCGGTGGTCCCGACCACCACCCCCACCGCAGCCCGATCGGCAAGGTCCCGCGCTCCGAGCAGCCGGTGCGGGCCCCCGGTGCCGCTGACAAGGTCCTCGCCGGCTCGCCGCTGCAGCCCCAGCAGCTCGCCACGCCCGAGCGCCCGAACCTGCTGATGATCACGACCGACGACGCGGCGTGGGAGGACATGCGCTTCCTGCCGCACGTGCAGCGGCTGATGGCGCGCCAGGGTGTGACGCTCACCAACGGCATGGCCCCCACCCCGATCTGCGTGCCGGCGCGGGCCTCGCTCATCACCGGGCAGTACGCCCACAACCACGGCGCCTTGACAATCAGCGGCGAGGGCGGCGGATTCGCCGCCTTCCCGGACGAGGACACCCTGCCGGTGTGGCTGCAGTCGGCCGGCTACGACACCCTCTTCCTCGGCAAGTACCTCAACGGGTACGGCGAGGACGGCAGCGCGACGTACGTCCCCCCGGGCTGGACCGACTGGCGCGGCTTCGTCGACCCTTCGACCTACAACTTCGTCAAGCCGACGGTCAACGTCAACGGGCGCACCGAGGAGCACCGCGAGTACTCCACCGACCTGCTGAGCGACGAGACCCACGACCTGCTCACCGACCCGGCCCGGACGAAGCGGCCGTGGTACCTCTGGGTCAACTACGTCGCCCCGCACACCGGCGGGCCGGACGCCCCCGACGACCCGAGCCAGGTCTTCCCCGACGACCGGCACGCCCTCGCCACGACCACCCCGGCTCCCGAGGACGAGAACACCTTCAGCGACCTCGACCTCCCGGACAAACCGAACATGTTCGAGGCCGACGTCTCCGACAAGGTGCTGATCCGCGGGACCCACGCCACCTGGTCTCCCGACCGTCGGCTCGAGGTCCGCGAGGCCCACCAGCAGCGGGTCGAGGCGCTGCAGGCGGTGCACCGCGCCGTCCAGCGCACGGTCGCCACGCTGCGCGAGACCGGACAGCTGGACAACACCTACCTCGTGTTCACCTCCGACAACGGCTTCGTGCTGGGCGAGCACAACCTGACCGGCAAGCTGTGGTACTTCCACGACATCGTCGGCATCCCCATGTACATCCGGGGGCCGGGGCTGCCGGCGGGTCTGAGCAGCGACACCCCGGTCACCAACGCCGACTGGGCGCCGACGTTCGCGGCCCTGGCGGGAGCGACGCCGACTCGCGACGTCGACGGGGTGGACGTGCTGCCGTGGCTGACGACGAAGTCGGCTCGGCGCGTGGTCCCGGTCGAAGGCTATCCGGTGCGCGGGGGCACCACGGCCCGCTACACCGGCGTCGTCGTCGGCCCGTGGACCTTCGTGCGGGCGCCCAGCGGGCGCTCGGAGATGTACTACCGCACCGTCGACCCGTACGAGCTCACGAACCTGCGCCGCGACCCCCGCTACCAGGCGCAGGCCGCGAAGCTGGCCAGGCTCGCCCGGAAGTACGCCGACTGCGCCGGCGCCGGGTGCCCCAAGGACTTCTACCGCTGACCCCGGGTTCCCGGGGATGACCGCCACCGCCGAGTAGCGTTGGCCCGTGACCACCGCCGCCCCGACCCGCGTCTACGCGGCCAGCTCGTCGGGCTGCCGGTCTTCGACCCCAGGGCGACCAGGTGGCCAAGGTCCGCGACCTGGTGGTGGCGCTGCGCCCCGACGGTGCCCAGCCCCGGGTGCTGGGGCTGGTGGCCGAGGTCTTCGGCCGACGCCGGATCTTCGTGCCGATGACCCGGGTGACGAACATCGACGCGGGGCAGGTCTACACCACGGGGCTGCTCAACATGCGGCGCTTCGTCCAGCGCTCCACCGAGACCCTGGTCATCGGCCAGATGCTCGATCGCGAGGTCGCCGTCAAGGACACCGGCGTGCGCGGGCTGGTCTTCGACGTCGGAATGGAGCAGACCCGCACCCGCGACTGGGTCCTGAGCCGGGTGGCCGTCCAGGAGCCGGGCCGCCGCTCCCGACGCCGCGGGCAGACCCATGTGGTGGAGTGGGACGCCGTCGAGGGCATCACCGGCACCGCCGACGGCCAGGGGCGACCCAGCTGATCCGCGGCGCTCGAGGACATGCGCCCCGCCGACGCGGCGAGCACCATCCACGACCTGCCGCGCGAGCGCCGGGTGGCGGTCGTCTCCGCGCTGGACGACGAGCGGCTGGCCGACGTCTTGGAGGAGCTCCCCGAGAAGGACCAGGTCGAGATCCTGAGCTTCCTCGAGCCCGACCGCGCCGCCGACATCCTCGAGGAGATGTCCGCCGACGACGCCGCCGACCTGATCGCCGACCTGCCGGCGGAGACCGCCGCCGTGCTGCTGGGCCTGATGGAGCCCGAGGACGCCGAGGACGTCCGCCGGCTGATGGAGTACGACGAGGAGACCGCCGGGGGCATGATGACCCCGGAGCCGGTGATCCTGCCGCCCGACGCCACCGTCGCCGAAGCGCTGGCCCATGTCCGCCGCGAGGAGCTGCCCACCTCGCTGGCCGCCCAGGTCTCACGTCTGCCGCCCCCGCTGGAGACGCCGACCGGACGGCTGCTCGGGCTGGCCCACATCCAGCGGCTGCTCCGCGAGCCGCCGTCCTCACTGGTGGCCGGGGTGCTGGACCAGGAGACGACCTACATCCATCCCGACGCCACTCTCCACGAGGTGGCCGCACACGTCGCCTACTACAACCTGACCGCCGCCCCTGTCGTCGACGACCAGGGCCGGCTGCTCGGGGTGGTCACCGTCGACGACCTGCTCGACCACATGCTGCCCGACAACTGGCGCGACCAGCCGACCCGGCCCGGCGCCGCCACTCGGGGGCCTGACCATGGCCGACCTCCGCCGCGACCGGCTCGACACGCCCAAGCAGGCGCGCCGGCTGGTGCTGCGCCGCCCGGACCCGGAGTCCGACGCGATCGGCGTGTTCGCCGAAGAAGTTCGCGCGGTTCATGGGCACCGCCCGGTTCCTGTTCTGGATGACGCTCGTGGTCGTCGTCTGGATCGGCTGGAACGCGCTGGCGCCGCGCGACTGGCGCTTCGACCACTACCCGTTCATCTTCCTCACCCTCGCGCTGAGCCTGCAGGCGTCGTACGCCGCGCCGCTGATCCTGCTCGCGCAGAACCGCCAGGAGGACCGCGACCGCGTCGTCGGCGAGCAGGACCGCCAGGCCAACGCCCGGGCCCATGCCGACATGGAGTTCCTCGCGCGTGAGGTGGCCGCGCTGCGGATGGCGGTCGGCGAGGTCGCCACCCGCGACTTCCTGCGCTCGGAGCTGCGCGGACTCCTCACCGACCTCGAGCTGCGGGCCGGGTCCGCCGAGGACGACGACGCGGCGTCCGACGCAGCCGCGGGCTGAGTCCGCTCCCGCTCAGGCGAACTCCAGCGCCACGCACTGCCAGCGGCCGCCGCGCACCTCCAGGCGAGCCGCGATCGCCCGCGAGCGGGCGCCGTGGCGGACGTGCACGCTCACCTCCACCGCCTCGGCCGCCACCACGCTCGTGCGCACGCCCGCGACCTGCGGCCGCACCGCCGGACCGGCCATGCGACCCAGCCCGGGAGGCCGGCCGCCCGCCCGCGCCACCAGCACGGCGCGCCGGGCCAGGTCGGCGTACACCTCTGCCGAGGTCCAGCGGAGCACCTGGCTGACGGGTCGGTCCCCGCGACGATCTCGACCACGGCCTGGGCCAGCCGGTGCGCCCACTGGTCGAGACGTCGCCGGGTCAGCTCATCGAGCGTCACGACGTCCCCGTCGCGCGCGAGGGGGGCCGCCGGACCCGCCAGCGGGGGGTCGCGGTCGGTGAGATCCAGCGCAGCGTCCCCTGGACGCTCGCCAGCGGAACAGGCCGACGGGCTCCGCGCGACGGGCCGTGCCCGGCCGGGCCCAGACTCGTGGTCGACATAGTGCTTCTCCTCTCCGGGTCAGTCCGGCTCGGTCGTGCCTCGGCGGGCAGCAGCAGCCGGGTGCCGGGCCGGAGGTGATCGGGGTCCGGCCCGACGGCGGCGGTTGGCGGCGTAGATCTCGCGCCAGCGCTGCGCGACGGCGGCGTCCCCGGTCGAGGCACCCCCTCGGCCAGCTCGGCCGCGGCGAGCGACCACAGGCAGTCCCCGGGACGCACCACGACCACCCGGGCGTGGGTATGCGGGGCTCGTCGGGAGTCGACCGCGCGGTCGGGCAGTGGCGCCCACGCAGGACCGCGGCGGGTGGGCGAGGTGTGGGCCGTCCGCCGGGTACGCCGGTCCGGCCAGCCCGCTCGCGGCCGCCACCCCGCATGCCGTCAGCACCAGGCGCACCACGGGCCTGGGCCAGGCCCCGACCAGCCCGGGGAGCCGCCCACGCCCCACGCCGAGCAGCACGAGCGTGGTGAGCAGCCACAGCCAGCCCCCGATCGACACCGTCACTCCCGCGGCCACCAGGAGCAGCAGCTCCGGGAAGCCAGCTGCGCGGGTCAGCGCGCCGTCGGCCGCGGCGAGCACCGGCCCGGCCAGCCAGGTCAGCCCGGCGAGGATCCCGGTGCCGAGCGCCCAGGTGAGGAGTGCCCGGCTGAGCACGAAGGGGTCCGAGATCATCACTCACCTTTCGTTTGCTTGTGTTTGCGTATATTTCACCTCATTAGATCGACGGTCAACCGCTCCTCCACAACCGGCTGCCCCGGCTGGCGGCGGCCTCCCCGTCGTGGCAGGGTCGGCGCCATGGGATGGGACGCCGACGTCTTCTCCGTCCTCGACGACCTCGAGTCGCTGGCCGAGGCGCGCTTCGGCGCCGAGCGCGAGGCCGAGGTCCGCGACCGGAGCCGGGCGGAGTACGCCGGAGTCAGCCTGGCTGCCCGGCTGATGGCCTCGGTCGACCGCCCGGTGGCGCTGGAGGTCGAGGGGCTGGGAACCGTGCGGGGCCTGCTGGACCGCGTCGGCGACGGGTGGTGCCTGCTGAGCCCGACGCAGGCCGGCCCGGGGCACGACTGGGTGGTCCCGCTGAGCGCCGTGCTCGGCGTCACCGGCGCCTCGGACCGCGCGGTGCCCGAGCTGGCCTGGTCGCCGATCGCCCGGCTCGGGCTGGGCTCGGCGCTGCGGCGGCTCGCGGATGCCGGGGCGCCCACCCTGGTCCACCTGCGTGACGGGTCGCGCCTGGAGGCGGTCGTCCGCCGGGTCGGCCGGGACTTCGCCGAGCTGGAGCCGGCCCCGGCGGCCCCGGCGGCCCGACCACACTGGTTCCGTTCGCAGCGCTGGCGGCGGTCCAGAGCGGGGCGGCTCGTCCCGCTGAGGCCTAGGTGGCGTCGATGTCGAACGGGGGCAGCTCACCCGGGCGCAGCTCGCTGCGGGCGCGGGGGCGGCGCGGCGCCGGCTCGTCGTCCTCCATCGCCTCGATGATGTGCTTGCGCACGATCTGACGTGGGTCGAGGTCGCGCAGCTCGAGGTCGGCATGGTCCGGGCCGAGCTCCTCGCGGATCTCATACGGGCGGCGTTGGCCAGCGTGCGCAGCTGGCGCAGCATCCGGCCGGCCTGGCGGGCGAGGTCGGGCAGCCGCTCAGGGCCGACCAGGAGCACGGCCACGAAGGCGATGACCGCCAGCTCCGACAGGCCGACCCCGAACATGGGTCAGAACTTACTGGTCGGGGTCAGCCCGAGCTGCCGTCCGGCGAGGCTGCGACCCTTCGCGTCCAGCGCCGCGGCGATCTTGGTGAGCTCGGCCGCCGCCGGGGCGGCACGGGTCGGCCGTCACGATCGGCTCCCGGCGTCGCCGCCGGCCCGGAGCGAGGTGTCCAGGGGGATCTGGCCCAGCATCGGCACGGCGTACCCGAACCGCTCCGACAGCGTCGCCGCGACCCGCCCTCCGCCGCCGGTGCCGAAGATGTCGAGCCGGTGGTCGGTGCCGTCGGCGGTGCAGTGCGGGCAGGGCAGGTAGGACATGTTCTCGATGACGCCCACGACCCGCTGGTGCATCATCGAGGCCATGGTGCCGGCACGCTCGGCCACCTCGGCGGCGGCCTCCTGCGGCGTCGTCACGACGACCACCTCGGCGTTCGGGAGGTGCTGGCCGAGCGAGAGGGCGATGTCGCCGGTGCCGGGCGGCAGGTCGAGCAGCAAGACGTCGAGGTCGCCCCAGTAGACGTCGGCCAGCATCTGCACGAGCGCGCGGTCGAGCATGGGGCCGCGCCAGGCGACGACCTGGTCCCGGCGGGGCTTGAGCATCCCGATCTAGATGACCGACACCCAGGAGGGCGTCGGCACCGGCATGATCATGTCCTCGACCTGGGTCGGCCGGGAGTCCGCCACCCCCAGCATGGCCGGCACCGAGTGACCGTAGATGTCGGCGTCGACGATGCCGACCGACCGGCCCAGGGCCGCGAGCGCCAGCGCCAGGTTCACGGTCACCGAGGACTTGCCGACCCCGCCCTTGCCGCTGGCCACCGCGAGCACCCGCGTGAGCGAGCCGGGCTGGGCGAAGGGGATCTCCCGCTGCGCCTGGCCGCCGCGCAGGGTCTGCTGCAGCCCGCTGCGCTGCTCCTCGCTCATCACCCCGAGATCCACCGACACCCCGGTCACGCCGGGGACGGCGGAGACGGCGGCGGTGACCTCGCGGTTGATCGTCTCCTTGAGCGGGCAGCCCGGGACGGTCAGCAACACGCGGACGGCGACGGCGCCGTCCTCGCCGATCGCGACGTCGGCCACCATGCCCAGCTCGGTGATCGGGCGCTTGATCTCGGGGTCGTTGACGGTGGCGAGCGCGGTCATGACCTGCTCGGTGGTCGGCGTACTCATCGTTCCCTCTCCTGGGGTGCGCGGGCGGCGTCCCCACCGGGTGGGGGGCGCCGGCGACTGCTGTCTCGCGTCGACGTGGGCGGCTCAGCCGTTGACCCGGGCGGTCAGTCCGGTCGGCCCGCCCGGGGCGCCGTGGCACTTCTTGTACTTCTTCCCCGAGCCGCACGGGCACGCGGCGTTGCGGCCCACGGTGGCGAAGGGGTCGTCGGCCGTGGTCACGGTGCCCCCGGTCACCTCGACCTCGCCGTCCTCCGCGGGCGCGGAGTAGGTGAGGTTGCCCGGCGCCGCCTGCGGCTCGAGGCCGCGCGCGTGGATGTGCGGCCCTGCGGCCGGCTCCTCGACCTTCTCGAACGGGCTGGGGAGCACCTCGAGCACCGGTTGCTCGGGCTCCTCCTCCACCTGGACCTCCAGGTTGAACAGGAAGCCGACCGACTCCTCCTTGATGCCGTCCATCATCGCGGCGAACATGTCGAAGCCTCGCGCTGGTACTCGACCAGCGGGTCGCGCTGGCTGTAGGCGCGCAGGTAGATGCCCTCGCGCAGGTAGTCCATCTCGTAGAGGTGCTCGCGCCACTTGCGGTCCAGCACCGACAAGATGACTCGCCGCTCCAGCTCGCGCATGACCTCGGGCCCGACCTCGGCCTCGCGCTCGTCGTAGGCCTGCTGGGCATCGGCCTGGAGCGCCTCGGTGAGCTCTTCTCGGGTGAGGTCGGCCTGGCTGCCGGCACCGGCGACGACCTCCGCGAGGTCGAGGCCGAGCGGGTAGAGCTGCTTGAGGGCGACCCAGAGGGCCTCCAGGTCCCACTCCTCGCCGACCTCCTCGGTCGCGCCGGCGACATAGCCCGCGATGACGTCGTTGATGAAGCCGCGGATCTGGTCCTCGATGTCGGCGCCCTCGAGCACGCTGCGCCGCTCGGCGTAGATCACCTCGCGCTGGCGGTTCATCACGTCGTCGTACTTGAGGACGTTCTTGCGGGACTCGAAGTTCTGCGACTCCACCTGGCTCTGCGCGTTGGCGATGGCGTTGGTGACGCGCTTGTTCTCGATCGGGACGTCGTCGGGGACCTTGAGCACCTGGAGGATCCGGTCGACCCAGTCGGACTTGAACAGCCGCATCAGCTCGTCTTGTAGCGACAGGTAGAAGCGGGACTCCCCCGGGTCGCCCTGGCGGCCGGAGCGACCCCGCAGCTGGTTGTCGATGCGGCGTGACTCGTGGCGCTCGGTGCCGACGACATAGAGCCCGCCGAGGCCGCGCACGGCGTCGTGCTCGTGCTCGACCTGGGCCTTGATCCTCTCGACCAAGGCCGGCCAGGAGGCTTCGTACTCCTCGGCGTTCTCGAGCGGGTCCAGGCCCTGCTTGCGCAGCTCCTGGTCGGCGAGGAAGTCCACGGAGCCGCCGAGCATGATGTCGGTGCCTCGGCCGGCCATGTTGGTGGCCACCGTCACCGCGCCCTTGTGACCGGCCAGCGCGACCACCTTCGCCTCGTCGGCGTGCTGCTTGGCGTTGAGGACCGTGTGCGGGATGCCCTTCTTCTTGAGCTGGTGGGAGAGGTACTCCGACTTCTCCACGGATACCGTGCCGACGAGCACCGGCTGGCCCTCGCGGTGACGCTCGGCGATGTCCTCGACGACGGCGTCGTACTTGGCCTCCTCGGTGCGGTAGACGAGGTCGGCCTGGTCCTTGCGCTGCATCGGCTTGTTGGTCGGGATGGGCACGACGCCTAGCTTGTAGATCTTGTCGAACTCGCTGGCCTCGGTCATGGCCGTGCCGGTCATGCCGGCGAGCTTCTCGTAGAGGCGGAAGTAGTTCTGCAAGGTGATGGTCGCGAGGGTCTGGTACTCCTCGCGGACCGTCACTCCCTCCTTGGCCTCGATGGCCTGGTGCAGCCCGTCGTTGTAGCGCCGGCCGTGCAGGATGCGGCCGGTGTGCTCGTCGACGATGAGCACCTCGCCGTCGAGGACGACGTACTCCTTGTCGTTGCGGAACAGCTCCTTGGCCTTGATGGAGTTGTTCATGAAGGAGATGAGCGGGGTGTTGACCGAGTCGTAGAGGTTGTCGATGCCGAGGTGGTCCTCGACCTTGGTGATGCCCGGCTCGAGCACCGAGATGGTGCGCTTCTTCTCGTCGACCTCGTAGTCGACGTCCTTGACCATCCGGGTGGCGATCGAGGCGAACTCGGCGTACCAGCGGACCTCGTCCTGCGTCGGGCCACTGATGATGAGCGGGGTGCGCGCCTCGTCGATGAGGATGGAGTCGACCTCGTCGACGATGGCGTAGTGGTGGCCGCGCTGGACGCACTCCTCCAGGGAGTTGGCCATGTTGTCGCGCAGGTAGTCGAAGCCGAGCTCGTTGTTGGTGCCGTACGTGATGTCGCAGGCGTACGCCGCGCGGCGCTCGACGGGCGTCATCGAGGGCAGGATCACACCGGTGGTCAGCCCGAGGAAGTGGTAGATGCGGCCCATCCACTCGGCGTGGTACTTCGCGAGGTAGTCGTTGACCGTCACCACGTGGACGCCGTTGCCGGTGAGTGCGTTGAGGTAGGTGGGGAGGGTGGCGACCAGGGTCTTGCCCTCACCTGTCTTCATCTCGGCGATGTTGCCCAGGTGCAGCGCCGCGCCGCCCATCAGCTGGACGTCGAAGTGCCGCTGGCCGATGACCCGCTTCGCCGCCTCGCGCACGGTTGCGAAGGCCTCGGGCATCAGGTCGTCGAGGGACTCGCCCTTGCCCAGCCGCTCCTTGAGCTCGGCGGTCATGGCCTGCAGCTCCTCGTCGCTCATCGCGACGAAGTCGTCCTCGATGGCGTTGACCGCCTTGGCGATGCCCTCCAGCTGGCGGATGATCTTGCCTTCGCCGATGCGGAGGACCTTGTCGAGAATGGCAGGCACGTGCGTGGACTCCTGACGGATGGACTGCGGGCCCGGCGTACGGGCGCGGCGACACCGCCCCCGAGGGCACCCGTCATGGTACCCACGCCGGCCTGAGGCCGGTGAATCCGCCGGCGTCAGGCGGCCCAGCCGACCTCGGGCCCCGCGACGAGCCAGTCGACGCGCGGCGCGCGCCGCGGTGGGCTGCCGGGCGGATCGGGGGCTCGGCTGGTGTAGGTGTGACCGGTGGGAGTGGTGGTGGCGACCCGGTGTGCACCAGCCCGGCCGTCGGCCCGGATCAGCGCGGCGCGCCAGCCGAACGCCCGCTTGGCGTAGTTGCACCCCTCGCAGAGCCCCTGGCCGCCGTCCCGGGTGGTGCGGCCGCCCGCGGTGATCGGCACGACGTGGTCGAGGTGGCGGATCGGGGCATCGCACCAGGGGGTGCGGCACTGCTGGTCCCTGGCGCGGATGAACGCGGCCAGCCCAGCGGGGAAGAAGCGGGACCGGGAGTCCATGGCGACCAGCTGTCCGGTCTCGGGCGCGGTGTAGAGCCGCCGCAGCCAGGCCCGGTCGGCGCCGGCGACCAGCTGACGGGCGAGCTGCGCCGCGATGGGGCCGTAGCCGTCGACGTGGGCGGGCTCGTCACCCGCAGCCAGCAGCGCGCGGTCGGTCATCACCAGCGACACCTGCACCGGGACCCCGGTGGCCTGGGCTCGGCCGGAGAGTCGCTCGACCAGGGTGTCGGCCATGACCTGCCCGCGGGCTCGCCGGTCGCCGCCGGCCCGCGCGGTGTCGGCGGCTGCCGACAGCGCCGCGTAGCAGGAGACACCGGCCGCGACGGGGAGCAGGGCGGTCAGCCAGACCATGGTGTCGGGCGCCGGACGGATGGACACCGACCGCGCGCGCTCGGCGTACGCAGCCCGCGACACCGCCGCCTGCGGGTCGGCACGGTAGGCGGCCCGCTTGACCTCCGACTCGAGGCGACGGTTGCCCACACCACGGAGGCGGTCGTGGTCGGCGCAGACCTCGGCATCCACCCGGCCCGGTCGGCCGGGGAGAGGTGCGAGGTCTGGGGGCAAGGATCTGGGCGCGATGCTCGGAGAGCACGCCCGCCTCCAGGGCCACGAGGGTGTGCGGCAGCTGGTGCACCAGGCCTCGGCCAGCCCGACCAGCCGGGCACCCCGGTGCGGCGACACCTGTCGCGCGAGCGCGACCTGGGCGGCGATGCCGGCACCCACCTCGCCCTCGGCGACCCGCATGGCTCGCTGCTGGTCACGCTGGGAGGCCACGAAGCCGGCCGTGACCCTGGCTTGTGCCGCCTCGGCGGACGACTTCAACCGCTCCAGTGCGGCCAGCATGTCGATGCGCTCGGCGTCGGTCAGCGCTGAGTCGAAGCCACCCAGGCGCTCGGCGAAGTCCACGACCGCTGCGAGGCACCCGGGAGACGTCTGCGACGGGAACTCGAGCATGCGTTCTGGGTATAGTCCATTCGCCTGCTCGTGCCTACTCTGTCGACGCCGGGCTGTGGACGACGGTGACTCGCAGCGGCTCTGAGTAGACATCCGCACATCAGCGTGAGTCGAGCCCGCAGCTGCCGATGATCAGCGCGCGAGCAACAGCAGTCCATCAGGTGTTGGTCGGCCACAGTTCGAATCGTGAAGGTCGCACCGTGACGGCTCCACCGACAACGCCGAGAGGTGGCTCGCCAGCCACTTCGAGCAGCACGACTGAGTCGCCGATGCGGACAACGAGCGAGTCGGCCTCAACCTCCTGCACGAGTCCCGTCAGTGCCTGACCGTGCTCGTTCGCGCCGTCCGCGTCGACGATGCGGGCGCCGTCCGACCACACGAGAGCCCCGACAGCGTCCATCTCGACGTCGTGCTGGCTACCAACGTGTGGTGTCGTGTCCCCTCGCCAGACGGCGACGAGGACGCCGAGGCTGGACTCACAGGAAACCCACTGCGGCGACGGGCCGGTCACGCTCCTCACTGTCACGAGCACGCCACTCATCGTGCCTCACCGCCCCGCCGACCGGCCAGCCGCGAGGTGTTCCTGGAGGGCCGCTGGTGGCCAGGAGAGCTGCCGGTGTGGCAGCAGCCCGCGGGCCGGTTCGGGCTGGGTCTGTGCGACGAACGCGGCTCTGCTCTCGACGCGGCCACCTGTCCGAGCCGGGATCTACAGAATCCGGCTCAGCGGCGTCCGCGTGACGAGGACGTGCCCGAGCAGGAAGCACCCGGCGACGCCGAGGACGGCGACGAGGGGCGCCTTCACCTCGGCGGGCGCGGACACGGGCCGCAGTGCGACGGCCAGCGCAACCAGGATGGGGTTCTGCAGGACGAACGCAGCGAACGCAGCGCGGTCGGCGGCGTGCACGACCGCTGTCCCGGAGCCCTCGAAGTGTCGTTGGGCGAAGCCGACCAGCCACACCGAGCCGGCCACCGTCAGCGTCGCTTCGACGACCGCCAGCGCCGCCGCCTGCCAGTGCCAGCCCCCCAGGTAGGGCGCCGAGTCGGAGGACACGTGGTGCACCCCGGCAAGCGTCGCCAGCAGCGGTAGGGAGGCCACGGTGACGAGCGCGATCGCCCCACAGGCGCGGACCAGGCCGTCGCGAACTCGAGTCGCCATCTGGCGCCCTCCGGCGATCCCGAGAATGAACATCCCAGCCAGCTGCGGCCACTGCCACAGGTGCAGATCGCCCGGCCCCGACGCCCGTGCCGGCAGCCGCAGCCGTAGGACGAAGCTCACCACGGCGATGCCGGTCGCCAGCAGTGCCAAGTGGCGGCCCCGCACCGCGAGGCTCCGGGTGGAGCGCCCGAAGGCCAGGCACCACACGAGATAGCCCACGGAGAAGATCAACAGCACCTCGGCGAACCACAGCGCGCCGGCGTGCAGCAGTCGATCGCCCGTCACCAGGCTCAGGTAGGTGCGCGACCGACCGCTCGCCCGGTAGGCCAGCCACACGGTGGCCGGCCAGATCAGCACCACCGTCACGGCGAACGGCAGCCCGAGCCGCCGCAGACGCCGGCGCAGGAACTCCCCGGGCCCGTTGGTTGCCAACGCCGCCGGCGTGAACATGCCCGCGATCAGGAAGAACGTGCCCATCAAGAACAGGCCCGTCGGTCCGAGCAGCGTCACCAGCGCCAGCTCCACGCCAGGCTCGAACCTGACCTCGGCGACCTGGTCGTAGACCCAGCCGCCGAGGGTGGAGTAGCCCAGCAACGCGTGGCCGGCGATGACCCACGCGACCACGAGCGCGCGCAACGTGTCCATTGACCGCACCCGATGCGGTGCCGGCGCGACGCGGCTCTCGACCATGACTCCATCCTGGCGGACTTGGACCACGGATGGCTGATCGACCCCACGGTCCCTTGGCGGTCTGCTGGACCAGCGACACGGTCATCGACCGAGAGACCCAGTCGGCCTCGCGTCACAGGGCGCGGGGTGGCCGAGGTGGTCGCGGCGATCGCCGAGACCGCGTGGGGCTGACCTACCGGACCTACCCCCGACGACCGCAGCCAGCGCCGGCGCCAGGTCACCGCGCGGGACGACCACGATCCCGTCCAGCCGCAGCCAGCGCGCCAGCCGGGCCAGCTCCCCGGCGAGCTCCTCGGCGGTGTCGGCAGGCGCGTGCGCCTCGGCGTACGCCGCCTGCACCAGCAGCCGCCCGGACGGCCGGTCGGCCTTGAGGTCGACCCGGGCGACGAGGTGGTCGCCGAGCAGGAACGGGAGCACGTAGTACCCGTGCACCCGCTTGTGTGGCGGCGTGTAGATCTCGATGCGGTAGAAGAAGTCGAACAGCGACTCCGCGCGCGCCCGCTCCCACACCACCGGGTCGAAGGGGCTGAGCAGGGTGCGCGCGGAGATCCGGCGCGGGATCCGCGCGTCCCGGTGGAGGTACGCCGGCCGCGACCAGCCCTCGACGTCGACCGGGAGCAGCTCCCCTCCTCGACCAGCGACGCGACCGCGGCGGCCGCCTGCTGCTGACGCATCCGGTAGTAGTCGGCGAGGTCACGCACCGTTGCCACCCCGTGTGAGCGCGCTGCCCGCCGCACCAGCTCGCGGTCAGCCTCCTCCGGCGACGGCGTCGGCAGCTCGAGCACCTCGGCGGGGAGCACCCGCTCCGGCAGGTCGTAGCGGATCTCGAACTGGCTGTTGCGCCCGGCGATGGCCAGCTGTCCGCTCATGTAGAGGAAGTCCAGCATCTGGCGGGTCCTCGACCAGTTCCAGCCCCAGTGCTCCTTGGTGCGTGGCAGCCCATCGTCCAGGTCGCGTGCGGTCGAGGCCCCCAGCTCGCGCACCTCGGCGAGCAGGCTGCGCTCCAGCTCGTCGTCGTCTGCGACGAAGCCCCACTGCCCCGCTGCGCACGGTAGTGGGCCATCCGGTGCTGCATCACCGGCCACAGCTCGACCGGCATCAGCGCCTGGACATGCGCCCAGAACTCCACCAGCCGCCGCGGCCGGCGCTCGGCGGCCGGCGCAGCAGGTCGAGGTCGTAGGGGCCCATCCGGGAGTAGAGCGGCATGAAGTGGGCGCGCTGCAAGACGTTGACCGAGTCGACCTGGAGCACACCGGTGCGCTCGACGGTACGGGCGAGCGTGCGCATCGTCGGGACGGCGTGCGCGCGATCGGCGAAGCCCTGCGCCGCCAGCGCGACGCGGCGCGCCTGCGCGCGCGTCAGGCGCGGCGGGCGGGCAGCCGTCACGGGAGATCGAGCAGCTTCTCCTTGACGGCGTACATCACCGCCTCCATGCGGGAGTGCAGCTGCAGCTTCTCCAAGATGTTGCGGACGTGGTTCTTGACGGTGTTCTCGCTGATGAACAGCTGCTTGGAGATCTCGCGGTTGTTCATGCCGCGTGCCACCAGGCGCAGCACCTCGAGCTCCCGCTCGGTGAGCCGCAGCCCGGGCACGTGCTCGCGCTCGGGCTTGGACATCTGCTTGAACTCGTCGATCAGCTTGACCGCCATCGACGGGCTGATCAGCGACTGGCCGTCGGCCACCACGCGCACCGCCTGCGCGACCTCGTCGATCGAGGAGTCCTTGAGCAGGTAGCCCGACGCCCCGCTCTTCACGGCCTCGTAGAGGTCGGCCTCCTCGTCGGACATGGTCAGCATCACGATCTTGGCCGACGGCACGGCCTCCTTGATCGCCTGGCAGGCCTCGATGCCGGTACGCCGCGGCATCCGCACGTCCAGCAGCACCACGTCAGGTGCGGTGCTCTCGGCCAGCTGGGTCCCCTCGACGCCGTCGCCCGCCTCGCCGACGACGTCGATGCCCTCCTCCTGGTCCAACAGCATGGTGATCCCCCGCCGGAACAGCTCCTGGTCGTCGACCACCAGCACCCGGATCGGCTCGCTGCCTGTGCCATCGCTCACGGCGGTCATCATGTCAGATCGGAGCCGCATCGCGGGTCAGCCGATCCCGACAATGGGACGGCGTGGTCGGCCAGCCCACCCCGGGGCCGACCCCCGCGTCAGTGCATGCCGCCGAGCTCCAGCGCGATGACGCCGTAGTCGTAGCCCTTGCGACGGTAGACGACGCTGGGCCGCTCGGACTCCTTGTCGACGTAGAGGTAGAAGTCGTGGCCGACCAGCTCCATCTCGTACAGCGCCTGGTCGAGGGTCATCGGCGCCGCCTGGTGGACCTTCTCGCGCACGACGAGCGGCCCCTCGCCGGCCATCTCGACCCCGGCTCCGTAGGCGTCGGCACCGACCTCCTCGGTGGCCAGCTCTGCGAGCACGGTGGCGGTGCCGGCGGCCGTCGCGACCTGACGGCCCTTGTGGACCCGGCGCCGGTCGGCGGCCCGGCGCATCTGCGACTCCATCTTGTCGAGCGCGAGGTCCAGCGCCGTCATCTTGTCCGCGGCGGACGCCTCGGCGCGCACCACCGGGCCCCGGGAGAACGCAGTCAGCTCGACCCGGATCGCCCGATCGGCCTGGCGAGGGTTTCGCTCCTGCACCACCTCGACGTCGACGCGGATGATGCGGTGGTCGTGCTTCTCGAGTCTGGCCAGCTTCTCAGCGGCGTGACTCCGGAACCGATCCGACACCTCGCAGTGCCGGCCCGTGACCACGACCTCCATGGGAACCTCCCCGTTGCGTTGGTGGGTATGACGAGCGCAGCTGGAGTCCGCCCGGCCGACCTGGTCTTCGTCCCCACAGTCGCCTGCTGAGGCGCTCGCGGCTTGGTGCCACTACTGACCTTCTCCCACCGTCCGCCGCATCCGGCGACGGGGGCGAGGCAGGACTTACCTCTAAGCCGCACCGTGATCATCACGCCCGGGGGCAAGCCCCCGGGAACCCCCGCACCGCAAGGGACGCCCAGGAGGCAAGCCCCCGGGAACCCCCGCACCGCAAGGGACGCCCAGGAGGCAAGCCCCCGGGAACCCCCGCACCGCAAGGGACGCCCAGGAGGCAAGCCCCCCGGGAACCCCCGCGAGGGAAGGCATCCGTGACTTACGTGGGCCGTTTCGCCTGCGGCTGGCATCGGCTTGCCCTCCGGCTGCCCCGTTCAGGGTCGCCCCTGGCACGGGACCGGGCCGGACGACGCAACCACGGACCCGGGCGGACTCCATAGCCATGACGCTAGCCTGCGCCGCGGTCGCGCGGTAGCAGAACCCCGGAATCCGGCGGGCGGTCGCGGCGACCGTCGCGACGGCCGTCACCGGGGCGCCCGCCGCCCCGAGCGCCCGGGCGGCCTCGGCAGCGGTCGCCCCGGTCGTCAGCACGTCGTCGCACACCACCAGACGCACCGGCCGGCCGGAGCGCCGCCCGACCCGCGCCGCGACCGCCCACATCGAGCCGTCGAGGTTGGCCCGCCGCTGCTGGGCGGACAGGCCGGCCTGGTCGGCGACCGCGCCCCGCAGCCGGAGCAGCGGCGCCAGCTCCGCGGGGACACCCTGCCCGCGCAGCGCCGCGCAGCGCCGAGGGTCAGGGCGCGGGTCGCGTCGTAGCCACGTGCGCGGACCACGGAGCGCCGCGACGGGACTGGCACCAGGAGCACGCTGCGGTCGGTCGGCACCGGGGCGTCCAGCGCCGGCCGGATCGCCGCAGCCACCGCCGTCGCCAGCAGCCCACCCAGCACGGGGCGCAGCCGCGTGGCCCCGCGTTCCTTGTGGGCGAGCACCAGCGCCCGGAGCAGCCCGGAGTACTCGCCCACGACCCAGGGGGGCGGCAAGCCGACCGGCACCGGGCTCGGCCAGGCGAGCACGCCGACCGCGGGAAGGCGCCGCCGGCAGTCCGCGCACAGCTGCCGACCGGGCGTGCCGCAGCCGAGGCAGCGGCTGCCGAGCACCAGGTCCGCTGCCGCGTCCAGGAGCCAGTCCATGACCGCATCCGAGCACGCCGCAGGCGGTCTCCTCGACGGCCCCGACCCGGCTGGGGACGGCTCAGCCGGCGTAGGTGAGTGTGGACAGTGCCACGCCCGCCGGCCGCTCCACGGGCGTCGGGCCGGAGAGGTCGCTGATCAGGCCGTTGCGCGCGACGGCGTAGCTGTGCTCGGTCGCCACCGGCGAGCTGACCAGCCAGCGCATCCGGCCACTGGGACGGGTCGCCGAGGGCAGCGCGAAGCCGGGTGACCCGTCCACGGCGACGGTGTGCACGTCGGCCTTGTCCTCCGTCGGCTGGGAGAGCACCGAGACCGACGTGGGGCTGCGCCAGCCGATGTCCTGGATCCGGCCGACCCCGGTCGTCCACGGCACCTCGCGCGCCGGTGTCGCACTCACCACCCGGCCCTGCTCGTCGCGGCGCAGCCGGCTGACCACGAGCGCGTCACCGTTGGGCCGACGCAGGACGGCCACCAGCCGCGAGCCGTCGCGCGAGACGAGGAACCGCCGCACCTGCTCGCCGGTGACCCCGGGCACGATCAGCGACGCACGCCGCCCGCCGGCAACGGTGAGCACCAGCGCGCCGTCGGAGCTCCGGTCGACCAGCCACAACGTGCCCTGCACGTCCCAAGCGGGCCGGAGCAGGTCGGTGGCGCCCGAGACGACCTCGCGGACAGGCGCCTTCTGCTCCCGCAGCCGGGACCACGACACGGCTGTGCCGTCGTCGCTGACGCCCGCCACCCGCCGGGACTGGAGGTCGACAGCGAAGGAGCGCCACGCCCGTGCCGCTGGGTGCCGACCAGGCCCTCGACCGGCTGCATGGCGTCCAGCGGGCCGGACACCAAGACCCCGTTGCGCAGACCGAACGGCGTCCCGCTGGCGAAGATCCCCGTGGGGCTGTAGTCGGCGCCCGTCGTGACCTCGACGGAGGTGTCGCCCGTGCGCACCGTCAGCGGCTCCCCGCCGACCGACACCTGCAGGGCGCGGATGCGCGGGTCCTGGCGCATCGTCCAGGCCAGCTGCACCAGCAGGAGCTGCGCACCGTCGGCGCTGAGCTGGCTGGCATCGATGCCGCCGAGGTCGATGCGCGCCACCCCGTTGGTCGAGACCGGGACCAGCCCCGAGTTGGCGCCCTCGGGGACCGCCGTACGCTCCACCCCGTCGAGGCCGGGCCCTGGGCCCCGCAGCAGGCTGGTCGCCAGCGCGGTCGACAGCTGGTCGCCCGACGGCACGTAGACCGGCTCCGGCACCAGCACCGACGACCGGCTGTCGAAGAAGTACAGCGACACCTGACGGAACCGCTGCGCGAACCAGGAGTCCCGCACGATCAGCGCGTCGGGTGCCCGCGCGATGCGCCACTCCCCTGCTCCTTCACCAACGGGAAGCGCAGCACGCTCTCGGCCGGGCTGATGCTGCCCCGCCAGGCGCCCCGCGAGTCCAGGCGCGAGGCCCCGGACAGGGTCACCGACACCGTGGTCTGCGCGGTCGGCGCCAGCTCCTGTCCTGAGTAGATGATCGTCCCCTGCTCGGGGTCCCACCGGTTGGCGGCCTCGGCGGACAGGAACTCTCGGGCCACGCTGGTGCGGATCGGCGAGGCCATCATCGCGTCCAGGAAGTGCAGCACGATCTCGGACTGCGACTCGTGCGGCTGCGGCGGGGCCGCGGCGATCTCCACGGGGCGGTCGCCACTGAGATCGGCGCCGGTCGACACCTCGACCACGGGTCCGGACGTCGGGACCCCGAGCAGCCGGCGACGGCCAGCGCCGCGGCGAGAAGGGCCAGAGCCGGTCCGAGCCGGCGGGAGAGCGCGCTCACACCATCTCCTCGGCGTCCTCGGGCACCAGCAGCAGCGGACTGCGGCGAAGCGTCTGGCCGGCATGGCGAGGCAGCGTGAGCCGGAACTGGGAGCCGCTACCCGGCCTGCCCCACGCCTGGAGCCAGCCGCCGTGCAGGTGCGCGTCCTCCAAGGCGATGGCCAGGCCCAGGCCGGTGCCCCCTGTGGTGCGGGCCCGGGCCGGGTCTGCCCGCCAGAACCTGTTGAACACCATCGCCGACTCCCCGGGACCGAGCCCGATACCGTGGTCGCGCACCGTCACCGCGGCCGCCTCCTCGTCGCCGGCGACCTCCACCACGACGTCGCCGGTCTCCCCATGGTCAATGGCGTTGGTCACCAGGTTGCGCAGGATCCGCTCGACCCGGCGTACGTCGGCCTCGGCGAGGCAGGGATGGTCGGGAGCTCGCACCAGCACGCGAGTCCCGCGCTGGTCGGCGAGCAGCTGGGCCGACGCGACCACGCGATGGGCGACGTCCACGAGGTTGACGTCGTCGAGCTCGAGCACCGCCGCCCCCGCGTCGAAGCGAGAGATCTCCAGCAGGTCCGACAGCAGCGTCTCGAAACGGTCCAGCTCGGTCTGCAGCAGCTCCGCGGCCCGCGCGGTCGCGGGGTCGAAGCGCTCCCGGGCGTCGTGCAGCACGTCGCTGGCCATCCGGACCGTCGTCAGCGGCGTCCGCAGCTCGTGGGACACGTCCGAGACGAACCGACGCTGGACCCGGCTGAGCTCCTCGAGCTGGCGGATCTGACGCTGCAGGTTCGACGCCATCTGGTTGAACGACGTCGCCAGCCGCGCCAGGTCGTCCTCCCCCGAGACCAGCAGTCGTTCCCGCAGCTCGCCCGCGGCCAGCCGCTCGGCGACCCGGCGGGCCATCCGGATCGGGGTGACGACCTGCCGGGCCACCAGCCAGGTCAGCCCGCCGACGAAGACGACCAGCAGGACCGCAGCCGTGGCCAGGGCGCGGGTGATCAGCCCCAGCGTCTCGGCCTGCTCGTCGAGCGGGTAGAGGAAGTAGACGGTGTAGATCCGGTCGTCGGCCGGAAGCCGCACCGGGGCGCCCACCACGACACCGGGCTGGGAGGTGGTGCGGCCGGACTGCGACGTCGTGGTGATCGCCGTGTACGTCCACGCCGTCGTGGTGTCGTTGCGGGTCGTCGCCGCCTCCGCGAAGTGGCGCTGCAGCCGCACCGGCACGCTCGCGATGTCGAGCCCGGCGCTGTTGAGTACGACGCCGTCGCTGATCAGCGTGGAGGAGGAGCGGATAGGGCCCGCGAGCACGACCTGGAACCCGCCCGCGCTACCACGCTCCTTCAGCGGCTCGATGAGGGCGACCCGCTGGCCCGCGACGTCGACGTCGGTGCCCGGTGCCGTCGCCAGCGCCTGCCGCGCCACCTCGGTCTCGGCCGTGGCCTGCAGCACGACGGCACTGACCCGCTTGTCCAGCAGCCCGTCCCGGGTCTGGGTGAGCAGGAACCAGCCGACGCCGCCGACGACGAGGAGCGAGAGCAGCACCGTGCTGGCGACCACCCGTGCCTGGATGGAACGCCGCCAGAAGGTGAGCGCCCGGCGGACGGCGCCCGGCGCCTGCACCGAGGACATCACGCAGCCTCAGGACCCGACCAGCCCACTCAGGAGCTGCCCGCCTTGTAGCCCACACCGCGCACCGTGACCACGATCTCGGGGTTCTCAGGGTCGTGCTCGATCTTGGACCGCAGCCGTTGGACGTGCACGTTGACCAGCCGGGTGTCGGCCGCATGGCGATAGCCCCACACCTGCTCCAGCAGCACCTCCCGGGTGAACACCTGCCAGGGCTTGCGGGCCAGGCAGACGAGCAGGTCGAACTCGAGCGGGGTGAGGTTCACCGGTGCGCCGTGCCGGGAGACGGCATGCCCGGCGACGTCGATCTCCAGGTCGCCGATCGACAGGGAGTCCGTGGACGGCACGTCCAGCCGGCGCACCCGAGCACGGATCCGGGCGATCAGCTCCTTGGGCTTGAAGGGCTTGACGATGTAGTCGTCGGCCCCGGACTCCAAGCCGAGCACCACGTCGACGGTGTCGCCCTTCGCGGTGAGCATGACGATCGGCACTCCGGACTCCGCGCGGATCTGCTTGCACACGTCGATGCCGTCGGTGCCGGGCAGCATGAGGTCCAGCAGGACGAGGTCCGGGCGGTAGTCGTGGAAGGCCGACACGGCCTCGTCACCGCGCATACACACCCGCGACTCGAAGCCCTCCTGGCGCAGCACGATCGTCAGCATCTCCGCCAGGGAGGCGTCGTCGTCGACGACCAGCACCCGCCCCTTGGCGGCGTACTCCGCAGGTTGGCTCATACCCCCCAGTGTGCCAGCCGTCGACCAGCCGGAGGGGTAGGGCTCAGTAGCGGTACTGCTCGGCCTTGTAGGGGCCGGCCACGGGTACGCCGAGGTAGTCGGTCCTGCGCGGACGTCAGCTCGGTGAGCTTCACCCCGAGGGCCGCCAGGTGCAGCCGGGCGACCTCCTCGTCCAGGTGCTTGGGCAGCACGTAGACGCCGACTGGGTACTCCTCGGGCTTGGTGAAGAGCTCGATCTGCGCCAGGACCTGGTTGGTGAAGGAGTTCGACATCACGAACGACGGGTGGCCGGTCGCGTTGCCGAGGTTCATCAGCCGGCCCTCGGAGAGCACGATCACGCCGTTGCCAGCCGGGAAGGTGAACACGTCGACCTGCGGCTTGACGGTGGTGCGCACGACGCCCGGCCAGGACTCGAGACCGGCCATGTCGATCTCGTTGTCGAAGTGCCCGATGTTGCCGACGATCGCCTGGTGCTTCATCCGGCTCATCTGCTCGGCCGAGACGACGTCGCGGTTGCCCGTCGCGGTGATCACGATGTCGGCCACGGGGAGGATGTCGTCCAGCGTGGTCACCTGGTAGCCGTCCATGGCCGCCTGGAGGGCGCAGATCGGGTCGATCTCGGTCACGACGACCCGAGCGCCCTGACCGCGCAGGGACTCCGCGCAGCCCTTGCCGACGTCGCCGTAGCCACAGACGACGGCCACCTTGCCGCCGATCAGGACGTCGGTCGCCCGGTTGAGGCCGTCGACCAGCGAGTGGCGGCAGCCGTACTTGTTGTCGAACTTGGACTTGGTGACGGAGTCGTTGACGTTGATCGCCGGGATGAGCAGGGTGCCCTCCCGCATTCGCTCGTAGAGGCGGTGCACCCCCGTCGTGGTCTCCTCGGTGACGCCCCGGATCTCGTTGGCGATGCGGGTCCACCGGTCGTCGGACTCGGCGAGCGACAGCGCCAGCAGCTCGAAGACGACTCGCTGCTCATGGCTCTCGGCGGTGGCCGGGTCGGGAGCGTGGCCGACCTTCTCGGCCTCGACGCCCAGGTGCACCAGCAAGGTGGCGTCGCCACCGTCGTCGAGGATCATGTTCGCGAACCGCTTGCTGCCGTCGCCCGCGTCGGGCCACCGCAGGATCTGCTGGGTGCACCACCAGTACTCCTCCAGCGACTCGCCCTTCCACGCGAAGACGGGCACTCCCGTCGGCTGCTCCACGGAGCCCTCGGGGCCGACGGCGACCGCCGCGGCGGCGTGGTCCTGGGTCGAGAAGATGTTGCAGGAGGCCCACCGCACCTCGGCACCGAGCGCCACCAGCGTCTCGATGAGGACGGCGGTCTGCACGGTCATGTGCAGGGACCCGGCGATGCGCGCCCCGCGCAGCGGCTGCGCGTCGGCATAGCGCGCCCGCATGGCCATCAGACCGGGCATCTCGTGCTCGGCCAGCGTGATCTCGGTGCGACCGAAGTCGGCCAGGGAGAGGTCGGCGACCTTGAAGTCCATGCTCGCCAGCGTAGACCTCCGCACCGACGGGACAAGAATCGTCGGACCGGGCTCCCGGGGGTCAGTGACCGGCCCCGGCCCGACCCGGGGCGAGTCGTCGGGCGAGGTGGAGCAGCCCGACGAGAACGGCACCCCAGAGCAGTCCCAGCAGGGCCGAGGCGGCGGTGTCGACCAGCCACGCGAGCATCCCGCCGACCGCCCCCGTCGCGTCGCGGGCTGCCTCCTCGACGTGGTGGACCAGCGCGTACGGCGCGTGCCAGCCCAGCTCGTCCAGGCCCGCCAGGATGATGTGTCCGCCCACCCAGATCATCGCGGCGACCCCGACCGCGGAGATGAGCGCCAGCAGTGCCGGCATCCCGTGCACCAATGCCGTCCCGGCGCGCTGCGCGGCCCGAGACGACCGCTGGGCGAGCAGGAGCCCGACGTCGTCCATCTTCACGATCAGCGCGACGACGCCGTACACCAGGGCGGTGATGAGCAGTGCCACGATGACCAGGATGACCGCCCGCGAGACGAGCGGCTCCTCGGTCACCTCGTCCAGGGCGATCACCATGATCTCCGCCGAGAGGATGAGGTCGGTGCGGATGGCCCCGCGGACCATCGCCTGCTCGGCCTCCGGGCCGCGCTCGACCGCGAGGCCGGCCTCGCCGCCCTGGTGGCCGGAGAGTCGCTCGTAGAGCTTCTCCGCGCCCTCGAAGCACAGGTAGCTGCCGCCGAGCATGAGGATCGGCGTGAGCAGCCACGGCAGGAACTGGCTGAGCAGCAGGGCCACCGGCAGGATGAACACGAGCTTGTTGAGCACCGAGCCGCGGGCGATCCGGCGGATGATCGGCTGCTCCCGGTCCGCGGCAACGCCGTGGACGTACTGCGGCGTGACGGCCGTGTCGTCGACCACGACGCCCGCGGCCTTGGCGCTGGCCCGCCCCGCGGCGGCGCCCACGTCGTCGACGGAGGCCGCGGCCAGCCGAGCCAGGGCCGCGACGTCGTCGAGCAGTCCGAACAGCCCGGCGCTCACCTGCTCACGCCTCCTCGACGAGGCCGAGCCGGAGGTACTCGGCGGCGTACCGCCCGGAGAGCACCAGCGAGGCGTAGCGGGCGACCTCGGTGGGGGCCTGCGTCGCCACCGTCTCGACCCGGATGCCGCGATCCGCCGCGGCGCTGCGCAGCAGCCCTCGGTGCTCGCGGACGACCGCGTCCTCGGCACCGTCGTCGAGCACGAGCAGCAGCGGCCGGGCGGCGGCCCCGTCGGCGACCGGGTCGTCGAACACGTCGCGACGGCGGGACGCCTCGAGCACGGGCAGCAGGTGCTCAGCGTCGCCGGCCAGCGCGGAGCGTCCCGACGCCCGCCGGATCGACTCGGCGACCCGCCGCGCGGCTCGCGCCGCCAGCACCGAGCCGCCCCACACGACGGGAACGGTGTCGGCCATCGCGATCGCGAGCATCTTGGCCGGGTTCACCGCGAGGTCGCGATGCGGTGAACACGCCACGGCCACCTCGTCCAGCGCCGTCGCGACGCTCTCCGCATCGGCGCGCGGGCCGAGGCCGACCCGGTCCAGCAGCTCCAGCATCACCACGGCCGTCGCCAGCTGGTCGCCGGTGCTCGTCGGCAGCAGCGTCGTCCAGCGGCCGGCCGCGTGCTCGGCCACCAGGGAGTGAGCAGGCGCCGCGACGACCACCTGGCAGCCCCGGCGGACGGCCTCGGCCGCCGCCGAGGCGGCCCCGAGTCGGTGCCCGACGGCGCGAGCACGACCACGAGGTCCATGCCTCCGGCCCATCCCGGCAGCCCCGCGGCGGGCCAGGCCACGAAGGGCACCGGGCACCAGGGCTCCAGCACCGCCCGCAGCAGCCGGGAGTCTGGGCCCGCCGCCACCACGGCGCGGGGCCGGTCCTGCTCGCGCGCCCGCACGACCGCCTCCTGCAGGGCCGCGTCGGCATCGTGTGCCTCCCGGCGGACCCGCGCCCCCGACTCGGCCAGGGAGCGCAGCACCAGATCCGCGGACGCGAGCGCGCGCGCGTCGTCCAGGCGTCCCTCGTCGAACCAGGTCACGGTGTCGCCCTAGGTGCTCAGGCCGGCTTCCGGGCCTCGTCCACGAGCAGGACGGGGATGTCGTCTCGAACCGGGTAGGCCAGCCCGCAGCCGCCGCACACCAGCTCCTCGCCGGTCGGTTCGAGGTGACCGTGACAGGCGGGGCAGACGATGATCTCCAGCAGGGCCGGGTCGAGATTCATGCGAGCTCCTGACGGTCCCGACGGTGCGGGCTCGGGTGGGGCAGTGCGCCCAGCCTAGTGCGCCGCCACCGCCCGCCGTCACTCGGTCGTCAGCACCCGCAGGTGCCCGCGACGGGCCGTCTCGCGGCCGGTCTCGGCGGCCAGGGCGGCGGGCGCAGGCTCCGCCGGCCGGGCCGCCTCGCGGACCGCGTCGGCCAGGGCGAGCAGGTCGTCGCTGCTCGGCCCCACGGTGGCGGGGTCCGGTGCGAGGCGCAGGACCTCCCAGCCGCGAGGAGCGGACAGCCGCTCGCTGTGCGCGGCGCACAGGTCGTAGGCGTGCGGCTCGGCGTGCAGGGCGAGGGGTCCCAGGACGGCGGTCTGGTCGGCGTACACGTAGGTGAGCGTGGTGACGGCCGGACGCGTGCAGGCGGTGCGCGAGCAACGACGGGTGGGACTCACGCGGCAGACGGTACCGCCGACCCGCGCCCCGTCCGCTTAGGCTCGCGGTGTGACCACGTCGGGTGTCGGCCGCAGCGGGCCGTGGGGACGGACCGGCGGGTCCGTGACCGTCACGGCCGCGGTATGCGGGGACCGGCAGTGCTGCCCGAGCGGCCGGGGACACCGGCCACCCCGACCGGACGCGAGCGGTTCGACCGGCTCGTCGTCGAGCTGGTCGCCGACCTCGACCGGCGGTGGCACGACCGGCTGGGCCTGGTGGAGTACGCCGTGGAGGACACCCCCCAGCTCCCCGACGACTGGGACTCCGACCGGGTCCCGCTCTCCTCGCTGATCCGCGGCAGCGGCACCACCGCCACGCGGCTGGTGCTCTTCCGGCGCCCCATCGAGCACCGCTGCACGACCGCTGCCGACCTCGAGGCGCTGGTGCACACCGTGCTCGTCGAGCAGGTGGCCGAGTTGGTGGGGCTGCCTCCCGAGGACGTCGACCCGCGGTACGACGCCGGCTGAGCACGGGTCAGCCCGCCGGGAACACCCAGGGCTGCAGGTCGCTGCGCACGGACTCGGTGAGCGGCAGCACGACCGTCCCTCGAGCGGTCACCACGACGGAGCCGACCACCGACGCCCGCTGAACGCTGACCCGCACCACTGCCGTGCCGCGGGGCAGCTCGACGACCGCGCCGCGCTCGGGCACGAGCTCCACCCGCTCGGTCGCGAGCTGGGTCCCGTCGGCACCGAGCGACACGATGTCGGCCACGCCCGGCGAGGACGCGCCGGCCAGCTCCACCCGGGCCCGGCCGGGAGGAAGGACCGCCGCGGCGTCCGTGGTCACGCGTCCGCCGCCCGACACCAGGGCGCGGTCGCTGCCCACGCTCATGGCGAGCCCTGCGGTCACCGGCCCGGTGCCCTCGACCAGCACGCCGAGCACGTCCTTGCCCGACGAGCCGCGGAGCACGGGCGCGAGGTTGAGGGTGCCGACCGCACCGGGGGCGAGCCGGAGCTCGGGCGCGTCGGCCGGGGCGAACAGGCTCTGGGGCGTCACCAGCCGGACCGTCGCCCTGGCCTCGCTGTCGCCGGGGTTGGCGACCACCAGCCGCCGGCGGCCCGGCCCCGGGGCCACGCCTACCAGCAGGGTGGCGCCATCGGGCGCCGCCTGGGCCGGCAGCCACTCCCAGGACTCCACTCCCGCGCCGGCCCGGCCGACCTGGTCGAGCACCGAGGTGACCACCCGGCCGCGCGAGACCACGAGCCGGGCGGCCAGGTCCCCCGACGCGGGACGGTCGCCGCGAGGTCGACGACCGTCGAGGACCGACCGGGGATGCGCAGGCCGCGGAGGTCGGGGACGTCGAGGACGCCGCGGCGCGAGTAGACGGTGACGTCGACCACCGCAGCCCCGGCGTCCGGGTTGTCCAGCTCGAGCACGGAGGCGTGGGTCGACCGGGCACCGAGCCCGGTGAACCAGCTCGGGTGAGGGGAGGGCGCACGCGACAGCGGCCAGCCGGCGGCCGTCCAGGCGGAGCGCGCGCAGCCCGGGGGCGAGCTCATCGCGCCCCGTGACGACCGCGGCCTCGCGCTGGGCGGCCACCACGGCCACGCCGGCCGCCGGCACGGCGAGCGGCTGCGGCTCGCCCTCGCCGGAGTGCGGCAGCGGGCGCACCTCGGCCTCCGCGGGCGCCGGTGCCTCGCCCGCAACCCGGACGGCGGCGGCGGCCGTGACACCGCGCGGGCAGCCGAGATCGGCCCGGCCCAGGGGCGCGAGCTCGGGCGGGTGCACCTGCTCGGCGCGTTGTCGAGGCGACAGGGTGAGGACCGCCGCCAGCACCACGAGCGGGAGCACCAGCGCCAGGACCACGGTCAGGTCCACCCGGCGCCGGGCCCGGCCGCGGTCAGCGCGGCTGCCGGCGGTCGCGCTCATCGCGCAACCCGCCGCGACGGCACGCACAGCACGCAGACGACGAGCAGCGCCAGCACCTGGACCACCAGCAGGGCGGTGCGCAGCGCCGACGCCGGCCCCGCGACGGCGCCCGGGGGCAGTGCGCGGTCGACCCGCCAGGCGCGGGTCCGCCGGTCCTCGGCGCTGGCCTGGTCCAGCCCGGAGGCGGCGTCGAGCGTGGCCGAGATCTGGCCGTCGGCCGGTGCGCGCAGCACGACGTACTCGATGCCGCGCTCGGCCAGACCGGTGACCACGGCCGGAGTCGGCCGCGAGATGAGGGTGCGCACCTCACGGGTCAGCTCGTCGTTCTCGGGGGTCAGCGCCGCGACCTCGTCCTCGCCCAGGGTGATGCCGTCGTCGCGCCGGACGACGTAGGTGACGCCCGACTCGACCGTGCCGTCGATGAGCAGCACCCCGTGCTCGGGACCGAGCACCGAGCTCTGCTCCATGTACGCCGGCACCTCGGTCGCCAACGTGCGGTCGAGGACATCGTGGCCACCTTGGGCGAACCAGCCCAGGCCGACGATCGGCACCGCGGCCAGCGCGACGGCGACCGCCGGCCGGGCGAACCGCCGGGCCGGCGCCAGCCGGCCGCGCCACAGCTCGGGCTCGGCGAGCACCACTGCGGTCACCATGGCGGCCAGGACCACCACCACGAAGGCCCCCACCGCGGGCCAGGTCTGCCCGCCCGTGGTCGGGATGCTGACCCGGGCCAGCCCCGCCAGGACGACGGCCGCCACCGCCGCCACGACCCAGCAGGCGAGGGTGAGGACGCGAGCGGCCGACGGCAGCAGCGCGAGCAGGCCCGCCACCAGCAGAGTCGCGCCCAGGGCAGCCGGAGCGCCGCCGGCGGCGGCGTGGCCGGCCAGCACGTCCCGCACCCCCAGCGACTCCGCCGGCACCCGACCGGTGCCGAGCAGCAGCCCCGCGCGCGGACCGTGGAGGAGGAGCGGCAGCCACCAAGGGGCCAGCAGCACCGGGGGAACCAGCGCCGTCACCACTGGGGGGCCGAGCACCGAGCGCCGGCCGACGGCTCCCGGCGCCAGCCGCTGGACGATCGTGAGCAGGGCCACCCCCAGCAGCACGGCGCCCAGCCACAGGGCCGGCGCGAACGCAGCGGTCAGCGCGAGCAGCAGCCCCGCCCGCCAGCCCGCCCGCCAGCGCCGGTCCGGCTCGGGGTCGGCCAGCCCGAGCGCGGCATGGGCCAGCCAGGGCAGGAGCGCCGCCACCAGCACGGTGCCGAGCCGACCCTCGCCCCACGCCCCGCTCGTGGCCGGCACCAGGGCGTAGGTGGTGGAACCCCAGAGCAGCAGCCAGCGGCCGGACCCGCGCGCGCGCAGCAGGTGTCCCACGACCCGCAGGAAGCGCCAGGCGCCCCACCACGCGATCGGCACGGCCAGCAGGAGCAGGGCGGACACGACGGTGGCGGGCCCGCCCGGGAGAAGGCTGGCCAGCAGCGCCAGCACAGCGACGTACGGCGGTGCCGGCAGCCCGCTGCCCTGGCCGACGGCGTGCCAGCTCTGCAGGTGCAGCCGCCACCAGTCGGCCGTGTCGGCGGGAGCCGGTGAGAGCCCACCCCCCGAGACGTGGCCGAGCGCGTCCCTGGCCCCGACCAGAGCGGCCACGAGGAAGACGGCGGCTGCCACGGCGACCGGGTTGGTGAGGAACCGGGCCACCAGACCGGTGTCCTCGATCAGCTCCTCCTCGTCGTCCTCCGCGTGCGGGCGCGCGGCCGCGACCGGGCCCTCCTCCTCCAGCTTGGCGGCCCGGCGGCGCTCCGCGACGTCCTGGGCCTGGCGGGTGGCGGCCGCGACCAGGTCACCCACGAAGTCCAGGCCGTGCCGGTAGGGCAGCCAGCGCGGGGCGAGCAGCGCACGGACCTCCCGCGGGTCGGTCACCTGGTGCGCTCGGCGGGCCCTCCGAGCCGCGCGGACGACCCCCGGGCGCACGTAGACCGAGGCCAGCGCGGCCAGCTCGTCGAGCGCCTCGCCGACCGCGCGCACGAGCAGGAAACCCAGGGCCCGGACCAGGCTCCCGAGACCCAGCCGCATCGTCTGGACGAGCAGCGACCGCCCGCTGGTGTTGGCGAGCAGGGTGTAGAGCGCGGCCCGCCGCTGCTGGAAGTGCGTGTGGTGGCCGGTCACGGCGGTCCGCCGGACGCCGCGATGCGCCGCCTCGGCGTGGAACACCACGGCCTGCGGGACCGCGATCGTGGTGTGCCCGGCCGCCGCCGCCCGCCAGCCGAAGTCGAGGTCGTTGCCGAAGATCGGCAGGTTCGGGTCGAAGCCGTCCAGCTCGACCAGCAGCCGCCGTCGGACCAGCATGCCCGCGGTGTTGACGGCCAGAACCCGGCGCACCTCGTCGTGCTGGCCCTGGTCGTACTCCCCGCGCTCCAGGCCGGTCTCGCGCCGGCCGGTGCCGCTGATCGTGACCCCGATCTCGAGCAGTCGCTTCAGCGACGGCCACTCGCGCAGCTTGGGGCCGAGGACCTCGGCGCGAGGGTTCTCGTCCGCCGCGCGGAGCAGCTCGGCGAGCGCCGTGGGTGCCGGGTTGGAGTCGTCGTGCAGCAGCCACACCCAGTCCGCGTCGCCCACCTCGGCCAGGCCGAGGTCGACCGCCTCCGGGTAGGACGTGCCCACCCGGGCCGAGCTGACCGAGGACTCGCCCAGGGCCGCCAGCAGCAGCTCGACGCTGCCGTCGCGGCTCCCGGTGTCGACCGCGACCACCCGCTCCGGGGCCCGGGTCTGCGTGCGAAGCCCCTCGAGCACCGCCGGGAGCCACCTGGCCCCGTCATGGCAGACCAGGAGTGCCGCGACCGTCACCGGGGCAGCGTACCGACCCTCGGATCGGTGCTAGACGGCGCGCTTCTTCAGCTTGCGCCGCTCCCGCTCGGACAGGCCGCCCCAGATGCCGAACCGCTCGTCGTTCATGAGGGCGTACTCCAGGCAGTCGCCGCGCACGTCGCAGGTGAGGCAGACCTTCTTGGCCTCCCGCGTGGAGCCCCCCTTCTCGGGGAAGAAGGCCTCGGGATCGGTCTGCGCGCACAGGGCACGCTCCTGCCAGCTCGCCTCGTCTGCATCCGGCTCGAGGAGAAACAGCTCTCGCACGGTAGACCGCCCTTTCGACCCTGGGTCTCGGACCGTCTGTCCTCGACCCCAGCGTCCCCACCCGCTGGCCCCGCACCCCCGCGGTGCGGGCGTCGACCACGCCGGTAAAGACATTGTGGGAATTACATGCCTGTCGTGCACCTAAAGTCAAGCCCGGAAATGGTATGGACCACACCGGTCCAGCCCAGGACCGGCCCGCAGGACAAGACCCCAGGGCCGGCTCGGGGCCGGATGCGAGAGGGTGTGGGCATGCAACGCATCACCGTGCTCTCCGGCGGCGTCGGCGGAGCGCGCTTCCTGCGCGGGCTCCGCCACGGGGTTCGTCACGGCGCGCTGGCAGGGGCGGGTGTCGCCCCGGACGCGACGATCACGGCGGTGGTGAACACGGCCGATGACTGGTGGGTGCACGGCGTGAAGGTGTGCCCCGACCTCGACACGGTGATGTACACCCTGGGCGGGGGCATCGACGAGGAGCGCGGCTGGGGCCGCCGTGAGGAGACCTGGCACGCCGGTGAGGAGCTCGCGGCGTACGGCGTCGAGCCGACCTGGTTCGGGCTCGGCGACCGGGACCTCGGCACGCACCTGGTGCGCACCCAGATGCTCGAGGCGGGCTACCCGTTGTCGCAGGTCACAGCCGCACTCTGCCGCCGGTGGCAGCCCGGGGTGGAGATCGTGCCGATGAGCGACGACCGGGTCGAGACCCACGTGGCGATCCCCGACCCGGACTCGCCGAGCGGCCGCCGGGTGGTCCACTTCCAGGAGTACTGGGTGCGGCTGCGCGCCGCGGTGCCGGCCGAGGCGATCGTCGTGGTGGGCGTCGACGAGGCCACGGCCGCACCCGGCGTGGTCGACGCGATCACGCGCGCGGACGTGGTGATCCTGCCGCCCTCCAACCCCGTCGTCTCGGTGGGCACCATCCTCGGCGTGAGCGAGATCCGGGCGGCCCTGGCCGAGACCTCGGCACCGGTGGTCGGCCTCTCCCCATCGTCGCCGGCCACCACCTGCGCGGCATGGCCGAGCAGCTGCTGGCCTCGCTGGGCGTCGAGGTGTCGGCCGCCGGGGTCGCCGAGCACTACGGGGCGCGGGCCGGCGGCGGGCTGCTCGACGGGTGGCTGGTCGACGAGAGCGACGCCGGGCAGCTCCCGCGCCTGGAGGCGGCGGGGCTGCGGGCGGCCGCCGTGCCCCTGCTGATGACCGACGACGACGCCACGGCGGCGATGGCAGCCGCCGCGGTGAGCCTGGTGCGCCGGTGACCGGCCGGCTCGAGGTCTGGGCACCCGACGGCGTACCGGAGGTCGGCAGCGACACCGACCTCGTCGCCCTGGTGTTGGACCACTGCCGGCCCGGCTCCGGCGACGTCGTCGTGGTCACCAGCAAGGTCGTCAGCAAGGCGGAGGGGAGGGTCCGCGCGGGAGACCGCGAGTCCGCCGTGGCGTCCGAGGCCGTCCGGGTGGTCGCGCGCCGCGGGCCGACGCTCATCGTGCGGACCCGGCACGGGCTGACGATGGCCGCGGCGGGCGTCGACTCCTCGCACGTCCCCCGGGCCGAGTGGCGCTGCTGCCCGTGGACCCCGACGGCTCGGCCCGTCGGCTGCGGTCGGGCCTGCTCGACCGGTCGGGCGGCAACGTGGCCGTCGTCGTCACCGACACGGCCGGCCGGGCGTGGCGGGAGGGTCAGACCGACCTGGCCATCGGAGCCGCCGGCCTGCCACCGCTGCTGTCGTACGCCGGGGCTGTCGACGCCCACGGCAACGAGCTGGCGGTGACGGCGCCGGCCATCGCCGACGAGGTCGCCGCCGCCACGGAGCTCGTGCGTGGCAAGCTCACCGGCCGGCCGCTCGCCGTGGTGCGCGGGCTGGGTGAGCTCTGCTGCCGCCCGGTGAGCACGGGCCGGGCGCCGCGGCGCTGGTCCGGACGCTCGATGCCGACATGTTCGGGTACGGCGCCCGCGAGGCCGTCGTGGCCGCGCTCCGAGGGCGTCTCGACGACCAGCCGGTCTTCGGGCCGGCGGCGCCCGTGGCCGAGCTGGAGGAGGCGCTGGCACAGGTGCTGCCCGGCGCCTCGACGAGGCTGGGGCCGGCGCAGCTCCAGGTGGCCGGCCCGCGATCCGTGGCCACCACCCTGGCCTTCGCCTTCGGCTGGTCGGCCGAGCCCGGCGAGGGCGACGTCGTGCTGCTGCGCCCGGCGGCGAGGCCGGCACCGTGACCACCTTCTCCGACGTCCTGGGCGACCGGCTGCGCCACCACCCCGAGCAGCCCCTGGTGACCTACTACGACCTCGCGACCGGCGAGCGCACCGAGCTGTCGGTCACGACCTACGCCAACTGGGTGGCCAAGACCGCGGGGCTGCTCGCCGACCAGCTCGACATCGAACGCGGCGGGGTCGTGGTGGTCGACCTCCCGACGCACTGGCTCGGCGCCGTGGTGCTGGGCGCGGTGTGGCAGGTGGGCGCGCAGGTGCGCTGGCCTGACGCCCCTCGGGAGGCTCGGCCGGAGGTCACCCCTCCCGACCTGGTCGTGTGCGGCCCGGAAGGTCTCGCCGGGTGGGCCGACGCCAGCACGCCGGTGCTGGCCAGCGCGCTGCTGCCGATGGCCGCGCGGTTCGCCGACCCGCCGCCGCCCGGCGTGGTCGACCTGGGCGTGGAGGTCTGGGCCCAGCCCGACGCCTTCGTGGCGTTCGACCCTGCGGCGGGCGAGGACGTGGCGGTCGAGGGCGTCAGCCACGACGAGCTGTGGAGCCGAGCCGCCGCGGGCACCCTCCTGGAGGAGGGCGGTCGGCTGGTGACGGAGGCCAACCCGGCGTCCCGGCACGGGCTGCCCTGCCTCACCCAGCCGCTGTCCCGCGGCGGCTCGCTGGTCCTGGTGACCCGCGCGGACCCGAAGCGCTTCGACGCGACGTACGCCGCCGAGCGCGGAACCGCGCGCTTCCCCGGTCACCCGGCCAGGTCGTAGACCCCCATCCCCTCACCGAGGAGCCGGCGCGGCGCGAAGCCGCTGTCGGTCCCCTTGAGCACGAAGAGGAAGCCGGTCTTGCGGCCCCGCACGATCACGTCGGCATGACCGGTCATCCCGAGATCGCTCACCCCGACCACCCAGTCGTAGCTGCCGACGTTCACGTCGAGGGTCTGAGCGGGGCTGGTCAGCCCGCCGGGGCCGTTGCCCGGGTAGAGCCGCAGCGTGCGGCCCGAGCGCACCATCGTGTCCGGCGACCCGTCGGCGTTCCAGCGGCCGACGCCGACCTGCTGGGCGGCCGCGATGCCGCTGTAGGCGACGTACGACGACCGCAGGCCGGCGGTGCCGTTGCCCGGGTAGATCCGCATGGCCCGGCCGCGGGGCTGTCCCATCAGGTCGGGCCAGCCGTCCCCGGTCATGTCCCCGACGGCGGCGAGCAGGTCGACCGACTCGAAGCCGGCGCCGATCTTGATCCCGTTGCCGAAGTGCCCCTTGCCGTCGCCGAGCCGGAGCCGGAGCACACCGGTGCGGGCGCTGCGCGCGATGATGTCGCCGTGGCCGTCGCGGTCCCAGTCGCCGGCGTTGAGCACCAGGTCGGCGTTGCGCAGGCTCAGGCCGGTGGCGATCGGCCGACCCAGGTTGACGGTGCCGGCGTTGCGCAGCAGGACCAGCCGGCCGCGGCGAACGCCGACGAGATCGGGGGCGGCGTTGCCCGCCAGCTGTGCGGCGGAGAGGTCCTGGAGGGTGCGCTGACCCGTGAACGGACCCAGTCGGTGCCCGAACGTCCCGTCGCCGTTCGACGGCAGGATCCAGGAGTCGCCCGTGCCGGTCTCGCGCACGAACAAGTCGTCGGCCCCGTCGCCGGTGTAGTCGCCCAGCCCGCGGACCACGCCGTAGCGGCTGAAGTCGCCGCTCAGCACGCGCGCCGCCCCCAGGGCGCGGCGGCCGGTGCCCGGGTAGACCCGCAGGACGCCCCCGTCCCGGACGAGCACGTCGGGGTGGCCGTCGCCGGTGAGGTCGCCGGCGCCGGTGAGGAGGTCGGCCGACCCGACGCCACCGGTGAGCGAGGCGCGCTTGAAGCCGCCGGCGCGCTTGCCCCAGTAGGCGACGAGCGTGCCCCGGCGGGGGTTGCGGGCGACCAGGTCGTTGGCGCCGTTTCCGTCGAGGTCGCCGACGGCGGCGATCAGGTCGCGCCCCGCGAAGGCGGATGTCGGCCGCACCGGGGCACCCAGCCCGGCGCCGCCCGCGCCGGGGTAGATCCGGGCGACGCCGTCGGCCCCCGACCAGCACGTCACCGCGGCCGTCGCCGGTGAGATCGGGCGAGGCCACCGCGACGTCGCCGGCGGCCCAGCCGTTGAGCAGCGCCTTGGCCTTGGTGAACCGCAGCATGCCGCCGGTCGGCAGCACGAACGCCTGCCCGTCGCTGGCCCGGCGCACGATGAGGTCGGGGTAGCGGTTGCCGGCCAGGTTGCTCTCCAGCTCCCGCCCCGCCCAGCCCTGCTGGTCCTCAGCGGCGTAGGTGCGGATCAGCGGCAGCTGGGCGTAGAGGTACCTCCCGGGGCAGGCCGTCGCGGCGGCGTCGCGGTGGCCGTTGATGGCTTGGAAGTAGCTGCTGCCCACCTTCTGCCGGGTCGAGCTGGCGTCCACGCCGTGCAGCGAGAGCTTCCAGGCGAACAGCGCGCCGTAGGCCCGCAGCATGCGGGGGCGGGGCTGGGTGGTCTCGAAGTTCCCGATCGCGGACATCGCGAAGGAGTAGTCGTTGTAGCCGAGCGTGTGGGCGCCGACGACAGGGCGGTCGATCCCGCCGTACCGGCCCTCCCAGATGCGGCCGAACCGGTCGACCAGGAAGTTGTAGCCGATGTCGCTCCACCCCCGCACGCGCACGTGGTAGGCGTAGATCCCTCGGATGAGGGCAGGCACCTCGGCTCGGGTGTAGTCGTTGGCGTTGACCGTGTGGTGCACGAAGCCCGCGTGGACCTCGTAGTAGTGCAGCGAGGAGGCGTCGCGCATCGACTCGTCCGCGCCCCACTGGGCCCGCGAGAAGATCCGCGGCTTGGGGGTGAACGTCGCGGCCTGCAGCGCGAGCCCCGACCCGGCGGTGGCCTTCGTGCCGCCCTCGGGCTGCACCTCCAGCGCGGCGCCCGAGTCCTCGGGGTCGCCGGCACCGGTGTCGAGGGCGGGCGCCTCCTGCTCGGTCGCGCCGTCGGTCCCCGGGTCGATGACCGCCAGGCTCAGGTCGGTCGGCGCCCGGTCGGCCAGGTCCGCGCGCACCTGGACCTCGTCGACGTCGCCGACCAGCAGCGGGTCGGTGCCGGGCCGGGCATGCTCGGCCTCGTCGCTCTTGGGGTCCGGCCCGTGCTCGGGGTCGTAGGGCAGGGTCTGCCAGGCCGACCACTCACCGCCAGTGACGCGGGTCCGTACGGAGAACGCCGCGTCGGCCTGAGTGAGCCGGGTCCGGGGTGCCCAGCTGAGGCCGACCGCGCCGTACCCGGACACCGGCGTGGGCATGCTGACCAGCTGGACCGCGCCGTCCGGGGCCGTCGTCGTGGAGGCCAGGGCGGCGACCGGTCGCTGGCGTGAGGCGCCTCGCGGTGCGGTGAGGGCGTACTCGCGCACGGTCGGGTCCACCGCCTGCAGGGGCACCTGGGCAGACTCCATGCGGGCGACCGGCGCGCCGGCGGGCCGGCTCGGCCCTGACCCGGCTGGAGGGCGCGCGACGATCTCGAGGCTGACCACGCCGGCGGCGGGAGTCAGGGCAGCGAGAACGGCGCCGAGCACCAGCAGCTGCTGGCACCCGGTGACGAAGCGGGACTGGCCGGGACGCACTGAACAAGCTCCAGAGTGTGGGGGAAGGAGTCACACCGGAAGCAAGTTTCACACCAGTCACACTGGTCACCGCAAGGTTTTCTGAGTAACTACACGACTGTAATTTCCAGTCGACACGCCGAAGAGGTCTCGATTTGTCAAGCCGGCGGGGGCGCCGACGAGCCCGCGAGCGCCCCGGTCCCGGGCTCGGCTCAGATGTCGGCCCCGAGCTCGTCGTCCTCGTCGTGCTCCTGGTCCAGCTCGGGGTCGTCGTCGTACTTGAGGTAGCGGATGCCCTCGTCGGTGCCGCCGTCGAAGCCCACGCGACCCTCCTCGAGCACGATCACCCGGTCGCACATCTTGCGCACGGACCCGGCTGCGTGGCTGACGTAGACGAGGGTGCGGCCGCTCTCGCGGATCTCCTGCATCCGGGCCAGGCACTTCTTCTTGAACGGCCGGTCCCCCACCGCCAGCACCTCGTCGGCGAGGAAGATGTCGCTGTCGACGTGGATCGCGATCGCGAAGCCCAGTCGGGCGGTCTGGCCCGAGCTGTAGTGGCCGACCTGGCCGTCCAGGTGCCGGCCGAGCTCGGCGAACTCCACGATGTCGTCGAACTTGCGCTTGGTCTCGGCCTCGCTCATCCCGAGGATCGCGGCGTTGAGGTAGAGGTTCTCGCGGCCGGTGAGCTGGGCGTGGAAGCCCGCCCCGGTCGCGATCAGGCCGGCGATCCGGCCGCGGGTCCGCATGGTGCCGGAGTCGGGCCGCATGACCCCGTTGATGAGCTTGAGCAGGGTGCTCTTCCCGGAGCCGTTCAGCCCCATCAGACCGACGGACTCGCCCTGCTGGATGGTGAAGGACACGTCGTCGAGTGCCGGGAAGGTGTTGCTGATGTCGCGCCCCCGCAGCGCGGCCACCGACATCTGCTTGAGGGTGCGGTGGTAGCGGAGCGTGAAGTTCTTCGAGACGTGCGAGGCGATGATGGACTCCACGGTCACAGCCTCTCGGGAATCTTGTTCTCGAACCGCGTGAACAGCAGCTGGGCCAGTACCAGCAGCACCAGCCCGGCGCCCAGCGCGATGAGGCCACGCTCGAACAGGTGCGGCGGCAGGTCACTGGCCACGGTTGCCGCCGGGTCCTTGGTGCTGCCGACCCAGAAGCCGCGCTGGAACAGCAGCACGGCGTCCGCGAGCGGGTTGGCCAGGTAGAGCTGCGTGTGCCCGCCGAAGCGCTCGTCGACGATGCTGAAGGGGTAGATCATCAGGACGCCGAAGCGCACGAAGTTGGTGAGCACGTTGACCACGTTGGACATGTCGCGCATGTAGACGTTGGCCAGCGAGAAGACCAGCGCGAGCGCGGTCCCGATGGTGCCGATGATGAGCACGCCCAGCGCCGCGGAGACCAGCCCGACCGCGTCCGGCTGCCAGCCGGTGACGAAGCAGGCGACGAGCAGGATGATCACCTGGGGCACGACGTGGAACGCCGAGACCAGCATCGAGGCCACGGGGAACATCTCCCGCGGGACCGCCATCTTCTGCACGATTCCCCGGTTGCGCACGATCGACCTGGTGCCCGCGTTCAGCGTCTCGTTGAAGAAGTGGACGAGGATGATGCCGCAGAACATGTGGATCGCGAAGTTCGGGACGTTCTGGTGCAGGTGGAACAGCACCCCCATCACGAAGTAGTAGATCGCGAACTGGCTGAGCGGGTTGATGTAGGACCAGAGCAGCCCGAGCACCGACGCGGAGTAGCGGGCCTGGACCTCCCGGCGCACCAGCAGCCGGAGCAGGTAGCGGCGCCGGAAGACCTCGAGCAGACCCGTCGTCGACGCGGGGGAGACGAGTGGTTGCTGCGCGGGCGCGGCCGCCTCAGTCATCGTCGCCGTCCGTCCAGGGCCGGAAGGTCTCCTCCCACGCCTCCGGAGAGGTCACCGAGGCCAGCGCGGAGCGGTACTCCTCGGCCAGCCGCGGCCACTCGCGGTGCAGCCGCTGGTGTATCTCGACCGTGCGCTTGAGCAGGTCGCGGAAGAGCTCGGGGTCACGCCGGTAGAGCGCCGCGGACGTGCCGTCGTTCATCGACACGACCGCCGAGTCGTAGCGGGCGAGGCGGTACCACATGGCATCCATCGCCGTGAGGTCGGTCTCGGGGAACTCACGCGACATCGGGCGCACCGGGCGCAGCTGGCGCAGCGGCATCAGCCCCGCGGTGATCAGCTGCGAGAGCCGGCCGGGGATCTCCGCGTCGTCCTTGCCCTTCTTGGGCGGCTTGTCGCGCCGCACCGGCGGCAGGTCGTCGCGGTCGGCCTTCAGCTGCATGTCGGTGAACCGGGTCATCAGCGCCCGCACCTCGCCGAGCTTCGTCGGCAGCTGCCCGTGGAGCGCGTGCGGGCCCGCGAGGACGTCCTCGAGGCCTGGTGGCGCAGCTGCGCGGTGGCGTACTGCATGGAGACCAGGTGCTTGACCTGGTGGTTGAGAGACTCCCGCACCATCCGGCCGCCCCGCTCGTACGGCGAGTGCAGCAGCGCGGCGACGAACCGGTTGCGCTGGTGGAAGTAGGACTGCCAGTCCAAGCCGTCGTTCTTGTCCGACCACGGGATGTGCCACACCGCCGCGCCGGGCAGCGAGACCGTCGGGAAGCCGGCCTCCTGGCGCGCAGCCCGAACTCGCTGTCGTCCCACTTGATGAACAGCGGCAGCGAAGGCCGATGCGCTCCAGGACCTGCCGCGGGATCAGGCACATGAACCAGCCGTTGAAGTCCACGTCGGCACGCTTGTGCAGCCAGCGCGCCGACCGCAGGTTGCGCGCGGCGAAGTCCCAGTCGCTGTAGCCGTCGAGCCGGGTCTGCCACCAGAACCGCCACGGCTGCACGATCTCGCCGAAGCTGTGCAGCCGCGAGCGGGAGTAGATGTTGAACATGTGGCCGCCGACGATCGTCGGGCGCCGCGCGAGGTCGGCGAAGGTGACGGCCCGGATGATGCCCTCGGGCTCGCAGACGACGTCGTCGTCCATCATCAGGGCATAGGTCGCCGTGCCCTTGCGCACGGACTCGAGCTGGCCGCGGGCGTAGCCGCCGGATCCGCCCAGGTTGCCCTGCTCGATGACCCGCAGCCGCGATCCCAGCGCCTTCTCGGCGGCCGGGAAGAACTCCGAGTCGCGCATCAGCTGCGTGCCTTGCTCCATGACCATGACCTGATCGAGGTAGGGCTGCAGCTCCTCGGTGTCGGCGAGCTGGCCGACCAGCTGGCCACGAAGTCGGGACGGTTCATCGTGGTGATGCAGACGTCGGTCGTGCCGTGGTCGACCCGGTCCTCGGGCACCTGGGCGGTCCACTCGGCCGAGGTCACCACGGCGTCCTCGTCGCCCGCGACGACGTCGTACCAGTACCAGCCGCCGTCCACGAAGGGCCGGAGGCTGAGCTCGAAGACGAAGCGACCGCTCTGCTCCTCTCCCGTGGTGGCGGCGTCCACGCGCTGGCTGTGGCCGCGCGCCATCGACTTGTAGACGACCACGGTCGCGCCGCGACCGGTCACCTCGACGGTGAGGGTCACCTCGTCGACGACGGTCCACCGCCGCCAGTAGCTCGCCGGGAACGCGTTGAAGTAGGTGCCGAAGGAGAGCTTGTCCCCCTGCGGCACCCGGATCGCCGTGCGCGACTCGATCTGGTCGGGGTGGATGGAGCGGCCCGTCGACGTGGACTGCCGGATCGCGGCGTTGTTGAGGTCCTTGGCGGCGCGGTTGCCGCCGATGGTGTACCGGTCGGCGTCCAGCGTGACCTCTTCGGGGTCGAGGTAAAGCGGCAGGACGTCGAGGTCGCGGTCCAGCGGCAGGATCTGCCGCTGGAGCAGCCTGGTGGTGGTCATGGGTTCACTCCTTCGCCGGCCAGCGCGACTCCGTCCTCGAAGTGCGGGCGCAGCAAGTTGTCGAACATCGACAGCGCGGAACCGATGGCCATGTGCATGTCGAGGTACTGGTAGGTGCCGAGCCGGCCGCCGAACAGCACCCGATGCTGCTCGGCCTCGGTGCGCGCGAGCTCGCGGTAGCGCAGCAGGATGGCACGGTCCTCGGCGGTGTTGATCGGGTAGTAGGGCTCGTCGCCCTCCTCCGCGAACCGGCTGTACTCGTGCACGATCACGGTCTTGCCGGGCAGGTGGGTGCGCTCGGGGTGGAAGTGCTTGAACTCGTGGATGCGGGTGTACGGCACGTCGATGTCGTTGTAGTTCATCACCGCGGTGCCCTGGAAGTCGTCCACGGGAACCACCTCGCGCTCCAGGTCCACCGTGCGCCACGACAGTCGGCCCTCGGAGTGCCCGAAGTACTCGTCGACCGGGCCGGTGTGGACGATCGGGACGACGCCGCGGAAGCGCTCCATCCAGCCGGCCTCGGGGTCGAGGAAGTCCGTGCCCAGGCGCACCTCGATGCTCGGGTGGTCGGCCATCCGCTCCAGCCAGGCGGTGTAGCCGTCGGTCGGAAGGCCCTCGTAGGTGTCGTTGAAGTAGCGGTTGTCGAAGGTGTAGCGGACGGGCAGCCGGGTGATGATGTCGGGGCTGAGCTCGGTGGGGTCGGTCTGCCACTGCTTGGCGGTGTAGCCCTTGACGAACGCCTCGTACAACGGCCTCCCGATCAGGGAGATCGCCTTCTCCTCGAGGTTGGTGGCGTCCTTCGTCGCGATCTCGCTCGCCTGCTCGGCGATGAGGACGCGCGCCTCGTCGGGAGTGAAGGAGCGCCCGAAGAACTGGTTGATGAGCGCGAGGTTCATCGGGAATGAGTAGACCTGCCCCTGGTACTTCGCGAAGACCCGGTGCTGGTAGCCGGTGAACGTGGTGAACCGGTTGACGTACTCCCACACGCGTGCGTTGGAGGTGTGGAACAGGTGCGCGCCGTAGACGTGCACCTCGATCCCGGTCTCCGGGTCCTTCTCGCTGTAGGCGTTGCCTCCCAGGTGCGGGCGGCGCTCCAGGACCAGGACCCGCAGGCCCAGCTCGGTGGCGCACCGCTCGGCGATGGTGAGGCCGAAGAATCCGGAGCCGACGACGACGAGATCTGGCTGGTCGACTTCTGACAAGGGTGAGGCTCCTGACTGTGCAGCGGTGCCGAGTCTAACGGGGGGAGGCGGCCAGACCTCGCATCGAGCGCATGCCTCGCGCGGCGGTGATGGCACGAATCACATTGCCAGCCTCGCGCCGGCCACCGCGAAGCGGGCTCAGGGCCACGACCCCCGCGGTGATCAGGTAGGGCTTCGCGCGCACCAGCGCGTTCTCGCCGTACCGGAAGTGCACGGCGAACAGGTTGCGGTACATGTAGAAGCCCTTCCAGGTGTCCAGGGCGAGCTGCTGGTCGAAGTCGAGCTGGCGGACCAGCACGGCGTCGCGGACCCCCCAGATCCGGTAGCCGGCCCGTCGGGCCCGGATCGCGAAGTCGGCGTCGTCGTAGAAGATGAAGTACGACCTGTCGGGCAGGCCGATCGTCGCCACCACGCCGCGGTGCACCAGGAAGCCCTCGAAGGCCACCACGTGCAGCTCCACCAGCTCGGGCAGCGCCGCGCGGCTGCCGTAGGAGCCCTCCACGCTGGCGCGCTTGGGGCGCAGCGCCAGCGGGTTGCGCAGATCGAAGTCGACGGCCGACTTCTCCACCAGGTGGCCATGCCGGTCCTCGCGCACGGCCATCAGGCAGGACTCGGGGTATCGCAGCAGCGTCTCCAGGCAGTCCGGCGCGGGGAGGACGTCGTCGTCCATCAGCCACATCCGGTCATAGCCCTGCTCGAAGGCCAGCCCGAGCCCGTGGTGGAACCCACCGGAGCCTCCGGTGTTCTCCGGCTCGGTCACCACCTGGAGCGGCAGGCCGCGCTCCTGCGCGAGCACCTGCTGGGTGTGGTCGGTGCTGGCGTTGTCGATGACGATCACGGCGTCCGGCGCGTGGGTCTGCGCCGCCAGCGCGTCGAGCATGCCGGCCAGCAGGTCCGCGCGGTTGTAGGTCACCACCACGACCGCGACGCTGTCACCGGGCCCGGGCGACCGGGTCGGTGGGTCGGCGGCCGCCGCGGCGGCCGGGGACCCGAGGAAGCGGCGGTGGCCGGTGAAGTCGCCCCGCAGCCCGGCGAGCATCGCCCGGGCGCTCAGCCCCAGCCGAGACCGGCTCGGTCGGGTGATGGTGTAGAACCACACCGTCTTGGCGACGAAGGCTGCCGCGTGCAGCGGCCCGCGGTAGTCGCGCAGGTTCACCAGGTTGTTCCGGGCCATGCAGTAGTGCTTGAGGTCGCTCGGGCTGTGGTTGTACGTCGTCTGGCCGAAGGCCATGGGCGTGCCCAGGTCGTCGGTGGCCGGATGGCGGACGTGGGCGTCGACCACGGTGGCGATGCGGGCACCGGCCGCCTCGGCCCGCCAGAGGTACTCCACGTCGTCGCCCCAGATGAAGAACTCGTGGCGCACCAGCCCGATCCGCTCCACCAGCTCCCGCGTGACCAGGACGCCGTTGAACGGGATGACCACCCCGCGGATCAGCCCGTCGCGAGCGGCGGCGACGACCTCGGACATGGCGTGGACCACGCGGGTGCTGCCCGGCAGCCGGATCGGGAAGCAGAGCCGGCTCGGGTCGTCCTCGGCGAGCACGGCCGGGCCCCAGAAGTCGAGCTCGCCGTGGTGCTCCAGCAGCCGGTCGAGGCAGTCGGCGTCCGGGAGCCCGTCGTCGTCCATCAGCCAGACCAGGTCGGCGCCCCGCTCGACCGCCAGCTCGAGCCCCACGTGGAAGCCGCCCGCCCCGCCGCTGTTGTGCTGCAGCGGCACCTGACCACCCGCGGGCCGCTGCTGACGCCGGCCCGGGCGGCGAGCCACTCCCCTGTGCCGTCGGTCGAGGCGTTGTCGACGACGAGGATCTCCGCGAGCCGGTGCTGGCCGGCGAGCCGGTCCACCAGCCGCTGCAGCAGCGGGAGGCGGTTGAACGTGACGACGACCGCCACGATGCGCGGGTCCTCCCCGGCCCTCGCGGGGCGGCGCGTTCCTCGCTCACGCGGTCACCCTACGGGTCACCCCGGGGCCGTGGCCGCGAGCACCACCGGCGGCTGTCAGCAGACCGCGCCCAGGTCCTGCGACTCGTTGGCGGCATAGCCGTCGTGCAGGCTGCCGTAGGAGCTACCGGTGATCGGCCGGGAGCGCTTCTTTGCCTTCGGTCCCGTGGTGCCCGCCGGGGCCTTCGGCGCAGTGCCCTCGGACCGCTCGATGGCCTGCGCCACGGCGTCGTGGACGACCTGCATGTCCGGGTGCGCGGTGTCGCTGACCAGGGGCGGCACGAGGGAGACGGTCGCGATCTTCTGGGACTTGGCCTCCAGGGCGAGGGCGAGGAAGCGGTCCACCTCGCCCCGGGGCAGGTCCGTGGAGATCATCGCCGAGCTGGCCTTGGCGATCTTCTCGAAGTTGCGCAACGCCGTCTCGGGACTGATCTGGTGCAGCATCGCGTTCATGACGCACTTCTGCCGGGCCATCCGCGAGTAGTCGTCGGAGCCTTCGCGGGCTCGGGCGAACCAGAGCGTGTCGCGACCGTTCAGGACGCGCGTGCCGGGCTTGATGTAGTAGATGACGTCGTCGCCCAGACCCCCCACCGGGATCGGCTGGCGCACGGTGAGCCGGACGCCGCCGACGGCGTCCACCAGGTCCTTGAAGCCCTGGAGGTTGACCATCGCCCAGTAGTTGATCTTGAGGTCGGTGATGCCCTCGACGGCCATGATCGTGGCGTCGACACCGGGGTTCTCGGAGTGCTTGAAGAGGTCGACGTGGTCGCCGGCCCAGGTGCTCACGCCGTTGAGGTAGCAGCCGTCGCAGTCGAAGCCGTGGGGGAACTTCCGGTCCATCACCGAGCCGTCGGCGAACGGGAAGTTCTGCATGTTGCGGGGCAGCCCGATGAGCACCGTCTTCCCCGTCGTCGCGTCGATGCTCGCGACGGTGATCGAGTCGGGACGCAGCCCCCAGCGACCGGCGCCCGAGTCGCCGCCCAGCAGCAGCACGTTGTACCGGCCGTGCGTGGCGCCGCTGGCGTCACCACTGCCGAACATCGTGACCATGAAGTCGCGCTGGACGGCCACCAGGTGGGCGCCGAACAGCAGGGTCCCGGCCACCGTGAGGCTGAGCACGCCGTTCAGGCCGACGGCGACCAGCCGCTGCTTCTGCCGCAGGCTCAGCGGCTGGCCCAGCCGCCAGGAGTCCACGAACAACGCCGCCCAGCCCAGGGCGCCGGCGATCAGGGCCAACCGCAGCAGCGCGAGCAACCAGGTGTTGGAGACCAGCCAGAACGCGACGCCGTGGTCGAGTGCCGACGCGACGGCGGTCGCCAGCAAGGCCAGCACGACGAGCAGCCACAGCCGCAGGGCGATCCGGCCGACCCGCCGGTTGCCCGCCACCAGCTGGGCCGAGCCGGGCAGCACCAGCGTCATGAGCATGAGCGCGACCGCACGTCGGAACCGCACCCGCGCGGCGCGGTCCTCGCTGTCGCGCCGGGGCACCGCGACGCCGGACGTCGCGCTGGGCAGCGACCCGGGGAAGGGCGGGCGGCCATCGGGAGCCTCTCGTGCTGGGGAAGGGGCACAACTCTCGGAAGCCAGTATCACCAGCCACACCCGTCACAGAGCGCAGCGACGCGCCGGGAACCGGCGACCCGGTACCGTCTCGGGCATGACCGATGGCGCGGCCCCGCGGCCCGGGCAGTCCGGCGCCCGCGTCCAGGCACGCCCGAGTACGAGTGGCTCTACGGTCCGTCGGCCCCAGCCGCCTCCCCTCCGACGACGCGACCCAGGCGATGACGCGACCCGGTGACCGCGCCGACGCCACCCGGGTGCTCCCGACCACACCTCGCCCGGGCGGGACCGGGGCGGGGCGGCGCCGCCTCCCGTGGGCTCGGTGCGGCCACAGCCGCCGCGCCCCGCACCGCCACCGTCGCCGCCTTCCGGGCCGCGGCGACGCTTCCGGCTGGGCTGGGTCAAGCTGCTGGTCCTGCTCTGGGTGGTGTTCCTGGTCGCGGTGCCGTGGTGGGCCTGGACCAGGGTGGACAAGGTGGCGGCGTTCCCCGACGGCGACCGGCCGGCCGAGCAGCCCGGCACGACGTACCTCCTCGTCGGCAGCGACTCCCGCGAGGGCCTCAGCAAGGCCGAGCGCCGACGGCTGGGCACCGGGAACGCCGGCGGCCAGCGGACCGACACCATCATGCTGCTGCACACCGGCGACGGCCCCGACCTGCTGCTCTCCATCCCCCGGGACTCCCTCGTGGACATCCCAGGTCACGGCCGCACCAAGATCAACGCGGCGTTCGCGTACGGCGGACCGAAGCTCCTGGTGCAGACGATCGAGGACAACACCGGCATCCGGATCGACCACTACGTCGAGATCGGCCTCGGCGGCTTCGTCAACGTGGTCGATGCCGTGGGCGGGGTCCAGATCTGCCCGACCGAGGCGATGAAGGACCCGCTGGCCAACCTGGACATCAAGAAGGGCTGCCAGGACGCCGACGGCGTGACGGCGCTGGGCTACGCCCGCTCGCGGCATACCTCCCAGCTCGGCGACATCGACCGGGCCCGGCACCAGCGCGAGGTCTTCAGCGCGGTCGGCCACAAGGCCGTGGCGCCGTGGTCGGTCCTCAACCCGGTGCGCTACACCCGGCTGTGGTCGGCGGCCACCAACCTGCGGATCAGCTCCGGCACGGGGCCGGTCGACCTCGGCAGGTTCGCCTGGGCCATGGTGCACGTGACCGGCCAGAGCGGTCTCACCTGCGGCGTTCCGATCCGCAGTCTCGCGGTCGAGTGGGATCGCGAGCGCTCCCAGCAGCTGTTCAAGCGCGTGATCCAGGACGACACCGCCCGCATCGGCAAGAACCTCTGCACCCCGTCGGGGCTGCCCCGCTGAGCCATCGGCGTCGCCGGACGGTCCGGGTCGTCAGCCGGTGAGCCGGAGCACGTCGAGCAGCAGGCCGGCCGCGCGGCCACCCGCCTCCTCGGCGACGGCGATGGCCCGCGGCACGTCGAGGTCGCGAGCCAGCGCGGCGAGGACCTGGTCGGCGCCGTCGTCGCTCGCGCGCCCCGCGGCCGCACGCAGCCTGGCCAGCTGGTCGGCGGCCTGCTCGAGCAGGTCGTGCTGGAACTGCCAGCCCTCGCCCCAGGCCCGGTTGAGCAGCAGCAGCCGGATCACCGCGCCCGGCACCTCGCGCAGCAGGTCGCGGACCAGCACCAGGTTGCCCGTGGACTTGGCCATCTTGGCGCCCTCATAGGCGACCGTGCCCACGTGCATCTGGCGGCGGGCGAACGGCGCCACGCCGGTGGCCGCCTCGACGATGGCCGCCTGGTAGGCGTGGTGCGGGAAGGCGAGATCGGCACCACCCACCAGCACGTCGACGCTGGCCCCGAACACCGAGGCCGACATGGCGGAGCACTCGACATGCCACGCGGGGCGACCCCACCCCCACGGGCTGGGCCACGCGGGATGGTCGTCCGGGGATGGCTTCCACAGCGGGACGTCCCAGTCGCTCTCGCGCCCGTCGGAAGCACGGTCGCCGAACTCGGCGAACGCCGCCAGCGCGGCCTCGGGCTCCAGACCGCGGAAGTCGAGGTCCGCAGGAGCCCGGAAGAAGACGGTGCCGCGCTTCTCGTAGGCGCGGTCCAGCCGCAGCAGCGCGTCGGTGAGCGCGATGACCTGGGGGACGTGCGCGCGGGCGTGCGGCGCGGTCTCGGGGCGGGCGACCGCGAGGCCCTTCATGTCACGGTCGAAGAGGAACTCCTGGGTGACGGCGAGCTCGTCGTAGTGGCGGTGGTGCCGCTCGGCGGCCGCGGTGAGGACGTCGTCGATGTCGGTGACGTTGCGGGCGGAATGCGTGGTCACGCCCAGCGCGTGCGCGACGGAGACCAGGGTGTCGGCCCACACGAAGGTCGCCGCGTGCCCGAGGTGGGTCACGTCGTACGGCGTGATCCCGCACGTGTAGACCCGGGCGACGCCGGCCAGCGGCAGCGGCGACCCGGCCAGCACGAGGTCCGCGGCCCGGGGCGCCGAGGACGGCGTCAGGTCGTAGCGTCCCGCCGCCCCGACCACACCGGAGGTGCTCACGGAGGCTGCCATGCCCAGATCATGCCTCATCGCTCATCGGGTGCCGCCGCGGGGAGCTCGACCGCGAAGACGGTGGGCCCGACCGGGCGGACCAGGCGGGCATCCCCGCCGAGCGAGCGAGCCACCCGACGGGCGAGCGCAAGGCCGAGACCCGACCCGCCGCCACCGGCGGAGACGCCGGGCGTGAACAGGGCGTCGCGCAGCTCCTCGGGCACGCCCGGGCCGTCGTCGGTCACCAGCACCTCGACCCGGGAGTCGGCGCGCCTCGCGGTCACCGAGACCGAGCCGGCCATCCGGGCGGCGTTCTCGAGCAGGGGCTGTAGCGCCCGGGCCGCCAGCTCGCCGGGCACCCCGACGGCGAGGCCCGCGGGCACCTGGACGTCCACCCGCTCACCGGCCGGCCCCAGGGCGGCGACGCACCCCGCGAGCACCTGGCAGAGGTCGGCCGCGCGCCGATCGCGCCCGCCCGTCGTGTCGATGCCGCCCTGCCGGGCCAGGGACAGCAGGCTGGTGATGGTGTCGGCCATCCGCACGGCGCTGGCCTGGATCTGGACCGCCTCGGCGCGATCCTCCTGGCTCAGGTCGGGGACATCACCAGCAGGTCGGCAGCGCCCCGGATCGCCGTGAGCGGGGTGCGCAGCTCGTGGGCCAGCTCGGCGGTCAGCCGCTGCTCGGCGCGGATCGCCCCGCCACCTTCTCCAGCAGCCGGTCGAGCGTCTGGCCCAAGGAGGTGATCTCGTCGCGTGGCAGGCCCAGGCCGAACCGCTGGTCGAGGTCGTGCTCGCTCCACTCCTCCGCGGTGGCCGCCATCGCCGACACGGGCGCGAGGGCGCGCCGGCTGACCCAGGCCGTGAGCGCGGTCGCGACCATCACGAGGAGCAGGCCGGCGGCCACCGACACCAGCAGCGCGACCGCCTCGGTCTCCTCGTACGGCGCCAACCGCTCCACCACCACCACCACGCCGCGCCGGCTCTGCGTGCCCGCCGGCCGGCCCCGGGCCGAGAACGGGAGGGCGTAGAGCCGCTGGTCGCCGCGGACCGTCCGCGCCTGCGCACGGGTCGCGCCGGCCAGTGCGGAGTACTCGTCGGTGAGAGCGGTGGGAACCGACCCGGCCACCAGCCGGCCGGACTCGTCGAACACGGCGACGCCGCTGTCCAGCAAAGTGACCGGGGTCGACAGCGACCCCTGCCCGGCCTTCGTCGCCGCGGCCACCGCCTGGGCACGCTCCGCGAGGGCGGTGTCCGCGCTGTCGCGGGTGGTCCACGCGAGCAGCGCCTGGACCACCAGGGTCAACGCCACGACCGCCGAGCCGGTCACCACGACCACGAGCACCACCAGCCGGCGTCGGACCGACGCCTGCCACCGGGGCAGGCCGTGGGCCACTGGGCGCCCTGCGTCGCTCACGTCAGCCGGAACCCCACTCCCCGCACGGTCTCGATGCGGTTGCCTGCGCCGATGGACTCCAGCTTGCGGCGCAGCCGGCGCAGGAAGGAGTCGAGGGTGTTCTCGTGCACGATCGCGCCGTCCGGCCAGCCGGCGGCGACGACGGCGCGGCGCCGCACCACATCCCCACGGCGGGCGGTGATCGACGCCAGGATGCGGAACTCGGTCAGCGTCAGCAGCCTCACCCTCCGGTGGTCCGGACGGTGTGGCGCATCGGGTCCAGGACCAGGTCCTCGTCGGCTGCGGTGGGCCAGCTGCTCGTGGTGCCGCCGGGTGAGGACTCCGACCCGGGCCAGCAGCTCGGCGGTGTCGAAGGGCTTGGTGACGTAGTCGTCGGCCCCGGCGCTGAACCCGGCCAGCCGCTCGTGCTGCTGGTCGAGCGCGGTGAGGAAGAGCACGGGCGCGGTCTGTCCGTGGGACTGCAGGGCCTGGCAGACGTCGCGGCCGTCGAATCAGGGCGGCCGATGTCCATGACGATGGCCGAGAGCCCGGTGTCGGCGCCGAACAGCCGCAGCGCCTCCGCGCCGTTGTGGGCGACCAGCGTGTCGTAGCCGCTGCGCTGCAGCGCCTTGAGCAGCAACCGGCGAAGATCGCCGCGTCGTCCTCGCACCCCGACGGTGGTCATCGCACCTCCTCGAGCCGGAGTCGGCGAGCGGGCTCGCCTGCGTCCATCGCGGCGCCGGGGCTGGGCCACGACGGGCGGCGACGCGACCGGCCCAGTGGTCGGCCAGCGGGCCGACCTCGAGCCGCGTGCGGCCCACCGGTCGACAGCCGACGGTCGCTGCCCAGGTCGTCCGCCACGTGCCGCAGCCCGGCCGGTCGGTGTCGTGGAGGAGCACTGTGCGCCGGGTGCAGGCAGACCTCGACGCGCCTCACGACCACTGTCCGGCGTGGCACCCGCCTCCCAGTGCGACCCCAGGCCGACCACAACAGGTGCGGAGGCCGGCGCTGGGTCGCCGCCTCGGCATGCGGCGTCCAGACGCCGTACGGCGAGCGACACCACTGCGCGGCGACCCGAGGTCCTCGAGCTGGGCCCGCGCTCGGCGCAGCTGCTCGGCGAGCCGGTGGGGCAGCACCAGCGCGACCGGGCGATGGGTCAGCCGTGCGGCCAGCTCGTGACCCTCCGCGGCGAGCCGGCGGACCACTGCCGCTTCGCTGGCGGCGCGTGCTCGCCGAGAGCAGGAAGAAGGTCGCCCGGACCCGGTGCGCGGCCAGCAGGTCCACGAGTGCAGGCGTCGACCGGCTGTCGGGACCGTCGTCGAACGTGAGCGCCACGTGCGGGCGCGTGCTGATCCCGGCCAGCCGGGCAGCGGCGGCGCCGCCGGCGCCGTCGCCGCGAAGGGTACGGTCGGGCCCACAGCGCGGCGGCCGTCCCCGCCAGCGCGGGGGTCGGCCGCCTCACCCGACAGCCTCCAGCGGCTCCGGCCGGTGGTCGGCCCAGCCGGCGAGCACGTCGACCAGCTCGGGCCGGCCCGTCCAGCGGGCGGCGCAGACTCCGGGGCCGCGCGCCAGGGCCGCACCGAGCGCCTCGAGCTCCTCAGGGGTGCGCGGCCACGCCGCCATCCCGAGTGGGCGAGCGCCGACGCGTTGGTCTCCCCATGCCCGGACAGGCACCGGTACGACACCAGGGGGTGCCGGCGCTGAGCGCCTCAGCGTCGTGAAGCCGCCGGAGTTCTGCACCACGCAGTCCACCACCCGAATCAGGTCCGGCAGGTCGTCAGCGCCAGGGCAGGGCGACGACCCCGGCGCGTGTCGTAGCCGCTCGTACAGGCCGGCGTTCCGGCCGCACGCCACCACGAGGAGCACCGGGCCGAGCCTCGGTTCGAGGGCCAGCAGGTCGCGCACCGTCGCGTCGAGGTGCGCGTCGAGCGACCCGCCGACGACCGACACCAGCGCAGCCGCCCCGCCGGGGTCGGGGCACCCTTGCACCCGGATCGCCCGCCCGCTCCGCCGCGGTGAGGTCGCGCTCGTACGCCGCGGGCACGAGCGGACGGATCGTGGTGACGTGTCGGGCGCCGAGCCAGCCCGCCTGCGCCGCGGCGGCGTCGTGGACGGCCAGTGCTGGTCCACTCCAGGTGCACCCAGAGCGGATGCACCGACGCATCAGTGAGTGGAGTCGTCACCGGGCAGGAGCCGGTGGCGCAGCCGCAGGTGCCCCAGCACCTGGCTGGCGAAGGGATGCGTCGAGATGACCTGCGTCGGGACCCCGCCCGAGTCGAGGCACGGCCCGGCGGACCCGACCGGCCGGCAACCGGCCGAGCAGCGCGGTCGCCCATCGGTGCAGCCGTCGGCCGGGTTCCAGCAGGTCAGGACCCCACTTACGTGCCCGGCACCAGCGCCAGCTAGCCGCGGTCGAGCCAGCGCGGCAGCCATTGAACCGCCATGGGATGAGGTCCACGATGTCCACGTGCGGATCGTCGCTCCGGCGGCCGAGCCGGAGGGCGATCTCCCAGGCCGGCCGAGTCGTGCTAGCGGCGCCGTAGCTGCCCGTGATCGTGGACGACCGGACGCGGCCCGGCGCTGACCCGCGTCGGCAGGTGTGCCTGCAGGTGCGTCCGCGTCTGCGGCTGCGTCTGCGGCTGCGGGTGTGCCTGCATCTGCGTGATGGCGGTCGCAGCGGTCACGGCGGTCATGGCGCGATCATCCTGATCTCTGCCTGATGACCACCTGACTGGCACGTGACCGGTCTGGTCCGCGGACACCCCCCGGGCCGCCCTCGGCAGCGTCCACCGGACGGCCTAGCGGAGCGTCGCGAAGACGTCGTCGCAACGCCCGGCCGGCCGGCCCGGCTCCCGGAACCACTCATAGGACCAGGCCCCGGCGCAGGACGGGCAGGTAGCAGCCCGACCAGGCCCAGGGTGCGCACCCCGCCCGGAGACCCTTGCGAGGCGCGTGCGCCCGCAGCGCAGCAGCGACCAGCCAGTACGCGCGGATGTCGACGCGGTGGGTGAGCTCGGCGGGCGGGAGGTAGGCCTGGGCCAGGTCGGGGACCTCCGGGACCGGCAGCACCCTGCCGAGGGCCTGGGCCGCCCGGCCCAGGCGGTGGATCCAGTTCCGGTCGAGCGAGGCCTCCAGCAGCAGCGGCGTGCCGGCCAGCTGCACGGCCCTGCGCGTGACGCGGTGGATCTGCACGTGGTCGGGGTGGCCGTAGCCGCCGTGCCCGTCGTAGCCCGTGACCACGTCGGCCCGCTCCTGGACCAGCACGTCGGCGAGCTGCTCGGCCACGAGGTCGACGTCCAGCGCGGCGAAGCCCTCGGGCGCCGGCACCGGGCCCGCCGACCAGCCCGAGTCCGGATGGCCAGGCTCGACCAGTCGGTGCACGCCCACCGCGGCGGCCGACCGAGGCCGGTCGCGACGCCGGGACCCGCGCCCAGGTCACGGACGTCGACCCCGGTGAGCCCGCTCGCCCGGGTCGCCACGACCAGGACCACGCGGTGTCCCTCCGCAGCCGCGCGAGGCCAGGGTGCCGGCAGTGAGCAGCGCCTCGTCGTCGGGGTGCAGGCGTGCACCGAGACGAGGGTGAACCGGCGAGTCATGGGCTCACCCCCGCTCGGGCCCCCGCCGTGGTCGACCCGGCTCGCAGCCGGGCCAGCGCATAGAGCTCCCCGGTGCGTGCGAGCGCGTAGGGCCAGCTGTGCCGGGGCGCGCACTCCCGGTTGTGGGCGGACATCGCGATGCGCAGGGCCGGGTCCGCGACCAGGCGCGCGGCGGCCTCGACCATCCGGGAGCGTCGGCGGGCGCCACTGGCCGGACCGCCGTGCTCGACGACGTCGAGGACTCCGCTGCGCGCGTGGCCGACCACGGGCAGTCCGACCGCGCGCCTCCAGCGCCGCGATGCCGAACGACTCCCACGGCGGCTGCGACAGGTAGAGGCTGGACGCCGCCAGCAGGTCCCGGATCGCGTGGTCAGCCAAACCGGGAACCAGACCCAGGGTCGATCCAGCCGGTCGGCCCGCGCCTGAGCAGCGGTGCGCAGCGGGCCGTCCCCCACGAGGACGGCTGCGCAGCTGGGTCGACTCCGGCACCCGGGCGCGGACCTCTGCCAGCACACCAGGTCGTGCGGCTGCCGTCCGATGCGAACCGCAGCACGCTCACCAGCGTGGGCACCTCGGGCTCGATGCGCGGGACCCGCCACCAGCCGACGTCCACGGCGTTGCCGAGGACGTGTACCGGGATCTCCGGTCCGAGGGCCGTGGCCGGATCGGGAGCACCGGCGGCGGCGTCGCTGACGGCCGACCACACGATCGGCCAGCTGCGCAGCTGCAGCAAGGCCCGCCATCGTCGGCAACGGACGCAGGTGCTCCACAGCGAGTGCACGGTGACGACGGTCAGGACGCCCGCCAGGAGGCCAGTCGGACCGTCGCGGACGTCACCAGGCTCAGCACCGACACGTGCGCGTGCAGCAGGTCGGCGGCTGCTCGTCCAGCAGCCTGCGGACCTCGCAGCGCCCCCGCCGTGGTCGCGGCCGTGCCGTCGGCGCCGGGCTCCGGGCAGCGGACGGACGCGCCGTCACGGTCGCGAAACAGGCCCGTGCGCCGGTGCCACCGGCAGGGTGGGCGTCCACCACCTCGACGTCCTCGCCCGCGGCCGCCTGGTGCCAGGTCAGCCTGGCGTCGAGGTGGACCTCGATGCACCCAGGCGGGAGCAGGTAGCACTCGGAGACGTGGACGACGCGCATGACTCAGGCCACCGCCTCGACCGCCCGGCAGCGCGACCCGGCCAGCCAGCCGCGACGATTCCGGCCGCGACCAGGATCTCGATCCCCCACGTGAACCAGCGGTACAGCAGCACCATGGCCATACCGGCGACGCGCCCGCCCGCAGCTGTGAGCACCGGCGTGGCGACCCCGGCCTCCACGACGCCTGCCCCGCCCGAGGCGAGCCCCGCGAGGGTGAGCCGCGCTCGACCAGGAACGCGACCGCCAGCGCGACCGGCGCCACCCCACCTCGGTGACGGACGCGCAGAGGAGCGCAGAGCACGGCCAGGCTCGCCGTCGTAGCCGACCATGCCCGCGGTCCAGCGGGCCCGATCCGCAGCGGACGACGCGAAGCTCGCCCGCCAGGTCTCGCGCGCCCGCGCGCACCAGGCCCGGCCGTCCGCGCCGCCAGTCTTGATAACGCCAGGACGGAGGGCGCGCCGCGCTCCACCCGACTGGTCACCCAGGCTCGCCCGCGGTCCGACACGGTCAGGACCCCTCCGACGACGAGCAGCACGGCGGCGACTGCCACCACGACCACGACGGTCGGCAGCACCGTCGAGGCCGCCGAGGTCGCGAGCACCACGACGGCAGCCCGACGATCACAGGCAGCCTTCGCCGCGACGTCCCAGACGTTCGTCAGGATCGTGTACGCCGCGAACGCGACGTTGTCGTGGCCACGACCTCGTCATCCGGTGGTTGAGCACGATGCCGGCCGCGCCGCCCACGGGCAGCACGTTGGCCACGGCGCTCCCCGTCAGGGAGAGTGTGTTAACCAGCGCATCGACAGGCCGGGCAGGGCCGCTCGCAGCGATGGTGTGGATGACCAGCCCAGGTCGCTGAACGCCGCCAGCAGCAGCCAGGGCAGCGGCACATTAGCACGGCATGGACGGCGGGGGTCCACACGGCACCGACCAGCCGGGCAGACCCCAGACCGAGGGCGCGCCAGCCGCGACCGCCGCGCTGCCTGCACCAGCGGTCGCAGCGCCCGACGGACCGGGGTCGCGCGACGCAGGCTGCTCCTCCCCGAGCATGGGCTTGCGGATCTGACCACCGCCCTGACCGCAACCCGACGAGCCATGCTGTGCCGGCCTCCCGGTGGCCGTCGCGACGATGCACTCGCACCGCGACCCCGACCGCGCCACGACGGTCGCCCTGCCCGACGTGCTCAGGCTGACCGGCCGCACCTGGGCCGTCCTCGCGGTGTTCGCAGACCTGGCGCGTGGCGGTCGGTCGCGGTAGGCGTGCCGTTCAGAGACCCGCACGGCGAGTGGGTCGCGCCGGAGTCCTGAGCTTCGGTCGTCCTGCTCGCTGCTGGCGCCGGCCGAGGCCGCGTGGCAGCGCCGGTCGGTGCGCCCGACGGCGGTCGCCCGGGCCCTGCGCGCTCGCTGGGACGCGCGCCGAGGCCTACTGGCCAGGTCGCGCTCGCCTTGGCGTGCCACACGACGTACTTCTGCTGCCACAACCTCGACTGGAACGCCTTCCGGACCGTCCACGACGACACGGCTGGCCGGTGCCGACCGGGACCTCTTCCTGGGACCTCCCCAGCGGCGCTGCTGCCGCTGCAGACGCGGGCTGTCGACCTGGGTGCTGATCGGGATCTGCGGTTCTTCCCGACGGTCGTGCCGCTGCAGGCGTCGTGCTCGCCGTGGTGCTGCCCCAGCGCATCGAGGACGGCGTGCGCCTGCTCGGCGCCCTGGTCTGGGGTCTGGATGTGGGCACCGGCGACCTACTACGCGATCCCGTCCTGGGCCCGTTCCACCAAACCCTGCGGACTTCGCCGCGCTGCCGCACTCGATGGTCACCGACACCCAGGCGCGGTACCTGGCCGAGCGCGCTCAGCTGCTGGCGCACCCGGGCGCCGCCGACGCCCACGCGCAGGTCGCCGCGTTCGCCAGCCTGCACATCGAGGGTCTCGGCGACGTTCTGGCTCGGCTCGCGGGCTGGGCCCCGCGCTGGCTGAGCCGGACCCTCGGCATCTTCGTGGCGCTCACCGCCGTGGCGACCGTCCAGATCGGCTGGCACTTCGTCGTCGACGACCTCGCCGGGCTGCTCATCGCCGCGCTCGCCGTCGTCGCGGCCCGCTGGACGGTGCCCGGGGCACGCGCGCGAGCCGTGCCCCCCGAGCTCACGCGCGCGACTGGATCCCGGCCAGCAGCTGCCGGGCCATGACGATGCGCTGCACCTGGTTGGTGCCCTCGTAGATCTGGGTGATCTTGGCGTCGCGCATCATCCGCTCGACGGGGTAGTCGCGCGTGTAGCCGTAGCCACCGAGCACCTGGACGGCGTCCGTCGTGACCTCCATGGCGACGTCGGAGGCGAAGCACTTGGCGGCCGCGCCGAAGAAGGTGAGGTCCCGGTCGCCGCGCTCGGAGCGCCCGGCCGCGGCGTAGGTCAGCTGGCGAGCCGCCTCGACCTTCATGCCCATATCGGCGAGCAGGAACTGCAGCCCCTGGAATTCCGCGATCGGCCGGCCGAACTGCCGACGCTCCTCGGCGTAGGCCAGCGCCGCGTCCAAGGCGCCCTGCGCCACCCCCACCGCCTGGGCGGCGATGGTGATCCGGGTGTGGTCGAGCGTGCGCATGGCCGTCTCGAAGCCGGTGCCCTCCGCGCCGATCATCCGGGCGGCGGGGACCCGGACCTGGTCGAGGTAGACCTCGCGAGTCGGCGAGCCCTTGATGCCGAGCTTCTTCTCCGGGGCTCCGAAGGAGACCCCCTCGTCGGACTTCTCGACGACGAAGGCCGAGATGCCGCGCGTGCGCGCGGAGGGGTCGGTCACGGCCATCACCGTGTAGAGCTCCGAGACGCCGGCGTTGGTGATCCATCGCTTGACGCCCTGGAGCACCCAGTCGTCGCCGTCGCGCACGGCAGTGGTCGTCATGGCCGCGGCGTCCGACCCGGCGTCGGGCTCGGAGAGGCAGTACGAGAAGCCCTCGCCGGCCGCCAGGCGTGGCAGGTAGGCCCGCTTCAGCTCCTCGGAGCCGGCCAGGATGACGGGGAGCGAGCCCAGCTTGTTCACCGCGGGGATCAGGGACGCCGACACGTCGACGCGCGCAACCTCCTCGATGATGATCACGGTCGCGAGCGCGTCGGCCCCGGAGCCGCCGTACTCCTGCGGCACGTGGGGGGCGTGGAACTCCGCCGCGAGCAGCGCGGCCGCCGCCTCCTCGGGGTAGCGCGCCTCCTCGTCCACCTCGGCGGCGTACGGCGCGACCTTCTCCGCGCAGAGCTCGCGGACGATCTTGCGCAGCGCGCGGTGCTCGTCGGGAAGTGCGAAGAGGGGGGCGTCGCCGGTCATGATCGCGAGTCTAGGAGCCGCAAGCGCTTCGCGGAGGTGGCCACGGGCGTGACCTCGGTCGCTACGGTGAGACGGTGCACACCCCACCTCCGCCGGGCGGCCGGCCCTGGCAGGACCCGACGGCCGTGCGGCTGATGCTCGACGAGTGCGAGACCTGGGCGGTGGTCGGCCTGTCGGGCAACCCCGCCCGGACGGCCTACTCGATCGCCGAGCTGCTCCAGCGGCGCGGGAAGCGGATCGTGCCGGTCCACCCGGCCAGCCCGGTCGTGCTGGGCGAGCAGGGGTACGCCACCCTCGCCGAGGTGCCCTTCCTCGTCGACGTGGTCGACGTCTTCCGGCGCCCCGAGTGCGCCGGGGAGTTCGCCGACCAGGCGGTGGCCATCGGCGCGCGCGGGGTGTGGCTGCAGCTCGGGGTCGTGGACGTCGACGCCCTCGAGCGCACCTGGGCGGCCGGGGTGCCGCTGGTCATGGACACCTGCCCGGCCATCGAGTGGAACCGCCGATGAGGCGTGGGGTGGTCGTGCTCGCCCTGGCGCTGGCGGTGCTGGCGGGCGGCGCCCTGGTGGGCTGGCGGCTGGTGCGGCGATGCCACCGTGGCGCCGACGACGCCCCTGGCCGAGCAGTGCTCCGACGTGCCCGACAACGCGACCAGGACCACGATCGAGGGTGCGGACGGCACGGTCCTCGGGGCTGCGCCTCGTCGGACCGCCCGACGCGGCGTACGGCGTGGTGCTGCGGCAGGGCGCGTCACAGACGATCTGCGAGTGGCTGCCGTGGGCCGGTGACGTCGCGGAGCAGGCCGGGGCCGGGTGCTGCTCTTCGACCGACGCGGGCGGGGTCCTCCGCCGCCGACGGCAACCTGCCACCGGCCGAGGTCGACCGACACGCTGCGCGCCGTGGCGCTGCTGCGCGCCGAGGGCACGCCCCGGGTCGCCCTGATGGCCTCCTCGATGGGCAACTCGGTGATGTTCAGCGCCGTGCCCGACGTCGCGCCGGCCCCCTGCGCGGTCATCTCCGTCTCCCCGTGCTGGTCTCCTCCGACGCGCACGGGGTGGTCGACGGCTCGGCCACCCGCGACCTCCCCGACGACGTCTGGGTCACCTGGGAGACGGGGAACCCGGGCATCGCCGACCTGGCCGCCAGCATCGTCGCGCACGCCGGTGAGCAGGGTCTCCCGACGCCCCACCAGCTGCCGGTCGACACCACCGACCACTCCCGCCAGCTGGTGCTCCGCCACGACGAGGTGACCGCGTTCCTCCTCGACGCCGTCCGGTCCTGCGCATGAGCCGCCCCGGCGAGGACCTCGAGCTGGCCCCGGGGCCCGGCCTGCCGCGCGGGTTGGTGCTGCCGGCCGTCGAGCTCGTCGAGCGGTTCTCCCGCTCCTCCGGGCCGGGCGGTCAGTCGGTGAACACCACCGACTCCCGCGTGGAACTGGAGTACGACGTCGCGGCGTCCGCCGCGCTCACCCAGACTCGCCGGGCGCGTGCCTGGCGGCGCTGGCGCCCGGCTGGTGGACGGCCGGCTGCTGGTGGTCGTCGCCAGCGAGCACCGCTCCCAGCACCGCAACCGGGTCGCGGCGCGCGAGGGCGGATGGCCGAGCTGCTCCGGGCCGCGCTGGCGCCCCGCCGCCGGCCCGCCGGCCCACGAAGCCCACCCAGGCCAGCCAGCGCCGGCGGCTCGCGGCCAAGCGTCGTCGCGGCGAGACGAAGGTCCTGCGGGGTCGCGTCGGCGAGGAGTAGCCACCCGGCCCGGGTGCAGCGACTCAGCCAGCGGCGTACGTCAGCTCGAGCGTGCCGTCCCGCGCGCTGAGCGTGAGCCGGCCGTCGGCGATGCTCCACCGGACGGCCCCGCTCTCGAGCAGCGTCACGATGGCGCCCTCGACCTCGCCGTCTTCCACCCGGCAGGCCCGCTTTGTGAGCATCAGCCGGCCCGCCTCCAGCGTGCGGGCGGACACCGAGACCGGGGCGCTGCCGACGTTGCAGCCGGTGTTGACGAGGAGCTGGCCGTCCTGGACCCGGACCGTCGCGACGAGCTGGTCGGGCAGGGCGCTGGTCGACACCACCTCGCCGTCGCGCCGCACGATGCCGACCAGGTGCCATTCCTGGCCCTCGAGGTCGGCGGGCTGCGGGGTCGCGGGGGTGAGGTCCGCGGGCCGGAAGCCGAGCGTGGAGCCGTCCTCGCCCGTGAGGGTCAGCCGGTCGCCGGCGAGCGCGAAGCCGACCGTGCCGTGCACGACGGCGAGCACCTGCGCCTCGACGTCCGCCCGGTCACCCGAGCACCCGAGCAGCGTCATCGCGAGGTCGCCGACCTCGAGGGACTCCTCCCCCACTGCCACCGACCCGGAGCCGGTGTTGCAGCCAGAGTCCAGCCGGAGGACGCCGTCGTCGATCTGCAGCCCGGCACGGACGCCGGCGGGGACGCTCGACACGGTCGCGTCGTCGCCGCCCGGGCCGCCGAGGGACTCGAGCGTCCACCGGGTGCCCTCGAGAACCACCGAGGGCTCGTCCTCGGGGCCGAGGACGACCTGGGTCGTGCCGGACGTGACGACCAGTCCCGGCCCATCGGTCCGCACCGTCACGGGGACCTGGAAAAGGCCGCTCAGCCAGGAGTCCTGCGCCTCCAACGCGGGACGGCACGCCATCTCCGTGCCGCCCAGGTCGGTCAGCGTCAGCCGGTCGCCGTCCCACCGGGCGGTGCCGGTGAAGTGGTTGCAGCCCGCCGAGACCGAGACCTGGTCGCCCGTCACCGTGAACCTGATGCGGGTACCCGGCACGAGCGGCCGGGCGGCGCCGGTGTCGGTCACGCGCGTGGACAGGTAGGACCCGTCGGGGACGCCGGCACCGGTCCCACCGGCGTCGACCCCCTGCTGGGACCCGCAGCCGGCGAGCAGCAGGGCGGACAGAGCGACGAGCGCAGCCTCATGGTCATGAGACTAGGACGGGGCCGGGGTCCCGGTGGTTCCAGCGACGGGCACGGCGCCCGCTCGAAGCCGACCCGGCCGCCGCCTGCCTCCCGGCGTACGACGTCCCCCTTGGCCCGCGCGGACTCCTTCAGCGATGCCTGGAACTGGGCCATCCGCGTCTGCAGGCCCGCGTCCGAGGCGGCCAGGATGCGCACGGCCAGCAGCCCGGCGTTGCGGGCGCCACCGATCGCCACGGTCGCCACCGGCACGCCGGCCGGCATCTGCACGATGGCGAGCAGGGAGTCCAGCCCGTCGAGCGAGCGCAGCGGCACCGGGACCCCGATCACCGGCAGCGGGGTCACCGAGGCGAGCATGCCCGGCAGGTGCGCCGCGCCGCCGGCCCCGGCGATGATCACCGACAGCCCCCGGCCGGCGGCCGCCTTGCCGTACTCCAGCATCTCCTCCGGCATCCGGTGCGCCGAGACGACATCGGCCTCGTAGGCCACGTCGAACTCGCGGAGCGCCTCCGCGGCGGCCTGCATCACGGGCCAGTCGGAGTCCGAGCCCATCACGATGCCGACCCTTGGCTGCTCACTCACTGTGGTCTCCCAGCTCTCCGGCGAACCACGCGGCGGCATGCCGCGCGCGCTCCAGGCACTCCTCGAGGTCGTCACCATAGGCGTTCACGTGCCCGACCTTGCGGCCGGGCCGCAGCGACTTGCCGTACAGGTGCACGCGCAGCTGCGGGTCGCGCGCGAGCGCGTGCGGGTAGCCGTCGTAGAGCCGGCCGGTGTCGTGCTGCCCGCCGAGGATGTTCACCATGACCGTCCAGGTCTCCCGCGGCCGAGGCGACCCGAGCGGCAGGTCCAGCACGGCGCGCAGGTGGTTCTCGAACTGCGAGGTCTCCGCGCCGTCCTGGGTCCAGTGGCCGGTGTTGTGGGGTCGCATCGCCAGCTCGTTGACGAGCACCCGCCCGTCGACGGTCTCGAAGAGCTCGACCGCCAGGATGCCGGTCACCCCGAGCTCACCGGCGACCCGCAGGGCCAACTGCTGCGCGGACGCCGCGAGCGACGGGTCGAGGTCGGGCGCCGGGGCCACCACCTCGCGACAGATGCCGTCGACCTGCAGCGTCTCCACCACCGGGTAGGCCGCCGCCTGGCCGCTCGGCGCCCGGGCGACGAGCGCCGACAGCTCGCGCCGGAACTCGACGTACTCCTCCGCCACCAGCCGGACGCCGGTCTCGGCGGCGACCCGGAACGGCTCGACGCTCTCGGCGGCCGAGCGGACCAGCCAGACCCCCTTGCCGTCGTAGCCCAGCCGCGCGATCTTCAGCACGCAGGAAGCCGAAGGCCGCCACCTCGTCGGTGGTCTCGACCACCGCCCACCGCGGGCACGGCACGCCCAGCCCGGTGAGCCGCTCCCGCATGACCGCCTTGTCCTGGGCGTGCACCAGCGCCTCCGGGCCGGGACGCACGGCGACCCCGCCGTCCTCGAGTGCGTGCAGGTGCTCGGTCGGGACGTGCTCGTGGTCGAAGGTGACCACGTCGCAGCCGGCGGTCACCCGGCGCAACGTCGGCATGTCGCGGTAGTCCCCGACGAGGTGGTCGGGGATGACCTGCGCCGCCGACGACCCCTCGGTCTCGGCAAGCAGTCGCAGCGGCAGCCCGAGCGCGATGGCGGGCTGGGCCATCATCCGGGCCAGCTGGCCGCCACCGATGACCGCGAGGGTCGGGGCGGCGTGGCGCACGTCGCCGCTCGCGTCACCGGGACCTGTCACAGGGCGTGAGCCTAACGGGCCGGCCCGCAGCTCGGCGCACCACCATTCCCACGGCGGCCCCGGGTCAGGCGGCCGGGGGCTCCTCCTCGAAGCGCAGCCCGCGGCCCCGGATGGTGCTGATCAGCTCGGGGCTGCGCGGGTTGTCGCCCAGCTTGCGGCGCACCCAGCCCAGGTGCACGTCGATGGTCTTGGAGGAGGACCAGAAGTTGGTCTGCCACACCTCGCGCATGAGCTGGTCGCGGGTGACGATCTCACCCGCCCGCGCCATCAGCGCGTGGACGAGGTCGAACTCCTTGCGGGAGAGCTCGATCTCCTCCTTGCCGCGCCAGACCTGGCGGGTCGTCGGGTCGAGTCGCACGTCCTGAACAGCAATCACACCGTCACGGTAAAGACGACCGGGGCGACGCGTGGCCGGAACGGCAAAATCTCCGGGCTGACCGGTCTAGTCGTCCACACCAGTGACCCGGCCCACAGCTCAGTGGCGCCGCACCGTGAGCGGCTCGACCAGCCCGAAGCCGCGGGCGGGACGGGCCGGCAGTCGACGGGTGGAGAACACGTCGGCGGGCAACAGGTCCGCGGTCGCCTGGTCGATGATGATCCGGTTGCGGCGCGCGACGGCGGTGAGCCGCGCCGCCAGGTTGACCGGGCGGCCGAACACGTCGCCCAGGCGGGTGACGACCGAGCCGGAGGCGAGGCCGAGCCGGACGTCGGGCATCCGCGAGTCGCGACCGACGACGGCGATGATCCCCTCGGCGGTCTCCACGGCCCGGACCGGGTCGTCGTTGACGATGAGGACGGAGTCCCCGATCGACTTGATCACCCGGCCGCCGTGCGCGGCCACGACATCGGCGCAGCGGCCCTCGAACACCTCGACCAGGTCGCCGATGCGGTCCTCGTCGAGCTCGTTGGACAGGGCGGTGAAGGCCACCATGTCGGCGAACGCGACGGTCACCTGCACGGTGGTGAGGTCGTCGTCGTGGGCCCCGAGCGCCTCCATCCGACCCGCCG
>JAWKJR010000006.1:0-158414 GCA_041393675.1 Nocardioides sp. | reverse complement strand
CGTGACCCCCTCGCGGTAGGCCGCCGACAGCGACCGGACGCCGTACGGCGAGAGGAACTCGCCCTCGTCGAGCAGCCGGGTCAGCAGCCGGGCATACCGGTCGGGGTCGACCAGGCTCAGCGTGGTGTGGGTGCCGTCCTCACCGCGGAAGGTGAACAGCCCCGAGATCTGGCCGGCCCGGTTGCGGCGCAGCCAGCGCAGCCGCTCGGTGAAGTCCGGGAGCTCCTGCTGCACCCACTCGGGCGCGATGCCCACAGCGAGCAGCGGCAGCAGCCCGACCATCGACCGCACCCGCAACGGCTCGGTCGTGCCGTCGTCGGCGACCAGCACGTCGTAGAAGAAGCCGTCCCCCTCGTGCCACAGCGACACCGAGCTGGTCCCGAAGGTCTCGAGCGCCGCGGAGATCGCCACGAACCGCTCGAGGAACGTCGACGCCAGGTCGTCCCAGTGCCGGTCGCGCCGAGCCAGCTCGATGGCGATCCGCAGCATCGACAGGCAGAAGAAGCCCATCCACGACGTGGCGTCGCTCTGCTCCAGTCGCCAGCCCGCGGGCACCTCCTTGGAGCGGTCGAAGAGCGCGATGTTGTCCATCCCGAGGAAGCCGCCCTCGAACAGGTCGGAGCCGTCGGCGTCCTTCCGGTTGACCCACCAGCCGAAGTTCAGCAGCAGCTTGCCGAAGATCCGCACTAGGAAGCCGTGGTCGCGGGACCCATCGAGCACGTAGACCTGCCACGCCGCCCAGGCGTGGACGGGCGGGTTCACGTCGGAGAAGGACCACTCGTACGCCGGCAGCTGGCCGTTGGGGTGCTGGCTCCACTCCCGGCACAGCAGCAGCAGCTGCTCCTTGGCCTGCGCCGGGTCGACGTGGGCAAGGGTCACGCAGTGGAAGGCCAGGTCCCAGGCGGCGAACCACGGGTACTCCCACTCGTCGGGCATCGAGATCACGTCGGCGAGGTAGAAGTGCGGCCACTCGGCGTTGCGGGCCCCGTGCCGCGTGCGCTCCGAGGGCGTCGCCGGCTCGGCCGGGTCGCCCTCGAGCCAGACACGGACGTCGTAGCGGTAGAGCTGGCGACCCCACAGCAGCCCGGCGAAGGCACGCCGCGCCACCGCGCGGTCGACCTCGCTTGCCGAGGCCGGGATCACTTCGGCGTAGAACCCGTCGGCCTCGGCCTTGCGGTCCGCCACGATCGCGTCGAAGCCGGCGCCGAAGCGGTCGCCCGCCGCTGCCGTGTCGGCACTGAGCCGCAGCTGCACGGTCACCGTCTCGCCGGGTGCGATGGCCGGGAAGTGGTAGCGGATGCCGACCTTCGTCCCCGTCTCGGCCGGGTTGACCAGCGAACGGTCCCCATGGACGACCGCGCGGTCCACCGCGTCCTTCGGGTACGGCGTGGCGTTGGCCGCCGCGGCGTACAGGGCCACCTCGTTGGTCTCGTTGTCGCAGAACAGCAGCTCCGGGTCGCCGTCGGCAGCCAGCGCAGCGGCCGAGCACGCCCTGGTGCGCGGCGACCACGACGTGCCCGGTGCCGGCGGCCGGCTCGACGCGCTCCAGGCCCGGCATCCGGTCGTCGCGCCCCCAGCGCCAGGTGTTGCGGAACCACAGCTGGGGAACGAGGTCCAGCGGCGCCGGGTCGGGGCCGTGGTTGGTCGCCGAGATGCGCACGCACAGGTCCTCGGGCGAGCCCTTGGCGTGCACGACCCGCACGTCGAAGAAGCGGTCCTCGGCGAGGACCCCGGTGTCGGCGAGCTCGAACCCGGGTCGCTGCGCCCCCGCCGGGCGTTCTCCTCGACCAGGGCCCGGTAGGGGTAGGCCGCCTGCGGGTAGCGGTAGAGCCACTCGGCGTAGGAGTGGGTGGGGTGGCGTCGACGTGCCACCAGTACTCCTTCACGTCCTCGCCGTGGTTGCCCTGCTCGTTGGCGAGCCCGAAGTAGCGCTCCTTGAGCCGGTCGTCCTGGCCGTTCCAGACCGCCAGCGCCAGGTTGCCAAGCCGAACCGGTCGCAGACGCCGGCCAGGCCGTCCTCCCCCAGCGGTAGGCCCGCTGGTGGGCGTGGTCGAAGGGGAACGACGCCCAGGCGTCGCCGTCGGCGGGTAGTCCTCGCGCACGGTGCCCCACTGCCGGCCGGAGACGTAGGGACCCCAGAGCCGCCACGGGTCGCGGTCGCCCGGCGACTCGGCCAGTCGGCCGTGCTCGGCGGAGGGGTGGGTCACCGGGCTTCCCCTCGGCTCCAGCTCGGCCCGGACGTGCTCCTCCACCAGCTGGTAGCCCAGCTTGTCGTAGAGCGCCCGGGCGACGCGGTTGTGCCCGAAGACGTTGAGCCCGAGGGCGGGGGCACCGCGATCCCGCGCCCAGGACGCCGCCACGCGCATGAGCGCGGCGCCCAGCCCCTCGCCCCGGCGGTCTGCGTCGACCGCGACGTCGTACACGAACGCCACCGTGCGCTCGGTGCCGATCCACAGCGTGCCGACCCGGCGGCCCTCGGACCAGGCGGTGAACAGGTGCTGGCCGGGACTGGCCAGGCCGTCGGGCAGCAGCTCGGCGTGCTGCTCGCGGGAGATGCGCACCCTCCTCCAGCGGCTCCCGGCGGCGTGCCGCTCCTCGGCGTAGGCGACGACCTCGCCCTCGAGATAGGCCGCCAGGTCCGCGTCGGTCATCGCGAGCAGCTCCACGCGGCTGCGGGCCGAGACCTCCTCGGGGTCGGGGCGATCGAGGTCGAGGAGGAGCTGGCTGGCCATCGTCGCGAACGCCGGGTCCGCCACGAGCGCGAGCCGGGCCGGCTCTGTCCGGCGCCGCGGAGGCCTGGACGCCGGCGTGGCCGGCCGCCGGGCGGCCTCGAACACCTCGGCCCGCAACCATGGCGCCAGGGCGACCTCCGTGAGCTCGAGATCCAGCACGCGCAGGTCTCCGGCCTCGGGTCGCACCCAGGCCCAGCCCACCTCGCCGCCGCCCTCGTCGGCCGTGGCGTCCGCCAGCAGCCACACTTCCGAGCCGGCCAGCAGCCGGTCCACCGCGACCTCCACGGCGGCCCGGGCGGCACCGGGCTCCCGGCGCCACCGCCGCGAGCGCCGCTCGGCGCGGTCGACGAGGACCGCTCGCCACTCGCCGGCTGGGACGACGCTCCGGCTGGGCGCCACCGCCTCAGCCGTCCTGGGGTGCAGCATCCGGTCGGTCTCGGCGTCGGCGTGGTCCTCCTCGCGGGCGAGCCGGCTCGGCCACCAGATCACCCGGCCCACGTCGTCGGCCAGGGACGGCACCAGCAGCGAGCGCACCACGATGGTGTCGAGCAGGACGCCGAAGGCGACGATGAAGCCGATCTGGGCCAGGAACAGGATGGGGATGATCCCGAGCGCGGCGAACGTCGCGGCCAGCCCTGCCGGCCGACGTGATGACGCCTCCGGTGGACGTCAGGCCCTTGAGGATGCGCCGGTGGGTGCCCTGTCGGATGACCTCCTCCCGCACGCGGGTCATCAAGAAGATCGAGTAGTCGATCCCGAGCCACCAGGAAGACGAACCCGATGAGCAGGGTGGACGGGTCGGAGCCGGGAAGCCGAAGACGTGGGTGAAGAGCAGCGAGCTGGTCGCCCATGGTGGCGGCGAAGGCAGCACGTTCGCGACGATGATGAGCACTGGGGCCACGAGCGCGCGCAGGAGCAGCGCCAGCTCCAGGAAGATCACGACCTGGCCGGCATGACGAGGCGCGGTCGCGGTCGGTGGTCGACCGGACGTCGCTGTTGATGGCCGTCGAGCCGCCGACCAGGATGTCGGGACTCACCGCGTCGAGGTCGGTGCGCAGCTGCGCGACGGTGTCGGCGGCGGCGGGGGATGTTAGCCTGTCGGCCTCGCTGAGTGTGGCGAACACGATCGCCCGGCCGTCGACGATCTTGGGCGCTGCATGGACTCGGACGGCAGCGGGAACACCAGCGGCTGCCCGCCCTGCGACGCGATGCCGGCGTGCTGGGCGAGCAGGGCGACGGTGTCGGCGATGGCGGCCTCGGGCACGACCAGCTGGACCGGGTTGGCGTTGTCGGACTCGAAGTGCGCGTCGAGGATGTCTTGTGCCTGCACCGACTCGGTCTCGGTGAGGAACAGCTCGGTCTGCGGGATCGGGTCCTCCTTGAGCGTGGTGAGGAACCCCGCGCCGACGAGCAGGGCGGCCAGGGTGCCCAGCCACACCAGTCGGGTGTGTCGCGAGATGAGCCGGGCAACGCGGCCCCAGATCCCCTTGGTGTCGGTGTGCGCCGACCCGTACTGCGGCCGGAACGGCCAGTACGCCACGCGGCCCAGCAGCACCAGCGCCGCCGGGAGCAGGGTCAGCGAGCTGAGCATCGCCCCGGCGATGCCGAACGCGCCGACCGGGCCGAGACCGCGCAGCGAGGCGAGATCGGAGAGCAGCAGGCACAGCAGGCCCAGGATGACGGTCAGCCCGGAGGCCACGATCGGCTCGAACGCGGCGCGGTAGGCCGTCCGCATCGCGGCGTACTTGGACTCGTGGTCGCGCAGCTCCTCGCGGAAGCGGGCCACGATCAGCAGGGAGTAGTCGGTGGCGGCGCCGATGGCCAGGATGAACAGGATCCCCTGGCTCTGTCCGCTGATGGTGACCACCCCCGCCTTGGCCAGGGCGTAGAGGACCGCGGAGGCGACGCCGGGGACAGCACGGCCGGCACCAGCACCACGAACGGCAGGATCGGGCTGCGGTAGACGACCAGCAGGATCACCATCACCACGCCGAGGGCGACGAAGAGCAGCACCCCGTCGATGGCGCCGAACGCCACGATGAAGTCGCCGAGGATGCCACCCTGCCCGCCGACCAGGGCGGTCAGGCCCGCGGGCCAGGTCGGCGAGGATCTCCCTGATGTCGTCGACGACCTTGGTGACCTCCTCGCCGTCGGTGCCGGCAGCCTGCACGACGACCTGCGCAGCCGTGCCGTCGGCGGACGGGATCGGGTCGCCGACCGCCGCGACGTTGTCCACGCCGGCGAGCTGGTCGGCGTACGCCGCGACGGCGGCCTGGTCATCGGCGGTGAGCCCGCCGGCGCGGTAGAACACCACCGTCGTCGGGAAGGTCTCCTGCTCCTGGAAGTCCAGGAGGGCGTTGAGCGCCTCGGTCGACTCGGCGCTCTGCGGGAGGTACGCCGCGTTGTCGTTCTCCTGCACCTCGGCCAGCTTGCCGGCGAAGGGGCCGAGCGGGCCCCCGACCAGCAGCCAGGCGAGCACGACGAGCAGGGGCCAGATCCACAACCGCTTCCGGGACGTCTCCGCATACATGCGGCCCATCCTGCCCGAGCCCGGTGACCTTCCGGCAAATCGATCAGGTCAGCCGGGCCACCATCGGCAGTCGTGACCGGGCGGCCAGCGAGATCACCAGCGCCGTGACCAGGGGCAGGGCCACGACGAGGGTTGCGATAAGCGGCCACGGGATGGCGAGGAAGGGGCCGGTCACGGCGGGCGGGGCATCGGGTGCACCCCACCCGACCCCGGGATCACGAGGTAGCCGCTGTCGACGGTTGTGAGTGGGTAGGTCACGGCGATGCCCGGGATGAAGCCGACGACCGCACCCACGACGCCACCGACCAGGGCGACCACGAGGGCGTAGGCCCCGGCGACCGCGCGCCGGGTGCGACGCCGCCCCCACCGCCCGAGGTGGCGAGGTCGGGTCGCGCGTCGGACAACGCCAGGAACGTGGTCGTGATGGTGCCGCCGAGCATGAGCACCGCGCCGAGGGCGCCGAGGATCAGCAGCAGGATCCGGGTGGAGTCGGGCGGCTGGTAGCCGCGCTCGACGTACATCCCGGAGGAGGGGGTGACGCCACCGATCGCCTCGCTCGCGTCGCGCTGCTGGGTGGCTGAGATCCGCGCCCCCGTGACGTACATGGCCACCGTGCTCACCGGCAGGTCCATGCCGTCGGCGAGGGACGCGCCAGCACCGCCTGCGGCACGTTGGCCGTCGCCGGCACCTGGACGAACGCGGCGTCGACCGACCGACGCCCGATCCGGCCGGCCGGCCTGCCGTCGGCGTCGTAGCGCCGGCCGGACACCTGGGTGGTCGAGCGGTCGATCTGCTCGGTGGCGAACACCACGGCGCCACCCGCTGCCAGCGTCCGGTTCGCGGCCGCGAGCTCGTCGGCGTCGATGCCCGGCAGCGGCAGCAGCCGATTGGCCACCATCACCGAGGTGCCTAGGCTCCCGCCGTAGCTGTAGTTGAAGTCCCGCCGTCCGTCGACCCGGAACACCAGCGAGGTCGACGGGGTCTCGGGCGACCGGTCGGCGAGACCGCGCACCGGTACGACTGTCGCGCCAGGCAGCCCGCGCTCGAGCACCGCCGAGATCGCCGGCCAGTCCTCCGGGGCGGCGTCGTAGGCGGTGACCACGGCGTCGCCGGGGCGCAGCAGGGGGCGTAGGTCGCTCGACCCTCCTTGGCATCGCTGGTGTTGGCGATTCCCAGGGCCACCACCCCGGCCACCGTCGCGGCCACGGCGGCCACGGCGGGAACGGTGCGGGTGCGGTGGCGTGCAGCGTCGCGGACGGCGAACCGCAGCGCCAGCGGCAGCCGCCCGGACAGCCGCGCCAGCCCCACGAGCAGGAGGGGCACCAGCATGATCATGCCCAGCACGGAGACCACGGCGGCGAAGGCGATCATCAGCTCGCCGTTGCCCTGGGCCTGGGTGCCGTACGCCGAAGCGGCGACGCCGGCAGCCACGAGCAGGGCTCCGAGCGCGGGGGAGCGCAGCCCGGCCCTGCGGTCTCCACGTCGGCCGGCGAGCACGGCGACGACGTCCTGCCGGGAGGCGATCCACGCCGGGACCGCGGCCGCGAGCAGAGCCGACAGCAGCCCGAAAGCCGCCACCAGCCCCACGTGCGCCCAGGCCACGTCGTACGGGCCGAACCACTCGTGGGAGAGCCGCTGCACCAGCGGCCGGGCCAGGCGCGCCACCGCAAGTCCCCCGAGCACGCCGAGCGCGGCGCCTGCCGACCCCAGCACCAGCGCCGACGCGAGGATGGTGCGCCGGCTCTGGGAGGGGGTGCCGCCAGTGGCCGACATCAGCGCCAGCTCGCGCGACTGCCTGCGAGCGCCTACGGCGAACGCCGGCCCGGCCAGCAGGACCACCTCGAGCAGCACCATGCTCACGATCAGCCCGAGCACGGCCAGGGTCTGCGAGGAGGTGCCGCTGTCGGCCGCGCGCAGCTCCGCCGGGATCTGGCCCGCCGGCGGCGGCTGCTCGAGCACGGCGCGGGAGAGCACCGTGGCACCGAGCGCGTTGAGGGCGCGGACGTCGGCCCAGCTCACCGGCCCGCCGGCGTCCACCAGCCAGGAGCGAGTGCCGTCGGTGCCCCGGGAGGGGATCGCGCCGGGAAGCGCGACGAGCAGCGGGTAGCCGTACGTCGACGTCGACTCGCCGACGCCCACCACCCGCAGCGTCGGCCCGTCGACGACTTGGAGCTGGTCGCCGAGCCCGGGCCCGCGCGAGGCGAGGTCGTGGTTGACCACGACCTCGGAGTCGTCGGTGGGTGCCCGGCCCTCGTCGATGTGGAAGAGGCCCTGCGCGAGCGGGTCGCCGAGATCGAACTCGCTGGCCTCCACTGCCGCGCTGCCGCGGTCGGTGAGCACCCGGGTCTCGGTCCTGGCCAGCTCGATGCCGCGCAACGGCCGCCCCAGGGCCTGGCCGAGATCCGCCAGCGTGGCCGGCCGGTAGCCCTCGGGTGCGCCCGCCGAGCTGCCGTAGCGGCTGTCGGGGTCGGGCCACTGCTGGACGGCGGTGGACCACGGGTCGACCGAGATGCGGGCATCGGCGGCGCCGAGCCGGCGGCTCATCGCCTCGGTGCCGCTGAGCTGCTGGGTCTGGTAGAGGACGTCGGCGGCGGTGACGGCGAGCACCGGCAGCGCGATCAGCGTGAGCACGAGAGCCGAGCGGGCCCGGTGCCGCACAGCGTCCCGCCAGGCCAGCCGGAGCAGCGGCCGCCAGCCGCGCAGCCAGCTCACCGGGACAGGTCCGGCTCGAGCAGGGCGTCGACGGGGTCGGCCCCGGACTCGTCGACGACGATGCCGTCCCTGAGGAACACCACCCGGTCGGCCCAGGCGGCGTGCCGTGCCTCGTGTCGTCACCAGCACCCGGCGGCGCCCGCGTCGCAGCGGGCGCGCAGCAGCCGGAGGACCTCCTCCCCGGTCTCGGTGTCGAGGGCTCCGGTGGCCTCGTCGGCCAGCATCAGTCCGCTCGCCGACGATGGCGCGGGCGATAGCCACCCGCTGCTGATCCCCCGGACATCTCGTCGGGGGAAGCGGTCACGGAGTTCCCCAGGCCGACCTCGGCCAGCGCGGCGGGCCGGCCGGCCCGGGCGGTGGACACCCGGTCGCCGTCCAGCTCGCGGGCAGGGCGACGTTCTCCGCCGCGGTGAGCGCCGGGATCACCTGAAGTCCTGGAAGACGTAGCCGATGGAGGTACGCCGCAGCCGGGCGCGGTCCTTCTGCCCGAGACCGCCGAGGTCGACCCCTCCACCGCCACGGTGCCCGCCGTCGGGGTGTCCAGGCCGCCCGCGAGGGTCAGTAGGGTCGACTTGCCCGAGCCGGACGGACCCATCACCGCGACCAGCTCGCCGGCCGACACGGTCAGCGAGATCCCCCGAAGGGCGTGCACCTTGGTCTCGCCCGAGCCGTGGACCCGGTCAGTCGCGCAGCGCGGGACCGTGCTCATCGAACGCCCTCCGTCGGGTCGGGTCGCAGCGCGGCCTGCGGCCGTTCCGCCGCCACGCGGGGCCTCTCGGACGCCGCTCGCCGCAAGCTGGCCTCGCAGTGGTCCAGCCAGCGGATCTCGGCCTCGGCGTTGAACACCAGCGAGTCGAGCACGAGCGTCCAGGCCAGCTGTCCCGGCTCCGCCCCATCTCCGGCCTGGCGCCCAGGCGGGTGTAGTCCTGGAGGGCGGCCATGGTGGCGCGGCGCTGCTGCTGGATGACGGCGCCGACGTCGACGCCGGGGACGGTCACGGCGAGGGCCAGCTTGATGGCCAGCTCGTCGCGCGGGGGCTGGGTCCGAGGCACCGGCGTGGTGAACCACGCCGACACCTCGGCCCGCCCCGCCGTGGTGGCGCGGTAGATGACGTGGCCCTCGTCGTCGACCCCGTGCCTTCGACGAGCCCGTCCCGCTCGAGCCGGGCCAGGGTCGTGTAGACCTGCCCGACGTTCAGCGGCCAGGTGGCCCCGGTCCGCTGCTCGAACTCGAGCGGAGCTGGTAGCCGTACATCGGCCCCTGCTCCAGCAGCGCCAGCAGCGCCTGTCGCACCGACATCTCCACCCCTCCCGGCGGCCCCCATCGCTCCCCCGTGGGCGATGGGGCGGCCGCTAGATACCGGGTATGTATACCACGTATGTATCGGCGTGGGAAGCCCTCTCGACGCGGCTGATGCGGGAGAGTGTGGCCGCCACCCACTCGGGGCTGGTGCCCGACATCCGAAGGGGGACCCCATGACCATGCCGCCGTACCCGCCGCCGCCCGAGCCGGCCCAGCCCTACTACCAGCAGCCCGTCGCCTACTCCCACTGGGGCAAGCGGGTGGGGGCCTACCTCATCGACGCGCTCCTGGGCGGGCTCGCGAGCATTCCGCTCTGGATCGGCTACTTCATGTGGCTGGTGGCGGCGGCGGACACCGCCACCACCGACCCGGTCACCGGGCAGACCCAGCTCACCGAGGGCCCCAGCGCTGGGGCCCTCGGGCTGATGGTCATCGGCGCCCTCACCGCCCTGGCGTTCTGGATCTGGAACACCTGTCTCAAGGGCGGCGGCACCGGCTACACCATCGGCAAGGGCGTGCTGGGCATCAAGCTGGTGAAGGAGGCCACCGGGCAGCCCATCGGTGCCGGCATGGCCTTCCTGCGCCAGCTCGCGCACTTCTTCGACGGGCTGTGCTACATCGGCTACCTGTGGCCGCTGTGGGACGCCAAGCGGCGGCAACCTTCGCGGACAAGATCGTGGGCTCGGTCGTCCTCGACATTCCCAAGTCGACGCCGACGCCCCCTCCACGTCCGGCCGGCTCGCCGCGGGCCGGCGTTGGTCGGCCGGCTCAGCGGTAGGTCACCAGTGGGCCGGCCAGGTGGGGGTGCTCGTTGTAGCTCAGCAGCCGGGCTCCCGAGGCGCCGACGATGACCCGCGAGGCCGCCGTTCACCAGCACGGTCGTTCAGCGTCGACCACAGCCGACCCCGCCCGCCGGGGTCGGCCACCGGGTCGACGAGCAGCGACCCGGCCGCCGCGATCACCCCGCCCGGCTCACCACGACGACGACCGCGCCCGGGCCCGGCCTCGGCGACGGTACGCCGGTGCGCACCGCCCGCCCGGGCCACGAAGCGGGCGGCTATCTCGGCGTAGTCGGCGTCGTGCTCACCGGAGACCCAGCGCGCGGTCCTGCTGCACCGTCACAGCCGCTGGAAGGACGCCGGCTCGGTCCGAGGCCCCCTTGCCCCGCGGGGCGCCGGGCAGCGCCGCGAGCCCGGCCAGGTGGTCCAGCTCGTCCCAGTCGGCCGTCCTCGCACTGCGCCGCTCCGGGGGCCTCGGCGACCATCGCGCGGGGTGTCCGCTGCCGGCGCATCGAGCCGCTGACGGCCCAGGTCGGGCTGGACGCCGTGCCGCGCCAGCCACGCCCCGTCGTCGTCGCCTGCACCTGCCCGTCGGCGGACCCAGCACGTCGTCGTCGTCCTCACCGAACGAGGCCTGTCCGTGTCGCACCAGCCAGATCTGCCCCATCGCTCACCCGATCAGCCGGCGGCAGCGCGGCTCCAGGTAGCCCACCGCGGGGCCGAAGACCGCGTAGGCGGGGTTGGTGGTCTGCCCGTGGGCGTAGCGGTCCAGATCTGCTGGGCGATGACGGCCAGCCGGAACAGACCGAACACCTCGTAGAAGCGCCAGCCGTCGGGCTCACCAGCCGGCCGGTACGCCGGGCGTACCACGCGACCACCTCGTCGCGGGTCCATCCCGGTGCCGTGGTCGGCTGCCGTCGGAAGCCCTGGAAGTACTCATCGTCGCCGGGCTCGACCCAGTAGGCCAGCGCGCCGCCGAGGTCCATGAGCGGGTCGCCGACGGTCGCCATCTCCCAGTCCAGCACCGCCACCACCCGCCGCGCGTCGTCGGGGGCGAGCACCAGGTTGTCGAAGCGGAAGTCGTTGTGGATCAGGCACTGGGCGACGTCCGCGGGCTGGTGCTCGGCGAGCCAGCCGGTGATGTCGGACCAGTCGCCGGTGTCGTCGGTGCGCGCGCGGGCGAGCCGGTCGGTCCACCCGGCGACCTGCCGGGCGACGTACCCGACCCCCCGGCCCAGGTCGCCGAGGTCGGCGGCGACCACGTCCACCTCGTGCAGCAGGGCCAGCACCTCGAAGGCGCTCTCGCACAGGGCGGACGTCTCGGCCGGGCTCATCGCCCAGGGCAGGTCGCGGCGCAGGATCGTGCCCTCGACCCGCTCCATCACGTAGAACTCCGACCCGATGACCGACGCGTCGGCGCAGAGCCCGACCATTGGGGGCACCAGGCCGAAGACGGGGCGGAGCGCGGCCTGGACGCGGAACTCGCGAGCCATGTCGTGGGCGCTCGTGGCCTTCACCCCGGCCGGTGGCCGGCGCAGGATCAGGTCCCGGATCGGGTAGCGCAGCAGGTAGGTGAGGTTCGAGGCCCCGCCGGGGAACTGGCGCACCTCGGGCGTCCCCACGAGGTCGCGGGCTACCTCCGGCTCGGCGTGCTCGCGCAGCCAGACCGCCACCGCGTCGACATCGAAGGCGTCCTCCTCCCGGACGGCCACCGCCGGGTTGCCGTGGCCGGCCGGGTGGTCGGCGTGCTGACCGCTCATGTCAGCTCCTCGAGCCGGGCCGCCTGGTGGCGCAGCTGCGCGTCGTACGCCGCGCGGTCGGTCTGCTTGAGCGCCCAGGCCGACGCCGCGGCCGGGTCGGGCAGGATCAGCTCCTCGCCGCGGTCGAGCCCGGCGAGGACCGCCGCGGCGATGTCGTCGGCGGAGTACGGCGCCCGGCGCACCAGCTCGGCGACCACGGCGCCGACCGCGGCGTCGCTGCCGTCGAGGGAGTCGACCAGCCCGGTGCGGAAGTAGGACGGACAGACCGCACAGGCGCGCACGCCGTACCCGGCCAGCTCGTGGCCGGCGGTCTCGGTGAGGGCCACGACCGCGGCCTTGGTGGCGTTGTACGCCGCCATGCCTGCCGGGTGCACCAGGCCGGCCAGCGAGGCGACGTTGACGATCCATCCGGACCGCTGCCGCTTGAGCAGCGGGGTGAAGCTGCGCAGCCCGCGGACCATGCCGAGCAGGTTCACCTCGAGGAGCCGCTGCCACTCCTCGATCGTGGCGACGTCGAGCCGACCGCCGCCGGCGATCCCGGCGTTGTTGACCAGGACGTCCAGCCCGGCCCACCGGCGCTCGACCTCGGCGAGCGCTCGTGCCCAGTCCTCGTCGGCGGTGATGTCGAGCGGCCAGATCGCCGGTGGGTCGGCCACCCGGTCGGTGGCCAGCACCTCGTCACCGCGCGCCCGGAACGCGGCGGCCAGCGCCGCGCCCAGCCCCGCCGCGGCGCCGGTGACGAGGACCCGCCTCATCGGGAGGCGCCGTACTTGGCCAGCTCCAGGCGCGCGACCAGGCCTCGGTGCACCTCGTCGGGCCCGTCCGCCAGCCGTAGGGTCCGGGCGCCGGCGTACGCCTCGGCCAGGGGGAAGTCGTCGGAGACGCCGGCCCCGCCGTGGATCTGGATGGCCAGGTCGATCACCTCGGTCGCCATCCGGGGCACGGCCACCTTGATCTGCGAGACCTCGGACAGCGCGTGCCTCGGGCCGCCGAGTCGAGCTTCCAGGCGCGTGCAGCACCAGCAGCCGGGCCTGCTCGATGGCGATCAGGCCTCGGCGATCCGCTCGCGGTTGCCGCCGAGGTTGACCAGCGGCTCGTAGCTTGCCGAACGCCGTGCGCTCCAGGCCGCGCCGGCCAGGCGTGTCGAGGGCCATCTCGGCCAGGCCGATGACCGCGACCTGCAGTGGTGCACCCGGCCCGGCCGACCCCGCCGCCCCTGCGCGATCGCGAACGCCTCGCCCGGCCCGGAGAGGATGTTCCCGACCGGCACCCGGACGTCGGTGAAGGACACCTCGCCGGCCCGAGCGGCTCGGCGTAGTAGCCCATCGCCGGCACCAGCCGCTCGATGCGCACCCAGGGGTGTCCCGGGGCACCAGCACCATCGAGTGCCGGTGATGACGATCGGCGTCCGGGTCGGTCAGCCCCATGAAGACGAGAATCCGGCAGTCGGGGTGGCCGACCCCGGTCGACCACCACTTGCGGCCGTTGATGACGACCTGGTCGCCGTCGAGGACGGCGGTCGCCGCCATGTTGGTCGCGTCGGAGGAGGCGACGCCCGGCTCGGTCATCGTGAACGCCGAGCGGATCCGCCCGTCGAGCAGCGGGTCGAGCCAGGCCTCACGCTGCTCCTGGGTGCCGTACCTCAGCAGCACCTCCATGTTGCCGGTGTCGGGCGCGTTGCAGTTGAACACCAGCGGCGCGATCGAGGAGCGCCCCATCAGCTCCGCGAGCGGGGCGTAGTCGACGTTGCTGAGCCCCTCCCCGCCGAGCGTGCCGTACTTGGCGGCGTACTCCCCGGCGTGGTCGCGCGGCAGGAAGAGGTTCCACAGTCCCTCGCCGCGCGCCTTGCCCTGCAGCTCGGCGAGGACCGGGAGCGGCTGCCACGGGTCGCCGGTACGCCGGGCCTCGGCCAGCTGGGCGCGGTAGCCGGCCTCGGCCGGATCGATCTCCTCGGCCAGGAAGCGGCCGACCCGGCCGGCGAGATCCGCCGCTCGGGGGGAGGGGCTGAAGTCCATGGCTCGACCCTAGACCCGGCGCCTCGGCCCCTGCGGGTGGAGTCGGTTGCCTCAGGCGGCGGCGGTCATGACGATGCGGGCGCGCTCGAACGGGTTCAACGCCGCCGCACCGACACCAGCCGGATCGCCGACCAGGCCGAAGGGCCGTGACGGCGAAGGCGACCGCCAGCTGCCCAGTCACCTGGCTTGGCGAAGCCTCGGGTCACCAGGCCGGTGAGGGTCGTGCTCAGCGCCAGCCGGGCGGGGTAGCCCGGATGACGACCGGCGGAGCCGGCGGTTGGCCCAGGCCGAGCGCATGTCCGCGGCGTCGGGCTGCTTGTCCGACCGTCGCCGGAGGGCGGCGCCTCCACCTGTACGGTCACCACGACCCAGGTGGCCATCAGGGCGGCGAACTCCGGGGCCTCGGGGATGCCCGCGCGGGCTGCGCGCGCCCGCCAGCGTGATGCCGGAGGCGACGAGCAGCCACTCGGCCAGGACGACCAGCCGCGCGGTGAACACCTGGCTCGGCGTGGCCGGCAGGCTCTCCCGCCACAGCGAGCCCCTCCCGTCCAGGCACCAGGCGTTGACGCCGAACAGCAGCGCACCGCCGGAGGCGACCAGGCCGGTGCAGCGGCGTCATCTGCTCCCAGGCGAGGTTGCCGACGACCGCCACCAGCCCCGGGCCGATGGCGAGCACCAGCATGCCGCGGCGCATCGGCACGGAGCGCCAGACCGAGCCGCGGTCGATGCGGACCAGGGCGGCCAGGTCGGAGCGCGGGCGCGGCGGCCGGGCGAGGCCAACCTCTCGCCGCGCAGCCGTCGCGCGGCGTACGCCGCAGGGCGATGCGCGCGGGGACGGCACCGAGCACGACCGCGGCAACCACGATGCCAGCATCAGGAGCACCGGCAGGCTCCAGTCCAGCCACCGGCCCTCGCGCGCCGCGATCATCGCGAACAGCATCGGCCGGGTGGGGACCCGGTCCAGCACGCCGGTGAGCTGGTGGGTCAGCTGCAGCCACAGCACGAGCCCGGCGAGCGCGAGCCCGCCGCCGCGGACGACGGCCAGGCCGTACGGGCCGCGGCGAACTGCCTCGATGCACCAGCCGAGTGCCTGGGCGACCGCCGTGACGAGGGCGATCCACAGGAAGGACACGAGCTGGATGCCGAGCAGGCCTCGGGTCCCGAAGACGTAGGCGACCATCCCGAGCAGCGTCCAGGCCTGCATCAGCCACGCGACGTTGAGCGGGGACATCAGGAGGGCGCCGAGGTGGTCGGTGGTGGGGCTGACCGGGAACGCGACCGCCTGCTCCGCGCCATCAGCTCGCGGCCACCTCGAGGCGATGGAAGACACCACGGCGAGACCGAGCAGGCCGGCCAGCGCGGTGGGGACCAGGACCAGCATCTTGGCCGCCTGGCTCTTGACGTCGAGCTCCCCGGCACCCTCGACGAGGGCGGGCACCGCCGTGGCCGCCGCAGTCAGGCCGATCATCATCCCGGCGGCCAGGACGGCCGCCCGGCGCCGGCGGATGGTGCCGGTGCGGAAGCGCAGCAGGTGGCCCACGTCGGCGACCGCGCGCACTGCCGGGTGCTGGCGGAGTCGGTCAGTCGAGGAGCGCGCGGTAGGCACGGGCGCCGTCCTCCCCGCCATCTCGCTCGCCGCGACGCTCGCCACCTGGGCGCCACCGCGCAGCACGGACGTTGCCGCAGGCCTCGATGGCCAGCTCGCGCAGGTGCGTCGAGACGAGCACGGTCGCACCGCGGGCGCGAGCGTCGGCGATGACCTCGAAGGTCGCTTCGACGCCGATCGGGTCCACGCCGTCGAAGGGCTCGTCGAGCAGCAGCACCTGGGGCTGGTGGAAGGCAGCGAGGATGACGGAGAGCCGCCGGCTCATCCCGTGGGAGAAGCCGGAGGTGACGCGGTGGGCGACGTCGCCGAGCTCGAAGCGCTCCAGCAGGTCGCGGGCACGGTCCTCCCACTCGGGCATCCGCCGCAGCCGCGCGGAGAGCTGGAGGTGCTCCCACGGTGTCGCCCGCGGCACCAGGCCGCCCACGTCGGGGCAGTAGCCGGTGCGCTGCTTGATCACGAGCGGGTGCTCGCGGATGTCCAGGCCGGTGACGTGCACGAGGCCCGCACTGGGCGGCACCACGCCGGCGAGCACGCGCATCGTCGTCGACTTGCCCGCGCCGTTGCGCCCGAGCAGGGCGCTGGCCTGGCCGGCGTACGCCGCGAGGTCGACGCCGTTGACGGCCTCCACCTCGCCGAAGCGCACGTGCAGGCCGCGGACGTCGATGACGGGCTCGAGCTCGGGCATGATCACCCGACCAGTCTCCCCGCCGCGCGCGACGCTGTCACAGGAATGGCGCGATCCCCCCTCCCCCCGGCCGCGAGGTGGGAGTTTGTGTCGCGCGAGGTGGGAGTTTCGGTCGCGCGAGGTGGGAGTTTCGTAGCATCCAGCCATGGCACCCACCGATCTGTACGCCGTCCTGGCCGCGGAGGTCACCCGGTTCGGCGACCGGTTGGAGCGGGCGGTCCGCGAGGAGGCGCTGGACGCGCCGGTGCCCTGCTGCCCGGGCTGGGCCGTGCGAGACCTGGCCCACCACCTCGGCACGATTGAGCGCTGGGTCTGCCACGCCGTCGACCACGCCAGTCCCGATGCCCCCGACCCGGGGCTGCCGACGGACTCGGCCCTGGTCGAGTGGTACCGCCGCGGCGCCGCCGACCTCCTGGGCCGGCTCGAGGCGGATCCCGCGACTCCGGCGTGGACCTTCGGGCCGACCAAGGACGTCGGCTTCTGGTGGCGCCGCCAGGCGCACGAGCACCGGCTGCACCGGTGGGACCTCGAGGCCGCGCTCGGGGAGCCGACGCCGCTCGACCCCGCGCTGGCCGACGACGGGGTGGCCGAGGTCGTGACGATGTTCTGGCCGCGGCAGGTGCGGCTCGGCCGCGCCGAGCCACCGGCCGACGCGCTCGGCCTGGTCGCGACGGACACCGGAGGGCAGTGGCGCATCGGCGGCGAGGGGCCGCTCGTCGCCACGCTCGGCGCCCCCGCGGGCGACCTACTGCTGGCGTTGTGGCACCGCCTGCCGGCGGATGCGCCCGCGCTGATCTGGAACGGCGACGAGGCGGCCGGGCGCGCGATCCTCGCGCTCCCGCTGGCGCCGTGAGGTCGGCGCGGGCCGGGAGAGGGTCGCGTCGGAGCCTCAGCTTCACCATGAGGACACGGCGAAGCGTCACTTCTCACGTCATACATGCCATGAGAAGTGGGGCTTGGCCCACTTCTCATGATGAAGCTGCGAAACCCGCCCCCGAGTGGCTGCAGTCAGCCGGGGAAGCCCTCGCCGCGCTCGCCCAGCCCGCGGAGGTACGCCGAGGGGCGGAAGCGCTCGCCGTACCGGTCGGCGAGCTCGTCGGCGCGGGCGAGGAAGGCGGCGAGGCCGATCTCGCCGGACGCCGACTCGTAGCCGGTCATGAACTGCGCCGCGCCCCCGGTTGCCGGCGGGAAGCCGATGCCCATGATCGACCCGATGTTGGCCGCGGCTGACGACGTGAGCACCCCTTCGTCGAAGCACTTCGCCGTCTCCAGGGCCTCGGCGACGAGCATCCGGTCCTGGACGTCGGTGAAGGGGATCTGCTCGGTCGCCACGGGGAAGGTCTCGCCGAGCCCGGGCCACAGCCGACCGCGCGCACCGGACTCGTCGTACTCGTAGAAGCCCGCGCCCTCGAGGCGCGAGGGCCTGCCGAGGTCGATCATCCGGTGTACGACGGCCACGCCGGGGTGGGGCTCGTAGCGGCCACCGGACGCCGCGACCGCCTCGGCGGTCGCCTTCTCGATCTTCCCGAACAGCTCCATGTTGAGCTCGTCGGTGAGCTGCAGCGGCCCCACGGGGTAGCCGGCCTGCGTCGCCGCCCGCTCCAGCGACACCGGGTGCACGCCCTCGCCCAGCATGGCCAGCGCCTCGTTGACCCGGACGCTGATGACCCGGGAGGTGTAGAAGCCCCGGCTGTCGTTGACGACGATCGGCGTCTTCTTGATCTGTTGGACGATGTCGTAGGCCTTGGCGAGCGCCACGTCGGAGGTCTCGCGCCCCACGATGATCTCGACCAGTGGCATCTTGTCGACCGGGCTGAAGAAGTGCAGGCCGATGAAGTCGGCCGGCCGGTCGACGCCCGTGGCCAGCTCGGTGATCGGCAGCGTGGAGGTGTTCGAGCACAGCAGGGCGTCGGGCAGCACGTGCCCCGCGATCTCGCCGAGGACCTGGTGCTTGAGGCCGGGATCCTCGAACACCGCCTCGATCACCAGGTCGCAGCCGGCCAGGTCCGCGGCGTCGGCGGTCGGGGTGATCCGACCGAGCAGCTCGGCCTTCGCCTCCTCGCTCGCCCGGCCGCGCCCGATCGCCTTGTCCAGCAGCCCGGCCGAGTAGCCCTTGCCCCGCTCGGCCGCCTCGAGGGTGAGGTCCTTGAGGACGACGTCGATGCCGGCCTTCGCGCACGAGTAGGCGATGCCGGCGCCCATCATCCCGGCGCCCAGCACCGCCACCTTCGTGGCGCGGTACGGCGGCACGCCCGCGGGTCGCAGGGCCCCCGAGTTGATCGCCTGCAGGTCGAAGAAGAACGCCTGGATCATGTTCTTGGCGTTCTGCCCCGTGATCAGCCTGGTGAGGTAGCGGGACTCGATCCGCGAGGCGGTGTCGAAGTCCACCTGGGCCCCCTCGACCGCCGCCGACATGATCGCCCGCTGGGCGGGGTAGACCGCGCCCTTGGTCTGCTGCCGCAGCAGCGCGGGGAAGGCCGGCAGGAAGGCGGCCAGCTTGGGGTTGCTCGGCGTCCCGCCGGGGAGCTTGTAGCCGGCGCGGTCCCAGGGGTTGCGCGCGGCGTCCTCGTCGTCGCGGTGCGCGAGGATCCAGGCCCTGGCGGCGGGCAGCAGCTCGTCCGGGGTGCCGACGACCTCGTCCACCAGCCCCTTGGCCTGCGCGGCGGCCGGCTTGAGCCGGGCGCCGAGGAGCAGGACCTCCATGAGCGCCGGCTGCAGGCCGAGCATGCGCACGACCCGGGTGACCCCACCGCCCCCGGGCAGCAGGCCGAGCGTCGCCTCGGGGAGGCCGACCTGGTAGCCACCCTCGACCGCGATCCGGCGGTGGGTCGCCAGAGCGATCTCGAAGCCCCCGCCGAGGGCCGCGCCGTTGACGGCGGCCACGACCGGCCGTGGGAAGGTCTCCAGCCGGCGCAGGTCCGCCTTCATCGCCTCGATCTCGGCGAAGATCCGGTCCGCGTCCGCCGGGGTGGCCTGAATCATCAGGTTCAGGTCGGCCCCGGCGAAGAAGGTCTTCTTGGCGCTGGTGACGACCACGCCGGTGACGCCGGGGTCGTCGAGCTCGGCGTACAGCCGCTCGACCGCGGCGTGCATGCCGGCCTGGTAGGCGGCGTTCATCGTGTTGGCCGAGGCGCCCGGATCATCGAGGACGAGCGTGACGATGCCGTCGGCATCGCGCTCGTAGCGGACGGCGGACTGGTCGGTCGGGGTGGTGGTCACGGATGCTCCTTCAGACGCGCTCAACGATGGTGGCGATGCCCATGCCGCCGCCGATGCACAGCGTGGCCAGACCGCGGCGCAGGTCGCGGCGCTCCAGCTCGTCGACGAGGGTGCCCAAGATGATGGCGCCGGTCGCGCCGAGCGGGTGGCCCATCGCGATGGCGCCGCCGTTCACGTTGGTGATCTCGGACGAGATGCCCAGGTCGCGCATGAAGCGCATCGCGACCGAGGCGAACGCCTCGTTGATCTCGAAGAGGTCGATGTCGCCGACCTCCAGGCCGGCCCTGGCCAGGGCCTTGCGTGCGGCCGGCGCTGGCCCGGTGAGCATGATGGTGGGCTCGCTGCCGGTCACGGCCGCGGAGACGACCCGCGCCCGCGGGGTGAGGCCGAGCTCCTGGCCGACGCGCTCGCTGCCCACGAGGGCGAGCCCGGCGCCGTCCACGATCCCCGAGGAGTTGCCAGCGTGGTGCACGTGGTCGATGCGCTCGACCCAGTGGTACTTCTCGAGCGCGACGTCGTCGAAGCCGCCCTGGGCTCCGATGCCGGCGAACGACGGCTTCAACGCCGCGAGTCCCTCCACGCTCGTGTCCGGACGCACAAGCTCGTCGTGGTCGAGCACGGTGAGCCCGTTGCGGTCGCGCACGGGGATCACCGACCGCGCGAAGTAGCCGTTGGCCCACGCCTTGGCGGCGCGGTGGTGGGACTCGGCCGCGAACGCGTCCACGTCCTCCGCCCCCAGCCCGCGAGGGTGGCGATGAGGTCGGCACTGATGCCCTGCGGGACGAAGTCGGTCGCCAGCGCGGTGGCGGGGTCCATCGCCCACGCGCCACCGTCGGAGCCCATCGGCACCCGGCTCATGGACTCGACGCCCCCGGCCACGATGAGGTCCTCGAAGCCGGAGCGGACGCGCGCCGCGGCCTGGTTGACGGCCTCCAGCCCCGACCCGCAGACGCGGTTCAGCTGGACGCCCGCGACCGGGAGCGGGTAGCTGGATGCCAGCACCGCGGTGCGGGCCAGGTCGGCGCCCTGGTCGCCGATCGGCGTCACCACGCCGAGGACCAGGTCGTCCACGCGCTCGGGCTCGAGGCCGGGGTTGCGCCTTCGCAGCTCCTCGAGCAGCCCGACGACGAGGTCGACCGGCTTCACCTCGTGCAGCGCGCCGGTGGCCTTGCCTCGGCCACGGGGTGTCCGCAGGTGGTCGTAGAGGAACGCTTCTGCCATCGCTGGTCCTGTCGTGGGGGCGGAGCGGCGCGCGCGAGCGGTGCGCTGGCCGGCCTTGTGGCGATGATTGTGACACCAGTACTGTCAGCGTCGTCAAGGTCGCGTCGAGGTGGCTCGGGTCACGTCTGCGGCGACCGGCGGTCGTTCGGGAGGGGGAGCGATGACCGAGACCCTTGCTGGTGCCGCCGCGCATCCCGCCGACCGTCCCGCCGGGCTGCTCTCCCTCGCCGAGCTGGCCGCCCGTGTCGGCCTGAGCGTGCGCACCATCCGCTTCTACACCAGCCGTGGGCTGGTGCGGCCGCCACGCCGGCAGGGGCGCAACGGGTACTACGACACCGACCATGTCGCCCGGCTGGAGCTGATCCGCGACCTCCAGGCCCACGGTCTCACCCTCGCGGCCATTCAGGCCTACCTCGAGGGGATCCCGGCCGCCGCGTCCGCGGCGGACCTTGCCCTGCGCCGCGCGCTGCTGGCGCCGTGGCGGGACGAGGCGCCCGAGCCGATGGACCGCCATGAGCTGCATCGCCGCGCCGGGCGGTCGCTGGGCGCCGCGGAGGTGGCGACCCTGGAGGCGCTCGGGGTGCTCACCCGCGTGGGCCGCGAGTACGCCGTCGCCAGCAGCCGGCTGACGGCCGCCCTGGCGCTGGTCGACAGCGGCGTCACCACGGAGGCGGCGCGCGCCGTCGCCGAGGTCCACGAGGCTCACGGAGGCCAGGTCGCCGAAGAGCTTGGCGAGCTCTTCCACCGCGAGGTGTGGCCGGCGATGCGCGACTCGGGCGCCTCGCCCGAGCAGCTGCGCGAGGCGGTCGAGCTGCTCAAGCCGCTGTCCATCGCCACGCTCGTCGCGGCCTACGAGTCGGCCATGGACGAGGCGATCCGGCGAGTCCTGGCGCGGCGTACCTGCTGAGATCGTCCTCGAATCTTTACCTCCATAGCGAGGTCGGGCCATTTCCACGGGGCCGGCACCCGCGCCATACTCGACGCAACCGCAACCACTCGACCATGGGGGGTCGCTGAGGGGCGGCTTGCACTGTGGGGGTGCCTATGAAACGCGCGCTGCCTCTCGCCGCCGCGGCGTTGATCTCATCCGGAACGATGGCGGCCGCCTTGGTCGCCGCACCGGCGAGCACGGCTGCGGTCGCCGCCGCCGCGCTGGCGCCGGTGACCCAGGTCGACTACGAGATGAACGAGCCGCCGGAGGCCACGCTGATGCTGGACTCGTCGGGCAACAACTGGAACGCGCCGATCGACCAGAACGGGCTCGACACCGGCGTGGAGTACGACGGGGCGATCGGCTACTACTGGACCCGTCGCAACCCGAACGAGCCGCCGCCCTCGCCGGAGCGGATCATCCAGATCCCCGACAGCCCGCTGCTGGACCCGGGCGCGGACACGTTCACGATCGAGATCCGCTACCGCACCAAGGAGAAGTTCGGGAACATCACGCAGAAGGGCCAGTCCGCCTCGCGCGGTGGCCAGTGGAAGATCCAGAACCCGCAGGGCATGCCGTCCTGCCTGTTCAAGGGCTCCCTGGGGCGGGCCGCCACGCGGTCCAAGGTGCCGCTCAACGACAACGAGTGGCACGTGCTGACCTGCGTGCGTGAGCCCACGCGGGTCACGATGTACGTCGACGGGGTCTACATGAGCCGCAAGAACGGCATGACCGGCACCATCGACAACCAGATCCCGATGACGGTCGGCGGCAAGATCAACTGCAACCAGGTCACCATCACCTGCGACTACTTCTCGGGGATGATCGACTACCATCCGCATCACGCGGGGGCCTGACCGGGCCTCGCGGCTGACCGGACGGACCGGTCGCACCGGCCCGTGGGGACGGTGCCCCGGCTAGGGTCTGCTCCATGGGCGACCCCAGCCGGCGTACCGTCCTGGTGACCGGTGCGACCGGGTTCATCGGGCGGCGGCTGGTGCCCGCCTTGCTGGCGGCCGGGTACGACGTCCGCGCCATGACCCGCCGGCCCGACGAGTACGCCGGCCCCGGCACGCCGGTGGGCGCCGATGTGGGCGAGCCCGACACGCTCGGTCCGGCACTCGCGGGTGCCGACGTGGCGGTCTACCTCGTGCACTCGCTGGACTCCGCCGACTTCGAGGAGCGGGACCGGGCGGCCGCCCGCGCGTTCGGCGCGGCTGCTGCCGAGGCCCGGGTCGGGCAGATCGTCTACCTGGGCGGCTCGGGGAGGACGGGGCTGACCTCTCCCCGCACCTGCGCAGCCGCCGGGAGGTCGAGGGCCTGCTGGGCGAGGCCGGAGTGCCCGTCACGGTGCTGCGGGCGGCGCTCGTCGTGGGGCACGGCGGGATCTCCTGGGAGCTCACCCGCCAGCTGGTGAAGAACCTGCCGGCCATGGTGGTGCCGACCTGGGTCACCACGCGGACCCAGCCGATCGCCCTCGACGACGTGATCCGCTACCTCGTCGGCGTGGTGGACGAGCCGCGTGCGCTCGGCCGCGTGTTCGAGATCGGCGGCCCGGAGCCGATGACCTACCTGGAGATGCTCCAGGTCGCCGCGGAGGTGGCCAGCGGCAGTCGGGTGCCGATCGTGCGGGTGCCGGTGCTCACGCCGCGGCTGTCGTCGTACTGGCTGGCGTTGGTCACCGACGTGGACGTGACGACCGGTCGCAACCTGATCGACTCGCTGGGCACCGAGGTGGTGGTCACGGACACCTCGATCCGCGAGATCGTCCCCGGCGACCCGATCCCCTACGACGAGGCCGTGCGCCGGGCGCTGGAGGACGGCACCACGCGGGACCCTTGAGTGGGGCCAGGAGGCGGCGGTCGGACACCCGTGCTCAGAGCAGGGGCACGAAGCGGTAGTAGCCGTGCCGCGTGACTTGCACGGCGGCCGGGTCGTCGAGGTCGTCGCCGACTCGACGCACCAGCAGCATCACGCCGGCGACGGGGATGACCAGCCGGGCCGGGCCGGCGCCCGCCTCGTCGGGTGCGGCCAGCTGGGCGACCAGCGGCGCGGGCAGCCGGTCGGCCTCGGCGGAGACCAGGATCCGGTCGTACGGCGCCCCGGGCGGCCACCCCAGCACTCCGTCGACGGCCTGGTGGATGCGCGCCCAGGGCTGGTGCGTGGCCGCGAGGTTGCCGGCGCCGAAGGTCACGAGCTCGGGGACCAGCTCGACGCCGTCCACCGAGCCCGCCGGTCCCGTGAGGTGGGCGAGCAGGGCGGTCGTCCAGCCCGAGCCGGCGCCGACGTCGAGCACCCGGAGCGCGGGCTGGACGTCGAGCAGCCGCAGCATGTCCGCGACGGTCCGGGGCTGGGAGCTGGTCTGGTCGTGGCCGATCGGCAGCGGCCCGTCGTACGCCGCCTGCCGACGCAGGGTCGGCGGCAGGAAGCCCTCACGAGGGATTGCCTCGAAGGCTGCCGAGACGGCGTCCATGGGGCGAGTCTCGCAGCACCGTGCGGCCCCTCGTGCGGGGAGGGTGCGCGAGCCATGATGGAGACATGACGGAGGTCCGAGACGTCCACGCCACCGATCGAGGGGCCCGCGTGGTCGCCGGGCTCGACGGCACCGACCGGGACGCGTCGGTGCTCGGGTTCGCCGCGGCCGAGGCCGAGCTGCGCGCAGGGGGGCTGCACCTGGTGCATGCGCGTGAGGCCGTGAGCACGGTCGGCATCACTGCCGAGACGGTCAGCCTGCTGCCGGCCACGGTCGACGACTCCGAGGGCATCCTGGCCGACGCCGAGCAGCGGGTCCGCGCCGAGCGCCGTTCGGTGCCGGTCTCGTCCTACCGCCCGGTCGGGTCCGCCGCCGCCGCGCTCGTCGAGGCCTCGACGGACGCCGACCTCGTGGTGGTCGGCAGCGGGCGGCGCTCGGCGCTGGAGACCCTGGTGCTGGGCTCGGTGACCTACGCGGTGGCCGCGCGGCGCGCGCACCCGGTCGCTGTGGTCGGCCCGGAGCCGGCGCCCGAGGCTCCGTACGGGCGCGTGATCGTCGCGGTGGACGGCGCCCCGCCGAGCCGCGGTGGGCCAGGCGCTGCGGGCGGCTGCGCCCGCGGCGCGTCGCTCACCCTGCTGACGGCCTGGCACCTGGCGGTCGTGGAGGGCTACGTCGTCACCGAACCCGACTCGCCGGGTGGCGGGAGGTCGAGGAGCGACACCGGCACCAGCTGGAGGAGCCCTGGCCGAGGCCCTCAAGGCCGAGACAGGGGCGGCCCCGGCCGAGCCGCCACCCGCCCTCGCCGACGTCCCCGTCTCCTTCGACGTGCGGTGGGGTCCGACCGCTGCCACGGTCGCGCCGCCTCTGCCGAGGCGGACCTGCTCGTCGTCGGCAGCCGCGGTCACGGCGGCTTCGTCGGCCAGCTGCTGGGCTCGATCTCCCACGGCGTCCTCAAGCGCGCGCAGTGCCCCGTCCTGGTCGTCCGCTCTCCCTGATCCGGCAGAACCTCGCCGATCCGGCAGAACTTCGGCGCGATCCGGCAGAACCTCGCCGATCCGGCAGGACTTCGGGGTCAGCGAGGAGGGCGGGGAACGAAGAGCGGCACCGGGCGGCGTGCGCCCAGCCCTCGCGCTGCGACATCGTCCGCTCGAGCAGCTTCGCGCCGGTGACGTTGCGCAGCACGCGTCATCGCCCCGGGGCCACCACCGTGAGCAGCCCGGGAGCCAGCCCGACGCGAGGCCTCCGACCAGCCAGATGCCCCACCACACGCACGCGTCCCCGAAGTAGTTGCAGGTGTCGCGTCCACCCCCACAGACCCGTGTCGAGCACGGGTGGCCGCTGCTCGCGCGGCCGCCTCTTGTACGCCGCCAGCTGCGCGTCGCCGACCGCCTCGAAGGCCAGCCCCCGACCCAGACGGCCACGCCGACGACCACGACGACCCACGACCACACGTCGGCCACCGCTCCCACCTGGATCGGCAGCGAGATCAGCCAGATCGCGACCGCCTGGGTCAGGAACACCTGCCGCACGGCCGGTGCCGGAAGCCGCCGCCCCGGAGCAGCTCCGGCATAGCGCGGGTCCTCGCCGTGCCCCCGCGAGCGCTGGGCGATGAGGCCAGCCGGCCGCCCCACACAGCGACGATCCCCACGAGCAGCCCGCCGCGGGCGGCGTCTCCGCGCCCCAGCGTGCCCGCCGTCAGGACGGCGGCCACCGCCACCAGCACGAAGCCGAGCCCCCGAGGTGACGTCGACCACCGAGACCCGGCCCACGCGCCGGCTCGGTGACCAGCGCGGTCACCACCATCGCGGCCGCGACCACCGCACCCGCGACGGCGGCCACCGCGGCCCACGCGGCTACCACGACCGGACCTCGGGCAGCGTGTGCTCGGCCCCGGGGCGGACGGCCAGCAGCTGGTCGACGCCCATGCGGCCGTCGGCGAAGGTCATCCGCCCTCCGACCAGGTAGAGCCGCCAGACCCGCACGACCTCTTCGCCCACCAGGACCGTGAGCTCGGGCAGGTGCGCCTCGAAGCGCTCGATCCAGGCGTCGACGGTGCGCACGTAGTGCTCGCGCAGGGCGTGCACGTCCCGGACCTCGAGGCCGCCCTCCTCCACGAGCGCGACGGTCTCGCCGACCGGCCGCATGTGCATGTCCGGCGCGATGAAGGACTCGATGAACGGCCCCCCGCCGGGGTGCCGGCCGCCGCGCCGGCCCGGGCGCGACATCTGCTGGACGAGCACCCGACCGCCGGGCCGCACGGCCCGGCGCAGCACCCCGACGTACGCCGGGTAGGTGCCCTGTCCGACGTGCTCGCCCATCTCGATCGAGGCGACCGCGTCGAAGTGGTCGCGCTCGGGCACGGCCCGGTAGTCCTGCAGCCGGATCTCGACCCGGTCGGCCAGCCCGCGCTCGGCGACCCGCTCGTCGATGAACCGCTTCTGCTGCCGCGATCGTCACGCCCGTCACCTGCACGCCGTACTCCTCGGCGGCGAAGAGCGACAGCGAGCCCCATCCGCAGCCGACGTCCAGCAGCCGCATCCCCGGCTCCAGCCCAAGCTTGCGGCAGACCAGGTGGAGCTTGTCCCGCTGCGCCTCGGCCAGCCCGTACGCCGGGTCGCCGGCGCGCGTCCAGTAGGCGCACGAGTAGGCCATCGAGTCGTCCAGGAGCAGGGCGTAGAACTCGTTGGACAGGTCGTAGTGGTGGGCGATGGCCCGGCGGTCGCGCAGCAGGGAGTGCAGCCGGCCCGCCAGCCTGACCTGGGAGGGCGGTGGCGGGAGGGGCTCGGCCGAGCACTCCGAGGCCGGCGGTGACCGAGCCGCCCGCGCCACAGCGGCGGCGGTGGCCGGCGTGGCTCGGGGGCGGTCAGCCCGCGCTCGTGCACCAGCCGCCACGCGCGGGCCAGCGCGTCCTGGAGGCCGGCGCAGTCACCGGGGTGGACCTCGAGGTCGCCCGCGACGTAGGCCTGCGCGGCGCCGAGCTCGCCGGGGTGCGAGCAGCCGGCGGACCGCGTCGGGCGTGCGCAGCTCGACGAGCGGCAGCTCGGGATCCGTGGGGCCGGCCTGCGACCGTCCCAGGCGCGCAGGCGCACCGGCAGCTCACCCGCCAGCCACGGCCGTAGCGCGTCGGCGAGCTGCCCGGCCGCACCCTGGCGGGTGGCGTTGTCCACGGCGGTCATGAGTCCTCCTGGCGGCGGTAGACCAGCTGCCGGACGTCGAGGTAGGACGACGCGAAGCCGGCGCGCGAGTACGTCGGGTAGAAGTGCCACATCCGGCGGAACACCTCATCGAAGCCGAGCCGCTCCAGCCGTGCCGGGTCGGCGCCCAGAAGGCCTCGTCCCACAGGCGCAGCGTCTCGGCGTAGTGCTGACCGAAGGAGAGCGAGTCCTCGAGGGTGAGCCGACCTCGGCGGCCGTGCCGGCGAGCAGCTCCGGCGAGGGCAGGAAGCCTCCCGGGAAGATGTACTTGTGGATCCAGGTGAAGGTCCCGAGCGTGGCGAGCATCCGCTCGTGCGGCATCAGGATCGCCTGGAGGGCGGCCCGGCCGCCGGGTGCCAGCCGGTCGTGCAGCGTGCGGTAGTAGGTCGGCAGGTACTCGTGCCCGACCGCCTCGATCATCTCCACCGACACGACGGCGTCATAGCTCCCCTGCACCCGCCGGTAGTCGAGCAGCTCGATGTCCACGCGCTCGGCGAGCCCCGCTCGGGCGACCTTGGCGCGGGCGAGCTCCGCCTGCTCGGAGGAGAGGGTCACCGAGCGGACCAGCGCCCGCGCGCGGCCGCGCGCAGCGCGAGCTCGCCCCAGCCGGTGCCGATCTCCAGCAGCCGCGTGCCCGGTGCGACGTGGGCGGCGTCGAGCAGGCGGTCGATCTTGCGGTGCTGCGCGCCGGCGAGATCGGCGCGGTCGCTGTCCCGGGCGGCGCGGCCTCGGCTGCCTCGCCGGTCGGCCGGGTCCTGGCGTCGAACAGCGCGGCCGAGTAGGTGAGCGTCTCGTCGAGGAAGACGGCGAACAGGTCGTTGGACAGGTCGTAGTGGTCGGCGACGTTCTGCCGGGTGTTCCGGGTGGTGTTGCGGTGCCGCCGCGGGTGCCGGGCGACGTACGCGCGGCGGAAGCGCTGCAGCCGCTCCGGCACCAGGGTGCCGATCTCGCCGGCGAGCGCGGTCAGCAGCCGCGCCAGGTCGGGGCTGTCCCACGCGCCGGTCATGTACGCCTCGCCGAAGCCGATCAGCCCGTCGCGGCCGACGCGCGCGTAGAACTCGCCCGGCCGGCGCAGGCAGATCACCGGCCGGTCCACGTCCGGCGCGGCGGTGGCGCCCAGGACGACGACCAGGCCGAAGCGCTCGGCCACCCGGTCGAACAGCCGGCGCACGACGGCCGCCGAGACCGTGGTCCGCGGGCCCCCGCGGGACGGCGTACAGGCTCTGCCAGGTGGGGGTCGGTCGCACCGCCTGCTCGTCCCGGCGGGCGAGCTGGCGCTCGGACAGGGTCACCGCACTTGCTCCTGTCGGGGGGTGGGCCGGGGCCGGATCGGGAGCCGGCGCGCCCAGAGCCAGATGCCGTGGGCGCGGATGAGCAGGGCGCCGGTCGCGGCGGCGGGCGCGCTCCGCCGAGGCGCTGCAGCTGGCACGCCGGCCGGCCAGGCTCGCGCTGAAGACCTCCCCGTCCTCGGTGTGCAGCGTGACCGCGACGGTGAGCCGGTCGCCGGGGACGGGCACCGCGAGCTCGTAGCGGCCGTCGACTCCGTGGAACGGGGAGACGTACAGTCGTTTGTCGGTGCGGGCCCGGCCCTGCTCGTCGGGGTGGACGAGGTAGGCGTGGCGGTCGCCGTAGGTGTTGTGCACCTCGACCACGACCGCCGCCTGGCGCCCGTCGCGGTCGAAGCACCAGTGCACGCTGATCGGGTTGAAGCAGTAGCCGAAGGCTCGGGCGTGGGCCGCCATCAGCACCCGCCCGCCGGTGAGGTCGATGCCGTGCCGGGCGGCGAAGGCGTCGACGTTCTCCCGGAGGGTGCGAGCCGGATCGCCCAGGTGGTCGCGCGCCTCGAAGCGCCCCAGCACTCCGTGGTCGGGCAGGTCGTCCAGGTCGACCAGCCACATCTGCTGGTGGTGGGTGAAGGTACGTCGGAACGGCGTCCGCCGGGTGTGCGTGATGGTGGCGGCGTACTGTGCCGGCGCTACGGGCGGCACCCCGCGCGGGGACCAGGTCGCCCCCAGCCGCTCGGCGGCGGCGAGGCCGGAGCGGGCGCCGTCCTCGTGGAAGCCCCAGCCGTGGTAGGCGCCGGCGAAGACGACCCGGTCGGTGTCGATCTCCGGCAGCCGGGCCTGCGCGGCGACCGAGGCGGGGGTGTAGAGCGGGTGCGCGTACTCCATCCGGTCCAGCACGGTCGCCGGGTCGACCCGGTCCTCGCCGTTCAGCGTGACCAGGTAGTGCCGGTCCGTCGGCAGCCGCATCAGCCGGGTGAGGTCGTAGGTCACCGTGACCCGCCCGTCGCCGGCGCGCGGGCGCAGGTAGTTCCAGGACGCGCGAGCGCGCGCCGCTCGCGGCAGCAGGGAGGCGTCGGTGTGCAGCAGTGCCGAGTTGGTGGAGTAGGGCAGCCCGCGCAACACCTCGGCCTGGGCGGGGGTCGGCCGGGCCAGCAGGGCGAGCGCCTGGTCGGGGTGCGTGGCGACCACCACGGCGTCGTAGGACGTGACCGCGCCGTTGCCGGGTGACCTCGACCCGGTCTCGGTCTCGAGGACCGAGGTGACCTTGGTGCCGGTGCGGACGTCGTCGAGTGCCGCGGCCACCCGTTCGACGTAGCTGCGCGACCCGCCGACGATGGTCGACCGCGGCGAGCCGAAGACGCCGAGCATGCCGTGGTGGTCGAGGAAGCGGAACAGGTAGCGGGCGGGTGTCCAGCGCGACCGCGGGATCGCAGGACCACACACACGCGACCAGGGCCTCGGCGAAGTGTCGGGCGAAGTAGCCGGAGAAGCCGCCGTCGGCGAGGAACTGTCGCAAGGTCCGCTGGTCGGCCTCGTCGGCGAGGAGTGCGGCGGCGCGCCGGTGGAAGCGCGGGATCTCGGTCAGCATCCGGAGGTACGCCGCGTCGGTGAGGTTGCGGGTGCTCGGGAAGAGACCCCGGCCCCCAGCGCGCCGGCGTACCCAGGCCGGAGGCCTCGTCGTGCACCGACATCGACATCTCCGAGTCCTGCGTCTCCACGCCCAGCTCCGCGAAGAGCCGCAGCAGCACCGGGTAGGTGCGCTCGTTGTGCACGATGAAGCCGGTGTCGATCGCCAGCTCACGTCCGGCAGCGGTGACAAGGTGGGTGTCCGCGTGCCCGCCGAGCCGGTCGTCCGCCTCGAGCAGGGTGACCTGACGCCCGCCGTGCCGGGCTTGGGCTGGACGTACGCCGCCGTCAGCCCCGCCACGCCGGAGCCGACGACGGCCACGCGCCGGCCGGTCATGTCGCCGGTCTTGTCGCCGGTCATGTCGCCTGGGCGAAGTCGAAGAGCGCGATGGGGTCGCTGGTCGGCTCGGCGGAGCCGCCGGCCGGCTCGACGGTGATGCCGGCGCCGACGGCGGCGGCCGCGTCACCGGTCAGCACCACGGTCTGGTCGGGCTTGATCGGCATCAGCCCGGCAGCGGTCATCGAGCCGTCCGGCTGCTGCAGCCACAGCTCGTAGACCGTGCCGTCGGGCTGGCGCCATCCGGGTCGTCGTGATGACCGCGCGGTGCTGCGCTGCCGAGCGTGTGATGGTGGCGGAGGACCCGTCGGGGAAGTCGATCCGAACGGCCCGGGCGTCCGCCGCGGTGAGCACCGCTCCGCGGCGGTGAGCCGGTTCGGCCCGTCGCCCCGGCCCGTCCACGGATGCCAGCCGACCGCTCCGAGGCCGAGCACGGCCGCGACGGTCGCGGCGACGAGAGCGGGCAGCCAGCGGCGCCGGGGCTGGGCGGGCGGTGGCGCGCTCGGTGAGCCGGGAGGCGCCGCCGCCGTGGGCAGGTCGCCGGTGGCGGGGGCAGCGGGCGGACGGTCCGGATGCCGGCCAGCACGCGGTCGCGGAGGGCCGGGAGCGGAGCCGCGTCGGCGGCGGCGGCCAGCGCGGCCGCCGCCTCGCGCAGGCCGTCCACCTCGGCCCGACAGGTCTCGCAGCCGACGAGATGCCGCTCGAAGCCGGCGCGCTCCACGTCGTCGAGGGCGTCGACGGCGTAGGCGCCGGAGAGGGCGTGGACGTCGCTCATGCCGACGCACCCCCACGCCCAGCACGCCGCGCAGCCGGATCAGGCCGTCCCTGATCCGGGTCTTGGCCGTGCCGACCGGCAGGTCCAGCATGGCGGCCACCTCCGTGTGCGTGTATCCCCCGTAGTAGGCCAGCCCGATCGCCTCGCGCTGGGCCGCGGTCAGCCCGGACAGCGCCTGGCGCACCCGGTGTGCCTCGAGCGAGGTCTGCGCCTGCTCGGCCGTCAGGTCGTGGGCCACCGGCTGGCTCTCGCGCTCGTAGGTCTCGTCGCGCCGGGTGGCAGCCTCCGCCGACCGGACCCGGTCGACGGCCCGGCGATGGGTGAGGGTGAGCATCCAGCCGAGCGCGCTGCCGCGGCTGGGGTCGAAGCGGCTCGCGGTCCGCCAGATCTCGAGGAACGCCTCCTGGGCGACCTCCTCGGCCTGCGCCGGGTCGCGCACCACGCGCAGCGCCAGCCCGTGCACCCGGGCGGCGGTGGCGTCGTACAGCGCGGCGAATGCCGCCTCGTCGCCGCGGGCCGAGCGGCGCAGCAGCTCGGCCGGGTCCGGCTCGCCCGCACGCCCGTCCGAAGCCGGCGAGGGGGCGCCGGCGGACAGCGGTGGGGTGGGGTCCACGGGTAGATCCTCGCGGGTGTCGGGGGCCAGGGGTCAACCCCGGCCAGGGACGTGTCGTACGGCGTTCGGAGCGGTGGCCGGTGCGGATTGGACCGAGACCGGGCCGGCTCGACGCTGGCACGATGGGCCCATGGCGCCCACACCCGTGCTCACCGCCGCCGAGGTCCTCGCCGCCGACGGGCTCGCGGACTGGCGGATGCTCTACACCCAGCTGCACGCCAGCTACGACATCTCGTCGTACGCCGCCGGGGCGGCGTTCGTGGCGAAGGTGGCGGCTCTTGCCGACGAGGCCAACCACCATCCCGACGTGGAGCTGCGCTACGGCCGGGTCGACCTGACCCTCTCCAGCCACGACGTCGGCGGGGTGACCGGTCGCGACCTGGCCCTGGCCCGGCAGATCTCCGCGGCGGCTGGAGAGCTGACGCCGCGTCCGGAGCGGCTGACCCTGCAGGAGCTGGCGATCGACGCGGTCGACGCCGACCTGGTGCGGCCGTTCTGGGTGGCGCTGCTCGGGTACGCCGTCCGCGCCGACGGCTCGCTCGCGGACCCGGCCGGCCGCCTGCCGACGGTGTGGTTCCAGGCGATGGACCCGCCCCGCACCGAGCGCAACCGGCTGCACCTTGACGTTTTCGTGCCGCCTGAGGTCGCCGAGGAGCGGGTCGCGGCCGCCGTCGCTGCGGGAGGGCGGCTGCTGAGCGACGCCGAGGCGCCGTCGTTCTGGGTGCTCGCCGACCCCGAGGGCAACGAGGCCTGCGTGTGCACCTGCCAGGAGCCGGCCGGCTGAGCAGCCGGACCGGCGTCGCCCGCGTGCGGGAGGATGCCCCCATGACCGAGACCGAGCGGGCCGAGCTGGTGCACTACAACGTGGTCGACGGCCTGGCCACGATCACCCTCGACTCCCCCCACAACCGCAACGCGCTCTCGCGGCAGCTGGTGACCGAGCTGAGCGACCGGCTCACCCGCGCCGAGGCCGACCAGCAGGTGGTGGTCGTGCTCGTGCAGGCGGCCGGCCACGTCTTCTGCTCCGGGGCCGACCTCTCCGAGGCGAGCGCGGCCGGCATGGAGGAGGGCACCCGTCGGATCGTGGCGCTGCAGCGCCAGATCGTGACGCTCGACAAGCCTGTGGTCGCCCGGGTGCACGGGGCCGTGCGCGCCGGCGGTATCGGGATCGTCGCCGCGGCCGACATCGCGCTGTGCGCAGCGGACGCGACGTTCGCGCTGACCGAGGTGAAGCTCGGCCTGGCCGCCGCCATCATCTCCCTGACGGTCCACCATCGGATGACCTCGCGGGCCGCGGCGCTGACGACGCTGGGGGGCGAGGTCTTCAGCGGTGCCGACGCGGCGGCGTACGGCCTCGTGACGACTGCCGTGCCGGCCGGCGACCTCGACGCCGAGGTGGCGCGGGTGTGTGCCAGCCTCGCGACCGGCGCGCCGCAGGGGCTGCGGGAGTCCAAGCGGCTGCTGAACCGGGACCTCGTCACCCGGATCGACGAGCGTGGCGAGGAGCTCGCCGGCCTGTCCACCCGGCTCTTCGCCTCCGAGGCCGCTCGCGAGGCGATGGCGGCGTTCCTCTCGCGCAAGCAGGGGTGACCCGCGGGGCCGGGCCGACCCGGCCCGGGTGGGGTGGCGTGAAGTCCCCGCTTCATCATGTTCTCTCGCCAGAGTCCCGCTTCACACGGCATGCATGCCGTGTGAAGCGGGACTACGCCCACTGAACATGATGACGCTGGGACCCGCGCGCCGGGCAACCCCGAGCCGCCCCCACCCAGTAGTAGGGACATGACCACCGATGTCGCCCCGGAGGCGGGCGTCGCCGCGAGAACGGGGGACCGGGTGACCGCGCAGGTCGACTTCGACGACTTCGTCGTGGCCCGGTCCCGCGCGCTGCTGCGCACGGCGTACCTGCTGACGCACGATCACGCGCTGGCCGAGGACCTGCTCCAGGCGTCGCTGGCCAAGGCCTGGTTCGCGTGGAAGCGCATCGACGGCAACCCGGAGCCGTACGTCCGCAAGGTGCTGGTCAACACCTACACCTCCTGGTGGCGCCGCAGGTGGAACGGCGAGACGCCGACCGAGCGGCTCCCCGAGCCCCCCGGGTCCCCGGCCGGGGCCGCCGAGGCGGCCTGGGCGGAAGCCAGCCACGACCTGTGGCAGGCGATGGCCCGACTGCCCCACCGGCAGCGGGCCGTGGTCGTGCTCCGCTACTACGAGGACCTGTCCGAGGCCGAGACGGCGCACCTGCTCGGCTGTTCGGTCGGCACGGTCAAGAGCCAGGCGAGCAAGGCGCTGGCCAAGCTGCGCATCGACCCGGCACTGGTCGAGTCCGAGTCGCGGAACACCCCCACCGACGCTTCCCGCGAGGAGGGATCCCGATGACCACGCTCGACAGTCTGCGGGCCGAGCTCGAGGCCCGAGCGGCGACGTCCGACGGCGGCGGCGACGCCCCCGCGCGTGCCGTCGCCGTCCGCCAGCGGATCGCGGGCATCCGGCGGCGGCGTCGCGCCACCCTGGCGGGCGGCGTGGTGACCGCGCTCGTGGTGGCGGCGGGTGGCCTCGGCCTGCTGCGACCGGCGGGCCCGGAGCCCGCGAGCCGCGTGCTGGCGGGAGCGACCGCGCCGGCCACGTTCGTCTCCGCCGGCTACACCTACGTGTTCGACCACGGCGTGGAGTCCCGGGGTGACGACCGCCTGGTGCTCGAGCTCGACGCGAGCGACCAGCCGCGCCTGGTGTCGTGGACGGCGGGGTCGCAGGCCACGCTGCGCGTGCCGGGGGACTCCTGGAACAGCACGGGGCTGGCCCTGCCGTCACGGTTCGCGGACTTCGAGTGGGTCCCGCCCGGGTGGGCGGCGCGGTACGTCCTCAAGGACGCCACTGCCCAACCGATGGCATTCGCCGTGTACGCCGTGAGCGGCACCCCGCCCGCCGGCTACACCAAGGACGGGATCACCTTCCGCGACGACATCGACGGCAGCCGGCTGCTCGCCGCCCGTCTCGGCGACGTCGGCCAGACCGAGGTGACGACCCAGGTCGTGATTCCGAGCGGCCAGTTCGGGCAGGCGTTCCTGTGCGAGTCCGGGGTGAGGGACGCGTGGGTGGTCTACACCCTGGACGACCGGGTCATCGGCGGCTCCGACTGCGGCGGCCACGACGACGTCTACGACCGGTTCGACCCCGGAGCGGGTGGCCAGTTCTTCGCCCGCCCCCACATCAAGGTCGGCACGAGGGTCTTCCGACCCGGCGACGTCGTCACGCTCGGCGTCCGGCTCCAGCGGGGCCGGACCGACCCGACTCCCGTCGTCGACCCCACGGCGCGGCTCGGGGTCGCCGGCTACGCGCATCGCCGCGCCGAGACGGTCCGCCTCGCTCCGGGGCTGCGGGCAGAGGTCACCACGAGTCGGCAGGGCCACCGCTGGGCGCTCACCACCACGCGCACGGTGTCCGGTCCGGGTGACCGCGTCGTCACGGTGCGGGTGCCGGCCGGAGCCGCGACCGTGAGCGTGGAGGGCCTGTACTGGAACAGCGCGCCGGCCTCGTCGATCGCCATCGAGGTGGATGGCGAGCTCGTGCAGCAGCTGGGGATGCCGTGGGCAGTGACTCGGGGAGGAGCTTCGAGGCCGGGACGCTTCGCCCCGGTCGAGCACACACCGTCACGCTGCGCTGGATCGACGGGACGCGACGTCCTGACTCACTGCTGGGCCTCGCCCTCTACGAGCGGGTCGACTGACGGCGTACCGGTCTGGTGCTCCGGCGCGGCCCGCCCTCCCCGGCGCGTCGCCTGCGAGGTAGGCTTGAGGACTTGCCCAGACGGGCTTGGCCAGCACGGGGAGAGGGACCGGCTTCGTGTCGTCAGAGACGTCCACAGAGGTGGCTGCGGGGGAGATGTCCACCTCGGCGAGCGGCACGCTCGCCGAGCGTGAGGTCGCCGCCGAGCAGGCGTTCGTGGACCGCGTGTACGTCCAGCTGGACCGCTCAGCGGCCGCGGCCCAGGAGCTGGCCCGTGAGGGGTACGGGCGGGCACGCCTCGGCCATGAGGGCGGCCTGGTCGAGCGGGACGCCATGGTGTTCCAGGCGGCGCGCCGCATCGCCGAGCTCGATGCCGCCCACGAGGGGCTGGTGTTCGGCCGGCTCGATCTCGACCCGGCGTACGACGACCAGCCCCGCTACATCGGCCGGATCGGGCTGCGCGACGACAACCGCGACTCCCTGCTCGTCGACTGGCGGGCCCCGGCGGCCGCGGTGTTCTACCAGGCGACCGCGGCCGACCCGCACCGCGTGGTCCGCCGCCGCGTGCTGCGCACCACGGGGCCGACGGTGGTCGGCGTCGAGGACGAGCTGCTGGACGACTCGGTCGAGACCGACCTCCCCATCGTCGGCGAGGGCGCGCTCATGGCGCAGCTCTCCCGCGCGCGCGACCGCTCCATGCACTCCATCGTCGCGACGATCCAGGCCGAGCAGGACCGCGCGATCCGCGCGCCGGGCAGGGGTGTCGTCTCCATCTCCGGTGGCCCGGGCACGGGCAAGACGGTCGTGGCGCTCCACCGCGCGGCGTACCTGCTCTACACCGACCGCCGCCGCTACGAGGGTGGTGGCGTGCTCGTGGTCGGCCCGTCGGGTGTCTTCATGCGCTACATCGAGCGGGTGCTCCCCAGCCTGGGCGAGACCGCCGTCGCGCTGCGCTCGCTGGGCGAGGTCGTCGACGGCGTGCGCGCGACCCGGCACGACGAGCCGGCGGTGGCCGCGGTGAAGGGCGGTGCGGCGATGGCCGAGCTGATGCGGCGTACGGCGCGCCAGCAGGCGCCGGGCAGCCCCGGGAGTTCCGGTTGTTCTGGCGCGACGACGTCCTCGTGCTGGGTCGGCGCGAGCTGGGAGCGGTGCGCCGCCACCTGATGGGCCAGGGCCGCCGCAACCGTCAGCTGACCCGGGTCGCGCCGGCGCTCATCGACGCGATGTGGCGCCAGGTGCGTGGGGAGCGGGGTCGCGAGCGCGGGCGGGAGGCGTTCACCGACGAGATGCTCAGCGACCATCGGTTCGTGGAGTTCGCCGCGGCGTGGTGGCCGCCGCTCGACGCGCGCGAGGTGCTCGGCTGGCTGCGCGACCCCGAGCTGCTGGCGCGGGTGGGCGACGGGGTGATCAGCGCCGAGGAGCAGCGGCTGCTGCTGAAGTCGTGGGCGGGTGAGGGTCCGGCCGAGCTGAGCGTCGAGGACGTGCCCCTCCTCGACGAGCTGCGTTACGCCCTCGGCGACGTGCCCGCGCACCACGAGGACGAGCACTCCCTCGACGACACCCTGTCGGTCGCGGAGGGCGGCGTCGACCTGCAGGAGCTGACGACCGCCGCTGACCGGGAGTACGCCCCCACCGGCCGGGCCTGGACGCCGCCGACCCACCGGGTCGAGGACGACGGCTTCGCCCATGTGCTGGTCGACGAGGCGCAGGACCTCACTCCGATGCAGTGGCGGATGGTCGCTCGGCGGGGGCGGCAGGCGTCGTGGACGATCGTCGGCCCCCCCGCCCAGTCGTCCTGGCCGACACCGGCCGAGGCCGAGGCCGCGCGGGAGGCGGCGCTGGAAGGCACGGAGGTGCACGGCTTCCACCTCTCCACGAACTACCGCAACTCCGCCGAGATCTACGCGCACGCGGCGGCGTACGCCGAGCGGGTGGGCCTGCATGCCGACCTGCCGACGGCGGTCCGCGCGACCGGCGTCGAGCCGGTCGAGATCACCGGGGTGGCCGACCTCGAGGCGGCCACCCGGGCGGCCGTCGGCGACCTCGCCGCCCGAGTGGAGGGCACGGTCGGGATCGTCGTCCCGGTGGCCCGGCGCTCGGAGGTGAACGGCTGGCTGGCCTCGTGGCCCGAGCACGCGGTCGATGCCCCCTCCGCCCGGGCCGCCGTCGACTCCTCGGTCCCCCCGTCGGGGGAGGACCGGATCGTGGTCCTCACCGGGCTGGACACCAAGGGCCTGGAGTTCGACGGCATCGTCGTCGTCCGCCCCGACGAGATCGAGGCCGAGTCCGCCACGGGTCGGGCGACGCTCTACGTCGTCCTCACCCGCGCCACCCGGCTCCTCACCACCCTCTCCTGACGACGAAGTGGGAGCTGTTCCCGACGACGTGGGAGGAGTTCCCGACGAGGTGGCAGCTACGGTCACGCGAGGTGGCAGCTACGGCCGCGCGAGGTGGCAGCTACGGCCGCGCGAGGTGGCAGCAACGGGTCGGCGGCCGGAGCACGTCGGCGTACCCGTCGCCGGCTCGGCCGAGTAGGTTGAGCCGGTGGCGCGACCGGACGTGGTGGTGGTGGACCACCACGACTCCTACACCTGGAACCTCGTGCACCTCATCGCCGAGGCCACGGGCGTGCTTCCGACGGTGGTCCAGCACGACGAGGCGGCGCCCGACGAGGTGCTCCAGCACTCCCATGTCGTGCTGTCCCCGGACCTGGCCACCCGGCCGACCCGAGGGACTTCGCCGTCGGCCGCGACGTCCTGCTGGCCGGAGTCCGCCCCGTGCTGGGCGTCTGCCTGGGCATGCAGGGCCTGGTCACGACGTACGGCGGCACGGTCGGCCGGGTGCCGCCCGCGCACGGCGACGTGGCCGCGGTGACCCACGACGGGCGCGGGGTGTTCGCGGGGCTTCCGCAAGGCTTCGAGGCGGTGCGCTACCACTCGCTCGCCGCTCTCGTCGTGCCCGACTGCCTCGAGGTGAGTGCGACCTGCGTCGGCCAGCGCGATGACGACCCGCACGTGGTCATGGGCGTCCGCCACCGCGAGCTGCCCCTCGAGGGCGTGCAGTTCCACCCCGAGTCGATCCTCTCCCAGCACGGCGCCGCGCTCGTCTCGAACTTCGTGAGGCGCCGATGACGCGCGCCACCGACCCAGCCAGCCTGATCACGGACCTCGCTGCCCGGCACCGACGCTGCTTCTGGCTGGACGGCGGCGGGGCGCGCGCTTGGTCGGGCCGGCGCTCGCTGGTCGGCTGGCTCGAGGACGACGACGTCTCGCTGACCTACGACGCCTCCCGACGCGAGGTGACCCGGCACGTGGCCGGTGCATCGGAGGTCGTGGGCGTGGATCCGTTCGCGGTGCTTGAGGAGGAGCTGGCGGCGGGCCCGGGCGATGCGCACTGGGCGGGCTACTTCGGGTACGCCGCCCGGCCCGACCTCCCGGCCCGCCCGGATCCGCAGCTGCCGGACGCGCTTTGGATGCGGGCCCGCGGGCTGCGCTTCTTCCGCCACGACGACGACCCGGCGGCCGCGCTGGCGGGTCGCACCGCGCCCGCGTCCCCCGAGAAGGCGGGCCCCGTGCCGGCGTCGTACGCCGCGGCGTACGACGCCGTGCAGGAGCACCTGCACGCGGGCAACTCCTACGAGGTCAACCTGACCTTCCGTGAGACCCTCGCCCGCGACCTGGACCCGGTGGCGGCCTACCTCGCGCTCCGCGCGCTCAACCCGGCGCCGTACGCCGGCTACCTCCAGCACGACCTCCCCGGCGCCCGGGCCTGGCTGCTGAGCTCCTCGCCCGAGCGCTACGCGCTGGTCGACGAGGAGCGGCTGCTGGAGACCAAGCCGATCAAGGGCACCACGCCACGCGGCGCAAGCGCTGAGGCGGACGCCGCCTCCCGCGCCCACCTGGCCACGGACCCGAAGTTCCGCGCCGAGAACCTGATGATCGTGGACCTGCTGCGCAACGACGCGGCGATGGTCTGCCGCCCCGGGACGGTGACGGTGCCGCACCTGATGGAGGTCGAGTCCTACCGCACCGTCCACCAGCTCGTCTCTACGATCCGCGGGGAGCTGGCCGTCGGCATCTCCACGGTGGCGGCGCTGCGGGCCCTCTTCCCGGCCGGCTCGATGACCGGTGCGCCCAAGCTGCGCACCATGCAGATCATCGACGAGGTCGAGGCGACGCCGCGGGGGGTCTACTCCGGCGCGTTCGGGTGGATCGCCGCCGACGGCCGCGCCGACCTGGGCGTGGTGATCCGGTCGGTCGTGACCGACGGTTCGGGGGAGTGGTGGCTGGGCACCGGCGGCGGGATCACTGTGCGCTCGGATCTCGCCGAGGAGTACGCCGAGGCCCGACTCAAGGCCGAGCGGCTGCGGCGGGTGTTCGACTGAGGAACGCGGCTGCTCTCGGGGCGCGGCGCCAGGATCTGTTGAGTCACAAGCCCAGAGAGGGCTACTCCTGTGGCGGCCCGTTCTCGTGCCGCATGACGTCCCCGTCCCGGCGAGCAGGTCGGACGGACTGTACGGCGAAGAGCCATCCGCTGAGCCTGGTGGCGTGGGGCGTGACCTGCACGTTCTCGCTGGACGTTCGGCAGACGGGACGGCGCTTCGAGTTGATTGCCGTTGCCATCTGCTTTCCCACCCTTGCCATGGCCTCGAATTCGGGAGCGTCAGCCCGGGCCTCGTCGCGGCTGCGGGTCTGCCCACCAGGATCTCGCGAAAGGAGCCCACCGGGACTCTTGACACAGCCGCTGTTGCAATGGAATCTGCTGGTGGGAGGCGAATGCGTCTCGAGCGGGGGAAGGAGCGACCAAAGCGAGTGCGCGACACCCGGTGGTTCTTGGGGCCGCTGCAGTCACGTCCGCGATTCTGGGTGTCACCGCAGGCATCTCGTTGGGAGCCAGCTTCCGGATCGGAGATGATGCACGGCCTGGGGTCACGGCGCCCGGGTCGCGCCGTGTTGATGTCATCCACAACCCGCCGTTGATCTACCAGCAAGGTGATCGATTGACGCTGGAGTTCGAGTTGGTGTGCCCGCCAAGGCCCGACCAGCTTGACGGATTAAGCTGCGGGGATGTCACAGCTGAGCTGACCGTGACTGCAGGCGAAGAGGGCACAACCGTCCGGACTGCGTCCACTTCAACGGACCAGATCGCCTTCACGCTTCCGGAATCCGCCACTTCCGCGTCGGACGGCCTGGCCTACACCGCTGAGTTCACCCTGGCGGATGGGACCACGGTCGACTACCCGGCCCAGAGTGGGTCGATGAGTGCCATCTCCATCTCCACGGCGACCGAGGTTGACCTCGGCACCGCCCAGTTCTCAGTCCAGGAGCAGGATCCCGGCGAACTCGTCGTGAACGGCGGCTGGGGAGACGGTCCCGACGAGTTCGGAATCAACGAGCAGTTGAGCGGACCGCCGTCGTTCGACATCGATCCCACGACCGGCGACATCGTGATCCTGGACCAGATGAACTCACGGATCGTCAGAGTGAGCGCCAATGGGAAGTCGGTAACCCGGCCGATCCAGCTTCACACCGGAGCGCCGGATCTGGCAGTCGCGCCGGACGGCACCCTGGATGTGCTCTGGGTCAGGACCATCTCGGGGGCAACGCTCGAGCGGTTCGCGCCCTCGGGTGGAGAAGCGATCGGTGAGATCCAACTCGCGACCCCGTCGGCCTCGGCTATCCGACGGGTCGACGACGCGGTCTGGGTCGAGGGCGACGACTCGTACTGGATGCGGGTGTCCCAGGGGGAGGTAACCGCCACGCCGGCTGAGCAGGTCGACTCTGCGGCTTCGGGCATGACCGACGGCGACCACCTCGTCTTCCGCAAGCACCTGCGCGAACTGGGTAACGAGGTGCGAATCGCCGATGTGGGGCCCTCCCGGCTCCGGGCCTGGCGCCTGACCGGCAAGACCGCCCTCGGCCCAGTCGCGCTGGCGGCCCCACTCCCCGACGGACGCGTCGTCGTCGTCCAGTCGCAGTTCGACAACGACCACTCGCAGTACACCCTCCTTACCCTGGACGACGAACAAGTCGAAACCCGAGTGGTGCCCTCCGCCGCCTATGCCGGGACCTACGACCCGAGTGAGTTCCGCCTGGTTGGAACGTCGCTGTACCAGACCCGCTCCACCAAGGACGGGTTCGCTATCTACCGCTACCAACTCTCGCGAGGCGTTCGATGAAGGTTTGGATCGGCATCTTGGGACTGCCCTTCGTCGCGGGCGTGGCGGTTGGGGCCGCGCGGCTGCCAGCGAACGCTGAGTCGCAGTGGGTCCTGGACCACTGCACCCAGCAGTCCTCCTTCTCCACCACCTGGAGGCGTGTAGACGCTCGTGCGTATTCGTCGAGCGCTGAAGGTGACGGCTACGACTATGGCGGCGGATGTTGGAACGGCGACGGAGCCGACAACACCCCAAATCAGGACGGTTACCACAACTCGGTGGGCGAGGGAGCAGACTGCTCCGGATTCACCTACAAGTCGTGGGCCATGAAGAACGACTATGGCACAGCCAGGCGGTACTGGCCACCGCTGTCCAACAAGCTCCCTGAGGCGCACGGGCCGTACACGGCGGAGGACTTCAAGCTCGGCACGGGCGCGGTCGACCAACTCCCCAACAAGAACTACGGGACAACGCAGCGCATGGACGCCTTCGCGTCCACCGACCACGTCGGGATGATCTACACCGAACTGTCGGATGGGGCGGACAAGATCGCTGAGGCGAAGGACCAGCAGACTGGCATGGGCATTTTCGAGCGGAGCTACCGCAGTAGCACCTCGTACTCGGCCTCTGAGCGGTCCGTGTGGGACACATAGACCGACGCCTACTCGCCGGCTCCCGGACGCCTACAGCCTCCGGCCCCCAAAGTCCGATGCCGACTCGTGAGCATCCAGCCCTGAGTGACCCACCCCGAGCCGTCGCGACCTGGTGGCGGCTGAGGGCGAGCCTGGTGATTGTTGGGGGCTTGACGACTCTCGGCGCGTGCACCGGCGCCGAGGCTCCCGCCGACCCGGCCGTATCGATGTCCTCCTCGTCCACGCCGTCGGCGCCTGTCACGCCATCGACGTCGCCCACAGAAGGCTCCGCGTCGCGGGGAATCCACGTGGTGACCCGGGTGCTACCTCGTGCCGCAACGAGGCTGCCGAGGGGGTGGCATGAGCTGTTCGTCGTCCCGTACGGACCCGGCCGGGCACGATTGGGCACGTCGCGGGGAGGCGATGGAGGGAGTGTGCGCTACGGCCCCGAGTACGGCGCCCCGGCCGCAGACGGCAGTTGGTGGTTCCTCGACGTTGGCAAGCAAAGGCTCGCTCACTGCGACGCCGAGGGCCGGTTTCTCGAGGCCGTCCGAGTGCCACGACGGCTGCTCGTCAACGGACGCTACTTCCAATGGCAGTCCCCTCATGTACTCGCCGACGGCACCGTGGTAGCCACCCGGTTGCTTTCCGGCGGCGCCGCGTTGCTCCGCCTCCGCGACCGCCGCTTGGACGAGCTCCCGCTGGACCGCATGTTCACCGGGACATACGACGACGGGAGGCTCCTCTACGCACGGACCCGCACGGGCCGGATCTGGTCCATCGACCCGGAGACCGGGCAGCTGCGGCGGGTCCCCGCCTACCTCACCCCGAGCGGCACGCCCTTCACGGTGGTCTCTGACTTCGACCACGGCACGATCCGGATCGAGCGTAGCGGCACGGCGTGGCGACTGGTGTTCCGCACGGCTACGGGCAACGCCACCAACATCGGCGCGCAGGTCCGGGCCGGTTCCGACGGGTCGCTCCACCTGTTCCTGCTCGGTGCCGGCCAGGAGGAGGACACCGGGCAGCTCGTGGGCTACGTGTCCATCGATCCCCACGGGAGGCTGGGAAGGGTCGAGCCGTTCCTCAACCCGCACTCGCCCAGCGACCGCGGGACCGACACCAACCTGGTCATGGCGCCCGGCTCCTCGACACCCATGCTCGTCCTGGTCATGCGAGACGGTGTCCACGTCTATTCGCGGTAACCCACGAGCGACTGCCAACAGCGCCAAGCCGGAGGGTGGTGACCCGGTACGGGGGTACGGCACAGTGCCTGCATGGATGGATCACGCCGGCCGTGAACGAAAGGGAAGCAGTTGGAAACCGGAAGCCGATCCTCGTACAGACTGAGTTCGTGGACCCGAACATCCTGATCGCGGACGGCCCGCTGCTTGAGCAGTGGCGAGCAATCCACAACACGATCATCCCCACCGCCCCCTTGTCGACTGACGATGTGGCGGAGCGTTCCACCCGGCACCGGCTCACCTTGGCCTACGTCGACCAGCAACTGGTCGGCAACGCCACCGTCCGGCCGCCGCAACTGCCTGACGCCGTGGCTACTGTGATCGTTCGGATCCTTCCCGAACACCGCCGCAACGGGTTCGGCAGCGCCTACCTGCAAGCCGAGCTTGACCAAGCCCGGGCCATGGGGGCCGGGCGCATCGAGACCGTGGTGCTCGCGTCCAACACTGACGGTCTCGCCTTCGCCCAAGCCCACGGCTTCATCGAGCACGACCGATACCTCCTCAACGGAGACAGCATCCCGTTCGTCGCCCTTCACCTACCCGGCTAGCCGCCCGATCAGCCACATCATGGCCAAGGTGAGCTCCCGTACGTGTTCTGCACGATCGCCGCATACCGGTTGAGGATCCCGCACCGGCAGGGCCGGACTGCGTCACTGCGCCGCGAAGGCGGCCATGTCCTACCGCCGCCTGCCGGGCGTCGGCGATGGAGCTGACGTGGCGATGAGCGTGCCCTTCGTCCGCAACGTCGCGACTCGGTCCTAGGGTTCTTGCATGGAGTTGATCCGGCGATTCGATGCCGACACGTTTGCCCGGGGACTGGCTGACTGGGCGTGGCTCCTGGGCGGTCGGGAGCTCCAGCCGATCGCTGTGTCGATCTTCGGAGACGTGTTCCTGCAGGGCGGCGACGGGGTCTGGTACCTCGACTCCCTGGAGGGGACGCTGACTCTCGAATGGCCAGATTCTCGTGCGCTGGAAGCTGTCCTCGACACGGCAGAAGGGCAGGACCAGTACCTGCTGGGTGGCATCGCCGTCGGCGCACAGCAGCGTGGCATCGTCCCCGGTCCCGACCAGATCCTCATGTTCAGCGTGCACCCCGCGCTCGGGGGACCGGTTTCCGCCGACAACGTCGAGGCCATGGACTACGTGGTCGCTTCCTCGATCTGCGGACAGCTGCGTCGGCAGCTGAAGGATCGACCTCCGGGAGCGCTGATCACCGGCGTCACAGTCGACGAGCCGCCCACCTGAGGCGACCGCTCACCAGCGTGAGCCCAGCCGACCGGGCGAACGCGTCGGGTGTGAGCCCGCGGGGATTGGCTGCGCGATTGGCGGCGGCGGAAGTGCTGGCCCTGCGTCGGTGACGCCCGCATGCAGACTGGCGTCGCAAGCAGCGCACTCGGTCGGCCCCCCGTCGGCCGCACGTCAGCCCGCCTCGGGGCTGGCTAGGTGGCCGGTCCTTGGCGAGGCGAGGTAGACGCGTTCCCGTCCGGGTCGGTCGGGTGCCTCCCGAACGTCGGTCACCGAGTAGCCAGCTGCGGTCAGAAGGTCACGATTCTCGTCGTCGCCGCGGAACCTGAGGGTCGAGTCCGAGGTCACCTGCTCACCGTCGGGGAAGGTGTACCCGAACCGGAACGACACGAGCGGCAGGTCGACCTCGATGACGCGCCGCACCACGTGAACCAGGCCGACACCCTCCACCGTGGCTGACGCCTCGTACGGGGTGCAGCTCCACCGCTGCCACGCCCGGTCCTCGACCCGCCGTGTCTCATAGACCAGGTGCCCGTCGGCGGCCAGTCGGTCCCGGACGGCGCGAAGAGTGGCCAGCCAGGCTTCATCGCTGAGGAACACCTGTGCGACGTTGCCGGTCATCACCGCCAGGTCGACCCGGGCTCGCGGCGACGTCGCGGCGGTACCGCAGTGCCAGGTGACCGATTCCGCGCCCGGCTTGGCGCGGGCCACCTCGATCGAGGCCTCCGCGGGGTCCACCCCGGTCACGGCCAGCCCCGTCGCGGAGGCGATCAGCGCGAAGGACCCGGTCCCACACCCGACGTCCAGCACCGTGCGGGCGCCGAGCTCGCGAGCCAATCGTAGATAGGCCAGCAGGTCCAGACGGTCCCCCTCGAAGGTGTCGTACAAGACGGCCAGGCGGGGGTCGGCGAACAGGGCGTCGGACACGGCCAGAACCTACGCAGTCTCGAGGACTGCGAACCACCGAGATTCCCACCCCAAGCGAGACGAGCAATGGGCCCCCGGAAAGCGCCTGGCGTGCGCTCGTGGCGCTGGCGACGCGACGAATCTCGGCACCACCGCTGAGGCCCCCGGGCTCGGGTGGTTGCAGCCGTCCTCGGACGTCGATGGGATCACCTCGGCCGGCGACCTCGTGCGATCACCGCAGGAGCGCGAGATCCCGACGGATGTAGCGCAGGTGTGCCCACTCCTCCTCGAGGATGACGCGCACACAGTCACCGACGCTGGGACGCCAGTCGCCGCCCCACGGGTCCGCGCGCTCCTGTGCCAGCAACTCCGGTGTGGCCGCAGCCAGGAAGTCGGTCACCTGCTGCTGTCGATCGGCGCGCACCGCCAGGATCTCGTCGTACGCCGGCAGATCCGCGCGGAAGATCGATGTGTCGAAGCCCATCTCGACGGCACCGGTGAATATCTGGCCGATCTCGTGGAAGGGCTCGGGATCCGCAGGATGGCGCCGCGCAGCCAGGCGTCGGTCGCCAGGATGAGGTGCCGCAGGGTCTGAGCCAAGGACCACTCGTCCTCGACATGGGCGTCCGCGAGGTCGGGCGCGGTGCCCTCCACCGTCTCCCGCCAGGCAGACCGCACCGCGACCCACCCCTCGCGCAGACCGTCTGGCGTCTGTGCCTTCTGCAGCTCGCGGCCTGGGAACTGCCGGTTGAGCTCGGCGTCCACGAGCGGCACCACGTCGACGCCGTTGACGACGAGGCTGCCGAAGAACAGGTCGTGGCTGTCGAGGTCGAGCCCGCCCACGTCGACGGAGCGCATCGTCACCCCGCTGAAGTCGGAGAACCGGACCCTCGCGCCCTTGAAGCTCGTCTTGACGAAGGTCGCTCCCTCGAACTCGTCCGTCCCGGAGTAGGTCGCCATCGCGTCAGTATTGCCGCCCCCGGGGACAGGGTCACCCCTCACACCAGCAGCTGGTGCACCAGATCCGAGATGATTTCGAAGCCGTGCTGGGTGAGGATCGACTCGGCGTGAAACTGAACGCCGCGGTAGTGCGGGCCGGCGAGCAGGTGGATGTCGCCGGTCTCGGGGTCGGCCTCGACCGTGACCCCCTCGGGCGGGGCAGCAGTTCCGAGCCGCCCGACGAAGGTGTTGTAGAAGCCGACCCGCTCGGTGCGCCCGGCGATCGACACCGGTGACTGGGTGCCCTGGAAGACGATGTCCTTGAAGGCCAGCGGGATGCCCAGGCGGTGGCACAGCGCCTGGTGGCCCAGGCAGACCGACAAGAACGGCTTCCCCGACGTCAGCAGCTCGTCGACGGCCGCGCGGATCCGGCGGATCTTCGGGTCGGCGTCGTCGCGCGGGTCGCCCGGGCCCGGGCCGACGATCACCAGGTCGTAGCCGGCGAAGACGCCGGGGCGGTAGTCCTCGTGGCTGAGCACGGTCGAGGTCATGCCGAGCACGCCGAGCACGTGGCGCAGCATGTTCACGCAGTCGTCCTCGCCCTCGAGGATGATCGCGCTCTTGCCCCGCAGCGCCGGGTCGGCCGGCGTGCCGGCCTGGTCGGTCAGCCAGAACGTCGACAGCCGTCGGTTGCGGGCATTCAGCGCGATCAGCACGTCCTCGTCCCGGGTCAGCTCGCTGATCTCGACGGCGGGTGCCGGCGCGGGCGGCACCAGCCCGAACGCCGACAGGATGCCGCCGGCCTTCGCGTGCGTCTCCGCCACCTCGTACGCCGGATCGGAGTCGCGCACGAGCGTGGCCCCCGCCGTCACGCGCAGCCGTCCGTCGGGCGCGACATCGGCGGTGCGGATCACGATCGGGCTGTCAGCGGTCGGCTCTCCCGCCGGGTCGCGGCCGACCAGCGCGAGGGCGGCGGCGTAGTAGCCACGCCCCTCGGACTCGTACTTCGCGATCAGCCGGCAGGCGTTCTCCACCGGCGAGCCGGTGACCGTGGCGGCGTACATCGTGTCCCGGAGCACCTCGCGCACGTCGCGACCGGTGCGGCCGGCGAGGAGGTACTCGGTGTGCACCAGGTGCGTCATCGGCTTCAGGAACGGCCCGAGCACCTGGCCGCCCTGGTTGCAGATGTCGCACATCATCTTGAGCTCCTCATCGACGACCATGAAGAGCTCGTAGATCTCCTTCTCGTCGGCGAGGAAGTCCAGCAGTGCGCCCTTCACGTCGGCCGCCGGGTCGCGGGGGATGCGGAAGGTGCCGGAGATCGGGTTCATCCGCACGTCGCCGCCGTGCACGCTCACGTGCCGCTCCGGGCTGGCGCCGATCAGGTAGCGGTCGCCGGTGAAGAAGCAGAAGGTCCAGTAGGCGCCCCGCTCCCGCTGCAGCAGCCGGCGCAGGACGGTGAGCGCCCGATCGGCGTCCCAGTCGTCGGCGACGGCGCGGTAGTGCCGGCCGACCACGAGGTTGGCCCCCTCACCCTGGCCGATCTCGTCGCGAATGATCGCCTCGACGACCTTCGCGTAGTCGGTGTCGGAGGCGTCGAAGCCGCCCGGGTCGGCGAAGGTGGGGGGTACGTCGGGCAGCGCCGCGAGCAGGTCGGCGAGCGGGACCTCGTCCTCCTGCTCGATCTCGACCACGACGAGTGGGGCGCCGTCGTCGTGGGTGTGGAACCCGCGTTCGGCAACCTGTCGGTAGGGAATGGCCAGCAGCCGGTCGAACCGCCGGCCCGGAGTCGGCGATCCCTCCTCGAGAGGCACGTCGAGGATGCTTGCCACCTCCGAGCGCGAGCCGCCCACGAGGGTCACGGTCGGAGAGTCGCGCAGCCGGATGACCGCCCACGCCTCGCGCCCCTGGAGCGACTGGAGCAGGGCTCCGGCGTCGGACCGGGCATCGAGGGTGGCAGACATGCGCGGAACCCTAGCGCGGCGCTCCCGGGTCAGCGCGCCCGTCTTGGTCCGCGGCGCCGCCTCGGGCGCAGGCTGGGCGAGCGGCAGCACCATCCGCAGCCGGGCTCCGCCCAGCACCGGCGAGCGGCCCGCGGAGACCGAGCCGCCGTGCCGCTCCGCGATCTGTCGAACGATCGAGAGACCCAGGCCGGAGCCGGGCATCGAGCGTGACTCCTGAGAGCGGTAGAACCGCTCGAAGACGTGCGGCAGGTCGGCCTCGGCGATGCCCGGGCCCTGGTCGTCGACGCAGAGCGCGCCGGCGTCCAGGGTGACGTCTACCAGCCCGTCGGGCGGGCTCCACTTCGCGGCGTTGTCGAGCAGGTTGGTGACCGCCCGCTCGAGAGCGCCACCGTCCCCGACGACCGGGCTGGCGGCGAGGTCGGCGCGGAAGGTGAGGCCCGGCGCGCGCCGGCGTACCCGGCACCAGGGCCGCCTCGGTCACGTCGGCGAGGTCCACCCGCTCCTTCGTCGTCGCGAGCGGCTCGTCACGCGAGAGCTCGGCCAGGTCCCCGATGAGCGTGGTGAGCTCCTCCTGCTGGCCGCGTACGTCGGCCAGCAGCTCCGCGCGCGCGCCCGCCGGGAGGCCGCCGGCGTCGTCCGCCTGGGTCAGCAGGTCCAGGTTGGTGCGCAGGGAGGTCAGCGGGGTGCGCAGCTCGTGCCCGGCGTCGGCCACCAGCTGGCGCTGCCGGTCGCGGGAGGCCGACAGCGCGGCGAGCAGCTGGTTGAAGGCGCCGGCCAGCCGCGCGATCTCGTCGTCGCCCTCGACGGGCAGCCGGGAGAGCTCCTCGGTCCGGGCCTTCTCCTCGATGGCGTGGGTGAGCCGGCGCACCGGCCGCAGCCCGTTGCGGGCGACGCCCCAGCCCGCCAGGGCGGCGATGACGACGCCGAGCCCGGCGAAGGCGAAGAGCACCGCGGCCAGCCGGTGCAGGGTGCGCAGCTGAGGCTCCAGCGACTGCGCCAGCATGAGTGCCTGGCCGTTCTGCGCCGGGACGGTGACGACCCGGTAGTGCGTGCCGTCGGACACCATCGTGCGGAGACTGCGGGGCCGGAGCCCGCGAGCGACCTCCACCTCGGGCTGTCCCGGCACGAGCGCCGGGCCGCGGTCGGCCGACGACACCCCGCCGAGCGAGTCGATGAAGATGATGCGGACGTCGGCCGCGCCCAGCGCCCACGACGGCACCGCGAGGTCCTTGTTCGCCAGCTGCTGGAGCGCCTGCCCCTCGACCGCCTTGACGGCCCGGGTCTGCAGTGAGGCGTCGAGGGAGCGCTGGAGCTGCATGCTCACGACGGCGTACGCCGCCAGCGAGAGCAGGGCGAGGGAGAGCCCGACCGCGATGGTCGTCAGCAGCGCCACCCGGGAGGCGAGGGAACGCCGGTAGTGCCACCGGCGCGCCCCCAGCGCCCGGTCAGCCCGGCCAGCCCGCGCACGCCCGGCACCGGCTAGGCCTCCTTGAGGACGTAGCCGATGCCGCGCACCGTGTGGATCAGCCGCGGCTCGCCCTCCGCCTCGGTCTTGCGGCGCAGGTAGCCGACGTACACCTCCAGCGAGTTGGCGGTGGTCGGGAAGTCGTAGCCCCACACCTCGTCGAGGATGAACGCGCGCTCGAGGACGCGCCGCGGGCGGCGCAGGAACATCTCGAGCAGGGTGAACTCGGTGCGGGTGAGCTCGATGTGGCGGTCGCCGCGCCGCACCTCGCGGGTGGCGAGGTCCATGGTCAGATCGGCGAAGCTGAGCACCTCGTCCAGCTCCCCGTCGTCGAGGGGGACGGCGCGGCGCAGCAGGGCCCGCAGCCTGGCGAGCAGCTCGGCCAGGGCGAACGGCTTCGTGAGGTAGTCGTCGGCGCCCGCGTCCAGCCCCTCCACCCGCTCACCCACCGCGTCGCGCGCGGTGAGGACCAGCACCGGGACGTCGTTGCCCGCGGCCCGGAGCGCCTTCGTCGCCTCGATGCCGTCCAGGCGGGGCATCATCACGTCCATGATGATCACGTCGGGGTGCTGCGTGCCGGTCTCGGCGAGCGCCTCGGCGCCGTCGCTCGCCACCGCGACGTCGTAGCCGTTGAACTCCAGCGAGCGGCGCAGCGACTCGCGCACCGCCTTGTCGTCGTCGACCACCAGCACCTTCGGGCGCGGGAGTGCGCCCGGTGCCGAGGTCGGGGCGCTGGTCACGGGCACCACTGTCTCAAACCCGCCTGAGCCGCGCCTGAGAGTGCCGGTGTCACTGTCGAGGAGCGAGCGTGTCCGCCGGGGCCGCGACCGGGAGTCAGGCGTAGGTCGCTACGGCATCGGCGGCGCGGGCGGCGTACCCGCCGCCGAACATGCAGGCGTGGGTGAGCAGCGGGAAGAGCTGGTGGAGGCCGACCCGGTCGGCCCAGCCGTCGGCGAGCGGCGCGGCCTCGGTGTAGGCCTCGACCACCCGGGACAGCTGCGGCAGGCCGAAGAGCGCCAGCATGGCGAGGTCGGTCTCGCGGTGGCCGGCGTACACCGCCGGGTCGATGACCACCACGCGGCCATCCTGGCCCCAGAGCACGTTGCCGTTCCACAGATCCCCGTGCAGCCGGGCCGGGCCCTCCTCGGGCACCAGCTCACCGAGCCGGCCGACCACGCCCTCGATCGCCGCCGCCTGCTCGGGGGTCGCGGGCCGCGGTCGCGGGCGAGCTTGAGGTAGGGGAGCACGCGCCGGGTGGCGTAGAACTCAGCCCAGGTGGGTGCGGTGCGGTTGGGCAAGGGCAATCGGCCGATGTAGCCGTCGTCGGCCAGGCCGTACTCCGTCACGCCGGTCGCGTGCGTGGCCGCGAGCGCCCTCCCGAAGTCGCCCGCGGCGTCCGTGGTCGGCTTGCCCTGCTCCACCCAGCGCAGGATCACGCACTCGTCGTCGGCACCCAGCACCTCGGGCACGGCCACCCCGCCGGTGCCGCTGCCCTCCTCGAGCCAGCGGAGTCCGCGCACCTCCGCGGCGAAGAAGCCCGCCGGCGGGGAGGGGTGGGTCTTCATCAGTGCGGTGGTGCCGTCGGAGAGCCGCAGCTTGGTGGCGGTCGCGATGTCGCCGCCGGCGACGGGCGCCGTGGCGACGACCGCGGCGCCCAGCAGCGCCTCGGCCTTCTTGGCGACTGCCGGCTGGCGGGTCATGCTCCCCCGAGTACGTCGGTGACGGCGCTCAGCAGCTGGTCGCAGGTGCGTTCGACCATGCTGAGCACCTCCTGGAATCCGTGGTCCCCACCGTAGTACGGATCTGGTACCTCTACCCCGGGATGGACGGGGTCGAAGTCACCGAACAGCCTGATCCGGTCGCTCGCGCCGGCGTACGTGCCGGCCATCGCGTGCAGGTCGCGCAGGTGCCCGTCGTCCATGGCGAGCAGGACGTCGTAGCCGTCCAGCCAGGACGGCTGGATCTGCTTCGCGACGTGGCGGCTCGGGTCGTACCCCGCGGCCGCCAGGTGGCGGGCCGAGCGATGGTCCATCCCGTCGCCCACGTGCCAGCCGCCGAGCCCGCAGCTCGCGACACTCACCCGGTCGTCGAGGCCCGCGGCGGCGACCCGGTCGGCCAGGACGACGTCCGCGGTGGGGAGCGGCAGATGTTGCCCGAGCAGACGAACGCCACGGCGTACCGCCCCGGGGTCCGCGGCGGCGGCAAGGGGCTCACCCGCACGCGCCCACCGGCCGGTCAGTCGTCATCGCGCAGGATCGCGACGTTGATGAACCCGGTGACCAGGGTGATGATCAGCGCGCCCCAGAACGCCGGCCAGAAGCCGTCGACGTGGAAGCCCACGTCGAACTTGCCCGCGATCCAGCCCGTGAGCATCAGCATCAGGGCATTGATGACCAGCAGGAACAGCCCGATCGTCAGCACGATGAACGGGAAGGAGAAGAACTTCACGACCGGCTCGACGATCGCCGACACCAGACCCAGGATCAGCGCGACGATCAGCAGTGGCAGCCACTTCTCCGACAGCTCGGCCTGACCCGAGGTCGGGCCGTCGAAGGAGATGCCGTCCAGGGCCCAGGTGGCCACGGCGAGCGCGACCGCGTTGGTCAGCAGCCAGGACACGAACCTCACAACGACGATCCTACGGCTGCCGGCCGGTCGGGTCCCCGGCCGGGTCCCCCGACTCGGCGGAGGCGGCCAGCCCGAGTGCCGAGTGGATGGCCACGTCGGCGTCGGCGAGGTGCTCGGTGAGGGCGGCCAGCGCGCCGTCGACGTCGTCGGCCTCGAGCAGCCGCAGCAGCTGGGAGTGCGAGCCGGCCTGGTCGTGGGCGTTGCGGCGGATCCGGTCGATCTGTGCCAGAGCGACCTTGAGCTCGGCGATCAGCGACTCGGCCATCGCGACCAGCCTCGGTGACTCGGTCAGGGCGACCAGGGAGAGGTGGATGGCCAGGTGCCGCTCGTTGAGCTGCTGGTACGACGCGCCCGCCGCCACCGCGTCGGCGTACTCCTCGAGCGCCTGGCGGACGGCCGCCCGGGCGTCCTCGCTCGCCGTCGGCCAGGCGCGGACCCCGGCGAGCTCCAGCACGGTCCGGGCCCGGATCACGTCGGTGACGGACTCGGGGTCGGGGAGGTGACCCAGACGCCGCGGTTGGGCTCGCGGGTGGCGATGCCCTCGGCCACGAGCACGCCGAGCGCCTCGCGCACGGTGGAGCGGGCCACGCCGAGCGAGTCGGCCAGCGCGACCTCGCGCAGCGGTGTGCCCGACTCCAGCTCCCCTTCGAAGACCGCGCGACGCAGCTCCTCGGCCACCCGGTCCACGGTCGAGGAGAGGGTGAGGCTCAGCGTAGGGAAGGCGGGCTGGTCGCCGTCGGCGGACATGCCTCCATTGTCCGACACTTCGATCCGAAGGCCGCGGGGCGTCTCGGTGGGGGGCCGGTCCCGCAGTTCGGTGTGCAGATTGTCCGACAATCTGGCAATCTTCTTCCATGACTGTCGTGCTGCCCGCCCCGCCGTCCCCTGCCGGGTCTCCCGACCCGGCCCCGGACACCCTCACCTGGGGCTACCGCTACGTCGCCGTGGAGCCCAGCCACTTCCGGGTGGAGTACGAGATCAACCCGTTCATGAGCACCGCCGACCAGCCGGACCCGATCCGCGCTCGGCGGCAGTGGGAGGCGCTGGTGGAGGCGATCCACCGGCACGGAGGCACCGTGGACGTGATCGGCCAGCGGCCGGACGCGCCGGACATGGTGTTCGCGATGAACCTCGGTCTCGGCGTCGAGACGGCCGACGGGCGCCCGCACGTGGTGCTGTCGCACATGCGCTTCCCGCAGCGGCGGATGGAGACCGGCTCCGCGGCCGACTGGTTCACCGCCGGCGGCTTCACGACGTCGTACGTCGGCCGCGACGGCGTCGGCGCGCACTTCGAGGCCGGCGACGCGTTCGCCTTCGGTGACGCGCTGGTCGTGGGCTACGGCCCGCGCACGGAGGAGCTCGCCCTCAAGCACCTGGCCCGGGACCTGGGCATCCGGGTGCGGGGCGTGAGGATCACCCACCCGGGGATGTACCACCTGGACCTGGCCTTCTGCCCCCTCTCGCCCACCCGCGCCCTCGTCTGCCCGGACGCGTTCGACGAGCCCTCGGCCCAGGCGCTGCTCGACCTGGTCCCGGAGCCGCTCGTCCTCACCGAGGCCGAGGCGCTGGAGACCTTCGCGGCCAACTCCATCGTGATCGGCTCGACCCTCCTGATGCCCGACTGCCCCGAGCGGATCCGCCCTCAGCTCGAGGCCTGGGGCTTCACCGTCGAGATCGTCGACGTGTCGGAGTTCCACAAGGGTGGCGGCTCGATCCGCTGCATGACCAACCCCGTCGACCTCGGCATCGGCCGCCACCTGGCTGTGGTGCCCGGCGGCGAGGTGGGCCTGCCGCGCCCTTGGTAGCCCGCGGGCACCGGAACGTCCTCGCGCACCCAGGCATCAGCAACGCCACGACGTGCGTGCTTGCCTGGGTACTTGGTCGGGCGGGGGCGAGTGTTCAGAAGATGGTGTAGCTCGCGCGGCTCAGGGTGAATCCGTGGCCCGTGTCCGGGTTGAGGCAGGTGACGCCGGTCGGCTGAGCGCCGCACGTGATCGAGCCCCCGCGCGCCGCCGTTCCGTACTCGAGCACGTTGTCGCCCGGAACGCCGACGACGTCCCCTCGACAGTCGCCGTAGGTGGTCACACCAGCCGCATCCACCCTCAGGGCAGGGAGCAGGTCCAACTGGCAGGCCCGGCGAGGAGGATCGGGGAACTCCTTCTGATGAGGCACGCACTCGGCCCCGCCGCCGTACGACGGCCCGAAGATCCAGCAGTCGATGTTTCCTGACGGCGACCGAAAATGGAGCTCGTCCGCGTTCCCGAGGCGGAGGACGATCGGGAGACCCGAGACGGCACCGCGGGGCCCGGTGTCGGTGACGTCGGGCGTCGCGCTCACCGTGACGGTTGCCGTCACCGTCTCAGCCGGGGCTCTGGTCGGAGGCTCGACGCTGTCCTGGGAGCATGCCTCGAGCGGGATGACCAGCACGGTCACGCTTGCGACAAGAACCGACCATCTGGCCACTCTGCCCGCCATGCGCCCAACCTCGAGCCACGCACGCAGAGTGGGAGCCGGGGGGGGCGCGCCCGGCGGGGTGGTGGGTGAGTGCCACGTCCGGTCACTCACCCACCACAGCCGCTGGAGCTGGACAGCCGCCGCGGGCGCCGCCGTGCCCACCGATGCGGTGCCTGCGTGAGCGCCTCGTCGCCCGAGATCGGCCTCGCCCGAGGGGTTGACGAAGACGGCAGCCAGGCAGCCCGGCTGCCTTCCGAGTGGCCGTTAGCCTCGACAGCGTGTTCCCCTTCGGTGGCGTCGGCGCCATGCTCGCCGGCGTCGCCGTGGTCGCGGTGGCCTGCGCCTCGCTGGCCGCGCTGCTGTGGCGACGCCTGGGGTGGCTCTCCAGCCTCGCCCTCGCGGGCTTCGTCGGCTCGGTGGCGGTGCTCGGCCTGATCACCCTGCTCCCTGCGCACGGCGCCCCGGGCTGGATCCCGGCCGAGGAGGCGCAGACCGCGTGCTCGGTGACATCGGCGGCCCGGCGCCCGACGGGTTCTGGATCTTCGGCGGCGGTCAGCGGCTGCTCAACGTGGCGATCTTCATCCCGTCCGGGATCCTGCTGGTGCTGGCCGTGGCCCGCTGGCGGGCCGGCTGGGTGCTCGCGCCGCTGGGGCTGGCGGCGCTGGCGGCGTACTCCGTCGCGATCGAGATCACCCAGCTGCAGCTGGCGCGCTGGACCGCGCCTGCGACGTCACCGACATGATCGACAACGCCACGGGAGCGGCGATCGGGTTCGGGCGTCGGGATCGTGCTCGCCGCGCTGCTGCGGCCCGACCCTGGCGTCACCGGCGCGCCGCCCGCGGCGGGCCTAGGCTGGCGGCATGGCCGCGGACCCGAGCCGACTGCCGTCCCCGCGCGAGCGTGCGCGGCATCCCGGCGTACGTCGCCGGCAAGCCGTCGGCGCCCCCGCGGGGCTGACGACGTTCAAGGTCTCCTCCAACGAGAACCCGTTCCCGCCGCTCCCCGCGGTGCTGGCGGCCGCCGCCCGGGCCGCCGCGGAGATGAACCGCTACCCCGACATGGGCTGCCATGCGCTGTACGACGCCCTGGCCGGCCACCTCGGCGTCCCCGAGACCCGGCTCGCCGCCGGCACCGGGTCGGTGGCGCTCATCTACCAGCTGCTGTCGGCCTACTGCGAGCCCGGCGACGAGGTCGTCTACGCGTGGCGCTCCTTCGAGGCCTTCCCGATCGCAGCAGCCGCGGCCGGTTGCGCGTCGGTGCGGGTGCCGGTCACCAGCGACGGCCGGCACGACCTTCGGGCGATGACAGCCGCGATCACCGACCGCACCCGGGTGGTGATCGTCTGCACGCCCAACAACCCCACCGGCCCGGCCCTCGGGCACGCGGAGCTGTCGGGATTCCTCGAGGCCGTGCCGTCGCGGGTGCTGGTGGTCCTCGACGAGGCCTACCGCGAGTTCGTCCGCAGCCCAGACCCGGTCGACGGCCTTGCTCTGGCTGACACCCACGACAACCTCGCGGTGCTGCGGACGTTCTCCAAGGCGCACGGGCTGGCCGGGCTGCGGGTCGGGTACGCCGTGGCCGCCGAGCCCGTCGCCACCACCCTGCGCGCGATCACGCTGCCCTTCGGGGTGAGCTCGGTCGCCCAGGCGGCCGCCGTCGAGTCGCTCCGTCACACCGACGAGCTGCTCGCCCGGGTCGCCGAGCTGGTGACCCGACGCAAGGCGCTGGTCGCCGCGCTCGCGGAGGTCGGCTGGCGAGTGCCGGACGCGCAGGGCAACTTCGTCTGGCTCGAGCTGGGCGAGCGCACGCCGGCCTTCGCCGCGGCGGCCGACCAGGTCGGTCTGGCCGTGCGACCCTTCGCCGGCGAGGGCGTCCGGGTCACGGTCGCCGAGCCCGAGGCCAACGCGCGTCTCGTCGACCTGGTCGCCACCTTCACACCGGCCGGCTGACGTCGCGCACGGTTCCCGCGCTGGGGTATCCCGCGGACCCCACCCGGCTCCTGTGCGCATATGCCTCGTCACGGCAGGAGCCCGGCCATGAATCTGACCACGCCGTTCCTCGAGCTCGACCTCGACGTGATCGCCGAGCGCTACGCCGCGCTGTCCGCGGCCCTGCCCGGCACGGCCATCCACTACGCGGTGAAGGCCAACCCGCATCCTGACGTCCTGGAAACGCTGGCCGAGCTCGGCGGCCGGTTCGACGTGGCCAGCCCGGCCGAGGTGACGGCAGCCGCCGCCGCGGGCGCCCGCCCCAGCGAGCTGCTGTTCTCCAACCCGATGAAGCGCGAGGCCGACCTCGCGGCGGCGTACGCCGACGGCGTCCGGCTCTTCGTCGTCGACAGCCCCGGCGAGGTGGCCAAGGTCGCGCGCGTGGCCCCGCGCGCCGCGGTGCTCGCCCGGCTGCTCACGAGCGGCGCCGGGTCGGACTGGCCGCTCTCGCGCAAGTACGGCGCCCCGGCCGACGACTGCGTCCGGCTGCTCACCTACGCCGCCTCGCTCGGCCTGGATGCCGCGGGCGTGGCCTTCCACGTCGGCTCCCAGCAGCGCGACCCGGGGGCGTGGCGCGCCCCGATCGCGACCAGCGCGCGGATCTTCACCCGGTTGGAGGCGGAGGGGCTGCGGCCATGGCTGCTCGACCTTGGCGGGGGCTTCCCCGCGGGGCTCGAGGGTGGCCACCCGCCGCTGGCCGACTACGGCCGGGCTGTGGTGGGTCAGCTCGCCGAGTCGTTCGGCGGCCGGCGTCCCGAGACGGCGGTCGAGCCCGGCCGCGGCATCGTGGGTGATGCCGGCGCCGTCGTCGCCGAGGTGATCGGCGTCGCGTGGCGCGGCGGGCGGCGCTGGGTCTACCTCGATGCCGGCGTGTTCACCGGGCTGGTCGAGACCCTCGACGAGGCGGTCCGCTACCGCCTCGCGACCAGCGCCGACGGCGGGCCGACCGGGCCGGTCGTGCTCGCCGGCCCGACGTGCGACAGCGCCGACGTGCTCTACGAGCGGCACCCGGTCGAGCTGCCGCTCGACCTCGCCGAAGGCGACATCGTCCGGCTGCACGCGGCCGGCGCCTACACCACCTGTTACTCCACGGTGGGCTTCAACGGCTTCGAGCCGCTGCCCACCCTGGTGGGCCGGGGTGCGGCGGCCGGGGGCTCAGGCCGGCCTTCAGCCGAGCGCCGCTCCGATCACCCCGCCGATCATCTCATGCCGGTCATCTTGCCGGCCATGCCTCTCGGCGCCCGGCGTACTCCGTGGCCGTCGCTTGACGGGGCGCGGTCGCGCTCCGCACCGGCCACCGGGTCCCGTGGCGGCCCCTGGCCGGTCGCCGGTAGGTTGGCAGTGAGGCACGTCACCGCTCCACCCCCGCGGCGGCGTTCCACCTGCACCAGCCCGGCCCGGAGACCCCGAACGGCCGACGACGCAGAAGGAGTGCACGTTGAGCGACCCCTCAGGTCTGGACGCGGATCGGGTCGAGTCCCTCGATCCGACCTCGACCGTCGACCCCGCCTCCCCGTGGACATGGCCGACGTGTTTGGCCCCGCGCGACAGCACGGTGATCCCGACTTCATCCAGCTGCTCACGCCCGAGGGCGAGCGCGTCTCCCACCCCTACTTCTCCTTCGGCGCCGGTCTGAGCGCTGAGCAGGAGGCCGAGCAGATCCGCGGCTTCTACCGCGACATGCTGCTGAGCCGGCGCATCGACGTCGAGGCCACCGCGCTGCAGCGCCACGGCGAGCTCGGCATCTGGGCGCAGCTGCTGGGCCAGGAGGCGGCGCAGGTCGGCGCCGGGCGGGCGCTGCGGCCGCAGGACTTCGTCTTCCCGACCTACCGCGAGCACGGGGTGGCCTGGTGCCGCGGCGTCGACCCGCTCCGCCTGCTCGGTCTGTTCCGCGGCGTCGACCAGGGCGGCTGGGACTCCGCCGCCCACAACTTCCACCTCTACACCATCGTCATCGGTGCGCAGGTCCTGCACGCGACCGGCTATGCCATGGGCGTCCAGCGCGACGGACTGGTCGGCACGGGCGACCCCGAGCGCGACCTGGCGGTGCTCGCCCACTTCGGCGACGGCGCCTCGTCGCAGGGCGACGTCAACGAGTCGTTCATCTTCGCGGCGTCCTACAACGCCCCGGTGGTGTTCTTCTGCCAGAACAACCAGTGGGCCATCTCCGAGCCGATCGAGCGGCAGAGCCGGATCCCGCTCTACCAGCGCGCCGGCGGCTTCGGATTCCCCGGGCTGCGCGTCGACGGCAACGACGTGCTCGCGACGTACGCCGTCACGCAGTACGCCCTCCAGCGGGCCCGCGACGGCCAAGGGCCCACCCTGGTCGAGGCCTACACCTACCGGATGGGTGCGCACACGACGACCGACGACCCGACCCGCTACCGGCTCTCCGACGACGTCGAGAAGTGGAAGCTGCGCGACCCGATCGCCCGGGTGCGCGCCTACCTGGTCCGCAACGGGCTGGCCGACGAGGGCTTCTTCGCGGGCGTCGACGACGAGGCCACCGAGCTGGGTCGGCACCTGCGCGAGGGCTGCAAGGCGATGCCCGACCCGGGGCCGCTGTCGATGTTCGACCACGTCTACGCCGAGATGACCGACGAGCTGGCCGCCCAGCGCGACGGGTACGCCGACTACCTCGCCTCCTTCGAGGACGACCTGGAGGTGGCGCCGCGATGAGCGCGACCACCAAGATCACGCTGGCCAAGGGCCTCAACATGGGTCTGCGCAAGGCCATGGAGGCCGACCCGAAGGTGTTGATCATGGGCGAGGACGTCGGCAAGCTCGGCGGCGTCTTCCGGATCACCGACGGCCTGCAGAAGGACTTCGGCGAGGATCGCGTCATCGACAGCCCGCTCGCGGAGTCGGGCATCGTCGGCACGGCCGTCGGGCTGGCGCTGCGGGGCTACCGGCCGGTCGTCGAGATCCAGTTCGACGGGTTCGTCTACCCGGCGTACGACCAGATCGTCAGCCAGGTCGCCAAGATGCACTTCCGCAGCCAGGGCCGGCTCAGCATGCCGATGGTCATCCGGATCCCGTACGGCGGCGGCATCGGCGCGGTGGAGCACCACAGCGAGAGCCCCGAGGCGCAGTTCGTGCACACGCCCGGGCTCAAGGTCGTCACCTGCTCCAACCCGGTCGACGGCTACTGGATGATCCAGCAGGCCATCGCCAGCGACGACCCGGTGATCTTCCTCGAGCCCAAGCGGCAGTACCACGCCGACAAGGCCGAGCTCGACGAGAGCGCGACCCCGGACCCGCTGCACCGGGCGCGGCTGGTGCGCCCGGGCGCCGACGTGACCGTGCTGGCCTACGGCCCCACGGTGAAGACGGCGCTCGCCGCCGCCGAGGCAGCCGCAGGCGAGGGCACCTCGCTGGAGGTGATCGACCTGCGCAGCCTGTCGCCGATGGACATGCCGCCGATCCTGGACTCGGTGCGGCGCACCGGCCGGGCCGTCGTCGTCCACGAGGCGCACGCCACGCTCGGCATCGGTGCCGAGCTCGCCGCGCGGATCACCGAGCACTGCTTCTACTCCCTGGAGGCGCCGGTGCTCCGGGTGGCGGGCTTCGACACGCCGTACCCACCCGCTCGGGTGGAGGAGGCCTACCTGCCCGACCTGGACCGGCTGCTCGACGCGGTCGACCGGGTGGTGGCGTTCTGATGGCGGAGTACAGGCTGCCCGACGTGGGCGAGGGCCTCACCGAGGCCGAGATCGTCTCGTGGAAGGTCAAGGTCGGCGACGTCATCGAGATCAACGACGTGGTCGTGGAGATCGAGACGGCCAAGTCGCTCGTCGAACTGCCGTCGCCCTACGCCGGCACGGTCACCGCGCTGCTCGTGGCCGAGGGGAGACGGTGCCGGTGGGCACCCCGATCATCGCCGTCGCGCAGGCGGGCGCGCCGTCGGCCGAGCCGGTCGTCACGGCTCCCGAGCCGGAGGCCGAGCTCGAGGTCATCGACACCAACGTGCCGCCCGAGGGCACCCCCACCCTGGTCGGCTACGGTCCCCGCGAGAGCGGCTCGGCCCGTCGGCCCCGTCGCCGCCACGGCGCCGACGCTGCCGGCCGAATCACCGCGCATGCCGACGTCCAGGACGCCTTCACCCCCGGTGGGGGCGTGCAGCACGACCGGGCACAGGAGCTGATCTCCTCGTTGCTGGCCGAGGAAGAGGGCGTCGACCGCCAGCAGGCGGACGCGCCGGCGGCGGCACACCCGCGCGCCCTCGCCAAGCCACCGGTCCGCAAGCTGGCCAAGGAGCTCGGGGTCGACCTGAGCGCGCTGGCGCCGTCGGGGCCGGGTGGCACCGTGACCCGGGCCGATGTCGAGCGGGCCGCCACGTTGCTGGTTGGCACGTCGCTGGTTGAGGAGCCGGCGCAGCCGGCGTCTCGAAACCAGCCCCTCACCGGTCTGGCCGACCGGCGCGAGCCGGTCAAGGGCGTGCGCAAGATGATGGCGCAGGCGATGGTCGGGTCGGCGTTCTCGATCCCGCACGTCACCGAGTGGGTCACCGTCGACGTCACTGCGGCCATGGAACTCGTGGCCCGACTGAGGAAGCGCCCCGAGCTGCGCGAGGTCAAGATCAGCCCGCTTGTCCTGCTCGCCCGGGCGGCCATGCTCGCGATGCGGCGTACGCCGGAGATCAACTCCGTCTTCGACGACGAGGCCCAGGAGATCGTCTACCGCGGCCGGGTCAACCTGGGCATCGCCGCGGCCACCCCACGCGGCCTGGTGGTGCCCAACATCAAGGACGCCCAAAGCTTGTCGCTCGCCGAGCTGGCGGCCGCTCTGCAGGCGCTCACCGACACCGCGCGCGAGGGGCGCACCCAGCCGGCCGAGATGAGCCACGGGACGTTCACGATCACCAACGTCGGCGTCTTCGGGATCGACTCCGGCACGCCGATCATCAACCCGGGCGAGGCGGCGATCCTCGCCTTCGGCGCGATCCGCAAGCAGCCGTGGGTCCTCACCCGCGACGGCACGGACAGCATCGAGGTCCGGCACGTGACCACGCTGGCGCTCTCCTTCGACCACCGCCACATCGACGGCGAGCTGGGCTCCCGCTTCCTCGCCGACGTGGCCGCCCTGATGGAGGACCCGGGCACCGCCCTGCTGTTCTGACCACGGTCGTCCCTCCTGCCCGCTACTCCTCGCGCAGCAGCTCGGTCGGGGGCAGCGAGTTGACCAGGCGCGAGCCGAGGAGCGCGGCCGTCAGCGTCGCGCCGGCCACCAGCAGGCCCGGCACGCCGACTGCGCGCGCAGGCACCAGATAGCCGGGGTCGAGCACGAACAGCGGCCGAAGCACGGCGACGAAGTAGTAGCCCATGGCGACGCCCACGGCGGCGCCGATGACCAGGCCGGCCGAAGCGACCAGTCCCGCCTCGGTCGCGATCAGCCGCCGGATCTGCCCGGCCGGCATGCCCTGGGCGCGCAGGGTGACGTACTCGCGCCGCCGCTGGAGGAGCAGCCCGAAGACGAAGATCGACACCGCCGCCAGCGTCATCGCCAGCGCGAAGCCCGAGTCCAGGGTGACCAGCCCGCCGAGGTTCAGGGCGGCCAGGCTGGACTGGTCGCGATCCAACACCGTGTCCCGGCTCTCCAGGTGGACGCGGTGCGTCGGTGCCGGGCCGGCGCGCAGCTCGGCGATCGCCGCGGCCAGGGTCGCGGCGCGATCGTCGTCGGTCGCGGCCAGGAAGAAGTCCGGACGGGTCGAGGGGACCATCGCCGTGTGCACGGCAAGGTCGATCACAGCGTCGGCGCCGTCGGGGAAGCCAGGCAGCCGGGGGTAGGTGCCCGCCACCGTCAGCGCGACTTCCCGCTGGTCGGGCGTGGCCCGGGCCAGCAGGGCGTGCACGGTGTCGCCGGTGTGCACCTTCAAGAACCTGGCCATCTCCTCGCTCAGGGCGATCCGGTCCCGGCCCGCGACCCGGGTGCGCAGCAGGTCAGCTGTCACCGGGTCGACGGGGGCGACCCGGAGATAGCTGGGGATGTCCAGCGCCGCCACGTTGATCGGGTCCGAGGTCCGATCGCTGCGGACCACCGTGTTGCTCAGGCCGTAGACGACCGGCGTGACCACGGCGACCGACGGTGTCGTCAGACTCTGGGCCGCGGCCACGTCGTACGGCGGTCGCGACGTCGGTCCCGGGGTGAGTCGTAGGTCGCCGCCGTTGGCGTATCTCGCGTCGACCGCCTTGGCGACGTCGTAGGACGCGGTGAAGGCGCTCAGGCTGACGCCGACCGCGACGATCAGCGCGACGACGACGGCGGCGTTGCCCACGGCCGACGGTCGCCGGCCGACGCTGCGCCGCACCAGCGCCCGGCCGAGCGGCGCCAGGCGTGCAGCCGAGCCGGGCGCCGCTCGGGACAGCGCGGCGGCCAGCAGTCGGGTGCCCACCAGGCACCCGGTGCCCCAGATGGCGACCGGAAGCACGAGCAGCCACAGCCGCAGGTCGACTCCGCGCCCGAAGTAGACCGAGCCGGGGCGCCGGCGAACGCGTGGGCCCGCAGTGCCCAGATCGTGGCCGCCACGCAGCCGAGCAGCGCGACCAGGCCCACCCGGCCGCGCAGCCAGAGCGCGCGGCGGGCGTCCAGCCGAGCGCGGTCCGCGTTGATCTCGCGATCGATGGAGCGCCAGCCGGTGACGTACAGTGCGGTGCCGGTCGCCACCAGCCCGCCGAGGGTGCCGGCCAGCGCGGAGGCCACCAGCGCCGAGGCACTGACGCTGGCGAGGGTGGCCGCGCCCCACGACGACGGCCGCGGCCAGGTAGCCCAACCCCAGGCCGGCCGCCGCACCGCAGACCGTGAGCAGTGCGGTGCGCAGGACCAACATGCCGAGGAGGTGGCGACGGCTGGCACCGCGAACGCGGAGCGTCGCGTGCTCGCGGCGCTGCGCCTCGGCGAGCACGTTGCCGGCGTACGCCGCGAGTACTGCGCGAGCAGCGCCCCGGGGACGCCGAGGAAGGCGAAGAGTCGCTTGGCTACCGCGGCGTCCTGTGCAGCGACGCCCAGCGTGTTCGTGATGTTGTCCAGCAGGTAGTCCTGGTGCGCGGCGACCGAGGAGACCGCGGCCGCGATCCGCCGGGTCTGCCCCAGCGCGGTGGCCGGATCGGCGTCGAGCAGGTCGCGACGGATCGCGATGTCGACCTCCCGGACTGGTGGGCTCTTCAGCCGGCTGGCGCCCTCGGCCGTGGTCGAACGGCGAGCCCTGGGGGTCGGCGAGCGCGGCGCCGTCCAGCGTCGCCGACCCGGGGACATAGCTCAGCCCTTCGGGCGGCACGGAACGGACGGTGACCTCGTGGGCTGGGCTCTCGCCCCGGTGGGTCAGCGTCAGGGTGACCTCGACCTGGCCGCCGAGGTCAAGCGGTCCGGCGGGCACGGACTGGTCGAGCCGAAGGTGGGCCCCCGCGCGTTGGGTGACCACCCGCTGCATGTCGATCGCCACGGGGGCCACCGCTCGCTGGGTCATGGAGACCGAGAGCCCGTCGATGAGGAACAGCACCCCGCAGCAGAAGAGCGCCACGCCGAGGGCGACGCCGACCAGGGTGGTCAGCGTCCGACGGGGTTGCGCAGCAGGTCCACGACCACGTAGCGGGCGGACGCCGCTGCGCCTGGGAGCCGGGTCATGATCGCGGTCCAGGCCCGGTGCCGGCGGCCGGCTCGATGGTGACCACGCGGCCGCAGTGTCGAGCGACGTCGGGGTCATGGGTGACCAGGACCAGCGCGGCGCCGAGTCGGCGCTGCACGCCGACGAGCAGCTCCACGACACCGCGGGCGTTCTGCTCGTCCAGGGCGCCCGTCGGTTCGTCCGCCAGGACGAGCCGCGGTCCGCCGACGACCGCGCGGGCCACCGCGACCCGCTGTCGCTGGCCGCCGGACAGCTGGTCGGGGATGCGGTTGTGCAGGCCGTCCAGGCCCAGCAGGGCCAGCAGGGCGCCGGGCTCGGCGGCCGGCTGCTGGCCCGTCAGGGCGAGCGGCAGAGCGACGTTCTCCTCGGCGGTGAGGTGGGGAAGCAGGTTGTCGGCCTGGTAGACCATGCCGACGAGCCGGCGGCGCAGCCCGGCGCGGCCCAGGTCGTCGAGTGTCGACAGCGACGTACCCGCCAGTCGTACCTCCCCACGGGTGGGGACGGCGAGGCCGGCGACCAGGCCGAGCAACGTGGACTTGCCCGAGCCGCTGGCGCCCATGACGGCCACGCTCTCGCCCTCCTCGACGCGGAGGCCGGGGTGGCGCAGCGCGGTGACCGTGGCGGAGCCGAGGCGGTGCTGCACCAGCAGCTCGGTGGTGGCGACGAGTGCGGTCATCGGGACACCAACCGGTGCTCGCGGATCCGCAGCCGCCGCTCGGCCCGGTCGGCAAGGGTGATGTCGTGGGTGACGAAGAGCACGGCGCACCGGTCGCTGGTCACCTGGTCCATCACCGTTCCCGCAGTTTCCTGATCCAGGGCCGCGACGACCTCGTCGGCGAGCAGGAGTGCCGGCTCGTTGGCCAGGGCGACTGCCAGCGCGACCCGCTGCGCCTCCCCGCCGGAGAGGTGGCGAGGCCGCTGACGACCGCGGCTGCCGACACCGAGTCGGTCGAGCAGCAGGGCGGCCCGCAGGCGCGCCTCCCGACGGGTACGGCGTCCTGCGAAGCCGATCGCGACCTCGACGTTCTCCAGCGCGGTGAGGCACGGGACGAGGTTGTCGGACTGGAGGGCGATGCCGATCCTGGTCGCGCGCACGCGAGCGCGCCGTCGCTCGGACAGCTCGGCCAGGTCGATGCCGTCCACCCGCACGGTGCCCCGATCGGGTCGGGACAGCCCGGCGATCAGCGCGAGCAGGGTCGACTTCCCTGCCCCGGATGCCCCGACGAGCGACACCGACTCGACTCTCCACCGTGGACCACGAGGTCGACCTCGTCCAGCACCGGAACGGGGGCGCCCCCGGCACCGGGTAGGACTTGGACACCCCCTCGAGGACCACGACCGGCCGACCACTACCCCTGGGCACGGGTCGCCTCCGGGGCCTCGGCGTACACCTCGGCAGCGACCGTGCGCGCGTGCCCCTCGAGGTCGAGCACGGTCCGGCTTGCCTCACCAAGGCCCCGGGGGTCAGCTCGACGAGGTTGAGGAGCTCGAAGCGGTCCTGGTGGAGACTGGCGTCCAGCGGGACGTTCTTGATCACCCCGACACCGGGGGCGTAGTACTTGTCCTTGTTGTCCGGCGCGCCGGCCTCACCCTCCTGGACGACTCGGACGCCGTCGTAGCAGCCGAAGGCCACACAGACGTGGACCCCACCTCGACCGGCTCACCGACCGACGGGGCCTCGTCGGCCGGGCCCCGATGCACCAGCGGGGGGTCTGTCCGGTGACCTCGGCGGGTGACAGGATGCCCACCCGCTGACCCTTCGCGCGCCCCAGCCACGCGGAGTCGACGTTCGTGTAGGCGCCGCCCTCGTACTCCTCGGTGTACCCACCGAGGATCCACACGTGCCGCCCCGGTCCAGGGCCAGGTAGTCCATCCCCACCTGGGACACCTCCCCGGAGTCGGTGGACTCGTCGAGCATGGCCACGGCCCTGACCCCGTCGATCGTGCGGATGACATCGGTCATCGTGGTCACGATCTCGTGCGGTCGGACCTCGCGCTCACCCACCAGCGTGGAGCCGCCGCGGACCCACTGGATGCCGGGGCGCAGCGGGTGGAACGGGTTCGTGTCGTCGGTGGGGTCGACGAAGTTCGGGGTCGAAGGGCGCCGTGGTGCCGCAGTCGTCCTGCGGACGACCCGAGCCTGCGGTCGAGCCTGGTCCCGCCGCGGCGCACCCGGTGAGCAGCACGGGCAGGGCGAGGACTGCGGCAGCGACTCGTCGACGGTTGCTGGTGGTGGTCACTGGGTCCCCTCTCGATGATGACGCGTCACCGATGGCGAGCGTGGTCATGGGGCAGCGTGGCCGAGTGGTCTGACTCCCTCCTGACGGCCGCGGTCAGGCGGGAGTCAGGTTGCTGTGGCCGACTGGGGCCATCCACGTGGACGGGAGTCCTGATGAGCGCTGTGCCGACAGCCGCACCCCTACTGGAGGTCCGCGACCTCGGTGTCCGCTACGGCTCGGTCACTGCGGTAGACGCCGTGAGCCTCACCGGGGCGGCCCGCGAGGTGATCGGCCTGCTGGGACCGAACGGTGCCGGCAAGACCTCGGTCATCCGCGCGCTCACCACCATCGTCCGACCCGTCGCCGGCGACGTCGTCGTCGCGGGCCACCGGCTCGCGGATGCCCCTGCGGTGCGGGCCGCCATCGGCGTCCTGCCTGAGTCGAACGGCTACCCCGGCGGAGTCACCGCCGTGGCGTTCCTGCGCTACCACGGCCAGCTGTTCGGCCTCAGTCGGGCCGAGGCTGCAGGTCGCGCCGAGGCGCTGCTGGAGCGGGTCGGCCTGGCCGGGGAGCGCCGCCCGATCGCTGCCTTCTCCCGTGGGATGCGGCAGCGCCTCGGGCTCGCGCGCGCCCTGGTCAACCGGCCGGCGGTGCTGTTCTTGGACGAGCCCACCCTGGGCCTCGATCCGGCCGGTCAGGAGAGCATCCTGGGTCACCTGGCCGCGACCGCGGAGCAGGACGGCGCCTGCGTCGTCCTGTGCAGCCACCTGCTGGACGAGGTGGAGCGGATCTGCCATCGGGTGGTCATCCTCGACCACGGTCGGGTCATCGTTCAGGGGTCGGTGTCCGAGGTGGTCGCAGCCGCCGGTACCACCCGACTGAGCGATGCCTTCCTGAGCCTGACCGGCTCGGCCGGAGGGCGGCCGTGACGGCACCGAGGACACACCCCCCGGCCCCCCGCCGGGCGACCCCGCGCTGGCTGGTCGTTGCCCGGTACGAGACCGCCGAGCTGTGGCTGGGCAGCAAGGGACTGGGCGTGCTGCTCGCCATCTCGCTCGCGCTGGCGGGGCTGTCCTACCTCGCCGCCGCGAACGCGGGGATCAACCTGCTGGACGCTCGCGAGTCCGTGGGCGTCGTCGTCCAGGTCGCGATCGGCCTCGGCACGCTTGCCGCTTTGGTGGTCAGTGCCGACGCGATCTCCGGCGAGCGGGAGCGGGGCACGTTGGGGGCGCTGCTGGTGACGCCGGCGCCGCGACTGGCACTGGTCGTGGGCAAGCTGCTGGCGGCCACCACGGTGTGGGTCGCTGCCCTGGTCGTCGCGCTGCCGTTCGTGCTGGTGCTCGCCCAGGGGCCGGGCGTCGCGCGGGACGCCGTGCTCGCCCTGCTCCTGGTGGGGTCGCTGGTGGCGGCCGCACTGACCGCGCTCGGCCTCGCCGTCAGCGCCGTCTCGCTGTCCAACCGGGTGAGTCTGGCGGTCGCGGTCGCTGCCCTGGCGGTGTTGGCCGCCCCGAGTCAGCTGCCGGCCGTGAAGGCGAACCACGTCGCCAGCATCCTCTTCATCGAGGCTAACCCTGTCAGTGCCGGGTTGGCGGCCGCTTCCAACGTCGTCGTCGGTTGCCAGGCGTGGGGCGACCAGCTGACGCTGCTGGTCTCCCCGGCCGTGGGTGCGGTGCTGCTCACGCTGCTGGCCGTGCTGCTGTCCCGTCGGATCGAGCTCGGGGGCGCGCGATGAGGCGTCGGTGGCCGGTGGGCGTGGGTGGAGCACTGCTGGGAGTGGTCCTGTCGGCGTCGCCGGCGACCTCTCGCTCGACCTCTCCGCCCGAGGTGGTGATCGAGGTGTCGCCGGCGTCCTCCCAGCTGGTGCTCGGTGGCTCCGTCGACCTCACGGTCCGGGTCACCAACAGTGGGTCGACGGCCTCGGCGCCGATGGTGCTGCATCTCGACGTCACCGACGTGGCGGCTCCGGGATCGGTCGACCCCGAGGACTGGACGACCACGCTGACCAAGCCGCTCGGAGTCGTCGCGCCGGGGGCCACGGAGTCGGTGCGGTGGCGGGTGCAACCCATCAGTGGTGGTGCCTTCTCCGTGTACGCCGTGGCACTGCCGGATCGGGCCGGGGTGGACGGTCGGGTCGCCAGCTCGAACCTCGCCCTCATCCAGGCCGCCACGCGCCGGAGCCTGAACCCGCAGGGGGTGCTGCCGGTCTCACTGGCCGTCCCGGGTCTGGTCGGAATCCTGCTGTTGCGCTCGGTCCGCCGGCGCCGCGGCTCGCGGAGCGCTGTTAGCGTGGGCTCCGGCCCAGGCATCGGAGACCCGTGAAGCTGCTGATCATCGAAGACGATCACGCGATCGCGACCCTCCTGCGGCAGGGGCTCGAACTTGGAGGGCTTCAGCGTCGAGGTCACCCACGACGGCACCGACGGGCTGTGGCTGGCGCGCGAGGGCGAGTTCGACGCGCTCGTCCTCGACCTGATGCTGCCCGGGGCGGACGGGATCACCATCTGCTCCTCGCTGCGCCGGGCCGGGGACTGGACCCCGATTCTCGTGCTCACGGCCAGGGAGGCGGAGCGCGACCACACCGAGGCGCTGGCAGCCGGCGCCGACGACTACGTCACCAAGCCCTTCTCCTTCCCCATCCTGGTCGCCCGACTGCGCACGCTGCTGCGCCGTACCGGAAGCACTCCGCTGGCACCGGTGCAGCTGGGCGACCTGCGCCTCGAATCCGCCCAACGTCGGGTGTGGCGCGGAGGCCGGGAGATCGTCCTCACTGCGCGCCAGTTCGACGTGCTGGTTCCTGATGCGCCGCGCCGGCCGGGTGCTCGGCAAGGATCAGATCCTGGCCGGCGTGTGGGAGTACGACTTCGACGGCGACCCGAACATCGTGGAGGTCTACGTCCGCCGACTCCGCGCGCGCATCGACGAGCCGTTCGACCGGCACGCCATCGAGACCGTCCGCGGCGTCGGCTATCGGCTGGCGGTGGACGGTGGCTGATCCGCGCGGTGGCCGCCGGGTCGTCCATTCCCTCCGGTTCCGGCTGACGGTGCTGGCCACCGCGCTGGTGGCCCTGGTGCTGGCGGCGACCGCTGCCGCGCTGCTGGCTGTGCAGCACCGCCAGCTCACCGCGCGGCTGGACGCCTCGCTCGCGCAGCGCGCCGACCTGCTGACGACCGAGCTGGCCGCCGCGGTCCCCGAGGAGCCGCTGGCGACGAACGATCCGGACCGGGCGATCCAGGTCGTCGACCCGGAGGGCCGCGTGCTCGCGGCGAGCGAGAACCTGACAGGAGAGCCGGCGCTGTCGCTCCCCACGGACTGGACCCATGAGGAGGTGGTTCGCACCCGCGACGACCTGCCGATCACCACTGACGACTACCGGGTCCTGTCGCGGTGGGTGGAGACCGCGCGCGGGCCCGCTGCGCTCCTGGTCATCGAGAACAACGACGACCTCAACGACACCGTCGAGACCCTCACCCAGACCTTGGCCGTGGTGGTGCCGCTTGTCGCGGCGGTCCTCGCGGGCTTGGTCTGGTGGCTGACCGGGCGCAGCCTGCGCCCCGTCGAGACCATCCGCGCCCAGGTGGACGAGATCACCGCCGCGGAGCCGGGTCACCGAGTCCAGGTGCCCGACCGGGACGACGAGATCGGCCGACTCGCCGTCACCATGAACACCATGCTGGGCCGGCTCGACGAGGCGGCCGAGCGGCAGCGCCGGTTCGTGGCCGACGCCGCCCACGAGCTGCGCACACCGCTCACCCGGATCCGCGCGGCGGCGGATCTTGCCGTCGCCCACCCCGGACGGGTGGACCTCGACAACGCCACCGAGGCCATCGTGAGGGAGGCGGCCGGGATGCAGCAGCTCATCGACGACCTGCTCTACCTCGCGCGCAGCGACGCCGACGAGCTCGAGCACGACGGGGTCGAGGTGGACCTCGACGACGTGGTGCTGGCCCAGGTCCGCGAGGAGCGGTCGACCAGCGGTCGGACGATCGACGCATCGGGCGTGTCCGCGGTCGCCGTGCGCGGCAGCGCCCGCGCTCTCGGTCGCGCCGTGCGCAACCTGCTCGCCAACGCCACCCAGCACGCCGCGACGACCGTCCGGGTATCGCTCGTCGACGTGGGGGACAGCGCCGAGCTGGTCGTCGCGGACGACGGCCCCGGGGTTCCCGCAGTGGACCGTGAGCACATCTTCGAGCGGTTCGCCCGGGTCGACGCCGCCCGGTCCCGCGAAGGCGGTGGCACCGGGCTCGGGCTGGCGATCACTCGCGACATCGTGACCCGGCACGGCGGCACCGTTCGGTACGACGGCGAGGGCCCCGGCGCCCGTTTCGTCGTCCGGCTGCCCGTCGTCCGGGAGTAGACCTCGCCGCGGTCGCCGCGGAACGGTAGAAAGGTCGAGTGACCGCACGGGGGTACCCGGAGCCGGGCGAGAGCATCGCCGGCTTCCTCATCGACCGCAAGCTCGGCGACGGTGGCATGGGCGTGGTGTACGTGGCGACCGAGCTGGCGCTGGGGCGGCCGGTCGCCTTGAAGATCATCGCGCCGCACCGTGCCGACGACCCGGACTTCCGCGCGCGGTTCGTCCGTGAGGCCCGGGCCATGGCGGCCGTGGACTCGCCTCACGTCGTCCACATCTACGCCCACGGCGAGGACGGGGGGCGGCTCTACCTGGCGACCCAGCTCATCGACGGTGGCGACCTGGGCGCGTTGCTGACCCGGGGGCTGCCGCCGCCCGCGGTGGCCGTGGATCTGGTGCGGCAGGTGTCGTCCGGTCTGGCCGACGTGCATGCCCTCGGGCTGGTCCACCGAGACATCAAGCCGGCGAACGTGCTGGTCCGGGAGCGCGACGGGCTGCAGGCCTTCCTCGCCGACTTCGGCGTTGCCCGGCAGGACGGCGTGGCCAGTGAGACGCTGGCGGGCAGCCTGGTCGGGACTCCGGCGTACCTTGCTCCCGAGCTGCACACCGGCGGTGCGGCGGGGGTGGCCAGCGACGTGTACTCGCTGGGGTGCGTGCTCTGGACGGCTCTGACGGGGACGCCGCCCTACCAGGGGCGCACCGACTTCGAGCTGGCGCGCGCCCATCTGGAAGGGCCGGTGCCCCAGCTGGCGGGCGGCTCGGCGTTCGTCGGGGCGGTCAACCGGGTGCTGGCGACGGCGCTGGCGAAAGACCCCGCGGCCCGCTATCCCAGTGCCGCGGCGTTCCGGGAGGCGCTGACCGCCCTGCTGCGGACCCAGCCCGACCCTGACGCCAGGCCCGCTCGCCCGGCCACCCCGGCCGGCCCGACGGTGGTTCGACCACCGAGCAGCAGCCCGACGCACTCGGCCCGTCGAGGCCCGACGGTGCTGCTCGCGGCATTGGCTGTGGTCGCCGGTGTTGCCGGTGTCGGGTGGTACCTCCTCTCCCGGGCCGATCCCGCGGCCGACCCCACCGGTGCACCGACGCGCGGCGTCTCCAGCGCCACGGCCGTCGACCGCGGGAGTCCCTCGACCGTCGGTTCGGCCGGCCTCGGCGACCAGGGCGACTTCACCGACGCGGAGCGGCAGCGAGCCGAGCAGAACCTGGCCACCGCCCTCACCGCCACGATGCCGGCTGAGCAGGCCGCCTGCGTGGCGAAGTCCTGGGTCGCTCGCGCCGGGCTGCAGTCCATGGTCGAGCTGGGCTTCTTCGACGACCAGCTGGCCTTCCACGACCAGGACCTGGCCGGCATGCCGGAGATGCGCACGCTGCTGCTCGACGTGACGCTGGGCTGCGTCGGCGGCTGACCCGGCGACTGTGACGAAAAGGTCCGGACATATCCTTGTGAGACTGGTGTCCGGACCCTTAGGCTGCCGGTACCGCTGTCAGACCGCGTCGGAGGTTGTCCGTGCAGTACGGATTCGCGATCGACCAGCGCACCTGCATCGGCTGTCACGCCTGCACCGTGGCGTGCAAGACCGAGCACGAGGTGCCGCTGGGCCAGTTCCGCACCTGGGTGAAGTACGTCGACTCGGGGGAGTACCCGACCAACACCCGTGACATGGGCGTGATGCGGTGCAACCACTGCACCGACGCTCCCTGCGTCACGATCTGCCCGACCCAGGCGCTCTTCAAGCGCGAGGACGGCATCGTCGACTTCGACAACAGCCGCTGCATCGGCTGCAAGTCCTGCATGCAAGCCTGTCCCTACGACGCCATCTACATCGACGCCGACACCCACACGGCGGCCAAGTGCAACTTCTGCTCGCACCGGGTGGACCAGGGCCTCGAGCCGGCCTGTGTCGTCGTCTGCCCGACCGAGTCGATCTGGGTGGGCGACCTCGACGACCCGGCGAGCGCCATCTCGCAGTTCGTCGCCGCCAACGAGACCCAGGTGCGGGCGCCCGAGCAGAACACCGGGCCGAACGTCCACTACGTGGGCGCCAGCCCCAGCGTGCTCCAGCCGCTGGCCGCGCCGGTCGACGACACCTACATCTGGGCGCAGCCCGACAAGCTGCGCACCGCCATCAAGACCGACCTCACCGTGAACCCGCAGACCAAGGCGGTCACCACGCTCAACACCGCCCACCCGCGGCCCTGGGGCTGGATGGTCACGACCTACCTGTGGACCAAGGGCGTGGCGGCCGGGGCCATGATGCTGGCTGGCCTGGTCGCGCTCTTCGGCGGCCTGGGCGAGACGCTGGGCGACGTCGCGGCTCCCGTGCTCGCCATGGCGGGGCTGCTCGCCACGGCCGTGCTGCTGATCGCGGACCTCAAGCGCCCCGAGCGGTTCTGGTACCTCATCTTCAAGCCCAACCCGACGTCGTGGCTGTTCCGGGGCGGGCTGATCCTCGGCATCGCGGCAGCGCTGGCCTTCGTCTGGTTCGTGCTCGGGTTGCTGGGCAGCACGACGGGCATCCGCATCCTGGCCGCTCCGGCGGTGATCGCCGGCGGCCTGACCGCGGCGTACACCGCCTTCCTCTTCAAGCAGGCCGAGGGCCGCGACCTGTGGCAGAGCAAGTGGCTGTTCTGGCACCTGCTCGCCCAGGCGTTCATGGTCGGTTCCGGGTTGATGCTGGTGCTGGCTCTGGTGATGGACCATGGCGACCTGGCGAACCCCCTGATGTGGGGCCTGCTCGGTGGCGCGGTGCTGCACCTCATCTTCGTGACCGTGGAGATCTACGGTCACCACAGCACGGCCAATGCGGCAGCCGGCGTGAAGATCATGACCGGCAGCCGGTACGGCGACACCCTGCGCGCCGGGATCGGCTTCACCTTGGTGACCGCGGTCTTCGCCATCGTCGGCCTGGCCACCGGCATCCTGGTTCTTGGCGCCATCGGCGGCGTCCTGGCCCAGCTGGCCCTGCTGCTGTATGAGCACGTCTTCGTCCGCGCCGGCCAGGAGGTCCCGCTGTCGTGAAGGAGCTGTCATGACCGTCGAGAAGGACACCGAGAAGAACGTCTCGCAGGTGCCGCTGCCGGGTCAGCGCAGTCGGTGGGGGCTGTCGAACTACCCGCCGCCCGCGGAGTGGGACCGGCACACCCAGGCCGACCCGAAGACCCGCGAGCCGCACGACTACATGCTGATCCCGACGATCTGCTTCAACTGTGAGTCGTCGTGCGGGCTGCTGGCCTACGTCGACCACGACGACCTGTCCATCCGCAAGTTCGAGGGCAACCCGGCCCACCCCGGCTCGCGCGGTCGCAACTGCGCCAAGGGGCCGGCGACGATCAACCAGATCCACGACCCCGAGCGGATCCTCTACCCGCTGCGCCGCGTCGGGGAGCGCGGGTCGGGCAAGTTCGAGCAGGTCTCGTGGGAGGAGGCCCTCCGCGACATCGGTGGCCGGATCCGGCAGGCGATCGTCGACGGCCGCACCGACGAGGTGATGTACCACGTCGGCCGGCCCGGTGAGGACGGCTTCGCCGAGCGGGTGCTGCAGGCCTGGGGCGTGGACGGGCACAACAGCCACACCAACGTGTGCTCGTCGGGTGGCCGCACCGGCTACACCCACTGGATGGGCTTCGACCGGCCCTCGCCCGACTACGCCAACGCCAAGACGATCGTGCTGCTCTCCAGCCACCTCGAGACCGGCCACTACTTCAACCCGCACGCCCAGCGCATCATGGAGGCGCGCAAGAACGGCGCCAAGGTGGCCGTGCTCGACGTGCGGCTCTCCAACACCGCCTCTCACGCCGACCTGTGGCTGGCACCGTGGCCGGGCAGCGAGGCGGCCATCTTCCTCGCGGTGGCGTCGTACCTGCTGCGCGAGCGCAAGATCCACCGTGAGTACCTCGAGCGCTGGGTCAACTGGGACGTCTACATGCAGCGGCTGCACGGTTCCCGACGACCCGGCCGACGACTTCGAGGTGTTCCTGGAGCGGCTGACCGAGGACTACGCGCACTACACCTTCGAGTACGCCGCGGCCGAGGCTCACATCGACGTGGCCCAGGTCCAGCAGCTGGCGGAGATGGTGGCCGAGGCCGGGACCGCGCTGGCCACCCACACCTGGCGGTCGGCCACGGCCGGCAACCTGGGCGGCTGGCAGATCACCCGCAGCCTGTTCTTCCTCAACGTCCTCACCGGCAGCGTCGGCACCCCGGGCGGCACCCACCCCAACGGCTGGGACAAGTTCATCGCGCACTTCCCCGAGATGCCGCCGCCGAACGAGGCCTGGAGCGAGAAGCTCTGGCCGATCGAGTACCCGCTCACCACGAACGAGATGTCGATCCTGCTGCCGCACCTGCTCCAGGACGGCAACCGGGGACGGGTCGAGGTCTACTTCAGCCGGGTCTACAACCCGCTGTGGATCAACCCGGACGGCTTCACCTGGATCGACGTGCTCACCGACGAGTCCAAGATCGGGCTGCACGTCGCGCTGACGCCCACGTGGAGCGAGTCGGCCACCTTCGCCGACTACGTGCTGCCGATGGGTCACGCGGCCGAGCGTCACGACACCATGTCCTTCGAGACCCACACCTCCAAGTGGCTGGCCTTCCGCCAGCCGGTGATGCGGGTCGCCATGGACAAGCTCGGCCGCCCGTATGCCGACACCCGCGACACCAACCCGGGTGAGGTGTGGGAGGAGAACGAGTTCTGGTTCGCCCTGTCGTGGGAGATCGACCCCGACGGCGAGCTGGGCATCCGCCAGTGGTTCGAGTCGCGGGAGCACCCGGGCGAGCGGATGACCATGGACGAGTACTACGACATCCTCTTCAACAAGGCCGTGCCCGGCCTGCCCGAGGCGGCGGCCACGGAGGGGATGACCCCCCTGCAGTACATGCGCAAGTACGGCGCGTTCGAGATCGTCAAGGACCAGTACCGCCTCGACGAGCGGCCGCTCACCGACGCCGAGCTCGACGGCGCCACCCCGGACGAGACGGGCGTGCTGCGCAAGCCGGTCACCCTCGAGACGGCGCCGCCGCTCGTGGGCGAGGCGGGCGCGGTCGGGCTGGAGCAGAAGGACGGCTCCAAGGTGTTCGGCTGGCTGTCGCCGTCTCGGAAGATGGAGCTGTTCTCGACAACGCTCGCCGACTGGGGCTGGCCCGAGCAGGCGACGCCCGGCTACATCGAGTCGCACGTGTCGGCGCGCAACATCGACCGCGCGAACGACGAGTTCGTCCTGATGCCGAACTTCCGGCTGCCGACGATGATCCATACCAGGTCCGGCAACGCAAAGTACCTCAATGAGATCTCCAACTCCCACCCGCTCTGGTTCAACGCCGACGACGCCGCCGCCATGGGGCTGAAGACCGGCGACCTGGCCCGGGTGAGCACCGAGATCGGGCACTTCGTGGCGCGGGTCTGGGCGACGGAGGCGATCCGCCCCGGCGTGGTGGGCATGTCGCACCACATGGGTCGCTGGCACCAGGACGGCCACCCCGGCAGCCGCTGGGTGATGGGCAAGGTCGACCTCGACCGCACTGACGACGGCATCTGGAGCCTGCGCTACAAGGAGGGCATCAGGCCCTTTTCCAGCGACGACCCAGACTCGGAGCGGATCTACTGGGACGACCCCGGCGTGCACCAGAACCTCACCTTCCCGGTGCAGCCCGACCCGGTGTCCGGCATGCACTGCTGGCACCAGAAGGTGCGTATCGAGAAGGCGCATGCCGACGACCAGTACGGCGACGTCCAGGTCGACGTGAACAAGTCGCGCGCTGCCTACCAGCGCTGGCTGGCGATGACCCGACCCGGCCCTGGGCCCGGTGGCCTGCGCCGGCCGGAGTTCATGATGCGCCACGTCACCCCCCGCCGGAAGGCTTACCTCTACCAGCCCGCCGACTGACCCCGATCCGGCAGAAGTTCGCGCCGATCCGGCAGGAGTTCGCGCCGATCCGGCAGAACTTCGCCGATCCGGCAGAACTTCGCGTCCCCACCTCGCCGAACTTCTGCCGGATCGGTGTCGTCAGCCGTCGGAGTGGCCGAGCGAGCGGACCAGACGGTGCAGCGCGGGCGGGGCGGTGAGCACGCCCGACACGGTGCCGGGCTGGATGGCCCGGCCGGGTGGGGTGCGGAACGGCTCGTCGGTCAGCCGGACGTCGCCGCACCCGTAGCCGTCGACCACCACCCCGGTGAGGTCGCCGTCGTGGGAGGTGAGCAGCATGTGGCGCAGGCCCAGGTCGGCGGTGCAATCCTGGGAGGGATCGGCGGGAGCCAGCTGACCGAGCAGTGTCGAGAGCGTAGCCAGGTCAGCGGCGGCAACTTGGCGGACCTCCCCCGTTCGCACCCAGCGGTACGCCGCCCCCGCGTTGGTCCCGGAGATGCTGGTGTCCACAGGTGCGTAGGCGCACACCCACGCCGCGTCGGGCGTCAGCAGCTCTGGTGCGCGGTCGGCGATCTGCTCGGTGCCGAACCCGTGGTTGTCGGTCGGCCGGCCGCGCAGGTGCGACGGGCAGACCCGGTCGCCGTGCAGGGAGGCCTCGGTGACGGCATCTTCAGTGCCGCCGCCGGCTGGGTCGCCGGCTGCATCCTTGCCGACACAGCCGGAGGTGCTCAACACCGCCAGCGCGGCCAGCGCGGTCTCGAGCGTGTGCATCGAGGCCCCTCCCCCGTGGGTTCGTCCACCCTACCACCGACCGGCAGCGAGGTTGGTTCCGGGTCAGGTGACCAGCCTGAGCAGCAGCGCCACGAGCAGCCCGACGCCGACCCCCGCCACCAGCAGGGCGAGCGTCAGCAGGATCCACGGCTGCACCACGCTGCGGGTGCCCAGGACGTCGGCACGCGCGGCCCGGTAGCGCGCCGGCGCGAGCACCAGGACGATCACGATCGCGGCGGTGATGAGGAGGACCCCCAGGGCCAGCATCGGCCCGGACTCCTGGCGCAGGTGCAGCACCAGCGCGCCGACGGCAGCGACCCCGATGCCGGTGCGCTCCCAGGAGAGGGCCGTCCGCTCCAGCGCGGCCACCCGGTGCACCAGCTCGTCGTCGTGGTCGTCGGTCGAGGCGGAAAGGCGGACCATGGGCTGCCGTCGGCTCAGAAGACCAGCAGGGCCAGGACGACGAACGCCACGATGACCAGCCCGGCGGACAGGATCTGGAGCAGCTGGGGAGGCGGCAGCGACTGTCCGGTGCGCAGTGCGGTCTCGGTCAGTCGCCACCGACGGTAGGCCAGCAGCGACAGTGTGATCGAGAGCAGCAGCAGGACCGCGCCGGCGGTGTGCTTCAGCCAGGGCGGGCCGAAGTCGGGCACCACCGCCACGAGCGCGACCCCGCCTGCCAGCAAGGCCAACGCGGTGCGGATCCAGGCCAGGAACGTGCGCTCGTTGGCGAGGCTGAACCGGTAGTCAGGGTCCTCTCCAAGCTGCTGCTCCGATGACATCGTGTCCTCTCACGCACCGTGAATCGGGCGGCGGTTCTGGGGGTCGCACCACCGCACCCCCCAGGGTATCCTGCTCGCATGGTTGTCCGGACATTAGGGGTTCCCCGACCAACGCGCGGTGACCTGGTCGCGGGCGTGACCGTGGCCCTGGTGCTGGTGCCGCAGGCGATTGCCTACGCCCTGCTCGCCGGCGTACCTCCCGTCCACGGGCTGTACGCCGCCGCGATGGCCCCGATCCTCGCCGGCTTCGTGGGCTCCTCGCCGTACCTGCAGACCGGGCCGGTGGCGCTGACCAGCCTGCTGACCTTCGGCGCGCTCGCCCCTTCCATCCCGCAGGGCACCGAGAGCTACGCCGCCCACGCGGCCCTGCTGGCGATCATCGTCGGGATCACCCGGGCCCTGATCGGGATCGTCCGCGGCGGCTTCGTGGCCTACCTGATGAGCCAGCCCGTCGTCGCGGCCTTCACCCTCTCGGCCTCGGTCCTCATCGCCAGCTCGCAGATCCCCAACCTGCTCGGCGTGAAGGGGAGCTCGACCAACCCGCTCGTCGCGGCTGTCCAGGCGCTCGTCCAACCCGGCGGGTGGTCCTCGCTGGGTCTTGCCGTGGGGCTCGCCGTCCTGGGGATCACTCTTTCGCCAAGCGGGTCAGCCCGCTGGTGCCGGGGCGCTCATCGGCTCGGTCGGGGCGCTGCTGCTCGTCCGGCTCGGTGGCCTGGACCTGGCCGTGGTCGGCGACCTGCCCAACGGCATCCCGCTGCCCTCCCTCGACCTGCCCTGGTCGGCCACCCCCAGCCTGCTGCTCAGCGGCATCGTGATCGCCCTGGTCGGCTTCGCCGAGCCGGCGAGCATCTCGCGCCAGTACGCCAGCGCCGACCGCACCCACTGGGACCCGGACAAGGAGTTCATCGGCCAGGGCCTGGCCAACCTGGGCTCGGGCATCTTCGGCGGCTACCCCGTCGGCGGCTCGTTCTCCCGCTCGGCCCTGAACCGGCTGTCGGGTGCCCGCACCCGGTGGAGCGGGGTGATCACCGGCCTGGCCGTCCTGGCCACGCTTCCGGTGGTCTCGGTGTTGAGCGACATGCCCAAGGCCGCGCTGGCGGGCCTGATCATCGCCGCCGTCGTGCCCCTGCTCAACCCCGACCCGATGTGGCGTACGCGGATGTTCTCAAAGCCGCAGTTCGCGATCGGGCTGACGACGTTCGTGGTCTCGCTCGCAGCCGCGCCCCGGGTGCAGTGGGGAGTCGTGGCAGGGGTGGCCATGGCGCTCGGCATCCACCTGTGGCGCGAGCTGCGCCTAGACATGGAGGTGTGGGTCACCGGCGACGAGCTGCACGTGCGCCCGCAGGGCGTCCTCTACTTCGGCTCGGCTCCCAACCTGGAGACCCGCATCCTGGGCGAGCTGGCCGACCAACCGTCCCTGGGTCGGGTGCGGCTTCACCTGCAGCGGCTGGGCCGGGTGGACCTGACCGGGGCACTGGTGCTGCGGGCGATCACGCGCGACCTCGCCCGCGCCGACGTCCCGGTGGCCATCCAGGGCGTCCAGCCGCAGTGCCAGCGGCTGATCGAGGCCGTCTTCTCGCGGGACCAAGTTGGCTACACTCGCCACGCGGCCACCGTGCACGCGACCGACGTCGCCCCGGATGCGGTGCCCGCCGCCCAGGTCCCACCGAAGGATGCCGCCCATGACTCGCCGCCGCGGCCCGCGGATGCTTGACCGCACCTCCGCCACCCCGTTGTGGGTGCAGCTGCGCGACGACCTGGTGCTGCGACTCGAGGGCGGGGAGTTCCCTGACCGGTTCCCAGGCGAGATGGAGCTGGTCGAGGCGTACGCCGTCAGCCGGCACACGGTCCGGGAGGCGTTGCGCCGGCTGCGCGCCGACGGGCTCATCGAGAGGCTCGCGTGGCCGGTCGTCGGTGGCCCACCCGGGGTGATCTCCCAGCAGCTGGGCGCCATGTACTCCTTCTTCCACGCCCTGGAGGCGCGGGGCATCGACCAGCGCAGCGAGGTGCTCGCCGCCGACCGGCGTACCGATGCCGAGGCGGCCGCCCGGCTCGGGCTCGCCGAGGACGCCGAGCTGGTCTATCTCGAGCGCGTGCGGCTCGGGGACGACGTCCCGATCGCCTGGGACCGGGCCTGGCTGGTCGCCGATCTCGGTGAGCCGCTGCTGGGCGTCGACTTGACCCACACCGCGCTGTACGACGAGTGGCAGCGCGCCGCCGGCGTGCGCCTCACCGGAGGCCGGGAGTGGATCAGGGCGGTGGTCCCGACGCCCGAGGAGCGCAGCCGTCTGGGCATGAAGCGCGGCGAGGCGGCGATGCTGATCGAGCGGCTGGGCTGCCTGACGGGCCGGCCGGTGGAGTTCCGCATCACGATGATGCGCGGCAGTCGCTTCACCTTCTCCGCCGAGTGGGAGTCCGGGCGGAGCTACCAGGTCGACATCGCCCAGCCCCCGGCCGACTGACGGGGCGGGCGCCGGGGTCGTTTCACTCTGGTCTCAGCTTCACCATGATATGTGGGTGTGGTCGGACTTCTCTCGTCATACATGACGAGAGAAGTCGCGCTTCACCCACTTCTCATGATGAAGCCGAGACCGCTGCCCGCCCCCGCCAGGTGAGCACGAGCGACTCGGCGACGTAGTAGACCACGTAGGCCATCGAGAGCGCGACGATCACGAGGTTCGGGTCGGGGAGCTGCGCCACGATGACGGCGTACGCGAGGAACCAGGCGGCCGTGGCTGCCATGTTGGCGAACCACCAGGTCTCGGTCCGCGACGGGTAGACGTAGCGCACCGGCACGAACACCAAGATCGCGAACACCACGACGAGCCCGACCGTGGCCGCGGCGCCGAGGCCGAGCACCACCACGTAGAAGGCGACGACGTTCCAGTACGACGGGAAGCCCAGGAAGAAGTGGTCCTCGGTCTTCGCGTCGGACCGGCAGAACTGGTACGACGACGCGAGCACCGGCAGCGACGCCAGCACCAGGCCGGGCCAGCCGTCCGGGAAGTAGCCCGCCGTCCACAAGAAGACCACCGGAGCGAAGCAGTAGGTGAGGTAGTCGACGATGTTGTCGAGCAGCGACCCGTCGAACCACGGCGTCGCCTCGGTGACGCGCAGCCGCCGGGCCAGCAGCCCGTCGGTGCCGTCGATGACCATCGCGGCGAGGAAGAGCCAGAGCACGGCCGTGGTGTCCCCGCGGATCGCTGCGACCACCATCAGCAGAGCGAGCACCGACCCGAGCGAGGTATAGACGTGCACCGCGGCGGCGCCTGCGACCGCCGCACGCGTGAACGGCGGGCGCTCGAAGGGCGCGGGATAGGCCTCGGGTGCGACGTCGTGCGACATTCCGGCCATCCACTCACGGTCCTGGCCATCGGGCCGGACCCTCGCTGTCGAGCCGGCAGCGGCCGGCGCGCCGCCCGGATGGCCAGCCCGGCCGGCCGAGCGGGGGAGGCGCGTCAGCCCGGCGACGTCCCGGGGCCGGGCCCGGCCGCCGTGCCGGGATCCAGCCCGAGTGAGCCGGTGATGCTGTCGACCGCCTCAGGCACACTGCGGTGGACGCGGCCGGCCGCCACGAGCGCGCGGTACGCCGCGTCACGCTCCAAGATGTCGGAGACCGGGCCGCGCACGGCGGCCAGATGAAGCTCGACACCGGCCGCGCCCAGGTCGTCGCTGAGCGTCGAGAGCATGTCCACGCCGGTGTAGTCGGCGGTGTTGATGGCGCTGGCGTCGACGACCAGGTAGCAGGCGTTCGGCCGCTCCCGCACCACCTCCGCGAGCCGGTCGGCGATGGGTCGAGCGCTGGCGAAGGAGAGGGGGGCGTCGATGCGCACGATCGCCAGCTGCGGGCAGGTGAGGACCTCGTGTCGCGTGACATTGCGGTAGACCCGCTCGCCGGGCACCTGCCCCAGCTCGGGGATGTGCGGTCTGGCGGAGTGGCGCAGGAAGAGGGCGACGCTGACGGCAACACCGACGCCCAGCCCGGGTGCGGGGCCCAGCACCAGCGTGGCCAGCGCCGTCACGAGCAGCGCGACGAGGTCGCTGCGGCGCACCTGTCCGATGCCCCAGGCGCCCTTGAGGTCGATGAGACTGGCGACGGCGACGACGATGACGGCGGCCAGGGCGACCTTGGGCAGGTGGGCGAGCAGCGGGGTCGCGGTGAAGAGCGCCGCGACGATGAGCGCCGAGGCGATCACCCCGGACAGCGGCGACCTCGCCCCGGCGTTGAAGTTGACGGCGCCGCGGGAGAAGCCGCCCGCCACGGGGAAGCCGTGGCTGAGCCCCGACGCGGCGTTGGCCAGCCCAACGGCGATCAGCTCCTGGTCGGGCTCGACGCGGGTGCGCGACCGGCGCGCGAATGCCGTGCCCGTGCTGATCGACTCCATGTAGGAGATCAGCGCGATCGCGGCGGCCGACGGCAGCAGGGTGCCGACGTCGGCCCAGGCGACATCGGGCAGGCCCGGCGTGGGGAGACCGGAGGGCACCTCACCCAGGACTGTGACCCGGTCGCTCCAGCCGGCGCCCCACACCACGGCGGTGAGCGCGGCCACCACCAGCAACGGGCCCGGGATGGCCGGCAGCCAGCGCTTGAGCGCCAGCAACCCGACGACGCCGGCCGCAGCCAGGACCAGGGTGAGCGGCTTGGCATGTCCCAGCTGCGGGCCGATCAGCCGGACGGCGTCGAGGAAGGTGGAGACCTGGCCGGTGAGCGTGAGGCCGAGGAGGTCCTTGAGCTGGCTCGCGGCGATCGTGAGCGCGGCAGCGGTGGTGAAGCCGCTGATCACAGGGACGGACAGGAAGTTGACCAGGGCCCCCAGCCGGGCGAGCCCCGCCACGGTCTGCAGAACGCCGACCGTGAGCGCCAGCAGGCTGGCGAGAGCGAGGTAGGTCGTGGCGTCGCCGTGGGCGAGCGGGCCGACCGCAGCCGCGGTGAGGAGCGAGTCGATGGCTACGGGTCCCACGGAGATGAAGCGGCTGGTCCCGAAGACGGCGTACACCACCAGCGAGACCATGGCGGCGTACAGGCCGGTGATCGGCGGGACACCCGCCAGCGCGGCGTAGGCCATCGCCTGGGGGATCACCAGGACGGCCACTGTCGCCCCCGCCTTCAGGTCGGCGGTGAGGTCGGGGCGGGTGTAGCCGCGCAGCCAGACGCTGGCGGGCAGGAGACGGGCGAGCAGGCCGTCGGTCATCGGCGGCCGGCCCGGGCGGTCGGGCTCACGCGGCGACGGGCTCCCGGCGGAGCTTGTCGATCGCCTCGTCGATGTCGCAGCCGGGACCCTGGTTGTAGGGGAGCTTGGCAAGCAGGTTCCCCATCATGCAGGTGTTGCTCAACGCGGCGAAGGTCAGCCCACCGCCCATGCCGCCCGCCAGCCACTTGGCCTTGGGGAACAGCGCGCTGGCGACCACGCTGGCGACGACCACCGAGCCGGCCACCAGGCGGACCTGGCGCTCCAGGGCCCAGCGGGTGTCGACGTCGCCGTGCTCGACGGGTGCGCCCGCGGCGATCCAGCTGTTCATCCCGCCGGCCAGCACCACCATGTCGGACAGCCCGGCGCCGCCCAGCTTGCTGGCGGCCTGCTCGGCGCGGCCGCCGCCCTGGCAGACCAACACCATGGTGCCGCCGGCGGCATTGACGATCCGGCGCAGGTGCAGGTCGAGCTGGTCGACGGGGAGGTTGATGGAGCCGGGGATGTGCGAGGAGTGGAACTCCCCGGGGCTGCGGACGTCGACGACGAGGGTCGCGGGGTTGGCGATCAGCTCGCGGGCCGTGCCGACGGACACGGCCTGACCGTCGCGGACAGCGGTGGTGGTCACGGGTTCTTCTCCTGGGGTGTCGGGCGCTTGGTCGGGGGTGGTCGGCCCGGCTGAGGCCGGGGTGGGCGGGTCGAAGGATCAGGACGGCAGGATGTCCGAGATGCCGCCCGGGTTGAGCACCCGGACGTCGTACCCGTGCGAGGTGAGCCGGCTGGCGGCCATGACCGCGCGCTTGCTGCTCGCGCAGGCCACGAGTACGGGCTTGTTCTTGTCCAGGTGGGCCGGGATGCCCCGGGTGTAGATGTCGGCGGCGAACCGTTCGATGGCGCCGGGATAGCGGACCTGCGCCAGCTCGCTGGGCATCCGGACGTCGAGCACCTGCATGTCGCCGTGGCCGGCGAGCTGCCTGGCCGTCGGGATGTCCACGAGCTCGAAATCGGCGTGCAGCGTGGCCCCCGAGACGTCGTTCACGACGCCCACGACGTTGTCGAACTGGATCTGGGCGAGCTGGGTGATGGCGGCGTCGACGTCCTGGTCGGGGTTGGCCACGATCACGACCGGCTCGTTGTACGGCACCAGCCAGCCGACCCAGGAGCCGAAGTCGTCGGCGAACTCGACGGCCACGGTGTCCTTGAGCACGCCCTTGGCCTGGTCCTCGCGGGGGCGCATGTCGACGATGTGCAGGTCGGTGCGACCCTCGATCTCGGCCACCGACATCCGTGGCACGGCCCGCGTCGGCAGCGGCTTGACGCCGAGGGTGTTGGCCGGGCCCATGTAGCGATAGAAGCCGGGGATGGGCATCGGCGAGCTGAGCATGGCGTCGGAGAGCGCCTCAGGAGTGGGGAGCTGCAACAGCGGGTTCGAGGCGACCTCGTCGGCGATGGTCGAGGTGTACTTGCCGGCGCCGGTCGCGGTGCAGAACGAGCCCTCGCCGTGTGTGGGCAGCAGCTCGACGTCGCCGGGAAGCCCGGCCAGCCGGTTGATGGAGACGTACTGCAGGCGAGCCAGGCTGTCGGCGCGCTCGGGGCCGAGCAGGTCGGGCCGTCCGGCCGAGCCGACCAGCAGGCTGCCACCGGAGAAGAGGGCTACCTCCTTGCCGTCGACCAGCACGAGGTAGCTGGTGTGCTCGGGGGTGTGGCCGGGAGTGTGGATCGGGCGGATGGTGAGCCCCTGGTCGGCCTCGATGTCCTCGAGGTGGAAGGCCGGCGTGTAGCGGTACGCCGCCGCGGCCGCCGCGGGCAGGACCAGGTCGGCGCCGGTCTTGAGCGCGGCCTGCTCGCCGCCGGACACGTAGTCGTTGTGCAGGTGGGTCTCCAGCACGAACGAGAGCCGCAGCTTGCGCTCGGCCGCCGCCTCCAGGAAGCGGCCGATGTCGCGCTGAGGGTCGACCAGGATGCCCGTGCCCTCGTGCTCGAAGAGGTAGGTCTGGTCGCCCAGCCCCGGTGTCCGAAACGAGTGGATCTGCATGCGGGCCCTCCTGAAGACCGGTGCTGATACCCCAATGGGTATCCAATGTACGGACGTTTCCGGGCAAGTCAAGGGTCAGGTGAGCCTTGCCTCCCCGGCCTGGTGCGGCGTAACCTAGGTCACACACAAATGTACGGCCATTCTTTCAAACGGGCGACGGCAGATCGGCGAGGTTTCCATGAGCAAGTCCCAGCACAAGATCGTGATCATCGGCGGTGGCACCGCGGGGATCGCCGTCGCGGCCAAGCTTCGGCTGCAGGGAGAGACCGACATCGGCGTGATCGAGCCGTCGGACGTGCACTACTACCAGCCACTGTGGACCCTCGTCGGAGCCGGCTGCGCCACGGCGAAGGAGACCGAGCGGCCCCAGGCCGCGGTGATGCCCAAGGGCGTCTCCTGGATCAAGGCCTACGCCGAGTCGGTGGACCCCGACGGCCAGACCGTCACCCTCTCCAACGGCGGCACCGTCGGCTACGACTACCTCGTCGTCTGCCCGGGCATCCAGCTCAACTTCGACGGGGTCGCCGGCATGGCCGAGGCCATGAAGACGCCGTCGGTGTCGAGCAACTACCTGCTGGAGTCCACCGCCGACACGTGGCGCAACATCCAGCAGACCCGGGGCGGCACGGCCGTCTTCACGATGCCGATGGGCCCGATCAAGTGCGCCGGCGCCCCGCAGAAGATCGCCTACCTCGCCTCCGACTACTGGCGCGAGCAGGGCACGCTCAAGGACACCCGCGTCGTCCTGGTGCTGCCGACGCCGGGGATGTTCGGGGTGAAGGTCTTCGCCGACGCCCTGGAGGAGGTCGCTGCCGACTACGGCATCGAGGTGCACAAGAACTCCGAGCTGATCGAGATCGACGGCGAGGGCCGCACCGCTGTCATCCGCAACAACGGCGACCAGTCCACGACCACGGTGAACTTCGACATGGCCCACGTCGTGCCGCCGCAGTCGGCCCCGGACTGGATCAAGGGCGGCCCGCTGGCCGACCCCGAGAACCCTTTCGGCTACGTCGGCGTGGACAAGAACACGATGCAGCACACCCGCTACCCGAACATCTTCGCGCTCGGTGACGCGGGCTCGACGCCGAACTCCAAGACCGGTGCGGCGGCCCGACACCAGTACCCCGTCGTCGTGAAGAACCTCCAGGACGTGATGGCCGGCCGCTCCCCGTCGGCGTCGTACGACGGCTACGCCTCCTGCCCGCTCACCACCTCGCGCAAGAAGATGCTGCTCGCGGAGTTCGACTACGAGCTCAACGTGCGCCCGTCGTTCAAGTTCATCGATACGACCAAGCCGCGCCGCGACATGTGGTACCTCAAGCGCTACGGGCTGCCGATGCTCTACTGGAACCTGATGATGAAGGGTCGCGCCTGACCGCGGACCTGCCGTCGGGCTACCTGGCCGCCCGGCCAAGATAGCGCCGGGTCCGCTCCTCGGGCTGGCCGGGCCCGGCCGCCAGGAGCGCGGCCAGCTCGTGCTCCAGCACCGCCCCGACCCGGCGGCAGAACGCCTCCGGCTCGTCGGCGGCGTCGGGCTTCTCCACGACGAGACGGTCCACGACCCCGCTGGCGTACAGGTCGATCGCGCGCACCTGCTGCGTGCGCGCCATCTCGGCGGCGAAGCCGGTGTGCCGGTGCACGATGGCGCTGGCGCCCTCGGGTGGCAGCGGCGACAGCCAGGCGTGCTGGGCGGCGACGACCCGGTCGGCGGGCAGGAACGCCAACGCTCCGCCACCGTTCCCCTCCCCGAGCATCAGGCACAGGGTCGGCGCCGCCAGCATCACCAGGTCGGCCAGGCAGCGCGCGATCTCCCCCGCCAGTCCACCGTTCTCGGCCTCGGGGGAGAGCGCCGCGCCCTGGGTGTCGATGACGGTGACGAGCGGGAGACCGAGCTCGGAGGCCAACCGCATGCCGCGCCGGGCCTCGCGCAGCGCCTGCGGGCCCAGCGGCTGCGCGGTCGACTGCCCGCGGCGGTCCTGGCCGAGGAAGACGCACGGCGCTGCACCGAAGCGGGCCAACCCGAAGAACAGCCCCGGGTCGGCCTCGCCCTGCCCGGTGCCGTTGAGGGGGACGACGTCCGCGGCGGCGTACTTCAGCAGCCGGCGGATGCCGGGGCGTTCGGGGCGGCGAGAGCGGGTGACGACCTCCCACGCCTCGACGTCGGGGACCGGCTCGTCGGGGGGCTCCGGTGCGGTGCCGATGCCCGCGCGCGGCGCCAGCAGGATCTGCAGGGCGCGGTCCAGGATCGCCGCGATCTCCTCCGGCGCGAGGACGGCGTCGACGATGCCGCGCTCGTAGAGGTTCTCGGCGGTCTGCACGCCCTCGGGGAACGGCCGGTCGTGCAGCGCCTGGTAGACGCGTGGCCCGAGGAAGCCGATGAGCGCGCCCGGCTCGGCCACGGTCATGTGGCCGAGCGACCCCCACGAGGCCATGACGCCGCCGGTCGTGGGGTGGCGCAGGTAGACCAGGTAGGGCAGCCCGGCCTGGCGGTGCGCCGCCACCGCTGCGGCGATCCGGATCATCTGGACGAACGCCGGGGTGCCCTCGTGCATGCGGGTGCCGCCGCTGACCGGTGCGGCGAGCAGCGGGAGGCCCTCGGCGGTGGCCCGGTGCGTGGCGCGGACCAGCCGCTCGGCGGCGGCCCGGCCGATCGACCCGGCCAGGAAGCCGAACTCGCCCACCATCACCGCGACCCGGCGGCCGTGCATCCGGCCCTCGCCGGTGAGCACCGACTCGTCGACGCCGCTGGCCTCCCGGGCCGCCGCAAGCTCCGCGGCGTACTCCGCGGAGACCCCGGAGCGGTCCGGCGGCTCGTCCCAGGACACCCAGGACCCGGCGTCCAGCACCAGGGCGATGAGCTGGTGGGCGGAGAGCCGGGCGGCCATACCGGCAGGCTAGGCCAGCCCCGGCGTCGGGGATTCGTCAACGGTTGCCAGGATCGGGCCGACCGGTTGAGAGGGGCGGGTGTCCCGGACGGCTCAAGGTGAGAGCAGGCTCTGCGGCGGCGTGGTCTCGCCGTCGATCCACGCGGCGAAGAACGCGTCGAGGTCACGGCCGGTCTGCTCCTCGACCCAGGCGAACCAGTCGTCCCGGTCGGCGTTGCCGAAGGCGTGCACCCGGGGCCACTCACGGACCAGCCGCCAGAACTCCTCGTCGCCCAGCCCCTGGCGCAGCCGGTGCCACATCAGCGCCGGGCAGAAGTAGACGTTCCCCGATCCGAACTCGCCGGCGAGGTAGTCGCCGGGCGGACCGGCCTGGTCGCGGTACTGCTGGTCGAGGTCCGCGACGTCCCGCATGGTGGCCTCGAGGTCGGTGCCGCTCGACTCCGACTCGTAGACCAGCTGCAGGTAGGTGGTCATGCCCTCGTTCATCCACACGTCCCGCCAATCGCGGGGAGTGACCAGGTCGCCGTACCACTGGTGCACCAGCTCGTGCAGGATCACCTTGGGTGAGGTGGCGTAGGGGGTGTCGCCGAGCGTGACCAGGGTCTGCGTCTCCATGCCGGACTCCGAGTCCACGAGCAGGATGCCGGCCGTGGTGTAGGGGTAGGGCCCGAGCTTCTGCTCGATCCAGTCCAGCGCGTCGGCAGCCTGCCGCAGGGCGCGGAACCTCTGGCCCACGGGCCGCTCGACCCAGTAGGTGAGCGGCACGCCCGAGGCGGACCGGTCGGTGCGGGAGGCGAAGTCCCCGATGCCGATCGTGACGAGGTAGGACGCCGCGGGGGAGCCGAGGTGGAAGCGCGTGACCGTCATCTCGTCCCGGACCCGGCGGGAGATGAGCTCGCCGTTGGCGACGCCCACCCAGGGCGCGGGCACCCGGATCGTGAAGTCGTACAGCGCCTTGTCGGACGGCTGGTCGTTGACGGGGTACCACGTGAAGGCGCCGAAGGGCTCCTGCATGGTCCAGACCGCACCGGTCTGCGTGACCGTCCAGCCGACGCTGGGCAGGTCGGGACGAGTGGCGGGGGCATCCACCGGCTCTGGGGTGCCGTGGTAGTCGATGACCGCGGTGTACTCCCGGTCGCCGGCGACCCCGGCCCGGACGACGAGGTCCTTGCCGGGGTGCTCGAAGCCGACGTCCTGGCCGTCCAGGGTCACGGCAGTCACGTCCAGGGGGGCTGCGAGGTCGAGCTGGAAGGAGTCGGCGTCCTGGGTCGACCGGAAGGTCACGGTGGCCTCCCCGGTCAGCTCGCGAGCCGTCGGGTCCCAGGTGAGGTCCAGGCCGTAGTGCAGGGAGTCCACCCCCGGGTCGCCGACTCGGGGGTAGTAGCTGTCCTCGACCGGCTCGCTGAGCGCCGGGGCCAGTGCCGCGTCGACGGCCTCGCCGGCCGAGATGGGTCCGCCGGTCGCGGGCGAACCGCTGGCCGGGCCGCCACCCGCCGGCGCCCGCTCGGTGCCGTCGCCATGGTGGAGCAGCCGGACGCCGGCGCCCACGGCCAGGGCGACCGCGAGGGCCACCAACGCCAGGACGAGCGGGAGCCGGCGCATCTCAGCGCGGCCCGCCCGGTTTCGGCTCCAGGTCCTGCTTCAGCTCCTTGCACAGCAGCGCGGCCGAGCGGGCGCCCTGATGCAGGATGCCGACCTCCCGGAAGCCGCGGGCAGCGTGGAACCCGACCGAGGCGGCGTTGTGGGGCTCGGTGTAGACCTCCAGCGTGAGCCTGCCGTACGGCGCGGCGATCCGCTCGATCTCGTCGTAGGCCAGGCCGGCCAGCCCGCGCCGGCGGAACGCCTCGGCCACCACGATGCGGTCCAGGTAGTAGAACGCCGCGCCGTAGCGCTCGGCGAAGGCCCGGTAGTTCACCGAGTCGTAGGCGGTGCCGGGGGCGAAGGTGAGCACGAAGCCGGCGACCTCCCCGCCGACGTCGATGACATCGGCCCGGTCGCAGAGGTCGAGCAGCCACAGCAGCCGCTGCTCGGTCAGCGCGGAGACGGCGTCGGGGTGCTCGTGGTTGAGCTGCAGGACGGTCGCGTGGTCGCGCGGCTCGATGGGGCGGAGCGCCGGCTCCGGCTCGGGTGGCCCCAGCGGGTCGGTCGGATCGCCCGACGTCATGCGTCACCGCGCAGCAGCGGCCGGGCCAGCTTGCGCCCGTGGTGGATCTGCGCCTTGACCGTCCCGAGCGGGACGCCCAGCAGCTCGGCGATGTCGTCGTAGCTCAGGCCGTGAACGTCCTCGCGCAGCGGGCAGCTCGACGTACTGCGGGTGGGCGGCCTCGATCGTCTCCATCGCGTCGAGGAGGTCCAGCCGGGTGTGCCGGCGATCACGCTCGCCGCGCGGGTCCGGGCGCTCCAGGTGAACGGCGTCCGACGCCGACGGCCTGGTTCTTCATCCGCCGGTACGTCGTGCGCGCGGCGTTGACCGCCACCACGTGCATCCAGGTGGTGAATCGCCCGCAGCGCCCCCAGGTGCCGATCTTGCTGGCGATCGACAGCAGGGCCTCCTGGCAGGCGTCCTCGGCATCGGGGGTGAACGGCAGCACCCCGCGGCACACGTGCAGCACCCGAGGCCGCACGGCGCCCAGCAGCGTCTCCAGCGCGTCGCGGTCGCCGTCCTGGGCGCGGCGGGCCAGCTCGTCGATCTGGTCCGGCGTGAGTCCCTCGTCCATCCCCCGCGTCCCCTTCGTTCCGTCCTGCCCCGCCCGTTGCGGAACCGTGATCGGCCGGATCCGCCGCCGGCCCCCCTGCAACATAATGCAGGCGTGTCCTCGCCCTCTCGGATCGGTCGCTACGCCGTACGCCGGCGCATCGGCTCGGGTGGCTTCGCCACCGTCTGGCTGGCCTACGACGAGCAGCTCGACTCGCCGGTGGCGGTGAAGGTCCTCGCCGACAACTGGTCCGCCGACGACCACGTGCGCAGCCGGTTCATCGAGGAGGGCCGCTTCCTGCGGAAGGTGGAGTCGTCCCATGTCGTGCCCGTCTACGACGCGGGCGAGCTGTCCGACGGCGGCCCCTGGTCATGGCCTTCGCCGACCAGGGCAACCTGGAGGACCGGCTGGACCTCTCAGCCCTGCCGCTGGGGCAGGCGGTCTCGGTGGTCGAGCAGGTGGGCGAGGGCTGGCCCTCCACCAGCGCGGGGTCATCCCACCGCGACGTCAAGCCGGCCAACGTGCTCTTCCTGCACCGTCGACGGCCGGGTGCGGCGATGGTGGGCGACCTGGGGCTGGGCAAGGCGCTCGACATGTCGTCGCGGCTCACGATGATCGGCGGCACGCCGGCGTACGTCTCCCCGAGCAGGCGCGCGGCGAGGGGCTGGACGCGCGAACCGACCAGTACTCGCTGGGGGTGCTGACCTACCTGCTGCTCGAAGGCCCCTTCACCCCGCCTCGCTCACGGCCGCCGCGACGCCGGGGCCGCCGGCCATGACATCCGGGTGCCCAGGTGGAGCGGGTCGTGCGGCGGGCCCTCACGCGGGACCGCGAGGGCGCTGGCCGTCCGTGCCGGACTACGTCGCGGCGCTGCGGGTCGCCCTCGTGGACCATCCCGGGATGGTGGACGTCGCGCCGCAGGCGTGGATCCCGTCGACCCCCAGCTGACCCAGCCGGCGCCGCGGCCAGCCTGTTCACGACGCCGGGAGCTGCCGCCTCCGGTCCCTCCGGAGCGTCCGCGGCACCCGGTCGGGCCGCTCTCCTGGGGCTGGTCGTCGCGGCCGTCCGGGCTGGGCGCGGGCTACGCGTGGTGGAGCCGAGAGCCGGCCCAGATCACCGTCGAGGACGCCGATGGCCAACTGACAGCCGTGCCGACCGCCTGGGGGGCGGTCCGCGCGCCGCAGGGCTGGACGCCCCGGGTCAGGACGGAGCTACCCGGCGCTCGCGCTCGGGACCACCTCGGGCTGGACCCTCGCCGACGGCAGGGGCTACGGCGTGTTCGCCGGGCTGATGCCGGGTGTCCGGGCTGCCCCAGCTGCTGCCGGGCCACCCGGTGCGACCGCTCCTCGGGCGATCACGAACACGACAGCTGGCCGGCTCCGTGACCGAGACCCATCCTGGGCTGCCCGGGTGGGGCGGTGACCGTCGAGCGCGTCGTCGCCGTCGCCGACAACCGGCTGCTGTGGGTGCAGGTGCTGCAGCGGCGATCGGGGCACCGCCGCCGAGGTGCTGGACAGCATCCGGGCCGCGGGCTCGCCGGGTGCTCACCCGCGCGGCTTGGCCTTGCGGGCCCCGCCGGTCATCTCGCCCATCAGGGCCAGCATCCCGTCGATGTCCGGACTCGCGGCCGACGATGGCGAACTCGAGCTGCGCGGTGCTGCTGCCGTCCAGGGCGGTCCACTGGAGCAGCTCGACCTTCTGGTAGCCGTCGAGGACGAACTTCACCAGCAGGGTGTCGGCGCTCGCGCTGATCGGCTGGAGGTGTCGCCGAGCCGGGTGTCGAGGGCGAGCTCCACCTGGCGGGCTTGCACCATCTGGGTCTGGCTGCGGCTCTGGGTGACCCGGGTGAGGCGGACCGAGTAGGCCGGACAGGTTGCCGGGCGGCAGCCAGCGGACCGAGCCGATGGAGTCGTAGCGGACCATGCCGACGGGCACCGGCACGGTCACGGCGTTCGAGCCGGCGAAGACCCGCTCCGTCGGAGGGCGAACGGCGGGCCGGGGGGCGTTGGTGGCGTCCGGCTTCACGTCGGTGGCCGGGGTCGTCGGCACGGCGGGGCTCGCGGCGGTCACGGGCGGGGCCTGGTCGACGTACGCCGGGGTGGGCTGGAGGTGATGCGCGCCAGCCCGTATCAGCGGCGACCCCGAGCGCCATGAGCGCGACCAGGGCCGCGATCCCCGCCCTCTCACGCGGTGCAGCCTGGCGGACCGCCGCCCTCGGGGATCAGCGCTGGGCTAGCGTGCGGACATGGGCCCGGGCGCAGCCTTGTCGAGCGTGCTGGTCATCGGTGACCTGGAGGCGTCGCGGCTCGCCTGCTCCCTGCTTCGGGAGCGCGGCCACCGGGTCGTCCACCTGTGCGCCCCGACCGACCGGGAGATCGCCGACACCCTGGCCCAGGGGGTCGAGGCGGTGGTCGTCATCGTGCACTCGGACGTGCAGGCCCTGCGTACTCGTGGCCGAGCACCTCGCGCCCGGGATCCGACACGTCACGAGCGTCTTCGACCGCACCGTGGCCCGAGCAGCTGCGCGCGGCCGTGCCCGACTGTGTGGTCACGTCGCCCGCCGACGTGGCCGCGCCACCATCGTCGGGCGTGCCTCCCGAGCACGGCCTGGCGCTCACCGGCGGTCCCCGCGACCGCCGGCTGCTGCGGCCCGGTGAGGCCGACGGGACGGCCGTGGTCAGCGTGCCGTGGCGCGAGGAGCGTCGAGCCACCCATGTCCTGGCAGGCTGGCTCCCGCGCTGGATCCGCGGGTCGACGGGGCTGATGCTCGGTGGCCTGCTCGGACTCGCATCCATCCTGGTGACCGACTGGGCGCGCTGGCCGTCGCGGTCCTGCATGCGCTGCGGGCGCTCTACGTCGCCACGCGGATCATCGCGGGGTGGGACCGCCGACGCCGACGGGCACGAGGTGCCGGGGTGGTACCTCTGGCCTCGGTGCTGTTCCATGCTGGCCGCCATCGTGCTGACCGGGACCTTCATCGCCGGGGTGGTCGAGTGGCTGCAGTCGACCCGGACCGTGGGGCTGATCGGGCGGCGCACCCTGCCCCGGCGCGACCACGTGGTCGTGGCCGGGCTGGGGCAGGTGGGCTACCGCACCTGCCTGCTGCTGCGCGAGCTCGGCTGCCGTGGTGGCACTGGAGCGCAACCCGGCCGCGCCGAACGTCCGCCGCGCCCGGGCCGCGAAGATCCCGGTGCTGCTCGGCCACGCCGAGGACCGGGCGGTGCTGGAGAGCAGGTCGGCCTGGCCCGGGCTATCTGCCTGGCCGCCCTCGGGTCCGACGACCTGGACAACGTGGAGATCGCGATCAACGCCCTGGCGGTGGCGCCGGGGCTCGGCTGGTCCTGCGGGCGGGGAGGACGACGTGATCGCGGAGACCCGGTCGCTGTTCCACATCGGCAGCGTGGTGGACGTCTCGGCGATGACGGCGCTCCCGGCCGCCCTGGCGGTGGACGGGCACCAGGCCGGGCCGGCGTTCGTCCGGGACGGCGTGTGACGTCCTGACCGACGACGGCGACGTCCCCGGGCACCGGCCGCAGCGCTGCGACTGCCACCTGGCCGAGGTGAGGAGCGTGTCCGGGCTCGTGCTGCGCAACGCGCGGCTGGTGGCGCTCGACGGCGGCACCGCCTCCGCGCCGGTCACCGTGGTGGTGCGCGACGGCGTGGTCGCGTCCGTGGGCGCCGAGGCACGGCGCCGGCCGACTTCCCGGCGTACGACGCCGGCGGGGGTGGCTGATGCCGGGACTCTGGGACCAGCACGTGCATCTGGGCCAGTGGGCGCGCACCGCCGGCCGGCTGGACCTCACGGGCACGCCGGGTCGAGGACGCCCTGGACCTGGTCGTGGCTCGACTCCGGGACCGGCCGGGCGAGCCGGTGGTGGGCTGGGGGCACCGGCCCAGCGCGTGGCCGCGCCCGCCCACGGTGGCTGACTTGGACGCCGTGGCGGCCCGCACCCGGTGGTCCTCATCTGTGGCGACGGCCACCCGCGGCTGGCTCTCGACCGCGGCGCTGGACGCACTCGACCTGGCTCGCCGCCAGGGCGTCGTGGCCGAGACCGAGTGGTTCGCGGCCTACCCGCGGCTCTCCGGCCTGCTCGGCGACGCCGGCGCGACGCCGGCCGACGGGCCGCCCAGCAGGCGGCCGCGGCGCTAGGGTGGTGGGCCTGGTCGACCTGAGTTCGGGGAGCCGCATGGGGGGCCTGGCCCGACCGCGCCCGCCGCGGGCGGGCGCTGCTGCAGGTGCGGGTCGCACCTACCCGGAGACCCTGGCGGACTACTTGGCCGCCGGGCTGCGCAGGGGACGCGCTGCCCGGCGGAGACCCCGCGGCTCACCGTGGGACCGCTCAAGGTCATCTCCGACGGCTCCGCTGAACACGCAGACGGCGTGGTGCCACGCGCCGTACGGCGGGGGCGGCTGCGGCGCCCCCCTGCCTGACGAGCTGACCGACCTGCTGGCGCGGGCGAGCGGCGGGCGGGCTGGAGGGCCCCGCCATCGGGAGACGCGGCAGTGTCGGCGGCGCTCGACGCCTACCCGCCACCGGCGCGCAGGTCGCTCGAGCACGCCCAGCTGGTCGCGCGCGCGGACCTGCCGAGGCTGGCAGCGCTGGGGCTGCGCGCGAGCGTGCCGGCCCACCTGCTCGACGACCGCGACCTCACCGAGCAGGTCTGGGCGGATCGCGCCGATCGCTGCTTCATGCTGCGGTCGATGTCGGAGGCCGGGGTGGAGCTTGCGCTCGGCTCGGACGCTCCGGTCGCGCGGCTGGACCCGTGGCTGGCGATCGCCGCCGCGGTCCACCGGTCGGCCGATGCCCGCGACGCGTGGCACCCCGAGCAGTCCCTCACCGCGCGGGAGGCGCTGGCGGCGTCCGTCGACGGTCGGCGGGTCCGGCCCGGCGCGCCGGCCGACCTGGTCCTGCTCGGCGCCGACCCGCTCGCCCTGGAGCCCCCGGCCGCAGGCCAGCCGGATCCGCGCGCCGCCACCCTCGCCCAGACCGGGTCCACCGCGAAGTGGGCCGGGTCCACCGCGGATCAGGCCGAGTCCACCGCGGATCAGGCCGAGTCCACCGCGGATCAGGCCGCCCACCTCCGCTCGCTGCCGGTCCTCGCGACCTTCGTGGCCGGCCAGGTGGTCCACGGCCCCCGCTGATCCGGCAGAACCTCGCCGATCCGGCAGAAGTTCGCGCCGATCCGGCAGAAGTTCGGGCCGTGTGCTCCGAGCTTCTGCCGGATCGCGTCACCGGGAGGCGCCGTACCCCAGCAGCGCGGCCAGGCCGAGCGCGCTGCGCGGCGAGAACGCCGCCCGCCACAGTCCGCCGTGCACCGCCTGATGCGCCTCCTCCTGCCAGGGGTGCTCGCGCGACGGCGCGGAGACGTGGAGGTCGTGGACGAGCAGGGCGGCCATGAGCACCCGGGTGGTCGAGGGGTCGAAGACCTCGACGCCGAACCGATGCGCCCCCGCGTACGCCGCCGCGAGGGCGCGGTTCTTCACGACCGAGCGGGTGCGCGTGGGCGGGGCGATGTTCATCGAGACCGGCCGGCCCGCGGCGCGCTCGGAGGTGGCCCGCCAGCGCTGCAGGCGCTTGCTCAGGGCGTAGTTGGGCCCCTGCTGGGCCACGAGAGCGTCGCAGATGCCCGGGTCGGCGCCGGGCCGGTAGGCCCGCTGCAGCAGCCGCCCGCCGCTGACCGCCCGGAGCGTCCGGCCCGGGAGCTTGCGGCGTGCCGAGCGCGCCTCGTACGCCGCCACGGAGGCCGCCACCGCCTCTCCCGGCACGGCGAAGACGTCGGTCGGCGTGGCCAGAAAGGCGGTCGTCACGTCGTCCCGGCGCGCTTGAAGCGCCGTCGCCAGCGCATCGCCGGCCGCAGAGAGCCGCACGTTCGTCCCGCCGTCGGCGTACAGGTAGCTGCCCAGCACCAGTGCTCCGTCGAGCCCGGCGACCCACCCGAGCACCCTCGGCAGCTCGGTGAGCAGGTCGAGCCCGGCCCGCTCGGGCACTGCGTCCGACCCCCCGCGGCTCGGCAGCAGCAGCGTCCCGGCCGCGCGCTCGGCCTGTCCCACCACTCGCTCCCACAGCTCCGGGCGCGCCAGGTCGACGCCCGCGACCGTGGCGCCCCAGCGCAGCAGGGTCGGCGTCGGCCCGATCTCGGCGCCGGCACCAAGGGCGACGACCGTGCGGCCAGGCAGGGCCAGCCACTCGGGGTGACCGGCCACGGTGCGCAAGGACTCGGCGGCGGACGGCTCCAGGACGCCCGCCGCGACCCAGGCGTCGAGCTGGCGGAGCAGGGCGGCGCCTCGCAACAGCTCACCGCGGACCGGTACCGCGAGCTCGGTCACGCGAGCCCCGCGGCCGTGGACCGCGGCGGTGGCGACTGGCGGCGCTGGCTGCTCCGTGAATTCCGTCAGCGGCAGGTCCTCACCCGACTCGGCCAGCCAGCGCATGCCCTCGGCGACGGCGGTGGCCCCCGCGACGGCCGAGGTCCGCGCCCCGGCCGGATCGCCCAGTCCGCCCTCGATCAGCCGGCGGTAGTGGGTCAGGTAGCCGCTGCGCCAGTTGGTCTCCGAGGCGGCCGCCCGGGCCCCGACCGGGTCCACCGGCGCCAGCGCCGCCTCGGCCACCCGGCGGCCGAAGGCGGACGTGCCTCGCCCACCGCGGTCGTCGTCCGGAAAGGCGACTCCCACGGGGCTCTCGGCTGCCATGGAGGGAGGCTACCGGCCGTCCGGGGTCTGGACGGGGCTATACCTAGGGGGGTATATTGACCGGACATTCGAGTTTGCCCCACCCGGAGGACCAACCCATGATCTTCACGCAGTACTACCTCGACTGCCTGTCGCAGGCGTCCTACCTGATCGGCGACGAGACCACTGGCAAGGCCGTCATCGTCGACCCCCGCCGCGACATCACCGAGTACCTCGAGGATGCCAAGGCGCAGAACCTCGAGATCGTCGGCGTGCTCAACACCCACTTCCACGCCGACTTCATCTCCGGCCACCTCGAGCTTGCCGGGGAGACCGGCGCCTGGATCGGCTATGGCCCCAACGCGCAGGCCGACTTCGAGATCCGCAACTTCGCCGACGGCGAGCGGATCGAGCTCGGCGACGTCGTCCTCGAAGTCATGCACACCCCCGGCCACACCCCCGAGTCGATGACCGTGCTGGTGTACGAGCACGCCGGTGACGTCGCGCCGTACGGCGCCCTGACCGGCGACGCGCTCTTCATCGGTGACGTCGGCCGACCCGACCTGCTCGCCTCGATCGGCGTGACCGCCCACGAGCTCGGCGGCATGCTCTTCGACTCGATCCAGAACAAGCTGATGGGCCTGCCCGACGAGACCCGCGTCTTCCCGGCGCACGGCGCCGGCTCGGCCTGCGGCAAGAACCTCTCCACGGAGAAGCAGTCCACCATCGGCCAGCAGCGTCGCGAGAACTACGCGTGCCAGCCGATGAGCGAGGACCAGTTCATCGACATCGTCACCGAGGGCCAGCCCTCCGCTCCGGAGTACTTCGTCTACAACGCCATCCTCAACCGCAAGGAGCGGGGCGTCCGCGAGACCTACAACGAGGCCCCCGGTCTCACCGGCGAGCAGGTCGACGAGGCGCTCGCCAACGGTGCCGTGCTGCTCGACGCCCGCGACATGCTCGAGTACGCCGCAGGCCACCTGCGTGGCTCGATCAGCGTCCCGGCCGACGGTCGCCTCGCCGAGACGGTGGGCATGGTGCTGACGCCGGAGCAGCCGGTCGTGGTCCTGGCCGACGACGGCCTCGAGCAGGAGACGGTGATCCGCCTGGAGCGGATCGGCTACGACAAGTGCCTGGGCTACGTCCTCGACGCGGATGCCTTCCTCGAGGCCCGCGCGGACCGCATCGAGCACGCCAGCCGGCTGACCGTGCCGGCCGCCATGGACGCCCTGCAGAACCCGGACGTCCAGCTGGTCGACATCCGCAACGCCGGCGAGCTGGTCAACGGTGTGATCCCCAACTCGACGCACATCCCGCTCGCGGAGCTGCGGCGTCGCGCGGGTGAGCTCGACGCCCAGAAGCCGGTGCTCCTCTACTGCGCCGGTGGCTGGCGCTCCAACGTGGGCGCGAGCCTGCTGGAGCGCGAGGGCTTCGCCGACGTCTCCGACCTCCTGGGCGGCCACGACGCCTGGGCGTTGATGGCCCCCGCCTGATCCGGACGGGTGCTGAGGCTACTGGTGCGTGGCGGCCGCCATCCGGCCGCTACGCACCAGTAGCCGGTTTTCCGGCCGCCCCCGGCGGGCGATGACGCAGGGCCAGGAGGCTCTCCGCCCCGGCCACCACGGCGTCTGCGGCCGCGCGAGGCCGCCAGCCGAGCATCCGCTCGGCCTTGGCGGCACTGGCGTCCTTGCGCACGCCGAGCTCGGTGGCGATCTGGCCCACGCCCGCGTCGAACCGGCCGACCAGGCGCACCACCCAGTCCGGCAGCTCGCGGGTCGGGACCTTGCGCCCCTGTTCCCCGAGCCGGGCGCGCAGGATCTCGGCCACCTCCCGCAGGGTCAGGAAGTGCCCGGCCACGGCGAGGAACCGCTCGCCGGCGGCCTCCGGACGGGTCATCGCCCGCACGTGCAGGTCTGCGACGTCGCGCACGTCCACGACGCCCATCGTCAGCTTGGGCAGCCCGGGCACCTGCCCGTCGAGCATCCGGCGCAGCAGCTCCAGTGAGGTGCCGGCGTCGGCGCCGAGGGCCGGGCCGAAGATCCCGACCGGGTTCACCACCGCCAGCTCGAGCCCGACCCCTTCACCCCCGACGTAGTGCCAGGCCGCTCGCTCGGCCAGCGTCTTCGAGGTCGGGTAAGGCGGCACCGCCTGGGCGCCGGTGAGGTCGGTCCAGTCCTCCTCGGTGTACGGCGCCGTGCGAGCGCCGTGCCCGTAGCCGATCGCCGCGAACGACGACGTCAGCACGACCCGGCGTACCCCCGCGTCGCGAGCCGCCCGCAGCACCCGCAGGGCACCGTCGCGCGCGGGCACGATCAGCTCGTCGGGGTCCTTGGGCACCCCGACGGGGAACGGCGAGGCAACGTGCAGGACGGCCGTGCAGCCGTCCACCGCGGCACCCCAGCCGTCGTCGCTGGTGAGGTCAGCGGCGGCGACGGTCAGCCGGTCGCCGGCGTCGACCCCGCCGGCGGCCACCATCTCCCGCACCTCGCGTTCGCGGGCCGGGGACCGCACGGTGGTCCGCACGCGGTAGCCCTCGCGCAGCAGGGCGACGAGGCAGTGGGACCCGAGGAAGCCGGAGCCCCCGGTCACGCAGACGAGCTCACCGGTCATGCTGCAGACCGTACGCCCGAGTCGGATAGTCCGCCGCGCTCGGCACCGGTTCGAGGAGGTGAGGTGGTGCTTTGCGCGGCGGACTATCGGGAAGGCAGGGCGAGGGCGAGCGTCAGCTCAAGGACCGTGTCGGGGTCGTCGAGCCGGTCGCCGAACCGCTCGCGCAGCTGGCCCATCCGGTAGCGCACCGTCTGCGGGTGCACGAACAGGGCGGCGGCCACCTCGTCGCGACGGCCGTGGTGGAGGAGCCAGGCGCGCAGCGTGTCGCGGAGCTTCTCGGCGGTGGCCGGGCGCAGCCCGTCGAGCGGCGCCAGCGTGCGGGCTCGCAGGTCGTCGAGCGCCTCGGGATCGGCGGCCAGCACCAGCGGCACCAGGTGCTGCTCGGTGTCGAGCACGTCGACCCGGCCGGTCGGGTCGACCGCCCGTCTCGCCCGGGCGTACGACGCGTGGACCCGCAGCCAGGGCCGGGTCGGCCCCAGGACGGCGTGCCGTCCGGCCAGCGTCCGGACCAGCGCGGCCCGGCCTGCCGGCGGGAGGTCGGGGACCAGCAGCACTGCCAGCGCCTCGGCGTCGGCGTCCCGCTCGACGACGGCCGCCAGCGTCCGGGGGTCGAGCTGGGTGAGGACCGGCCGCACCTGGGCCTCGGGGAGCAGGATCGCGGTGAGGGTCACCGGCGGCGCCCACTCGGCGCGCGCTGCCGCGGCCAGGAGCGCGTCCGCGGGCTCGCCGGCCACCAGCGCCAGGGCGAGCTGGCGCAGGTCCCGCTCCCGTTGCCGGGTGCTGCTGGCCAGCTCGTCGGCGTGCCCCGCCACGCTCGCCGCCGACAGCTCGTCGATGTAGGCGAACACCAGCTCGGCGAACGACGCCAGCGACTCCGCGGAAGCGCCGTTCTGGACGGCGGTCGCCGACAGCTCGCGCCAGGCCACCCGGGCCCCCACGCGGTACGCCGCCAGCAGGGCGTCGGCCGACCGGCCGTCGCGGGCCTCACCGCGGCCGAGCGCGTAGGCGCCTTCGAGGGCTGGCGACAGTGGCGTGCTGGCATCGACCCGGCGACCCCGAGACGCCAGGCGCAAGAAGCCGGCCAGCGCCATCTGCACGGCGTTCTCGACGTTGGCGCCCATCCGCCCCGACAGCGCCCCGGCGTACTCGGGGACCTCGGCCATCACCGCCGCGATGGTGTGCACCGCGACCGCTCGCAGCTGCTCACGCAGGGCGCTGGTCAGCTCGGGGTCGAGGCGCGCGGAGGAGCCGAGCGCGGCGCGCGTCACCGTGGGCACGAGGGCGGTGGAGGAATTGTCCCTCATGAACAAGAACCTGGAGTCGATTCACGCGTCACGGTCATGAATTTACACCAAACCGGCAGGCATAGTGGCAGGGTGAGCCTGACCCATGAGCGTCCTGCCGCGCGCGCGCTGCGCCATCGGGTCACCCGGCTCGTCGAGGCGGCGACCACGCCACACCTGCCTGCCGACTATCTCGACCTGTTCTGGCCGCTGCGGTCCGGAGCCGACCTGCGGGGGCGCATCGTCGCCGTCCGTCCCGAGACCGCCGACGCCGTCACGCTGGAGATCAAGCCGGGCGCGGACTGGGCCGGCCACGTCCCCGGGCAGTACGTCCGAATCGGGGTCGAGGTCGACGGGGTCCGGCAGTGGCGGGCGTACTCGCTGACCCACGGCCCCCGGGCGGACGGGCACATCAGCGTCACGGTGAAGGCCGTCCCCGACGGCCTGGTCAGCAGCTACCTGGTCCGGGAGGCGGTCGCCGGCACGCTGGTGCACCTCGAGCAGGCGGCCGGGGAGTTCGTCCTGCCGCCTTCGGGCGGGCGGTTCCTGTTCGTCACGGCGGGCTCCGGCATCACCCCCGTCATCGGGATGCTGCGCAACCTGTTCCCGGTGACGGCGGCGGGAGTGCTCCGGCTGCCGCGCAGCGCCGACTACGACATCGTCGTGCTCCACGTCGCGCCGTCAGAGCCGGACTCGATCTTCCGACGGGACCTGCAAGCGCTCCATGACGCCGGGGCCGTCCGGCTCGTCGCCCGCTATGACGACCAGCACGGCCTCCTCGAAGTCGACTCGCTCGAGGAGCTGGTGCCGGACCTGCGCGACCGCACGACGTACGCGTGTGGGCCGGCCGGACTGCTCGACGCGCTCGAGGCTCATCACGCGGCGCGCGGCCTGGACCTGCAGACCGAGAAGTTCCGCGTCGCCTACGTCGAGCCGGGTGAGGGCGGCACCGTCGGCTTCGCCGACGGCCGCACGCTCGAGGCCGACGGCGCCACCCCGATCCTGGACGTCGCCGAGGAGGCCGGCGTCCTGGATGCCGAGCGGTTGCCGGATGGGCATCTGCTTCGGCTGTGTCCTGCCGCTGCGCGAGGGCGCTGTGCGCGACCTGCGCAACGGCGCCGTCACCACCGCCGCCGAGGGCGACGGCGTCGTCGTCCAGACCTGCATCAACGCGCCGCCGGCGCGTGCGTGTTCGACCATCAGCCCGATGACCAGCCCGATGACCAGCCCCCATCACCAGCCCATGGCCCCGCCCGAGGAGCACCGTTGACCACGATCCAGAAGAAGGACGTCAACCCCGTCGCGCACCTGACGACCGAAGACATCGAGCTGCTGGGCAAGGAGCTCGACGAGATCCGGCAGAAGGTGCTCGACGACCGGGGCGCCGCGGACGCGCGCTACATCCGGCGGGTGATCGCCGGCCAGCGCTACCTCGAGCTCGGCTCCCGTGCGGTGCTGCTGTTCTCGGTCTTCCCGCCCGCCTGGGTGCTAGGCACCGCCGGCCTGGGCGTCGCGAAGATCCTCGAGAACATGGAGATCGGCCACAACGTCCTGCACGGGCAGTGGGACTGGATGCGCGACCCGAAGATCCACTCGACCACCTGGGAGTGGGACAACGCCACCCCGGCCGAGCAGTGGAAGCACAGCCACAACGAGCTGCACCACACCTACACCAACGTCATCGGCAAGGACAACGACCTCGGCTACGGCATCATGCGCGTCGATGAGGAGCAGCCCTGGGAGCCGTTCCACCTCGGCCAGCCGCTCTGGAACTTCGTCAACGCCCTGTTCTTCGAGTACGGCATCGCGGCGTACGACCTGGAGCTGCGCGGTCACCGCGCGCGGCACCACCAAGACGCCGGAGTTCAAGGAGGCCGCTGGGAAGGTGCTGCGCAAGATCCGGCGCCAGGCGACCAAGGACTACCTGGTGCACCCGGCGCTGGCCCTGCCCACCGGGTCGTTCCTGCCCACGCTGGCCGGGAACTTCGTCGCCAACGTGATCCGCAACGTGTGGTCCCACTCGATCATCATGTGCGGCCACTTCCCGGAGGGGGTGGAGACCTTCGAGAAGCGCTCGATCGAGGGCGAGACCAAGGGCGAGTGGTACCTCCGCCAGATGCTCGGCTCGGCCAACATCTCCGGCTCGAAGCTCATCCATCTGATGTCCGGCAACCTCTCCCACCAGATCGAGCACCACCTCTTCCCCGATCTGCCGAGCAACCGGTACGCCGAGATCGCCCGCAGGTGCAGGCGCTGTTCGACAAGTACGGCCTGACCTACTGCTCCCGGCCGTTCATTCCGCAGGTCTACTCGGCGTGGCACCGGGTCTTCCGGCTGGCCACCCCCAACGGCTGGCTGGACACCACCACGGTGCGCAACCTGCCGTCCCAGCTGAAGCTGCTGGCCGGCATGGTCAAGGGCGGCCCCCGGGTCCGCCGAGCCGCGCAGCTGCGGATGGTCGCCCAGGCCAGGCGGGCCAAGGCCGCGGGCGCCCCCGAGCGACGCCCGGCCGCCGCGGCCTGAGCCGGCCGCTGTCTGGGCTTTCGCTGTCTAGGCTCTCGCGCCCTGGGCTCTCGCGGCCTGGCTCTCGGGCCGCGCTGTCCGCAGCTGGGGCGTAGCGTGTCAGAGTGCCGCACGTCGACCTGTACCGGGTGCCGCTGGGAGCGGGCGGGCACGTCGTACCCCGCTGCGGTGGCTGGGGCGGTGGCGGCTGTTCGGATGCCAGTGGGCACGAGCCTGCTGCCCTGGCGCCGCCCGGTGGCGGCCGGGTCCGAGATGGCGGGCCGGTGTCGTCGTCGCGGCTCGGTCCAGTCGTCGCTAGGTTGACCGGGACAGGAGGTGCGTGCCCGTGCCCGACCGGGTGTCCGAGCCGCGCTTCAGGCGCACCCTCGCCGACCACGCCGAAGCGATCGACCGTCAGCAGCGCGCCGCCAACCTCGGCATCGTCGTGATCCTGGGCGTGCTCGCCGCGGGGGTCTTCCTCGCAGCGGCGGTGGGCCGATCGCCGGGTGGGTTCCTTGCCGGGCTGGTCGCCGCGGGCAGCCCGTGGGCATGGTGGCGCGCGGAACGGCACCGCACCGTGCTGGTCGGCCCGGAGCACCGGCGAGCGCTGGTGCGCGAGCTGGCCTGGACGCTCGCCTCCGCCGTCCTCCTGGTCGCCGGCTGGGCGTTGCTCCTCACCGCGTTGACGCACGGCTGGTGACCCGCGGCGCCGGGTTCCGGGGGCGACCGGGGCCCGGGGGCCGGGGTCGCGGGGTCACAGCTTCACCATGTTCTCGTGATGGCGTACCACTTCTCACGGTGAGCATGACGTGAGAAGTGGTACGCCAGGGACTGAACATGATGAAGCTGCGACCCACGAGGGAGCCGAGACTCAGCCGCCGAGCGCCGCCGAGACCACCTCGCGGGCCTCGGCCTGCACCTGGGCCAGATGCTCGGGGCCGCGGAAGGACTCGGCGTAGATCTTGTAGACGTCCTCGGTGCCGGAGGGGCGGGCGGCGAACCAGGCGTTCTCGGTGGTCACCTTGAGCCCGCCGATCTTGGCGCCGTTGCCGGGGGCCTCGGTCAGCCGCCCGGTGATCTCCTCCCCGGCGAGCGTCGTCGCGGCCACGTCGATGGGGGACAGCGCGGCGAGCTTGGCCTTCTCCTCGCGGCTGGCCGGCGCGTCCACGCGGGCGTACGACGGGTCGCCGTACCGCGCGACCAGATCGGCGTACCGGGCGCTCGGCGACGACCCGGACACCGCCAGGATCTCCGAGCCGAGCAGACAGAGCAGGATCCCGTCCTTGTCGGTGGTCCACGTCGAGCCGTCTCGCCGCAGGAACGACGCGCCGGCCGACTCCTCGCCGCCGAAGCCGAACGACCCGTCCATCAGCCCGGGCACGAACCACTTGAAGCCCACCGGCACCTCCACCAGCGGCTTGCCCAGCCCGGCGGCGACCCGGTCGATCATGGAGGACGACACCAGCGTCTTGCCGATCCGCGCGCGCTCGGGCCAGTCGGGCCGGCCGCCGCCGAAGAGGTACTCGATCGCCACGGCCAGGAAGTGGTTGGGGTTCATCAGCCCGGCGTCCGGCGTCACGATTCCGTGCCGGTCGGCGTCGGCGTCGTTCCCCGTCGCGATGTCGTACGGCGCCCCGCCGGCCAACGTGCCGATGAGCGAGGCCATCGCCGACGGGGAGGAGCAGTCCATCCGGATCTTCTCGTCCCAGTCCAGGGTCATGAACCGCCAGGTCGGGTCGACCAGCGGGTTCACCACGGTGAGGTCGATCCGGTGTCGCTCGGCGATCTCACCCCAGTAGGCCACGCTGGCCCCGCCGAGCGGGTCGGCGCCGATGCGCACGCCGGCCGCCCGGATCGCGTCGAGGTCCACGACCGTCGGCAGGTCGTCGACATAGGTTCCGAGGAAGTCGTAGGCCTCGCACGCCGCGCGCGCTCGCGCGAACGGCACCCGGCGCACGCCGTCCAGGCCGGCGGCGATCAACTGGTTGGCGCGCGCAGCGATGACCGCCGTCGCGTCGGTGTCGGCTGGGCCGCCGTGCGGCGGGTTGTACTTGAACCCCCCGTCGGTGGGTGGGTTGTGCGACGGCGTCACCACGATGCCGTCGGCGAGACCGGCCCCGGCCGTGCGGCCGCCGTTGGCGCGGATGATCGCGTGGGACACCGCCGGCGTCGGCGTGTAGCCGTCGCGCGAGTCCACCAGCACGGTCACGCCGTTGGCGACCAGCACCTCCAGTGCGTTGGCCCTGGCCGGCTCGGAGAGGCCGTGGGTGTCGCGGCCGACGAAGAGCGGGCCGTCGTAGCCCTGCTCGGCGCGGTAGTCGCAGATGGCCTGGGTGGTGGCCGCGATGTGCGTCTGGTTGAACGACGTGGAGAGGCTGCTGCCCCGGTGCCCGCTGGTGCCGAAGGCGACCTGCTGCTCGACGATCGTCGCGTCGGGCACGCCGGTGTAGTACGCCGTCACGAGGTGGGCGACGTCGACGAGGTCGGACGGCTGGGCGGGCTGGCCCGCGCGTGACGAGGCTGAGGTGGACCCGGTGGGTGACATGAGCTCATCATGCCGCTGACCGCGCGGCGGCCACACCGGGGACGGCATCGCGGACCGACCGCGCGCTCCCGAGCGCTGACGCAGGCTCGTCGGCGACCGGCCTAGTCCGGTCCCACCACCGCCGGGTGAAACGACCTACCCTGTGGCGCAGGGGACTCGGGCCGCTGCACACGAGGGGGAGCATGGCCGAAGCGCCGCGTCACCGCGCGGCCGCACGCCTTCCCGAGGACCTCGCCCAGCTCCATGAGTACGAGCTCCTCGAGGACGGCGCGTGGGACGTCATCGCGGATCTCGCCGAGCACCGGTACCTCGACTCCGTGTGGGTGCTCGAGACCGCCCGCCCTGGCGGGTCAGGTTCGAGGAGGCCGGCTGGCACGTCGAGGAGGCGGCGGCCGACGACCCCGAGGGCCTCGCGATCGCGGAGGCCGGGTGCCGCGCCGCGACGGTGCCGGCCGTCATCCTGCTCGCCCGCCCCTGAACCGGACCCGACCTCGGTCCCCTGGCAGCGCATCGACGCGGGGCCGGCGGCTCCGGTGACCCCCGACCTGCCCTCGGGGATCGGCCTGCCGCTGGTCGTGCCACCGGTGCTGGAGCCGGTGGAGCTGGAGGGCCGTCCTGGAGGAGGCACTCGACCCGGTCCACGACGACACCGTGAGCGGTTCGGAGGCGAACCCAGGGTTCGGCCCAGGGATGCCCAGGATCGGCCCAGAGATCGGCCCAGAGATCGGCCCAGAGATCGGCCCAGGGCCCGCCGGGTGATCGGTCGGGTGGGCGGCCCGATGGCCGAGCTGGACGACGACCCGGGCCCGGACCCGGGGCCCGAGCCAAGTCCAGTGACGAGCCCAGTGACGAGCCCAGTGACGAGCCCAGTGACGAGTCCAGTGGTGATCTCGCCGCCCGAGCCGGTCGTGCCGCGTCCGGGCTGCTCGACCCGCTCCGCGTGCCACGCTCCACCGGGCTCGAGCATCGGCCGCACACGTCGACCGAGGCGACGGTGGTGCGCGTGCTCGCCGCCCTGGTGCGCGACGGCATGATCCGCGAGCACCTCGCCACCACGTCCTGCGACGTGCCGTCGCTGTTGCCGCAGGAGACCGGCATGCGAGTGGACCACTCCCGGGGTGCCGACGAGCTCTTCGCCCGGCTGGCCGACCTCGGCGGTCGGACCGCCCCCGAGACCCGGGTCCTGCCGGTGGGCGCGATCGCGGAGTCGGCGGTGCCTCGCGGCTGGACCGAGTGCGGGGGCAGTGCTCGACGAGGCGAGCTTCCTCGTGGTGGTGCGCGACGTGCTCGACGAGCCGAGCACGTTGTCCGTGGCAGCCCTCCACGAGCTGTCCGGGCTGGTCGTCCTCGAGCCGTCCTATGCCCTGGCCGTGGACTGGATGGTCTGCGAGGCGCTCGCGCGGATGGCCGGCGACGCCGGGCCGGGGGCGTTCTACCTGCGGGTGGGCGGTCACGAGCAGGACCAGGCCCTCGTTCGACGCCGCCCGGCAGCGGCTCGGCACCGGCGTACTGCGCCGGCAGGTGCTCAGCGGGGCGTACCGGCTCGTCGAGTCGGGCCCCGGCGCCGGCCGCCTCGTCCAGATCGCCGCCAGCGGCCCCAGCGTGCCAGCCGCCCTGGGCCGCGGCCGCGGCCCTGGCCGAGGAGGGCCTGCGCGCGCACGTGGTCGACGTGACCTCGGCCGGGCTGCTGTACGACGCCTGGCAGGGCGCCCTCGCCGACGCCGTGTCGGGCGAGTCGACGCCCGCGCTGCCCGGCGTCCTGCGGCAGGCGTTCGAGGCGCGGTCGTGAGGACCGACCGCCGCGTCCTCGCGCTCGCTGGCCTGGCTGGGCAGTGCGCTCGGCGTGCCCGCGGTGGCGGTCGGGGCGGAGGCCGCGGGCGATCCCGACGCGCTGGTCAACGCTGCGCTGGCGGCGGCATCGTTGAGCTGAGTGCCGGGCCCTAGGCTGGGGCACGTGGCCGACACTGCATCCGCGACCGAGGCGGTCGGCACCGTCACCTGCGTCGTCGAGGACGGCATCGCGCAGGTGCGGCTGGCCCGCTCGGACAAGCTCAACGCCCTCACGCTGGACATCCTCGACGAGCTGGTCGCGACCGCCCATCGGCTCAGGCGCGACCGCACCCTGCGGGCCGTGGTGCTCGCCGGCGAGGGCGACTCGTTCTGCGCCGGCCTGGACTTCGCCACCGTGCTGCGGGAGCCGGCCCGGGTGGCCCGGGCCTTCGCCCCGCGGCCATGGCGAGGGACGAACACCTTCCAGGAGGCGTGCTGGGCGTGGCGACGGGTGCCCGTGCCGGTCATCGCGGCAGTGCATGGCCACTGCCTGGGCGGCGGGCTGCAGATCGCCCTAGCCGCCGATTTCCGGTATGCGACGCCGGACTCGACCTGGTCGGTGCTGGAGGGCAAGTGGGGGATCATCCCCGACATGTCGGGCATCCGCAGCCTGGCGGAGCTGACCGGCATCGACACTGCGAAGCGGCTCACCATGACCGCCGAGATGCTGTCGGGGGCGGAGGCGCACCGGCTGGGGCTCGTCACGCAGCTCGATGACGACCCGGTCGCCGCGGCGACGGAGTTCGCCCGGCAGCTCACCGAGCGGTCACCCGACCAGCTGGCCGCGGCCAAGCGGCTCTTCAACGACACCTGGACCGCCGGGCCGCGGCGCACCTTCGCCCGCGAGCGGGTCGAGCAGGCCTTCCTGCTGGCCGCGCGCAACACCAAGGCCGCCCGGGAGGCGGCGTTCGGCAAACGGGCGGCGTCGTACGGGCCTCGGCAGCGCTGAGTGGCCGCTCAGGGGTAGCGCAGCTCCACGGCCTGCTCCGAGACCTCCCACAGCCGGCGCTGGCTCTGCTCGTCCCGGGCCTGGGCGGAGCAGCCGACGACCTCCGGGCTCCCGCGCATCCCGAAGAGCGTCGACGGCCCGCAGTACGTCGACCCCGGCAGGTCGGCGGTCGCCGCCATCAGGGTTGGGAGCGCGCCGTCGGCGGCGGACTGGGAGACGGCCTTGACCGCCGCGTCGAGGATCGAGGCCGCCGCTCCGGTGGACCGGCCCAGCTGCCCGTTGACCAGCAGGTGGGTGCCCGCGAAGCCCGGGTGTGCGGCCAGCGCCATGACGGGGAGCCCGGCCCCGGTCAGCCGGCGATCAAGCTCGAAGGTGAACAGCAGGTTGGCCAGCTTGGACTCGGCGTACTCCGGCCAGCGGAGGTAGCGCCCCCGCTGGACGCGTGGGTCGTCGAGCGGGGCCTGTCGGGCCATCCGGTGCATCTGTGAAGCGACGGTCACGACCCGGCCGGCACCACTGTCGACGAGCTGGGGCAGCAGCAGCCCGGTGAGCAGGAACGGCCCGAAATGATTGGTGGCCAGCTGTAGCTCGAAGCCGTCGACGGTGCGGTGGTAGCCGGGCGCCATCACGCCGGCGTTGTTGACGAGCAGGTGCACCGGGCCGAGGCCGGCTGCCTGCTCGGCCGCCTGCCGGACCGACGCCAGGTCGGCGAGGTCGACGGCCAGCCGCTCCAGCCGGACGTCGGCCACCTCGTCGCGGATGGCCTGCTCGGTCTCCTCGAGCCGGGCGGGAGTGCGGCCCGCCAGCACCACGCGCGCCCCGCGGCGGGCCAGCTCGAGGGCGGTGTGGTGGCCAAGGCCGCCCAGGGACACTCCCGTGACCAGCGCCGTGCGGCCCGCCTGGTCGGGCATCAGCGCCAGCCGCCAGCTCACGGGGTCACCGCCATGCCCGCCACGACTCGCCGGCCCAGCTCCTCGTCACCGCTGAGCTGGACCGCCCCCGGAGCCGGGGTGCGCCGGCCGCCGGCAGCGAGCACGAAGGTCTCCCGGTCGGTGACGAGGCGCACCGTCGGCTCGGTGGGCGGCTCGGCGAGCGGGCGCCCGCGGCCGTCCGCCCCGACCTCGAACGCGGCTGGCGCGCTGCCCTGCACCTCCACCACCACGGTGGTGCCGGGTGGCGCGGCGGCCCGCTTGGCCAGCACCATGCCCATCGACTCCAGCAGGTAGTCGGTGGTGTGCTGGGCGGCGGGGGAGTCCAGGTTGCCCGGGCGGCCGACCGCGCGCCGGACGTCCTGCTCGTGCATCCACACGTCGAGGGGGCGGTTGCGCAACAGGGTCTCCCAGGACCACGGCACGCCTGCGAAGATGCGCTCCGGCTTGGCCGCGGGGTCGGTCGGCGGCTCCGCCAGCAGCGCCGTACGTCGCGCGGCGGCACTCGCCCGGATCTCGTTGATCAGCTCATCGGGGCTGCGGTCCCGGCGGGCGGCCACACCCTGCTCGGTGTAGAGCTGCATGAGGGTGGTCGCGTGCGCGGGCGCGTCGAGCTCGAGGGTCTCCTCCGGCTGCCCGGCGAGGATCGCCTCCAGGTGCGCGGTGTGCGCGGCGACGGCGTGGACGTCCCAGCCGGGCAGGTCGGTGGGGGCCGACCAGGCGTGTGGGGGAAGCTCCTCCAGCAGGTGAGTGAAGTCGTCGACGGCGCGCCACCAGACGTCGACGAGGGCGCTCAGTCGCTCCTGATCAGTCATGACCAGAGGCTACTGGCGCCCTCGCACCACACCGGCCGGCGGATCACCGAGGGTGGGCGAGCGTCAGAAGGCGGACTCGTCGAGGTCCATCAGTGACAGGTCGGTCGCCTCGGCGATGGCCCGCTCTGCCGTCAGCCTGGGCAGGTTGTAGTGCGCGAAGAACTGCGCCGCCGCGATCTTGCCCTCGTAGAACGCCTGGTCGCCGGGCTTGAGCTCGCCGCCGAGCTTGTCCAGCGCGATCTCGGCTTGGCGCAGCAGCAGCCAGGCGCACACCACGTCGCCCAGTGCCATCAGCAGCCGGGTGGTGTTCAGCCCGACCTTGTAGATGTTGCGCAGGTCGCCGGTTTCGCTGGTGGGGTCGGCCGACATCAGGTCGGTGATCATGTGCCCGACGATGGCGTTGGCGTCGGCGAGCGCCGTGGCGAGCAGCTCGCGCTCGACCTTGAGCCGGCCGTTGCCGGCCTCGGCGGCGATGAACTTCTCGATCTCGCCGGCCAGGTGGCCCAGCGCCCGGCCCTGGTCCTTGACGACCTTGCGGAAGAACAGGTCCATGCCCTGGATCGCCGTCGTGCCTTCGTAGAGGGTGTCGATCTTGGCGTCGCGGACGTACTGCTCGATCGGGTAGTCCTGCAGGAAGCCCGAGCCGCCGAGGGTCTGCAGCGACTCGGTGCCCAGCAGCACCCACGACCGCTCCGAGCCGTAGCCCTTCACGATGGGCAGGAGCAGGTCGTTGACGGCCTCGGCGAGCTTGTCCGGCTCGCCCGCGTGGTCGGCCAGGAGCACGCGGTCCTGCCAGGAGGCGGTGTAGAGGACCAGCGCGCGCATCGCTTCGGCGAAGGACTTCTGGACCATGAGGGAGCGACGCACGTCCGGGTGGTGGGTGATCGTCACCCGCGGGGCGGTCTTGTCGGCGGCCCGGGTGAGGTCGGCGCCCTGCACGCGGGACTTGGCGTACTCCAGGGCGTTGAGGTAGCCGGTCGACAGCGTCGCGATGGCCTTGGTGCCGACCATCATCCGGGCGTTCTCGATCACCTGGAACATCTGCGCGATGCCGTCGTGCACCTCGCCGAGCAGCCAGCCCTTGGCCGGCTCGCCGCCGCCCACGCTCGCGTCGCCGAAGGTCACCTCGCAGGTGTTGGAGACCTTGATGCCCATCTTGTGCTCGACTCCGGTCACGTAGGCGCCGTTGCGCTCCCCGGTCAGCTCACCGGTCTTGTGGTCGAAGTGCAGCTTGGGCACGATGAACAGGCTGAGCCCCTTGGTGCCGGGGCCACCGACGCCCTCGACGCCGGCCGGGCGGGCCAGCACGAGGTGGACGATGTTCTCGGCCATGTCGTGCTCGCCCGAGGTGATGAACCGCTTGACCCCCTCGATGTTCCAGGAGCCGTCGTCGTTCGGCGTGGCCTTGGCGCGGCCGGCGCCCACGTCGGAGCCCGCGTCGGGCTCGGTGAGCACCATCGTGGCGCCCCAGCCCGCTCCACCATGACCTCGGCGATCCGCTTGTCGCGGTCGTTGCCGTTGCGGTGGACGACACCCGCGAACGCGGGCCCGCAGGCGTACATCCAGATCGGCGCGTTGGCGCCCAGCACCATCTCGCCGATCGCCCAGTTGAGCGTGGACGGCGCGGGCGTCCCGCCGAGCTCCTCCACGATGCCGAGCCGCCAGTACTCGGCGTCCATCCAGGCGTGGTAGCTCTTCGCGAAGCCCTCGCCGATCGGCGCGGAGTGGGTGGCCGGGTCGAAGACCGGCGGGGTGCGGTCGGCCTCGACGTACGACGCGGCGAGGTCCTCACGGCAGAGCCGGTCCACCTCGGCCAGGATGTGGCGCGCGGTCTCGCCGTCCACCTCGTGGAAGGGGCCCTGGCCCAGGACCTCGTCGCGGCCCAACACCTCGAAGAGGTTGAACTCGATGTCGCGCAGGTTGCTCTTGTAGTGGCTCACGGGTGTCACCTTCGTGTCGGTCGTCGAGGGCTCGTGACGGGCTGGGCCATGAGGTGCCCGGCCTCCGGCGATGCTACTCGTCGGTAACTTATTGTGCCTCGCGGCCCGGGGCCACGCAAGCGTTCGGCCGATCTGGGGCTCGTGCGGTGCGGGGTGACCTGTGCCACGCGGGGTCGGACGGGGGCCGGCCTTGACGTTCACCGAGAGTCGGAGTCCACGGTTCCTGGTGCTACGCGGCCGTCGGCCCACCTTCCCGGGCCGGCTGTCGGCCCGGTTCCTCGCGGCCGGGCCGCGTCCACCCGGACGAGCGACAGGGTCGGCTTCTGCGAGAATGCGCGCATGCGCGTCTCCGCCAAAGCCGACTACGCCCTGCGGGCGCTGATCGAGATGGTGGTCAGCGGCGACGCGGGAGCGGTCTCGGCCGAGGAGCTCGGCCGCCGGCAGGACATCCCGCACGGGTTCCTCCAGGCGATCCTCGCCGACCTGCGCCGCGCGGGCATCGTGGTGTCGCAGCGCGGCCAGTCGGGCGGGTGGCGGATGGCGCGCGAGCCGCAGTCCGTCTCGGTGGCAGACGTCGTCCGCGCCGTGGACGGGCCGCTGGTGTCGGTCTACGGGCTCCGCCCCGAGTCGGTGGAGTACGCCGGTTCGGCCCAGGTCCTCCAGCACGTCTGGATCGCCGCCCGGGCGGCGCTGAGGGACGTCTTCGAAAAGGTCACCTTGCAGCATCTGGCTGCCGGCGAGCTCCACCCCGGGTCGCCGAGCGCGCCGCCGACACCGACGCCTGGCAGCCGCACTGACAGGACCGCCCGAGGCTCCGGGCCGGCTCACTCGGTCGTCGGGCCGGCTGGCTCCTCGACCGCGCCTTCGACCGAGCCGCGCTCCTCGGCGGCGTCCGGCTTGAGCCAGGGACACACCCGGTCGCGGACCCGCAAGGTGCGTCGCTCGGGATCCGCGAGCACGGCGTGCAGCCGGTCGTCGGCCTCCTCGGCGGTGAGGAACCGGCCCGACGACAGCAGGTCCACCTCGACGTCGAGGATGCCCATGCCGGTGTCGAGCACCTTCGTCGGCCCCAGCCGACGCAACATCGCCAGCGACGCCGGATTGTCGGCAGCCACCTCCGTGAGCAGGTGCGTGATGCCCGCTGGGCGCTGCTGCATCAACTCCTCGAGCAGGGCGGTCGCCACGCCGTGGCCGTGCCAGAGGTCCTTGACGGTCACCGCGACGTCGGCTGCCTCCGGCTGCTCCGGGTAGCGCACGCACCGCGCGATCCCCGCCGGCACGAGGTCGTCGCCCACCTCTGCCATCAGGACCAGGGCGACGTGGTCGACGCCGTCCACGTCGTCCACCAGGTGCTGCAGCATGGCGTCGCTGAGGTGCACGACGGGTCGCAGGAAGCGGCTGCGCCTGGACTCCGGCGAGAGCCGGTCGAACTCCGCGACCAGCGCCTCCCGGTCGGTCGGCAGCAGCGGCCACACCCAGGCGGGCGTGCCGTCGCGCAGCACCAGTCGACTCACCATCACGCGCCCACGTGGCTCACGACCCAGTCGAGCAGCGGCCGCGTGGCGCGCCAGTCGCGCCGGACGAGGTCCGCGAGCTCCGGGGTGTGCACCACCGGCTCGAACCCCACGCTGTGGGACACGGTGAGCGAACGGTGTCGCAGCAGCTCGATCCGAGGGTGGTCAGCGGCGTACCCGCGCGGGCTGGTCTTGAGCCGGTCACCGCCGACCTCGAAGCCGGCCCGAGTCAGCTTCGCGAGCAGCTTCCCCAGCTCGGGGCCTGTGCGGTCGTCGGCGATGGCGTCGCGGAATCGGCCCAGCCTTGCCGAGTCAGCTTCGTAGAAGCCGGCACCGGTCATCACGCCGCGCGCCGACAGCTGGACGTACCAGCCGGTCGCCGGGGCCACCGGGACGTAGGCCCCTTGGTGGGTCTTGTACGGCGTCTTGTCCTTGCTGAAGCGCACGTCGCGGTAGGGCCGGAAGATCTTGGCCTCGCCGAACTCGGCCGCGAGAGTGCCGCAGAGGGCCTGCATGGGGGCCTTCACGGAGTCGGCGTACACCTGCTTGTGGGCCTCCCAGAACGACTTGGTGTTGTCCACCTCGAGGTCGTCGTAGAAGTCGAGCGCGGCGACGGGAAACCCGGAGAAGTCCACGACGCGAGCCTATGCCCGTCACCGGGGTCGGCCGCCACCGGTCACTCGAGGAGCGCCGTCACCAGCTCGTCGCGCTCGTCGTTGAGCGAGCTGACCGTGAGCGCGTCGCCGCCGCAGCGCGGCGCCGCCACCGCCGCCTCTCGGCGCACCGGGGACTGGTAGACCACGCTCAGCCGGCCGTCGGGGGTCCAGCGCAGCAGCTGGGCGGGGTCCCCGGTGGCGGCCGGGTCGCGCGCGAAGAACGCCGCCCCCGCGCACTCGGTCAGGCTCCCGGTGATGCCGGGACCGAGGTCGTAGACGGTGTCCCCGACCGAGGCGTAGTAGCGGCTCGCCTCGATCCGCCGCTCCTTGGTCACCACCGACCAGACCCGGCTTCCGTCCAGGACGACGCCGTCCCAGCCCCGGCACTCGGTCGCGTCGGGGAAGGCCTCCGGCCGGTCGTCGACCATCGTCGCGACGGTGCGGCACGAGGGCTGGGCGTCGTCGAAGGTCAGCAGGCTGGTGCCCCACCGCGTCACGCGGGCGTCGGTGAAGCCGTGCCGTGCCGGGGCGCACCACATCTGGCGTCCGGTGCCGGCCGGCAGCTCGACCTCGGCCAGGCAGTAGGCGCGCTTGGCGCCGTACGTCGCGTGGAGCAGGACGCTGATCCCGCCGCTGTCACGACCCAGGGCCCAGGTACCCCCGGTGGTGGTCGGGACGTCGCTGCTGCCGTCGACCACCAGGCGCGTGCCGGACTCGAGCACCACCACGGTGGCCACGGAGGGCCGCTCCTCGCGTCGGTCCTGGGCGACGACGACGGCGTACTCGTCGGTGAGGAAGGAGTCGGTGATGCGGCGCCCGCGGCCCGCGTTGAGGGTCACGGTGTCGGCGCCGGCACCGTGGAGGGTGGCGCGGTCGCCCTGGGCGTCGACGACGAGCAGCCAGTCGCCCCCGCGGTGACGGTGTCGTCCGGGCCAGCGGTCGGCACCGGGGCCCAGTCGAGCAGCTCGGTGTCGGCGCGGGCCGGCTCGGCCCGGTCCGCAGCGCCGGGCGTCGTGGTGGGGGACGCAGTGCCCACGGGCGCCGACGGGGTGTGGCCGGCTGACCCGGAGCCGTCGGTGCGGCTGGCGCTGCCTGAGGCCGGGGGGCCGGGCGGCGGGTTGCCGGAGCAGCCGGCGGTCGCCAGCGTCAGGGCGGCGAGGAGGGCGCCGGTGGCGCGGTGGCCCGCAGTCTCGGCCATGCGCGGCTCAGACTCCGACGTTGTGCAGGTAGTGGGCCTTGTTGGCGCGGTAGCTCAGATAGGCCCGCCGCCACTGCACCCGGTCGATGAAGGGCTCGCTGGGGTCGAAGCGCTGCTGGTTCCACGGCTCGAAGTAGCCGAGCAGGTTCGGCTTGTCGCCGCGCTGCCGGTAGCCCCGCCCGACCTGGTAGTGGCCGGAGGCGTCGTCATCGAGGTAGGGAAAGTACTTCTTCAGCAGGATCGGGTGCAGCACGACCGGTGCCCGGTAGTCGTGGATGTGCCGCATCATCAGCAGGTACCACTCGGCGTAGGACCACTTCTTGATGTCCAGGACGACGTAGGGCCCGGCGTACTTCTTCTTGTCCCAGCCGGTGTCGGAGTTGACGACCCGCACGATGTCGGTGATGGAGGTCCCGCTGGTGGTGGTGCCGAGCCGCTTGGCCCAGTGCCGTTGACTGCGCCGGCTGCCCGACCAGCCCCAGGCGATCGCCTGCATCGAGGTGGGTCCGCACCAGTAGCTCCGGTGCTGCTCGAGCATCTCGCTGCCTTTGAGCACGTGGCCGGACTGGGGGTAGTCCTCGGCCGACTTGGTGGCGCTCGTGGTCGGGCTGGCCGTCGAGGACGGCGAGATGGTGGGCGAGGGAGACGAGGTCGGGGAGGGCGACGGGCTAGCCGACGCGCCGACCTTGGCGGCGTACGCCGGCCCGGTGCCCAGGATCGTCCGACGCAGGTCGGCCACCTTGGCAGCGGCCCGCGCGGCCTGGGTGAGCTCGCGCCGCTCGGCTCGGGCGCGGGCGTCCGGGCTCATCGCGGCCGTGGCCCGCAGCCCCGCTGCCAGGTCGAGGTCGCCGGTGGACGTGTGGGCGGCCTTGCCCGAGACGGCAGCGGCGGAACGGAGCAGGTGGCCGGAGAGGTCGGCGCGCAGCGTCTCGGCGGGCTCGTCGGTCCAGCCGACGTGCAGGCAGTACTGCTGGCCCTGGAAGGTCGCGCAGCGCACCTGGGCGGCGACCAGCTCCACGGCGGCGGGCCGCGCCGGCAGTGCGGGCTGGGCCAGCCCTGGGCGACGACGCGGTCGATCTCGGCCCGGTCGGCGCTGCTCAGGGCTCCCGGCGCGGGCTCCTGCCACGTGGTGCCGCGGCTCGCGTCGCTGGGTCGAAGACCGGCCCGCGGCCCGTGCGCGTCCGGCAGGAACGGTGCTGCGGCCAGCAGCACCGCCAGCGCTGCGACGGCCAGCGAGCGACGGTGGTGGGTTCGGGTCGCGCGGTCGCGCGACGGGACGGCTGGCATGGGGGAAGCACCTCTCGAGGGAGCGGTCAGGCCATAGTCACTTTCACCACGATAACCCCACTTATCCCATATGCCACATCGGCCACAGGGCAGGCGTCCGAGGTTCTGCCGGATCGGCGAGGTTGTGCCGGATCGGCGAGAGCGGGGGAGGGGGATCCGCGAGAGCGGGAGGTGTGGAGCGGATGACGAGGCTCGAACTCGCGACATCGACCTTGGGAAGGTCGCGCTCTACCAACTGAGCTACATCCGCGTGTCGACCGGTGGCCCGGTCGGCGAAGGCGATGCTACCAATGACCGCCCAGCGAGCAACGACCGCCCAGAAGTCGGACCTGGGCGACCGCCCTGTGGGCAGGCTTGCTTTGCCCCTGCAAGTTTGCCCGTGCAAGGATGCTGTCATGGCTGCGATCCGGGTCGCTCTTGCCCTGCTCTCCGCCGCGGTGGGTGCCTGGTACACCGTCTCCGCGTGTGCGGCCGCCCAGCCTCCGGTCGTGACCATCCCGTCCTACCGCGAGACCGTGCCGGTCACCCATGCGGGCGACGCCGCCGACGATCCCGCCATCTGGGTCAACCGTCGGGACCGCTCGCTCTCCTTGGTGATCGGGAACGACAAGCGGGGGGCGCTGGAGTCCTACGACCTGCAGGGGCGGCTGGTCCAGCGGCTCTCGGACGCCACACCCTTCTGGGGCAACGTCGACGTGCGGGGGAACCTCGTCGCCGTCTACCACGCCGGCGGCATCCGGGTGTGGCGAATCGACCCGGCGACCCGGCTGATGTCGGCGGCCTCGGAGCCGTCGGGGATCAGGACGGCGGGGGAGGGCGTGTGCATGTACCGCGCCGGCGGGCGCACCTTCGTCTTCGCGGTCGCGCGCAACAACGGCTCCCTGGTGCGCCAGTTCGAGCTGGTCGATCCCGACGGCGACCGACTGTTCTCCGGGGTGCTGCGGCGCAGCTTCCTGGTCGGATCCGAGTCCGAGGGCTGTGCGGCCGACGACCAGACCGGCGCGCTGTACGTCTCCGAGGAGGACCGCGGCGTGTGGCGCTACGCCGCCGAGCCGGAGGGCGGCACCGAGCGCGCCCTGGTCGACAGCGTGGTTCCGCTCGGGGGTCGGATCCAGCCCGATGCCGAGGGCATCACCATCGCCGGCAACCGGGTGATCGTGTCGGCGCAGCGCAGCAGCTACCCCCGGCAGTCCTACTTCGTCGCCTACACCCGTACGACCAACAGCTTCGTCGGGGCGTTCCGGGTCGGGGACGGGCCGACCTCCGACGACTGCGACGGGACCGACGGCATCGCGGCGCACGCCGGTGCGCTGGGGCCGGAGTTCCCCGACGGCCTGTTCGTCTGCCAGGACGGGCAGAACGCCTCCCCCACCGCCAACCAGGACTTCAAGCTGGTGCCGTGGGGGTGCTGCCCTGAGCCGGCCCGCCGGCTACTCCACCGGCGCCAGCGTGGGCCGCTTGGCGCTGACCGTGTCTCCGCTCGAGCGACCGGTGACCCGGCGCTGCACCCACGGGACGGCGTGCTCGCGGGCCCACTGCAGGTGCTCGCGACGGGCCTCGGCCTTGGTGAGGTCGGGTTTGGGCGGCAGCTCGGGGTCGGCCAGCCCGTGGTCGATGCCGAGCCGGTCCAGCACGGCGATGGCGATGTGGCTGTGGCCGAACCAGTTCAGGTGCATCCGGTCGCTGTCCCAGATCGCCCAGGCGGGAGCGTCGCGCATCCGCCACATGTCCACGATGAGCGCGCCGTGCCGGTCCGCGATCTCGCGCACCCACTCGTTGTAGACCGCCATCCGACCCCGCACCGGTCGGAAGATGGCTGAGATCCCCGGGTCGTAGGCGGTGAACATCACCACGGTGGCCCCTGTCGCGGCGAGCCGCGCGATCGCGGCGTCGTACGCCGTCGCGAGGGCGTCGATGTCGACCTTGGGGCGCAGGATGTCGTTGGCGCCGGCGTAGATGGTGACCAGGTCCGGTTCCAAGGCGATGGCCGCATCGACCTGCTCGGCCAGGATGGCGGCAAGCTTGCGCCCGCGGATGCCGAGGTTGGCGTAGCCGAAGTCCTCGGCCCCGGGCTGCCGGGCAAGCACCTCCGCGACCCGGTCGGCCCAGCCGCGAAGGCCGTTGGGGCGGCCGGGGTCGGGGTCGCCGACGCCTTCGGTGAAGGAGTCCCCGAGGGCGACGTAGCGGTGGAAGGTCCGCGGGGTCGGGTCGGCCGAGGTCATGGGCTCATCATGGCCGACCGCCCGTGACCGGGAACGAGCAGCCCCTGCCGGCTGGGCGACGGGCTGGATAGGGTGCGAGCGTGCTGCTCTCCGACCGCGACATCGTCGCCGAGATCGACGCCGGGCGCATCTCGCTGAACCCGTGGGACCCGGCCATGCTGCAGCCGTCGAGCATCGACGTGCGGCTGGACCGCTTCTTCCGGGTCTTCGAGAACCACCGCTACCCGCACATCGACCCGGCCGAGGACCAGCCCGACCTGACCCGCGAGGTGGTGGTCGAGGGCGAGCACGAGCCGTTCATTCTGCACCCCGGGGAGTTCGCGCTCGGGTCGACCTACGAGGTGGTGTCGCTGCCCGACGACGTCGCCGCGCGGGTGGAGGGCAAGTCGTCGTTGGGGCGGCTGGGGTTGCTCACCCACGCCACGGCCGGGTTCATCGACCCCGGCTTCACCGGGCACGTGACGCTGGAGCTGGCCAACGTCGCGACGCTGCCGATCAAGCTGTGGCCGGGAATGAAGATCGGTCAGCTCTGCTTCTTCCGGCTCACCTCGCCGGCCGAGCATCCGTACGGGTCGGAGAAGTACGGCTCGCGCTACCAGGGCCAGCGGGGCCCCACGCCGTCGCGGTCGTACCAGAACTTCCACCGGACGCCGATCTGAGCGATGGGGCCGGGGTGGTCGGGTGGGTGCGGGCGGCGCTGGTCGCGCCGCCGTTTGGCCCGCAATCGCGCAGCTGCGGGGCCGAAGCCTGTCGTTCGTGACCAATCGGTGGTGTTGCGGGACTGCCGCCCGCCGGCCAGGCCACCGTGTGCCGCATGGCGGGTCCTCAGCCGTCGAGCCGGTCGGCGAGCCGGCGCAGGCCGGTCGCGACCTGGCGACGGCGCCGCGCCGCGGCGGGGCGGTACGGCGAGTGCGTGGTGCGGTCGGTGATGCGCTGGTGAGCAACCAGCTCGAGCATCGTGGGTGAGCTCTGCATGGTGGGACTCCTCTCGGGTCAGATCTGGTGGAGCTGGATGTCGCCGCTGACGGTGGTGACCCGCAGCTCGACGTAGGGTCGTCGTCGTGCTCGGGCGCGCCGGCGCTCTCGAGCGACGAGTGGAGGTCGCCGGTGAGGGTGTTGATGTCGGTCCAGACGGGCAGGCCACTGGGGACGCCGATCCGGACGTCGCTGGAGGCCCCGGTGACGACCATCCGCCCGCGCCGGGCCGCGCCGATGGCGCAGTCGCCCGAGCCGGACTTCAGCGACACGTCCGTGCCCGCGTCGTCGACCTGGAGGTCGCCGGATCCGGTCTTGGCCGCGACCGGTCCCAGGCTCTGCCCGATGTGGATGTCGCCGGAGCCCGTGGACACGGAGGTTGCGTCGTCGGCGTGGTAGATGCGGACGTCGCCCGACCCGCTCTTGACTCGCAGCTGGGCCTGCGCGGTGCGCACCGTGATGTCGCCGGAGCCGGTCTCGAGGAGGGCCGGGCCGCCCAGCGTCTCGACGCTCACGTCGCCGGAGCCACTGCGCAGCTGGGCCGGGCCGGCCTCGCCGTGGACCGTGATGTCGGCACTGCCGGTCTTGGCGGCGACCTCCGACCCGGTCGGGAGCACGACCTCGACGTACACCTGCTTGCTGCGCCCGAGAAAGCCGACGCGGTCTTGCGGGGCGACCACGCTGATCCGGGCGCCGTCCTGGCGGACCTGGACCTGGTCGGCGTCGTCGCCGGTCACCTCGTTGCGGGTCTCGGCGGTGTCGGTGGCACTGACGGTCACCTCGCCGGCGCCGATCTCGACGTACAGACTCGTCGGGCCTTGGGTCTCGAACCGGTAGTCGGTCATGGCTGTCTCCAGGGTGTGGTCGGCAACGGGAGCGGCCGGACGGCCGTCCCTGGTGCGTGGGGAGCGGCTGGCTAGACCCAGCCGCTCATCCGGCGGCCGGGCTTGCCCTTGCGCCCGAACGGGCTCTCCCCGCCGAAGAACGGGATCGACGACAGGTCGATGTCGACGTTGATGGCACCGTCGCGGACGGCGGCGCGGACGACGTTGACCAGCCAGGTGTTGAGGCTCTGCCCGGCGTCGGCGGCCTTGTCCTCGGCGCGGGCCTTGACCGACTCGGGGATCCGCAGGGTGATCCGCGCCAGGCCGCCCTCGTCGTCCTCGTCGGTGGCCGCTGCGGGGGTCGGGACGGGGGCCGCCGGGGCGATCGGCGCGCCGGCCGACACGGTGAAGGCCAGGTCGCGCCCCTCCAGGCGGACGTCGATGCCGCCGGCGGGCATCTCGGCCGTGATCTCGGCGGCCGCCTGCGAGACCGCCTCCATGAGGGCGAGCCGCATGGCCGGGCCGAGCGCCATGGCCAGCCGCTCGGCCGCGTCCCGGATCTCCGGGCTGGCCGACTCCGCGGTGGCGATCAGGTCGCGACGGAGGCTGTCGACGTACGGCGTGATGTCCATGTGCACCATTCTGACATCAAGGTGACATCATGTCAAGAAGAATGTGACGCCACATGACGTCAAAGTGGTGACGTCCCGGGCCCTGGTAGCCGAGGCAGCGACCGTCCGGATCGGCGCCGACGGCGATGACGACCCGGGAGCCGGCCGGGACGACGGTTCCGGCGGCGGGGGCCTGCTCACCGATGGTGTGACAGGTGGTGGAGCCGCGCAGTGTCTGCACGGCGCGCAGGCCGGCCTGGCGGAGGACCCGTTGAGCCCCGAGGGCATCCAGGCCGACCACGTCGGGCACGGTCACGCTCGCCGGGGTGGCGGACGAGGAGCCTCACGTCGACAGTGCCGTGGCGGTGAGCCACTCGGTGGCGCAGAACCACGGCGCTGACCGCCGCGGGGTCTGCCTAGCCTCCCGGGCGGCTGCGGCCACGGCGGCGACGATGCCGTCGTACCCGGTGCAGCGGCAGAGGTTCCCCGAGAGCCCGATCCGGATCTCGTCCTCGGTGGGGGCCGGGTTGGCGCGGAGCAGCGCGGTGGCGGAGACCAGCATCCCGGGCGTGCAGAAGCCACACTGCACGCCGCCCTTCTCCAAGAACGCCCGCTGCAGCGGGGACAGGTCGGCCCCGGTGGACAGCCCCTCGACCGTCGTGACCTCGGCCCCGTCGGCCTGGACGGCGAGGTAGGAGCAGGAGTTCACCGGGCGCCCGTCGAGCAGCATCATGCAGGCGCCGCACTCGGAGTCGTCGCAGCCCTCCTTGGAGCCGGTCAGCCCGACCTGGTCCCGCACGGTGTGCAGCAGCGAGGCGTGCTCGTCGACGGTGAGCGGGATCTGCTCGCCGTTCACGTTCAGGGTGATCTCGGTGCTCATCGGGTCTCGCTCCAGTCGCTGGCGGGGATGCGGACGGCGCCGCCCGACGCGCGTCAGCGCGGCGCGGATCGCCCGGCGGGTGATCACGGCCGCCATCGCCCGGCGGTAGGTCGCGGAGGCCGCACGTCGGAGATCGGCGTGGACGCGGTGCTGGCCGCCTCGGCGGCCGCGTCCACCGCCGTTTGGCCCGCAACCGCAGAGTTACCGCCCTCTGCGGTGTCGTTTCCGCCCAATCGGTGGCCCACGAGGGCGGCCTCGGCGTCCGGGACGCGACAGATCACGGGGGTCAGCGCGGTGATGGCCACCCGTGCGGCCCGGACGGTGTCGCCGTCGAGCTCGACGTACGCCGCCGCCCCGACCACCGCGATCTCCATCTGACGGCGGTACTGCAGCCGCACGTACGCCGAACCGGAGCCGGCGGGTGGCACCGGAAGCTCCACCGCCTCGAGCAGCTCGTCGGTCGACGCTGAGGTGTGCCCGGGGCCGGTCCAGAGCCGTCGAGCCCGACCCGCCGGGTGCCGCTCGCGCCGGTGAGCACCGCTACGGCCCCGTGGCACAGCAAGGGGGCCCCGGTGTCCATGGCGGGGGAGGCGTTCATGACGTTGCCGCCCAGGGTGCCGTTGGCGCGGGTGGCGTGGAGCCCACGATCGCCGACGCGTCCAGCAGCCCGGGAGCCGCCGCCGCGAGCTCGGCCGAGCCGAGGATCGCGGCATGGCTGGCGAGGGCGCCGATCCGGACGATGCCGTCGGCCACGGTGATCGCGTCGAGACCGGGGATCTGGTGGATCCCGACCAGCGCCTCGGGCAGCGGCGCCTTGCCGTGCCGCGCCCCCACGACCAGGTCGGTGCCGCCGGCGATTGGCCGGGCGCCGCCGGCCATCGCGGCCACCGCCCGGCCACGTCATGCGCGAGTGTGTAGCTGCTCACTGCTCGTCCTCCTCGATCGCGTTGGCCGTGGCCCACACCCGCTCGGCGGTCATCGGCAGCCGGGTCACGTGGCGGCCGATCACCTGGGCGATCGCGTTGCCGATCGCGCCGGAGGTCGGCACGCTCGGCGGCTCGCCGACGCCCTTGGAGCCCTTGGGCCCGGCGTTGGGAGTGTCGATCTCGATCCAGCGGACGTCGATCGGGGGGCCGTCGCTGGCGGTCTGCAGCTTGTAGTCCAGCAGGCCGGGGTTGCGCTGCCGGCCCTCGTCGTCGGTGTACGTCGCCTCCGAGAGCGCCTGCCCGATCCCCATGAGCACGCCGCCGTACACCTGCCCGTCGGCGCCGATCTTGTTGACGATGACCCCGGAGTCGTGCGCCGCGGCGAAGGCGACGACGCGCACCACCCCGGTCTCCCGGTCCACCTTGACCCGCGCCGCGTGGGTGATCAGCTGGGGCGCCAGGAAGGCGTCGAGCCCCAGTCGGCCGACGCAGGACGACGGGAGGCTGGTCTCCGGCTCCTCCGGAAGGTCTCCCGACCCCTTGCCCAGCAGCGGCGTGCCGTCGCCGGCGAGGTCGGCGATGCTCACCGCCGTGGAGGGCGAGCCCACCACGCGCACCACCCCGTCGGCCAGCTCCAGGTCGGTCGCGTCGACCTCGAGCCGCTCGGAGCCCATCCGGAGCAGCTGCTCGCGGACCTCCTGGGCCGCCGCGATGACCGCGCGCCCGTTGTTGAACGTGGTCTGCGAGCCCGAGGCGCCCATGTCCCAGGGCCCGGCGTCGGTGTCCTGGTAGAGGATCGAGAAGTCCTCGGGGCGCATGCCGAGCTGCTCGGCCACGAGGATCGGCAGCGCCATCACGGCGCCGGTGCCGCACTCCTGTGCGCCGGTGACGATGGTGCCGGTGCCGTCGCCGTTGAGCTTCACGTAGGCCCCGGACGGCGAGGCCATGCTCGGCCACCAGCCACAGGCGATCCCGATGCCCTCGTCCTCGGGCAGCTCCTGGCCGTAGCCGATCATCTCCAGCGCCGCCTCGAGCGTCTGGCGCATCCCGATCTCCTCGAAGACCTGCCCGGTCGGACCCTCGGACCCGGCCTGGATGAGGGTGCGCCGGCGCAGCTCGGCCGGGTCCATGCCGATCGCCTCGGCGACCTGGTCCATGTGCTGCTCGAGCGCCCAGCAGGTCTGCGGGGCGGTGGGGGCCCGGATCGAGGAGGAGGGCTGGTTGGTGGAGTAGGTGAGCATCGCGCGGACCGCGACGTTGTCCAGCTCGTAGGGGCCGCAGGCGTGCATGGCGGCCATCTGGGCGAAGAAGCCGCCCTCGCCGGTGTAGGCCCCCTTGTCCAGGTGCAGCGTGGCGCGCCGGGACACGCGCCGGCCGTCGCGGGTGACGCCGGTCTCGAGCTCGATGTCCAGGCCCTCGCGGCGGTGGTCGGGCGCGATGAACTCCTCGCGCCGGGAGAACACCAGCTTCACCGGGCGCCCGGCGGCCCGGGCCAGAGCGGCGACGTGCCCCTCGAAGTGGAAGTCGCACTTGCTGCCGAAGCCGCCGCCGAGCAGCGGCACGATGACGCGCACCTGGCTCTGCGGGATGTCGAGCACCTGGGCGATGCCGTCGCGGGCGGCGAACGGCACCTGGGTGGAGGTCCAGACGGTCACCCGGTCGCCCGACCACTGGGCGAGGACGGCGCGCGGCTCGATCGGCGCACCCTGCGAGGCGTCCGCCACGAAGCGGCTGCTCACCACCACATCGGCCTCGGCCATCGCGGCGTCGGCGTCGCCCTTGGCCAGGGTGGAGTGGCCGACGACGTTGCCGTCGCGGCCCATCTTGCGCGACCCGGAGTAGCTCGCCCAGTCGTCGTGCACCAGCGCAGCTCCGGCCGCGGCGTTGGCGACGTAGTCGGGCAGAGCGGGGAGGACGTCGTACTCCACGACGATCGCGGCGGCGGCCTCGCGTGCGATGGCCTGCGTCCGGGCAGCGACACCCGCGACGACATCGCCCTCCCAGCGAACGACGTCGCGGGCGAACATGAGGCGGTCCTGCACCATCCCGCCGTAGCGGATCTCGGGCACGTCCTCGTGCGTCAGCACGGCGTAGACGCCGGGGAGGGCGCGCGCGGCGGAGGTGTCGATCCGGGTGATGCGCGCGTGCGGGTGGTCGGCGTAGCGGAACGCGGCGTGGGCCTGGCCGGTGAGGTTGAGGTCGGCGGTGTAGCGCCCGAGCCCGGTGACCTTCTCCTTGCCGTCGGGCCGGATGAACACCGGAGCCCGCCCCTCGGTCACCGTCATGAGCGCCACCTCGTCTCGCGTCGTTGCGGTCCTGGTCGGCGGCTTGGCCGCCCGCAGCCGATCGTAGGGGAGCCCGACGGTCGGGTCAGCCCCGGTGGCCTGACGGGGTCACACGTGCTCGCGCCAGCTGTGCTGCGGGTCGTAGCCCAGCAGCCGACGCGCCTTGGCGATCGAGAGCAGCGTGTCGTGCTCGCCGAGGTCGCCCCGTCGCTCCACGCCGGGGAACACCTCGTCCAGCAGCTCGGCATTGCTGCGGGACATGACGGTGTCGGGCGAGGCGATGACGAAGGTCTCGAAGCCGCCGCTCCGCTGCAGCGCACGCTCAACCGCCTGGGCGCCGTCGCGGGCGTCGATGTAGCCCCAGAGGTTCCACCTGCGCAGCTGCGGGTCCGCGTCGTACGCCGGGAACGCGGCGTAGTCCTCGACGTCCATGACGTTGCTGAACCGCAGCCCGGTGATGGTGAGGTCGGGATGCCAGCGGCAGAGCTCGATCGCCAGGGTCTCCTCGAGGTGCTTCACCAGCGAGTAGACCGACTCCGGCCGGGCTGGGTACTCCTCGTCGACGGGGACGTAGGGAGGAGGGGTGTCGAAGGGCAGCCCGAGCAGGGTCTCGCTGGAGGCATAGACCAGGGTGCGGACGCCGAGGCGAAGGGCGGCATGGAAGACGTTGAACGTGGCGCGGATGTTGTCGTGGAAGGTGGTGACGTCCGGGGCCAGACCTGGGGCTGGGATGGCGGCGAGATGGACGACGGAGTCCACCGCGGGCCGCTCCCCGCGCACTCCGCCGAGGGCGTCCACGACCTGTCCGTAGTCGGTCAGGTCGACCTCCAGCCAGCCCGTCCAGCGCTCGCCGGCCCGGTCCAGGTTGAGGACGTCGTGACCGCTCTCTCGCAGTCGGTCCACCACGTGCCTGCCGAGTTTGCCCGAGCCGCCGGTCACCGCGATCCGCATGATTCGAGGCTAGCCCGTCGGCCGGATGCTCGGGCGGTGCGCCCGACCCGTCAGAGATCGAACAGCGACCCCGTGGCGTCGATGTCGGCGTCCGTCCGCGGCTGGTGTGTCTCGCCCGCTGCGGGTGGCGCAGGCTCGGGTGCTGCTCCTCGGTCGTCGTCGGCGTCGAGGATCGTGGCCGGGTCCGCCGCAGGGCGTCGGGGCCGCCAGCCCCGGGGCGTCGGCGTTGTCGGAGTCGTCGGCGTCCAGGATCGTGTCGGGGTCAGGGGCCGGCGCGCCCACGTCGAACAAGGACTGGCCCTCGGGGATGCTCGTCGCGGTCACGGCGGCGGCCGGTGCTGGCGGCGGGGTGCCTTCCGCCGACTCCACGGTCACGGCAGCCTCGACCGTGGTCTCGGCAGTCCCATCACCGGCTCGGCGGGCGCGGCCACGGGGGCCGCTGCGCCTCGGGGCTCGCCGGCGGGCTCTCAGGGGTGGCGATGTCGAAGAGGGACCCTCCGGCGGGGATGGCAGCGGGAGGGCAGCCGGCACTTCGCCTTGCTGCGCCGCGCTCGGAGCTGGCTGCTGCTCACCGGGAGCGGCCGGTGCCTCGGGAGCGGCGATGTCGAACAGCGAGCTCCCGGCTGGGGACGCCGCCTCGACGGGTGCGGGGGCCGGCTGCTCAGGGGCGCCGCGACGTCGAAGAGCGACCCGGCGGCCGCGGGCTCCTCGGCCGGTGGCTCGGCGGCGGGCGGCGGCGCTTCCACGGCCGGCGCGGCGGCCTCTGCCGGCACGGGCGCCGGAGCAGCGGGGGCAGCCGGGGCAGCGGGGCCGCCACACCAGCGGAGCGGCCGCCGCCTCCCCCTTCACCGAGGCGAGCAGCAGCTGGGCGACATCGAGGACCTCGACGTGCTCACCCGCGATACCGTTGGCCTGAGCGGTAGTGAGCCCGTCGGAGAGCATCACCCGGCAGAACGGGCAGCCCACGGCGATCTGGTCCGCCCCGGTCTGCACCGCCTCCGTGGTGCGGTTGTCGTTGATGCGGCTGCCGATGGTCTCCTCCATCCACATCCGCGCCCCGCCCGCGCCGCAGCAGAAGGACCGCTCTGCGGAGCGCTCCATGTCGACGTACGTCGCGCCGGGCAGCACCTGCAACAGCTCCCGCGGGGGCGTGTAGACCTGGTTGTGCCGCCCCAGGTAGCACGGGTCGTGGTAGGTGATGGTGCGCCTGGTCGAGGCGGCGCCGGTCGCCATCTGCGTCAGCCGGCCCTCCCGCACGAGCCGGTTCAGCAGCTGGGTGTGGTGGATGACCTCCAGCTCGATCCCGAACTCGCGGTACTCGTTCCTCAGGGTGTTGAAGCAGTGCGCGCACGTGGTGACGACCTGCTTGACCTGGAACTCCTTGAACGTCTCGACGTTCTGCTGGGCCAGGCCCTGGAAGACGAACTCGTTGCCCGCCCGCCGCGCCGAGTCGCCGGTGCAGGTCTCCCCGTTGCCGAGGACGCCGAAGCTCACGCCGGCCAGGTGGAGCAGCTCGGCGACCGCCTGGGTGGTCTTCTTCGCGCGGTCCTCGTAGGCGCCCGCGCAGCCGACCCAGAACAGCCAGTCCACCGACTCCAGCGACTCGAGGTCCTCGCCCACGACCGGGATGTCGAAGTCGAGGCCCTTGGCCCAGTCCATGCGCATGGAGGGGGACATGTTCCACGGGTTGCCCTTGTTCTCCATCCCCTTGAAGAGCTGGTTGAGCTCCGCCGGGAAGCTGGACTCGACCAGCACCTGGTAGCGGCGCATGTCGATCACGTGGTCGACGTGCTCGATGTCCACCGGACACTGCTGGACGCACGCGCCGCACGTCACGCACGACCAGAGCACGTCAGGGTCGATGACGGCGCCGCCGGTCGGGGACCACGGGTCGCCCTCGGTCTCGCCGACCAGCGGTCGCTCCACCTCGGCCAGCGTCCCCGCCGCCAGCGACGAACGCCGGCTCTCGTCGGCGAGCAGGTAGGGACCCTTGGCGTACGCGTGGTCGCGCAGCGCCATGATCATCAGCTTGGGTGAGAGCGGCTTCTCGGTGTTCCACGCCGGGCACTGGGACTGGCAGCGCCCGCACTCGGTGCAGGTGGCGAAGTCGAGGATGCCCTTCCAGGCGAAGTCCTCGATCGAGCCGACGCCGAACGTCGTGTCCTCGTCGACCTCCTCGATGTCGTCCAACGTGATCGGCTTGCCACCGGCCGTGAGCGGCTTGGCCGCGCCCAGCGCGATCGGCTGGCGCTTGAAGAGCACGTTGAGCGGCGCGGTCATGATGTGCAGGTGCTTGGAGTGCACGACCTCGATGAGGAAGACCAGCATCACGCCGATGTGCAGCAGCAGGCCCAGACCCTCGAGGAGCTCCAGCGTGCCCTGGCCGAGCCCACTGAGCAGCTGCCCCACGGCGTTGGACACCCACGCGCCGGAGTTCGAGAAGTTGGCGTGCCCGTCGTGCTTGACCTGCGAGGCCGCGCCGCGGAAGAGGAACATCGTCCAGATGACGTTGAAGATGAAGAAGAGCACGAGGTAGGCGCCGAACTCGTGCGACCCCTTGAACCGCGACCAGCGGCCCAGCTTGGCCGGTGAATTCCTCAGTCGGATGACGAAGAACGTCGTGATGGCGACGAGCGCGGCGAGGGCGATGGTGTCCTGAAGGAAGCCCAGGATCCACCAGTGGCCGATGATCGGGATCGCGAAGTCGTCCGGCCCGAGCATGACGCCGTACGCCTCGAGGTACACCGTGCCCAGGATCAGGAACGCCCAGAACGTGAAGAAGTGCGCGAGCCCCGGCACCGACCACTGCAGCAGCCGGCGCTGACCCAGGACCTCGACGACCTCGGTCTTGACGGCGCGGCCGAGCCGGCCGGTGACTCCGCGACGCGGTCGGGCGCCGGCTGGCCGTGGCGGATCAGGCGGAAGAGGAACCACAGCCGGCGCGCCACGATCGGCAGCGCGACCAGGTTCAGCAGCAGGCCGAGGACCAGCACAGTGTTCACGACGTCACTCCGGAGCTCTGGGCGGTGCGGCGCGTTCCGGGGGCGGGACGCGTCGAGCCCGACGATACGGAAGAACGGCGGTCCGGGGCAGCCCCGCTCCGGCGTGAGGACTGTCCTAGCCTGCGTGGCCGGGCCGGCTGGTCGTCTGGACGCTCAGGGGGTACGACGCCCGAACGTCGTACCCCCTGCGTGGGTGACACCTCACGTCACGGCGGCTCCGTGGTCAGTTCACGGACACCGCGCTCCAGGCGGCCTTGACGGCAGCGACCTGCGTCGAGGACGCGCCGTACAGGTCGGTGGCGGCGTTGACCGTCGCGGTGCGGGCTCCCGAGTAGGTCGTCCGCGAGGTCATGTAGACCGTGAGCGCGCGGTACCAGATCCGGGCGGCCGCGTCCCGGCCGATCCCGGTGACCGTCGAGCCATTGCAGGTCGGGCTGTTGTGCGGGATGCCGTTGATCGTCTTGGCGCCGCTGCCCTCGGCCAGCAGGTAGAAGAAGTGGTTCGCCGGGCCCGAGGAGTAGTGCACGTCGATCCGCTTGGTCTGGCTGTTCCAGCAGCTCTGACTGGCGCCGTCCAGGGCGGGGTTGTCCATGCGCCGGATGTAGTGCGTGGCGGGGTTGTAGCTGCGGAAGATCTTCTCGCCGATGACGTAGTCGGCCGCATCATTGGGGTTCGCAGCGTAGAACTCCACCATCGTCCCGAAGATGTCGGAGGTCGCCTCGTTCAGGCCCCCGGACTCCCCGCGGTAGACCAGGCCCGCGGTCCGGCTGGTCACGCCGTGGCTCATCTCGTGGCCCGCCACGTCCAGGGTCACCAGCGGGTAGTAGGTCGCGGCGTCGCCGTCGCCGTAGCGCATGCAGAAGCAGGAGTCGCTCCAGGAGGCGTTGACGTAGCTGCCGTCGTGGACGTAGGACCGGGCGCCCTGGCCGTTGTTGGCGATGCCGTTGCGGCCGAAGGTGGAGAGGTAGAAGTCCCAGGTCTTGGCGATGCCGTAGTGAGCGTCCACACCGGCGGTCTGGACGTTGCTCTCCAGCCCGTTGCCCCAGACGTTGTCGGCATCGGTGAAGATCGGCGCGCTCGTCGCGGGGCCGTTGTAGGTGGCGTTGTTGCCGCGGACGGGGTCCTTGAGCTGGTAGCTGCCGCCGGTGAGTGTCGTGTCCAGGGAGACGGTCCCGACGAAGAGCCCGGTGCCCGAGCCGGTGTCGGTGAGCACCGACGGCCAGTGCGCCATCACCTTCCCGGTGCGAGCGCTCACGAACACGTACTCACCGGCAGGGGAGCCGTCAGCGCGCCGGCCCGTGACGTCGACGCGCCACGCGAGGGCGGTCCCGGCGCCGCGGGCCAGGACGACGAGCTGCGGCGACGCCTGCCGCTTGGCGAAGGACACGGTGCGACCAGCGATCCGGGCCGCGTTCTTCGCGGCGATCGACGGGGTGGTCGACAGGCTGAACGGCTTGAGCGCCGTGCCCGACACGGAGCGGTAGCTCGAGCCCGGCCCCTGGTGGACGACGAGGTCGCCGCCCACGACTTCCAGGCCGCGGTAGGTGCGCGCGAAGCGGACGTGGTTGGAGCCGTCCTTGTCGAGGGTCACGTCGACCGCGCGCAGCGACTGACCGGGGGCAAGGCCGGTCGCCGAGGCATGGACCGTGGCCTGCGCGCGGGCGGACGCGATGGCGTCGGCGCGGCGCTGGCCGGAGCCGGGAGCGGCGGCAGAGGGGCCGGTGGCTGCCAAGCCGACCCCGAGGGCCAGGGCGGCGGTGGCCACGGTCGCGATGAGGCGTTTCATGCGTGGTATCTCCTGGAGGTGTGGGGGCGGTTGCCGCCCCGGCAGGAGGATTCGAACCTCCCGGCGCTCGCCAGGCAAGGATTTCGGCACTGCAGGAACTTGTCCTGCAAGAATCTGAACCAACCGGTCCAGACCGGCTCAGCGTCCTGCCAACCGATGCGTCAGGAGCTCCGCGGTACGCCGGACCGCGGAGGTGAGCTGCTCACCGTCGACGGCCGGGTCGTCGGCGGCGAAGGTGACGGCGACGCCGGCGACCGGATGCCCGTTGTGGTCGAGAACGGCGGCCGCCACGCTCGCGAACCCGAGGGTGACCTCGCCGTCCTCGGTCGCGTAGCCGCGCTGGCGGGTCTCCGCGAGCAGCGCTCGCAGCGACGAGAGCGAGGTCGGGCCGAGCCCGTGCCGGTCGACGAACGAGTCCCGATCGGGGTACAGCGCCCGCACCTGCGCTGAAGGCAGGGCGGCCAAGATGGCCCGCCCGCTGGCGGCGAGGTGGGCCGGCAGCCGGACGCCGACGTCGGTCACCAGGGGCGGTCGGCCGGGCGCGCGCTCCTCGACCACGTACAGCACGTCGCGCCCGTGGGGGACCGCGAGGTGCGCGCTCTGGCCGGTGCGGTCCACCAGGTCGGCCAGGAACCGCCGACAGATCCGCTGGAGGGGGGCCTGTCGGGTGTAGCCGCTGCCCACCTCGAACGCCGCGACGCCCAGCCCGTAGCGGTGCTCGTCGGCCAGGTGGGCGACGAAGCCCTCGGCGATCATCGCGTTGAGCAGGTGGTAGGCCGTCGACCGGGGCAGCTGGCAGGCTCGCGCGATCCGGTCCAGTGCCACCGGCTCGGGCTGGCTGGCGAGGAACCGCAGCACCCGCAGCGTCCGCGTCGCCGCGGGCACCTGGCTGGGTGGGCTCATGGCCGCAGCGTAGGGTGCCGCGCATGGCTGCCGCGCACCCTCCGCCCGAGCTGGTGCGCGCGACGCCGTTCGAGCGGGGGACTTCGGCTACGACCAGAACGCCGTCCTGAGCGGGAAGCCGCTCCGCGAGTTCGTGAGCGTCCGGGCGGCGTGGGGCGCGGCGCTCGAGCTGCAGCGTCGGGCCGCGGACGGTTCGTGGGAGACGGTGGGGCAGGAGCGGCTGTCCGCCGCTGCCACCGCCGGCGCCTGGATGCAGACGCCGGACACCGACGCGACACTCGAGGCGACCTACCGCTACCGCCTGAGCCGGGCCGGGGAGGTCGAGGTGCTGAGTCAGGAGCGCGTTCTCAGGCACGTCAACCCCCGCGACTACACCGGCCTTGCCGCCGAGGCCTACGCGCTGATCGGTCCCATCCGCCCGTCGACGGTGATCGACGTGGTGGCCGGCCCCATCGCGAGCGTGATGCGCGAGTCGGCGCTGGCCCATGCCCACCAGGGCTACGACCGGATCGAGCTCTCGGACATGCTGGCCGAGGGTGGCAGCGCGCGTCGGGACTTCCGCACCGTGGTGCTGCACGAGCTGGGTCATCTGGTGCAGTGGGACGCCTACGACGGCCATGCCCAACACATGAGCGAGCAGCTGACCGCGGTGTTCGGGCCGGTGCAGCCGCTGGAGCGGTCCGCAGATTGCCTCATGGAGCACTGGGGCGGCCTCGCGCCGGGCAACCACTTCCCCTACTTCGAGGGCGAGGCGAGGGAGTGCACGGAGACCGTGGCCCGCGGCGAGCCCTACTGGTCCAGAGCACTGGGTAAACCCTCGTGAGTTCCGACCCCGGCTGGACCCCGCGGGCCTAGCGTTCCAGCTCCCTGGCGTCCCGACCTCGGAGCCGCCGTGCGCTCGCCCCTGTCGGTCTCGTGGCCGGCGGAGCAGGGCACGCTCCCGGTCACGTCAACCCCGGCATCTCGGCGGTGCGGCACTGCCGCGCCCTGGGGCCGGGACGCCGGGGCCCACATCGCGGGAGCGCGCTCCCGCGGCGCGTATGTCGGGGCCTCGGCCGACGTGCTGCCGGCCGAGACCCCGTCCCCGTGGGCGCCCGAGAGTGATGCACCGTCGGGCGGTTGGCACGACTCTTCCCCGTGCGCGATGCTGGCCGGAAGAGCGCGGGTCTGGCCTGCACGGGCCTGGCCGCAAGTGGCCACGGGGGTGGGTATGTCGCTGGGAGAGGGCGCGCAGGCGGTGTATCGGCTGGTACTGCGCCGGCCAGGGATCGGGATCGCCGAGCTTGTCTCGGAGTCCGGGCTCGCCACCGAGCGAGTGCGCGCCGGGCTCGACGAGCTCGGCGCCCAGGACCTTGTCGCCGAGACCGATCACGAGACGTTCCGGGCGACCCCGCCGCGCGTCGCCATGGCGCGCGTGGAGGCGGCCGCGGAGAGCGCCATCGTCAGGCAGCAGCAGGAGCTGGCGGGACTGCGCGCGGTCATGGCGGCGATCGCCGAGGACTACGAGTCGGGGCTCGAGCGGGAGTCGTTCGTCCGGCATCCCTCGGGGACGCCACCCGGCAGCGGCTCACCGAGCTTGCGGCCGAGGCGCGCCACCAGGCCGTGTCCCTCAACCCGGGCCGTCGGCACACGGCGGTGTCGATGCGGGCCAGCCGCCCGCTCAACGCTGCGGCGTTGGCGCGCGGGGTGGCGATCCGCGCCGTCTACCAGAACAGCGCCCGGACCGATCCCGCCACGATGGAGTACGCCCGCTGGTTCAACGAGGCAGGCGGCGAGGTGCGCACGGCGCCAACGGTGCCCGTTCTCATGGTCGTGGTCGACGCCGAGGTGGCGCTGCTGCCGTGGGCTCCGGAACGCCCGGCGCAGGGCGCGGTCGAGGTGCGCGTACCCGCGATCGTCGCGGCACTGATGGAGTACTTCGAGCAGATGTGGCGCCTCGCCGACCCGCTCGGCACCGCGCGGCACCGCGAGGCCGCCGTCCACTCCGCGGTGGTGCGGGAGGTCGTGCGGCTGGCGTCGGGCGGCCTGACCGACGAGGCGGTGGCCCGCCGGCTGGAGGTCTCCCCTCGCACGGTGCGCCGGATCATGGCCGAGGTGATGTCCGAGCTGGGCGCGGCCAGCCGGTTCCAGGCCGGCGTCGAGGCCGCGCGGCGCGGCTGGCTGGACTGACCGCTGGCGGCGTTGTTCGCCTCAGTAGACCTGCGGTACGAACGTCTGCTCGTGCATGGGTGGCCGCACGTAGGGCATCTCGCGCATCACCGGCAGCTCGATCACGTCGGGTGCGACGTCTTGGTAGTCGAACTGACTCAGCAGGTGGGCGATGCAGTTCAGCCGCGCGGCCTTCTTGTCGTCGGAGGGGACGACGTACCACGGCGCCTGCTTGATGTCGGTGTACTGGAAGGTGGTGTCCTTGGCCATCGAGTACTTGATGTAGAGCTCGTGCTCGGCGAGGTCCATGTCGGACAGCTTCCAGCGCTTGAGCGGCTCGGCGTTGCGGGCCTCGAACCGGCGGCGCTGCTCGTCATAGGAGACCGAGAACCAGTACTTGATGAGCTTGATGCCGCTGCGCACCAGCATCCGCTCGAACTCCGGGCAGGACCGGAGGAACTCCTGGTGCTCCTCGGGCGTGCAGAAGTCCATCACCCACTCCACGTTGGAGCGGTTGTACCAGGAGCGGTCGAACATCACCATCTCCCCGGCGGCCGGCAGATGCTCGACGTACCGCTGGAAGTACCACTGGGTCTGCTGGCGGTCGGTCGGTCTGGGCAGCGCGACCACCCGCACCGTGCGCGGGCTGGTGCGCTCGGTGATCCGCTTGATCACGCCGCCCTTGCCGGCCGACCCGCGGCCCTCGAAGATGACGGCGACCTTGAGGCCCTGGGTCTGGATCCAGTACTGCAGCAGCACCAGCTGCTCCTGGAGCCGAGCGATCTCAGCTTCGTAGAAGGCCTTCTTCAGCCGGCCGTCGGTCTTGTACTTCTCCGGGTCCAGGCCGCTCGGCGTCTGCTTGACCGCGGTGGCGCTGACGTCGTCCGCGCCCTCGGGTGGGGTGAGCTTCTTGGACATGGGGCCTCCTTCTGCCCTCCTACCCTGATGCATGCGGCTGCGGAGGACAACGTCACCGGACTGGACCATCTTCTGTCATTTCCGTCACATGACTCCGACCCGGCCTCTACCTTGGCGCTGGGTGGACTAAACCACCCGTCCCAGGCCACGGCCCCTGTCAGCAAGGACTCCACCATGTCGAAGCTCACCCTGCGCGCGCTGCGCCACCCGCGCTCCACCTCGGCCAAGCTGGTCGCCGGTGGCATCGCCACCGTCGCCGTCCTCGGCGGCATCACCGCCGCCGACGCGGCGGCCACGACCTCAGCCAAGATCGTCGCCTGCTGGCGGCCCGACGGCAGCATCCGAGTCATCGACCCGGCCACCCAGCACTGCGGGGTGAAGGCGACCCGGATCAGCTGGAACAAGCGCGGACCTCAGGGTGTCGCGGGCGCGGACGGCGCCGTCGGCCCGGCCGGCCCGGAGGGTCCGATGGGCCCGGAGGGTCCGGCTGGTCCTGCGGGTGCCGATGGCGCAGACGGTGCTGACGGCGCGGTCGGGCCGATGGGTCCGGAGGGTCCGATGGGCCCGGAGGGTCCGGCTGGTCCGGCGGGTGCCGATGGCGCAGACGGTGCTGACGGCGCGGTCGGGCCGATGGGTCCGGAGGGTCCGATCGGCCCGGAGGGTCCGGCTGGTCCGGCGGGTGCTGAGGGCGCCGTCGGTCCGGAGGGTCCGCAGGGTCCGGCTGGTCCGGCGGGTCCGGAAGGTCCGGAGGGTCCGGCTGGTCCCTCCGGCGTCACGGGGGCGACGGTCGTCACGTCCGCTGCCAACGCCAGCACGGTGACGGTGAGCTGCCCTGCCGGTCGAGTCGCGGTGGGCGGCGGCGCCAACGGGGGTGGCTCCCGCACGGTGCGTGCGCTACCCGGCCACGAACGGCAGCACGCCGACGGGCTGGGTCGCGGAGTTCAGTGGCCCCAACGCCGCCAACACCGCCTACGTCATCTGCGCCGGCTGAGCGCGGCGGCCCCGGTCGCGGCCGGGGCCGTCAGCGATCGGGTGCTGCCCATCCCTGCCAGGTGGCACCTGGGCACGCGGTGTGCGCGTGCGGGCAGCCGGGCGATGTCGTCGGCAGCGGTGACCGGCCACGTCCTCATGTCGGTGGGACGCTGCGAGACGCGGTCGGGGTGTCATGTCTGAGATCCGAGACAAGCTCCTGGTGGCGGACCCTGGTGGCGGTCGTCGTCGCGGAGTGGAATGTGCTCATGACCATGACCAGGCGTCCCGCGGTGGGCGTCGTGACGGTCGGCGCGGGGCCGCTCACCGTGGCCGATACCGTCGCCGTGGCCCGACACGACGCCCCTGTCGCGCTGGCGCCGGACGCGATCGCGGCGATCGAAGCAGCGCGCCGCGTGGTCGAGGAGCTAGCCGGCGGCGAGACCCCGGCGTACGGCGTCTCGACGGGCTTCGGAGCACTCGCGAGCCGACACATCCCCCACGAGTCGCGGGCCCGACTCCAGCGGTCACTCGTGCGCTCCCACGCCGCCGGATCCGGCCCCGAGGTGGAGCGCGAGGTCGTCCGGGCGCTGATGCTGCTGCGGCTGTCCACGCTCGCGACCGGGCACACCGGAATCCGGCTCACCACCGCGCAGCTGCTGGCCGACCTGCTCACCCACCAGATCACGCCAGTCGTCCGCGAGTACGGCTCCCTCGGCTGCTCGGGCGACCTGGCGCCGCTGGCCCACTGTGCTTTGGCGCTCATCGGCGAGGGCGAGGTGCGCGACGCCTCGGGCCGGCTGCGGCCGGCGGGCGAGGCGCTCGCGGCGGCCGGCCTGGCTCCGGTCGAGCTCGTGGCGAAGGAGGGGCTCGCCCTGATCAACGGGACCGACGGCATGCTCGGCATGCTGGTCCTGGCTGTCGAGGACCTCCGCCTGCTGCTGCGCACCGCCGACATCGCCGCGGCGATGTCCGTCGAGGGTCAGCTGGGCACCGACCGGGTGTTCGCAGCCGAGCTCCAGGCGCTGCGGCCACACCCCGGCCAAGCGCTGGCGGCCGCCAACCTCCGGGCGGTCCTGCGCGGCTCGGCGATCGTCGCGTCGCATCGTGGGCCGGACTGCCACCGGGTGCAGGACGCCTACTCCCTGCGATGCGCCCCGCAGGTGCACGGCGCGGCCCGCGACACCGTGGAGCACGCCGCCACCGTGGCGGGCCGTGAGCTGGCCAGCGCCATCGACAACCCGGTCGTACTCCTCGACAGCGCTTGTTTCGAGACGCCGGCTGCGCCGGCTCCCAACCAGCGGGGTTGGCTGCGCCGGCTCCTCAACCCGGGACACCCCGGCGGGGGACGGCGCCACCGGGCGGTGGAGTCCAACGGGAACTTCCACGGCGCGCCGGTGGCCTACGTGCTCGACTTCCTCGCGATCGCGGTGGCCGACGTGGCGTCCATGTCAGAGCGCCGCACCGACCGGTTTCTCGACGTGGCGCGCAACCACGGCCTCCCGCCCTTCCTCGCCGACGACCCGGGCGTCGACAGCGGGCTGATGATCGCCCAGTACACCCAGGCCGGGCTGGTGTCGGAGCTGAAGCGGCTCGCGGTTCCGGCGTCGGTGGACTCCATCCCCTCCAGCGCGATGCAGGAGGACCACGTCTCGATGGGCTGGGCGGCCGCCCGCAAGCTGCGCCGGGCCGTGGACGCCTTGACCCGCGTGCTGGCGATCGAGCTGATGACCGCCGCGCGGGCGCTGGAGCTGCGGGCGCCGCTGGAGCCGGCCCCCGCCACGGCGGCGGTGGTGCGCCGGCTGCGGGCCGGCGGCGTCGGCGGGCCGGGGCCGGACCGCCACCTGTCCCCGGAGATCGAGGCCGCCGTCGACCTGGTGCGCACCGGCGCCGTGCTCGTGGCCGCCGAGAAGGAGATCGGAGCTCTCGCATGACCGCCACCCCCGCCTCGCTCGCCCATCGGTTCGCCGACGCTCTCGACCGGCGCGACTGGCCGGCCCTGCGCGCCCTCCTGGCCGACGACTGCCGGATCGGGTTCGTCCACGACGGCCGGACCTTCGGCCCGGACGACTGGGTGGCGTTCAACGACGACTACCCCGGCCGCTGGAGCGTCGTGGCCGAGGACATCGTCGCCACCGACGATCGAGCAGTCCTGCGCGCCCGCGTGTTCAACGAGGAGGCGCTGTTCCACCTCGCGTCGTTCCTCACCGTCGCCGACGGGCTCATCACCGAGGTCGTCGAGGTGTGGGCCGACGGCCACGCCAGCCCGACGGAGGAGTGAGCCGTGGCGGGCCCTCGCTCAGGTGGACGCGCTGGTGGAGGCGGTGTCCTGGGAGACGAACAGCTGGCACAGCCAGCACGTGAACAGCACCAGTCCGGGCTCGGCGGCCACCACCCCCGGCTCGACCCGCATCCGAGCCGGGCGCTTGCCGTAGCCCTTGACGTCGAGCTCGGCCAGAGTCGCCGCGCCGTCCGCGAGCCGGTAGCGCTGCCGCCACGAGCTCGCCTTGGACACCTCGAACATCCGCCCGCCCCAGCTGACCTCGCCACGGTGGGAGAAGGCGCCGGTGCGGCGATAGCCGCCCATGGGCATCCCGCTGCGCAGGTCGATCGCCTCCGCCTTGCCGCCGCTCCAGCCGCGTGGTTCGAAGGCCCACTGGGGCGCGGCCGCTGTAGTGCCGGCCTCCGCCCGATTCGACAGCCAGCTGGAACTGCGCAGCCAGCCGATCCCGGCGAGCTCGTAGCGCCGGCGGTCGTCGGGCGACCGCACCAGCTCCATCTCCTGCATGCCTCTGACGATAGACGCCACCTCGAGGAGCCCCTCCGATGACAGACAACCCTCGGCTTCCGATCCACGCACCGCACGGCACCGAGCTGTCCTGCCGCTCCTGGCAGACCGAAGCGCCGCTGCGGATGCTCATGAACAACCTCGACCCCGACAACGCCGAGCGCCCCGAGGACCTGGTCGTGTACGGCGGCTCGGGCAAGGCGGCGCGCTCCTGGGAGGCGTACGACGCGCTCCTGCGCACCCTGCGGACGCTCAAGGACGACGAGACGATGCTCGTGCAGTCGGGCAAGCCGGTCGGCGTCATGCGCACCCATGAGTGGGCGCCCCGGGTCCTCATCGCCAACTCCAACCTGGTCGGCGACTGGGCGAGCTGGGAGGAGTTCCGCCGGCTGGAGGAGCTGGGGCTGATCATGTACGGCCAGATGACGGCCGGCTCGTGGATCTACATCGGGACCCAGGGCATCCTGCAGGGCACCTACGAGACGTTCGCCGCGGTGGCCGACCGCCACTTCGGCGGCACCCTCGCGGGCACAGTCACGGTGACGGCCGGCCTGGGCGGGATGGGCGGAGCCCAACCGCTCGCCGTGACGATGAACGACGGGGTCGCCCTGTGCGTCGAGGTCGACCCACACCGCATCCAGCGTCGCCTCGAGACGCGCTACCTCGACGTCCGGGCGGAGTCGCTCGACCACGCCGTCGAGCTCGCACTCGCGGCGCGCGCCGAGCGGCGGGCGCTGTCGATCGGCGTCCTCGGCAACGCGGCGGCGATGGTGCCCGAGCTGCTGGAGCGCGTGCACGCCGGGCGGATGGCCGTGGACATCGTCACCGACCAGACCTCCGCGCACGACCCGCTGTACTACCTGCCCCTCGGCGTCGCGTTCGAGGACTGGGAGCGCGAGCGCACCGAGGACCCGGTCGGTTTCACCAAGCGGGCCGAGGAGTCGATGGCCCGCCACGTCCGCGCCATGGTGGAGTTCCAGGATGCCGGCTCGGTCGTCTTCGACTACGGCAACTCCATCCGCGACGAGGCGCGCAAGGGCGGCTACGGCCGGGCCTTCGACTTCCCGGGCTTCGTGCCGGCCTACGTCCGGCCGCTGTTCTGCGAGGGCAAGGGCCCGTTCCGGTGGGCGGCGCTGTCGGGCGACCCCGCCGACATCGCGGCGACGGACCGGGCGATCCTGGAGCTGTTCCCCGACAACGAGCGGCTCCGACGCTGGATCACGCTGGCGGGGGAGCGGGTGGAGTTCCAGGGGCTCCCGGCCCGCATCTGTTGGCTGGGGTACGGCGAGCGACACCTCGCCGGGCTGCGGTTCAACGAGATGGTCGCCTCGGGGGAGCTCAGCGCACCGGTCGTGATCGGGCGGGACCACCTGGACTGCGGATCGGTCGCGTCTCCGTACCGCGAGACCGAGGGGATGCTCGACGGCTCCGACGCGATCGCGGACTGGCCGCTGCTCAACGCCCTGGTCAACACGGCGTCGGGTGCCACGTGGGTCTCGATCCACCATGGCGGCGGGGTGGGCATGGGTCGCTCGATCCACGCCGGCCAGGTCTGCGTCGCCGACGGCACCGACCTGGCGGCACAGAAGATCGAGCGGGTGCTCACCAACGACCCCGGGATGGGCATCATCCGACACGTCGACGCGGGCTACGACCGCGCGGGCGAGGTCGCCGAGGAACGTGGCGTGCGGATCCCCATGCGGGAATGATGGCGGTCCATGGATCTGACGACGTTCTACGGGTTCTTCTCGGCGATGTGCTTCACCCTGATCGGGCTCTGGTGGAACGTCGTCCAGGGTCGGCCGGAGTGGCTGCGGCGGCCGGATCTGCGCCGTGCCGTCGGCGGTGTCTACCTCTCCTTCCTCCTGCCCGCGCTGATGGGCCTCTTCGCGCAGGTCGGGGGCGCCGCCCTGCCCGCCGTCTGGCGGGTGAGCTTCGTGGGTGTGGCGGTGGTCGGCTGCGCGTCCACGGTGCGGCTGTGGCGGCTCACCCGCGCCGCCTCCGCGCGTCGCTCGGCGTACCAGGCGGTGGCGGCGGGCCTGTACCTCCTGATCGCCGTGGTGGGGATGGCGCCCGAGATCGCCTCCCGGATCGGCTTGGCGCCGATCCAGGCCGAGGCCCTGCTCCTGGTCGCGCTGGTGGTGCTGGCACACGGGCTGGTGTGGGAGTTCATGACCCATCCCGATGCCGCCTCGGATTGAGCCAAGCGGCAACGCCGGCAGGAGCCCCGGTGGCAGGATGTCGCGCATGGCCACGAAGCGACCCGCGCGCCGGCGGACGCCCCTGCCCGGGATCTCCTCCCGGGCCTGGGAGCACCCCGCCGACAAGGGCGCACTGGTAGCGCTGCGCAAGCTCAAGGGATTCGACGCCCTGCTCAAGGCCATCAACGGGCTGATCAGCGAGCGCCAGGTCCGGCTGGTCTACCTCAGCTCCGCAGTGCGCGTGAGCGACCGGCAGTTCCCCGAGCTGCACCGACTCCTCGCCGACGTCGGGCAGGTGCTCGACGTGGAGGAGCTGCCCGAGATGTTCGTGCGGGCGGCGCCCGAGCTGGGCGCGGTCACCCTGGGCATGAACAGGCCGATCATCGTCGTGAACTCCGCCCTGGTCGATCTGCTGGACTCCGATGAGCTGCGCTTCGTGATCGCGCACGAGCTGGGTCACGCGTTGAGCGGGCACGCCGTCTACCGGACCCTGCTACTGCGACTGATGGCGCTCTCGGGTGTGCTGTACGCCGTGCCGGGCGGGGCGCTGGGAGTTCGCGTCGTCACCGCCGCCCTGCTGGAGTGGTCGCGCAAGTCCGAGCTGTCTGCCGACCGCGCCGGCCTGCTCGCCACCCAGGACCCCGCCGTGGCGACCCGGGTGCACATGAAGCTGGCCAGCGGCGGTCACCTGGACGACCTCGACCTCACGTCCTTCTTCGAGCAGGCCGCGGAGTACGACGAGACCGAGGACCTGCGCGACTCGGTGCTCAAGGCGTTCCTGGTGGAGACCCAGACGCACCCCTTCGCCGTGGTGCGCGCTCGAGCTGCGTCGCTGGGCGGAGTCGGGTGCCTACGCGGAGGTCCTCGGCGGCAGCTACCCGCGCCGCGACGAGGACGCCACGGCGCGCGTGAGCGAGGCCGCCCAGCAGGCGGCGGCGTCGTACGCCGAGTCGTTCCGGCGCACCCAGGACGCCCTGGGCCGACTGGTGCACGAGGCCGCGGGCTGGCTGGGCTCGGCGAGGACCTGGCTGGACGAGAAGCTGCGCCGAGACGCCGGAGCCGATCCCGCGTGAGCGAGTCGAGCATGGACCTGGACGGAGCGGTCGCCCGCATGCAGCGTGGCGACGAGGACGCGTTTCGCCTCGTCTACCGGGCGGTGCACCCGCCGCTGCTGCGCTATCTCAGCGTGCTGGTGGGTCGCGAGGAGGCGGAGGACGTCGCCTCGGAGACCTGGGGGCAGGCCTTCCGGGACCTGGAGCGCTTCACCGGCGACGCGGACGGGTTCCGGGGCTGGGTGACCACCATCGGTCGCCACCGGGCCCTGGACCACCTGCGACGCCAGTCCCGCCGGCCGGTCGCGGTCGCCGAGCTGGGTGAGGCGGTCGACCTGCCCGCTGGTGCGGGTGTCGAGGGCGCCGCCCTCGACACCCTGTCGACGAACGCCGCCGTCGCCCTCATCGCCACGCTCCCGCGCGAGCAGGCGGAGGCCGTGATGCTGCGCGCGGTGCTCGGATTCGACGCTCCGACGGCCGCCCGGATCCTCGGCAAGCGGCCCGGCGCGGTTCGCTCGGCGGCTCACCGCGGGCTGAGCACGCTCGCCCGACAGCTGGGTGGACAGACGGTTCATTACTCGACGGGCGTGACACTTCCGGGCCTGGTGGCGCTGAAGGGGGTGAGATGAGCACGAGGAACCGGCCCCGATGGACCCGCCGCCGCGGCGAGCAGCTGCTGACCGGCGGCGACGGTGGCGCGCCCGAGGTACGCCGACTGCTGGACGCCGCCTCGGCGTCCGCGCAGGACGACGAGCTCGGCCGCATGGATGCCGCGGTGTCGATGTTCCACGCTGCTCGCCTGGACCCCGCCCCCACCCCAAGGAGTGAATCCGTGCGACCGAGCACCCTCGGCCGATTGGCCGCCGCCAAGGCAGTACTGCTGACCGTTCTGGCGGTCATGTTCGCCTCATCCGGCCTGGCTCTTGCCGCCAGCCACCAGCTGCCGTGGAGCAAGCCCGCCGCGAGCACCGTCGCCGATGAGGGCGACCAGGGCGACGACCCGTCGGCCTCCTCCGACGCGACCGACGACCCGAGCGAGGACCCCGCCGAGGACCCGTCGACCGACCCTGGTGACGACTCCACCGAGGACCCGGGCGACGACTCCTCCGACGACGCCGAGACGCCGAAGGCGTTCCACGGGCTGTGCAACGCCATCATGGCCGGCAACAAGGCCGAGCACGGCAAGGCGCTGGAGAGCACCGCGTTCAGCGCGCTCATCGAGGCTGCGGGTGGTCTGGAGAACGTCGAGACCTACTGCGCCGGGATCGTGAAGACCAAGCCGGAGAAGCCGAGCAAGCCGGAGAAGCCGAGCAAGCCCGAGAAGCCGGCCAAGCCGGACCACGGCAAGGGCGGCAAGGGCGCCTGAGGCACGCGCCGGACTCCCCACGTCCGGTGCTGGACGACCCCCCGAGACGGTCGTCACCACGCCGCGGAGACGTGGCGCGAGAGGGTCCGGGACGGATGGCGGTGGCTGCGGTCCACCGACGAGCATCCGTCCCGGGCCCTTCATCGTGTCCGGGCTCGACGCCGGGCTCGACGCCGGGCTCGACGCCAGGCTCGACGCCGGGCTCGACGCCGGGCCAGCGGCGCACGGCATGGCAGCATGGCCCGCGTGACGAGCGACCGGAAAGCGGTGATCACCGCGGTTGCCGATCTGCTCCCTGGGGTGAGCCGTCCGCTGCTGGCTGCGGTCGACGGGCCGGACGGGGTGGGCAAGACCCACTTCGCCGACGAGCTGGCTGCCCTGCTGCGGGCCCGCGGGCGAACCGTCGTGCGGGCGTCCGTCGACGACTTCCACCACCCGCGGGAGCATCGCCATGCGCTGGGCCGGACGGCCGAGTCGGTGTGGACGCGCCACTTCGACTATCGGGCGCTGCGCCGGGAGCTGCTGGACCCGTGGCTGGCGGGGGCGGGGTCGAGCTACCGCGCGGCGTGGCACGACGTACGCCGCAACGAGCACGTCGCCGAGCCCGAGGAGGTCGTTCCTGAGTCCGGCGTCCTCGTCGTGGACGGCGTCTTCGCCCAGCGCCCGGAGCTGGAGCTGGCCTGGGACCTGGTGGTGTTCCTGGACGCCCCGCCGGAGGTGACGGTGCCTCGGCTGGCTGCGCGCGACGGCGCGCCGGCGGACCCCGACCACCCCGACCAGCGGCGCTACCTGGAGGCTCAGCGGATCTACGTCGAGACCTGCGGCCCGCGCCAGCTGGCCGACGTGGTCGTGGACAACAGCGACTTCTCGGCGCCCCGGGTCGTCGACGCCTCGGCGTGCGTACCTCCCGGCTGGGCTGTCGACGGCAACGCGCTGGTCCGCACGGTGCGGCTGCCGCGCACCGCGGCCGACGTCGCCGAGGCGGTCAACCGCGTGGTCGACGGCTGATCCCGGACTGCCCGGGCACGTCTAGAAGGCCGAGATCGTCCCGTGTGCGCGCTCGGAGCGCGTCAGCGCGCGCAGCACCGCCGGCTGGCCGTGTCGCTCCACCGACAGCCGGGCCAGCAGCGCCAGTACCGGTTCGAGGACCTCCGGCGGCTGCTCAGGCGTCGGTACGCCGACGCTCGCAGCGAGGTCGTCGGAGTGCACGGCGATCTCCATCAGCCGCACCAGCAGGAAGTCCTCGAGCGACAGCGGCCAGGCCAGCCATGGCGGCTGCACCGGCCGTTCGGCGGGCAGCACCGGCAGCCGCTCCGTCAAGATCACCAGGGTGGCCCGGCCGTCGGCCTGCAAGGCCGTCGACCCGCGCGCGGCCGAGACCTCGCCCGAGCCGCGGATGCTGGCATTGGCCTGGTCATCGGGACCCGACCATCGCCAGGCCACCCGTGCGTAGTGCTCGTCGAGGGTCAGCGGCGTCCCGTCCACCGGGTGGTCGAGCGCCGCCAGGACCCCGGTCACCTGCGAGACGAGATGGGCGGCGAGGGCTCCCACGGTCATCCCGACGAGCGCGGAGGCGTCGCTCCAGCGCTCCTCGACCCTGGCCGAGCCCGCGAGGTCGAGCGCCTCAGCCGCAGCGCCCAGGTAGGCCCCGCAGCGGTCGCCCATCAGCCCTCCAGCGCGGCGATCGCCTCGTGGATGGCCAGCACGCGCTCGGCCGATGCCACGTGGAGGTTCTCGATCATCCGGCCGCGGTAGGTGACGACACCGGACCCCCGCCCGGCCGCCCACGCCGCGAGGATCCCGCGGGCGTCCTCGACCGCCTGCGCGGACGGGGCGAACGCCTGTTGGCCCCGGCACCTGGCCGGGGTGGATGAGCCGTCTTGCCGTCGAAGCCCATGTCGCGGCCCTGCCGGCACTCGGCGAGGAACCCTCCTCGTGGCGGACGTCGTTGTAGACGCCGTCGAGGATCGCCTTCCCGGTCGCCCGGGCGGCCAGCAGCGCCAGGCCGAGCCCGGCAAGCAGCGGCTGACGGCCGGGGACGTGCTCGGCGTACAGCTCCTTGGCCAGGTCGTTGGTGCCCATCACTAGCACCGACAGCCGGTCGGACGCGGCCGCGATCTCCTCAGCGTGCAGCATCGCGACCGGGGTCTCCACCATCGCCCAGAGCATCGTGTGGTCGGAGCGCCGTGGCGCTCCATCGCCTCGACCAGCGAGCGGACCGCGTCCGCGGAGTCGACCTTGGGGACGACGATCGCGTCCGGCCCGGCCGCGCAGGCGGCCGCCATGTCGGCGTCGTGCCACTCGGTGTCGACGCCGTTGACCCGGATGGTGAGCTCGCGCCGGCCGTACTCGCCCGACCCCGCTGCCGCGCAGGCGGCCTCGCGGGCGGCGGGCTTGGCGTCGGGGGCGACCGCGTCCTCCAGGTCGAGGATGAGGCCGTCGCAGGGGATGGTCTTGCCTTCTCGAGCGCCCGCTCGTTGGAGGAGGGCATGTAGAGCACGGAGCGTCGCGGACGGAACGCCATGTCAGTCCACCTCGATCGAGGCGTAGAGGTCCTTGAGCTGGGGTCGATCGCCGCCAGCTCCTCGGCCAGCCGGACCATCACCAGGCACTGCTTGAGAGACGCGTCGTCCTCCATCTTGCCGTCGAGCATCACCGCCCCGGTGCCGTCGCCCATCGCGGCGACGACCCGGCCGCGTGCCGGATGTCCTCGACGCTGGGGGAGAAGACCCGGTTGGCGATCTCGATCTGCTTGGGGTGCAGGGTCCAGGTGCCGACGCAGCCGAGGAGGAACGCGTTGCGGAACTGGTCCTCGCACGCCACCACGTCGGCGATGTCCCCGAACGGCCCGTAGTAGGGGTAGATCCCGTGCATCGCGCACGCGTCGACCATCCGGGCGATCGTGTAGTGCCACAGGTCCTGCTGGTACGTCGTCCGCCCGGCATCATGGATGGTGCCGATGTCGGGAGTGCCGTCCGGGCCGGCCGGCGGATCCTGCCGGACGAGGTACCCGGGGTGCCCGCCGCCGACGCGCGTCGTCTTCATCCGCCGGTCGGCCGCGAGGTCGGCCGGGCCGAGCGAGAGCCCCTGCATCCGTGGCGACGCACCGCAGATCTCCTCCACGTTGGCGACACCGCGAGCGGTCTCCAGGATCGCGTGCACGAGGATCGGGCGGGTCAGCCGGCCTGGGCCTCGAGCTGGGCGAGCAGCCGGTCGACGTAGTGGATGTCCTCGGCGCCCTGCACCTTCGGCACCATGATGACGTCGAGCCGGTCGCCGATCGCTGTCACCAGCCGGGTGAGGTCGTCGAGCACCCAGGGGCTGTCGAGGGCGTTGACGCGGGTCACAGCTGGGTCGTGCCGCCGCCGCCCAGCCCCTCGGTCTCCTGGGCGATCCGCACCAGCCCTCGCGGGCGGCCTCCTTGTTGTCTGCCTTGACGGCGTCCTCCAGGTTGCCGAGGAGCACATCGACGGTGCCGACCATCTGGGGCACCTTGGCCGCCATCTTCTCGTTGGACGGGTCGAAGAAGTGGATAGCGCGGCTCGGCCGGGCCGGGATCTCCATCAGCGGCTGCGGGGCCCCCGGCCAGGGGGCGGAAGAAGTCCTTCGGGCTCTTGCTGGGCATGGCCGGACGCTAGCGCCCAGCGGCCTGACGCGGTATGACCTACTGCACGCCGTGCCAGGACTGCGCGGGTGAGGTGGCGAGGGGGAGATGCCGTGGGGGCGCGGGAGTGGCGAGGGATCGTCGAGCAGAAGTTCGGGGTCGTGGCACGTGGGCTCGACCGGTTCAACCGGCGGCACCCCTGGAGCCACAACGACCACTACCACCGTTGGCTGCTCCGGATGTTGCCCGACCGCCGGTGTACCGCCCTGGACGTCGGCTGTGGTGCGGGGGTGCTGGCTCGCTCGTTGGCGGGGAGTTCGATCGCGTTATCGCGATCGATGCGGACCAGGAGATGGCGGCCGCGGCTCGGCGTGCGGTCGAAGGGATGGGCGTCGAGGTGCGCCAGCAGGACTTCACGTCGTACGCCGACGCGGCCGAGCCCGGCAGGCCTCGACGTGATCACCATGGTGGCCGTGCTGCACCACCTCGATCCCGAGCCCTCGCTGCGGCGAGCGGGCGAGCTGCTGCGGCCCGGCGGCCGGTTGCTGGTGATCGGACTGGCCGGGATCGGGGAGCCGCTCGACGTGGCCGTGGACCTGGCGTCCGCCGCGCTGAACCCCCTCGTGGGCCTGGTCAAGCACCCGCGCGCCGTGCGGATCCCGCCGCCGCCCGACCCGATGCCGATGCGAGATCCCGACCACACCTTCGGCGAGCTGCGCGAGCTGGCGGGTCGAGTCCTGCCGGGCGCGAGACTGCGGCGCCGGCTGTTCTTCCGCTACACGCTGGCCTGGACCAAGCCGGCCGTCGGCTGAGGCTCACCTGCCGCGCCGCCGCCGCCAGGCAGCCACGGTCGCGTCGACGTCGCGCTGCTGCGTGATGAGCGGCGGCCCACCCAGCGGCTGGTAGAGCGCCGCACGCACCCGCTCGTTGAAGTCCTCGACCTCGCGACGTACGTCGGACTCGCGCGACATCCGGTCAAGCGTCGCGTCCAGCTCGGCGTCGTCCTTGCGCAGCTGCAGCGCGGGTGGCAGGACGCCGGTGATCCGCTCACGCTCGACGAGCCGCTTCACCCACCAGTCGGGATCGTGCGTGGCGCCGAGCCCCTCGATCGGCTTGCCGAACCCCGGCAGGTCCTCGAAGTCGCCGCGGTCGATGGCCTGCTGGACCTGCAGCTCGACCCACTTGTCCTGCTGCCGGGCCCGCTCGGCTGCCGCTGACTTGCCGGTGCGCGCGTCGCGAGCCGGCGCACCATCGGGCGCGGCCGGCCGGGGCTCGTCCTCGGCGGGGGTCACCGCACCAGGCTAGGCCGGTTGCGGACCGCCGGCGACCCCGCCGGGAGGACGTCGCATGACACCCGCCCAGCCGGCGCCGGTCCACAGCTCGAACTGGCCGGCCTGGTGCGGGCTGGGGTACATCCCCGGAGGCAGGATGCCGGGCTGCGGCGTCTGCTGCACCCGTCCACCGGAGTCCAGGACCCAGATGCCCCGGTAGTCCCAGGGCTGGCGGAAGGTGATGCTGCGGCCGGGCGCCGCGACGTTCCACAAGGTCCCCCAGTGCAGGCGCAGCGTGGTGTACCCGTGCGCCAGCTCTTGAAGGTACGGCGCCCCGACGGCACTGCTCAGCCGGCGTACCTGCCAGACCGCGGCGCCCACGCTCAGCCCGAGCCAGCCGAGTCGGAGCACGATCGCTGGCCCGGCGGTGCACCCCGATGCGATGCCGACGAACCAGCCGACCACGATCGCCCTGCAGCAGGACCAGGCATTGCCGCAGCGGTCGCACCGGGCTGCACGACGGCCGAGGCGGCTGCGGGGCACCACAGGTAGCAGGCTGGGCGGCGGCGTACCCCTCCACCTGCGGGACGGGGCGCGTCCTCGGGACCTGGCGTGGTGGGTCACGGCAAGAATTTTCCTTCCAGACCCGCGCTGTCCAGGCATGGGATGTACGGCACGAAACATACTCGCCTCCCACGTCGGCGCGGGTTCGACGGGCAGCAGCAAGGACGAGGCCTACCATGCTTGCACCACGCGCGGTGGCGCTCGTGGTGCTGGCGATGGTCTGACGCTGCTCGGTGCCAGTCAGCGGCTGGCAGCGGATGCCAGCGGCCCGGGTGCGGCGGCAGCCGCGCGCGCCAAGTTCGGGCGGGTCAAGCTCGTGCTTCGCGCCCCACGTGGGCTGCCCGTGACCGTGACGGTCAAGGGCCCGGCGTGGTCGCCACCGACGGCGCGCACCGCGTCGAGCGGCGTACTGTGGTGGGTGCGGCGTCGCAGCGCCACCGTGGCGTGGCGGTACCGCAGATCGTGCGGAACGGCCGGCTGTACGTCGCGACCCTCTCGCGCTCGACAGTGCGCGCCGTGGCCGGATCGGTGCGCAAGGTGCGGGTGCGGTACCGCCTCGCGGCCAAGGCTCCGCGCCAGCTCCAGGTCACCGACCTCGCGACGGACCGGGTGTCACCGGCCTGGGCCAACCCAGGCGACGTCGCCGTCCGGCGCCGCACAGCGGCATCCAGCCGGCCGCCTCGGTGACCGGTGGGGCACGCCCGTCGCCGTGTCGGGTGACGCGGCTTCGGACACCGGCCTGCCGCGGGCCAGCAGTACACCTACGCGCTCTTCGCCCGGCTCGCTCGAGCTGCGGGGCCATTACTCACCGTCAACGTCGGCACCGAGGCCGAGACCGGCCAGGAGCAGGCCGCTACCCTCGCGCCCCCGAGGCCGAGCTGCTCAAGCCCGCCGAGGTCGTGGCCGTCGGGCCGCGGTCCGGCGGTCTGGTCGTCCGGCTGAGCGGCCGGCGCCCACCGTCATCGGGTCTTGGGCTCCGCCCGCGTCGCCGTGCTGGCGGGCGGCTACCTCGGCAGCACGGGTGGCTGTGGCGCAGAACGGGGAGGCCGCTCGACGAGGCACCCCCTCGGCGACGCGTTCGACTACTTCCGGTGGACGTGGAGGGGTACAGCAGTGGGCCCATCTCGGTGCCCAGACCCCGCCGTGCCCGGCGCGGGCGGTCCGCGGCGACCACCTCCGCGCCTGCGGCGTCCATCCCGTCGTGCCTGAAGCTGGACAACAACATGTCCGTGACCTTCGACCTCGTCGTTCGAGCTGACCGGTCCTTCCACGGCGAGATCTTGATGAAGGAGCCGCCTTGGCTCCCGGACGTCCCGGGCGAGGTGCGCACCTGCGAGAACCTCGTCACCGCCGCGCGCCGCGGCTTCGACGTCGAGGTCGCGCCGACGTGCGGCTTGAGTTCCGCAAGATCTCCACCCAGATCACCACGGTCAATTCCGCTGAACTCCTCAGCCTCGAGCGCCGGTCCTGGAGGCCAGCATCGGTGGGCCATGCGCGCCTACAACATCGGGGCCGAGGCCAGCGCGGGAGTCTGGTTCGACACCCAGTTCGGGGTCGGCGTGGACAACTTCGCCGACTGGCGGCACCAGCACCGACGCCCACGCGCTGACCCGCAGGCCGCCCTGGTCGTCGATCTCCCCGTGACTGAGGAGTTCATCTTCGCCGGGCGGTGGCACCGAAGCCCGCGGGGCTATCGCCGTGGAGTCCGCGCGGCAACGTCACGGCCCTGGACGCGACCGCCGAGGTGCTCCGGGCAAGCAGCGACGCGACCCGAACCCGACACCTGCGTCAAGGTCGACCCTCGGGTACGGCCTGAATCTCGACATGGTGGCGAAGGTGTGGCTCTCCCACTGATGAGAAGGAGGTCGCCATCGACATCCGGGGACAGCGACCGCAGCTACGGCGGACCGTGGTACTTCCCGACCGACTGCGAGACCCCGGGCGGGAACGACATCTACATCCTCGAGCTGGAGTCGGGTGGGCAACGACGCCCAGGTCCTGGCGTCGACGATGACCTGATGGGGTACTCACGCGGTGGTCGGCGCACCATGCCTGTCGTCCCCAGTGACTACCGGCAGATATGGTCACGACCTACACCGGCTACCCCGATGACGCTGGCGGCGCTCCAGCACGCGTCGACTGGCGGGTCGGTGTTCTGCCAACGGCGAGCACGGTGCTGCGGCGAGACCAACGCGGATCTGGGTCGTTCCTGACTCGGTGCTCGTCTACGACGTCGGCGTCGTCACCGCCTGCACGCTCCCTGCGTCCGGGAGACCTTCCCGGTCAACCCGGCTGCCTTCGGCAACATCGTGAACTACCCGAACTCCGGGGTGACCGTGCTGACCGACGCGCTGGGCTACTACACGGGCGTCCAGATCGCAACCAGCTGGATGCTGGCGTACGGCTACGTGACGGAACCGTGTGGGATTCGAGCGACATGAAGTTGGTCGCGGCCGGGTGGTGACACCTCGGACTCCAACTGGAGCGACGAGGACAACCTGCCCGGGAACAACGAGGCGTTCGTCGAGAACGTGGTCGAGTACCTCGCCACCAGCCGCACCGGATAAGGCCCGGATGACTCCTCGCGGGGGCGCCGAGCCGTCGGAACGGTTCCCGTGCGCGTGCGCCAGTGATGGGACGCCGGTGATGCGACGCCGGTGGTGAGGCGTCAGTGGTGCAGCTCGGCGGCGTCGGCGAAGGAGTCGCGGGGGACGGCGAGGGCCGCTGCGGCGGCCAGGGCCGCCACGGCGACACCGACCAGAGACGGGTGAGGTAGCCGGCGAGCGGCGTGACCGGCCTCGACGTCCGCGAGCGACCCGGTCGAGGCGAGCGATGGCGAAGACTGCGAGGCGATGGCGCCACCGACGGTCTTGGTCCCGGGTTGGTCATGCCGGTCGCGAAGCCGGTGCGCTCGGGGGGCGCGGCTGCCGCCGCGGACGCCGAGCGCCGCCACTGCGCCGGAGCCGAGGCCGGCGATCGCCATGTTGAGCAGCGCCCGCCAGGCGTGGGGCGTGGAAGGGCACCAGAGGGCGCAGCCGACTGCCACCAGCAGCGAGGACACGATGAGCGCCCGACGCGGCCCAGCAGTCGCGAGGTCAGCGGCAGGGTCAGCGCCTGACCGCGAGCGCGATGACGTAGAGCACGATCAGCACGGTCACGAACCCGGCCGAGGCACCCAGGCCGGCCGGTCTCGGCCGGGTCGGTGCGTGCGTATCGAGGCAGCGGGATCTGCGCACCCAGCACAGACATCCCGAACAGGAACGCCGTCAGCTGCACCGGCCACATCGCGTGGTCGGCGAAGAGCCGGACGTCCACGATCGGCTCGGCGTGGGCCGCTTCGTACCGCACGAACGGCAGCACGCCGGGTGGCACCGAGCGCCATGAGGGCCCAGCCGGGAAGCGAGCCCGGCCCTGGAGCCGAACCACGATGAGAGCCTCACCCATCACGAGCCCGAGCACCAGCGTGACCAGCCCGAGCCCGCCCCAGTCGATGCCGCCGGACGACTCGCCGGGCCGGTCCTCCACGCCGAACCAGATGACGAACCAGACCGCCGTCACGGCGATCGCCGGCAGCATCAGCAGGGCGCCCATCGACAGCTCCCCGACCAGCGACCCGCTCGCGCCCGCCCTGATGATGACGGCGATCTCCAGCGAGAACACCAAGATGCCGGCGGCCAGCCAATAGCCGGTCCTGCCGCGGGTCACCCGCCGTCCTCCGGCGGATGATGGCCACCCCCATCGGCAGCCAGATGACGTAGGCTCCCTGGACGGCGAAGCCCACCAGGAAGGTGGCGAAGGACGGCGCGAACGCCAGCACCCACACCCCAGCGCCGTCACCGCGGTCGAGAGGAGCAGCACCCTCTTGTGCCTGACCAGATCCCCGAGCCGGGCGAGAAGTGATCGACAGCGCGGACACGATCAGCTGCGCGGCCTCGAACCAGTTGGACGTCGGCGTCGCGCATGGACAGATGGCCGGCGATGTCCTTCCAGATCGGGGTGAAGCCCTGGAGGATGCCGCTGGCGATCTCGACCGCGACCAGGGAAGCCGACGACCGCGGCAAGCGAGTGGGATCGCTGGGCCGCCGGCGCTGGAGCGGTCATCAGAGTACTCGATCAGCCGGTGGCAGCCACCGCTCCATCGAGGAAGTCCTCGACGCCGATGCGCTCGTCGAGTGGATGGCCGCACGCTGGTCCTTTCTTGCCTATCCGGAACGGCGCGAACTGGTAGACGTCGCAGATCTCGGTGAAGCGGCGGGAGTCCGTGGCGGCCATCATGACGTACGGCGCCGGCACCGCATCGGGGAAGCTATTCTCCCGGTGACCGCGGCGTCATGCCTCGTCGCCGTCGTAGCAAGGAGACCGGCCGCTCGCCTGACGATGACGCGGATCGAGACCCGCTTGTCCTGATCGCCTTTGCGCACATGCTCGACGGTGCCGGTCAATACCGCTGACCATGATCCGGGCGTTCAGGCCGGCCGTCGCCGTGGAGGCGATCACATTGATCGCGGGCGAGCCGGAGAGCATCGTGGTGGCGATCGTGGTGCGGGTGAGCGCGGCCGCCTGGGGCCTGCGGCCACCAGCGCCTGGGTCAGTACTGGCCGTAGCCGCTCGGCGTTGGCCAGCAGCGGGCGCAGCCTCGTCGGGGCGTGGAACCAGGCCTGCAGCTCGATCGCCGTCGGGCAGGCTTGGCCGGGAACGCGACCGGTCCAGCCGCAGATCGCCCGCGCGCAGCTGTGCCGTCGGGCCCATCCGAGCCGGCGTCGACGCGCGGCCCGCCCCGCCCTCGGACGGTCAGCTCCGAGCGAGGTGACCCCTTCTTCGGCCACGCCGATCACGGCGACCGGCGTCGCGATGTCGGGAAGGCGCTCGTGTGCCGGCGCCGCCCTCGTCCAGCACGAACCGCGCTGCGTGGCGACGCAGCTCGGCCACCGCCTCGCGCGCGCCGTGCTGCCCCGAGGACCTCCTCGTCGCAGCCGAAGGAGAGCCAGATCTCCTGCGGGCTCGAACCTGGGCCAGGTAGCTCGACCGCCGCGCAGATCGCGACCAGCTGACCCTTGTCGTCGAGGGTCCCCACCCAGATCTCCCGGTCGACGACCACCGCGGAGAAGGATCGCTGCCAGCGCCTGGGGTCGATAGGCACGACGTCCAGGTGCGCCATCAGCACGACGGGCGTCGGAGCCGCGTACGAACGGGCCCGGCCAGCGGACGAGCAGGCCGTGGGCGATGCGGTGACCTCGAGCCGCTCATGCAGCAGCGGGAACTGCCGCGCCAGCTCGAGAGGAAGAGGTCGAAGGCTGGGCTGGCCGACCTGGGCGGGATCGCTGTAGGACACGGTCGGGATCTGCAGCAGCGCCCGGAACGCCTCGACGACGTCCGACAGCTCGCCGGTGCCGGCCGGCTCGGTGTCGGTCATGACCGCACGGTACCGCTCGCGAGGCGGGCGCAAGACAACCGTAAGCAGTGGGTCATGGCCTGCGGCCCGTCGCTCCCGGGCAGGCTGAGGACATGAGTCCTCGTGCCTACCTCGCCTGCCCGCGTCCCTGCCAGCCGTCGCCGCCCTCGCGGCGGCCTGCTGGCGGGCTGTGGCTCCGACGCTGGGACCGCGGACGCCCCGGCGGCCGCCGAGAGCGCGGCCGCGACGCCCGCGCCGTCCGCGAGCGGCTCGGCGCTCGGCCGAGGGCAGGGCGCCGACAGCTCGAGTGCGGCCGGCGGTCGCCCCCGGGCGCTACGTCGAGCTGGTTGACTACGACGCCGACCCGGCGGCGTACGCCGGACAGCCAGTCGCTGTTCCTTCCACGCCACCCGGTGTCCGACTGCTGGGCGACCGACGAGCCTGACCGGCGACGGCGTGCCTGAGGATCACGGTGGTCAAGGTGGACTTCAGCGAGACCGACTCGCAGACCTACGGCGTGACCGTGCAGCACACGTTCGTCGCGATCGAGCCGGACGGCAACCAGCTGAAGAAGTGGACCGGGACGTTCACCGGCGAGGACATCGCCGGCCAGCTGGCCTGACCCGACCGGAGGGAACCCGCGATGCTGGCGCTGGTGGGCGCGTTCGTGGCCGGCGTGCTCACGACGCTGGCGCCCTGCGTGCTCCCGCTGCTGCCGGTCATCGTCGGGGGGTCGCTCACCGGAGCCACCCTCACCGGGGCGCGTCGCGCGCTGGTCGTCACGGCCGCCCTGGGCGCATCGATCGTCGCGTTCACCCTGCTGCTGCGGGCCTCCACCACCCTCATCGGGGTGGACCCGCGGGTGTGGAGCCTGCTGGCCGGAGGGTTGCTGGTGCTGCTCGGCCTGGTCGGGCTCTTCCCGGGGCTGTGGGAGGCGGCGAGCGGCCGGCTGGCGCTCCAGCAGCGCAGCACGACGCGGCTGGCCGACGCACGCGGGCGCGAGGGTGTCGCGGGCGCCGTGCTGACGGGCGCGGCCCTGGGGCCGGTCTTCTCGTCCTGCAGCCCGCTCTACGGGTATGTGATCGTCACGGTAATCCCGGCGCGACCGTCGTACGGCGTGGTGCTGCTCGCCACCTACACGCTCGGCCTGTGCCTGACCCTGCTCGCCGTCGCCCTGGCCGGCCAGCGGCTGGTGCGGCGGCTCGGCTGGCTGGCCGACGCGCACGGGTGGTTCCGCCGGGCGCTCGGGCTGGTGTTCGTCGTCGTGGGGCTGCTGGTGCTCACCGGGCTGGACCGGGACGTGCAGGCCTGGATCATCGAGCACTCACCCCTTCGCCCCTGGGAGCTCGACCGGGGCTTCATCCCCGGGTGACTGCCCGTGGCCCGCGGGCCCCGGGACCATCAGGACTGTCTGAGCAGTCTGGGCTGTCTGGGCTGTCTGACTGGGCTCTCTGGGCTATCGGGCGAGGGTCATCACGAACCGGCAGCCACCGTCGATGTTGGCCACCGACACGTCGCCGCAGTGCGCCAGCGCGATCTCGCGCACCAGCGCCAGGCCCAGGCCGGCACCGACTCCTGCGGTGGGTGTGCGGGCGGCCTCCCCCCGGAAACCGGCGTCGCAGACGAGGGGGAGGACGTCGCGGGGGAAGCCGCCGCAGCCGTCGGCCACCTCGATCCGGGCGGCGCCGTCGACCGCGTGCGCGGTGACCGTCACACTCGACCCGGCGGGCGTGTGCCGGACGGCGTTGGTGAGCAGGTTCGCGACGGCGCGGGAGATCAGCTGCCCGTCCCCGGTCACGTGGAGCGGGCGGTCGCCGGCGCCGGTGACGCAGACCTGGCTGCGCTCGCCGACCAGCCGAGCCGACGCGACGGCGTCCGACACCAGGTCGTGCAGGTCGACCGGGTCACGGCGCAGCGCCTGGCCGGACCCCTGCAGCCGGGAGAGGTCGAGCAGGTTGCCCACCATGGTGTCCATCCGGTCCACCTCGGCGCGGATGCGCGCCAGGTAGTGCGGCGGGTCGTCGGCGACGCCGTCCTCGAGCGACTCGGCCATGGCGCGGATGCCGGCGAGCGGGGTGCGCAGGTCGTGGGAGACCCCCGCCACCAGGTCGCGCCGGGCCTGCTCCAGCTCGGACGCCGTCGCGCGCGCCGCGGCCTCGTCGGCCGCCCGCTGGGCGAGCTCACGCAGGCGTGCTGCCAGCCACCCGCCGATCACGAGCGCCACCGGCAGGGCGGCGGCGAGCGCGGTGACGATGACTCCCACGTCGTGCTGGTTGATCAGCATGGCGCGGGCGGTGACGAGGACGCCAGCGGCCACCGCGACCACGATGACCGCGGGGCCGGTCGCTGCCGCGAGCGTCGGTCGCCTCCGCCCCAGGCGCCAGACGGCCAGCGCGCCCAGGGCGCCGGTCGCGGCGACCGTCCCAGCGGCCACGACGGCGGCCTCGAGCTCAGGCGCCATCGAGAGCCCCGGAGCGGTCCCAGCG
>JAWKJR010000005.1:0-286309 GCA_041393675.1 Nocardioides sp. | reverse complement strand
CGCGAGCCCAGGACCGACCATGGCCGCCGGCCCGGGGTTCGCTCACGCCCACACCTACGACCACCCTGACCGTTCGCCCCAGGATGCAACTACGCAAGCCGAGCGCGGCCCGCCCGCACCGTTCGAACAAGAGACTGCCTACCGTGCCGTCGACTGTGCGTCGGACGGCGCTTCAGCACGTTCGCGCCAAGCCGGCCCCCGTGCCGCGACGACCTACGACTACCCCGCCCTAGTCGTGCAGGCCGCGCACGCTGCGACTTCGACCAATGGCCACGCTCAGGCGATCGACGGGGAGTTGCGCGCGCTTGAGGGAAGCGGTGTTGCCGCAGAAACCGCAGACGCGGCCGCTTCAACCGGAGTACGTGATGCAGCCGAGTCCTGCCTGAACTCCTTCACCGCCGACACGCCCGTAACGATGGCCGACGGCACCAAGAAGCCGATCAAGGACGTCAAGGTCGGTGAAAAGGTCCTAGCCACGGACCCAGAGGCCGGCAAGACCAAGGCCGAACCGGTCGTGCAGTTGATCAGGCACTCCGGGCAACACGAGATGGTGCTCATCAGCCTCACCGACGGGTCGGTGCTCGACTCGACCGACGGGCACCCGATCTGGGATGCCACCACCGGGCAGTTCACCGACGCCAGCCAGCGACCGGCCAGCCCAGGTCCGACGGGTCGACGGCCGGCTGCTCGCCGTCGCCGCTGTTCGCGTCTACGACCAGGACCTCACGGCCTACAACCTCTCCGTCGACGGCATTCACACCTACTACGCGGGCTCGACCCCGGTCCTCGTCCACAACAGCTGCGGCATCGGCCCCGACGCGCTATCTCAGGCTGGTCAAGCCGCAGACCGTAATGTGGTTTACGCGCGCTGGACGGGCTCTCCAGAAGAAGCTTGGACAAGGCAAGACGGCTATCCGGTCCCAGGTCGGAAGCCCGTCCGCGTACCCCCCTGGGGCAGTCAGTCTTGGATGACTTGCTCACGAGCCCTCGAACCGCGTTCCGCGCCTACGTGGACAGCGCACACGGTCCGGTCATGGAGTTTCTTCTGCCAGAGACCGGCGCCAGATTCGGGGCTGCCGGCAACTTCATGGGGTTCCTCTGATGGAGTTCTTGGAGTACGCCGGGAGGCTCTACGAGATCCGATCTTCGGGAGTGTAGATGAGGACCGCCTCTCGTCCTCGAGTGCGTCGACATGGCTGCCGACGGCCGGGTTGGTCCTTTCGTTGCGCCGGGATCCCAGTGGTCAGCTCACGGTTCAGCCTGCAGGACCGGAATTTCCTCCCGGCCTCGTATCATTGGTCGAGGCGATCGCAGCTCGCGAGCTGCCGACTGATGAAGGTGGGCGTCACGATGACGCTTAGCCGCAAACGCAGGTGATGAACTCCTCGAAGGTGAGCAGTATGTCTACGGGTCCACGGCGGTAGAGTCGGGACCATGGGAGCCACTCCTGGACCCCTGAGAACCCGATGGGTATGGCCAACCCTCGGTCCGAGTTGGGGCTCCCCAAGGTCAGCTCAGGTCAGATGCTCACGCGAGCAAGGGTCCGGAGCATGGATGGTGTTATCAAGCGCGACGCGCTCCCCGCGACAGCAGCCCCGGTGGCGCTCCTGAGTGGCTGTTCCCTGATCCCGTGTCCCAGCTCGAACATCACTGGACGATTCCCCTGGTACCGCCGTGGTAGGCCCTGAGCGGATGGGCCGCTTCGCTCGGGAGGACATCCGGGCGGTACTCGCCTCGTTTGGAATTGCCTCCGCACGCCGTGCGGTCGGGACAGGCGAAGACGAGGAGATCCTCCTGATTGCCAAGGACGACTACGAGCGGACGGACAACGTGGCCGTGACGGCAGCGGTGATGGACGCGCTGCCTCATGTGAAGGTCTGGGTGATCCCCGAAAGTCCTGCTTGGGAGACCGAGCCATTGTGAGACGCCTGCTCGCGCTGATCCTCGCGACCCTCGCGGCCTGCTTCGCGGTGCCGCATGAAGCTGTGGCCGCGAGCCCCCCGGCGATCGTCCACGCCTACACCTACGACGCTCCCGCCCACGACGCGCCCGATACACGCGCAGCGTCTGAACGCGGCCCGCCCGCCTTGCATGACCGCGGCACCGCCTACGACCCCGCGACCCACGCCTATAACGACCTCGCACCGCTTGTGCAGGCTGCGCGGGCTGGGACTGCGACGCGGGTTCCAGCCCCGGTGACGTGGGCGGTGCCTTCCTCGCTTCCGCCCGGGCAGGTTGCCGCAAACGGCGGGACCACGCTGTACCGAGGCATGAGAGGCGCCGCGGGCGGGACTCCCGAGCTCGGTAGTTCGGCGAAGACGCTGGGGGCTCGGCCGGGCATTGACATCCCCGTCGACGAGGGCGGGATGGTTCGCCCGGGAACCGGCGGGATGTCGGTCAACGACTCCCCAACCGGCATGCCGGAGTATCGCCGGCCGCCTTCCTTCGGCGGCTCTGGCAAGGACCTCAACATGTACTGCATCAGCTCGTGCGATCTGGGTCCCGGCCTTCGCTATGTGCCTGATGCTGGAGGGCACGGATTCCTGGAACCCGCGTGGGAGATGCCCTTTGAGGAGTACCAGGGCTACCTGCACGGCACGGCCGGCTCGTGGAGCGAGGTGCTCCCGTGAGTATCGAGCGCCGGGATGAGATGCTCACCGCTGTCGAGCACGCTGAAGGCTTCGAGCGCCTCCGAGCAGTGGTTCGGCGACTCCTGTACGAGGGCATTGCCGGCGAGGCCCTTCTGGAGGATCTGAGCCAGATCCGCGGCCTGGTATCGCAAGACGATGAGGAGAAGGTGCTCGACGTCATGGACCTCTTGACCGGCTGGTGCGCTCCTGAATTCCGTATGGGTCCGCCGGAGGATCAGAGCTAATGCCTCGTGCCGTGAGTCGACTCCTACCAGCGCTTCTCGCGGCCCTGCTGTTCCTGATTCTGCCCGCGATCGCGTCACCATCCGCGATCGCTGGCACGGCCGGCCGAGCAGTTGCCTACACCTACGACGCTGCCTACCAGCATGCTGTGCAACAGCCGGCGACGGAGCAACACCAGCAATCGGGGTCTGCCGACGACGCCCCGAACGCGGCCGTGGCTTGGCTGCAGCCTGCGTCCGTTGCGGCTACTGGTGTTGCCGCAAAGACCGAGGCCGGTTCGAACCGTGGAGTGAACCCGCTCAAGGGCACCGAGAACTGCGTGAACTGTGCGATCGCGACAGACTCGACCTTGGCTGGAGCGCCGATGTCGGCACTCAATTCTGGCCCCACGTCGATCGCTGCTCTAGAACGCATCTACGGCGGAAGCTTCAAGTCGGTTTCGGGCCAAGCCCAGATCGAGCGAATGTTGGCCCAGGCTGGCCCTGGCTCTCGTGGGATCGTCTTTGGCGGCCGCACGGGAGACGTTGGACACGTCTTCAATGGCGTGAACCAAGGCGGCACGATCCGATTCCTGGACGGCCAAACCGGCGGAGCGGCCTCGTTCAGCGGCTTCGACAGCTTCATGTTCTTGAGGACGAACTGAGATGGAACTTCATGAAGCGCTGGCGATCGCCACGGACGTCCTCGACACCAGAGTGCGCCCGGCAGTCGATGAGCCAGTGGCGATCGCCGCAGACCAGACGATTGAAACGGACGCCGCGTTCATCTTCTTCTACAACACCGTGGCGTTCCTGGAGACGCGATCGATGGTTCATGCTCTGGCAGGCAATGGCCCGATCCTTGTAGAGCGAGACACCGGAACGGTCAGGATGCTGGAGTCGTCTCGCCCATGGGAGGAGCAGCTCTAAGATGCGCCTCCGACGGCACGCCCCTGTTCGACAACTCATATGGTTGGTGCTCGTCGCGGTCGTCACTGCGATCCTCACCGTCGTCTTCGCTGCCGCTACTGCGTCCGCCGCAACCAGCGCCGGGGCTGAAACTCGCGTCCGGGCTTCCAACGTCGCGGTCGACGTGCTCGTCGGGCCGCCGGAACACATCGCCGCAGGTCAGCGGCTAGGAGAAGCAGGTCCGGGGCCGGTTTTCGTGGTGGCTACCGGTGTTGCCGCAAACGGCGTATCCAAGTTCGGCGGCTTGACCCACTCCTCGGCCGGTATCGCGCCGTTCAGCACGCAGCGGTCGATCACAGCTGGCCAACGTGGAGCGATCCAGGCCCACCATCTGATCGAGCGGCGCTTCGCGCGTCAGATCGGCGGCAACACCGACGACTGGGCGACCATCGTGGTCACGAGGTCCGAGCATCAGGTCTTCACGAACATGTGGAGGCAGGCGATCCCCTACGGTGCCGGAACGCGCACAGCCAGCAGGGCGCAGATCGAGGGCGCAGCGAGGCAGATCTACGCGGACTATCCTGAGATCCTGCAAGCTCTGGGGCTGGGATGACCGAGTACGTCGAGCTCTACCTCAAGCGCAATCGCGGCTGGCCCTGGCCCGAGGACTCCTGGGGTCAAACTCCGATGTTCGGAGAGGACGGTTGGTGCCACGCCTGCGGAGTGCCCAAGGGACCGCAGACCGGCTCGATCGTCCTGCAGCGCAAGGGCTTCAAGGCCGTCGAGGGGGCCTGGGTGCCCAACTGGCAGTTCGACGCTCTCTGCCTGGAACGTTCGGTCGCGACCGACGCGGCGGCCCGATTCCAACTGGATCTGCTCAAGGTCGAGTGGCACGGGGCGCCGCCAGGCGAAGCGATGCAGGTCGTTGTGTCCAGCGTCGGAGACGCATGGTTCGACCCCGATGAACTGAGAGCGAAGGCGACCGAGCAGCACGGCACGGCAGGGGCCGAGTGCTCAGACTGCGGCACCTGGCGCTGGATGCCGCTGGCCTTCGGCACGCTGCCGCCGTTGCGGATCGTCCCTGCGCTTGACGGCGTTGACATCGCTGCGAGTCCGGAGTGGTTCGGCGACGGCTGGAGTGCATACCGTCAGATCCTTGTCCGACGCGAGCTGGCGGAGTTCATCGCGGCGGCGAGCCCTCGGGACTTCAAGGTCCAGTCGGTCGTCTGAACTGGTCTGCTGCTGCGTGCGAGCCTGCGGGCTTGGGGGCGCAGCAGCACGGACTCGATGAGGTTGATGACGGTGGCCTTCTCGTCGTCGTCGAGCTGGTTGAGGGCTTCGAGGTGAAGGCGTAGTTGGTCGTGGGCGGGACCACGCTCATCTTCGCTGAAGACCAGAGCGTCGGTGCTGACTGACAGGCCGACCGCGAGGGCGCGCAGGACATCGAGGGTGGGTTGGCTGGTGCCGGCCTCGTAGCGACGGACTTGGGTGATGTCCGGCCACCAGGGTCGCCCCGGCGGTGCCGGTCATGCCTGCTCACGCCGGGGGCTTCCGCGTCACAGGCTGACCGCGAGCCGCGATCCTCGCGGCACCGGGGCCGGCTCGGAGTGAGACGTGGGTAACACCAAATCACCGCCGGCGGGCTCTTTAGATCGTTCCATGTGACGGGGGCGGTCCTCCTGGGTCACAGTGAGTGGCCATCAGGGTTCGGACCCAACGGCGGGTCGGCATCGAGACCAGTGATCTCGACGAGGGATCGAGACCTAGTGACCGAGGGGGTCCACCATGGCGGATGTGGCGTTGGCGTTGGCGGAAGCGGGGCTCACCAACCCGCACGTGCGCGAGTACGTCGAGCAGTGGGCGGCGATCACGCAGCCAGACCGGATCGAGGTCGTGAGTTCTGCCGACAACGACCGGCTCGTCGAGGAGGCGCTCGCCGCCGGCGAGCTGGAGCCCGTCGGCGAGGGCTGCTACTACTCGCGCTCCCACCCCAAGGACACGGCGCGCTCGGAGGAGCGCACCATCGTGGCGACCCACGACCCGACGGACAAGGGCGTCTACAACAACTGGCGGCCCGCCGCGGAGATGAAGGAGCTCTTCGAAGGGCTCGTCGCCGGTCAGTCCCGCGGGAAGACCATGTACGTCATCCCCTACCTGATGTCCCCGCCCGGCTCGCCCCTCGACGCCTACGCCGCCGGGGTCCAGCTCACCGACACCCGCACCGTCGTCCTGCACATGATCCGGATGGCGCGGGTGGGCGCCGGCTACCTCGCCGAGCTGGCCGACCCGAGCTCATTCGTGCGCGCCGTGCACGTGACCGGCGACCTGGAGAACCTCGGCCAGGGCACCCCTGAGGACAAGCGCTACTTCATCACCGTCGCCGACGAGCGGACGATCCTGCACTTCGGCTCGTCGTACGGCGGCAACGCGCTCCTGGGCAAGATCGCCCACGGCCTGCGCCAGGCGATGTACGACGGCTGGAAGCACAACTTCCTCGGCGAGCAGTTCATGCTGCTCGGCATCGTCGACAAGCAGACCGGCGAGAAGTACCACGTCGCCGGCGGGTTCCCGAGCGCCTCGGGCAAGACCAACCTCGCGATGACCCTGCCGCCGGACGCGCTCGGCGACCGCTACCACGTGGCCTTCCACGGCGACGACATCACCTGGCTGTGGGCCGACCAGCAGACCGGTCGGATCCACGGCTTCAACCCCGAGAACGGCGTGTTCGGCGTGGCCAAGGACACCAACGAGGTCACCAACCCGACCGCCCTGGACTCGGTCGCCGACGGCACCGGGACGATCTTCACCAACGTCGCCTACAACCCGGTGACCCGTGAGGTCTGGTGGGAGGGCCGCACCAAGCAGCCGCCGGCCGACGTCACCGGCTGGCTGGACTGGAAGGGCCAGCCGATCGCCGACCGGACGGCCGAGCAGGCCGGTGACCCGTGGGCGCACCCCAACAGCCGGTTCACGACGACGCTGGCCAACGTGCCCAACGTCGCCGACGACTACGACACCCGCAGGGTGTGCCCGTCGACGCCATCATCTTCGGTGGCCGCACCCGCGACCGCGAGCCGCTGATCCGCGCCATCACCGATGTCGCCGAGGGTGTGTACGACGGCCTGACGCTCGGCGCCGAGGCGACCTTCGCCGCCGAGGGTGTGGAGGGTCAGCTGCGCTACGACCCGATGTCGAACCGGCCCTTCATGGCCTACGGCGAGGGTGACTACGCCCGCCACTGGCTCGACGTGATGGGGCAGGCGACCGAGCAGCCGATCTTCGCCCACGTCAACTGGTTCCAGCGCGATCCCGAGGACGGCCACTTCCGCTGGCCGGGGTACCGCGAGAACCTCCGGGCGCTGCTGTGGCTGGTGCGCTTCAAGAGGGGCGAGGTCAAGGGCACCGCGACGCCCGTCGGCGTCGTCCCCACCGCCGACGAGCTCCACCTCGACGGCGTGGACATCACCCCGCCGACCTCGACGCGGTGCTGACCATCGACACCGCCCGCTGGCAGCAGGAGATGGGCTTCCGGCAGGCGCACCTGGAGCAGTTCGAGCGGCTTCCGGAGGAGATCTGGGAGGCGCACCGCCGCGTCGCCGCCGCGCTCGACGAGGCTGCCGGCGCCCCGGGGGAGTAGCCTCCGGCGCATGCCGAGCCGACCACCGCCGACCCGCGCGCGCTCCCGGATGCGAGCCCGGCTGCTCGCGTGCGGAGCGCTGGTGCTCGCCACCGGCTGCGGCGCGCCGCCGAGCCCCCAGGGGCCCGCGACGAGCAGAGCCCGTCGGCCCGGGCCGGCACGGCGGCGCCGGCGGCGCCTGCGGGGTGCACGTCCGAGGGCGGCACCGCCGCCGTCCAGAAGCCGCGCTTCGTCCGGCGGATCGCCACCGGTCAGACCGGCTGGTTCTCCTCGCCGGGGCTGGTCGACCTCGACCACGACGGCCGGCTGGAGATCGTGGCGCCGTTCTACTCGACCTTCGTCTTCGACGCGCAGGGCCACCAGCTCGGGAGGCGCTCGGCCACGCAGGGGCGGGTCTACGCCCCGGCGGTGGTCGCCGACCTGGACGCCGACGGCGTCACCGACATCGTGGTCGCGGGCAGCGGCGGCACCGTTGCGGCGTACCAGTTCCGCGGCGGCAGGCTGCGGCCCAAGTGGACGGCCTCGACCTGCAGCGGCGGACAGTGTCCGGAGGCACGCGGGATGGCCGCGGCCGACCTTGACGGCAACGGTAAGACCGAGGTGGTGGTCACGACCACCAACACCTCCAGCACGGGTGCCCAGGTGTTCGTCTTCAACGCCGCCGGCCGGCGCTACCAGCCCTCCGGTGGCCATGACCCGGCGTGGCCCCGCTACAACCGGCTGCGCGGCAAGGGCAACGACCTCACCTTCAACAAGGTCGGCAACCACGGCTACGGCATGTACGGCGAGAACGTCGGCATCGGCAACCTCGACGACGACCCCGAGCTGGAGATCGTCACCACCTTCGACAACCACCAGATCAACGTCTTCAACCACGACGGCACCTCCGTCCTGGCCTCGCCGTGGTTCACCAACCGCGACTCCAGCGCCTACGGCCGCCGGATGGGCTGGGGCCAGTTCATCCGCTGGCTCAGCCCGAACGTCGAGCGCCGGCACTATCACAAGCACGTCGGGGCGTGGCCGAGCCCGGCCAGGAAGATGTGGCTGCAGTGGACCGCCTCCCCGCCGTCGGTCGCCGACCTCGACGGCGACGGGCGCAACGAGGTGCTAGGGATCCCGAACGCTGAGCTGCACATACCCTACCGCACCCAGGGCTACGCGTTCGTGGCGCTGGACGGCGCCTACGGCATCGGCTCCCGGTCGGCCCGGCGGCACCGTGGCTTCAACACGCCGTTCCTGAGCCGCAAGCCGGCGCACCGCCCCAGCGGCGACTGGTACCCGCCCTCCGGGATCCCCGCGCCGACCGTCGTCGACATCCGTGGCGACAACCGCCCCGAGATCGTCTCGGCCGTGCCGGGCGGCAAGGTCTACGCGGTCGGGCCCGACGGCAACAAGCTGTGGTCCTACACCTACGCCCCGCGCAAGGCCAAGCGGTTCGCCTCCGAGGTGGTGGCCGCCGACCTCAACAAGGACGGCAGGCCCGAGCTGGTCTTCGGCACCTACTCCCTCACCCGCGGTGCCGCGCGGCTGGTCGTCCTGAACGCCGGCGGCCGGCGCCTGTACTCGCTCAAGATCCCCCGCCAAGGTCGCGACGGCAACGGCATCGGCATCCCCGCCGCGCCGTCGATCGGGGACCTGACCGGCAACGGCACCCTGGAGATCGTGCTCACCAGCTTCGACCACGGCCTGGACGTCTACACCGTGCCGGGCTCCGGCGCGGCGTGCCTGCCCTGGCCCACGGGGCGCGGCAACCTGCTGCGCAACGGGATGGGCCCGGCCACCGCCCCGTGAGCGCTGGTCCGCCAGCGGCGCGGGGGCGGCGCGCCTGGCCAGGCCGCGGGACCGTCACACGAAGTGTGGTGGGGTTCTTCGTCCGTATGACGTCCCCGGGGGCCGCGGGTGACCGGCGACCGTGGTGACCAAACCCACCCCCGCGCTGGGCACGCCCGGGACTAGCATCCAAGGAGGGTCCCGGAGACCCCGAGGACCCCCCACCAAGGAGTCCTCATGGCTGACCGCATCAAGGTCGTGATCATGGGAGCCGCCGGCCGCGACTTCCACAACTTCAACACCTACTTCCGCGACAACGACACCTACGAGGTCGTCGCGTTCACCGCCACCCAGATCCCCTACATCAACGACCGGCGCTACCCCGCCGTGCTCGCGGGGGGCCTGTACCCCGACGGCATCCCCATCCACGACGAGTCCGAGCTCGCAGACCTGTGCCACAAGCACTCCGTCGACCAGATCGTGTTCGCCTACTCCGACGTGCCCTACGAGTACGTCATGCACCGCAGCGCCGAGGCCAACGCCCTTGGCGCGGACTTCCGGCTGCTCGGCCCGAAGGCCACGATGCTGCGCAGCAGCAAGCCGGTGATCTCGGTGACCGCGGTCCGCACCGGGTCGGGCAAGAGCCAGACCAGCCGCAAGATCCAGACCATGCTGCGCGAGGCCGGCAAGAAGGTCGTCAGCGTCCGGCACCCGATGCCATACGGCGACCTGGCCGCCCAGGCGGTGCAGCGCTACGCCACGATCGAGGACCTCGAGCGCTACGACTGCACCATCGAGGAGATGGAGGAGTACGAGCCCCACGTCGCAGCCGGCAACGTGATCTACGCCGGGGTCGACTACGAGGCGATCCTGCGCCAGGCCGAGCAGGAGGCCGACGTCATCCTCTGGGACGGCGGCAACAACGACTTCAGCTTCTACGCCCCCGACCTGTCCTTCGTGGTCGCCGACCCGCACCGCCCCGGCGACGGCCTGCGCTACTACCCCGGCGAGGTCAACCTGCGGATGGCCGACGTGGTGGTCCTCAACAAGGTCGACAGCGCCGACCGGGCCGGCATCGAGGCGGAGCTGGCCGCCGTCCGCTCGGTCAGCCCCGAGGCGACGATCGTGATGGCCGCCTCCCCGACCACGGTGGAGGACCCGTCCCTCGTGCGTGGCAAGCGCGTGCTCGTCGTCGAGGACGGCCCCACCCTGACCCACGGTGAGATGAAGTACGGCGCTGGCACCGTCGCGGCCCGGCAGCTGGGTGCCGCCGAGCTGATCGACCCGCGACCGTACGCCGTCGGCGAGATCAAGGCGACCTTCGACAAGTACCCGGGCATCGGCGTCCTGCTGCCGGCGATGGGCTACTCCGACCAGCAGCTCACCGACCTGCAGGCCACCATCAACGCCTCCGGCGCCGACACGGTCGTCATCGGCACCCCGATCGACCTGCGTCGGGTCATCGACCTGGCGCTGCCCGCCGTCCGGGTGCGCTACGACCTGCAGGAGATCGGCACCGTGACCCTCGCGGACGTGCTGACCGAGCGCGGGTTCCTGTGAGCGGCCGGTCGGCCTGAGTCGAGCTTGCCGTGGCGGGCCGCGGCCCGCCACCGTAGGGCGCATGCCCGCACCCCGCCGGTCGGCCCGCACGTCGGTCAGGTCGTCACCGTCTTCCGCAACCGGCTGCGCCCCGACGCCCATCCGGCGTACGGCGAGGAGCTGGCCGAGGTCGTCGCGCTGGCCGAGGCGATGCCCGGCTTCGTCGCGACCAAGACCTTCGTCGCCGAGGACGGGGAGCGGTGCACCGTCGTCACCTTCACCGACCGGCAGTGTCACAACGCCTGGCGCGACCATCCCCGGCACCGGGAGGCGCAGCGGCACGGCATCGCGTCCTACTACACCGTACTCCATCGCCGTGGGTGAGACCTCCTACGCGAGCTCCTTCGTCCGCGAGCCAGGCCGCCTCTGACCGTGTGGTCTACTGCCGCTGCCCGGACGACCAGCCCCGAGCGGGCCCGATCGAGCAGGAGTGCGGCATGACGCGCATCGGCAACCTCTTCGGTCCCGACTTCACCTTCCTCGGCGTGCCGGCGGCGGACCTGGACGATCCGGAGTCGTTCGCGGGTGCGGACGTCGTCGTGCTCGGGGCACCGTTCGACGGCGGGACGTCCTACCGCTCCGGCGCGCGGTTCGGGCCGCAGGCCATCCGCGGCACCGACTACCTGCCGCACGACGGCTCCCGGCCGTCCCTGGCGCTGCGCACCGATGCGCTCCGGGACCTGCACGTGGTGGACGTCGGCGACCTCGAGATCTACGCCGGCGACATCGAGCGTTCCCTGCCCGGTCAGATCCGCGACGCGGTCGCGACGATCGCGAGGGCGGGAGCGCTACCCCCGTCGTCTTGGGCGGCGATCACTCGATCACGTTCTCCGACGCGTCCGGGGTCGCCGACGTGCTCGGACAGGGGCGGGTCTCACTCCTCCACTTCGACGCCCACGCGGACACCGGGGACGTGGAGTTCGGGTCGCTGTGGGGACACGGGCAGCCGATGCGGCGGCTGATCGAGGCCGGCTCGGTGCGGGGAGACCGGTTCCTCCAGGTCGGTCTGCGCGGCTACTGGCCCGGCCCGGAGACGCTTGCCTGGATGGCCGAGCAGCGGATGCGCTCCTATGAGATGACCGAGATCGGCCACCGTGGCCTGGAGGCGTGTCTCACCGAGGCGTTCGGCATCGCGACCGACGAGTGCGACGGGGTGTTCCTGTCCGTCGACATCGACGTGTGCGACCCGGGGCATGCGCCGGGCACGGGCACCCCCGAGCCGGGCGGGCTGTCCGCGCGGCAGCTGCTGGACTCCGTGCGTCGGATCTGCCTCGAGCTCCCGGTCGTGGGCGTCGACATCGTCGATGGTGGCGCCGCCGTACGACCACGCCGACATCACGGCGGCGCTGGCCGGTGACCGGGTCGTGCTCGAGGCGCTGTCGGCCATCGCCCGGCGGCGATACGACGCCGCGCACGGCACCCAGTGGGACCCGGCCCAGCCGCTGTTGGACGACCGGGTCGCGCCGGTGCCCGGGGCAGGTGCACGGTCACGAGCACGGGCACGGGCACGAGCACGGGCACGAGCACGGGCACGAGCACGGTCACGAGCACTAGCCGGTGCCGATGGCGGTGCTCGGTAGAAGGCCAGATCGCCTCGGTCGTCTGTCTCGGTCCGGACGTGCCCGAACCCGAGGTTGCGCAGGATCCTCAGCGATGCCTGGTTCGCGGGGCGGACCGTCGCCCACAACCGCAGAATGCCCTCGCGGTGCGCGGTGGCGGTCACGGCTCCGGCGGCCTCGGTGGCCAGACCCCGACCTCGATGCTGCCTCGCGATCTCATAGCCCAGCTCGGGATCGGGAGTGCAGCGCGTCGACAGCAACACCCCGCACGTGCCGACCAGCGTGCCCGGGGCCTGCCAGAGGCCGTACCAGACCAGGCCGGCGGAGTCGTACGCCAGGTCGCGGCGCGCCAGCCACGACGCTGTCTGTGCGGGGTCGCTGACGGGGCCGTCTCCGACGGAGTGTCCCGGGTCGGAGAACAGCCGGTGCAGCGGCTCGAGATCGGCGGCCGTGAGCCGCCGCAGCGCAGGCGGGGTGTCGCGAGGGTCGCCGGCATGGGCATCCGGCCAGGGTAGGGGTCCTGCGGTGCCGGTCTATCTGCGTCGGTGGAATCGGAGGTCGCCGTTGGGGAGTCGGTTGACGGTGTAGGTGGGGTCGTGGGCGCGGTGGTGGTGGTGGTGGCAGAGGAGGGCGCCGTCGGCGATGTCGGTGCGGCCGCCTCGGGTCCAGGGGTTGGTGAGGTGGTGGGCTTCGCACCAGGCGGCGGGGATGGTGCAGCCTTCGGCGCGGCATTCGCGGTCACGCAGGCGCAGGGCGCGGCGTTGGGGAGCGTTGTAGAGGCGGCGGCTGCGGCCGAGGTCGAGGGTTGGGAGTCGCCGCCGAGGACCGCGGGGATGATGCCGGCGGTGCAGGCCAGCCGGCGGGCCTGGGCGGCGGTGAGGGTCTCGCCGAGGCTTTGGGTCTCGGGGTTGCCGGGGACGTGGGAGCCGTGCAGGTCGGCGACGCCGAGGTCGTGGCGCAGGGAGTCCAGGTCGATCGTCACCAGCACGGTGGTGGCGTCGCCGCCGTGCAGGGGCAGCCGGAGCGGGTCGATGGCTTCCAGGAGCTGGCCCAACGCCTGCCCGAGGCGGCGGGGGTAGGGGGTGCGGGCCAGCGGGTCGCGCCGGGATCACGCCCCGAACCTTGTCCGGTGTCGGACTGGTCGGCCTGGGGGTTGGTGAACGCTTCGAGGTAGGTGGCCAGTCGGGTGGCGGTGTGGTCGGGCAGCAGTCCGGACAGGCGGGTGGTGCCGTCCCCGACCCGCCGCAGGGTCAGCCGGGTGGCGCGGTGGGCGTGGGCCTCGAGTGCGGCGAGCCGGCGGGCTTCGGCGGCGTCGGCGATCTCGGGGGCGATCACGTCCAGGATCCGCCGGCCCAGCCGGGCCAGCTGGCGGGGCCCGAACTCGGCGCAGTGGCCGACCAGGGTGGACTCGGCAAGGGCGACCACATCTGCGGGCACCTCCTCGGGCAGGTCGTCGGGGAGGTCGTCGAGGGCGCGGGCGATCACCCGGGCCTGGGCCACGGTGACCTCCCCGGCCCGCAACCCGGCCGCGAGGGTGGCGTAGCGGCGGTCCAGGGCGACCGCGAGGCGGTGGTCGGCGCGGGCGTCCTCGTGCAGCACCCCGGTGTGCACGGTCAGCCACTCCGCGACCGTGTGCGCGGCGGTGTCTGCGGCGACGTCCCCGGCGTCGGCGAGCACCCGCAGCCGCAGCTCGGCCAGCTGGGCCTGCACCCGCGCCAGCCGGCGCAGCGCCTCGCCCTTGGCGGGGGTGGACATGAAGACCGGGTTGACCTCGGCGACGTCCTTGACCGTGTCGGCGATGCTCGCACAGGCCTGCAGGATCGGATGCTCCATGATCGGGCCTCCTCTCGACGACCGGGCCGCCCCGGGACTCGGGGCAGCACTGGGACTGGTCGTCACTCCTGGAGGCCCGCTCAGCGGGCTATCACGTCACCCTCGCGACTCGCACCCAACGAGACAGCCGACGCGCCCCCGCGCCTGCGGTGAGTCTTCGGCATTCGCCCTGGTGCGTAACCCCCACCCTACCACACACCGTCACTATCCGCACACACGCTCGAACACCCTGTGGACCACCCCACCAGCCGCGCCCCCCAGCAGCTCCCCCACCACCCACCAGCCCGCGAGTCAGCGCCCACGGGTGAACGTGTGCACGCCGACGCCGGGCACGGCGCCGTCGAGCAGGCGCTGGGAGCGGATGAACGGGTCCCATCGCAGGCGGACGTCACCGGTGGTCTGCGACACCGCGAACGCGGTGTCGGGGGGCACCGGGACCCACATGGTGGCGGTGACCTGCGGCATGCCCGGACGCTACCCGGCGTACCGTCGGCGGAAACCGCCGCTGGACAGCCGGCCGGGCCGCCGCCAGCATGTCCGAGCAGCGCTCCCCACACCCCGTCCACCGAGGAGGCAGCCATCGCCCGCCCGACGTTCGACGAGCTGGGCATCGCCACGGCCCGGCTCTGGGCCTCGCGCAGCCCCGACCCGAAGGTCCAGGTGGGCGCCTGCCTGCTCGACGGCTGGAACCGCGTGGTCGGGGTCGGCTACAACGGCCGGGCGGCGGGGGAGCCCAACGAGCGGGAGAGCCTGGACCAGGGGCACAGCGGCTTCATCCACGCCGAGGTCAACGCGCTGCTCGCGGCGAACTGGAACGGCGACCACCACACGCTCTACGTCACCCACGAGCCGTGCGCCACCTGCGCGCGGCTGATCATCAACTCCCGCCGAGTGACCCGGGTGGTGTTCGACACCCGCTACACCGAGACGGCCCGCACCGACTCCGGCCTGCCCAGCGGTGCGCAGATCCTGCTCGACGCGGGCATCCACGTCGAGCACTGGGACGCCTAGAGGCGACCAGGCCCAGCCCCGCTGTCAGGACTCGTCGTCGCCGTGGCCGACGAAGTCGTCCATCGTGTGGTAGACGCCGATCACCTTGTCGGCCACGAAGTCGCGCAGTCCGATCGGCATGATCCCCTTGAAGGTCTCGCTGAGCATCACCGTCTTGGGCATGACCAGGAACGGACGGCCCCTGACCATCGCCTTCCAGGTCTCCGTGACGACGTCGTCCGGCTCGAGCAGCGGCAGCAGCAGGGCGGCGTGCGCCCCCTCGAACATGCCGGTCTTCACGTAGTAGGGGCAGACCGTGGTGACCTTGACGTGGTCGAAGCCCGCCTGCTGGAGCTCCAGCCGCACCGACTCCGACCAGCCGACCACCGCCCACTTGGAGGCGGCGTACGCCGCCATCCGCGGGTTGGCGGTCAGCCCGGCGGCGGAGGCGATGTTGACCAGGCGCGCCTCGTGGTCGGACTCGATCATGCCGGGCAGGAACTCCCGCGCGACCGCCATCGGGCCCAGGGAGTTGATCTCGATCGTGCTCACCGTGTCCCGCTCGGTGTCGGTCTCCCAGAAGTAGTGGTTGCCGTGGACGACGCCGGCGTTGTTGAGGAGCACGTCCACGCCGCCGAGCTCGTCGCGCACCGCCGCCGCGGCCGTCGCGATGGCCTCGCGGTCCGACACGTCCACGGTGTCGGCGCGCACGTGGCCGCCCCGGCTGGTGAGGTCGGCGAGGGTGTGGTCGAGGGCCGCGGGGTCGATGTCCCACAGCACGACGCACTCGGCGTCCTCACGCACCGCCCGCTCGGCGAACAGCCGTCCCATGCCCTGTGCCCCGCCCGTGATCAGCACCCGCCTGCCGGCCACCGTCTTCATCGTCGACCTCCCGACTCGAGCCGCGCTCCCATCGTTGCACCACGGCCATGGAGGCGGCGAGCCGGGCGGGGACGGGCGTCTTGGCGCCGGGCCAGCGGTGCCCGGTGACGGCGGGAGCGGTGGCGGCAGGAGGAGTCATGCGCTCAGCCTGGCCGGCGCGGCTGTGGCCGGCCTGTGCCGCGACTCGGCGGATGCTACGAGCCGGCGCACACAGGTCGATCAGGCGCCGCACAGCAGATCCACAACCGGGCGGTCGAGGCTGAGGCCATGAACGCGACCTCCACCGTTGTCCGTGTGGCCTCCCCCGAGGGATCGGCGTACGCCGTCCCGACCCGGGCCCGGAACCGACTGGGCCGGATCTGGCGTGGCCACGAGTCCGACCCGAGCTGGGCCCGGCCCGTGCTGCTGCTCCTGCTGCTCGGGACGGCCGCCGGCTACACCGTCGGCCTGACCGCCAACGGCTGGGCCAACGCGTACTACTCGGCGGCGGTGCAGGCGGGGCGGAGAGCTGGAAGGCGTTCTTCTTCGGGTCCCTGGACGCCGCCAACGCGATCACGGTGGACAAGCCGCCGGCCGCCCTGTGGGTCATGGGGCTGTCGGTGCGCCTCTTCGGTCTGAGCTCGGCCGCGATCCTGCTCCCCGAGGTGCTCATGGGCGTGGCCAGCGTCGGAGTGCTCTACGCCACCGTGCGGCGCGCCTTCGGTGCGGGGGCCGGGCTGGTGGCGGGGCTCGTGCTGGCGCTGACTCCCGTCGCGGTGCTGATGTTCCGCTACAACAACCCCGAGGCCTTGCTGGTCCTGCTGATGACACTGGCGACGTGGGCGACCCTGCGGGCGGTGGAGGCGGGCTCGGTGCGCTGGTTCAGCCTGGCCGGTGTCTTCCTCGGGCTCGGCTTCCTCACCAAGGGCCTTCAGGTGCTGCTGGTGGTGCCCTTCCTCGGGCTGGCCTGGCTGGTGCTGGCCGACACGAGCCTGCGCCGTCGCGCGCTCGGCGCGGTGGTCGGTGCGGCCGCCCTGCTCGCGAGCGCCGGCTGGTGGGTAGCCGTCGTCGAGCTGGTCCCCGCGAGCGCGCGACCCTACGTGGGCGGCAGCCAGACCAACTCCTTCCTCGAGCTGACCTTCGGCTACAACGGGCTGGGCCGGCTCTCCGGCGAGGAGACCGGCTCGGTGACCGCCGGCCCGGCGGGCGCCGGGAGCCGCTGGGGCGAGACCGGGCTGTGGCGGATGTTCGACGCCAGCATCGGCGGCCAGATCTCCTGGCTGATCCCGAGCGCGCTGCTGCTCCTGGTGGCCGGGCTCCTGCTGCGGGGCAGGGCGCCTCGCACCGACCTGCGGCGGGCGGCGTACGTCGCCTGGGGTGGCTGGCTGCTGGTGACCATGCTGGTCTTCAGCTTCATGGCGGGGATCTTCCACGAGTACTACACCGTGGCGCTGGCGCCTGCGGTGGCGGCGCTCGTGGGCATGGGCGCGGCGGAGGCCTGGGCGCAGCGGGCGTCCTGGCGCGGCCGAGTGCCCCTTGCTGCGGCCACCCTGGCCGCCGGGATCTGGTCGTGGGTGCTGCTGAACCGCACCGACGCCTACGCACCGTGGCTGGGGGTCGGGGTGCTCCTGGTCGCGCTGGCCGCGGCGGGTGCCCTCGTCGTCGGGCGCGCGCTGGTGTCGCTGGCGGCGGCTGCCGCACTCGTCGCGGGCCTCACCGGCCCCGCGGCGTACTCGGTGACGACGGTCCTGGACGCGCACACCGGCTCGATCGTCACCGCCGGCCCGCGGACCGGCTCTGGGATGCCCGGCGGCCCGGGTGGCCCGGCCCGGGTGGCCCGGCCCCGGGTGGCCCGGCCCCGGGCGGCCAGCCCCGGGCGGCCAGCCCCGGGTGGCCAGACCCAGAACGGCCAGGCAGCGACCGGCCAGGCCCCGACCGGCGGACCCGCGGGAGGACCTGGTGGCGGGCTGCTCGACGCGTCCGAGCCCGGTGCCGAGGTGGTGAGGGCCCTCACCGCAGACGCCGGCTCCTACACCTGGGTCGCTGCCACCGCCGGTGCCCAGAACGCGGCGGGCCTCCAGCTCGCGACCGAGCTGCCCGTCCTGGCCATCGGCGGCTTCAACGGGTCGGACCCGTCCCCGACGCTGGCGCAGTTCCAGCAGCTGGTCGCCGAGGGCCGGATCCACTACTTCCTCGCCGATGGCGGACCGGGCGGTGGCGGGCCGGGTGGCGGCCCGGGCGGGGGCATGGGCGGGAGCGGCACGGCCGCCGAGATCACGTCCTGGGTGACGGAGTCCTTCACGCAGGTGAGCCTCGGCGGCCAGACCTACTACGACCTGACCCAGCCGGTCTCGGGGTGACGGTGAAGAGTCCGAGCCCTCGGCGCGACAGCCCTGACAGCCCCGAAAGGCCCGACAGGCCGGACAAGGTCGTGCTCGACGTGGTCGTTCCGGTCTACAACGAGGAGCACACACTCGCGGCGTGCGTCACCCGGCTGCATGCCTACCTCGAGGACACCTTCCCCTACCCCTTCCGCATCACGATCGCCGACAACGCGAGCACGGACGACACCGCGGCCGTGGCGGCCGACCTCGCGGCCACGCTGCCGGACGTGGTCGCGAGGCACCTGGAGCAGAAGGGGCGCGGGCGGGCGCTGCGCCTTGCTTGGTCGGGCTCCGACGCGCTGATCCTGGCCTACCTCGACGTGGATCTGTCCACCGACCTGGACGCGCTCTGGCCCTTGGTCGCCCCGCTCATGTCGGGACACTCGGACCTGGCGATCGGCACCAGGCTGCACCGCGACAGCCGGGTCGTCCGTGGGGTCCGACGCGAGCTCGTGTCCCGCGCGTACAACCTGATCCTGCGCACCAGCCTGGGCGCCGGCTTCTCCGATGCCCAGTGCGGCTTCAAGGCGATCCGCGCGGACGTGGCCGAGGCCCTGCTGCCTTGGGTGCAGGACCCGGCCTGGTTCTTCGACACCGAGCTGCTCACCTTGGCTCAGCGCTGCGGGCTGCGCATCCACGAGGTGCCCGTCGACTGGTACGACGACCCCGACTCCCGGGTCGACGTCTGGCAGACCGCCCGCGACGACCTGCGCGGGATCCGCCGCCTGCAGCGGAGCCTCCGCGAGGGGCGAGTGCCCGTCGAGGCCATCCGCGCGACGATGGGCCGGACGACGCCCAGCGCCGGCGTGGGAGCTCAGACCGTGCGCTTCGGTCTGGTGGGCGTGGGAACGACGATCCTGCACCTGGGCCTGTTCGCCGGCCTGGCCTCGACCCTCGTCGGCCTCGGGGCCCAGACGGCCAACCTGCTGGCGCTGTTCGTGGCGACGCTGGTCAACACCGAGGCCAACCGGCGCTGGACCTTCGGGGTGCTGACGGCCGTGGGCCGCTGGCGCTCTCAGCTGCAGGGCCTCGGCGTGAACGCGCTCACCTGGGCGATGACCGCCGGGGCGCTGGCCGGGCTGCTGGCGGTGTGGCCGGGCGTGCCGACGGCCATGGAGACCCTGGTCGTGGGCGTCGCGACCGTCGTCGCGACGGTGGTGAAGTTCGTGGCGATGAGGAGCTGGATGTTCGCCGCGCCCCGCGCCAGAGTCCCCGACCTCGCCGAGGTGGTCTGGTCCACCTCCGACTGACCGGACGGCTGATCGTCCAGCGAGGGGAAACTTCACCTTCTTCCGCGTCATGCTCCCTCTCGCCGCACGTCTCGCGGCTGGAGGGGGAGATACCGATGACCACCGACGCCGACGACGCACGCCTCGAGGCCGCCCGGGACGGGGACCTCGAAGCGTTGGCCGGGCTCTTCCGAGAGCACCACCGCGCCGCGCTCGGCTATGCCATCTCCCTCGCCGGCCCGGTCCGCGCCCCTGACGTCGTCAGCGAGGCGTTCGTGCGGATCTCGGCCCTGATGAAGGCCGGCCGCGGCCCCCAGGAGGCGTTCCGGCCCTACCTGATCCGCACCATCCGCAGCGTGCACGTCGACCACGTGCGGCGCAGCGGCCGAGAGATCCCGGTGGAGGACGTCCACGAGACCGTCGGCGAGCCGACCATCGACGACGGCTCGGACCTGAGGTTCGAGCGGGGGGCCATCGTCAAGGCCTTCTCCAGCCTTCCCGAGCGCTGGCAGAGCGTGCTGTGGTTCACCGCCGTCGAGGGTGTGCCCCTCACCGAGGTCGCCGAGCGGCTGGGCATCCAGCCCAACGCGGTGGCCGCCCTCGGCTTCCGGGCCCGCGAGGGGCTCCGGCTGGCCTACCTGCGCGAGCACCTGGGCCGCACCGCCGACCCCGCGTGCCTCGAGGCCTCCGAGCTGCTCCCTCGGTATGTGCGCGGCACGCTCCCGGCCCGACAGTCCGAGCTGGTCCGCAGCCACCTGGACCGGTGCGAGGACTGCGCCGACACCACCCGCGTGCTGGGTCTGGTGAACGTCGACCTGGCCGCGGCGCTGCTGCCCGCGGTCATCGGTCTCAAGCTGTGGCTCTCGGTCGCCCCCGGCGGGCCGAGCGCTCTTGCGAGCGCCCTCACCACTGTGCCGGGAACCACCCTCTCGGGAACCGCTGTCTCGGGGACCGCCGCCACGGGGGCGGCGGTCCCCGGGCCGGTCGGCGCAGGCGCCGGAGCGGGTGCACCGGTGATCGCGGACACCGGACGGCGCCTCCTGTCGCCCCTGCAGGCCCTCACCTCGGCCGCGACACTGGTCATCGCCGGGGTCGCCGCCGTGTCCGGCCCGGCGGTGAGCGAGTCCGGTGCCACGCGGCCGCTTGCCGCCGACGTCCCGGCTGTCTCGGTCTCCGAGGCGCCGTTCGGCGACCTCGCCGTCGACGCCACCGACACGCCGATCACGATCCGGCGCAAGGCCTCGCCGACGCAGCCGGTCCGCAAGCCGCCGGCGGCACCCGCCAGCACCGCTGCGACGCTGCCGCCGAGCCCGGCCGGGCCCAGTCGGTCCGCGGGAGGCCGCGGTGGCTCCGACGGGCGGTCCGGCGGGCACCCGTCATCGCCCCAGCTCGACCACTCCACGCCCGGCACGGGTGGCGGGAGCGGCTCCGGGGCCGACCGCGGGCACCACGACCGCGGCCACCACTACGGTCAGGACTCGCACAAGCCCGGCCACGGAGGGGGACACCGCCGGCGCGGGCACGGCGGCGAGCGCGCTCAGGACGGCGCAGCCGGTCACGCGGCCAGCCGCGGGAGCGACCACGGCCATGGCCACCACCGAGGACACCGGCGGCGCTGAGCAGGGCCGCCCAGGAGGTGGCTGCTCGGGAGGTGGCTGCTCGGGAGGTGGCAGGCCAGGAGGCGGCAGGCCAGGAGGCGGTAGGCCGGCCTAGGAGGCGGCGAGCGGCCCGCGCGGCGCGGGCACCGAGAGCCCGCTGGTCCTCCGAGACCTGGGCGCAGCCGCGCGTCAGCAGCTGCTGGGCTGCACGCAGCGACAGCGGCAACGGCTGGAGCTCGGCTCGCCACACCCAGTGGACGGGCAGCCGGCGGCGCAGCGCCTTGCGGGCGTCGGCGAGCAGCTCGGTCACCTGTTCGTCATGGGTGAGCAGCACCACGACCCGGTGGCGGCACACGGCGGAGGCCGCCACCACGCCGGTGAGCGAGCCGTCGAGGGCCTCGCCGACCAGACCCAGGCGCAGCCCCTGCTCCAGCTCCTCGCCGAGGCCGGCGTCGGGCCGCGGCCGCTCGGCCACCGAGACGGTGAGCAGGCTCCAGCCGTCCAGCTGGGCCGGGTCGAGGGCGCTGCCGGCGTACGTCGTCGTCAGGCAGCTGCGGAAGAACTCCGGCGTGCCGAGGCCGGTCAGCGGGTCGCACCAGGGCTGGGCGGCCAGCCGCCGGGCCTCGTGGCCCCAGGTGTCCACGGCCAGGGTGAGGGTCGCGGCGCCCGGCGAGCCCAGGCCCAGGTCGCGGTAGAGCGACCGGACCTGCCCCAGCAGGCGACCCGGCCCCGTGCCCGCACGGGCGTGGAGCCGGGCCGCCGCGGTGAGCGCTGTCGCCGCGTCCGAGCCTTCGGCCAACGCGACGGCGAGGTCCTGCATCCCCGGAATGCCTGTCGTCTCCGACATAGGTCCCTCTCCATCTCCGGGCCGTGTGTCGTCGGCTCGGTACCAGCGCTCCCCACGAGGAGTAGACGCAGCAGACCGCGTCCTGCTTACGCGCGGTCGCAAAGAATCTTCCGGACTCTTGCCCGAGACCGCGGCTGGGGTGATGATCGGGCTACCGCTCGGGCGGGACAGCAGCCGGTCAGGGGGCCGGTCGGACCGGAAGGGATCTGTTCACCGATGCCATCAAGCCACGGATGTCGCTGCGCGCCCGACTCTCCACTCTCGTCACCGTGCTGGCTCTGGCGGTCGTGTCGCTCACCGCTGCGCCGGCAGCGCAGACGGCAGATCCGGCGGGCATCGCCAGGATGTCGTCACGGTGATGACGCGCAACCTCTACCTCGGCGCGGACATCAACCGCCCGGTGCTGGCGGCAGCCACGGCGCAGGCCCAGGGCAAGACGCCGCAGGAGATCCTGGTCGCCCTCGGCAACGCGACCTACCAGACCCGAGCCATCGTCGACCAGACCAGCTTCCCGGTGCGGGCGCGGCTGCTGGCTCGCGAGATCGCCCGGACCCGACCCGACCTGGTCGGGCTCCAAGAGGTCGCCCTCTGGCGCTCGGGGCCGCTCGAGCTGACCAGCGTGGGCACACCGAACGCCGAGCAGGTGGACTACGACTACCTCGCGCTGCTGCTGCGTGCCCTGCGTCGTCAGGGCGTCCGCTACCAGGCGGTGAACGTCGGCATGCGCGCCGACGTCGAGGCGCCCAGCTTCACCGGCAGCCCCTTCGACGGCACGATCGGCGGCGACGCCCGCGACGTGCGGATGACGATGCGCGACGTGATCTTGAAGCGTGCGGACCGTCGGCTGAGGGTCACCGGCTCCGGAGACGGCATCTACGCCTACAACCTGTCCGTGGACGTCGCCGGCTCCACGATGAGGTTCGACCGGGGCTACCAGTGGGTCGACGTGCGGGCCGGTCGCAGCTCGTTCCGGTTCGTCAACACCCACCTGGAGGCGTTCAGCTCCGACCTGGCGCTGGCCCAGGCCAGCGAGCTCCTCGCCAGCGCGGCTCCCACCGACAAGGACGTGCTGTTCGTCTGCGACTGCAACTCCGACCCGCTCAACAGCTCGATCAAGCCGCACGACACCTACCCGCACCTGGCGCCGTACCAGCTGATCACGGGCGCCGGCGGCTTCACCGACGAGTGGCTGCAGTGGGCTCCGGCCGAGGAAGGCTGGACCTCCGGGCTCTCCGAGACCGTCGACGACCCGACCGCGGACGGCTTCGACCACCGCATCGACATGGTCTTCGCGCGGACCGCCGCCGGCACCGGGCTCCCCGTGGTTCGGGCGACGGTCACCGGCACCGACGTGAGCGACCGCGACCCGGCGACCGGGCTGTGGCCCTCCGACCACGGGGGCGTGGTCGTGTCGATGCCGTTGCGTGGGCGGTGATCGCAGGCGGCGCTCCGTGACCCTCGCGGCGGCGCTCCGGTGAGCTAGCGTCCGTCGCGGCTGAGCGTGGCTCGACCAGCGTCGTCGAGCGACACCACGTCGTACAGCCGGCCGCCGCTGCCGGGCGGCGCCCAGCCCACCAGCCGGACGTCGTCGAGGAGCATCTCGGTGAGGGAGGTGTCGTCGCCGTGCGGCCCGGCGCGCAGGAACGGCTGCACCGCGACGGCGCCGGTCGGGACCGTCACGTCGAGACGGACCTGGCGACAGGCGCCGGCGTCGACCCCGCGGGTGAGCGCCCGGGTCACGTCTAGGGAGTCCACGGCGGTGCTCGCCCCGGTCATAGCGTCGTACCACCGCAGCTCCAGTGAGCTGCCGGGAGTGGCGCGGCGGACCAGCGCCGTCAGGCTGATCTGCTGACCCGCGGTCACGGGCACCCGGTGCACCGGGGTGGCCACCACGTCGAAGAAGGCGCCCTCCTGCCGGATCACGCGGAGACCGAGCTCGCCGCTGCAGGCGGCCTCGCGGCGGGCGCGTGTGTACTTGCCGAGCGACCACAGCAGCGGCTGCGGGGCGGCCGGTCCGACATCCATCTTCTCGAAGGTGCCGGTGCCGAACAGCAGGTCCCGGCCCGGCGTCACGCCGGTCTGGGGTGGCACCCAGGTGCCGGAGGGGATGTCGACCACCTGGTCGCGCGTCCCGGTGATCTCGGCGATGCCGGCCGGGCCGCCGGGCTGGCTGTCGGCACCCCCGGGGGTCAGCAGCAGGGGGCCGCTGAGGAGGCCGGCGGCCGCGCGCGCCGAGGAGTCGGCGAGCTCGCCCGTGGTGGGCACCGGGGCGTAGTTGACGATCGCGAAGGGGTCGATGCTGGTGTGGACGACCCGGCCGCCCTCGAGGTCCACGCGGAGCAGGTAGGAGCGCAGGGTGGACCAGAGGTTCTGGTCGAACAGCAGGTTGCCCATCGACTCGGCGACGACGGTGTCGCCGGCCTGCGTGACCCCGCCGACGACGTGGGGGTGGCCGTTGACGACCAGGCTGGCCCCGGCGTCGGCCGCCGCCGGGGTGAGAGCGCGGACCTCGGCGTCCTGCTGCTCGACGTACTCCGTGCCCCCGTGCATCATCACGACGACGACGTCGGCACGTGACCGGGCCTCGGCGACGGTGGCGCGCAGCCTCGACTCCGTGCAGGGTGCCGCTCCGCCCTGCGTTACGGTCACGACGTACTCGATGGGGTGCTGGTCGCCCAGCACGGTCGTGCAGCCGAGGAACGCGACGACCTGGCCCCGCGCCCGGACGTACGCCGGGGCCCAGGCCTCGTCGAGCGTGCGGCCGGCGCCGAAGTGCGCGAGCCCGACCTTCTCGACGTTCGCGATGGTGTCGGCCAGCCCCGTGGAGAGCGCGTCGTACACGTGGTTGTTGCCCAGGTCGACCACGTCGACGCCGGCCTTGCGCAGCGCTACCGCCGTCTCGGGCGCGCTCGCGAAGACCAGGTCCTTGGTGGGGTGGAACCGCGCGGGGCGGCTGCCCGCGAAGTGCGGGTGGGAGATGAGCGAAGTCTCCAGGTTGACCACGGTGAGGTCGGCGTCGCCCAGCAGCGGCGCGATCCTGGCGAGCGGACGGTAGTGAGCGGCGACGTCGGCGCCTGCGCGCAGCCACGGCGTGGACTCGGTGGTGCCCTCGTAGAAGCGACGGCCGAGCATGGCATCCCCGGCGAAGCGCAGAGACAACCCGCTCGGACCGCGTGGGGTGAGCGAGACCCGCGCGGGCTCCTCCGGGCCGACGGCCAGCACTCGGGTGGCGTAGCCGGGCGCGCTGACACGGACCAGCCGGGGGGTGTTGAGATCCAGGGCGAACGACCCGTCCGCCCGTGACGCGGCCTTGCCCCGGTCGCCGAGCAGGGTGGCGACCGCCCCGAGCACGGGCTGGCCGGTCGTGCCGTCCACGATCCAGCCGGTGGGCACCAACGGGGGGCCGGCCGCCTGCTCGGTGGCCGGGAGGGGCGGGGGCCCGACGCCGACGTGGGACCAGAGCTGCCACAAGAACGCGGCGGTGACGACGGTGCCCAGCACGGCCGCGACGTACGGCGCGAGTGCGCCGCGCTCCGATCGGCGCCGGCCGGTGCTCCGCGGGGAGGCTGGGGTCGCGTCAGCGGGGGCCGACGGTCGCGGCCCCGGAAGCATCCGCAGGATGCGACGCGCCATGCCTTCGAGGATAGGAACGTCGCCGCCCGCCGGCAGCCGAATGAGGAGATTGGTGGTGTCGGCGCCGGACCCCCTAGCGTGGACCCGGACCGGGGGTGGGACCGCGTCGGAGAGGCTGATCGTGCTGCTGCTGTCGTTCGCCGCACTGCTGCTGCTGGCCGTCCTGGTCTCGCACCTCGCGCACCGCACGATCCTGTCCACGGCGGTCGTGTTCCTGGTCGGCGGCTTCGTGCTGGGCCCGGCGTGCTCGACGTCTTCGACGTGGCCGGTGGGGACGATCTGGTGCGGACCATCGCCGAGCTGGCACTGTTCGCCGTCCTCTTCACCGATGGCATGCGGGTGGGGTGGCGGGACCTGGGGGAGGCGTGGCGGCTGCCGGGACGCGCGCTGGCGCTGGGGCTGCCGCTGACGCTCCTGCTCACGGCCGCACTGGGGCACTACGTCGCGGGCCTGGACTGGGTGGAGGCGCTGCTGGTCGGTGCCGTCCTCGCGCCGACCGACCCGGTGTTCGCCGCTGCGCTGGTCGGCAACGACCGCGTCCCGGCCCGGCTGCGGCAGCTGCTGAACGTCGAGTCCGGCGTGAACGACGGCCTGGCCCTGCCGTTCGTCGTCGTCCTTCTCGGCGTGGCCGCCGAGCACGAGTCGGTGCACCTGGCCGAGCTCGCCGCCGAGCTGGCGCTGGGGATCCTGATCGGCGTGGCCGTGCCCTACCTCGCCATCAAGCTGGAGCAGACCCGCTGGTTGCGGGCCAGCACCAGCTACGAGCCGCTCAACGCGGTCGCCATCGGGCTGCTGGTGCTGGCGATCAGCCTGGCCACCCACGGCAACCTGTTCCTGGCCGCCTTCGCGGCGGGCATCACGGTGGCCACGGTGGGCGAGCGCCAGCGCGAGACCTTCGAGGAGTTCGGGGAGCTCACCGCGGAGCTGCTCAAGCTGCTGGCGCTGCTGCTTTTCGGGGCCCTGATCACTCCCGACTTCCTCGGCGAGGTGTCCGTCGCGGGCTACGCGTTCGCCGTCCTGGCGATCGTCGTGGCCAGACCCGTTGCCCTGTGGGTGTCGTTCCTCGGCGCCGAGCTCAGCCTGCGCGAGCAGATGGCGGCGATGTGGTTCGGCCCGAAGGGCTTCGCGTCGGTGGTGTACGGACTGCTGGTGCTCAACTCCGGCATCGCCTCGGCGGACCTGCTGTTCCACCTGATCGCGGTCACCGTGGTCCTGTCGATCCTGCTGCACTCGTCGACCGACGTGGTCGTGGCCCAGGGCTTCGACGAGCAGCACGAGACGCCGGCGTGGTTCGGGGAGCATGGCTCGACTCCCGAAGGGCGGGACCTCGGGCCCGAGACGTCCGGGCCCTGACGGACGGGCCGGACCACGCGGCCGTGAGTCCGGGGCTCAGCCCGCGTCGGCCTCCTGGACGAAGTCGGCCACGAGTCGGGCGAACCGGCCCGAGTGCTCGATCTGCGTCCAGTGCCCGCAGTGACCGAACACGTGCAGCTGGGCGCGCGGGATCAGCTCGGCCAGGGTGAGCGAGGCGGCCAGGGGGATGACCCGGTCCTCGCGGCCGTGGATGACCAGGGTCTCGTGGGGCAGCGCGCGGATGTCCGCCTCGGGGCTGGCCATCGCGTCGACCCAGCGCTGCCGGGGGGCGGGGAACATCGCGGCGAACGACTCCTGGACCCCCGGCCGCACGCTGGCGGCGTACCTCAGCTCGGCCAGCTCGTCGGTGACCAGGCCGCGGTCGTAGGCGAAGAGGTCCAGCAGCCCCTTCATCGCCTCGAGTGAGGGGGTGTAGCCCCAGACCGCGTCGAGGCCGGGGGTGATCGGGAAGGGCACCCCGACGGAGCCCATGAGCGCCAGCCGCCGGACTCGTGCGGGGTGGCGGATCGCCAGCGCCAGCGCGAGCGCCCCGCCGAAGGAGTTGCCGACCAGGTCGACGCGGGTCAGGCCGAGGCTGTCGAGCAGGTCGACGACCTGGCCGACCCAGGCGTCCATGTCGTAGCGCATGCCCTCGGGGCGGTCGGTGTAGCCGAAGCCGACCAGGTCGGGGGCGAGCACGCGCCGGTCCTCCGCGAGGGCGGGGAGGACCAGCCGCCAGTTCGCCCAGGCACTGACGCCGGGGCCGGAGCCGTGCAGGAGCGCCAGGGGGACGCCGGACGCCGCGTCGCCGAGCGGCCCGACGTCGTGGACGTTGGTCTCGAAGCTGCCGGTGCGGACCCGACGCCCCAGCTCGGGATTCTCGGGCTCGGGGTTCTCGGGCTCGGGGTTCTCCGGCACACCGGACCTCCGGTCAGGAGAGGCCGACGATGGCGCCGTCCTCGTCGATGTCGATGTGGTCGCTGGCCGGGACCTTGGGGAGGCCCGGCATCGTCATGATGTCACCGGTCACCAGGACGACGAAGCCTGCGCCGGCGCTCAACCGAACCTCCCGGACGTTGACGGTGTGGCCGGTCGGGGCGCCGAGCGCCGTCGGATCGGTGGAGAAGGAGTACTGCGTCTTGGCCATGCAGATCGGCAGGTGGCCGTAGCCGTCCGCCTCGATGCGCTCGATCCGCCGACGCGCTTTGAGGTCCCAGGTGACCTCGGCCGCGCCGTACACCCAGGTGGCGACGGCCTCTGCCTTGGCCATGAGCGACATCTCGTCGGGGTAGACGAAGGAGAAGCGGTCCTCCGCGGCCTCCTAGATCACGTAGAGGACCCCGCCGTCCAGAGCCTCGGCGCCGGCTCCACCGTCGGCGAAGTGGGTGGCCGGGAAGGCGCGGACCCCTCGTCGGCGGCCAGGTCGACCAGCGTCTTGATCTCGAGGTCGGTGTCGGTGGGGAACCGGTTGACGGCGACCACGAGCGGGAGACCGTAGACGTCGCGGATGTTGCGGATGTGTCGGCGGAGGTTGTCCATGCCGGCCGTCAGGGCGTCGACGTTCTCGGTCGCGAGGTCGGGGACCTTGACGCCGCCGTGGTACTTCAGTGCGCGCACGGTCGCTACCAGCACCACCGCGGAGGGCCGCAGCCCGCTGGCGCGGCACTTGATGTCGATGAACTTCTCGGCGCCGAGGTCGGCGCCGAAGCCGGCCTCGGTCACGACGTAGTCGGCGAGCTTGAGGGCGGTCGTCGTCGCCACCACCGAGTTGCAGCCGTGGGCGATGTTGGCGAAGGGGCCGCCGTGGATCATCGCCGGCGTGTGCTCGAGGGTCTGCACCAGGTTGGGGGCGAACGCGTCGCGCAGGAGCACCGTCATCGCGCCGTGGGCGTTCAGATCCCGCGCGGTGATCGGCTGCTTGTCCCGGGTGTAGCCGACGACGATGTTGCCCAGCCGCTCCTTGAGGTCGGCCAGCGACGTGGCCAGGCAGAAGATGGCCATCACCTCGGAGGCGACGACGATGTCAGAGCCGTCCTCCCGCGGGTAGCCGTTCGCCACTCCGCCCAGCCCCACGACGATGTCGCGCAGGGCCCGGTCGTTGAGGTCGACCACTCGCTTCCACGACACCGTGCGCGGGTCGATGCCGAGCTCGTTCCCGTGGTGGACGTGGTTGTCGATGAGCGCCGCCAGCAGGTTGTTGGCGGCGGCGATGGCCGCGAAGTCCCCGGTGAAGTGGAGGTTGATGTCGGTCATCGGCACCACCTGGGCATAGCCGCCGCCGGCTGCGCCGCCCTTCATGCCGAACACCGGCCCCAGCGACGGCTCACGCAGCGCGACCGTGGCCTTCTTGCCGACGCGGCTCAGGGCGTCGGCGAGGCCGACGGAGGTGGTGGTCTTGCCCTCTCCGGCCGGGGTGGGGAGACGGCCGTGACCAGGATCAGCCGGCCGTCAGGACGGTCCTGGAGAGACCGGATGTAGGGCAGCGACACCTTGGCCTTGGTATGGCCGTACGGCGACAGCGCCCCAGCGTCGATGCCCAGCTGCTCCTGGGCCAGCGGGATGATCGGTCGCAGGGTGGCAGCGTCGGCGATCTCGATGTCGGACAGCATGGGACGTCGTTGTCTCCTTCTGGCGCCGCGGCGCCCTCGCGAACGATACGCCCGGGCCACCCTCGTTGACTCGCATCGCGCGGCGGGTTGCGTATGAAGCAACGCAGGTGCGATCGGCCGGGCGCGGCCCGGCGCCTTGGGGCTCGGCCCGGGAGTCGGCGGGTCGCCGTCGGACGTGTGCGGCCGGTCAGTACGCCTCGCTCGGCGCTACTGGACGAGCAGACAGAAGGGATGCCCGGCCGGGTCCGCGAGAACGTAGAGAGGCTCTCCCTCGTCCTGCGAGCGGTCGTACAACAACCGCGCCCCGAGAGTCTCAGCGCGCCCCCGATGCCGCTCGAGCTCGTCGACTGTGGGCACCCGGAAGTCCATGTGCATCTGCATCGGGACGTGCTCGGAGGGCCACGTGGGCGGCGCGGTGTCGTCCTTCTTCTGCACAGTGATCACTCGGTGACCAGCGCTGTCGAGCAAGACCAGCCAGTTCGCGTCATCCGGTCTGCCGTCGCTCGGTGGCTCCTCACCATCCCGGTAGTGCAGCCCGAGCAACCGGCGGTAGAACTCAGCCAAGCCACGACAGTCTCGCGCGTCGATAGCGGTGTGGAGCAGGACGGGATAGCCGGACATAGCACCCCTCCGTCGGTCGTTGACCGTCACCGTACCGCCGCCACCGACAACCGCTCCTCGCCATGAGCGGCGGGCCCGTAGACGCCGGGCTCACACCAGCGTGCGCGGCAAGCGGTGTCCGACCGGCGCCGTAGGGTGCCGGTGTGGCACTGCACCTCCACCGGGCCCCGCGCGCGGACGCGCTGGCCGCCGGGCTGGCGGAGCTGCTGGCCACGCCCGGGCCCGACGCGTTCGCCGCCGAGCTGGTGGTGGTGCCGGCCAAGGGAATGGAGCGGTGGCTCTCCCAGCAGCTCTCGCACCGGCTGGGCGAGCGCGCCGGCGCGGCCGACGGGCTGTGCGCCGGCGTGGACTTCCGGACCCCGTGGTCGCTGCTGGCCGAGGTCACCGGGCGCGGCGACGACGACCCGTGGGCGCCCGACTCCTTGGCCTGGGCGGTGCTCGCGGCACTCGACGAGAGCCTCGACGAGCCCTGGGCGGCGACGCCGGCGCGGCATCTGGGCCACGGGCTGCCCGGCGAGGAGGGTGACCTCCGGCGTGGTCGGAGGTACGCCGTCGCCCGGCGGCTCGCCGCACTCTTCGCGTCGTACGCCGCTCAGCGGCCCGCGGTCCTCGAGGACTGGTCGGCCGGCCGCGACACCGACGGCGCGGGCCGTCCGGTGCCGCCCGACCTCGCCTGGCAGCCCGAGCTCTGGCGGCGCACCGCGGCGCGCGTCGGTGGCCCGACCCCCGCCGCGGTGCACGCGGCGACGCTGGAGCGACTCCGCGACGACCCCACCTCGGTCCCGATGCCGGCCCGGCTGTCCCTCTTCGGCCACACCCGTCTCCCGGCGGCCGAGATCGGGCTGCTGCGCGGGATGGCGGAGCACCGCGACGTCCATCTCTGGCTGCCGCACCCCTCCGACGCCCTGTGGGCATGCGCTCGCCGCGAGCGGCGCCGACCACCCTGTCGCCCGCGCCGACGACGACAGCCACCTCGCGGTCGGCCATCCGCTGCTCGCCTCCCTGGGCCGCGACCTCCGCGAGCTCCAGCGCTCCCTCGGCGACGTTCCGGCCGGCCCCGCGCCACCACCCCCGGGCGCGACCGCGCCGACCCTGCTCGGCTGGCTGCAGGCCGACCTGGCCGCCGACGCCACCGCCCGGGCGCCGACCGGCTGCTGCGCCCCGACGACCGCTCGGTCCAGGTGCACGCCTGCCACGGGCCGGCCCGTCAGGTCGACGCTCCGCGAGGTGCTGCTGGGGCTGCTGGCCGACGACCCGACCCTCGAGCCACGGGACATCCTCGTCATGTGTCCCGACATCGAGGGCTACGCGCCGCTCATCCAGGCGGGCTTCGGGCTGGCCGACGTCGTGGGCGAGGCGGGCCACCCGGCCCATCGGCTGCGGGTCCGGCTCGCCGACCGGGCGCTCACGCAGACCAACCCCCTCCTCACCGTCGCCGCGCGGCTGCTCGAGCTGGCCGGTGGCCGGGCGGGCGCGAGCGACGTGCTCGATCTCGCGCACGCCGAGCCGGTGCGACGCCGCTTCCGGTTCTCCGACGACGACCTCGACCAGCTGGCGGCCTGGATCCGGGACTCCGGCGTCCGCTGGGCCTTCGACGCCGAGCACCGGGCCGAGTTCGGGCTCGGCGACGTCGTCCAGAACACCTGGCGCTTCGGGCTCGACCGGCTGCTCGCCGGCGTCACCATGTCGGCCGATGCCGGCACCTGGCTGGATCGCACCCTGCCGCTGGACGACGTCGGCAGCGGCCAGGCCGACCTGGCCGGCCGGCTCGCGGAGTACGTCGCGCGACTGGCCGACGTCACCGACCGGCTGGTCGGCAGCCATCCCCTCGACGAGTGGCTGGCCGCACTCGGGGAGGGCGTCGCGGCGCTCACCGCCGTCCCCTCGGCCGACGCCTGGCAGGCCGGTCAGGTCCAGCGCGAGCTGGGCCGGATCGCGGCCGAGGCGGGCGGCCGGGGTGGGGAGCTGCTGCGGCTGCCCGACGTCCGAGCCCTGCTGGCACACCGATTCGCGGGAAGGCCGACGCGCGCCAACTTCCGCACCGGCACTCTCACCGTCTGCACCATGGTCCCGATGCGCTCGGTGCCGCACCGGGTGGTCTGCCTGCTCGGGCTCGACGACGGGGTCTTCCCGCGGGTGGGCGTCCCGGACGGCGACGACCTGCTCGCCCGCCACCCGCTGACCGGGGAGCGCGACGCCCGCAGCGAGGACCGCCAGCTCCTCCTCGACGCCCTGCTCGCGGCGACCCAGACACTGGTGGTGACCTATACCGGCGCCGACCCTTCACCGGGCAGCCACGGCCTCCCGGCGGTGCCGCTCGGCGAGATCCTGGACGCCCTCGACCGCACGGCCAGTCCGCCCGAGGGCACCGTCTCGGTGTCCGCGGCGGTGACGGTGCGGCATCCCTCCAGCCCTTCTGACGCCCGCAACCTCACCGCCGGCACTCTGGTGCCGGACCGGCCGTTCAGCTCGACGGGACCGCTCTCGCCGGCGCCCGGGCGGCCGGTCGCGCGCGGGTGCCACCGCCGGCCTTCCTCGCCGGCCCGTTGCCCGACCGGGGGCCGGGCGACGTCCCCTCGATGAGCTGGCGCGCTTCCTCAAGCACCCGGTGCGCGACTTCCTGCGCTCTCGCCTCGACGTCGCCCTGCCCTACGACGAGGAGCCGCTGGTGGACGGGCTCCCCGTCGAGATCGACCAGCTGGCCCAGTGGGGCGTGGGCGACCGGCTCCTCGCCGACCTGCTGGCCGGGGTCGACCCGGCCCGCGCGCGGGAGCAGGAGTGGCGGCGCGGCGTCCTCCCGCCGGGTCGGCTCGGCTGGCGCACGCTCGGCACGCTCCTCGAGCGAGCTGTGCCGCTCGCCCGAGCGGCGCTGGCGCTGCGCACCCGACCGGCCACCGCCGTAGACGTCGACGTCGACCTGGGCGACGGCCGCTGGCTGCGCGGCACCGTCCCCGAGGTGTACGGCGACCGGCTCGTCGCGGTGAGCTACTCCCGGCTCGGGGCCACCCACCGGCTCCAGTCCTGGCTGCAGGTCCTGGCGCTCACCGCCGCCGACCCCGACCGCAACTGGACGGCCCACACGATCGGCCGGCCCACGAACTCCCGCTCGCGCGACGACCACGCCGTCTCGCTGCTCGGCCCGCTCGACGACTACACCGCGCGCACCGTGCTCGGCGAGCTGGTGGCGCTGCGCGACCGCGGCCTGTGCGCGCCGCTGCCGCTCCCGCTCAAGGCCTCCTTCGGCTATGCCCGGCTGCGCCGCACCGACGCCACCGTAGCCGAGGCCGTGCGCACGGCCGGCTCTCGACTGGGACGACGGGCGGTTCCCCGGCGAGTGCTCCGACCCCGCCTTCGTGCGGGTGCTCGGTCGTCGGGCACCGCTTCCGGGCCTCGCCGAGCCGCCGCTGCCCGGCGAGGAGTCGGCCGGCGAGACGACCCGCTTCGGGCGCTCGCCCTGCGCCTGTGGGCCCCGCTGCTGACCGCCGAGCAGGAGCTGGTGATGGCCGCGTCCATGGCCACGGAGCCGCACCCCTTCGACCTCGCCGGCCCGTTGCCCTCGGGCACCACCCTGCTCGAGGCCAGCGCCGGCACCGGCAAGACCTTCACGGTGACGGCGCTGGTCACCCGCTACGTCGCCGAGGGCCACGCCCGGCTCGACGAGCTGCTGGTCATCACCTTCGGCCGGGCGGCCAGCCAGGAGCTGCGCGAGCGGGTGCGTGCGCAGCTGGTCGCGGCCGAGCGGGCGCTCGCCGACCCTGCGTCTGCCGACCCGGGGCACCAGCTGCTCACCCTGCTGCTCGACGCCGACGACGCCGAGCGCGCCGTACGCCGCCGCCGGCTGCGCGAGGCCCTGGCCGACTTCGACGGCGCCACCATCGCCACCACCCACCAGTTCTGCCAGCTGGTGCTGCGCTCGCTGGGTGTCGCGGGGGACACCGACGCTGGTGCCGCGCTGGTCGAGAGCCTCGACGACCTGGTCGAGGAGGTCGTCGACGACCTCTACCTCCAGCGGTTCGGCGCGCTGGCCGAGCGTCCCCCGTTCGACCGCGCCGCGGCCCTTACCCTCGCCTACCGCGCCATCGGCGACCCCCAGGCCACGCTCGCGGCGACCGCCGCGGACCCCGCGTCGCCGGTGGGTGCCAGGGTCGACTTCGCGCACGCCGTGCGCACGGAGCTGGAGCGGCGCAAGCGACGGCTCGGCCTGCTCAGCTACGACGACCTGCTCAGTCGGCTGGCCCGGGCGCTGGAGCCGGACCCGACCACCGGCCACGAGTCGCCGGCCAGGGAGCGGATGCGCGCCCGCTGGCGGATCGTGCTGGTCGACGAGTTCCAAGACACCGACCCCGTGCAGTGGCAGGTCATCGACCGCGCCTTCAGCGGCCACGCGACGGTCGTCCTCATCGGCGACCCCAAGCAGGCCATCTACGCCTTCCGCGGCGGCGACGTGGTCACCTACCTCGACGCCGCGGGCACGGCGACGCGCCAGGCGACCCTGGCCACGAACTGGCGCACCGACCCGGCCCTGCTCGACCGGCTCCAGGTGGTGCTCCGCCAGGCCGCGCTCGGCGACCCCCGGATCGTGGTCCGCCCGGTCCGCGCCCACCACGCGGGGTCGCGGCTCGTCGGGGTCCCGCGCCCCGCGCCGTTCCGCGTCCGGGCCGTCTCCCGCGCCGGCTTCCGGCTGACCCGGCGGCAGGAGATCCAGATGGCCGACGCGCGCCGGCACATCGCGGCCGACTGCGCCGGCGACATCGCCGAGCTGCTCGCCTCGCCGGCGATCTACGACGGCCGCCCGGTGGCGGCCGCCGACGTGGCGGTGCTCGTGGCGACCCGCGACCAGGGACTGCTGGTCCACGAGCAGCTGGCCGCCCGCGAGGTGCCGGCCGTGGTGGCCGGCGGAGGGCACGTGCTCCTCACGCCGGCTGCCGACGAGGTCCTCGCCCTGCTCGAGGCCCTGGAGCAGCCGCACCGGTCGGGGCGGTCCGCGCGGCGGCGCTCACGTCGTTCTTCGGGGAGACCACCGCCAGCCTCGACGCCGGCGGCGACGCGCTCACCGACCGGGTGGCCGACACGCTGCGAGGCTGGGCGCTGCTGCTGCGGACGCGCGGCGTCGCCGCGCTGGTCGAGGCCGCCGACGAGCAGGGGCTGCCGGCGCGGGTGCTGGCCCGCACCGACGGCGAGCGGCTGCTCACCGACCTGCGCCACCTGGGTCAGCTGCTGCACGAGGTGGCGCTGCGGGAGCGGCTGGGGCTCACCGCGCTGGTGCACTGGCTGCGCGAGGAGCGGCTGCGTGACGCGCCCACCGCCGAGCGCACCCGCCGGCTCGACAGCGACGCGGCGGCGGTGCAGATCGTGACGGTGCACGCCAGCAAGGGGCTGCAGTACCCGATCGTCTACCTGCCGTTCGCCTGAGAAGTTCCGCCACCCCGTGGACGTCGCGCTGTTCCACGACGAGGCCGGGCGGCGCACGCTCGACGTGGCCGGCGCCGGGCCGGACTGGGCGGCGCACGTCGAGCGCCATCTGACCGAGGAGGCCGGCGAGGAGCTGCGGGAGCTCTACGTCTCCCTGACCCGGGCCCAGTCGCAGGTGGTGGCGTGGTGGGCGCCGACCGCCAACACGCCGTACGGCGGGCTGCACCGGCTGCTGTTCGGTCGGCAGCCGGGGGTCCCCGAGGTGCCCGACCAGGTGGCGGTGCGCGACGACGAGTACACCGCCGGCGTGCTCGCGGCCCTCGCAGAGCTGGTGGCCTCGGCCGCGGAGCGCTCCGTGCTGGCCGCGGCCGCTGCGCCGCAGCCTGCCGCCGCGCCCGCTCCCGCTCGCGGTGCGCCGCTTCCGACCGCGCCATCGACGCCGACTGGCGCCGCACGTCCTACTCCGGGCTGATCCGCATCGAGGAGCAGGAGCCGGCGGTCGGCAGCGAGCCGGAGCGTACGCCGCTCGCCGACGAGCCGGAGCCCGACCTCGTCGAGCCCGCCAGCACCCCGTCCGGCCCGGTCCCCGACCGGCAGGCGCCGGTGTCGCCCCTGGCCGACCTGCCGGCCGGGGCCGCCTTCGGCAGTCTGGTCCACGCCGTGCTCGAGCAGACCGACCCCGACGCTCCCGACCTGCGGGCGGCGCTGCTCGACCAGGTCGCCGAGCAGCTGCGCTGGTGGCCGGTGGACGCGCCCGCGCAGGCCGTCGCCGAGGCGCTGCTCCCGGCGTTGGCCACGCCACTGGGACCTCTGGTCCCGGGCGGACGCTGGCCGACATCTCGCTGCGCGGACCGGCTCTGCGAGCTCGACCTGAGCTCCGCTCGCGGGCGGCGACCTCCCGCGGCCCGGACCGCCGCCGCCGACGTCCGGGTGGGTGACCTGGCGGCGCTGTGGCGGCGCGAGCTGGTCGGCGACCCGCTGGCGGCGTACGCCGACCGGCTGGCGCGGCCGCCCCTCGGCGACCAGCGGCTGCGCGGCTACCTCTCCGCTCGGTCGACCTGGTGCTGCGCTACGACGACGGCGCCGGGCCGCGGTTCGTGGTCGCCGACTACAAGACCAACCTGCTCGGCGACCCGACCCGGCCCACCACCGCCGCCGACTACGGCCCGGCCGAGCTTGCCGAGGCGATGCTGCGCACTCCCACTACCCGCTGCAGGCGACCCTCTACTCGGTCGTCCTGCACCGCTACCTGCGCTGGCGGCTGCCCGGCTACGACCCGGCGCGCCACCTCGGCGGGGTGCTCTACCTCTACCTGCGCGGCACGTGCGGCCCGGAGTCCCCCGTGGTCGACGGGCACCCCAGCGGGGTCTTCAGCTGGTCACCTCCGGCGCGGTTCGTGGCCGCGGTCTCGGACCTGCTCGCCGGTCAGCGGTCGCAGCCCGAGGCGGTGGGCCGGATGACCGAGCTGTTCGAGCCCGAGGACGGCTGCGACCGACGGCTGGCGCTCGGCGCCACGGGCCTGCTCGCGGCGTGGAACGCCGCAGGTGTCCTGGAGGCCGGCGACGTCCACGTCGCCACCCGGGTGGGCGAGCTGGTCGGCGAGGCCGACGAGGCGGTCCGGCTCGCGGTGGCCTCGCGGTCCGCGCGGTGCGGCACGGGTCGGTGTGCGTCGACCTGGCGGCGGTCGGCGAGCTCGCGGCCGCGGCGGCGGCCGGCCTCACCGTGCCGGAGCCGCGGGCGTGGCTGGCCGCGGTAGCCGCCAGTGCGCTGACCCGTTCCTCGGTGGTGCACGTCGAGCACGGGCAGGTCTACCTCGACCGGTTCTGGCGTGAGGAGGAGCAGGTGAGCCGGGACCTGGCGAGCCGGGCGGACCGGCCCGCCCCGAGGGTGGACACGGAGACGCTCGCGTCGGGGGCGGCGCGCGGATCTTCCCCGAGGGGTACGCCGAGCAGCGCGCTGCGGCCCAGGCGGCGGCCACCCGCTGGACCACCGTCCTCACCGGGGGCCGGGCACGGGCAAGACCACGGCTGTCGCGGGGCTGCTGGCGCTGCTGGCGGAGCAGGCGGGGGAGGAGAGCCCGCCCCGGGTCGCGCTGACCGCGCCACCGGGAAGGCGGCCGCCCGGCTCCAGGAGGCCGTCGGGCGTGCCACGGCGAGCCTTCCGGCGTCCGATCGGGCCCGGCTGGGCGAGCTGCCGGCCGCCACCCTGCACCGGCTGCTCGGCGCCCGGCCGGACTCCCGCACCCGCTTCCGCCACCACCGCGGCAACAGGTTGCCCCACGACGTCGTCGTCGTCGACGAGACCTCCATGGTGTCGCTCACCATGATGGCCCGGCTGCTGGAGTCGCTGCGGCCGGAGACCAGGCTCGTCCTCGTGGGGGATCCCGACCAGCTGGCCTCCGTCGAGGCCGGTGCCGTGCTGGCCGACCTGGTGGCCGGCCTCGGCGAGCGGGACCCGGGTGCCGTGGCGTCACTCGGCCACCTCGCACCGGTTCGGGAGCGGATCGGGGCGCTGGCGGCGGCCGTCCGCAGTGGCGACGACGCCGTGGCGCTGGAGCTGCTCCGCGCCGGTGGCCCCGAGGTGGAGTACGTCGACGCCGACCCCGCCGACGCCGTCCACGTGCTGCGTCCGCTCACCCTGGCCGCGGCGCTGGCCGTCCGGGCTGCCGCCGAGACGGCGGTCGGCGACGCCGCGGTCGCGGCGTCCGAGCGGCACCGGCTGCTGTGCGCCCACCGCGAGGCCCGGCGGGCGCGGCGTACTGGAACCGCCAGGTCGAGCGCTGGCTGGGCGAGGAGCTGGGCGTCCCGGTCGGCGCTGCGGTGGGCCGGGAGTGGTATGTCGGCCGGCCGCTGCTGGTGACCGCCAACGACTACGGGCTCGGCCTCTTCAACGGCGACACCGGTGTCGTCGTCCACGACCCGCCGCCCCGCACGGCATGCGCGCGGTCATCGCCGGCGTCGGCACGCACCTGCAGCTGGCCACCTCGCGGCTGGCCGACGCCGAGACCCTGCACGCGATGACGGTGCACAAGAGCCAGGGCTCGCAGGCGGCCGAGGTCACCGTGCTGCTGCCGCCCGCCGACTCGCGGCTGCTGACCCGCGAGCTGCTCTACACCGCGCTGACCCGCGCCGAGGAGCGGGTCCGCGTCGTCGGCACGCCCGACGCGGTGCGCGCGGCGGTCCGGCGGCGCGCCCAACGGGCCAGCGGGCTGCGCGACCGGCTGCTCGGCGGGCGTCCCACGGACGGGTAACACCCGCGAAACCAGGCCCGGCTAGCCTCGGGTCAGTGTCAGGGTGAGGTCGCCGCTGTTGCGGTGGTTGGATCCTGATCACCCGGTGTCTGGCTCATAGCCTCGGTGCCGACCTTCGGGTTTGGCGTGCATGTGTTTTGTCGGCATCGGGTGTGAAGGAGCCGGCCGGCGTGACTTGATAGGAGCGTGGCATCGCCCCCACTGAGATGTGTCCGCCGACCGGCCCAACCGTCCAATCACTCACCAGTGAAGGAGGCGATCTCCATGGTCGTTGTTGGTGCCGATGTACACAAGCGGACGCACACGTTCGTCGCGGTCGACGAGGTCGGCAGGAAGCTTGGCCAGTTGACCGTGAAGGCCGACGGGAAGGGTCATGACAAGGCGGTCCGGTGGGCCGAGGCAGAGTTTGGCGCGGACCTGGTGTGGGGGATCGAGGACTGCCGTCATCTCTCGGCGCGGCTGGAGATCGATCTGCTCGATGCGGGTCAGTCGGTGGTCCGGGTGCCGCCGAAGCTGATGGCAGGCGCGCGGCGATCTTCGCGGGAACGGGGAAAGTCCGACCCGATCGACGCGCTCGCGGTGGCCCGGGTGGTGCTGCGCGAGCCGGACCTGCCGGTCGCCACCCATGACGAGGCCTCCCGGGAGTTGAAGTTGCTGGTGGACAGGCGCGATGACCTGGTCAAACAGCGCACCGGGGACGTGAACAGGTTCCGCTGGCACCTGCACCGGATCGACCCCACCGTCGACCCGGCTCCGGGGTCGCTGAACCGGGCCAAGACCCGTCGGGAGCTGGCCGAGCTGCTCGAGTCGATGGCCGGGATCGACGCCCGGCTGGCCCGTGACCTGTTGGCCGACATCGAGCAGGTGACCGCGGTGATCAACGCCTTGGAGAAGGAGATCACCGGCCTGGTCACCACACAAGCGCCGGCACTGCTGGAGCTGCCCGGCTGCGGTGCGCTGACCGCAGCGAAGATCGTCGGCGAGACCGCCGGCATCGGCCGGTTCGCCACCGAGGCCAAGTACGCCATGCACGCCGGGGTCGCCCCGATCCCGGTGTGGTCAGGAGAGACCAAGGGCCGAGTCCGGATGAACAAGACCGGCAACCGGCAACTCAACACCGCCCTGCATCGGATCGCGGTCACCCAGATCGGCCGCGACACCCTCGGCCAGACCTACTACCGCAAACGACTCGCCGCCGGCGACTCCACGACCGAGGCTCTTCGCGCACTCAATCAAACGACGAGTCGCCCGAGTCGTGTTCAACACCCTCAAGAACAACCCGTCGACAGCCGCCACCACATGCCTCACGGCAGCGGCTTGACATAGGAGAAACTCATGACCTACCTGCTGCGTGTCGAGCTGCCGGATGTGCCCGGATCGCTGGGCAAGGTGGCGAGCGCGATCGGCTCCGCGGGCGGCAACATCGAGGCGATCGAGATCGTCGCCCACCGCAGCGACGGAGCCGCGGTCGACGACGTCGTCTTGGACATGGCGCCCGGCGCGATGCCCGACTCGGTGGTGTCGGCCTGCCAGGCCCTCGACGGCGTGCGGGTGCTGTGGGTGAGCCGGTACGCCGCCGGCGCCAACCTGTTCCTCGATCTCGAGGTGGTCGAGGAGCTGACCCGGGATCCCGCCGAGGCCCTGGAGCGGCTGGTTGCGATGCTGCCCGTGGCCTTCCGCGCCGACTGGGCCGCTCGCCTGCGCCGGGGGTCCTCCGGTCCGGACGGGGCCGAGGTCCTGCAGCGCACCGAGGCGGCGCCCTCCCGGCTGGCGTGGGTGGACGTCGAGCGGGCCGGGCGACTGCCCTCGGCCGACGACGTCACGCTCACCTGCGCCGCCCCTCTCGGCGCGGACGAGCTGGTCGTCCTCGGTCGTGAGGGCGGCCCGGAGTTCCTCGACTCCGAGCTGGCCCGACTGGGCCACCTCGTCGGGCTGGCCGCCTCGATCTCGGCGCCCGCAGTCGGCGCCTGAGGGCGGTCAGGCCAGGGGCGCCACGATCCGAGTCTGCCAGGTCGAGGGGTCTGCCTCGGGCGGGGTGAGGTACTCCTCCCACATCTCCTCACGCGCGGTGAGGTCGCGGTCCAGCAGCCACGCGCGCAGCTCGTCGTAGGTCTTCGCCAGCTCGTCGTACGGCCCGACGTGGACGCCGACCGCCGCCCGGCCGCCCGGGCGCTCGTGCACCAGCACGCCTCCGTCCGGGTGGACGTCGCCGGCGACGGGAACCCGCCGACACGTCGACGCGATCGGTGGGCATCGTGGTACCAGCCGAACGGCGGGCCGGCCAGCTGCCCGCGCGCCTCGGTGACGGCCTGCGCCACCACGCCGAACGTGGTGCCGAAGAACTCCGGCAGCTCGGCCAGCGGCACCCCCGCCGGACCGTGGCCACCATCGCGGTGGGGACCTCGATGATCTCGAACTCGGTCATGACACGCCTCCTCGAGTCGTCCCACCTCCACTGTCCCCTGCCCCGGCGCGGCGTCGCCGGCCGGCGGTGTGGTGCTGCTCTCAGCAGCCGTGGTCAGGCCACGGAGCGGATCTTGGTGACGAACACCGAGCCGAGCACGCAGGCGACGACCGAGGTGAGGTAGACCAGTCCGTAGCCCAGCGACCAGGACTCACCGCGGGTGATGACCGAGCCGCCGGCGGCCCGGACGACGATGATGACGAAGGCCGCGATGCCGGGGGCGAAGACCTGGGGGAGGGCGGCGGCGATGTTGATGACGCCGAGGTCCTTGGCCCGTTCCTCGGCGCCGGGCAGCACCTGGGTGATGAGGGCGAAGTCGACCGCCTGGTAGATGCCGTAGCCGCAGCCCAGGACCGCCGCCGCGACGACGGCGGCCGTCCAGGTCTGGGCGATCGCCAAGATCGCGGCGGCCAGCGCGACCACGAGCCCCGACGCGATCACGAAGACCTTGCGCTTGCCGACCCGGTCGCTCCAGGCGCCGACGGCGACGGCGGAGAGACGATGGTCGCCCCGTAGATGGCCGTGAGGGTGAACGGCCGGGAGGTGCCTTCGTCGTCGGTGAAGCCCAGGCCGTCGGTGAGGTGGTACAGGAAGTAGGTGAGCGCGATGAAGTTGCCGAGGTTGACCAGGAACCGCGTGACCCATGCCCAGGCGAAGTCCGGGTACTCGCGAGGGAGACCCAGAACGACGCGAGGAAGCTGCCGAGACTCCACGGCTCCGGGCGGTAGTCCTCCGGCGGGGCCAGGTCGTGCGAGCCGAGCAGGTAGGGGAGGGCGAGCAGGACCAGCGTGATCGCGATGACGACGTAGCCCGGGCGATGGACCCGGTCGCGTCGGCGATCGACACGCCGAGCAGCACGCCCAGGGTGCCGGCGAGGGCTACCAGCCCGCCGACGACGCCACGGCGGGCGACGGGGACCTGGTCCGGCACCGAGGCGGTGACGGCGGCGTATCCCATGTTCAAGGTGAACTGGACGCCGCACCAGCCGAGCACCATGGCCGGCACCGGTGCACCGTGGACATCAGCAGCAGCGACAGCGCGCCGCCGACCACGCCGCCGATCGCCCAGGGCAGCCGGCGGCCCATCCGCAGCCGGGTGCGGTCCGACAGCGCTCCCCAGACCGGGTTGGCGACGGTCGACACGCCGGCGCCCGCGAGGAGAACGGCGCCCAGCACGGCCTCCTTGTGGGTCGGGCTGATCGCCTTCGCCTGCTCGGCCAGCAGCACCTGGATCGGCCCGAACCATCCGGAGGTGATGCCGAGGTTGAGCAGCACGATGGCGGCGACCCAGCGGGCCGGCGGGGTGAGGGTCGGCTCCGCGAGCGCCGAGCGGGTCAGGCTGGGGTCGGTCGTCACGCAAGGCATTGTGGCGTGCCGCGACGCCGCGGGGCAGCCCCCGACCGGTCAGGATGTCGCCGGGGAGGGCTCCAGGACGAACACCGGGATCTCCCGGTCGGTCTTGCCGGCGTACTCGGCGTACGGCGGGAAGGCCGCGACGCAGCGCTCCCACCACTGCTCCCGCTCCGCGCCCGCGAGCAGCCGGGCGACGTAGGGCCGCGGCTCGGGGCCGTCCTGCAGGTCGACGAGCGGGTGGGCGAGGAGGTTGTGGTACCACGCCGGGTTGTCCGGGGCCCCGCCCTTGGAGGCCACGGCGGCGTACACGCCGTCGTGCTCGACGCGCATGACCGGGTTCTTCCGGAGCTTGCCCGAGCGCGCCCCGCGCGAGGTGATGACCACGATCGGGCGACCCTGGATCGTGTTGTTGCGGGTGCCGTCGGAGGCCTCGTACTCCGCGACCTGGTCGGCCGCCCAGGCGCTGGCGCCGGGCTCGTAGTCACCGGTGAGAGTCATGCCCGTCCCAACTCCGGCTGGGCCTGGGTGATTCCGCTCGTTCCTGCCACACCGGCGTCACGGCGCCCAGAAGGGGCGTAGCGGTGTCGGGCAGTCGGGGTGGTCGCCGAGCCACGTGGTTTGGCCCCAAGCCGCAGCTTTCAGGCGAGATACCTGCAATTCGTGACCAATCGCTGGCCGACCCACCACGCGCCGCAGTGTGCGACCGTGGCGCGCTGCCTTCCGCCGCCAGCCGAGCGCGGTCCTCGACGACAAGCGGGCGGCTTAGGACCGGACTTCACTGGTTGTGAAGTAGTCCCCCAGCCTCGGGTCCCGCGTGCCGGCCGCTCTCTCCGCGGCAGGCGAGCCGGGGTAGGTCCGTGGTAGGACTGGGCCACGCGGTTCTGAGAAGGGGCAGTCGTGATGGGTGGACGGTGGCAGGCGCGCACGGCTCTGGTGTCGGTGGTGCTCGCGACGACGACGCTCGCGGGGTGCACGCTCGGCACGCCGAAGCTGGCCAAGGAGAACGTCGAGAAGACGGTCTCCGACAAGCTGGCCGAGGTCGTCGGCAAGACCCCCGACAAGGTGACGTGCCCAGGTGACCTGGTCGGCAAGGTTGGCACCACGATGCGCTGCACACTGACCTCCGACGGCGACGTCATCGGCCTCACCGTGAAGGTCACGAAGGTCGACGGCACCACCGTGAAGTTCGACATCGCCGTCGACGAGCAGATCCAGGGTTCGTGACGGGGTCGCGCAGGAGCTGCTCCGGCGCGTCGCGCGAGCGGTCGAGGGCACGCCGTACGTCGTGACGCCGCGCGCCGATGGCTTCGACCTGGCCGTCGACATGGGCGGGCAGCGTTGGCTGGAGGTGCTCGGAGCGGCCGGGGTCACGCGCAGCTTCGTCCACCACGTGCGCGTCGACGAGGTGGCCGGCACGTTCTCGGTCACCGACGACTACCGCGAGGTGCGCTGGCGCGCGGGCGTCCCCACGCTCGCGGCGAGCGCCACCCGGATGCAGGGTCGGGTGGTCAGCCTGGCCCGGCAGCGGGTCTGGGCACTCGGCGAGGACGGGTGGCCCGAACGCGTCGGCGACCTGCGGTTCGACTCCGAGGAGGGTCGCGAGCTTGTCACCGCGACGGCCCTGGGCCTCGGCCTGCGCGAGCGTCGCGGTGCCGCCGAACGGATCGGGCTGGCCGCCGCCGTCGTCGGCGGGGTCGGGGCACTGGTGGCCCTCGTCGCCCTCGTCGCCGGGCTGGTGCTGGGGAAGTTCTCCTAGGCCGGCGGCGTCGCGGAGTCGGGCCCCTCGCCGGACCGGTCGACCGGCCGCACCGAGGCGACGAAGCGCTGGAACTCCGGCCCGATGACGTCGAGCTGCGCGACGGTGCAGGTGAACGTGAACAGCACCACGGCCCGCAGGGTCGGGTCGTCGACGTCGGGCATCGACGAGATGACCTGGATCTGCCGCAGGTCGTAGCGGCGGCCCTCGACCGTAACCACCGCCCCCATCAGCTGGGTCAGGCTCGGCGCGGCCGCGCCGCCCGGCGTACGCCGCAGCAGCTCGACGTGCTGGGCGCCCTGCTCCCGCAGCAGCGCCAGCGACTCCTCGCCGATGCTGGCGAGCTCCGCGCCGTCCTCGCGCAGGCCGCCGCTCACCACGATGGTCGGCCGGTAGCCGGAGTCGTCGGCGGCCTCGCGCACCGCCAGGAACGCGGCGTTGACGACGCCCATCGACTCCGGAGCGACCGGCTGCCACTCGGGCCCGGGCAGCCGCAGCTCGATCGGCACCGGCAAGGTGGTCGTCATCGGAGCTCCTCGGGTCGTCGGGTCGTGGCCTGGCTGGTCGCGGTTATGGGCCCGGTCGTGATCGCGGTCATGGTGTGGTCATGGTCGTCACTAGTGGAACAGGTCACCGATGGCGTCAACGGCGTCACCGAGCCCGTCGATGACCTCCGGCACGTCGATGGTCACCGAGCCGCCGAGCTTGCCGCCCACGCCCCAGGCGATGCCTCCTGAGCCGCCGAGAGTGATCTTGCCGTCGTCGTAGCCGAGGTCGAGATCCCCGGCGATGCCGGCGCCGGCCCAGCCCTCGGCGGTGATCTTGCCGCCGACTCCGGAGAAGTCGGCCTGGGCCGTGGCCTCGGCCTTGGCCCCGGCGAACAGCTCGCCCCCGGCGTGGACGCCGTCCGCCCCGACGACGAGGTGACCACCGGCATCGGCGCCGATCATGGCCTCGCCCTTGAGTGAGCCCTCCAGGTAGCCCCACTCGCCGGTGACCTCGCCCTCGGCCCCCACGACGACGATGCTGCCGTCGGCGTTGATCCTCAGCCCCTCCTTCGTGAGGGTGGCCTCGGCCGAGCCGTCGGCGCCCAGGAAGGTGAACGAGCCGTCGGCGTTCATGTGCACCGGGCCCCAGTAGTCCTCCCACCCGCCCTCGGCGCGGAAGACCCACGCGGAGCCCTCGACCTTGCCGACGCTGATGACGAAGTCGTTCTCGTGCTTGTCCTCGTACTTGCCGTCGGGGCCGTCGGAGGGGTCCTTGCCGAAGGTGTCCTTCCAGAACTTCCAGCTCACCCGGGGGCCGGTGACCGAGCCGTCGGCGCCGAACCAGTCGGTGGATCCCTCGGTCCTGCCGCCGGGGAGGCCGCCCAGGGTGCGGACGGCCTGGGCGCCGGCGCCGTCCAGCGCCTCTCGCGCCTCGCGCAGGATCTCCTCGGCCTCGTCGCGCATCGACTGGCCGGTGTCGACGAAGGGCCCGGGGTTGCCGGGCAGCAGCACCGGCGTGCTGGTCGGGACCAGGCAGACCCGGTGCGCGTCCTCGTAGGCCTGCACGGCCTGCTGCCAGTGGTCGCGGGCCCGCTGCGTCTCGGCCTCGCCGGCGGCGTACCTCGCGATGGCGTCGGCAGCCTTGCCCTGAGCGGAGCGCAGGGCGCCGGCGAACGTCGTGAGGGCCTCGCCGGCCGTGGTGAGCAGATCCTGGTAGACGACCCACTTCTTCAGCTCGTCGGCCACGTGCCGCTCGTAGGCATCCGCGGCATAGCCGGTCCAGCCGTCGATGCGCAGGTCGCGCAGGGTCGTGTAGCGGCCGTCGAGGATCTCGGCCTCCCGGGTCATCGCCTGGGCGTTGGCCTCGAGCCGGCCGGGCTTGCCCGGGACGAGCTCCTCGGCGATCTGGGTGTCGCCCAGCTCCTTGGCGGCGGGCAGGGTCACGGGGTGCCCCCGGTCCCGGTGGTGGTCGGCGGGGCGGGCGGGCCGTAGACCGGCGGTGCCGGTGGGCCGTAGACCGGGGGAGTCGCCGGGGCGCTCGGCCCGAGGCCGGGGAACGGCTGCCAGGGCGTGAAGGGGGCCGGCGTCCCCGTGGACGTCGGCGTGAAGTGGTCGCCCACGCCCTGGTCGGTCTGCTCGAAGTCGCGGGCGGTGCGCTCCAGCGTGGCCGCAAGCGCGAGCGCACCGTCGCGCAGCGCCTGGCCGGCCTTGTCGCACTGGTCGACCACGGCCTCGACCCAGGCGGCCAGTTCGAGGTGGCCGGTCTGCTCGGCGTCGAGGTCGGCCACGTCGAGCTCGTAGCCGGACATCGGGTCGGTGGTGCTGCGGAATGTGTCGGCCGCAGCGCGGAGGCTCTCGACGACATCCGAAGCTCATGCCGGCCTTCTACCCACCTGTCCGGCTCTCCAATCGTCGCCCTATCGTCTCTGCATGCGAGTCGTCGTCCTGACCGGCGCCGGCATCTCCGCCGAGAGCGGGTGCCGACGTTCCGCGACTCCGACGGGCTGTGGGAGGGCCATCGCCTCGAGGACGTCGCCACGCCGGAGGCCTACGACGTGCAGTTCTGTCGTCGCACCAGTTCTACGACCTACGCCGCGAGGCTCTCGAACGGGTGCACCCGAACGCCGCCCACGCGGCGCTGGCCCGGTTGGAGGCGGCCATGGGCGAGGACCTGCTGCTGGTCACCCAGAACGTCGACGACCTGCACGAGCGGGCGGGCTCCACACGGGTCCTGCACATGCACGGCCGGCTGCTGTCCGCCCTGTGCACCGAGTGCGGCGGCCGGTCACCCTGGTCCGGCCCGCTGGGGCACGGGCCCGCCTGCCCGATCTGCGCCGCGCAGGCGCTCGGCCGGATGTGGTCTGGTTCGGCGAGGTGCCGCACGGTCTGGACGACGTCGACGACGCCCTCGCGGAGGCGCAGGTGTTCGCGTCGATCGGCACCTCGGGGGCGGTCTACCCCGCGGCCGGCTTCGTGATCGCCGCGCGGGCCTACGGGCGCGCACACCGTCGAGCTCAACCTCGAGCGCGGTGCCGGCTCGTCGCACTTCCACGAGCACCGCTTCGGCCCCGCCACCGAGGTCGTCCCGAGGTGGGTCGACGACCTGCTGGCCTGAGCCGAGGCCGCCGGCTCAGCCGGGCACCCGGTCGCAGACCGCCTTGGCGATTTCCAGGGCCGCGGTGGCGGGCCGGGGAGGGGCGTTGCACACGCAGCGCTCCCGGCTGCTCGACGAGCAGGAAGTCGTCGACGAGGGTTCCGTCCGGGCGCAGCGCCTGGGCCCGGACGCCGGCGGGCGAGGGCCGTAGGTCGGCCTCCTCGATCTCCGGCACCAGCCGCTGCAGGCTTCGCGTGAAGCGCGCCCTCGACGCCGAGCGCGCCAGCTCCGCGGCCCTCCCGCCAGTAGCGGCGGGCGAGCCTGCGAAGACCGGGTAGCGGAGCGTCTCGACGGTGTCGCTCAGGCTCAGGTCCCGCCAGCGGTAGCCCTCCGCGCGAGCGCGAGCACGGCGTTCGGCCCGGCGTGCACGCCCCCGCCGATCATCCGGGTGAGGTGGACGCCGAGGAAGGGGAACTCGGGGTTGGGCACGGGGTAGATCAGACCGCGCACCAGGTGGGTCCGGTGGGGGGCGAGGCTCGTAGTACTTCCGCCGGCGGAACGGCACGATCCGGGCGCCGGGCCGCCTCCGGCGGCGCGGGCGATCCGGTCGCTCTGCAGCCCGCCGCAGGTCACCAGGTAAGCGGTGCGCAGATCCCGTTGGTGGTCTGCACGCGGAAGCCCCCGGCTCGGGCCGAACCCGGTCGCGGCAACGCCGGTCACGATCTCGGCGCCGGTGGACGCGCTCACTCCGGCCAGTGCGCCACACACTCCGGCGTAGTCCACGATGCCGGTGCGCGACTCGCAGCGCCGCGACGCAGGACACGTGGGGCTCGACCTCCGCGGCCTCCAGCGCGCTCAGCCAGGTGACCGGAACGCCGTTCTCGAGGCCGCGGTCACAGAGGCGCTCCAGCCCGCTGACCTCGGCCCGGCTGCTCGCCACCACCAGCTTCCCGCAGACCTCGTGCGGGACGCCGTGCTCCTGCGCGAACTCGATCAGCGACCGGGCGCCTGCCGTGCCCAGCCGGGCCTTGAGGAGCCCGGCTGGTAGTAGAGCCCGGTGGACGACACCGGAGTTGCGCCCCGGCGGTGGGTGGCGAGCGAGTCCTCCTTCTCCACCAGCGTGAGCGCCAGGCCCGGACGGCGGCGGACCAGCTCGTGGGCGACGGCGAGCCCGAGGATCCCCCCGCCGACGACCACCACGTCGCGCCGGGAGGTGTCGAAGGGTGCCCGCGCGGGTCTGCGGAGCTCGCCGTACGTCGCTGCCATGGCCTTCCCTCGGGCGTACCGGCTGGTCGCCACCCACCCTAGGCGCCTTCCCAGTGCGGGCGACGCCGCCAGGGCTACTGGCGAGTAGGATCGGGCCATGAAGCGCACGATCTACGACGAGGACCACGAGGCCTTCCGCGCCTCGGTGCGGGAGTTCCTGGAGCGTGAGGTCACGCCCCACCTGGACAAGTACGCCGAGGCGCACTCGCTGCCGCGGGAGTTCTGGCTCAAGGCCGGCGTCAGCTGGGGGCTTCGGGCTGGAGGTGCCGAGGAGTACGGCGGCTCCGACGCCGGCGACTACCGCTTCAACGCGGTGCTCACCGAGGAGCTCGCCAAGGTCAACATGGCCCTGCCGTCCTGCCTCGGCATCCACGCCGACATCGTGGCGCCCTACCTCGTGCACCTCACGACCGAGGAGCAGAAGAAGCGCTGGCTGCCCGACTTCTGCACCGGGGAGCTGCTCACTGCCATCGCGATGACCGAGCCGTCCGGCGGCTCCGACCTCGCGGCCCTCAAGACCACGGCCGTCCGCGACGGCGACGACTGGGTCGTCAACGGCTCCAAGACCTTCATCACCAACGGCTACTCCGCCGACCTGGTCGTGGTCGCCGTGCGGACCAGCCCGGAGAAGAAGGCCCGGGGCATCACGCTCTTCGGGGTCGAGGCGGATCGCGAGGGCTTCTCGCGCGGGCGCAAGCTCGACAAGGTCGGTCAGGACGAGTCCGACACCGCCGAGCTCTTCTTCGAGAACGGCCGGGTGCCGAGCGAGAACAGCATCGGCGAGCTCGACGGCGGCTTCATCCACATGATGACCTGGCTTCCGCAGGAGCGGCTCGGCTCCGCGGTCACCAACTTGGCCCACGCCCGCCAGATCCTCGACGAGACGATCGCCTACACCCAGGAGCGGCAGGCCTTCGGCCAGCCCATCGGCGCCTTCCAGCACAACAAGTTCCTGATGGCCGAGCTGGTCACCCAGGTGGAGGTCGCGCAGGCCTACGTCGACCAGTGCGTGCTGGCACACATGCAAGGCGAGCTCACCCCGATCGACGCCGCGAAGGCGAAGTGGTGGACGGCCCAGGTGCAGAACGACGTGCTCGACCACTGCGTGCAGCTGTGGGGCGGCTACGGCTTCATGAACGAGTACCGCGTCGCCCGCGCCTGGCGCGACGCCCGGGTCACCAAGATCTGGGCCGGCTCGAACGAGATCATGAAGGAGCTCATCGGGCGCGACCTGGGGCTCTAGGGCCTACTCGGCGTCGGCCGACCCCAGCAGTGCCCGGGTCAGCCGCTCGCCGTCCCCGAGCATCTCGTTGAGGGCGGCGTCGAGCATCGACGCATCGACCGCGACGTCGGCGTCGGCCGCGGTGAGCACCGTGCGTCGGACCAGCTCCTTGAAGAAGCTGGCCGTAGTGCCCGCCGTCCGTTCGGCGACCCGGTCGAGCGCCTCGTCGCCCAGGTCGAGACCGCCCGCGTAGAGCGCCAGGAGCGCCCGCCGTGCGGTGGCGTCCGGGAGGGATCTCGACCGCCAGGTCCACCCGTCCAGGTCGCTGGCTCAACGCCTCCTCCAGCAGATCCGGGCGGTTCGAGGTCAGCAGGAATGCCACGTCCGCCTCACTGGTGAGGCCGTCCATCGCGTCCAGGAGGGTGAACAGGAGCGGCTGGGGGCGTGGTAGAGGTCGCGGTGCTCCGCGATCAGGTCGACGTCCTCGAGGACGACCACCGCGGGCTGCAGCGCCTGGGCGAGCTCGGCCGCCTGGGCGACGAGCCCGAGCGCGTTGCCGGCGAGGATGACCACCGTGGCGCCCGGGAGCCGGCCCAGCAGGTAGCGGATGGTGTGCGTCTTCCCGGTCCCAGGCGGGCCGTAGAGCAGCACGCCCCGCTTGAGGTGCTGCGCCGCGGCGCGCAGGGCGGCCCGGTGCTGGGCGGCACCCGCCACGTGCCTTTCGATGCGGGTCAGCGCCCCAGGCGGCAGGACCACGTCCCTGCCGGTCAGCTGGGGGCGCTCCAGGAAGCTGATCCCACCGGTGCTCTGGCCGTACGTCGGGTCGCTGGCGGCGAAGCTGAGCACCTGGCCTCGGTACACGCTGCGCTCCACCATCAGCCTGCGCACGTCGGTGAGCAGCGGCCCGGTCACCGACTCGGGGGCGATCACCTCGAGCCCGGTGGCCGAGCCGTACTGGGGGTTGGTCCGGCGCTGCAGGGCGGCGACCGGCACGCCGTCGTACCGGAACAGCCGGATCCCCATCGTCACGACCTCGCGGGAGGAGTGGGGACCGGTGTTCTCGCGGTCCCGGTCGACGGCTCCCACGGTGACGCTCCAGTGGCCGCGGCCCTGCACCATGTCGCCGAAGGTCTGGTGGTGGCGCTGATCGCCGCCACCGATGCCGAGCGTGAGGCCACCGCCATGGGTCTCGACCAGCTCGTCCATCGCGACGTCGAGGTTGACGAACTGATGAGGAGGCACGTCCAGGCGAACCACGGGAAGATGCGCCGGCGGGACGCCGAGAAACTCCTGCAGCCTCTCGCCGACGCGTGGAGCGCCGGCGTCCGCCTGCGAGCGGGCGTACGCCACGGCCTCGTCGAGGAAGTCGCGATATGCCGAGAGCATGGACCACGTGCGCTCATCCATGGCGGCACGGTACGCCGCCGGCGACCTCCGCGCCCGCGCCGGGGAGGACCTCCCTCTAGGATCGTCGCGATGAGTGAGGACGAGCGGCTGGCGATCGACCCGGGCCCCCACGAGGACGAGCCGCACGACGAGAAGGTCGGCGGCCGGCTCAACTGGCTGCGGGCGGGCGTGCTCGGGGCCAACGACGGCATCGTCTCGACCGCGAGCCTGGTGGTCGGGGTGGCGGGCGCGACCAGCGACAAGACGGCCGTTCTGGTCGCGGGCGTCGCGGGGCTCTTCGCCGGGGCGATGAGCATGGCGGCGGGCGAGTACGTCTCGGTGAGCACCCAGCGTGACTCCGAGGAGGCGCTGCTCGCCAAGGAGCGTCGAGAGCTCGAGGAGGAGCCCGACGACGAGCTGGCCGAGCTCGCCGGTCTCTACCTGGCCAAGGGGCTCAGCGAGCACCTCGCCCGCCAGGTCGCGGTGGAGCTGACCGAGCACGACGCCCTGGCCGCGCACGCCGAGGTCGAGCTGGGGATCGACCCCGAGGAGCTGACCAACCCGTGGCACGCGGCCTGGGCCTCGATGGTGGCGTTCACCGTCGGCGCGCTGTTGCCGCTGCTCACCATCACGCTCTCGCCGACCTCGGTGCGGCTGTGGGTGACCGCGGTGTCGGTCGCCGGCGCACTCGCGGTGACCGGGTGGGCGAGCGCGCGGTTCGGCTACGGGCCGGTGGGTCGCGCCGTGCTCCGCAACGTCGCTGGCGGACTGCTGGCGATGGGCGTCACGCACTTCATCGGCTCCTCGTGGGCACCCAGATCGGCTGAGTCGACGTGCTGGCCGGGTGGGGCGTCCGCACCCGGGTGCTGGCGGTGGCGCTGCTGGTGCTGCTGGTGACGCTGAGCCTATGGACGTGGCTGCTCTACGAGCTGTTCGTGGGCAGCCTGCAGGAGGCGGCCGGGCGGCAGGGGTCGATGCTGGCCGGCCAGGTCCTGGCCACCCTGAAGGTGGTCGAGCTCGAGCGGGCCGTCCCCGATCGAACGCCCGAGGCGGACACCGACGTGATGATCCAGGTCGTGGCCGCCGGTGGTGAGGTGGTGTCGGCCTCGCGAGCCGACATCCGCGCGGTGCCACTGTCCGGCCTGCGGCCCGGCCCGGGCAGCACGGTGACCCGCACCGTGGCCCAGCTGCCCGGCGTCGACGAGGAGGACTTCGTCGTGACCGCGCGCGGAGCCACCGGTTGCGGTGGCGAGGCGTTCACCGTCGTCGTCGCCAGCCCGGTGCATGTCGAGGCCAACGACGTCGCGCGGGGGCTGCTCCTGGCCTCGTGACCGGCGTGGCCGTGCTCGCGATTGCCGCGGTGCTGGTGCGGTGGGCGGTCTCGGCGAGCCTCCGGCCGGTCGAGCGGCTCCGCGGCCAGCTCGCCGGCATCGACGGACACAGCATCGGGGACCGCGTGGACGTGCCCGAGACGGGGATGAGCTGTCCCGGCTGGGCGAGACCATGAACCAGATGCTCGCCGTCTCGAGGGCGCCTACGCCACCAGCGGGCGTTCGTGTCCGACGCCGGGCACGAGCTGCGCAGCCGCTCGCGACGATCCGCGCCAGTGTCGAGCTGGCCTCGGCGGACCCCACCGGTGAGATGTGGCAGGAGGGTCGGGGCCTGCTCCTCGCGGAGATCCTGCGACTGCAACTGCTCGTCGACGACCTGCTCACGCTGAGCCGGTACGACGCGGGGTCGCTGCCGCTTCGCACCACGGACTGCGATCTGGACGATCTGGCGGTCCAGGCCGGGCGGCGTACGCAGGCAGGTCGGGGCTGCCGGTCGCCCTGGACGTGGAGCCGGTGCGCGTGGTCGCCGACCCGGACCGGGTGGGCCAGGTCCTGCGGAACCTGTTGGACAACGCCGCCCGGCACGCACGGGCGGAGATCCGCCTCGGTCCATCACGTCGGGGACCACGCGGTGCTGTGGGTCGACAACGACGGCGCCCCCGTGCCGGAGCCGGACCGCGAGCGTGTCTTCGAGCGTTTCGTGCGCCTGGACGACACCCGCGACCGCGACTCCGGGGGCAGCGGCCTGGGGCTCGCGATCGCGGCGGACCTCGCCCGCGCGCACGGTGGCTCGCTCTCGACCGGCATCGCGCCGGACGGGTGGTGCCGCTTGAGCTCAGACTGCCGGAGTCGGGGCCGGGACCAGCCGGTAGCCCACGCCCCGCACCGTCTCCAGGAGCTGACGCCGAAGGGGGCGTCGATCTTCTTGCGCAGGTAGCCGACGTACACCTCGACGAGGTTCTCGCTGCCGGGGTAGTCGGAGTCCCAGACGTTGGCCAGGATGTCGGCCTTGCTGAGGGCGTCGCCCTGCCGACGCAGCAGTAGTGCAGCAACCGGAACTCGCGGGGGTCAGCTCGATGACGCTGTCGCCGCCGAACCACCAGGTGTTCGGGTCCAGGCTGAGGTCGCCGCAGCTGAGGACCACGGGTCGCTGCGGGGCGCCGCGACGGATCAGCGCCCGCAGGCGGGCCACCAGGACCGGGAAGCTGAACGGCTGGTGAGGTAGTCGTCGACCCCCAGCTCGAACGCGTCGGTCTGGTCGAACTCCCCGTCCTTGGCCGTGAGCATCAGCACGGGTGTCCACACGCCCGTCTGCGTAGCCTGCGCAGCACCTCGTAGCCGTGCAGCCCGGGCAGCATGATGTCGAGCACCACGACGTCGTAGCCGCCGTACCGGGCCATCCCCAGGCCGGTGACGCCGTCGTGGGCGACGTCGACGACGAAGCCCTCGCCGACGAGTCCCGGCGCAGGGTCTCGGCCAGCGGGCGTTCGTCGTCCACCACCAGCGCGCGCATCGTGGCCAGCCTCTCAAACCGACTCTCGGAGATCTCTCAGCGCCCCCCGGCTAGCCTCCCGGTGACCTCGTCGCTCGGCTCCTCGGAGAAACCATGTTCGACACGATCGGTGGCCTGCCGATCCACCCGCTGGTGGTGCACGCCGCGGTGGTGCTCGGCCCGCTCGCCGCGCTGCTGCTGCTCGGCTACGCCTTTCGACCGGGCTGGGCTCATGGCCGATGCTGCTCACGGGTGGTGTCGCGGCCCTGAGCGCCGCCATCGCCGCCTCGAGCGGCGAGGCGCTCCGCACCGCGTCGACCAGCAGGCGACCGCGGCGGCACGACGCTGGTCTCGGAGCACGCCGAGGCCGGTGACCTTGCAGCGGCCAGCCTGTACGTGCTCTTCGGCGCGATCGTGGTCGTCGTCTTCTTCCTGCTGCGACCGACCGCTTTGAGCGGTGGTCTAGCCACCCTGGGTGTCGTCGTGGCGCTGGTGGCCGTCGCGTTCGTGACCTTCGCCGTGGTGCGCGCCGGCCACACCGGTGCCACCGCGAGCTGGCAGGACGTCGTCGCGTCCACGAGTGGAGGCGGAGAAGGCGGCTGACCCTCCCGCGACAGCCACGCGTGCCTGGGCCGGACCGTTAGGTTCGGCCCATGCGCATGTTCGTGGCCGTCCGCCCGCCGGCGTCGGCGCTCTCGCACCTCGACGAGTTCCTCGCCGTCCGTCGCGACGCCGCCCGCTTCCGGTGGACGCCCGCCGAGCAGCTGCACCTGACCCTCGCGTTCCTCGCGGAGGTTCCCGACCGCTCGCTCGACGAGCTTGTGGAGCGGCTGGAGCGGGCCGCGCGCAAGCGTCGCCGGTTCGACACGCGGCTGCACGGTGGCGGGGCCTTCCCCAACGCCGCCCGCGGGCGCGTGCTGTGGACCGGGCTGGACCTCGACGAGCACGACCGCGAGGAGCTGCGCCGGCTGGCCGTGGGCGCGCGGACGGCCGCCGCCAGGTCCGGGGTGGAGGTGGACGGGCAGCGCTTCCGGGCCCACGTGACCGTCGCGCGGCTGGGGGCTCCCAGGGAGCTGACCAGCTGGGTGCGGCTGCTCGATGCCTACGCCGGCCCGCGCTGGCGCCTCGCGGAGATCGAGCTCGTGGCGTCCCATCTCCGCGAGGGTCCGCGCAAGCGGCCGCGGCACGAGGTGGTGGCGACGTTCCCGATCGGCCCTCCCGGAACGGGCTGACCGACGACGGGCCCTGATTCGACACTCGAGCGGGCCGCTGACGAGTCCGTCGATTCGGCCCCGCCACACGGTGGGCTTCACCTACAGTGAACCGACGCCGCCGTGCGCGGCACACCTGAGCTGCCCGGAAGGAGCGGGGCGATGGCCAGACGGCCCGGCTGGTACGCCGACCCGTGGGGCGGCGTCTATCGACGTTGGTGGGACGGCGCCCTGTGGACGGAGTTCATCGAGGGCGAGCGGTCGGTCCCCGACGGGGTCAAGAGCCTGCGCGACCCGTTCCAGTCGTTGCCGAAGCTCCGGCCGTGGTGGCAGTCGTGGTGGCTGATCCTGCCGACGCTGTACATGGTCTGGCCCGTGTTGCTGCGCTTCGTCTGGCCCTCGTGGCTCCCCCACTGGGTGATCCTGCCGATGCTGGTCCTGTGCTGGGCCCTCGGCATGGTCCTGGTCTGGACTCGCGAGAGCACGCCGGCCCGCTTCAAGGTCGCGATGACCCTGCTCTCGTTGGGCTTCGTCATCTGGCTGCTTCGGCTCGCCTTCGCCTGACCGATTCCGGCCCGCTCGGGCCCCGGCGTCGCCTATGGTGAGCCGACGCTGGCGGATCAAGTGCCAGGGCACGAAAAGGAGCTCGGGATGGCCAAACGGCCGGGATGGTACGCCGACCCGTGGGGCGGGCCGGACAAGCGGTGGTGGGACGGCCACCGGTGGTCGGAGCTGGTGCAGGGGGAGATCCCTGGCAGCGACGTCCTCACGATGTCTCACAGCCTCGCCGGATCCACCCGGGTGCGCCCCTGGTGGCAGTCGTGGAGGGTGATCGTCCCGACGATGCTCGTCACCGGCATCGGCTACATCATCTTGTGGACCCGTGACTCCACCCCGGTGTCGATCAAGGTGCTGGCCACCCTGATGTTCCCGGTGTGCCTGTTCGTGATGGCCGTCCTCTTCTTCGGGCTGACCGGCCAGCTGGGCCCGTAGCCGGCCTCAGCTGGGAAGGTTGCGGACGATGTCCTCGACGCGGTCCTTGGCGTCGCCGAACAGCATCTGGGTGTTCTCCCGGAAGAAGAGCGGGTTCTGGACTCCGGCGTAGCCGGTCGCCATCGAGCGCTTGAACACGATGACGTCCTTGGCGTGCCAGACCTCGAGCACCGGCATGCCGGCGATGGGGGAGTTGGGCTCCTCCAGGGCGGCGGGGTTGACGGTGTCGTTGGCGCCGATGACGAGGACGACGTCGGTGTCGGGGAAGTCCTCGTTGATCTCGTCCATCTCCAGCACGATGTCGTAGGGCACCTTGGCCTCGGCGAGCAGGACGTTCATATGGCCGGGCAGCCGACCCGCGACGGGGTGGATGCCGAAGCGGACGTTCACGCCCCTGGCGCGGAGCTTGGAGGTGAGGTCGGCGACGGCGTACTGCGCCTGGGCGGTCGCCATGCCGTAGCCGGGCGTGATGATGACCGACTTCGCCTCCGTGAGCAGGTCGGCGGCGGCTTCCGCCTGGATCTCGCGGTGCTCGCCGTAGTCCTTGGCCTCCCCGACCACACCGCCGTCGGAGCCGAAGCCGCCCGCGATGACCGAGACGAACGACCGGTTCATCGCCCGGCACATGATGTAGGACAGGATCGCACCGGAGGAGCCGACCAGCGACCCGGTGATGATGAGCAAGGTGTTGCCGAGCATGAACCCCGCGGCGGCAGCGGCCCACCCGGAGTAGGAGTTGAGCATCGACACCACGACCGGCATGTCGCCCCCGCCGATGGCGGCGACCATGTGGAAGCCGAGGACGAAGCCGATGGCCGCCATCACGGCCAGCAGGATCAGGCCCGGGGTGTCGGTGTTGTCCCACACAACCAGCCAGATCATCAGCGCGAAGAAGGCCAGGAAGCCGACCAGGTTGAGCAGGTTGCGCGCCGGCAGGACCAGCGGGGCGGACTTCATCTTCGCCGACAGCTTGAGGTAGGCCACGACCGAGCCGGTGAAGGTGTAGGCGCCGATGAGCACCCCGAGGCAGACCTCGATCAGGTGGAGCGCCCCACCCTCACCCTCGGGGGCGAGGAAGGAGTTGAAGCCGACCAGCACCGCCGCCATGCCGACGAAGGAGTGGAACGCCGCGATCAGCTCGGGCATCTGGGTCATCTCGACCCGGCGTGCCACCGGGGTGCCGATCGCGGCGCCGATGGCCAGCACCACGACGATGAGCGCGAGGGTGACGGCGACCGAACGGCGACCCGGGTCGTGGGCGGACAGGTAGAGCGAGTGCGTGATGGTGGCACCCAGGGCGAGCACCATGCCGGCCATGCCGGTGAGGGTGCCCATCCGGGCCGTGGTGGGCCGCGACAGCCCGGCGAGGGACAGGATGAACATCACCGCGGCAACGATGTAGAGACCGTCGACGAACTGGATCAGCATGCTCAGGCCTCCTTCCTGAACATGCCGAGCATTCGGTAGGTCACCAGGAAGCCACCGAAGATGTTGATCGCGGCGATCGAGGCGGCCACGAAGGAGAGGATCGTGACCGTGAGGTCGGTCGACCCGAGCTGCAGCAGCGCGCCGACCAGGATGATGCCGGAGATGGCGTTCGTCTGGGACATCAGCGGGGTGTGCAGCGAGTGCGAGACGCCGCTGATCACGTAGAACCCGACGACCACGGCGAGCGCGAACACGGTGAAGTAGCCCGCGAAGCTGGGCGGGGAGTAGGTCACCGCCAGCACCACCAGCGCGGCGGCGACGGCCGAGAGCACGAGCCGGCGGCGGTTCCGCGCGGTGGCGGCAGCGGCCTCGCGGGCCGCGACGACGGCCGGGTCCTCGGGGACGGCGGCTGCCGGGGCCGGGGCCGCGGACACCTGCACCGGCGGGGGCGGCCACATCGACTCGCCGTCCTTGACCACGGTCATCCCGCGCTGGACGACGTCGTCCATGTCCAGCACGAGCCGACCGTCCTTCTCAGGGGTCAGCAGCTTGAACAGGTTCACGATGTTGGTGCCGTAGAGCTGGGAGGTCTGGGCGGCCAGCCGGCCGGCGAGGTCGGTGTACCCGAGGATCGTCACCCCGTTGTCGGAGACCGCCTTCTCGTCGGCACGGGTGCCCTCGACGTTGCCGCCGTTGGCGGCCGCCATGTCGACGATGACCGAGCCGGTGCGCATGTCGGCGACGGTGCCGGCCTTCACCAGGACCGGTGCCGGGCGGCCCGGGATGAGTGCGGTGGTGATGACGATGTCGGCGGCGCGCGCCTCCTCGTCGTACATGGCCGCGGTGGCGGCCTCCTGCTCGGCGGTCATCTCCTTGGCGTAGCCGTCGGCGCTGACCTCCTGCTCCATCTCCACGCGGACGAACTCGGCCCCCATCGACTCGACCTGCTCGGCCACCTCGGGGCGGACGTCGAAGGCGCGCACGATGGCGCCCATCGACCCGGCCGCGCCGATCGCGGCCAGGCCGGCGACTCCGGCGCCGACGACGAACACCCGCGCCGGGGGGACCTTCCCGGCAGCGGTGACCTGACCGGTGAACTGGCGGCCGAACTCGTGCGCGGCCTCGATCACGGCGCGATAGCCCGCGACGTTGGCCATCGAGGAGAGCACGTCCATGGACTGCGCGCGCGAGATGCGCGGGACGGCGTCCATGGCCATCGCAGTCACGCCGGCGGCCTGCAGCCGCTCCAGCAGCTCGGGGCTGCGGGCCGGCGCCATCAGCGAGATCACGGTGGTGCCGGGACGCAGCCGTTCGGTCTCGGCGTCGGACGGGGCGTTGACCTTGATGACGATGTCGCTGGTCCACACGTCCTCGGCACTGCCGACGGCGATGTCCGCGTCGGTGAACGCCGAGTCGGGCTGGTCGGCGAGGACCCCGGCACCGGACTCCACGACGACGTCGTACCCGAGCTTGGCCAACTGGCCCGCCGTCTGCGCTGTCGCGGCGACAAGTGTCTCGCCGACCTTGGACTCGCGGGGGATGCCGATGCGCACAGATGCCTCCTGGTCGCGGTGCGGGCAGGCTCGAACCTCAACGTATACCCGCGAATGCGAGCACCGACCGGGGGGTCGGCCGCCGCCCGCGCGCGGGCAGGCGCGGGTTGCTCAGGCCGAGCCGGGGTCGCCGTAGAGGCGGTCGCCGGCGTCACCGAGGCCGGGCACGATGTAGCCCTTGTCGTTGAGCCGCTCGTCCATCGCCGCCGTCACGACGGTGATCGGGACGTCCACGCCCTCCAGCTCGGCCTCCGGCCGCAGGCCGAGACGATGCACGAGGGTGGCGTGGGAGAGCGCCTTGACGTCGTCCGGGGTGACGAAGTCGCGCCCGGTCAGCCAGGCCCAGGCGCGGGCCGCGCGCAGCAGGGCGAGCATCGGGTCCAGGACGTAGCACTGGCGACCCGACAGGTCGTCGGGCAGCCGCTCGGCGTAGGTCGACGCCTCCAGCGTCTCCTCGTTGCGCATCATGCCGAGGAAGCCGACGTCGGCCGTCGGGAGCAGCCGCATCATGCCCTCGAGCATCCCCAGCCCGGCGCGCAGGATCGGCACCACGAGCGGCAGGGGAGCCGACAGCCGGACGCCAGTCGTCGGGGCCACCGGGGTGAGGATCTGGGTGGCCTCCACGCGCACGTCTCGGGTCGCCTCGTAGGCCAGCAGCGTGACCAGCTGGTCGGTCAACCGTCGGAACGTGGGGAGTCGGTGCTCTCGTCGCGCAGGTGGGTCAGCTTGTGGGCGACGAGCGGATGATCGACGACGAGGTCCGCATGGGCGAAACCCTAGTGGACGCCGACCGGTCCATGCCCGCCCGGCGAGCGGTCGCGGTGGCGGGGGCTGGCCCGGCCGCGCCCTGTCTGTCACGCTTGGTGGCGGCCAGGCTCCGACGAGGCGCCCGGTGGTGGCCACAGGCCGGAAGGAGGCTGCGTGACGATCGACCAGCTCGACGGCGTCGACTTCGCCCTGGCGGCCTACCGCGAGGAGGGCGAGTGGCAGCTGGAGGAGATCGCGTCGCCCTACCTCGAGGACGTCGAGACCCTGACGACCGCCCTGCGTCGGTTCCGGGTGATGCCGGCGCTCTCGGCCTCCTGGCCGTCGACGAGGACTTCTTCGTGCTGCTGCGGGTCGCCGGCCCGCAGGTGCGACTGCTGCTGTCCGACGTGACGGCCGCGGACGAGTGGGAGCTGGCCCAGTCGGTGGTGGAGCATCTCAACCTGCCGATGCCGGAGGAGGACGACGCGCCCGCCCCCGCCGGCGATCTGGACCTGCTGGGCGATCTCGGGGTGTCGGCCATGGACATGGGCGTGCTGGTGGACGACGAGGACCTCTACCCCGACGAGATGCTCTCCGAGGTGGCACGCCGGCTGGGCTTCGGAGCGTTGTTCGACGAGGCCGTCGGGCTCACGTCTGCATGAGCGGCGGCGCCCGGGCCCGGTGGGAGCCGGCGATGCGCGACGCGCTCGACCAGGCCTGCCTCGCCCTGGCCAGCGCGGACGTGCCGATCGGGGCCGTCGTCCTGGACGCGGACGGCGTGGTGATCGGCTCGGGGTGCAACACCCGCGAGCGGGACCGTGACCCTCTCGGGCACGCGGAGCTGGCGGCGCTGCGGTCCGCCGCGGCTCGGCTCGGACAGTGGCGGCTCGAGGGCTGCACCCTGGTGGTCACCCTCGAGCCATGCACGATGTGCGCGGGAGCGCTGGTGCAGGCGCGGGTGGCGCGGCTCGTCTTCGGTGCCTACGACGAGAAGGCCGGGGCCGTGGGCAGCCTGTGGGACGTCGTCCGTGACCGGCGGCTCAACCACCGGCCGGAGGTCGTCGCCGGGGTGCTGGCGGCCGAGTCGACGGCGCTGCTCGCCGACTTCTTCGCTCGGCGGCGGGCCGACCCGGGCGAGCGCTGAGGTGGTGGCTGGGCCGACTGGGCCAGCCGTCGTTCGGCCGATCAGCCCGGTGGCGCAGTGGTGGCCGAGGCCGTGGGAGCCGTCCGGCGGCTCACCGCAGCCGCCGGAGGTAGGCCGTCGCAGTCCGGACGTCGCGCATCCGGCTCTCCCAGGTGACACCGATGACCGTCAGCACCGTGCCGGCCACGCCGATGAGCAGCCACGTCGGCAGGGCGGTCACCATCGGCTCGCTGAGCCGTAGGCCCAGCACCAGCCCGACCGCTGCGCCCACCAGCACCGGCGCGCTCCACCGCACCAGCACTCCGCCCACCACCAGGGCGAGACAGCCCAGACCCAGCAGCAGCCCTCGCCAGCCGAACGGGTCGATCATGGCCCAGAGCAGGCTCGGCACCGTGCCCAGCACCAGGCCGGGCAGCAGCGCGAAAGCAGTCGACGACTCCGGGTCGCGCCGCATCCGCCAGAGCCCGACCGCCACCAGGGCCGCGGCGCTGGGCAGGGTGTAGGCCTCCGGCTCCTCGACGCCGAGATCCGCGAGCCGAGCCCAGGTGGCCATGGCCAGCAGCAGTCCGCCGGGCCAGCCCAGCACGCGACGGTCGGGGTGGACCAGTGCGCTCGTCGTCACCAGGGCACCCGCCAACGTCAGCAGCACCGCGACGGTGCTGAGCGTCGCCCCCGGTGCGAGGGCCGAGCCCGCGCCCGCCAGAGCCGCCGTGGCGGCCGCACTGACCTCGAGCGGGACCCGTGGGCGAGCCACTGCGAGACCTCCGGCGAGGAGGATCGCCGGCACCGCCCACCAGTGCGAGCCGAGCCCCGTCGCGCTGGAGACGGCGACGGCCAGCCCCCCCGCGGTGGCCGGCAGGCCGACCTGCCCGGCCAGCTCGGCCAGGCCGCGGCCGCGCAGCACCAGCCAGGTCGTGGCGGCGACGAGCGGCAGCAGGGCCACCGCGGTGAGCACGTCGCTGGGCAGCGCCACCAGGACGGCCGCGAAGGCCAGCCCGGCGGCGGCCAGCCAGGGCGCGGTCGCGACCCACGGGGCGGCACCTGGGCGCCGGGTGGCCCAGCCGGCCGCGGCTGTCGCCACGGCGGCCACGAGCCGCGCCGCGACCACCGCGGCGAGCGGGACGTCGTACCAGCCGAGGGCGAGGGCCACCGAGGCCAGCCAGACACCGAGAGCCGTCGGGGCCGCCGCGCGCGATCGTCCGCAGACCCAGGCGCGGACGAGCGGTGTGCACGAGGGTCAGGACTCCGAGGAGGAACGCGAGGGTGACGACCGGGTAGGTCCAGGCGGCGCCCGGGCCGTCCGCCATCACCCCGAGCCGGGTGCCGGCACGGAGCTCGAAGACCTCCCCAGCAGCACTCGGTCGAGCCCGGCGACGGTCTGCACCAGGCCCACGAACACGACGGGGAGCAGGGGGACGGCGACCTGGGGGACGGCGATCGGCCAGGCCCGGCGAGGCGCCGCCACCAGCGCCACGGAGCCCGCGGCGACGAGCGCGGCGGAGGCCAGCGCCACGCGGGTGCCGCCTCGTCGGCCACCGGCAGCCAGATCGTGGCCGCGACGATCGCCGAGGACATCAGCACCCCGACGACCCGGGTCACCGGGTGCCGCACGACCAGGGCGGGGCCCAGCACCAGGAGGGCGGCGGCCAGCAGTGCCAGCCCGGCCCGCCCAGCCACAGCCCCCGCAGGCTGGGGTCGTCCACGACGGCGCCGAGGGCATCGGCGACCAGAGAGAGCGTCCAGATGCCGAGCCCGGCCAGACCGAGGGCCACGAGCGTGCGCAACCGCCAGGCCCGACCGAGCAGGCCCAGGCCCAGGAAGGAGACGGCGGCCGCGGTGGCCGCGATCGAGAAGTGCCCACGCAGCCAGCCGGAGTCGACCTGGCCGACCCAGAGCACCAGCGCGCCGACGGCAGCGACCACCTGCGGGACGACGACGGGCGCGACGCAGCCGGTCGCCCCACTCGAGGTGACCCGAGGGCGGCGCACGGCGAGTGTCGCCAGCGCCGCGATGACGAGGGCGATCCCGATGACCGTGAGCACGCGCAGGTCGCCGAGCCAGCCTGCGTCGCCCGCGCCCGAGACGTCGAGGGCCAGCAGGCCAAAGGCAACGGCGCTCAGCGACTCGCCGGCGGCGCGTAGCCCGCGCCGGCCGAACCACCAGGCGAGCCAGGCAGCGGTGGTGGTGAAGGCGACCAGGACGAGCGTGCGACCCCCGACACCCAGCCAGCTCCATGCCACCGCCAGGAAGGTGAGCGCGGCGACGAGCAGCAGCAGGGCTCCGAGCCCCAGCAGGATCTGCGGCACAGTCGCTCCGCGGACACCGGTGCGGGGCGGCCGGACAGGAGACGGTGGGACGGGAGACGGCGGGACGGGCGGCCCCACGGGAGCTGGCCCGGAGGTGGCGGCCCCGATGCCGGCGGCCACCGCGTGCCCCGAGTCACGCTGTCGGCGCAGCTCGCCGACGAGCCGGTCGGCCCGGGTGAGGGTGGCGAACAGCTCGACTGCCACGGGGCTGTTCAGCGGGATGCCGCAGCGGGGGCAGCCGACCGGGGTGGCGGGGAGCTCGGCGCCGCAGTCCGGGCACCGGCGGGCATCGGCGTACGTCACACCTCCAGTGTCGTGCCGCGGCGCGGGGTCGGGGATCCGACGCACCGCTCAGGCGTGGTTGAGTAGGCAGGCTCAGACGGTGACGGGCTCGGCCTCGACCGGGACGCCGGAGGGCCGCCGTGCCGCCTGCAGGATCGCGAAGTAGCCTCGCGGGCCGAGCACGGCGCCGGCGGCGAAGACGCCGCCCATGAGGGCGCCCATCAGGCCAGGGGCGCAGGCATCGGCGCCGGCGATCAGCAGTCCGGGCACCGGCCCCTGCGCGGCGACCAGCTCCGCTCGCAGCCGCGCCGGGGTGTTGGCCAGCCCGTAGATCCCGCCGCCTCGGTGGCCGGTGAAGTCCGTGACGGTGAGCGGGGTCGACACCTCGGCGTAGTCGACGAGGTCGCGGAACCCGGGGTAGCGGCGCTCCACCACGTCGAGGAGCCCCCCGGCGATGCGCGCCTTGAGCGCGTCGTACTCCTCGCCGCGGCGCATCCAGGGCGTTTCCGCCCAGCGGGCGAAGGCCTCGGGCCGCACGAACGTGATGATCTCGGCGGTGTGCCGGTCGGAACCCACGCTGTGGAGGGAGGCGTCCTTGAGCGAGGGGAAGGACAGGTAGGCGCCGTGCGGCCGGCCCTCGAGCACCGCGTCGAGGCCGGCGGCCGTGGCGTCGTGGTCGTAGGAGTCGTAGAACCAGTGGTTCTCGCCCCGGAAGCCCAGCGTGGCCGCCGACTCCTTCAGGCCGAGATACAGCGTGACCGTCGACCCGGACGGCTCCGCGGCCTCGACCCGCCCGCGCAGCTCGTCCGCGACCCCCTCCGGCAGCAGTCGACAGTAGGTCGTGTGGGCACCGGCGTCCGACACCACCAGTGGCGCCCGGAACACCTGCTCGCTGCCGCCCTTGCCCTTCTTGACATGGACGCGGACACCGACGGCGCGGCCGTCCTCGACGAGGATCTGCTGGACCTCGTGGTTGATCCGACACGAGCCGCCTCGATCCTCGATGACCCGCCGGCAGGCCTCGGCGATCGCCTCCGAGCCACCGCGTGGGAACCACCCGCCGTACAGGTAGTGCGCGACGAGGAGCGCGTGCATGCCGAAGGCGCTGCGCTCGGGAGGCAGCCCGTAGTCGCCCCACTGCGAGACAAGTAGCGCGCGCAGCCGAGAGGTCGGTGATGCGCTGGCGCAGGTAGTCGGCCGTGGTCATCAGCCCGAGTCGGCGAGTGCGCGCGTTCGCCAGCCCCACGCCGAGTCCGAGGACGCCGCCGGCCGACCAGCTCCAGGCGTTGCGCCCGAACCACTGCCCGGCCTTGCGGACGTCCTCGAAGTAGCGGGCGATGCCGGCCGCCTCGCCAGGGAAGGCGGCGGTGAGCCTCGCGGCGTACTCCCCGGGTGGTCGGGCACGGTGAACTCGAGGTCGGGGTAGTGGAAGACCTCGAAGTCGCTGGGCATCTTGTCCCAGGGCACCGCGGCCGCGGGATCGCCCGCGCCGGTGACCAGGTCCAGGAGCTGACGCGAGGTGCGACCGGGCGTGAGTCCGCCGATGTAGTGGACCCCAACGTCCCAGCGGTAGCCGCGGCGCCGGAACTCGTGCGTGAAGCCACCGAGACGGAAGTGCCGCTCCAGCACCAGGACGCGCTTGCCGGCCAGCTGGGCCAGCAGGGACGCGGCGGTCAGCCCGCCGATCCCCGAGCCGATGACGATGACGTCGTAGTCGTCCATGCGTCCCCTCGCGTTCGCGTCGTGGCAGTCACGATAGCCGCCAGTTGACAGCCGGCCGGCCGACCCCCGGCCTCACGCGGGCCGCTGCCGATCTCACTCCAGCACGTGGATCCCGCGGGCGGCACCGAGGTCCTTCAGCACTTGCGGCCACACAGTGACGCTCACTTCGCCCAGGTGTGCCTGCGCAGCAGCAGCATGAGAGTGCGCGACTGGCCGATGCCGCCGCCGATCGACAGCGGCAGCGTGCCGTCCACGATCCCGCGGTGGTAGGGCAGGTCCAGCCAGTCCAGCTGGCCGGTGAGCTCGAGCTGCTGGCGCAGCGCGGCCGCGTCGACCTGGATACCCATGGAGCTGAGCTCGTGTCGGCGGCGGGTGACCGGGTTCCACACCAGGATGTCGCCGTTGAGGCCGTGCCGGGGCTGCCGTCCGGGCCGTCGTCTGAGTCACCCAGTCGTCGTAGTCGGCCGCGCGCATCTCGTGCGGATAGCCGTCGTCGAGGGTCCAGCCGATGCCGATGATGAACACCGCCGGCACCTCCTGCAGGAGCGCGGTCTCCCGCTGCTTGCGCGACAGGTCGGGGTAGCGGGCGAGGAGGTCCTCGGCGTGCAGGAAGGTGATCTCCTCGGGCAGGTCGGGGTAGCGCTCGTCGACGAGGTCGGGGAAGCGCTCCTGCAGGTGCCGCTGCGTCCCCCCGCAGGACCGACCAGATGCCGCGGACGGCCGCCTTGAGGGTGTCCAGGGTGCGGTCCTCGGCGGTGAGGGTGCGCTCCCAGTCCCACTGGTCGACGTACGCGCTGTGGTCGTGGTCGAGGAAGTAGTCCTTGCGCACCGCTCGCATGTCGGTGCACAGCCCCTCGCCGGGGCCCATCCCGAACTGGCGCAGGGCGACCCGCTTCCACTTGGTGGCGGCCTGGACGACCTGTGCGTCGATGGGGTGCACGCCGTTGTCGTTGCTGATGTGGAACGACACCGGGGTGCGGGAGCCGTCCCGGTCGAGCATGTCGTTGACGCCCGCCTCGGCGTCGACGATGAGGGGCACCTGCACCATCTCCAGGCCGAGCTCCCGGCACAGGCCGTCCTCGATGAAGCGGCGCGCCCCGCAGATCGCTCGCTGGGTCTCCCGTGGCCCCAGCAGCGCCCGATAGTCGTCGGGGAGGATCCGCGCGACCTCCTCGTAGGTCCCGATGCCCGGTCCTGCCAGGTCGGCGCGCTTGGCGCCCGCGACGTCGGTCATGGCCCCTCCTTCCGGCCCACGGCCTGCGGCAGGCCGCGGCCCACTGCCCAGTCTGCTCCGACCGGGAGCGGCCGCGCGATGCCCGGCCGGGCAAGGTGACCGACCAGACATCGGCGCCTTCGCCGGGCGCCTTACTCGGCGCCCGTCCGGGCGACCGTGTCGATTTCGAGGGCGCTCGCCCGTCGTCCTCAGCAAGGGGGCACCCGGTCCCCGAGACAGCGAAGGAGCAGGCCATGGGCAAGTACGTGTTCGCCTACCGCGGGGGCGAGGGGATGGCGTCGACCGAGGAGGAGCAGCGCGCCGTGATGGCGGCGTGGATGGCGTGGTTCGAGCAGCTCGGCGAGGTCGTGGTCGACGGGGGCAACCCGTTCGGAGCGTCGACGACGGTCACCGGGAGTGGTGCCGAGGGCGTCGGCGGGGCAGGCCTGGGTGGGTACAGCATCGTGTCCGCCGGCAGCCTCGCCGAGGCGGCCGACCACGCGAAGGGCTGCCCCGCGCTGGCCAACGGCGGCACCGTGGAGGTGTACGAAGCGCTCGAGATGTGACTGGCGGGAGCGGGTGCGGGTCCGACCACGGATGCTCCTGCGGAGAGGTCAAGCGGGGGCAGGATCACGGAGGACGATGGCCCATGACCCCGACGACGGAGATCCGGACCCGACCGCTGACAGCCGCCGACGACCCGTGGAAGCGGGCCACCCTGGTCCGGTGCTGGGGTTCGACGGCGGTGGCGCGACGAGGCGAGCTCGTCGAATGCGTCGACCTTCCAGGCTTTGTCGCAGAGTACGCCGGCCTGCGGGCCGGTCTGCTGCAGTATGTCGACTGCGCGGGCGAGCGAGAGGTCATGACGCTCAGCACGAGCCGCCAGCGTCACGGCGTGGGGCGCGCCCTCATGCAGCGATGCCTCGACGACGCTCGGAGCCTCGGCATCGGGCGTGTGTGGCTGACGACGACCAACGACAACATTGCGGCGATCGCGTTCTACCAGCGCATCGGGATGGACCTCTGCGCCTTCCGTCGACACGGCGTCCGGGTGTCGCGGCGGGTCAAGCCCTCGATCCCCTTCCACGACGAGACCGGGGTCGCCATCGAGCACGAGCTCGAGTTCGAGTGGCTGCCCGGCGGCTGACCGTCGCGGTCGGGCACGGAACCGATCAGGCGACGGCGGTGTAGACGGGGTGCCGGACGGCAGGACGGAGCGGCCCATCACCGACGATCCCGGCTTGGTCGCTCGGCCGCTGGCTGCGTCGTCGTGCCGTGTCGCTATCTGCTGGACCTCGACGCACCGGCCGGCGCGCTGCTGCTCAACCGGCGGGTCCCTTGCGACACACGCGACGGTGAGCAGCGGCAGGTGCTGGTCGACGTGCGCCCTGAGCCGCGTCGTCCGACGCGCCCGATCCCTACCCTGGGACCGTGAACCTCGACTACGGGCCCGCCACCGGCACCTGCGACCTCAGCACCACCGGTCGGCTGAGTGGCGAGGTGTGTCGCATCGAGATCTGGTATGTCGTGATTGCGGGCGAGGTCGTGCTGACGGGCACGCCCGGCCCGCGCGGATGGCTCGCCAACCTGCGCTCCAACCCGGCGGCGACCCTCCACCTGCGCGAACCCCACCGCGACGTGCCCGTGATAGCCCACGAAGTCACCGGGCTCGAGGAGCGGCACCGGATCGCCGAGGAAGCCGGTCGCCTGCAGCCGTGGTACGCCGAGCAGCCGTACTCGGTCGACGACTGGGTGGAGGGTTCGCCGATGGTGGTGCTCGCGCCCGGTGGGCGGGCCTGAGACCCCCAACCCGAGTCTCGGAGCCGGTGGTCCCTGGCCTCGGTGCTCGTGGCTGGCACCCGGTCGGGGCGCTGGTTCACTGACCGGCATGAGCAAGCCCGCGCGGCTGCGCGCCGAGCACCGCACGGACGCACTCGGGATCGGCGTGGGGCGCCCCGGCTGTCCTGGTGGCTCCCGGACGGAGCCACCTCGGCAGCTGGCCTACGAGCTGGCGAGGGACGACGGCACCGGTGTCTCCGGTCGGGAGCGGGGAGCAGTTCCTGGTGCCCTGTCCCGGCCCCCTGAGGTCGGGGAGCGCCGCGAGGTGCGGGTCCGGGTCCGCACCGACGCCGGGATGAGTGGCTGGTCCGACCCCCTCGCGGTCGAGGCCGGCCTGCCGCGGGCCGACGACTGGGTGGCGGCCTGGGTGGCGCCCACCGAGCCCCCGGACTGCCGGCGCACCGGCCGGCCTATCGCCTGCGTGGCGGCGTCACGATCGAGCGGCCGGTCGCGCGCGCCCGCTTCAAGTGACGGCGCGCGGGGGCTGGTCGACCCGTGGCTGGACGGGGCCCGCGTGGGTGGGACGAGTTGCTGCCCGGGTACACCGAGTACCAGCACCGCCTCCAGGTGACGACGTACGACGTCACGGACCGACTGGTGCGCGGTGGGCACCTTCGACGACCGGGCGCATCCGCGCGGCCGGCGTTTCGCAGGTCGAGTCGCGGACCGTCACGGGCACGGCGTCGTTCCCGTCGCTGGGCGATGATCGCCACCGAGGTCGAGGGCTCCCCGCTGATCGACCGGATCGACGAGGCGACCTATACCCGCATCCGCGCGGACGGCCTCGGCGCGCTGTCGGCGTACCGCACGGCGCAGGGCGCCGTCGTGGCGCCGCTGGTCTGCCACCTGGTGGGGATGCACCCGCGATTGCCCGGGACTGACAAGGTCAGGCGCCGAAGCGGCGCTGCAGGTCGGCGTACGAGATCGCACCGTCGAGGAAGCTCAGGGTGCCAGTGTCGCGCAGCTCCAGGCCCGCCCTCTCCAGGGCGCTAAGGACGGCGCGCGCCATGCTGCCGCCGAGACTGACCCGGCGAACGCCGAGAGAGAACAGGGTGGCCGCGTCGATGGTGTTGGCGAGGCCGGCGACCACGTTGAGCGGGCCGGGGATGGCCTCGGCCAGACGCCGGATCGTGTCCGCCTCGACCACGCCGGGCACGAAGAGGCAGTCGGCGCCCGCGTCGAAGTAGCGGTGCGCCCGCTCGACCGTCTCGTCGAACGGATCGCCCGCTGGTGCCGGCGAAGTAGGTGTCGGTGCGCGCGTTCAGCACGAATCTGCCCGAGGGCGCGGCCTGCCGCGCGGCGGCGATCCGCGCTGCGGCCTCGTCGATGCCGAAGAGCTCGCCCGCTCGGGCATCCTCGAGGTTGCCGCCGACGGCGCCGAGCTCCACGGCCAGCGCGATGGTCTCGCCGACCTGGTCGGCGGTGTCGGCGTACCCCGCCTCGAGGTCGGCCGTGACGGGGACGCCGACTGCGGCCACGATCCGACCGACGTGCTCGAGCATGACGTCGCGGCTGAGCCCTTCGCCGTCGGGGATGCCGCACCCCAGGCGATGCCGGCACTGGTGGTGGCGACGGCCGGGAAGCCGACCTGCTCCAGGATCCGCGCGGAGCCGGCGTCCCAGGCGTTGGGGAGGATGAAGCCCGCCCGGAGTGCAGGGCGAGCAGGCCCGCTGCCTTGGCCGCTGAGGGTGTGGCGTCGTTCACGCTCACAGCCTGCCACCCGCCGCCCGGAGGAACGCCGTGCCCACCGACCGCCCCCGACCCGGCGAGGTCGGCGATGATCAGGTCCATGGACCCTCCCGACCGACGCTCGCTGGCTCCACGGATCCTGCTGATCGGCGTGGTGGACGTGATCGTGGTCGGACTGGTGGCGACCCTGGCATTCCGCGTATTCGGGGCCACCAGCGGCGTCGACACCCTGCCGCCCGAGTGCTACAACGCCTCCGGTGGGGTGGTCTCGTGCTCGCCTACGCCTCCGGTGCTGATGATCCCGACGTTCCTGGTCGCGCTGCCGGCGCTCGTCGGCTGGCAGCTGAGGCGCTGGCGGAGCGCCCGAAAAGTCCTGAGGTCGATGTCGAAGACGGCCCGTCCCGTTCGACGTACGTGCGACCAACGACCGATAACCAACCACCAGGAGTGATCGAGATGCCTCGTTTCATGGGATTCGTACGGATGGCCGAGGGCGTCGGGATGCCGCCGCAGTCGCTGTTCGACGCGATGGACAAGCACATCGGCGAGCGGGCCGCGAGCGGTGTCTTCGTGGACGGCGGCGGCCTCTACGGCACCGAGGACGCGGTGAACTTCGTCGTCCGCGACGGGGAGGTGACCCGCGTCGACGGGCCGTACGCAGAGGCCAAGGAGGTCGTCGGCGGCTGGGCGATCATGGAGTACCCCACGCTGGAGGCGGCCATCGAGGACCAGCGGGTCTTCGCCGAGCTGCACGCCGAGCACTGGCCCGAGGTCACGGTGATCGCGACGCTGCGCCAGATCTCCCCCGGCCCGGAGGCGCCCGAGGTCTGACCCTCGCCTGAGGGTCTCTACGCTGGCCTGGTGCCGGCAGGGAGCAGGGCGGACGACCTCGACAAGGCCACCGACGCCGTGTACGCCGCGTGGCGCGCCGAGTCGGCGCGCCTCGTGGGCGCTCTCACCCGGATGACCCGCGACGTGGCGCTCGCAGAGGACCTCGCGCAGGACGCCCTCGTGGCCGCGCTCGAGCAGTGGCCGGCAGACGGCGTACCCGACAACCCGGCCGCGTGGCTGATGACCACCGCCAGGCGGCGCTTGGTCGACCACATCCGGCGCGCCGACACGTTGCGCGGCAAGGTGGCCGAGCTCGGCCATGCCCAGGGAGAGGAGGGGGAGATGCCCGACCTCGACAGCCAGGTCGACCAGATCGAGGACGACGTACTCCGGCTGATCTTCCTGTCCTGCCACCCCTCGCTGACGCCGGGCTCGCGCGCCGCGCTCACGCTGCGCCTGGTCGGCGGGCTCACCACTGCCGAGATCGCGCGCGGCTTCCTCACCACCGAGGCCACGATGGGGCAGCGGATCTCGCGCGCCAAGAAGACCCTGGCCACGGCGCGCGCGGAGTTCGAGCTGCCCACCGGCGAGGAGCGCGCCCGCCGCCTCGACGACGTGATGGCAGTGATCTACCTGATCTTCAACGAGGGGTACGCCGCCACCGCGGGCGCCGACTGGATGCGCACCGACCTGGCGGCCGAGGCGATGCGGCTCGCACGGATGCTCGCCGACCTGGCCCCCGACGAGCCCGAAGTGCTCGGGCTCCAGGCACTGCTGGAGCTCCAGGGCTCCCGGCTGGCCGCCCGCCTCGACGACGCCGGCGAGCCGGTGCTGCTGGAGGCGCAGGACCGCTCCTGCTGGGACCAGCTGCTGATCCGCCGTGGGCACGCAGCGCTGACTCGCGCCGAGGCGCTGGCCGGACGAGGGGCGCCGGTCGGGAAGTACTTCCTCCAAGCCTCCATCGCCGCTCAGCACGCCGTCGCCGCGCGCGCCGAGGACACCGACTGGCGCCGCATCGCGGCGCTGTACGAAGTCCTCTCCCGCGCGGCCCCCGGCCCGGTGGTGGAGGTGAACCGGGCCGTCGCTCACGGCCGGGCGTACGGGCCGGAGGCGGGGCTGGCGGTGCTGGGCGCGCTGGACGCTGACGCTCTCGGCGACTCACCGCTCATCCCGAGCGTCCGCGGTGACCTGCTCGAGCGCGCCGGACGCCACCGGGAGGCGGCCGTGGAGTTCGCGACCGCCGCCGCGCGGACCAGGAACGACAGCGAGCGCGCCCTTCTGGAGCGGCGCGCCGGGCACAACAAGTCGGCGCTGCCAGACCCGGGATGAACCGCTCGCGTCGGCGCCTGGGCTGTGCCGGTGATCTGTTGCGCCGTCCGCTCCTCGCCATCGTCGCGTTCGACGCAGACCTGGTCTTCGGCTTCGACAAGGACACCAACGTGGCTCTGCCCGATGCGTTCAGCTTCTACCCGGCGATCGCCCTGTTCGTCGAACTCGTGCTGCACGCAGTGCCGATCGCTGTGCTCGTCACGAGCTTCCGAATGCCCACCGGGTTCAACGACGACCGCCACCGCGCGCTGCGCCCCTCACCACCGCCGTGGTGGGCTCTGCCCATGCGTGCTCTGGCCTCCACTCCGGCCGCGCTAGAATTCTGTACATGACGACGCTCTCGCTGGCTGAGGCCCGAGCGAACCTGTCCAAGCTCGTGGAGTCCGCGGTGACCACCCACGAGCGGTTCGAGGTCACCCGCAACGGTGACCGGGCCGTCGTGGTGCTCAGTGCTGAGGACTACGACGCCCTGCTGGAGACCGTCGACGTCCTCAGCCGCGCCGAGGAGGTGCAGGCCCTGAAGGAGGGCCTCGACGACCTCGACGCCGGGCTCACCTCACCACTGGATGAGGTCCGCTCGGCGATGCTGCGGCGCGGACGCCTCCACTCTTGAGTACCGACACGGGCGGGGACAGCGGCTTCGACGTCGTCCTGACCCGGAGCGCAAGACGAGCCCTCGAGGAGTTGTTGCCCGAAGCGGTCGCTGCGGCCGCCTTCGAGTTCATCGCTGGCCCGCTGCGCACCGATCCCCACCGTGTCGGCAAACCCTTGCGCGAACCGCTGGCGCCCCTGTGGTCAGCACGGCGAGGCGAATACCGCGTCCTCTACCGGATCCTCGAACGTCGCCTCGTCATCGAGGTCGTCTCGGTGGTCCACCGTCGAGACGCCTATCACCGATGATGGATCCCCACGGAGAACGCACGGTCAGCGGGGCTTCGTTGTCGGGATGGCCGAACTGATCGCAGTAGATGGGAACTTGGGTAGGGGCATGCGCGTCGGGCTGATGGTGACCTGCCTCGGGGATGCACTGTTCCCCGACGTCGGCCGCGCCACCGTGCGGCTGCTGCGCCGGCTCGGGGTGGACGTGGAGTTCCCCGAGGGGCAGGCGTGCTGCGGCCAGCCGATGGTGAACACCGGCTACCTCGACGAGGCGGTGCCGGCGGTGCGCGCGTTCGTCTCGGCGTTCGCGGGGTACGACGCCGTCGTGGTCCCGTCCGGGTCCTGCACCGGCTCGGTCCGTCACCAGCACGAGCTCGTCGCCCGGCGTACCGGCGACGCCGGCCTGGTGGCCGCGGTTGGGGAGACCGTCCCGCGGGTCTACGACCTGTCGGAGTACCTCGTCGACGTGCTGGGCGTAACGGACGTCGGGGCGTGCTTCCCGCATCGGGTGACCTACCACCCGACTTGCCACTCGCTGCGCATGCTCGGCGTCGGGGACCGGCCGCGGCGGCTCCTGGAGTCGGTGCGGGGGCTGCGGCTGGTCGAGCTGCCGGGCGCCGAGCAGTGCTGCGGGTTCGGTGGGACCTTCGCGGTCAAGAACGCCGACACCTCGGTGGCGATGGGGTCGGACAAGGCGCGGCACGTGCGCGAGACAGGGGCCGAGGTCCTCGTGGCCGGCGACGCGTCCTGCCTGATGCACCTCGGCGGTCTGCTGTCGCGCCAGCAGGCCGGCGTCCGGACGCTGCACCTGGCCGAGGTGCTCGCCGCGACCGAGGAGGACGCCCCGTGACCGGGACGTTCGTGGGCATGCCGGCCTTTCCCGTCGCCGCCCGGCAGGCGCTCGCCGACAGCCAGCTGCGGCACAACCGGGCGCACGCCACCGGCACGATCCGGGCCAAGCGGTCCCGGGTGGTCGCCGAGGTCCCCCAGTGGGAGGAGCTGCGGCGCGCCGGGGCCGCCGTCAAGGACGCCGCCCTGCTCGACCTTGAGCGACACCTGGTGCTGCTGGAGGAGCGGCTCACCGAAGCGGGCGCGGTCGTCCACTGGGCGCGGGACGCCGCCGAGGCCTGTGCAGTCGTCGCCGAGGTGGCCAGGTCGCACTCCGCCGACGAGGTGGTCAAGGTCAAGTCGATGGCCACCCAGGAGATCGGCCTCAACGAGGCCCTCGCCGCCGAAGGTATCGCCGCCTGGGAGACCGACCTGGCCGAGCTGATCGTGCAGCTCGGTGACGACCTGCCCTCCCACATCCTGGTGCCCGCGATCCACCGCAACCGGGCCGAGATCCGCGAGATCTTCCGGCGCCGGATGGCGGCGGCGGGTCGACCCGCCCCCGCCGACCTCCCCGACGACCCGGCGGCCCTCGCCGGCGCCGCCCGGGAGCACCTGCGTGAGAAGTTCCTGCGGGCGGGGGTGGCGGTGTCGGGCGCCAACTTCGCCGTCGCCGAGACCGGCACCCTCGTGGTGGTCGAGTCCGAGGGCAACGGCCGGATGTGCCTGACCCTGCCCCGCGTGCTGGTGTCTGTCGTCGGGATCGAGAAGGTGGTGCCGACCTGGGCCGACCTGGGGCCGCTCCTGCAGCTGCTGCCGCGGTCCTCGACGGGCGAGCGGATGAATCCCTACACCTCGATGTGGACCGGGGTGACCCCAGGGGATGGGCCCCAGGAGGTGCACGTCGTGCTCCTCGACCACGGCCGGACCCGAGCCCTGGCCGACGAGGTCGGGCGACAGGCGCTGCGCTGCATCCGCTGCTCGGCGTGCCTCAACGTGTGCCCGGTGTACGAGCGGGTGGGCGGGCACGCCTACGGCTCGGTCTACCCGGGGCCGATCGGGGCCATCCTCAACCCGCTGCTGCGCGGGGTCGGGGAGTCGGCCCAGGTCGACTCGCTCCCCTACGCCTCGTCGCTGTGCGGGGCGTGCTTCGAGGTCTGCCCGGTGCGCATCGACATCCCGTCGGTGCTCGTGGATCTGCGGGCCCAGGTGGTCGACGCCCATCGGAATGACCGGGTGCCAAAGGCGGAGGCGATGGCCATGAAGGCAGCCGGGGCGGTGCTAGGTCACGGCGGCCGGCTCGGCTGGGCCGAGCGGGCGGCCGGGGTCGCGGGTCGCGTGCTGGGCCGGTGGTCGGGGACGGCGCTGCCGGGCGGGCGGCCGGCCGCGAGGGGCGGCTGCCCGGGCCGGGAAGCGGCGTGGACGAGGAGCGCGGGACCTGCCCGTCCCGCCACGGGAGTCGTTCCGGGCGTGGTGGCGGCGTACTGACGGCGGCCGGGCGGGGAGGACGGGTCATGAGCGGGCAGGGCATGAGCGGGCAGGGCATGAGCACCGGTGCCGGCGCGCGGGCGGAGGTCCTGGCGCGGGTCCGGGCCGCGCTGCGGGACGCGGCGCCGGCACCGGATGTCGTACTGCCCCGAGCGGGGGCGGAGCCTGCGGATCCGGTAGCCCTGTTCGTCGAGCGGTGCGCCGACTACCGCGCCGTCGTGGAGCGGTGCGGCGAGGCCGAGCTGGCCGAGCGGGTGCTGGCCGCGCTGCCCGAAGGCGCCTCGGTCGTGGTGCCCGGCGGACTGGACGTCGCCGTCCCGGGCGCGCGGGTCGACGACGGCCTGACCGCCGCCGAGCTGGACGCCGTCGACTCCGTGGTCACCCTGGCCGCGGTGGCCATCGCCGAGACCGGCACCATCGTGCTCGACCACGGGCCTGGCCAGGGCCGGCGGGCTGTCCCTGGTGCCGGACCGGCATGTCTGCCTGGTCCGGGCCAGTCACGTGGTCGCCGACGTCCCCGACGCCCTGGCCCTGCTCGACCCGAGCCGGCCGCTGACCTGGATCAGCGGCCCTAGCGCTACCAGCGACATCGAGCTGGACCGAGTCGAGGGCGTCCACGGCCCCCGCCACCTCCACGTCCTCGTCATCGACTGACCCCGATCCGGCGGAAGCTCGGCGATCCGGCAGAAGTTCGACGCGATCCGGCGGAAGTTCGGCGCGATCCGGCGGAAGTTCGGCGCGATGAGGCGATTTCGACGGTCTGAGCCGCTCGGTAGCCTCTTCCGCGGTGGCGTGTCCGAGCGGCCTAAGGAGAACGCCTCGAAAGCGTTTGTGGGCGCAAGTCCACCGCGGGTTCAAATCCGCCGCCACCGCCAGCCTGACCTGAAAGCCCGGGTGCCACCTACGTGGCCCCGGGCTTCGTCGATCACCGAGTCTTCGGCGGCTGCCCGGTACTTCAGGCGCCGACGATCTCGCGACCCGACAAGCTATCCCAGGTGAGTCGGACGTACATCGGCCGGGTGCCGGCGGCCCACGGTCGGGGATTCCACTCCCGTACGATCTCATCGAGCGTCGGCCCGGGCTCGACACGGGAGCCGGGGCCCGAGACCAAGACCGACCAGCCCGTCTCGGCGTCGTGGTCCATGTGGTCGACCTCAGAGGTGAGTCGGGTCTGCCAGGCATGCGTGCCGAGCACGGAGTACGGCGTCGTACGGAAGACGATCGACTGCTCGTGCACAGCGTAGTTGACGGGGAAGATCTGGGGGCCGTCCGGCGTACACAGGGCAACCCGGCCGACCACGCTGTCGCGCAGCAGGTCGAGACAACGGGCCTCTGACAGCACGGTCAACTCGCTCACGTGGACATCCTGCCCGAGCCACGGGGCGAACTCCACCGCCCCTCGGCGAGGTTCTACCGGATCGGCGCGAACTTCTGCCGGATCGCCCCGAACTTCTGCCGGATCGGCGAGGTTCTGCCGGATCGGCGAGGTTCTGCCGGATCGGCGCGAACTTCTGCCGGATCAGCAGGAGAGGTAGCCAAGGTCGCGCAGGCGGGAGCAGCTCGGCGCGAAGCTCCGGACTCGTGGCACGGTCGGCGGCCTGGTCGGCGGCGCGGCCACCGCGCGCATAGGCCTCCGCGCCGGTGCCACCGCCGTCGAACACGACGGTCACGCGATGGGGCGCGGAGGCGTTGACGAGCGAGCCGAGCAGGGCGACCGGGTCCGAGCGGTCCTCGAGCGCCAGGACCCGACACCTCTCGGGGATGCGCGGGGCCTGCGCGGCCGGCGCGCCCGCTGTCACCACCTGGTCGATCGTGAACGCCGTGCCGTCGTACGCCGCCGCGAGCTGGGCCGCGACCACCCCGCCCTGGCCCGACCCGACGAGCATCACGCGCGGGTCGGGGTCGTCTGCGACGGCTCGCTCCACGGCCGCCACCACCTCGGTGGCGTACGCCGCGAGGTCGCTGCCCACCAACCGCAGCCGACCCGCGCCGACGTGTGGGCCACGCAGGTAGACGACGTACCGCCCCTGTGCAACCCGCTCCACCGCGACCGGGCGGCTGACCCGACCCAGCGCGCTCAGGAGCGACTCGAGGGTCGGCGGTGCCGACGACCCGACCGCGGCCGCCGCGACGACGGCCGAAGGGCGCTCCAGGGCGCCGGCGACGTCCCGGACGGCGGGCCCGAGGCCTGGCTCCAGGCGCGTGGCACCCACTGCCCGCAGCCCGCCTCGACCCGCCGCGGCCGCGTCGTCGTCGGCCAGCGCCGACGCGGTCAGCAGCGACCGCATCTGCAGGCTCTCCAACAGGCCGCCGCCACCGCTGGTGAGGTGGTCCATCAGGTCAGGGTTGTTCTCGGCGAGATCGTTGAGGTAGGCCGCCACCCCGTCGCGGTCCATCGCGTCGGTCTCGATCAGACCGGCCGACACGATCGCCCCGCCGAGGGCCACCTGCGGCGCGAGATAGCCGAGGGCGCGGCCGGCGATCGCCCCGAGCGTCTTGTACGCCGCCTCCTGCAGCTCGTCGATCCACCGATAGGTCAGCACGGTGGCCCGCACCACCAGCGCGTCGGCGTCCAGCTCGACCGAGCGGGTCATCAGCCCGTGCTTGCCGCTCGTGGCGGCGCGGAGGTCGTCGTAGGCCCGGGTCCACGTGCGGCGGGCCAGCTCCGCGGAGTGGGCGACGTCCTCGTCGGCCAGGATCTCCGCGCCCAGCCGCGAACGGGCCCGCAGCTCCGAGCCCGTCGCGTCGAAGAGATCGGCCAGCTGCATCAGCCGGTCGTACTTGTCGGCCAGCCCTGGCGTCGTGAGCTCCGGTCGGTCGCTCATGACACCGCCTCGGCGAGGGCCGGGGCCAGGAGCGTGGCCAGGTCGGCCGGCTCGACCCGGCGCACCTCGATCAGGTCTGCTGCCTCGCCGGGGACGGGCGACACGGCGTGCCACCCGTCGGCCAGCAGCGTCCACGAGACGACCCCGACCGCCGTGGCGTCGACGCCGGCGACCAGCCCTCGCAGCCGTCCGCGCGCCTCCGTGCTGAGAGCGGCGAGGGCGGCCTCGGTGGCTGGCTCGTCGAGGGCGCCGCCGAGGGCGCCGTGGCGGGAGTCGTCGTAGGGGTCGGAGCCGGCGCGGACCTGGCCCCGGTGCCGCGCGACCAGCACGGAGAGCAGGTCGTCGCGGTCGGACCGATCGCCTCCGCCGCCGCTTCCGCGAGCTCGAACGGCACCCGCAGCACCGCCGGCACCCCCGACGGCGACACTGCCACGTCGCCCGGGAGCACCGGCACCCGGGCAAGCTCCTCGGGCCACTGTCGCGGTGGAACCAGCCCAGCTCGAACACGACGCCGTCGGCGGTCGCGAGGGCGGCCACCGCGTCGCCCGCCTGGCGGTGCCAGGCCCGGGCCTGCCGGCCACCCACGACGACATCGAGGTCCAGCGCGACCCGCGGGGTGGCGAGCAGACCCACGGCACCGGCGAGCGCGGGTCGACCGCCCCGCCGCGCACGAGGCCACGCCGGCTGAGGGTCTCGTGCGGGGCGGGCAGGGTGGCCACCACGCGCTGGTACGCCGCCGCGTCGGTGACCCCGCGGGTCGCCCCAGCCGGTCCTGCAGTGAGGACGCGGCGTCGGCCGGGGCCGGCGTGAAAGGGAGGGGTGCGCCGCCGGCGAGCTCGGCGACCAGCTGCAGCTCGGGCAGGGTGAGCGTCGCCCGCCGGGGCAGTCCGTCGAGGACGTGGAGTGGCGGCGGGCCGGGGGTCGTCAGGTCGATGGTGGGCACGTCGCGTCACAGCCCCGGCAGGTCCACGGTCAGCCAGTCGCGATGGCCCGCGGGCGGTGGGACGAAGGCCACCAGGGCGCTGTCGTCCTCGGTCGGCTCGATGCGGGCCGCGCCCGCCGCCTGGCTCGACTCCAGGCGTCCTGCCCGAGTGCGCGCGTCGGCGACCAGGGCCTCGGCGCGTCGCTCGCGGTCGGCGATGCCGTCCTTGAGCCGGTCGACCTCGGCGCCGTGCAGATCGAGGGAGTCGGCGGCGGTGTCGTGGAGGCCGGCCACCTCGCGCAGGTGTGCCGCGCGCTCGCGGATGCGAGTCCGCATCCCCTCGGCGGCGCGACCGGTCCAGTCGACCGCCTCGGCCTGGGCGACCAGGTGGTCGGCGGTCCGGCGCAGGTCGGCGGCCTGCTCGCGCAGGCTCGCCGCGCGGCGGCGCATGACCGCGGTGTCGCCGTACATCAGCCTCTCCTTAGCGATGCCGTCGCCCGTCTGTGCGACACCCTAACCGCGTCGGCCGGGCGGCCCCACGGGTCCCGTGTCGTGGTCAGGTCGCGCGGGTGATCTGGAAGACCTGGCTCCGGGCCTCGCCGGCGCCGCCGAGGAAGCCCTCTGAACGCAGCCGGTCGAGCTGGTCGACGACCGACGGATCGGCCGAGCCGTCCACCCCGGCGGCGCCCGCGGCGTAGTGGCGCAGGTCGTGCGCGTCGGCGATGCTCGGCGCGGGATCGTCGAAGGTGACCGTGACGTGGTTGGCGGCCGGGGCGTTGGCCGTGCCGTCGAGCAGCGGGATCACATCGCCGGCGTTCTCCAGGGAGAGCACCGAGGTCCCGGGCGGGAAGGGCCCGAGCGAGCCCACCGGGGAGCCTGCGGTGACGACCTGCGTCACGTCGTACGGCGACCCCTGTGCCGCGAGCCAGCCCGCGGCGAACCGCCATGGGGAGTGACCGACGAGCATGACCGGCTCCCCGGCCCGGTCCCGGCCGCCGCCATGGCCTCGGGTCACCCCGTCCGGCCAGCGCCTACGTGGCTGACCGTCGACCAGTCGAAGGTTGGTCGAAGGAGGTCGCGGACGTCGCCATCAGGCGTCCACCTTGGGGTGGCCATGTATCATCGGTGCCCGGGAGGTAGATGACGTGCCGCGGCACTCCGTCGAGACCATCCCAGCTCTGCACCTCGTGGTCACCGTTGCCCTCGGGATGCGCCGCGTCGGATGGCCGAGCACGTCCACGAGGTGGTCGAGGACATCTGTGCTGCGGCGGTGTCCCCGCGGCGCCGGATCCGGCCGGCGTCACCACCTGTGCATCGGAGGGGAAAGAGGCCAGCTGCCACCGCGCGGCAGCGTCCTGGTGGTCGAGGTGAGGCGGCCCGTGCCCCAGGGCCTGCCAGCCCCGGTGAGCCATCCAAGAACCCGTCGAGCAGGCCTCCCGCGCCGGTCGCGGCGTGTCGACGGCGCGCCGGGATGGCCCGAGCCAGCCAGTCGGGCGGCGCGCGCGATGGCCTCCTGGGTGTCGGCGCGTGTCGCGTCCGGCAACAGGAATACGCCGCCGCGCCGGCCAGCTGGCCCGACAGCCAGCGGCAGCCAGGCCGGTGCGGTCACGGCCAGCGTGCCCAGCGCCACGCCCGCCGCACCCGGCCGAGGGTGTAGTCGACGACCCCGAACGCGTCAGCGACCATCGCATCACATGCCTGGAAACCGACACGGCGGCCCTGCACCAGCACGCCGTCGACCTCCCGAACACCGACTGGACCAGGATGCCGTCAGGGCCCGCTGGTCGCCAGGCCGACCGCCACCTCCGCGGTCGCGGGCGTATGCGGGGCGAGCAGCGCCGACGCCAGCAGGTCGCCGTCGGCCAGACCCCGGCCCCGCGCCGGCCTGCGCCCGCATGCTGTCCCGGCTCGGTCGTAGGACGCGGCCAGCGCTGCGGGCCCGGCGTACGCGGCGGCGTCCGTGAGCGCCGCCCCGCACCGGGTGGGTGCAGCCGACCCGGCCCGCGAGCCGGTCATGCCGCGACCCCTGCGCGAGCGAGGCGATCGGCCGCGAGCCCGGCCGGCCGGACCGGCACCAGCTCCGCAAAGCCCGGCCGGCGCGTCCGCAGGGGGTCGCACCGCCACCAGCCGTCGGTCAGCAGCACCCAGCTCACGATCCCGCACCGCCGTCGGGCAGCCCCACCACGGTGGCGGTGAGCCGCCCGCGGGCCACTCGTGGACCGCCCGGACAGCGACGGTCGCCGCTGGCGCCGAAGGCCTGACCGTGCGGACGGGCGGCGCGGCCAGCACTCGCCACCAGCTCGAGGCAGCAGGTCGGCGCGGCGGCCCGTGCGGAGCGCCTCCCCGGCCGCCAGGAGCAACAGGTAGGGAGCGCGACCGGCACCGGCCCGGGCGGTCGGCCGGGTCGTGGGGCCGCCGCCCGGCTGAGGGCTCGCCGGCCACATCGTCGACCCGAACCAGGCGACCTCGACCCGATCGGTGCCGGCGGTCGTCACAGCGGTCACCCGGCGCCCCGCCCGGGCCTGCACCGACCGCAGTCGGGCCGGGCGGCCGGTGGCCCGCCAGGGCCAGGTCGGCCACCGTGTCAGCGTCGCGGAGGACCGCCAGGGCGGCCGCGAGCGCCGAGTGGAGCGCGGGAACGCCGTCCGCGCCGGGCAGGGCCCACCGACGCCACCAGCTCCGCGATGGCGTGCTCGCCGACCTTCGGCCCGCCGAGGGCACGGCGAGCCGTCGCACCGACTCGCTCGCGCCGCCCGGCAACGGCACGCCGACCGCGGCGGCGGCCAGCTGGGCGGCGCCCGTGCCAGGCTCGGCCCGCCCGAACCGGATGCTCATCGCCACACCCCCGGCAGGTCCACGTCAGGCCAGTCCCGGTGCCCCGGTGGTGGCGGGACGAACCGGTCGAGGCGATGGTCGAGCGGGTCGACCGGCAGCCCGAGGATGCCGTCGAGCGCGCGCCGGGCCAGGTCGGCGAGCCGCTCCCGCGCCTCGGCGATCAGGGCCGGACCCGGGCCTCGACGGCGGCGATCAGCGCGGTGAGCCGGTCGACCTCGGCCGCGTGGCGCTCAGCGCGACGGCCGCCTCGACGTGCGCGCAGGCGGTGCGCCGCAGCACGGTGGCGCGCTCGGCCGCCCGCAGCCGCATGGCGTGTGCGGCCCACCCCTCCCACGGCACCGCGTCGGCCAGACCCACCAGACGGTCGGCCTCGGCACGGATCTCCTCGCCCTGCTCTTGCATCGTCCGCGCCAGCCGTCGGATCACCTCGTGTCGCCGTACATCTCGCCCCTCCCCACCGACGCCGATCGCCGGCGTCACTGGTCGGATGCCCGGCCAGCCCGGCCCAAACACACCGCCCGCGCTGCTGTGGAGAAGGCCGGCACCCGGTCAGCCCGCGGCCGCCGAGAGCCCCGGGCGCCGACACGACGGCTCGACGGGTCAGCCCAGGAAGCCGGCCAGTCGGCGTAGGGCCTCGGCCACCTCGGCGGTGTCGCCGGCGGCGCTGACCGAGCGAACCGGCCGCCTGCGTCGGTGTCGAAGTCGACGCCGCTGGCGAGCGCGACGCCGGTGCGTGCGACAGGTCGCGCGCCCAGGCCATCGAGTCGCCGGTGAGATGCCCGATGTCGGCGTAGACGTAGAACGCGCCGTCGGCCGGAGCCAGTCGATCGAGGCCGAGCCGCGAGGCCGTCGAGCAGGGCCCGGTTGGCGGCGGACGTGGCGGTCGAGGTCGTCGTACGACGCCTCGTCGAAGGCCCGCAGGCAGGCCCGCTGCGAGATCACGGGCGGGCAGATCGACGATTGCCCGTGAGCACGTCCACGGCGCGCCGCAGCCGTTCGGGCACCAGCATCCAGCCGATCCGCCAGCCGGTCATGGAGAAGTACTTGGAGAACGACGAAGACGACGGCCTCGCGTGAGACTCCCAGGCCGACCGCGCGAGCGGGTCGTGGCCCTCGAGGGGGAGTACTCGATGCCGTGGTAGATCTCGTCGGAGACCAACTGCACCCGGTGCGCCTCGCACCAGCGCGCGATCGCGGTGAGGCACCGGCCGGCAGCAGCATGGTGCCCGTCGGGTTGGCGGGCGAGGCGACGACCACTCCGGCGATCTCGCCCTGCGTCGCCACCAGCTCCTCCAGCTGCGCCACGGTGGCTGGAAGCGGGTCTCGGGTCAGTCCGGGATCTCCACCACCTCGCAGCCCAGCGAGGTCAGCACGTTGCGGTAGCAGGGGTAGCCGGGCCGCGCCATGGCCGCGGTCGCCGGCCTCGAACGCCGCCAGGAAGGCCAGCAGGAAGCCGCCAGAGGGAGCCGGTGGTGACCACCACGTCATCGGGCGAGACCTCGATCCCGTGCACGCGCAGGTGGTGGCCGGCGATGGCCTCGCGCTCGGGGATGCCGGTCGCCACGGTGTAGCCGAGCGGGTCGCCGCTCTCCAATAGCCGGATCGCCTCGCGGCGCACCGGCAGGCGCCAGGTCATCGGCTGCCCTGCGACCAGGTTCAGCAGGTCGCCGTGCGTGCGCTGCCGCTCCGCGGCCGCGGCGAGCAGGTCCATGACGTGGAAGGGCGGGACAGGGCTCGGCTCGCCCGTCGTAACTGCCGGGCGTGCATGCCGCCATGGTCGCGAGACGGGTTTCCGTAGCACGGGTCGCGGGTCTGCGTCGCCGACGCAGAAACCGCGTCCTGACTCCTGAAGGGCTGCCCCAACGCACGGGGGACCGACCGGTCGCGACCCACCCCGTAGGCGACCGCAGGTGCGCAGCTGACGAGCCTTCGGTGCTCCGGCGACCCGGCCCATGACCGGATCAGCTGCCGCCGGAGCCCGAAGGTCTCGCTCACGCCGGCGTTCGCCCTCGCTGGGATCACAGGACCCGTCCGCCGGGTGCTGCCCCCGACAGCGCCGAGGTGGTGACCGTGACCTTCGATCTCCACCAGCTCGACCTGTTCGTGCTCGTCGGTGCCGCCGTGACCCTCGTCGGCGTGCTGGCCGTGCGGATCTCCACGCGCATCAGGTTGCCAGCCTGCTCCTCTACCTGCTGCTGGGGGTGCTGCTGGGCGAGTCGGTGATCGGCATCCCCTTCGAACGCCGAGGTCGCGCACGCGCTCAGGTTCGGGGCGCTCGCGCTGATCCTGGCCGAGGGCGGCCTCACCACCGACTGGGCGGCGGTCCGCCCGTCCATGCGCCTGGGCGGCGTCGTCCTCGCCACCCTCGGCGTTGGGAATCTCGCTCACCGTCGTCGCCGTGCTCGGTCACCTGCTGCTCGGCCTGCCCTGGACGCTGGCGCTGCTGCTGGGGGCGGTCACGGCACCCACAGACGCCGCCGCGGTCTTCTCCGTGCTCCGGGTCGTGCCGTTGCCCAAGCGGCTCGTGGGGCGCTGGAGGCCGAGTCAGGACTGAACGACGCACCGACCGTCGTGCTGGTCACCCCAGCCAAATTGTCCTCCGGGCTGATCGGGGATCACCACCCGCTCGTCCTGGCCGCCCTGGTGGCGGGCGAGCTGGTGGGCGGCGTGCTGGTCGGGCTCGTCGTCGGAGTCGCCGGCGCGTGGGTGATGCGGCGGGCGGCCCTGCCGTCCTCCGGTCTGTACCCGCTGGCGGTGCTGACGCTCGCGCTGCTGGCGTACGGAGCCGGCGCCGCGCTGCACCTGTCCGGCTTCGCTGCCGTGTACGTCGCCGCGCTCGTGCTCGGGCACGCGGAGCTGCCGCACCGGGGTCCCACGCGCTCCTTCGCGGAGGGGGTGGCCTGGCTCGCACAGATCGGGCTGTTCGTGATGCTCGGCCTGCTGCTCTCGCCGGAGCGGATCGGCGTCGAGACGGTGCTGATCGCCCTGGCGGCGACGGCCTTCACGACCCTGGTCGCCCGGCCGCTGTCGGTGGTGGTGTGCGCCGTCGGCTCCGGTCTGAACTTGCGGGAGCGGCTCTTCTTGTCCTTCGCCGGCCTGCGGGGGGCCGTGCCGATCGTGCTCACGACGATCCCCCTCGCCGCGGACGTGACGGGCTCGACGCTGCTGTTCGACATCGTGTTCGTGATGACGGTGGTGGCGACGCTGCTGACCGGGCCGACCCTGCCCTGGGTGGCCAGGTGGCTCCGCGTCGCCCGGCGGTCCGAGCCACGCGGGATCGACATCGAGGCCGCGCCGCTGGACCGGGTCGCCGCGGACCTGCTGCAGGTCACGATCAGCCCGGTGTCGCGGCTGCACGGGGTCGAGGTGAGCGAGCTGCGGCTGCCCGCGGGGGCCTCGGTGTCGATGATCGTGCGCGACGGCGCCACGCTCGTGCCCGAGCAGCGCACCGTGCTCCGGCACGGCGACGACCTGCTCGTCGTCACGCCGCGCCCGGCGCGGGACGCGACCGAGCGACGGCTGCGCGAGATCTCCCGCGGCGGCCGGCTGGCGCGCTGGCTCGGGGAGCCGTGACCGGCTCGCGCCGACGGCTGGGCGGCCGGGGTCAGGGGTTGGGTTCCGCCTGCGAGTCGGGCGCCGTACACACCGTCGTGTCGGCCTCGGCCACCACGAACTTCTTCCCCTTGCGCAGCGCCGAGAACTGCTCGCCGACCACGACGGTGATGCCGGGCCCGACGGTGGTCGACACCGAGATCGGCGCACGCTTGCCGAGATAGGACTGCACGAGCAGGGCGCCCGGGCCGTCCGGATCGGCGACCCAGATCGCGGCCCGCGCCACGTCGGTACCCTCAGGGGCGTTGCCGGCGACCCCCGCGCCGAAGCCCTTGTCGCCGAACAGGTCCTGGGTCCGGCCGGCGAGGCCGGCTCGGTCGCTGCCGTTCAGAACGTTGATGGTCAGCTCGTCGGGGTAGATCTTGCTGCCGGCGGCGACGGGGTCTCCACGCAGACCGGCGGCTCCTCCGACTTCGGGAAGGGCTTGGTCAGGGCCTGCCAGCTCCAGGCGCCGGCGACCCCGACGCCGAGCAGCAGGACGAGCAGCGTGGCCGTCGTCTTGAGGATCCGGGTCATCAGCCGGCCACCCGGTGAACGCGAGCGTGGATGACGGTCCGCTGCTGGAGGGCGGCCCGCAGGGCTCGATGCAGGCCGGTCTCCAGATAGTAGTCGTCGCGCCACTCCACGACGTGGGCGAACAGGTCGCCGTAGAAGGTCGAGTCGTCGTCGAGCAGGGTGCCCAGCTGCAGGGTCGGTCGTCGTCACCAGCTGGTCGAGGCGGATCTGGCGTGGCGGCAGCTTGGCCCAGCCGCCGGACGAGAGCCCGTGGTCGGGGTAGGGCCGCCCCGTGCCGATCCGCTTGAAGATCACGGCGCGAGTGTAACGGTGGGTCCCCATGCGGCCCTGCCCCGCGCCACGGGCTGACCTAGGCTGAGCGCCATGAGCCAGACGCCCGACGCCGCGAACCCGGCCGAGACCACTCCCGCTGCCGAGCCCGAGGCCGCAGCCGACACCGCGGCAGAGGCCGCGAGCACCCGAGCCGGCCGTCGCTCCCGAGGCCGCCGATGTCGCCGAGCCCGAGCCGGCTCCCGAGCCTGAGTCGGACAACCCGATCGTGGCCGCGGTGGCTCCCGGCTACCGGTTCGAGGGGCCGGCGCTGGAGCTGGGCGGTCTGATGCTGAACGCGACGGACCTGTCCGACGTGCACATCAAGATCCCGCTCGGCATGCTCAACCGGCACGGTCTGGTCGCCGGAGCCACCGGCACCGGCAAGACCAAGACGCTGCAGCTGCTCGCCGAGCAGCTGAGTGCGAACGGCGTCCCCGTCTTCGCCGCTGACATCAAGGGCGACCTGTCCGGCCTCAGCGTGCCCGGCACTGCGAACGAGAAGATCGACGCCCGGGCGGCGTCGGTCGGCCAGACCTGGGCCGCCACCGGCTTCCCGGCCGAGTTCTACGCGCTGGGCGGGCAGGGCACGGGCATCCCGCTCCGGGTGACGATGAGCTCGTTCGGGCCGATGCTGCTCAGCAAGGTGCTCGGTCTCAACGACACCCAGGAGTCCAGCCTCGGCCTGATCTTCCACTACGCCGACCAGGCCGGGCTGCCGCTGCTGGACCTGGCCGACCTGCGCGCGGTCGTGTCCTTCCTCACCTCCGACGAGGGCAAGCCGGAGCTGAAGAACCTCGGCGGGCTGTCCTCGGCTACCGCGGGCGTCATCTTGCGCGAGCTCATCGCGTTCCAGGACCAGGGCGCCGACCAGTTCTTCGGGGAGCCGGAGTTCGAGTCCAAGGAGTTCCTGCAGACCACGGCGGACGGCAAGGGCCTGATCAGCCTGCTCGAGCTGCCCAACCTCCAGGACCGACCGGCGCTGTTCTCGACCTTCCTGATGTGGCTGCTGGCGGACCTCTTCCACGACCTTCCCGAGGTGGGCGATGTGGACCGGCCCAAGCTGGTGTTCTTCTTCGACGAGGCGCACCTGCTCTTCAACGAGGCCTCACCGGCCTTCCTCGACCAGATCGCGCAGACCGTCCGGCTGATCCGCTCCAAGGGGGTCGGCGTCTTCTTCGTGACCCAGAGCCCCACCGACGTCCCCGACGACGTGCTGGCCCAGCTGGGGTCGCGCGTCCAGCACCAGCTGCGGGCCCACACCCCCAACGACGCCAAGGCGCTCAAGGCGACGGTGAACACCTACCCGACCTCGGCGTACGACGACCTCGGCGAGGTCATCACCAGCCTCGGTATCGGGGAGGCCGTGGTGACCGTGATGAACGAGCGTGGCGCCCCCACGCCCGTGGCCTGGACCAGGCTGCGCGCCCCCGAGTCGCTGATGGGGCCAGCCGACCCGAGCGCGATGGAGGCCACCGTCAAGGCCAGCCCGCGGTATGCGACCTACGCCCAGTCCGTCGACCGGGAGTCGGCTCGCGAGAAGCTCGCGGCCCGGCTCGAGGAGGGCGCCCGGAAGGCGGAGGAGGACGCCAAGCTGAAGGAGCAGCTGCGTCAGGAGAAGCTCGACAAGGCCGCGGACCGCAAGAAGGCGGACGACGGCGGCCTCATCCACGACGTCGTCTCGTCCAGCGCGTTCAAGGACTTCCTGCGCACAGCGGCTCGTGAGGTGGCCCGGGGCATGTTCAAGTCCGCCCGCCGCTGACGGTCCCGGCCGCCCCTCAGCGCCAGGTCCAGCTGTCCAGCACGATCCGGTTCAGCAGCCGGCGCTGGGCGGGGACTGGCTGGACTCGACACTGACCCAGACGATCCCGCCGTTCCAGTAGCCGCCGTACTCGTCGTTCGGCCGGCCGTTGGTCAGCCGGCCGCGCAGGTGGAGCACGCGACGCCGCCCACGACGAGGTCCGCCAGCCGGCGCGGCCGCGACTTCCACTGGACGCCGTCGGCGCCCAGGTCGGCGCGGAAGTCGATCCCCGGTCGGGCATGTCGGTGACGACGTTGATCGTGACGGTGGCCTCGAGCTGGCGCTGGAAGGCGGCCGTGGTGAACACCAGCGACCGGACCTGGTAGGAGCGGGGCACCCGGATCGTGGCCAGGTCGGTGACGATCCGCTTGGTGGGCGTCTCGTCGGCCGGGTCCCCGCTCTGTGCGTCGGTCGGCCCGTCCGTCGGCTCCCCGCTCCCCGAGGCTCCGGCGGTACCGCTCGACCGAGGAGCTGACGGCCCGTCGGTCGGCGACGTGCAGCCCGTGACCAGCACCGCCACCGCGGTGACGGCGGCGAGCACGGCCTGGCGCACGGGGCCTCCGGAGTGGGTGGTCAGGGCGGCCCACGCTAGCAAAGCGACGAGCGTCGAGCGGGTCGCCGGGGCTCACACGCAGGGCTCGGTCCACGCCGTCTGGACGACCTCGACGCCCCGGTCCCGGGTCGCCAGCCGGCCGCGGCCCGGAGGGGCCGGTGCCGGCTTCAGATTGCCGACGAGCGGGCCCTCGTCCGGGCTGCCGGAGAGCAGCAGGCCGGGCATGGCCAGGTCGCGCATCGCCTGGAGCACCGGCTCGTACAGGGCCCGCGAGGCCCCGCCCGAGCGGCGGGCCACGGTCAGGTGGAGGCCGACGTCGCGGCCCTGGGCCATGAGCGGCTGCAGGACCTGCACGGGCGAGCTCTGTGCGGTGGCCACCAGGTCGTAGTCGTCCACCACCACGAAGACCTCGGCCCCCGACCACCACGACCGGTTGCGCAACTGCTCGGGGGTGACGTCCGGGCCGGGGATGCGGTTCTCCAGATAGGCGGCGAGGTCCTTGAGCGCCGGGGCGGCCTGGCTCGCGGAGGTGAGGTAGTTGAGGAGGTAGTCCTCGGGGACCTCTCCGAGCAGGGAGCGCCGGTAGTCGACGACGACGAGCTGGGCCTGCTGGGGCGTCCTGGTGCGCATCACCTCGCGCAGGTATCCCCGCAGCACCGAGCTCTTGCCGGAGCGACCGTCGCCGAAGACGAGCAGGTGCGGCTCGACGTCGGCGTTGAGCGCGACGGGGGCGAGCTCCTTCTCGTTGATCCCCAGCAGCAGCATCGCCGGGTCGACCTGCGCGGCGGTGGCCAGTTCGCGGACCGACTCCAGGTCGATCCTTTCCGGCAGCAGCCGCAGCTTCGGGCCGGCCGGCCCGCGCCAGGCGGCAGCCACCCGGGCGACCAGGTCCTCCACGCCGGTCCCCAGCGACGCGGGGTCCGCGCGGCCGTCGATGCGGGGCAGCGCCGCCAGGAAGTGGTACTTGCCCGGCACCAGGCCTCGCCCGGGTCGGCCTGGGGGCACGAGCGCGGCGACCTTGCGGTCGATCTCGGAGTCCATCGGATCGCCCAGCCGCAGCTCCAGGCGGGTTCCGAAGATGTCCCTCATGGCCGAGCGGAAGTCCGCCCAGCGGGTGGCGCCCACCACCAGGTGCAGACCGAAGGTGAGGCCGCGGGCCGAGAGCTGCTGGAGCTCGAGCTCAATGTCGTCGAAATCCGCGCGCAGGGTCGCCCAGCCGTCCACCACCAAGAAGACGTCGCCGTAGCCGTCGTCGGCCGTCCCCGCCGCGCGCCGGCTGCGGTAGGTCTCGATGGAGTCGATGCCGTGCCTGCGGAAGTAGGCCTCGCGCCGGTCGACGACGCCCTGGACCTCGGCGAGGATGCGGCGTACGACGTCGGGCTCGGAGCGGGTCCCCACGCCCGCCACGTGGGGCAGCACGGCGAGTGGCGCGAACGTGCCCCCGCCGAAGTCCAGCACGAAGAACTGTGACTCCAGTGGGGTGGTGGTGAGGGCCAGGCTGGTCACGATCGTGCGCAGTAGCGTCGACTTGCCACTGCGTGGGCTGCCGACCACGGCGACGTGCCCGGCCGCGCCGGCGAGGTTGACCGTGACCGTGTCGCGACGCTGTTCTCGAGGCATGTCGACCGTGCCGAGAGGGACGACCAGCCCGCCGTAGGCACGCCAGGCCGGCGACACCAGCCCCAGCTCGGGATCCGCGACCAGGTCGGTCAGCAGCTGGTCGAGCGTGTCCGGCACGTCGAGCGGCGGCAGCCAGACCTGGTGTGCCTCGGGCCCGAAGCCGGCCATCTGGTCGACGGCCAGGTCGAGCAGCGAGGACTGCTCACCCGGCTCGGGCTGGGTGGTCGGCTCCTGCTCCACTTCGGCGGGGGCCAGGGTGCGCACCTCGCTGACGGTGTAGGGCAGGATCCCCTGGATCTGGCCGGCAGGGTCGCGGTGCACGCGGCCCCGCCCGCTGGGTGGGCCGGACACGTACGCCGCCTTGAACCGCAGCAGCGTCGACTGGTCGGGCTTGAGGTAGCCCAGACCAGGGACGGGCGGCAGCTCGTAGGCGTCCGGTACGCCGAGCACCGCACGGGACTCGCCCGCACTGAAGGTGCGCAGCCCGAGGCGGTAGGACAGGTGCGACTCCAAGCCTCGCAGCCGGCCCTCCTCGAGCCGCTGCGAGGCCAGCAGCAGGTGCAGGCCCAAGGACCGGCCCAGCCGGCCGATCGCAACGAACAGGTCGATGAACTCCGGCTTGGCCGACAGCATCTCGGAGAACTCGTCGACGACGATCAGCAGGGAGGGCAGGGGCTCGAGCTGCTCGCCGGCGGTCCGGGCGCGCTCGTAGTCGCGGACGGACGCGAAGTTGCCCGCCTGGCGCAACAGCTCCTGCCGACGCACCATCTCGCCGGAGAGGGCGTCCTGCATGCGGTCGACCAGGGTGAGCTCCTGGGCCAGGTTGGTGATGACCGCCGAGACGTGTGGCATCTGGGACCTCCCGGAGAACGTGGCGCCGCCCTGGAAGTCGACGAGCACCATGTTGAGCTGCTCGGGCGAGTGCGTCATCGCCAGCCCGAGCACCAGCGTGCGGAGGAACTCCGACTTGCCCGAGCCGGTGGCGCCGATCACCAGGCCGTGCGGTCCCATGCCCTGCTGGGCCGACTCCTTGAGATCCAGGTGGACGACGCTGCCCCCGTCGCCCAGCCCGATCGGGACCCGCAGCCGGTCGCGAGCCGGCCGCGGTCGCCAGGACGTTCGGGGGTCGAAGCTGTGGACGTCCCCCATGCCGAGCAGGTCCATGAAGTCGGTGGGGCCGGTGAGCTCGCCGGATGCCGACTCGGTGCTCCCGGACGTGACGGTGTGCAGCGGGGCGACCCGCCGTGCGAACGCCTCGGCGGTGGCCAGGTCGCACTGGTCCGCGAGCGCGCGGATGGGGTCCTCGCGCACCCGCAGCGCCTGGATCGGGACGCCGCCTCCCTCATCGGGGGGCAGGTCCTCCAGCTGCAGCCGCAGCCGCGACGGGTCGTCGAGGACGTCCCACCGCGTCGGCAGGTCGACGAGGGTCACCCCGTGCAGCCCGTCGGGCGGAATCACGTGGTTGCCCGGGGGCAGCTGAGCCCCGTCGACGACGAGCAGGATGTGCGGCGAGGCCGGGCCTTCGTCGGCGCCGAAGCGGGGCCGGTCGCTGAGGTCGGCTGGCAGCAGGGCGGCCAGGTCCGACAGCGAGGTGGAGACCATCCGCATCGGACCGACGGCGTCGGACTCGCGCGTGCTCAGCGCGTGGGGCATCCACTTCAGCCAGTCCCAGTGCGCCAGCGTCTCCTGCGTCGCGAGCACGGCGACCACGAGGTGCGCCGGGGCGTGGAAGGCCGCCGCCGAGCACACCATCGCCCGGGCCAGGGAGCGGGCCGGTTCCTCGGGTCCGCACAGCTCGATCCGGTCGAAGGCGCGCAGGTCGATGCTGGCCGGGAGCCGCGGCTGCAGCCGGTGGACGACGAGCAGCCGGTGCAGCGCCGACGCGGCGGCCGGGTCGACCTGGTCGATCGGCGCGCTCTCGGGCGGCACCAGCTCGAGGGACAGCGGCTGGCTGCAGACGCCGTACCGCACGTGCAGGAAGCGGTCGTCACCGGTGCTCAGCTCCCACAGTCGCGACCGCTCCTCGGCCAGTCCCGGGAGCGACCGCGGCTCGGGGTGCTGCCAGGTGAGGGCCCGGCGCTGCTGGTCGGCCGCCTCGCGCGCGATCTGCCGGACGTTGCCGAGATAGCGGAGGTACTCCGACCGGGAGCCCGTCACCTGCTGGGTGCGCTGCTTCCGCTGCCGGTCGATCTGCACCACGATGAAGCCGAGAGTGGCGAACAGGAACATGCCGGCCGCGAGATAGCTCTTGGCCCCCGAGGTCTGGCTCATCGTCGCCACCAGCACGATCGAGCCCAGGCTGCCGAGCATGGGGATCGCGTTCATCAGGACGCCCCCCGCACCCTCGTGCGGCTCGATCTCGGGAGGCGGCTGCAGCACGAGCTGGCCGGTCGGCAGCTCCGGCTGGTCGAGGCGACCGCCGCGCAGCGTCGTACTCATCTCCTGGCCCCCAGTCGTGCGGTCGCTCGATGATAGTGCGGCACGGGGTGGGCCGCCGCCCGCGAACCGGCTACCGTGCCGATGTCGGGCCGGCCCCAGCCGGGTGGCGACCACCGGCCGACCGAGGGGGTGCAGTGCGCCAGGGCCGGATAGCGGGTACGCCGGACCGGATCGCCGTGTCCGTGCACGGACCCGGCGGCGTCGTGGATCTGGTCGTTCCGTCTACCGCCCTGCCGACCGACCTGGCTGCCGAGTACGCCCGCCAGGCGGGCGGGTCGACCCGGCCGGCACTCACTACGGTCCTGGGCCAGCCGCTGGCGCCGGACGCTCCGCTGGACCGGCTCGGCATCGAGTCGGGCGCGGTGGTGGTAGCGGTGGACAGCGTGCCGCGGCCCGTCGGGCCCCGGGCCGCGCTGGCTGGTCTCCCGGGTCGACCGTCGGCGATCCCGGGCGCCTGGCCGTGCTCTGGGTCGCGGTAGCGGCGGGTGTCGCGCTTGCGGCCGGATGGAGCGCTGCGACCGCCGGCGATGCGCCGCTGTCCACGGTCTGCGTGATCCTGCTGGGGGCGGCGGCCGTGATCGGGGTGGTGCCCGTCGGCAGGTACGCCCCGCACCGACAGGCGGCCGCCCCGGCCTTCGGTGCAGCCGCCGCGTTCGCCGTGGGAGGCCAGCCCAGCGCAGAGCTGCTCCCGACCCAGCTCGGGTCCGCGGCGCTGGTGGCGGCCGTCGTGGCCGGCGTCGGCAGAGCGCTGGGCGGCTCCCGGGACGAGTACGCCCGCGTGTGGATGGTCGGAGGCGTGGCCGTGGCCCTGGCGGGCACGGGCGCCTCTCTCCTGGGGCTGTCGCCGGCGGTCGTCTGGTCCCTCCTGCTGGTGGGGTCGATGCTGGCGGCGCGGGTGGTGCCCGCGCTCGCCGTGGACGTCCCCGACCAGCTGCTGGTCGACATGGAGCGTCTGGCGGTCACGGCGTGGTCGGCTCGCGAGCGGCCGCCGGGACGGCGCGGACGCACGCTGGTGTCGCGTCCTGCGGTGGCCCGGGTGGCCGAGCGAGGCGCCCGGCTGGTGACCGCCGCGTCGGTGGCCGTGGCCGCGGTGGCCGGGATCTCGTCATGGCTGGTGCTGCATCGTGCCGGGCCGGAGCTGGATCTGCTGGGCGCTCGGCTGCTGGCGCTGTTCGCCGGTGCCGGCCTGCTCCTGGCCGCGCGCAGCTACCGCCACAGGGGTGCCCGGTCGATGCTGCAAAGCGCGGGGGTCGCCACGTGGGCCGGGTTGGCCGCGACGGTGGCTCCCGGGCTGACGCCGGGCCGCCTGCTGCTGGCGGCACTCACGCTCGCTGCCGTCGCCGTGGCCATGCTCGTCGCCGCCGTCGCCACCGGCCGAGGGTGGCGGTCGGCCTGGTGGGCACGCCGCGCCGAGGTGGCCGAGGGGGTGGCGGGTTCGCTCGCCGTGGCGGCGCTGGTGGTCTCGACCGGCGCGTTCCGGCTGCTGTGGGAATGGGGCTCGTCGATGTTTAGCGCCTGACCCGGCGGGTATGCAGCCAGTGTCCCGCAGGGGCCTCGGGCAGCTTCGGTGCAACCCCCGCCCAGCCCCACGCGTGTCAACCAGCAAGCAACGATCTCGAGCGGCCGTGGCCGTGACGGGGGACAGGAGTGGAGATGTCCAACAACCAGATGGGTCAGGGCGAGCGGACCTTGACCAAGGCCGCCGGGCTCGTCGCCGACGCCAAGCGGGACTTCGACAGCATGAGCCGGACGCTCGACGGCCAGATCGCGGGGCTGCAGGGCAAGTGGGTCGGGCAGGGAGGGCAGGCGTTCTTCGTCCTGCACCGGGCCTGGACGGAGAAGCAGGCGGTCATCACCCGCGCCCTCAACGAGTTCGAGGCCTCGCTGGTCTCGACCGAGCGCGACAACATGGCCACCGACGACACCCAGTCCGCCAACTACAACCGCACCGCCAGCCGGCTGGGCTGAGCCCCACCGAACGTCAGGACACAGGAGACATGACCATGAGCATGGACGGACTTCGCGTCGACCACGCCGGCCTCGACCAGGCGGCAGCCGACCTCTACACCTCTGTCAAGAACATCGACGACCGGCTCAACCGGCTCGAGAGCGAGCTTGCCCCGCTGCGCAGCGACTGGACCGGGCAGGCGCAGAACGCCTACGTTGCGGCCAAGACCAAGTGGGACGCCGCGATGCAGGACATGCGCAACCTGCTCGACGAGACGAGCCGGATGGTGGCGCAGTCCAACGCCGAGTACCGCGCCGCCGACCAGCGGGGCGCCGCGGCGTTCGACATCTGACGACAAGTAGCACAACGGCCCGCGCCGGGGTCCACCTCACGGTGGACCCCGACGGGCGGGCCCGGCAGGGACGACACGGGAACGGGGACCCGACATGGTGGAGATCGGCGGTCTGATCGGCAGCGTTGCCGGCGTTCTGCGCGACCTCAGCGTCGACGAGGACGCCATCGCGACCGTGGTGGCCAAGCTTCAGGCGGTGGCCGACGACGTGGAGGGTTCCGGCTTCCGCGACCTGGACCTGCCCGGCGCTGCCTTCGGCGGGTCGAGCCGGGGCCAGGCGCTGTCGCTGCACCACGCGGCGGCGTACAACGTCGTGGTCAAGACTCTGGAAGGCCTGGTCCGCGACCTGCAGGACTTCGGGACCGGCGTCACGCGGGCGGTCGAGCTCGTCAAGGACGCCGACACCATGACGGCGACCGATCTCAAGCGCCAAGCCGATGCGGTCGCGGTGCTGACCTATGAGGCGGAGCACTCCGACGCGGACCGCTTGCGAGACCAGGCCAGAGACGCCCAGCCGGTGATCCCCGACGTCGTGGAGCCGCCGGCGGTCGACCCGATGGACCCGACTGCACAGAGCGGAGGTGCCGGCTGATGTCCGGGGCTCAAGTCAACGGCTGCTCACCGCCGTCAACGGCTCCAGCCCGGCCGCCATCCGGCGCGCCCGACACAGCTGGGAGCTGGGCGCCGACGCTCGACGCCGTGGTGCGGGTCCTCGGGACCGCTGCCATCGAGGTGCAGGCCAAGTTCTCCGGGGAGACCGGGCCCAGGGCGGCCGAGGCGTTCGGCAAGGTGCAGGACTCCACTGCTGAGCGCGCGACCGTGATGGTCACGGCCGCCAACGCGCTGGAGCTGGCCGCTGGAGCGCTCGACGAGGCCCAGCGCTCCTACGACGGGTTGGGTGCGGAGCCCAGCCGGCCGACGATGGGCTCGACCGCAGGGCTGGACGACATCCAGGCGCTGCGGGTGGTCCGCACCTATAACACCAGTCTGAACAGCTACAACGTCTCGATGCTCAACCGCGAGGAGACCGCGTTCTCCGCCGCCAACGCCTTGGACGCGCGGCTGCAGGAGGCCCTGGACATCCTGGCGGGCATCCACGGTGACCCCCGAGCCGGCTCCGCGGTCTCGCTCCCCGCTGGCACCGGTACCGCGACGACCGGTGGGTCGGGACGCGGTGGCGAAGGAGGCGGAGGCCAGCTGCCGCCGGGAGGCGGTGGGGGCGGCCAGTCCCCTCCGGGAGGCGCCCCAGGCGGTGGCACATCGCCGGACGCAGGCACGCCGGACCAGCCGGGCACCGGTGGTCCGGTGCCCCCGGGCTCGCCGGGGAACCCGCCGGGGGCTCCCCACGGTGGGCCGCCCGCTCCCACGGCACCCCCGCCGGGCGGCGCGGCCCCGCACGGCCCCGGGAACACCGGCGGCAACCCACTCGGCCAGGCGATCCCAGGGGGCCCGGGTGCGCTGGGCGGCGGGGTGGCCGGTGCCGTGGGCGGCGCGACCCTGGGCGGCATCGCCGGTGTCACGGGCGCCATCCGCGGAGGCACGATGCTGCCGCCCGGCTCGCCGGGCGTGGTTCCGGGCGCACCCGGGGCCACTGGCTCGCGAGGCGGAGCCACGGGCGGACGGGCGATCGGGAGCACCAGCCGCGCAGGCGGCGCGCGCTCGCTCGGGGCCGCCGGCAGCACGTCGCGGGGCACCGGCTCCGGTCGCGGAGCCGCCAAGGGCACCGGCTCCGGTCGGGGCGCTGCGAAGGGCACCGGCTCCGGTCGGGGCGCTGCGAAGGGCTCGGGCCGGTCCTCGGCGGGTCGCGCGGGCGGCCGCACCGGCCCGCGGGCCGGGGCCGCCGGAGCAGTCGGCAAGGGTGGTCGCAAGCGCGACCGGGACGAGGCAGCCCGGATCGACTTCATCGAGGACGTCCAGGAGTGGGTCGACGACGAGGGCGCGACGCCCGGCGTCATCGACTGACCCGGTCGCGCGGTGGCCGCTGCGACCGGGGCCGGCGGTAGCATGCGAGCCTTCCGTCCTAGCTGCTCGGGCCCGCCCGGGCTCCACGACCGCACTGGGGGAGGTGGCCGCCGATGACGCAGAGCCCGACCGGCTCGTCCAGCCTCATCCGGGTCACCGTCGCGTCGCACACCCGGCGGGTCGACCTGCTGCTCCCGGGTGCCGTCCCGGTCGCGGAGCTGGTGCCCGAGCTTGCCCGCAGCGTCGGGCTGCTCGACGGAGCGACCGTGTACGGCGGCTACCGGCTGCTGACCACTGACGGGCGGCAGCTGGCCCACGACACGGGCCTGCTCATGCAGGGCATCGAGGACGGGGGCCTGCTCACCGTCGCCGCCGGTGTCGACGACACCCCGCCCCGGGTCTACGACGACGTCGTCGAGGCCATGACGGACGTGGTCGAGCGCGACCTCCGCCCCTGGGAGCCGGCGTCCGGGCGCCGTACCGCCCTGGTGGCGGCGGCCCTGCTGCTGGCGTTGGGTGCGGTCGCCCTCCTGATCGAGGGGTCCGCCCTGGCCGGGTCCGCGGCTGCGGTCGTCGCGGTGACCCTCACCACCGGCGCGATCGTGCTCTCCCGGGCGCAGCACGAGCCGGTGGCGGCCGTGGCGGTCGCCTGGATGGGCGCCGGCTACGCCTCGGTCGCCGGGCTGGTCCTGGCTCCCGAGGCCGCGGGCTGGTTCGGCCTCCCGCTGGCCGGCGCCGGTGCGGGTGCCCTCGTGGTGGGCCTGACCTGCCTGGTCGGGCTCGAGGACGGCCGCACTCTTGCCATCCCCCCGGTCATCGCGGGGGCGGTCGCTCTCGCCACGGGACTGATGATGCGGGCCGCCGCCTTCGACCCGGCCGTGGTGCTCACCGTCACCCTCGCGCTCGTCGTCCTCGCCGGCAGCGTCTTCCCGTGGCTGGCCCTCGGCGCCACGGGGACGACCGTGGACCAGCTCTACTCCACCGCGGACATCACCGCCGAGCCCGGCGACATCGACCCGGCCCGGGTGTCGGCCGACGCCAAGGTCGCCCACGAGATCCTGCTCGCCGTCACGGCCACGGTGGGTCTGCTTGTGGTGCTGATCGCGCCGCTGGCGGTGTCGCTCGGCGCGTCCGGCGCGCTGGTCGCTGTGGTCTGCAGCCTGGCGATCATGCTGCGCACCCGGCAGTACCGCACCGGCTCGGAGGTGTTGGTCGGGCTGGTGTCCGGCGTCGCAGGCCTGGCGGCCACCGCGGTGGCGGTGCTCTGGCTGCACCCGGACTGGCGGGCGGTGCTGGCGGTCGTCCTGGCGGCGACCGGGGCCGTGCTGCTGGCGCTCACGCTGGTGCCGACGGCTCCGTCCGTCCGTCGCGGCCGGCTGGGGGACATCGCGGAGACGGCGTGTCTGGCCTCGCTGCTCCCGCTGCTGGTGCTCGCGACCGGCGTCTTCGACGCGATCCGCGGGTGAGGCCGGATGGCCACCAAGCGGGACCTGGTCGAGGCGCACGCGTTCAGCCGACGCAGGCTGGTGACGGCCTTCGTGTCGGGGGCGCCTGGTGGGCGCGAGGTGGAGCCGGTGCGTCCCGGCCGGACCCTCGTCGGCGGCGTGGCGCTCTCGGTGCTGCTCGTCGCCGGGGCCGCCATCGCCGGCATCTTCGCTCCGCGCACGCCGGATGACTGGCTCACCGAGGGGCTGGTGGTGTCGCGCGAGACGCCCGACCCTACGTCGTGCTGACCGACCCGGACACCGGCCCGAGCCGGTGCTGCATCCGGTCATCAACATCACCTCCGCCAAGCTGATCCTCGGTGCCGACGCCGCACCCCGCTTCGTCCCGCAGGCGGCGATCGACTCGGTGACGCCGGGGGTGAGCTGGGCATCTTGGGTGCGCCGCGCAACCTCCCTGCGAGCGAGCGGCTGCTCAACAGCGGCTGGACTGCCTGCCTGGCCCCCCGACGGTGGGCTTCGGCTGCTGCTCAGCGACCGCACGGCACCGCGCCCGGTCCCGGGCGGGGGTACGTCGTCCACCACGGCGACGACTTCTACCTGGTGGCCGAGTCCCGACCGGTCGGGACAACCCTCCCGCGGCGTACCGCTACCTGCTGCCCAGCGACGGCGGCGCCCGCGACAACATGCTGGCGGCGCTGGGGCTGGGCACGAGCGCGGAGGCGTGGTCGGTGTCGGCCGAGTGGCTGGCCCTGGTGCCGCCTGGCGCCGACCTCGAGCTGGGGGCGTTCGGCCTGCTCGACTGGGGGAGCCACTTGCCTACGCGGGCGGTGACTCGGGGATCCCCGACGACGCCCTGGTCGGCGACGTGGTCGAGGTCGACGGCCAGACGCTGCTGCTCACCGGTGCGGGCCCGGCGCGCCGCTGCAGCCGTTCGACGCAGCGGTCTACGCCCACGTCCCCGCGCGACCGCATCGCACCTACCGTCCCGCCGCGCTGCCCGACCTCGCCCGCGCCGAGCCGCCCGTCGAGGACGCGCACTGGCCGGACTCGACGCTCGCCGTCGTCTTCGGGGAGTACTGCCTCGAGCTGGACGCCGCGGCTGGCCAGGCGCCTCGGGTGACACTCGGCACCGATCCGGCCGGCGAGGCCTCGGCACAGGGCCTGGCGACCGGGGCCGTGTCGGTGCTGGTGGACTCCGGCCGGGGCGCCTACGTGCGCTCCGGCGACTGGGGCACGGCGACGGGCGGGTCGCAGTTCGTGGTCGACGCCAACGGCATCGCCTACCCGCTCGACGGCCCGGGCGCGGCGGGCTACCTCGGCTACGACGCCACGGCCGCGCCCGTCGTCCCGGACTCCTGGCTCCAGCTGCTCGCGCCCGGGGTCACCCTCTCGCGGGACGCCGCGCTGTGCCCGCCCGGCCGTGCTGCGGGCCAGCCGTGCGAGTAGCCATCCGGGTGCTCGCCGCCGGGCTGCTCGGCGGCCTGGCCGCCCCCGTCCTGGTGCCGCCCGCGCCCGCCCATGCCGTCGACACCGAGTGCGTGTCGATCACCGCGGACGACACCCCGGTGCGTGCCACCGGCCGCGACGTCCCGCTGGGCCTGCTGGGCATCCCCGAGGCGCATCGCGTCGTCGGGGGTCCGCTCGGCGCCGGGTACGGCGTGACGGTCGCGGTCGTGGACTCCGGCATCGCCCCGGCCGCCGGCTTGCCGGTGGTGGCCGCGCGGTCCTTCGCCCGCCAGGCCGAGGTCCTCGACCCGCACGGCACGGTGGTGGCGGGTCTCGTGGCGGGGGCCGCGCCCCGACGGAGGGCTGGTCGGGGTGGCCCCGGCCGCCACGCTGGTGGACGTCCGGGTCTACGACGCGGCGTACCCGGCGGACCCCACCCAGGTCGGGGTCGAGCCGGGTCGGGTCGCGGCCGGGCTGCGCTGGGTGGCGCGCAACGCCGGGCGTCGGCACATCGTGGTCGTGGCCGTGCCCCTCGCGGTGCCGCCGTCGGACGAGCTGGAGGCCGCCGTCCGCGCCGTGCAGCGCGCCGGCCCGCGTGGCGTGGTGGTCGTGGCGCCGACCGGCAACCGGCCGACCGAGGCGGACCCGCTCTTCGACCGCTTCGGGACCTACCGACCCGGTGAGGACGCCGCCGCGGCCGTCTTCCCTGCCGGGTACGACGACGTGGTCGGCGCCAACGCTCCGGCCGACGGCGAGCCCGAGGCGACCGACGACACGAACGTGACGGACGTGGTGCTCCAGAGCTCGGCGACCGACGTTGCCGCGCCGACGTACGGCGGCATCTCCGTGGGCCTCAACGGCAGCACCTGCGTGCTCTCGACCGTCGACACCGCACTCGCGACCGCGGAGGTGGCCGGCGTCGTGGCCATGCTGCGGGCGCGCTTCCCGGAAGACGACGCGAGCCGGATCGTCCGCCGGCTGCTCGGCACCGCCTCCGGCCGTATGGACGAGCGCACTCCCCTGCTCGGGGCGGGGGTCGTCCAGCCGGTGGAGGCGCTCACCAGGCCACTGCCGCAGCCGGGGGAGGCCGCCCGGGTGTCCGCCGGCGCGCCGAGCGGCCGGGCGGAGGCCCCGGCCCGGCTGGAGGACGGTCGGGCCCTGGCTCGCCGCCAGGCCCTATGGTGGGGGCTGCTCGGTGGTGGCGCGCTGGTGCTGGCGCTGGTGCTGCGCCCCGTCCTCGGACGGCGTCAGTGACGGCGCTCGACCGCCTCGGCGGTCCGCTCCGATCGACGTGGCCGACGTGGACCGCCACGACCTCGACGGGCTGCTCGACGTGGCAACCCGGCTGCGGTCGCGCTCTCCCCAGGTGAGGCCTCTGGTCGAGCCTGATCTCGAAATGGCCTTGGTGGTCCGCCCGTGACGGGTGGACGATGCGTCGGTGGCGCACATCCTGTGGCTGGCGGGCACCGCCGGCGCCGGCAAGTCCGTCACCGCGTGGGAGGTCTTCCAGAAGGCTCCGGGCCTGGCGTACGTCGACATCGACCAGCTCGGGATGCTCTACCCCGACCGCCCCGACGACGAGGAGGCGCACCGGCTCAAGCAGGAGGCCCTGCGGGCGCTCGCCCCCCAGTACCTCACCGCCGGGGCGGAGCGGCTACTCGTGTCGGGAGTGGTGGATCCCGAACTGGCCGCGGACCCGGACGCTCCGCTGCCCCCCGGCACGGTCGACTACTGCCTGCTGGTGGCCGATCCCGACGACCTGCGTCGCCGGATCCTCGAGCGCGGGTGGGAGGCCGACGACGCCGACCGTGCCGTCGCGACCCAGGAGCTCCTGGTCGTCAGCGGCTTCGCCGAGAGCGTCGTGCACACCCAAGGACGCTCGGTCTCGGAGGTGTCCGCGGCGGTGCCACGCGAGGCATCCGACTCGACGGCACCGGGGACCCGGCAGTCGGACCCGGATGTCCCGCGCGCCGGCGCGTCCACCGGCTCGGTCTTCATCACCGGGCCTCGGGCGGTCGGCTGCTCCACCGTCGGCTTCGCGCTCGCCTCCCACGCCTGGGAGCTGGGCGTCCCGACGGGCTTCGTCGACCTCGACCAGCTGTCGTTCCGCCAGCACGGGTCCAGCACGCGGGACGTATGCCTCGGCATCGCGAACCTCGGCGCCCTGCAGCGGGTCTTCGCCAGGCACGGCGCCGAGCGGTTCATCGCGAACGGACACCTCCTCGAGACGGCTCACCTCGATCTGTTGAGGCGGTCGCTCGGCCCGACCACGGTGGTGTGCCTGCGGGCCGACCACGAGACTCTGCGCCGTCACCTCGTGCGCAGGTTGGGCGGCTCGGAGGCGCGACTCGCCGGCGACGACCTTGCCGACGCCAGCGACGCCTACCGGCGCGCCGTCCTGCGCCGGGCGGTGACCGAGCTTGCCGCCACCGAGCAAGCGGATCGCTACGACATCGTCGTCGACGTCGCCGGCCGGTCTGTGACGGAGGTCGTGGCGGAGATCGCCGCCGCCGTCTGGTGAGGGCCCTGGAGGCGGTGCGGTGGAGGACTCTGACGGCGCCTGCTCAGCGTGACGGTCGGGGTCGGCCTTGGGCGACCGCGGCCGCACCCAAAGGCGCTCATGTCCCTGCAGCGACATCAGGCGTCCGGCTGGGGACGACCGCCCAGCGCCGCTGGTTCGTCTGTGGTCGGTGGCACGATGACGACTGTGACGGACTACGTGCGCGAGGACTGGAGCCACAGCCGCTTCGAGGAGGTCGACTTCAGCCGGTCGCGCTTCCAGAACGTGTACTTCCAGGACGCGGTGATCCGAGGAGCCTGGCTCCAGCGGGTCGAGATCGACGGCTACGTCGAGGAGGTGACAATCAACGGGGTCGACGTCGGCCCACTGATCGAGGCCGAGCTCGACCGTCGCGATCCCGACCGTCCGCTGGTCAGGCCCATCGACGCCGAGGGGTTCCGGCGGGCGTGGCGGGTCTTGGTACGCCGGTGGGACGCCGCGGTGCAGCGCGCACGTGCGCTCCCGGAGGACATGCTGCACGAGCGCGTCGACGGCGAGTGGTCCTTCATCGAAACCCTCCGACACCTGGTCATGGCCACCGATGCCTGGATGCTGCGTGCCCTCCTCGGGACCGCATCGCCGTACCACCCGCTGGGCCTGGCACACACCGAGATGCCCGCAGACACCCCTGGTGTGCCGCACGACCCGGACGCGCGACCCTCCCTCGAGGAGGTCCTCGCCGTGCGCGCCGACCGCATGGCCACCGTCGAGAGGTTCCTCGATGAGCTGACCGACGAGCGACTCGAGGAGATGACCGAGCCAGTGCCTGAGCCCGGATACCCGGAGTCGACGTCGTTTCCGGTGCGCCGCTGCCTCAACGCGGTCGTGAACGAGGAATGGCTGCATCGTGAGTACGCCGAGCGCGACCTGACCGTCCTCGAGCGAAGACTCACCCCACACAGCTGAGCACCGACCGACGGCTGCGGCCGCGCTCCACCGACGACCGTGCCGCTCCACCGGTCACCCAGCTACCCGCGACCGCCCCGCGAGCTGTCCACCGCCGTAGCACGATCCCGCTCCGGTCACCCTCCGGGTGAGGATCCCGCCGCTGAGCGTGCCGGTGCGGGATCCAGTTCTGGTGACCATCCGGTCGCCGACCAGCACGATTCAGTGTCGAACATTTGTCGAACAACGCGGTAGGCTAGGCCCATGCCCGGATCGATCGGCTTCCGCCCGACAGAAGACGACGAGCGCATCCTGCGGGAAGCCGCTCAACCAGGCGAGAGCACCTCGGACACGCTGCGTCGAGCGCTGCGGCTCCTCGACCACGAGCGCTGGCTCACGCAGTTCAGAGCCGATGCCGAGCAACTCAGAGACGAGGACCTCAACGCGGAGCCCGAGGCCTGGTGATCCGAGGAGCCGTCTACCGGATTGACCTCGGCCGCCACCGCGGTCACGAGCAGGGAGGCAAGCGGCTTGGCCTTCTGGTCTCTCCGTCGGACTCACCCCTCTCGGTCGTGACGGTCATCCCCACCTCCACCTCAGCCGGACCCTCCGTCCACCGACCTGAGCTGGTGATCTCCGGCCAAGCGACGCGCCTGTTGGTCGACCAGGTCAGATCCATCGACGCCCGCTACGTCGTCGGCGACCCCGTCGACTACCTGACCCGAGACCAACTCGTGGAGGTCGAACTCGCCTTGGCCCACTACCTCGGCGTTCAAGACGCAGCCCCGCCGCACGCCAGGTAGCCGTGCCGGTTGCCGATCCCGTACTGGTCACGCGTGACGATCGTCTTGGCACCGCGTCCGCCCGGCTGATCGCCCGGGCGGTCGGGTGAGTCCTTCAGGGAAGCAGGGTGAATGCGTCGATGTGGTTGGGACGGATGACCGTGAAGTGGCGCCTGTCCACGGTGGCCACCTCGGAGAGCCCCAGGCGCTCGGCCGCAGCGACCACGGACGCGTCCACGGTCCCCAACGGAAGGTCGCGATACCGCGCGACCAGCTCAGCAACGCGAATCCAGTCCGAGGGGGCCACGGGCTCGACGGTGAACACACCCGCAACCAGGTCGCCGAGGAACCGGACCTCGGGCTCGGCTCCCAGTCTGGTCGCCAGGAGGTAGGCGACCTCGGTGATGACGAGAGTGGGAACGATCAACGGGCCCGGGTGAGTCTCCAAGAGTTCCAGGGACGCGCCGTGGTGGGCATCGTCGGCGTCGACGTAGGCGTAGAGCGGACCCGCGTCGACGATCAGCCCCGAGATGGCGCGACCTCAGCGGCGAGGATCTCCTCGATCCGCTCAGAGATGTCGTCACGTCCGCTGCGTCCAGCGGCGGCCGCGCCAAGCCGCCGCCGCGTCGACCCCTCGCCGAGGTACGCCTCCAGGGCCTCGCGGCTGATGTCGGCGATGGTGGTGCCCCGGCGCTGTGCCTCGTGGCGGAGCTTGGCATCGAGTGCGTCGGGGATCTTCACGGTCGTGCGTTTCATGTATGCCAGCATACCGTGCCGAACGACAGGCGATCGTTACGCGGAGCATGGCCGTGCACGATCCCGGCGACCGCAAGCCGATCCCCGATCGGAACCGCATGGACTTGTCCTGTGGAGCGGGTTCGAGCGGATCGCAGACCGGCGGCAGATGCCGAGGAATCAAAGATGGTGGTTGCCGTGGCCCCTGCCGCCGGCATCCACACACGACGACGGATCCGCGCGCGGGCCCCGGTCCATCTCCGCAAGCGGGATCATCACAGCGAGCCCATCGGCATGCGGCACCGGCCTGCGGCCGTCTTCCAGGTCGGTCGAGTAGAGCGGGCGCCCTGCCGGACGGCAACTGAGACTGGAACTGAGCCCGGATCCACCGGCGTTGATTCGTGATCGGTGATTTCGGTGGATCGTGTCGCGACTCGGGGAATGGGCGTGGCTGACTCGCCGGTCGGCTCCGGCTCTTCCACTTGCGAGGTCCTCGGGTCGTGCCGTCGTGCGGCTGGGTGGTCAGGTCGCGGCAGTAGTGGGTGGACCGGTCGCGGCTGCCTATAGGGCGTTCCATCCGGGTGCCCAGGGCCAGTGAGTCGGCAGGTGGAGGATCAGGCGGCGGCCGGTGGTGGCGATCCGGGCGGGGAGGTTGATGATCCGGGTCCGCAGCGTCGCCCATCGGGTGGTGCGCATCAAGGCGGTGACTGCGGTGGCGCGGGCAATGTTGAACGCGATCACGCTGCAGGCGACCCACGCGGCGTTGGCCGCGTACTTCCCGCTGGGCAGGTGTGCCAGCGGTCCGTCCTTGAGTTCAGCGATGACCTGCTCGACCAGGGCGTGGTCGCGGTGACGCTGATCGGCCTCGACCATGCCCAGAGTGCTGTTGGTGATGAACGCGTGGTGCCGGTAGGTCGCGAACAACTCGCCCTGCTCGGTGCCGTCGGACGCCAGCGGTGGAGTCGCTTCACGCGACGCACGACCAGCCGACACGACGTGTGCTCGGCCTTGCGGCGACCGGTGAACGCAGTGAACGGAACCTCGGCGACCTCGGCGTCGGAGACCCACCGCTGCTCGGCCTCGTCGAAGACCGCTTTCGGATACTCGATGGCCTGCCACGCATCGGCATCGATGCTGGTGATCGCGGCGGTCACCGACGGCGTCATCCGGGCGGTGACCGAGAACCAAGACTTGTGCCGCAGCGCGGTCCCCACGAACGCCCACCCGTAGTAGGCCGAGTCAGCACGGCAGATGATCTTGCCCGCGACACCAGCAGCCCGTGCTGTCGTGATGCTCGCGCCAGCAGGCGTCCGACACCAGTGGCCGAGGCAGTGTTGCCCTTGCGGAGTCGGGCGCGGGCGATGAGGGGCGCGGCGGTGGGTGTCGAGATCGTGGCGAGCTGGATGTTCAGCCCGCGGACCTTGCTGTAGCCGAACGCGGCGCCCTGCTTGGCATAGCCGTGGACCTCACGGACGGTGTCGTCGACATCGACGAACGCGATCCCGTCGCGGTCGCCACCGTCGAGCAGGCCAGGCACCCGCGCGGTGAGTCCGGCCAACAAGCCGCCGCCGATACTGTCGAGCTGCTGGACGTGCCCGTGGGTGAACGTGCGCAGGAACGTGCCCAGTGTCGAGGGTGCCCGCACCCCGGCAAACAACCGACCCATCCCACCGTGCCGCAGCAGGTCGAGGTCATCGATGCTGTCGGCACCGGCCAGCATCCCGCCGACCACACCCGCGACCTTCAGCAGCGTTCGGCGAGGGCACCGACAGACCATCGAGCAGCTCGTAGAAGCTCGCGGACTCGGCCAACCGCAGCGCCGGGACCAGGACCCGCGGCCGACACCAGATTCGGGTCATCGAAAACAGGCCGGATCGTGTGAGAAGGTTTCACTTACGAGGTGCCCCTCCTGGTGAGGACGGTCGAGACGTCGCAATCCCGATCATCCCTGCTCAGGAGGGCATTCTCGTTCTACGCCACGCTCACACCGCCCGACGACCTCGGTGGATCAGCCCTGAGACTAGAGGCCCTGATGACCACGAACGCCGACCATGCGCTGGTGACGCATCGGTCGGCGTTGTCGCAGGTCAAGGGCTACATCAACTGGCGGAGGATGCGGGATTCGAACCCGCGAGGGCTGTTAACCCAACCCGCTTTCCAAGCGAGCGCCATAGGCCACTAGGCGAATCCTCCGTCGGTGAGGGTACCGTCCGCGGCGATTGCCCGTGAAATCAGGCACCGTGGGCGTCGTGTCCGCTCGGTCGACTTGGGAGCTCGCGCCGGCCTCGCCTACACTCGGCGACAACCCCGTGTGGCGGCATCTTGCCGAATCCCCCAGGGCCGGAAGGCAGCAAGGGCAAGCGACGGGCTCTGCCGGGTACGCGGGGGCCTTTGCATGCTCGGCAACAACGCGGTGCCAGGCCGCATCCCAGGGGCATGACGAATCTGCTCGACACCGACACCCGAGCCGCCCGGACGACGGCGGACATCCTCGACTCCGCGGACGCGCCGCTGCGGGCGCGCCCGGCCCACCGGCGCCGCGACGGCCTGGCCGCCGTGGCCCTCACCGCGGCCGTCGTGGCCGGCGTGGGCGCGGCCCACTGGCGGCTCGAGCAGCCGCGGACCGAGCCGACCGTGCGCGCGGTCGTGCAGACCGATCCGGTCTCCGACCAGGACCCCGCCCCGGCGGCCGCGCCGTTCTCGCCGTACGCCGACTGGTACGCCGTGCTGGACGCCCCGGGGTGGACGGCGGATCCCGAGCAGCCGGCGGTCGCCGACGACAAGGCGTGGTACGAGCCGGAGGGGGCGACGGCGGAGCCAGCCTGAACTGGCGCCCGGCCGCCGACCTGGTCCCGGCCTGGACCGACCCGCACGAGCTTGGCCCACAGGTCGCCCAGACCGAGCTCGACGGCGACTGGGCCGGGGTCTACGGGGAGGACGGCTACGTCGTCGTGGTGGGCCCGGTGAAGCAGGGCCGATTCCTCACGCTGAGCGTCACCGGCCACACGGTCGACGAGGTCGTGGCCCTCGCCACGCACGTGCACCGCCAGTAGTCGCCGCTCGCCGGCGTCGACCCGGTGCGCCACGATGGACCGGTGCTCACCATCGCCCACCTCAGCGACACCCACTTCGGGGGCAGCCCGGACGCCGCCCGGCGCACCCGCACGGTCCTGGAGGCGCTCGCGGCGTTCGACCCCGCCCCGACGTCGTCCTGGTCACCGGGGACGTGGCCGACCACGGCACCGAGGACGAGTACGCCGAGGCGCAGTCGGTGCTCGGGGCGTGGCCGGGGCCGGCGCCGCTGCTGGTCTGCCCGGGCAACCACGACGTGCGCGCCGCCTACGCCCGGTGGCGGGGCTGCCCGCCGACCGGCCCGCCAACGAGGCGCACCGCGTCGCAGGGGTGCTGTTCTGCCTCCTCGACTCGCTCGTGCCGGCACCTCCCGGAGCGCGCATCGACCACGGCGAGCTCACCCAGGAGACGCTGGCCTGGCTGGACGGGCAGCTGGCCGCCCGGGCACCGGGCGAGCGGGCCGTCGTCTGCCTGCACCACCCGCCGGTGGCGGTGGGGATCGGACTGATGGACCCGATCCGGCTGCTCGACCCGAACGGGCTCGCGGGCGTGCTCGGGCGCCACGACGACGTGGCGGCCGTCCTCGTCGGTCACGCGCACACCGCCTGCGCGGCGTCGTACGACGTGGGCGGGCGTCTGCTGCCCGTGCGCGTGCCCGGAGGCGTCGTCTCGACCGTGACGCTGGACGCCGAGCCGAGGCCGCCGATCGACTTCAGCCTGCCGCCGGCGTTCGCGATCCATCTGCTCGGGGACGACGGCTCGCTGGTCACCCACTGGCGGACGCTGTAGCGGGCTCGCGGGGCGGTCCGGCTGGCTACCGGCTGTCGGCCGGGATGGTTAGGGTTCAGGCGTGGAGTCACCCCTCGCGCTGTACCGCCGCTACCGGCCCGAGACGTTCGCCGAGGTCATCGGCCAGGACCACGTCACGGAGCCGCTGCGGGCCGCCCTCGCGAACAACCGGGTCAACCACGCCTACCTGTTCTCCGGCCCGAGGGGCTGCGGCAAGACGACCTCCGCGCGCATCCTCGCCCGTGCCCTCAACTGCGTGCATGCGCCGACGGCCGACCCGTGCGGGGAGTGCGACTCCTGCCGCGACCTGGCTCGCGGTGGGCCGGGCTCGGTGGACGTCATCGAGATCGACGCGGCGTCGCACAACGGCGTGGACGACGCTCGCGACCTGCGCGAGAAGGCGTTCTTCGCCCCGGTGCGCGACCGCTACAAGGTCTACATCATCGACGAGGCCCACATGGTCACGCCGCAGGCGTTCAACGCGCTGCTGAAGCTGGTGGAGGAGCCGCCGCCCCACCTGCGCTTCATCTTCGCGACGACCGAGCCGGAGAAGGTGCTCCCGACGATCCGGTCGCGCACCCACCACTACCCGTTCCGGTTGATCCCCCCGCGGCTTCTCTCCAGCTACCTCGCCGAGCTGTGCGACCAGGAGGGGGTCACCATCGAGCCGGCGGCCCTGCCGCTCGTCGTCCGGGCCGGGGCGGGGTCTGCCCGTGACACGCTCTCGGTGCTCGACCAGCTGATGGGAGGTGCCGGGCCCGATGGGGTGACGCACCAGCTGGCCACCGACCTGCTGGGCTTCACTCCCGACGCCTTGCTGGACGAGGTCGTCGACGCGGTGGCGGCCCGCGATGCGGCCGGGGTGTTCGCCGTCGTAGACAAGGTGATCGAGTCCGGGCAGGACCCTCGCCGCTTCACCGAGGACCTCCTCCGCCGCCTGCGCGACCTGGTCATCGTCGCGGCGGTGCCCGGCGCTCCGGCCAGCGGGCTCATCGACGTCTCCGAGGATCAAGGCGAGCGGCTGGTGGCCCAGGCGGCGCGCTTCGGCCGCAGCGAGCTCTCCCGGGCAGCCGACCTGGTCGCTGCGGGGCTCACCGAGATGCGCGGGGCCACCGCTCCCCGGTTGCTGCTGGAGCTGATCTGCGCCCGGGTGCTGCTCCCCGGCGCCGACCACACCGGCGACGGCGTGATGGCCCGGCTGGACCGTCTCGAGAAGCGGCTGACCATCACCGGCCCGGCCGAGTCGGCGGCGCCCGCTCCCGCGGCGACCACGGCGGTGCCGCCCGCCTCCACGGCCGAGCAGGCAGCCCCCGCGTCGCCCCCGCCGCCTCCGGCCGCGCCGCCGGCACCACCGGTGGCCGCCGACGAGCTGCCGGCCGCGGACGCGGCGGGGCAGCCGGACGAAGCGGGGCAGCCGGACGAAGCGGCGGAGCCGGACGAAGCGGGGCAGCCGGACGAAGCGGGGCAGCCGGACGAAGCGGCGGAGCCGGGCCCGGGGGCGGGTGCACCCCCGCCGTCCACCCAGTCCCGCGCCTCCGAGGTGGGGCAGCCTGGCCCATCCACCGACGGCGGGACCGAGCCCGGTTCTGGGCCGAGCGCCGAGGGCGCCTCCGCTCCCGCTCCCTCGGGCCTGAGCCTGGTCGACGTCCGGCGGCTGTGGCCCGACATCGTCGAGGCCACCAAGCAGCGCCGCCGGCTCACCTGGATCCACCTCACCCAGCACGCCCAGGTGGTCGGCGTCGACGCGACCACGCTCACCCTCGGCTTCGCCAACGCCGGTGCGCGGGACTCCTTCGTCAAGGGCGGGAGCCCCGAGATCGTGCGCCAGGCGGCGATCGACGTCGTGGGCGCCGACTGGCAGGTCGAGGCCATTGTCGACCCCGGCGCCAGCCCGGGCGCCAGCTCGGGCGCCGGTCCCGGCGCCAGGCTTGTCGCGGCGTACGCCGACCCGGGGCCGCCCGACCCGGGGCCGCCCGACCGGGGTGCGCACGACGCCGGGCCGCACGACGCTGGGCCGCCCGAGGCTGGGCCGCCCGAGGCTGGGCCGCCGGACCCGGGGCCGTCCGACTGGACCGAGCCCGCTGCCGAGCCGGAGCCGGAGCCCGCGACCGGGGTCGACGAGCCCGGCGCAGGCGGCCCCACGTCCGAGCCCCCGGGCGGCCCGCGGCTCTCCGGCTCCCCGGCCGGCTCGGCGGCAGCGGCGCCACCCGAGACGCCGGAGGTCGATCCGCCCGTCGCTGTCGACCAGACGCCTGGCATCGACGCGGCCCGGGACGCCATCGCCCCGACCCGCAGCGCCTCCGCCCCGGCCGGTGCCGACCGGGCCCGGGCCGAGCTGGCCGCTGCCGACGCGGACGCCCACCCCGACGATCTCGACGCCGAGCACGCCCACCTGGACGGCACCGAGCTGCTCCAGCGCACCCTGGGCGCCGAGGTGATCGAGGAGATTCCGCGCGCCTGATCGACCCCGGCGTGGCCCCCGCTGCACCGACGACAGCCAGCAACCGCCCCCACAACCACCCCACATCCACCCCACATCCACCCCAGCACGGCGAGGTGACCGACGATGACCGACAACCCGCTCGACGCCCTCGGCGGCGGAGGCTTCGACATGAACGCCCTGCTCCAGCAGGCCCAGCAGATGCAGGAGCAGCTGGCGCAGGCCCAGGAGTCGCTGGCCGATGAGACCGTCGCGGGGAGCGTCGCCGGTGGCGCGGTGACGGTGTCGCTCAGCGGTGTCGGCGACCTGGTGTCGGTGGCCATCCGGCCGGGCACCTTCGACGGCGACAGCGCCGAGGACCTCGCCGACCTCGCCGACCTGATCGTGGCGGCCTACCGCGACGCCAAGGCCCAGGCCGACGCGCTCGCCGGGCAGGCCTTCGGGGGGCTGGCCGGCGGCCTCGGCGGGGCAGGCGGCGGCCTGCCCGGGCTGGGCTGAGAGGCTGACCCGCCGGTGTACGAAGGCGTCGTCCAGGACCTCATCGACGAGCTCGGCCGGCTGCCGGGCATCGGGCCGAAGAGCGCGCAGCGCATCGCGTTCCATCTGCTCCAGGCCGAGCCGGCCGACGTTCGACGGCTCGCCGACGTCCTCGTCGAGGTCAAGGCGAAGGTGCGCTTCTGTAGCACCTGCTTCAACGTGTCCGAGGACGAGCAGTGTCGGATCTGCCGTGACCCCCGCCGGGACGCGTCGGTGCTGTGCGTGGTGGAGGAGTACAAGGACGTCGTCGCCATCGAGCGCACCCGCGAGTTCCGCGGTCGCTACCACGTGCTCGGGGGCGCGATCTCGCCGATCGACGGCATCGGCCCGGAGCAGCTGCGCATCCGGGAGCTGATGACGCGGCTCGCCGACGGCACCGTGACCGAGGTCATCCTCGCCACCGACCCGAACCTCGAGGGGGAGGCGACCGCGACGTACCTCACCCGTATGCTCAAGACGCTCGAGATCAACGTGACCAGGCTGGCCAGCGGCCTTCCGGTCGGCGGCGATCTGGAGTACGCCGACGAGGTGACCCTGGGCCGGGCGTTCGCAGGAGGCGAGCCGCAGATGACTGACGAGACGACCGAGACCCCGACGGTCCGCGTGCCGCTCGACGCCGCGACCGAGGACTTCGCCCAGGCCATCGCCGACCAGGTCGAGAGCTTCCTGCTGGCGCTGCGAGCCATCGTCCGGGAGAACGACCCCGGTCGGGCCATTTCGCTCCTGCTGCTCGAGGTGAGCCAGGTCCTCCTGGCGGGGCCCGCCTCGGCGCCCAGCAGGACTTCACCCCGCCGACGGAGTACCAGCCCGATGTCGGCCCCGACGCGGACCTCGACGAGCTCCGGCTCGCGATGGCCGCCATGCTGGACAGCCTCGACACCTACAGCTTCGTGTTCGATCCCTACGCCCCCGATGTCGTCGACAGCCAGCTCTCCGACGACCTCACCAGCATCGCCACCGACTTGGAGAACGGGCTGCGGCACTTCCGCGCGGGGGACGTCGCCGAGGCGCTGTGGTGGTGGCAGTTCTCCTACGTGGCGTCGTGGGGCAATCTCGCCGGCGCCGTCCTCAACGCGCTGCTGTCGGTGGTGTCCCACGACCGGCTCGACGCCGACGTCGACCTGGACTCCGACCAGGTGGCCGCCGCCGATGAGATCTTGGAGCCCGGCTCCGCCTGACCCCGGTAGACTGGGCCCTCGGCCGCAGCGCAGCGTGGCGCGACCCGGATCCGGGGGCACGCGGCCGAGCCGAACCTAGCCTCGAGGGAACAGCCGTGGGCATTGTCGTGCAGAAGTACGGCGGCTCGTCCGTCGCCGACGCCGCCGGCATCAAGCGGGTGGCTCAGCGCATCGTGAACACCAAGAAGGCCGGCCACGATGTCGTGGTGGTCGTCTCGGCGATGGGGGACACCACCGACGAGCTGCGCGACCTGGCCGAGCAGGTGACGCCGCTGCCTCCGCCCCGGGAGCTGGACATGCTGCTCACGGCGGGCGAGCGGATCTCCATGGCCCTGGTCGCGATGGCGATCGCCCAGCTGGGCTTCAAGGCGCAGTCGTTCACCGGCTCCCAGGCCGGCGTCATCACGGACTCCGCCCACGGCAAGGCGAAGATCATCGACATCACGCCCGGGCGGATCGAGCAGGCCATCGCCAACGGCAACATCGCCATCGTCGCCGGCTTCCAGGGCGTCTCCCAGGACACCAAGGACGTCACCACGCTCGGTCGTGGCGCCTCGGACACCACCGCCGTCGCGCTCGCCGCGGCCTTGGGCGCCGAGGTCTGCGAGATCTACAGCGACGTCGACGGCGTCTTCACCGCCGACCCGCGCATCGTTGCCACCGCCCGGAAGCTGGACCGGCTCTCCACCGAGGAGATGCTCGAGATGGCTGCCAGCGGGGCCAAGATCCTGCATCTGCGCTGTGTGGAGTACGCCCGCCGCCACCAGATGCCCGTCCACGTCCGGTCGTCGTTCTCCCAACTGGAGGGCACCTGGATCGTCCCTGATTCGGAGGTTTCCGAGATGGAGCAAGCCATCATCGCCGGTGTCGCGCACGACCGCAGCGAGGCCAAGATCACCGTGGTCGGCGTCCCGGACAAGGTGGGCGAGGCAGCCCGGATCTTCGAGGCGCTCGCCGCCGTCGAGATCAACATCGACATGGTCGTGCAGAACGTCTCCGCCGCCGCGACCGGGCTGACCGACATCTCCTTCACACTGCCGAGGAGCGACGGACAGACCGCGATGAGCGCTCTGGCCAAGATCCAGTCCGAGGTGGGCTACGACAAGCTGCTCTACGACGACCAGATCGGCAAGATCTCGCTGATCGGGGCCGGCATGCGCTCCCACCCCGGCATCACCGCGAAGTTCTTCGCGGCGCTTGCGGCGGCCGGGGTCAACATCGAGATGATCTCCACCTCCGAGATCCGCATCTCCGTCATTGTGGACGAGGGTCAGGTCGAGGCTGCGGTGCGGGCGACGCACACGGCGTTCGACCTCGACGCCGACGAGGTGGAGGCCGTCGTCTACGGCGGGACGGGCCGATGAGCGCGCCTGACGGCGTCCGCCTCGGCGTGGTCGGCGCCACCGGCCAGGTGGGCGTCGCGATGCGTCAGATCCTGCTGGAGCGCGGCTTGCCCGTGGCGGACGTCCGGTTCTTCTCCTCCGCTCGGTCCGCCGGGACGGTCCTCCCGTTCGGTGACCGCGAGGTTACGGTGGAGGACGCCGACACCGCCGACCCGAGCGGTCTGGACATCGCCGTGTTCAGCGCCGGTGCCACCGCGTCGCGCCGGTTGGCGCCGCGGTTCGCGGAGGCGGGCGTGACCGTGGTCGACAACTCCTCGGCCTGGCGGATGGACCCTGACGTGCCCCTGGTGGTGTCGGAGGTCAACCCCGAGGCCATCGCCGACGCGCGCAAGGGCATCATCGCCAACCCCAACTGCACCACGATGGCGGCGATGCCGGTGCTCAAGCCGCTGCACGACGAGGCGGGGCTGGTGCGGCTCATCGCGTCGACGTATCAAGCCGTCTCCGGGTCCGGCATCGCGGGCGTGGACGAGCTGGCCACCCAGGTCGCGGCCGCCGGTGAGAAGGCGCGGGAGCTGGCCTACGACGGCGAGGCGGTGACCTTCCCGGAGCCGGTCAAGTACGCCCGCACCATCGCCTACAACGTGCTGCCGCTGGCGGGCTCGCTCGTGGACGACGGCGCGGGCGAGACCGACGAGGAGAAGAAGCTGCGCAACGAGTCGCGCAAGATCCTGGGCATCCCGGAGCTGCGGGTCTCGGGGATCTGCGTGCGGGTGCCGGTCTACACGGGTCACTCGCTGGCGATCAACGCCGAGTTCGAGCGGTCGCTCCCGGTGGCGCGCGCCCGCGAGATCTTGGCGTCGGCCCCCGGTGTGGAGCTGTCGGACATCCCGACCCCGCTGCAGGCGGCCGGCAAGGACCCGTCCTACGTCGGCCGGCTGCGGCAGGACCCCGGTGTGGACGACGACCGCGGACTCGCGCTCTTCGTGAGCAACGACAACCTGCGCAAGGGCGCGGCGCTGAACACCATCCAGATCGCCGAGCTCGTCGCTGCCCAGCGATCCGGGTCGTGACGCCCAGCCGCGCGACCCGGTGTCGGTGGTCGTGGGCCAGCAGGCGTCGGCGGAGCAGGCCGCTCGCCGATCCGGCAGAAGTTCGCCGATCCGGCAGAAGTTCAGCGGCAGCACACTGACCCGGCGCCGAAGCTATACCGGAGCAGTCTAATTGTCGGGCTGACAGGATTTGAACCTGCGGCCTCTTCGTCCCGAACGAAGCGCGCTACCAAACTGCGCCACAGCCCGATGCAAGGCCCGTCAATCGGAGCCTGGCAACCTGGGCGAGCATACCGGAGCGGTCGGGGCGGCCTGAAATCGGTCGGGTGCGATCCAGGATTGCTTCCAGCGCCCCTCGTGGGGCCCGAACTCCCACCTCGCGTGGTCTAGCTCCCACCTCGTGGGGCCCGAACTCCCACCTCGCGTGGTCTAGCTGCCACCTCGGCGGGGCGTGAGGGTGAGCAGGGTGGCCTCGGGGCGGCAGGCGACCCGAATCCGGGCGTAGGGGGAGGTGCCGAGGCCGGCCGACACGTGCAGCCAGGACGAGCCGGGGTCGCCCGGCCGCGAGTCGGCAGGGTGGCGGTGCAGGCCCTTGGCGCGGGCGTTGTCCAGGTCGCAGTTCGTCGTCAGCGCTCCGATGCCGGGCAGGCAGACCTGGCCGCCGTGGGTGTGCCCCGCGATGATCGCGTCGTACCCGTCGGCGGCGAACTGGTCGAGCACCCGCAGGTACGGCGCGTGGGTGACCGCCAGGCGAATGTCGGCCGAGGGGTCAGCTGGGCCGGCGACCAGATCCAGCCGGTCATAGCCCAGGTGCGCGTCGTCCACGCCGACGAATGCCAGCCGAATGCCGTTGACCTCCAGGGCATCGGTGGCGTTGGTGAGGTCGCGCCAGCCGCGGTCGAGGAACGCCTTCTGCAGGTCCGGCCAGGGCAGCTGGGGGGAGTCGACAAAGCGCCGCCCGTCGTCCGGCAGCAGGTAGCGCAGCGGGTTCTTGAGCACCGGTGAGAAGTAGTCGTTGGAGCCGAAGACGAACACTCCCGGCGCGTCCAGCAACGCCCCGAAGGCATCAAGCACCGCCGGCACGGCCTCCTGGTGGGCGATGTTGTCGCCGGTGTTGACCACGAGGTCCGGCTGCAGCGCGGCCAGCCCCGCCAGCCACTCCCGCTTGCGGGTCTGGGTGGGCACCAGGTGGATGTCGGTCAGGTGCAGCACACGCAGCGGCTCGTGTCCGGGGGGCAGCAGCGCGACCTCCACCCGGCGCAGCGTGTAGGCGCGGGCCTCCCAGGCGGCGTACGCCGTCAGCGCAGCGCCCACAGCGGCCCCCAGGCCAGCGGTGCGCAGCAGAATCGAGGAGAGCGGCACGGGGCAAGGCTGCCACAATGACCCGCATGAGTGCCCTGAAAGACCGACTCCGCGCCGACCTCACCACTGCCATCAAGGGCCGCGACGAGCTGCGCGCGTCGACGCTGCGGATGGTCCTGACCGCCGTCACCAACGCCGAGGTCGCGGGCGCGGAGGCCCGAGAGCTCACCGACGACGACATCATCGGGGTGCTCTCCACCGAGGCCAAGAAGCGCCGCGAGGCGGCCACGGCCTTCGCCGACGGCGGCCGTGCGGAGATGGCCGCGAAGGAGCGCGCCGAGGCTGACGTGATCGCCGACTACCTGCCCGCGGCGCTGTCCGACGCCGAGATCGTCGACCTGGTCACCGCCGCCATCGCCCAGACCGGCGCCGCCGGGGAGGGCATGCGCGCCATGGGCAAGGTGATGGGCGTGCTCACACCGCAGACCAAGGGCCGCGCCGACGGTGCGGTCGTCGCCGCGGAGGTACGCCGACAGCTGGGTGCCTGAGCCCGGCTCAGCGCGGCCCGGGCGGCCAGCCGCCGCCACGGCCACCCCCGCCACCCCCGCCGCCGCCACGGCCGCCGCCGCGGCCGCCGCGACCCGGCTTGTGCTTCTTCGGTGGGGCGGGCATCAGCAGCACGGCCCGACCGAAGACGGCCGACTCGCCCGCCTTCGGGTACGTCGTCCCCACCACGCTGATGGGCACGTCGTTGGTGGCGAAGATCGCGATCCTGAAGCCGGCCTGGTTCAGCACCGCGCGGGCCTGCTCGACGCTCATCCCCGAGACCGACGGCACGGTGGCGTACTTCGCGGTATAGCCGGACAGGTTGGGCGGGGTGAAGGGCGTGGACTTGAGCATCCCCTGGATCGCGTGCATGGCCTGGCCCCACATCGGCCCCGCGACGGTGGAGCCGAACGCGTTGGTGACGTACGTCGGCCCGACGTACTGGTAGTTCAGGCTGACCGGGCTGCCCTTCTGGTTGGCCCCGGCGATCATCGCCGCCGTGGCCAGCTGGGGGTGTAGCCCATGAACCACACCGCGCGGTTCTCGTTGGTCGTGCCGGTCTTGGCTGCGGACGGGACGGTCAACCCCAACCCGTTGCTGTAGCCGAAGCCGCCGGGCTCCTGCACTCCGCGCAGGACGGCGTTGACCGCGTCGGCCACCGGAGCGTCGATGACCTGCTGACAGTCGGGCTGGTACTCCGCCACCACTGCGCCGCTGGGCCCCTCGACCGACGTGACCGGCGATGCGTCGCAGTGCAGGCCGCGGCCGGCGAAGGTGGCGTAGGCCTCGGCCATCTCCAGGGGGCTCACGTCGGCGACACCGAGCGTGAACGACGGGACCCGCTCGTTCAGCGGGTCGGTCAGCCGGATGCCCATCGCCTTGGCCAGCCGGTACGGCTCGCACAGGCCGGTGGCGAGCTCGAGCTGGGCGTAGAAGGTGTTCACCGACTGCCGGGTGCCGGTGTAGAGGGAGTAGTTGCCGCTTCCGGTGGAGTTCTGGGGCGGCCACACGTCGCCGCTCTGGTAGCGGCCCTTGCAGGTGTCGTACTGGCTCATCGGGACGACGACCTGGGCCGGGGCCTCGATGGTCATGTCGAGCGGGATGCCCTTCTGCACCGCGGCCGCGAGCACGAAGGCCTTGAACGTCGAGCCGGGCTGGAAGCCGCGGGCTCCGCCGTACTCCTTGGGCACCGTGTAGTTGAGGTAGGTCTCGTGCCGCTTCTTCAGGTTGCCCATCGGGCGCGACTGGGCGAGGGCCCGGACGTGGCCGGTGCGGGGCTCCACCATCGCGAGCGCGCCGATCGCGCTGTTCTTGGCGTAGACGTGGTCGCGGACCGACTGGTCGGCGGCCTGCTGGAACCGCTGGTCCAGCGTGGTCTGGATCGTGAAGCCACCGGAGTAGATGGTCTTCTTCCGCTCGTTGCGGTTCTTGCCGAAGGTCTTGTCGTGGAGGAGGTACTCCACGACGTAGTCGCAGAAGAACGGCGCCACGGAGTTGACGCAACCGTTGGGGGTCTCCTGGACGTCCAGGCCCAGGTCGCGGTCCTTGGTCTTGTCCACGCGCGTCTGGGTGATGACGTTGAGCTCGGCCATCCGGTCCAGGACGACGTTGCGCCGCGCCACCGCCCGGTCGGGGTAGTTCGTCGGATCGTAGCCGGTGGGGTTCTTGACCAGCCCGGCCAGGAGGGCGGACTGCGGGAGGTTGAGGTCCTTGGCGTTGACCCCGAAGTAGTGCTTGGCGGCGGCCTGGACGCCGTACGCGCCGTCGCCGAAGTACGCCGTGTTCAGGTATCGCTCGAGGATCCAGTCCTTGGAGTACTTCTGCTCCAGCGCGATGGCGTAGCGCAGCTCGCGGATCTTGCGCTCGTAGGTGTCGTCGGTCGCAGCGATCCGCTCGCGCTTGGTCTTGGCCTGGTCCAGCAGGGTCAGCTTCACCAGCTGCTGGGTGATCGACGAGCCCCCCTGCACCTGCGCACCGCTGGCCTGGTTGGTGATGAGGGCGCGCAGCGTGCCCTTGAGGTCGAGGGCGCCGTGCTCGTAGAAGCGGTAGTCCTCGATGGCCACGATCGCCTTGGTCATCGTCCGCGAGATCCGGGTCAGCGGCACGCTGATGCGGTTCTGGTCGTACAGCGTCGCGATCGTGTTGCCGCGACTGTCGACGAGCACCGTCTTCTGCGCCAGCTCACCGGGGGTCAGGTCGACCGGCAGGTGCTCCATGGTGTCGGAGAGGTTCTTGGCGCCAATGCCGAGCGCCCCCGCGAACGGGATCGCCAGGCCGGCCGTCACGACGCCCAGGACCACGGCCACGAGACCCATGACGGTGAGGTGGCTGAGCACCTTGGCGCCCGACAGGCGCTCCTCGGCAGGCACGGACATGGCGACCAGGGTACCTGCGGGTGACTAGTCCACCCAGTTGACCGGTCTGGTCCGGACTAGCCCGTTGGGACTAGCGGGATTGGACTGAACGTGTCTGTTGCCCAGCCTGTCCGGTCTTTACGTTTGTTCTCGACGTGATCGGAGTCGGCGTCGCGGACGCCACCGGACGAGAGATGTGGGGAAGCATCATGTGGGTTGAGGACTGGACCTCATCGGCCGCCTGCAAGGAGCAGCAGCCGGACGCGCTGTTCGTCCGGGGTGCCGAGCAGAACAAGGCCAAGCTGGTGTGCAAGGGCTGCCCGGTGCGCACCGAGTGCCTGGCCGAGGCGCTGGACAACCAGATCGAGTGGGGCGTCTGGGGCGGCATGACCGAGCGTGAGCGCCGTGCGCTGCTGCGCCGCCGCCCGAACGCCTCGTGGCGCACCGTGCTGGAGGCCGCCAAGCGCGAGCACGCCTCCTCCCCGATTCTCTGACCTCCATCTGAGCGACCGGCCGCCTCCCCCGTCGGCCCGGTCGACACCCCCGGAACGAGCGGCTGGGCGGCACGAGCGCCCGGCCGCTCGTCATGTCCGGCGCGGCCGCTGCCGGGCTCAGGTGACAGGTGCGGACAGCAGCTCGCCGACCTCTCGCAGGCCGGCCAGGTCGTGGACGTCGCTCGCCAGGGCCGGGACCACGACCGCCGGGACGTCGGGATGGGCGGCCGCGAACCGCTCGCACAGCTGCTGCTCGCGCTGCACCCGCCGGGCCCGGTCGGCGTGCAGCCGCAGCAGTCCGGCCGCCAGCCCGTCCTCCCCGCTGCGGTCGAGCCGGGCGGCGGCGGCGAGGGCCTCGTCGGCGCTCAGCGTCTCCTCCGGCGGTGCGGTCGCCCGGTTGACGACGAGCCCGGCCAGCGGCATCTGGTCCTCTCCGAGCCGCTCCACGAAGTAGGCGGCCTCGCGCAGCGCGTCAGCCTCCGGCGCCGCGATGACGAGGAACGCGGTCCCGTCGGCCTGCAGCAGCTCGAAGGTCTGCTGGGCCCGTTGGCGGAACCCACCGAACAGGGTGTCGAACGCGGCCACGAAGGTCTGCATGTCCCGGAGCACCTGGGCGCCCAGGATCTTGGTCAGCGCGTTGGTCACGACGCCCAGCCCCGCCGTCATGAGCCGGGCCGGGCCGCGCGCCGGCGCCAGCAGCAGCCGGATGAACCTGCCGTCGAGGAAGCGGGAGAGCCGCTCGGGGGCGTCGAGGAAGTCCAGGGCGGAGCGTGACGGTGGGGTGTCCACGACGATGAGGTCGTAGCTGCCGTCGCGCCGGGCGTCGCGATGGATCTGGCCGAGCTTCTCCATCGCCATGTACTCCTGGGTGCCCGCGAAGGAGCTGGACAGCGCGATGTAGAACGGGTTGTCGAGGATCTGGCGCGCCTTCTCGGGGCTGGCCTGGCTCTCGACCACCTCGTCGAAGGTGCGCTTCATGTCCAGCATCATCGCGTCCATCCGGGGCGGCTCTGCCCCCGGACACCCCCCCGTGCTCCATCCGGGGGCGCTGCCCCCCGCCGGACGGGGCCGGCCACCGCAGACCGGCCACCGGCCGTGGCGTGTTGTCGAGGGCCTCGATGCCCATCGACTGCGCCAGTCGCCGGGCCGGGTCGATGGTGAGGACGACGACGCGCCGACCCCGCTCGGCAGCCCGCAGCCCGAGCGCCGCCGAGGTGGTGGTCTTCCCGACCCCGCCGGAGCCGCAGCAGACGATGATCTCCACGCCGGAGTCGTCGAGCAGCGCGTCGATGTCCAGGTGCGGGGCCTCGTGCCGCCGGGAGGCGAGCGGGCCGACGCGAGGTCGCGGGGCGCGGGTGTCGGTCATGCCATCCCCTGGTCCTTCAGCCGGGCAGCCAGCTCGTACAGGCCGCCCAGGTCGACACCGGCGGCCAGCCGCGGCAGCTCGTAGGTCGGTCGGTCGAGCTCCGCCACGAGGGCGCTCTGCTCGTCCTCGAGGGCGCGCCGGACGGCGTGGTCCTGGGCCTCCTCGAGCAGCCCGTCCACGAGCCTGGCGGGATCCTCGACCCCGGCCAGGGCCAGCCCGCGCAGGACGGTCTCCCGGTCCGTCGAGCCCTCGCGGGCGTGCGCGAGCTGGACCTCGCTGAGCCCGCGCGGGCGGAGCAGGTTGACCACGATCCCGCCGACCGGCAGCCCGGCGGCCACCAGGTCGTCGATGCCGTCGGCGGTCTCCTGGACCGGCATCTCCTCGAGCACGGTCACCAGATGAACGGCGGTGCGGGGGGAGCGCAGGAGCGTCATGACCTTGTCTGCCTGACTCTTGATCGGGCCCACTTTCGCCAGCCCGGCCAGCTCACTGTTGACATTGAGGAACTGGGCGATCCTCCCGGTCGGGGGCGCGTCCAGCACGACGGCGTCGTACGCCACGGCCCCGCGATTGCGGGAATTGCGCTGGACGGCCTCGTAGACCTTGCCGGTCAGCAGCACGTCGCGGACGCCGGGCGCGATGGTGGTGGCGAACTCGATGACCCCGAACCGGTCGAGGGCGCGACCGGCACGGCCGAGCTTGTAGTACATCGAGAGGTACTCCAGCAGCGCCGACTCCGGGTCGATGTGCAGGGCATGGACGCTCCCGGCCGGAGCGCCGGCGTGTCCCAGGCCGGTGGCGATGCGCCGCTCGGCGTAGGGCAGCGGCTCGACGTCGAACATCCGGGCGATGCCCTGGCGCCCCTCCACCTCGCACAGCAGCACGGTGCGGCCCTCCGACGCCAGCGCCAGCGCGAGGGCGGACGCGACCGTCGTCTTGCCGGTTCCGCCCTTGCCGGTGACCACATGCAGCCGTACTCCAGGCCAGTCCGACCCCCGCTCCGCTGGGGTGGTGTCGGGCCTGGAGCTCACGAGGGCAGCCCTAGGCGAGTGCCTCAGCGCCCTGATGACTAGGATCGCGACTGGTCGCGGTGCGCGGGGTCACCGGCCCCGTGGCGACCGTGGCCGGAGGAGGTCAGGGTGGACAAGGTGGTGGCGAGCGCGGCCGAGGCGGTGGCCGACATCCGAGACGGGGCCACGCTCGCGGTCGGCGGCTTCGGGCTGTGCGGCATCCCCTCGGTGCTGATCGAGGCGCTGCTGGAGTCGGGGACGACCGACCTGGAGGCGGTGTCGAACAACTGCGGCGTCGACGAGTGGGGGCTGGGCCGGCTGCTGTTCGCCAAGCGGATCCGGCGGATGATCTCCTCCTACGTCGGGGAGAACAAGGAGTTCGCCCGGCAGTACCTCGCCGGCGAGCTCGAGGTGGAGCTCACGCCCCAAGGCACGCTGGCCGAGCGGATGCGCGCGGGTGGCTCCGGTATCCCGGCGTTCTTCACCGCGACCGGCGGCGGCACGCAGGTCGCCGAGGGCGGCCTGCCCTGGCGGTACGAGGCCGAGGGCAACGTGCTGGTCGCCTCGCCGCCGAAGGAGACCCGGGTCTTCGCCGGCCGGGAGTACGTCCTGGAGGAGGCGATCGTGGCCGACTTCGGGCTGGTGCGCGCCTGGAAGGGCGATCGGCACGGCAACCTCGTCTACCGGGCTTCGGCCCGCAACTTCAACCCCTTGGCGGCGATGTGCGGCCGGATCACTCTCGCGGAGGTCGAGCACCTCGTCGAGCCGGGTGAGCTTGACCCCAACCAGATCCACACTCCGGGGGTGTTCGTCCAGCGAGTGCTCGCGCTGACCCCCGAGCAGGCGGCGGACAAGCGAGTCGAGCGGCGGACCGTGCGCTCGCGTGAGGAGGCCTGACATGACGGGGTGGACGAGGGAGCAGATGGCTGCCCGGGCTGCGGCCGAGCTGAGCGACGGGTCGTATGTGAACCTCGGGATCGGGCTACCCACGCTGGTGCCCAACTACGTCCCCGAGGACGTCGAGATCGTCCTGCAGTCGGAGAACGGCATCCTCGGCGTCGGACCATACCCGTACGACGGGGACGAGGACCCCGACCTCATCAACGCTGGCAAGGAGACCGTCACCCTGCGCAAGGGCGCGTCGTTCGTCGACTCGGCGACGTCGTTCGGGATGATCCGGGGCGGCAAGATCGACGCCGCGATCCTCGGGGCCATGCAGGTCTCGGCCGGCGGCGACATCGCGAACTGGATGATCCCCGGCAAGATGGTGAAGGGCATGGGTGGCGCCATGGACCTGGTCCACGGCGCGAAGCGGGTCATCGTGCTGATGGAGCACGTGGCCAAGGACGGCGCCTACAAGATCGTGGAGGAGTGCTCCTTGCCCTACACCGGGCGGGCCGTCGTGCAGCGCATCATCACCGACCTGGGCGTGCTCGACGTGACCGCCGAGGGCCTGAAGCTCGTCGAGCTGGCGCCCGGAGTGACGGTCGAGGAGATCCGCGAGAAGACCGAGCCCGCCGTGCTCGTCTGACCCTGGCCGGCTCCTCGTCCATCGGTGTCCGGTGTCGCTGGACTTCCCCGAAGGGATGCGTTAGACAGGAGTGACGGACCCGCCCACGCGCGAGTCTCTAGTCTGCGCCGCCTCGGCTCCCCCACGGCCGGGGCGGCGCTCTCCTTCCCGCAGGCTCGTCGACAGGCTTCCCGACCAGGTCGCCGGCGCACCTTGCCGGCCCGCCCCGGCCGCGGGCTAGGGTGCGGTCATGACCAAGTGGGAGTACCTCACCGCCCCGATCCTGGTGCACGCGGCCAAGCAGATCCTCGACAACTTCGGTGCCGACGGCTGGGAGCTCGTGCAGGTGGTGCCCGGGATGAACCCCGAGAACCTCGTGGGCTACTTCAAGCGTCCGGTGGCCTCGTGAGCGGCCCTGAGGAGCGGCTCGCGGCGCTGGGCCTGACCCTCCCGGAGGTGGTGCCACCGCTGGCGGCGTACGTCCCCGCCGCGCGCAGCGGCAACCTCGTCTTCACCGCCGGGCAGCTGCCCGCGCGCGACGGGCAGATGCTGGCGACCGGCCGGCTCGGGGCCGAGGTCAGCGAGGAGGAGGGGTACGCCTGCGCCCGCCAGTGTGCGCTGAACGCCCTCGCCGCGGTCGCCGCCGAGGTGGGCGGCCTCTCGGCGGTCAAGCGGGTGGTCAAGGCTGTCGTCTTCGTCGCCTCGACGCCGGAGTTCACGGCCCAGCCCAAGGTGGCCAACGGCGCGTCGGAGCTGCTGGGCGAGGTGTTCGGCGAGGCCGGCAAGCACGCTCGCTCGGCAGTCGGTGTGGCGTCGCTTCTTTCAGGCGGGCGTGGACACGGCCACAGGTCTCAAACACATCGCCCGCCGCAGCTGGTCGCCACCGCCCGCGAGTACGCCGCCGGCGTCCGCACGCCCGCCGAGCCGCGCAACGCCGCGACCGTGGCGCTCACGCGCCGGGGCGGCCGCGGACCGGAGGTCTACCTGCTGCGCCGGCACGCGCAGATGGCCTTCGCCGCCGGGATGTACGTCTTCCCCGGCGGCGTGGTCGACGAGCGCGACGACGACGCCGCCCTCGCCTGGGCCGGGCCCGGGGCGTCGGCGTGGGCCGCCCAGCTCGGGGTCGCCGAGCCGCTCGCCCGGGCGCTGGTCGCCGCCGCGGTCCGCGAGACCTTCGAGGAGTCGGGGGTGCTGCTGGCCGGCCCCGACCCGACGTCGGTCGTCCCCGACACGACAGGGACGGGCTGGGAGGCCGACCGGCAGGCGCTGGAGTCGCGCGACCTGTCCCTGACCGAGCTGCTGGCTCGCCGCGGCCTGGTCCTGCGTGCCGACCTGCTCGGCGCCTGGTCGGGCTGGCTGACACCCGACTTCGAGCCGCGGCGCTACCGCACGTGGTTCTTCGTCGCCGAGCTGCCGCAGGGGCAGGTGACGCGCGACGTCTCGGGGGAGTCGGACTCGGTGACCTGGCTGCCGGCGGCCGAGGCGGTCCGTGCCGCCGACGCCGGGGAGCTGCTGATGCTGCCGCCGACCTATCTCACGTGTCTGGAGCTGGCGGGCTTCGCCGACCCCGAGGCAGCCCTGGCGGCGGCCGCGTCGCGGCGGGTGGAGATGTTCATGCCCGAGCTGGTCGACGGCGCCGAGCCGACCCTCTCGCACCCGCCGTGGCTGGAGGGGCTCATCGCCGGTCACCGGGAGGCGCCATGACGGCCTGGCGCGGCGGGCGGTTCGGGGTCGCCAGCGAGTGCGTGCTCGCCCCTAATCCGTCGCCGATGACCCTGGACGGCACCAACACCTGGGTGCTGCGCGCGACGCCCAGCGGGCCGTCGTACGTCGTGGACCCGGGGCCGCTGGACGAAGGCCACCTGGCCGCCGTGGCCGAGGTGGCCGGTGAGGTGCGGGGCGTGCTGCTCACCCACGGGCACCTGGACCACTCCGAGGGGGCGGGGGCGTTCGCGGGCGCGTCGGCTGCGGCGTGCGAGCGCTGGATCCCGCGTACCGGCTGGGGGAGGAGGGCCTGGGCGAGGGTGATGTGGTCGACCTTGACGGCTGGGAGATCCGGGTCGTGGCCACGCCGGGGCACACGGCGGACTCGCTGTCCTTCCTGCTGCCCGCGGAGCGGTCGTCCTGACCGGCGACACGGTGCTCGGCCGCGGGACGTCGGTGGTGGCGCACCCGGACGGCCGGCTCGGGGCCTACCTGGACTCCCTCGACCGGCTGCACGCGCTGGCCGAGGCCCACGTGCTCGACTCCGTCTGGCCCGGCCACGGACCGGTGATCGGCGAGGCGCTGCCGGCGCTCGACTACTACCTCGCCCACCGGCACGAGCGGCTCGAGCAGGTGCGAGGCGCTGGTGTGCTGCGGGCCGACCCGACCGCGTACGCCGCACAGATGGCGGGCGGGACCCTGCCGAGGGCGGTCGTCGAGATCGTGTACGCCGACGTGGACCCCGTCCTCTGGGGCGCCGCCGAGCTCTCGGTGCGGGCTCAGCTGGCCTATCTCGACGGCAACTAGCCAAGCCGCGGCGGCCGGCGCCGCAGGAGAACGACCAGCAGCAGGCCGACCAGAAGCAGCAGCCCACCCACCAGGAGGTACCGCCCGGTGCTCCACGGCCAGCGCGGGTCGGGTCGGTGCACGGTGGGCCGGTCGAGGGTCATCAGCCCGGTGGCCAGGGTGAGGGACTCGATCCCTCCAGCGTCGGGATAGGTCGCGTCGACCGCGCCCACTGAGGTCAACCGGTCGCCGCGCACGTCGACCACGACCAGGTTGCGCCCGCCCCAGGTGAAGCCGCTCCCGTCGTAGTCGGAGACCCTGACCAGCTCGGCCACGGCGTGGGTGTCGTCGACCCAGCCGACCGGCCGGACCGTGGCGCCCTCGGGGTAGTCGGTCTCGGGGATCCGGATCGTGCGCCCCGAGAGCCGGTCGTTCCCGGCTGTGAGCACAAGGGTGCTCGGCTGGGTGCTTCCGATCAGGACGTGGCGGCCGTCGGGACTGGCGGACCGGACGCCGTCGCCGTTGAGGTCGGGAGCGGACGCGCGCACCGCCCACGGGGGCAGCTCCCCGTCGCGCGCGGAGAGTGTGGCCGCCACGGTGCCGGCGTCATCGATCGTGACGGCGCTGACGTCCTGCTGTGGACTGGCGTGCTGGTCCAGGCTCATCCGGCGGGCGTCGAGCCGGCCGAACACCGCCATGCCGGACGAGCGTCGCGAGCCTGTCCAGGCGGTCGTCTGGAGGCCGCGGAACAGCACCCAGATGTTGTTCGACGACCAGGTGAGGTCGGTGACCACGACGCAGTGTCCGCCCTGCAAGGGGGTGGTCAGCTCGAATCCGGTCGTGAGATCCAGGACCGCGAGGCCGGTCGGGGCCGGTGTGGAAGCAGCCTGGCCCTCGGGGGGCGGCTCCTCCCAGGCGTAGGCGACGAAGCGACCGTTCGGCGAGAGCGCCAACCACGTGCCGTCGAGGGCCAGGCTCCTCTCGCGCGCCGCGCGTTCGAGCAGCGACGCCAGCCGGAGGCGGTGGTAGCTGCCGTCGGTGGCGCTCACGACCACCGCGCGCCCGTCGCTGGTGAGGTAGGCCGCCGCGGCGCGCCCCGGCCGGCTCGTCGGCTCCATCCGGTCCAGCACCCGCTGGGGCACCGCTGCGATCCGGTCGGGGACGCCGACCGCGCGCACCGACTGGCTGCCGGCCACTTCGGCGGTCAGCCGGGCGACGGGGAGCCCGGGTAGCGCCGCGGCGACCAGGCCCACCGCCGCGAGCACCAGGCCGGCGGCCAGGACGCGGTCCCGACGGCGGGCCAGCCGTGCGGCGCGCCAGAGGCCACCGGCCTCCGGTGGCTCGGGCGCGCCATCGCCCCGCCGGCGGAGCTCCTCGCGCAGCAGCTCGGTCATGACGGGGTCTCGCTTCCGATCAGCTCGCCCAGCTCGGGCGCCAGCACGCGCAGTCGTGCCAGCGCCTGGTGGGCGATCGACTTGACCGACCCGACGGAGACGCCGAGCTCGGCGGCCGTCTGGGCCTCGGTGAGGTCCTCGAAGTAGCGCAGCACCAGGATCGTCCGCTGTCGCACGGTGAGCCTGGCCAGGGCGCCCTCGAGGGTCAGCCGCAGGTCCGGGTCGCGGTCGGGTGCGGCGGCGTCGTACTCCAGGAGGGGCTCTCCTGCCACCGCTTCCGCCGCCACCAGGAGATGTTCTGGTGGTAGAGGATCCGGCGGGCGTAGCTCTCCGGCGAGCCGTGGATGCGGTCCCAGTAACGGGCCGTCTGGAACAGGGCGGTCTGCAGCAGGTCCTCGGCCAGGTGGTGGTCACCGGTGAGCAGGTACGCCGTGCGGGCGAGCACCCGACCCCGAGCCGCCACGAACTCGTGGAAGGCTCGCTCCTGCTCGGTCGCGCCGCCCACCAGCACCCCTTCCCGGGACCCACACCCTGCCTGACGCCGGCGCGGCCCTGGATGGTTGGCGGTCGAGTGAAGGAAGCTCGGCGGCGCTGTGGTCAGCGAGCCCGGCGAGCCAGCCGGTCGACCTCCATGATCACGACCGAGCGCGGCTCGAGACGCAGCCAGCCCCGGGAGGCGAAGTCGGCGAGGGCCTTGTTGACGGTCTCTCGCGAGGCGCCGACCAGCTGGGCCAGCTCCTCCGGGGTGAGGTCGTGGTGGAAGTGGATGCCGTCGTCGGCGGTGCGGCCGAACCGGTCGGCAAGGTCGAGCAGCGCCTTGGCGACCCGGCCGGGCACGTCGGAGAACACCAGGTCGGCGACGACGTCGTTGGCGCGGCGAAGCCGGCCGGCGAGTTGGGCGAGCAGCCCGCGGGCCACGACCGGTCGGCCGTCCAGCCAGCGCAGCAGGTCCTCGTGCGAGAGCGACACGAAGGTGGCGTCGGTGACGGCGGTGACGGTCGCCGACCGCGGTCTCGGGTCGATCTGGGACAGCTCGCCGAACATCTGGCCGGGGCCCAAGATGGCGAGGAGGTTCTCGCGGCCGTCGGAGGAGGTGCGGCCCAGCTTCACCTTCCCGTCGGTGACGATGTACAGCCGGTCGCCGGAGTCGCCCTCGTGGAAGAGGACCTCGCCCCGGCGCAGCCGCGACTCCACCATCGAGGCGCGCAGCGCGGTCGCCGCCTCGTCATCGAGAGCGCTGAAGAGAGGTGCCTGCCGCAGCACGTCGTTGCCCACCTGTGCCTCCTGTGTCACGCGCCCGGAAGTCGGACGGGTGTCCGCTCAGAATCCTAGCGAGTGGTGTAGGTCACAGGCACTGCCCCGTCCGACTGGCGTCCCTCGAGCTCCTGGGAGCCACCCGTCGGGAGCCTTCGGGAGCTGTCGGGGCGGCGCCGTACCCTGGTGCGGTGCCCGACACCGCTCTGGTCCGCCGCGCGCGCAAGGTCGACCGCGTCCTGGCCCAGACCTACCCCGATGCCAAGGCGGAGCTGGACTTCGACGACCCGTTCCAGTGCCTGGTCGTGACGGTGCTGAGCGCGCAGACCACCGACCGTCGGGTCAACGCCGTGCGGCCCGAGCTGTTCGCGGCCTACCCGACGCCTGAGGCGATGGCGGCGGCTGCGCGGGCGGACCTCGAGCGCATCGTCGGCCCGCTGGGGTTCTTCCGCGCCAAGACCGACGCCCTGCTCAAGTTGAGTGCCGCCCTCGTCGAGCGGTACGACGGCCAGGTCCCGCCGCGGCTGGAGGAGCTCGTCACCCTCCCGGGCGTGGGGCGCAAGACCGCGAACGTCGTGCTGGGCAACGCCTTCGGGCTGCCCGGGATCACTGTCGACACCCATTTCGGACGGCTCGCCCGGCGGCTGGGGTGGACCGAGCAGACCGACCCGGTCAAGGTCGAGCACGAGGTCGGTGCGCTGTTCCCCCGGCGCGACTGGACCATGCTCAGCCACCACCTGATCTGGCACGGTCGTCGGGTCTGCCACGCCAAGAAGCCCGCCTGCGGCGCGTGCCCGGTGGCCCGGTGGTGCCCGTCGTACGGCGCCGGCCCCGTCGACCCTGCCGAGGCGGCGGCCCTGGTGCGCACCCAGGGCCGGCGTGAACCGCCGGTCGACCCTGGTCATCGCGCTGGTCGTGGCGCTGCTGGGCGTCGTCGTGATGCTGTCCGAGCTGGACGGCGCCGACCGGGGCGGCGCGGCCGCCACCCCGGTCGGCGCCGCCGCCAGGCTCCGGCCCTCACCCTGCCGCCGCTGGCCGCGGGCGACGCCATCGACCTCTCGCGCCTGCGCGGGCCGATGGTGGTGAGCTTCTGGGCCTCGTGGTGCCCGCCGTGCCGCAAGGAGCTGCCCATCCTTCAGCAGTTCGCCGAGCAGTGGGACGGCAAGGTCGACGTCGTCGGTGTCGACTACACCGATCCGCAGGCCGCGGCGGCCCGGGCTCTGGTGTCCGAGGCAGGGGTGACCTACCCCGTCGTGGCGGACCTGGACGGCTCGGTGTCGGGGCGCGGGGCGATCCCCACCCTGCGCGGCCTGCCCTATCTGGTGCTCCTCGACGCCCAGGGGCGGGTGGTCTTCGGCGGCTACGTCGTCATCGACTCGCGGGCTCACCTCGAGGGCCTGGTGGAGCGGCACCTCGGGGTCCCCGCGTGATCCCCGACTGGCTGCGCCCGGTGGCGGAGGCGGCCACCACGATCACCGTCGAGGAGCTCACCCGGTTGCTGCCCCCGGACGGCGCCGACCCGCGCCGCGGGGCAGTGCTGATGCTGTTCGGGAGGCGGGCTCCGGGCCCGTGCTGCTCCTCACCGAGCGCGCCCACCACATGCGGTCGCATCCTGGCCAGGTCTCCTTCCCGGGCGGTTCCCTCGACCCCGGCGAGACGCCCCGGGCCGCCGCCCTGCGCGAGGCCGAGGAGGAGACCGGGCTGGACCCGACGGGCATCGAAGTCTTCGCGGAGCTGCCCGAGCTCTACCTGCCGCCGTCCAACTTCGCGGTCACCCCGGTGCTCGGCTGGTGGGCGCGGCCGACCCGGTGCATGCGGTCGACCCCGACGAGGTGCACGCCGTCTTCCTGGAGCCGATCGAGGAGCTGCTCGATCCCGCCCACCGCGTCAGCGTCCGTCACCCCAGCGGGTGGGTGGGGCCGGGCTTCGTGATCGGCGAGAGCAAGGACGTTCTGCTGTGGGGGTTCACGGCCGGCGTGGTCGCGCGGCTCTTCGACCACGTGGGCTGGGCGCGGCCGTGGGACGCAGCGAGGGTGCGTGACCTGCCGCCGCACATGCTGCAGGGTGGTCCCAGCCGCTCCGCCGGCGGCGACCCCCGATCCGAGGGAGCCTCGGTGAACGTCCTTGACTGGCTGCTGGTCGTGCTGGTGCTGGCCTATGCCCTCTCCGGCTACTGGCAGGGCTTCGTCACCGGCGCGTTCGCGACCCTCGGCTGCTGGCCGGCGGCCTGTTCGGGGTCTGGCTGGCGCCCATCGCCCTGGGCGACGCGGCGCCGTCCGTGTGGGTCTCGCTCGGGGCGCTCTTCATCGTCATCCTCACGGCCTCGCTCGGCCAGGCGTTCCTGCAGTACGTCGGGGCGCGGATCCGCGACCGGATCACCTGGCAGCCGATCCGCGCCGTCGACGCCATCGGCGGTGCGCTGCTCAGCGCTGCCGCCGTCCTCCTGGTCGCCTGGGCGCTTGGCGTCGCGATCTCGGGCACCCGGCTCGGGGGCATCACGCCTCTGGTGCGTGGGTCGGCGGTGCTCGGTCAGGTCGACCGGATGCTCCCCCAGCAGGCCAGCTCGCTGCTGCGCGCCTTCGACAACGTCGTCGGCACCAGTTTCTTCCCGCGCTACCTGGAGCCGTTCGCCCCCGAGCGCATCGTCGAGGTCGCCCCGGGGCCGCGCCGGCTGCTCGAGGATCCCGACGTCCAGCGGGCCGGGCAGTCGGTCGCGAAGATCCGGGCGGTCAACGCCTGCGGCCAGGGCGTCGAGGGGTCGGGCTTCGTGTACGCCCCGGGTCGGGTGATGACCAACGCCCACGTCGTCGCGGGGGTGCGCGACCCGCGGGTCACGATCGGCGAGGAGGTCCTCGACGCCCGCGTCGTGCTCTACGACCCCGACCTGGACGTCGCCGTGCTCGAGCTCGACGCCACCAGCGCGGCGCCGCTGCCGTTCGGCTTCGACGCCCGCGAGCGGCAGGGAGTGGCCATCTTGGGCTATCCCCAGGACGGCCCCTTCGACGTGGAGACCGCGCGCATCCGCGCTGAGCAGCGGCTGCGCTCGCCCAACATCTACGGCAGCAGCACGGTCATCCGCGAGGTCTACTCCGTGCGTGGCCAGGTTCGCCCCGGCAACTCGGGGGGCCCCTTGGTGGACTCGGCGGGCCGGGTCGTGGGCGTGGTCTTCGCCGCCTCGGTCAGCGACCAGCAGACCGGCTACGCCCTGACCGCCGAGCAGGTGCGCGAGACGGCCGCCCGAGGGGTGGCCGCGAACGACCGGGTGTCGACCGGGGCCTGTGCCGACTAGCCCGCCGGCCTACCCGCCCGACGGGGCCGCCCGACCGGGCGTCAGGGCCGCTTGAGGATGGCCTTGGCCTCCTGGGCCTGGCGGATGGCTCGCTCCGGCCCGCGGACCTTCTTCACCTTCGACACCCCGACCAGCCCGAGCAGGGCGGCGATCAGCAGGTAGGCCCCGAACACGATGAGGAAGGACCAGTGCAGCCCGAGCCCGGTGAGGTGGACGAAGTAGGCGAAGGCGACCGACAGCATGATGAGCGCCATCAGCCCGAAGAACGCCGCCCCGGCGACGAGGCCGACACCGGTGCCGCCGTTCCGGACACTCACCTTGAGCTCGCTCTTGGCCAGCTCGATCTCCTGGGAGATGAGCGTCGAGATGTCGCGGCTGGCATCCGAGACCAGGCGCCCGATCGTGGGGTCGCTGTCCTTGACCGTCTCGCGTGCCATGAGAGTCCTCCGCGCGGAATGGGTGCTGGCTCGACCCTACAACGCGCCGCGGGTGGCCGGCGCCGGGGCCGCCGCGCGGGGCGGCCCGCTACCCTGAGGGGCACACGGTGTGCCGGGAAGGCTGGTCGGCGCCGCTGCGGCACGCCCCGGCGTCCGCGGGCGGTAGTAGCGACCCAGAGCCCGCCGAGGGCCGACGAAAGCCGACGAAAGGCGCCACCCGTGATGAGCCAGGCCCCCCTAGTCCGTCACTTCTTCCCCGACATCGACCCCGGGGAGGGCAACTTCCTGGGGTCGCTGTTCCGCAGGGAGACCGTGGGGGGCGCGGTCGCGCTGGTCTCGGCGGCCGTGGCCCTGCTCTGGGCGAACTCGCCGTTCGCGTCGTCCTACGTCGACCTGCTGCACCTGCAGGTGGGGCCGCTCGACGTCGAGCACTGGGCCGCCGACGGGGCGCTCGCGATCTTCTTCTTCGTCGCGGGGCTGGAGCTGAAGCGGGAGTTCGTGGTGGGCTCGCTGCGCCGGCCGGTCGACGCCGCGGTCCCCGTCATGGCGGCGGTCGCCGGCGTGGCTCTGTCCGGCGGCGATCTACCTCGCCGCCAACACCCTCGGTGACGGCGCCCCGGCGGGTGGGCCATCCCGGCGGCCACCGACATCGCCTTCGCCCTCGCAGTCCTCGCGGTGGTCGGGTCCAACCTGCCCACGTCGCTGCGTGCCTTCCTGCTGACGCTGGCAGTCGTGGACGACCTGATCGTCATCCTGATCATCGCGGTGTTCTACTCCTCGACGCTGCACGTGCTGCCTCTGCTGCTGGAGGGCTCTGCTTCGCGGCGTACCACCTCGGCCAGCGGCTGCGCTGGCACGCCTGGTGGTACTACCTCCCCGTCGCCGTCGCAGCCTGGTGGTTCCTGCACGAGAGCGGCCTGCACGCCACCATCGCCGGCGTGGTGCTCGGACTGCTGACCCGGGTGAAGCCCGACCCCGACGAGGACACCAGCCCGGCGGAACACCTCGAGCATCGAGTGGCCCCGATCTCGGCGGGGGTGGCCGTGCCGTTCTTCGCGCTGATGTCCGCCGGCGTGCCGCTCGGTGGCGGCGGCCAGCTGCTGACCAGCCCGGTCGTGGTGGGCATCGTGCTGGGGCTGCTCGTCGGCAAGCCGCTGGGCGTGTTCGCGGGAGCATGGCTGGTGACCCGCTTCACCCACGCCGAGCTGAACGAGGACCTGTCCTGGCGCGACATCGTCGGCGCGTCGGTGCTCGCCGGCATCGGCTTCACCGTCTCGCTGCTCGTGTCCGACCTGGCCTTCACCGGAGAGCTTCGGGACGCCGCCAAGGCCGGCGTCCTCGCCGGCTCGCTGCTCGCGGCCGTGGCCGGTGCCGTCCTGCTCGGCGCACCGAGACCGGTTCCACGCGACGCCGTAGCCGGCGGGACAGGCAGGCGCGCTCGCCACCCCTCGGCCGAGGCGGATGCCTCGCGCCGACCGGTTGCTGGCGCCGGCGGAGACGTGACGCTCGTCGAGATCGCCCCGGCGAGCGCCCCGGCGAGGCGCCTTGTCCTCGGCGGCCTCGGTCCCAGTCGTCGGCCCTGAGCCGCCCTCCTTGGCCTTGATGAGGTCCATCACCGTGGAGTCGGCCAGCGTGGTGACGTCGCCGACCTCGCGGTGCTCGGCGATGTCCTTCAGCAGCCGGCGCATGATCTTGCCCGAGCGGGTCTTCGGCAGCTCGGGGACGACCATGATCTGCCGAGGCTTGGCGATCGGGCCGATCTCATGAGCGACGTGGTTGCGCAGCTCGGTGACGATGTCATCCCCGCCGTCCCCGGCGGACTCGCGCAGGATCACGAACGCGCAGACCGCCTGGCCGGTCATCTCGTCGGAGGCGCCCACGACGGCGGCCTCGGCGACCTTGGGGTGCGAGACCAGGGCCGACTCGATCTCCGTCGTCGAGAGCCGGTGGCCGGAGACGTTCATCACGTCGTCGACGCGGCCGAGCAGCCAGATGTCGCCGTCCTCGTCCTTCTTGGCGCCGTCGCCGGCGAAGTACATGCCTGGCCAGCGCGACCAGTAGGTGTCCTTGAACCGCTGGTCGTCGCCCCACAGCGTGCGCAGCATCGCGGGCCACGGCTCGGTGAGCACGAGATAGCCGCCGGCCCCGTTGGGAACCGAGCGCGCCTCGTCGTCGACGACGTCGGCGCTGATGCCTGGCAGCGGGGTCATCGCGGAGCCCGGCTTGCCGTGGGTCACGCCCGGCAGCGGCGAGATCATGATCTGGCCGGTCTCGGTCTGCCACCAGGTGTCCACGATGGGCGCGGTGCTGCCGCCGATGTGCTCGCGGTACCAGATGTAGGCCTCCGGGTTGATCGGCTCGCCCACGGAGCCCAGCAGCCGCACCGAGGAGAGGTCGAACTGGGCGGGGATGTCGTTGCCCCACTTCATGAACGTCCGGATCGCCGTCGGTGCGGTGTAGAAGATGGTGACGCCGTAGGCCTGGATGACCTCCCACCAACGGCCCTTGTGGGGGGAGTCGGGCGTGCCTTCGTACATCACCTGGGTGACGCCGTTGGCCAGCGGTCCGTAGACCATGTAGGAGTGCCCGGTCACCCAGCCGACGTCCGCGGTGCACCAGTAGACGTCGGTCTCGGGCTTGAGGTCGAACACCGACCAGTGCGTGAAGGACGTGCCGACCAGGTAGCCGCCGGTGGTGTGCAGGATGCCCTTCGGCTTGCCGGTGGTGCCGGAGGTGTACATGACGTAGAGCGGGTGCTCGGAGTCGTGCAGCTCCGCCTCGTGCTCGGTGGACTGGCGGTCCACGATGTCGTGCCACCACACGTCGCGCTCGTCGTGCCAGCCGCCCTCGCCGAGGTCCTGACCGGTACGCCGGACCACCAGCACGCGGTCGACCGACCCGCCGGCCGCCGCCACCTTGCTGCAGGCCTCGTCGACGGCCGGCTTGAGGGCAGACGGCGCGCCGCGTCGGTAGCCGCCGTCGGAGGTGATGACGACCCTGGCCTGGCAGTCCTCGATGCGGGAGGCCAGGGCATCGGCGGAGAAGCCGCCGAAGACCACGGTGTGCGGAGCGCCGAGCCGGGCGCACGCGAGCATCGCGATGGCGGTCTCCGGGATCATCGGCATGTAGATGGCGACCCGGTCGCCCTTCTGGACGCCCAGCTCGACGAGCGCGTTCGTGGCCTTGCAGACCTCGTCCTTGAGCTGGGCGTAGGTGATGTCGCGGGCGTCGTTCTCGGGCTCGCCGACCCAGTGGAAGGCGACCTTGTCGCCCTTGCCGTTGGCGACGTGGCGGTCCACGCAGTTGACCGCGGCGTTGATGGTGGCGCCGGTGAACCACTTGGCGAAGGGAGGGTTCGACCAGTCGAGGACCTGGTCCCACCGCTGACCCCAGTCCAGCCGCTCCGCCGCCTGCTCCCAGAACGCCAGCCGGTCGGCCGACGCCCGGGCGTAGGCGTCCTCGCCGAGGTTGGCACTCGCCGCCAGCTCCGCCGGCGGGGAACCGGCGCTCCTCGTGCAGCAGGTTGGACAGGGTCTCGGCCTGGTCGCTCACGGTGTCTCCTCGTCGAATGTCCGGCTCGTGTGATCGGGCGTGTGTGTGATCGGTCGGTGTGATCGGTCACTATCGAGCGATGGGGGTTAGCGCCTGGCTGGTCAGCCTAGTCGGGGGCGCCGGCGGGGTCATCTGGGTGCGAGCCATGGGGTGCGGCTCAGCTGATGCCGGGGCCGCCCGGCGGCGAGGCCGTCTGGTCTCCGCAGAGACCGCCTCGCCGCCGGCCGGCGATCCGGAGGGCGGGGCACCCGGGGCCGGGGGGCCCCGCCCGTGGGGGTGGAGCGGGTCTGTCAGTGCTGGACCGCCCCCTCGGCGCCCGCGCCGGTCAGCGACCGCACCTCGAGCTCGTCGTACTCCAGCGCTGGCTCGGTCTCCCTGGACGTGATGGTCCCGAGGTAGCCGAGGAGGAAGCCGAGCGGGATCGACACGATGCCCGGGTTCTCCAGTGGGAACCAGGAGAAGTCCACGCCCAGGGGCAGCAGCGAGGCGGAGATGGTGTCCCCGGTCGCCGCGTCGACGGCTGTCTTCCCCGACATGACAGGGGAGAAGACCACCAGCCCGATCGAGGAGATCAGGCCGCCGTAGATGCTCCACAGCGCCCCACGGGTGTTGAACTTGCGCCAGAAGAGGTTGTAGATGATCGCCGGCAGGTTGGCCGACGCCGCGACGGCGAAGGCCAGGGCCACCAGGAAGGCGATGTTGAGCTTCTGGGCGTAGATCGACAGCCCGATGGCGACGGCCCCGATGATCACGGCGGCGATCCGGGCGACCCGGATCTCGTCGCGGTCGGAGGCCTGGCCCTTGCGGAACACCGAGTTGTACAGGTCGTGCGCGACCGAGGTGGACGACGCCAGCGTGAGTCCGGCGACCACCGCGAGGATGGTGGCGAACGCCACCGCTGCGATGAACGCCAGCAGGATCGCGCCACCCGCCGAGCCGGGGCCGCCGCCGACGGCCTCGGCCAGCAGCGGCGAGGCGAGGTTGCCCTTGCTGGCCACGATCTTGGCCCACGCGTCACCGGTCACCAGCGCCCGGGCACCGAAGCCCAGGACCAGGGTGAACAGGTAGAACGTGCCGATCAGCCCGATCGCCCACAGCACCGACTTGCGCGCCGCCTGGGCGGTCGGGACGGTGTAGAAGCGGATCAGGATGTGCGGCAGGCCGGCCGTGCCCAGCACCAGCGCCAGGCTCAACGAGATGAAGTCGAGCTTGGTGGTGCCGGTGGCGCCGTACTTGATGCCGGGCTGGAGGAACGAGGAGTCGGTCGCCGTGGACGCCGTCCCTGCCGCCTCCGCCGCGGCGTCCGCGCCCGTCTTGTAGTTGTGGGCCGCGGTGCCCAGCAGCTCGGAGAGGTTGAAGCCGTACTTGGCCAGCACCAGCACCACGATGAGCGCCGAGCCGGTCATCAGCAGCACCGCCTTGACGATCTGCACCCAGGTGGTGCCCTTCATGCCACCGAAGGTGACGTAGAAGATCATCAGCGCGCCGACGCCGACGATCGTCCAGATCTTCAGCGCCTCGCTCTCGACGCCCAGGAGCAGCGCGACCAGCGCACCGGCACCGACCATCTGCGCCAGCAGGTAGAACACCGAGACGCACACCGTCGACACGGCCGCGGCGGTGCGCACGGGACGCTGGTTCATCCGGTAGGCCAGCTGGTCGGCCATGGTGTAGCGACCGGAGTTGCGGAGCAGCTCGGCGACGAGCAGCAGCGCCACCAGCCAGGCGACGAGGAAGCCGATGGAGTAGAGGAAGCCGTCGTAACCGGACAGGGCGATGGCGCCCGAGATGCCGAGGAACGACGCGGCGGACATGTAGTCGCCGCCGATGGCCAGGCCGTTCTGGAAGCCCGAGAACGAGCGGCCGCCGGCGTAGTAGTCGGCGGCGCCGGAGGTCTGCCGGCTCGCCCAGATCGTGATGCCGATGGTCAGCGCGACGATGGCGCCGAACAGGGTGGCGGTCAGGCCCTTGTGACCGGCGCTGGCCGCCTCCGCGGCGAGCACGGTGATCATCGTCGAGCTCATGCCTGCTCACCACCCTCGTAGCGGGCCTTCAGCTGCTGGGCCAGGGGGTCGAAGCTCGCCGCGGCACGTCGTGAGTACAGCCAGGCGATGAGGAAGGTGCTCGCGAACTGGAGCAGGCCCAGGATCAGGCCCAAGTTGATGTTGCCGAGCACCTTGGTGGACATGAAGCCCTTGGCATACGTCGACAGCAGGACGTACAGCAGGTACCACGCCATGAAGACCACCGTCGTCGGGAAGACGAATCCCCTGAAGCGGCGGCGGAGCTCCTGGAACTCGGCCGTGCCGGCCAGCTCCCGGTAGACCGGGTTGTTCGGGTCCGCATGCGTGTGCGAGTCGGGCTGTCCCGAGGCTCGTGACGTTGAGTCGGACAAGTGTTCACCCCTTTCCGGATGTCTCTGCGTCTCGCAATGAGACAGCCGTCACACTGTCGGAAGGGGTGCCCGCAGGGGGAGTGGCGGGGGCCGTCGCGTCGCCCAACGGCCCGTCCAGGTGCGCCCAGTGGTCGGTGCCGGGCGCCCAGCGGTCGGTGGGGTGGGGCCCCCGGCCGCCGCCGGGGACCCCACCCCACCCGCGGTCAGTGCACGTCCTCCCCTCCCGCGTGCCGAGCGACCAGCTCGGTACGGCCGGGGAAGCGGATCTCCTCGACCAGCTCTTGCATCATCGGAGACGGCTTGGCGGTGAACTGCGAGACGACGATCGTCACCACGAAGTTGATGAGCATGCCGATCGTGCCGAACCCGGTCTCGGGGATGTTCCAGATGCCTGCGCTGTTCCCCCAGATGTCGATGGTCCAGATCATGTAGGCCATCGTCACGCCCAGGCCGGTGATCATGCCGGCCGCTGCACCGGCCGCCGTACAGCCCTTCCAGAAGATGCCGAGCACCAGGATCGGGAAGAAGCTGGCGGCCGCCAGCCCGAAGGCCAAGGCGACCACCTGCGCCACGAACCCGGGCGGATTGATGCCCAGGTAGCCGGCGACCAGGATGGCCGCGCCCATGGCGATCCGGCCGACGAGCAGCTGCTGCTTCTCGGTCGCCCTCGGGTTGATCCGCTTGTAGTAGACGTCGTTCGCGACCGACGACGAGATGACCAGCAGCAGGCCGGACGCCGTCGACAGTGCCGCGGCAAGGGCGCCCGCCGCCACCAGCCCGACGATCGGAGCCGGCAGGCCGCCGATCTCCGGCGAGGCCAGCACGATGATGTCGTTGTTGATCGCAACGTCGGTGTAGCTGAGCACCTGGTCCACCGGCAGCGCCGAGATCGGATCCTTGGCCTCGGTGGCCTGGGTGATCAGCCCGACGTCGGCCCAGGTGGAGAACCAGCCCGGAGCGGTGTTGACGGTGAAGTCCTTCAGCTCCTGCATGATCTCGAGCTTCGTGAACGCCGCCACTGACGGTGCGGTCGTGTAGAGCAGCGCGATGAAGAAGAGCGCCCACAGGGCGGAGTACCGCGCGGCGCGCACGCTCTTGGCCGTGTAGAAGCGGACGATCACGTGCGGCAGCCCGGCCGTCCCGAACATCAGGGCGGCGGTGATCAGGATCATGTTCGCCATCGAGATGTTCGCGAACGGGCTCGTGTACGACGCCAGCCCGAGGTCGGCCTGCAGGCCGTTCAGATCCTCGAGGATCTGGCCGAAGCCGATCTGCGGGATCGGCACGCCGGTGACCTTGGTCGAGACGGCGACGGCCGGGATCAGGTAGGCGACGATCAGCACGCTGTACTGCGCCACCTGGGTCCAGGTGATGCCCTTCATGCCGCCGAGGACGGCGTAGAAGAAGACGATCGCCATGCCGATGACCACGCCGATGGTGGTGTCCACCTTCAGGAACCTGGTGAACACCAGGCCGACGCCGGCCATCTGGCCGGCGACGTACACGAAGGACACCACGATGGCCGCGAGCACCGCGATCAGTCGGGCCGTCTCGGAGTACCGGTCGCCCACGAAGTCGGGGAGGGTGTACTTCCCGAACTTGCGCAGGTACGGCGCGAGCAGCAGAGCCAGCAGCACGTAGCCGCCCGTCCAGCCCATGAGGAAGACGCTGCCGCCGTAGCCGTTGTAGGCCAGCCCCACGATGCCGGCAAGGGAGATGAACGACGCGGCGCTCATCCAGTCGGCAGCGATCGCGGCGCCGTTGGCCGCCGCGGGGATGCCACCACCGGCCACGTAGAACTCCGAGGTGTTCGCCACGCGGCTGCGGTAGGCGATGACGATGTACAGGCCGAAGGTGAGGATCGCGAAGATCAGGGTCCACAGCTGGATCGAGCTCACGGGTGGTGCACCTCCTGCTCGTACTCATCGATGCCGAACTCCGCGTCGAGCCGGTCCATGCGCCAGACGTAGACGGCGATGAGCAGGACGAACACGATGATCGAGCCCTGTTGGGAGAACCAGAACCCCAGCGGGAAGCCCGCGATGTTGACCTTGTTGAGGGCCTCGACGAACAGGATTCCGGCGCCGAAGGACACCAGCGCCCAGATCGCGAGCAGTCCTGCCATGAGCCTCAGATTTCGGCGCCAGTACTCCTGGCGCTGACTCTGGTCCATTTGCGTTCCTTTCCTCGGATGTGCCTCGGATGTGCCCGGCGACACCACACAGCCGACCCAGTGCTGACTCCCCCGAGGCTCCCCCGGGGTCGGCCCGGCGCCTCCAAACGAGTCATCAACGCAACCCAACGGCTCGCGGCAGGGTCAAGGCGAAGCTGTGGCGGCGGTCACATCCTGCGACGAACGGTCGTCGAGGGACGACGAGCGGTCGGGCCGGGACCGACCCGACCGGGTGCCGCGCGGGCGTGGCGCCGCGCGCCCGACCACGACCGACCGTTCGTCGTGCCTGACCTGCCGTTCGTCGCGGCGCAGCGCCCCGGGCGGTGCCCACGGCGGGGCCGGCGTGCGTAGGGTCGACACATGGCCGACGCTCCGCCGACCCAGTCCGCCCGGCCCACCGGGACCGCCCCCCAGCCGCGTCGTCGCGGCCTGGAGCCGGCCCGGCGGGCGCTGCTGTACGCCTCGGTCATGGTCGCGCTCGGGTCGTTCCTGCCGTGGATCTACACCCACCTCGGCACGATCTCCGGGACGCGCGGGGCGGGCCTGTGGACCTTCTACGCGTCGATGCTCGGTTTCGCCGGCGTGTTCCTGCCGCTGCGGCGGGTGGCGGCCGTACAAGCGCTCGTCATGGCCGCGGTGGGGGTCGTGTTGCCGCTGTGGCAGGTCGTGCACCTGGTCGACCTGGTGGGGTTCGCCGGCTGGCTCCCGGGGCCGGGTCTGGTGATGGTGTTCGGCGGCGGGGTGTACGCCGCGACCGCGGGCCGGCGGCTGCTGGCCGAGAGCGCATGAGCCGAGCGTCCCGCTCACGGCGACGGCAGCCATGAGCGCGGGACGCACGAGAGCAGAGCCTCCGGAGACTCCCCAGCCGGCGGCGCTGCTGGCGGCGTACGACGAGCAGCTGCGCGGGGCGAGTGAGCTGGAGGGCGCCGACGACGTACGGCGGCACGGCCCGCTGTGGTGGGCCACCTTCGACGATGGCGAGCGCGGCTTCTGCTCCTACCGCGACCTGGCGGGTGCCGACGGCGCGGCGCTCGAGGAGCTGATCGAGGCGACAGTGGCGCACTTCCGCGATGCCACCGCGGTGGCCGACCTGGAGTGGAAGACCCGCGGGCACGACCCGCTCGTGGGCCTGGGGGTGCGGCTGCAGGCGCACGGGTTCGTCGCCGACGAGCTGGAGACGGTGCTCATCGGGGCCGCCGAGGCGCTCGCGGTCGAGATGCCGCCGCCGGCCGGGGTGGTCATCCGTCGCGCGGGCGACGGCGCGGCCCTGCTCGACGACGCCCGGCGCGTGCTGGCCCAGGCGGCGGCGGTCTTCGGGCGCGACCATGGGCCGAGGCCGGAGCGGCTGGCCGCACGCCTGGAGCAGCAGGCCGACGCGGTCCAGCTGTGGCTGGCCGAGGCCGGGGGAGAGGTGGTGTGCTCCGGCCGCCTGGAGCGGGTTCCGGGCACCGACTTCGCCGGGATCTGGGGTGGGGGGACCCGCCCGCAGTGGCGGGGGCGGGGCATCTACCGTGCGCTCGTGGCCGCCCGCGCCCGCGCCGCGGTCGCCCAGGGAGCGCGCTTCCTGCACAGCGACTCCTCCCCGATGTCCGCCCCGATCCTCGAACGGATGGGTCTGGTCCGCGTCACCACGACCACGCCGTACGTCTGGACCCGTCCCTAGCCCGCGAGGTGGGAGTTGTGGCTTGGCGGGCCGGCCCGGCTGGCTCTACCGTCGGTCGCATGGCGGATGCCAATGCACTGCTCGTGGATGCGTACGGGCGCGTTCGCGAGTCGGTGGCGGCGGTGCTTGAGGGCCTCACCGCCGACCAGGCCGCGTGGCGGCCAGCCCCGGAGGCAAACTCCGTAGGCTGGCTGGTCTGGCACCTGACCAGGGTGCTGGACGACCACCTCGCCGAGCTGCGCGGAGTGGACCAGGTCTGGGACACCCACGAGTACGTCGAGCGATTCGCGCTCGCGCTTCCCCGCCACGACACCGGCTACGGGCACACGCCGGCGGAGGTGGCCGCCGTCCGTGCCGAGCCGGAGCTGCTGGCGGCGTACCACCGGGCCGTGCACGACAGCGTCCGGCCCTACCTGGAGACCGTCGACGACTACGGACGCATCGTCGACACGCGCTGGGACCCACCTGTGACGTTGGGAGTGCGCCTGATCAGCGTCTTGGACGACATGGCGCGACATCTCGGGCAGGCGGAGTACGTGCGCGGATTGCTGCCCCGCTGATACACCCCGCTCCCTGGAACAACTCCCACCTCGCGGGGTCAAGTTCCCACCTCGCGTGCAACAACTCCCACCTCGCGCGCTCAAACTCCCACGTCGCGGGCAACAACTCCCACTTCGCGGGGTCAGCCGCGGTCGACGCCCACGCCCTCGGGGGTGTGCAGGCGGACCATGAAGGTCGTCACGTGGGCGGCGCGGCGGTGGGGGTGAGCAGGGAGACCACGATCATCGTGAGGAACGCCAGCGGGACCGTCCAGGCGGCCGGCTGGCTCAGGAACGCCGAGAACCACGAGTCGTCGCCGGAGGTGACGAAGGTGCGCACCACGGCCACGCCGGTCAGCGCGCCGCCGACGACCAGGCCGGCAACGGCGCCGGCGTCGGTGAGGCGGGTCCACCAGATCCCGAGGACCAGCAACGGGCAGAAGGTCGACGCGGAGACCGCGAACGCCAACCCCACCGCGGTGGCGACCCCGACGTTCTGCAAGGCGACGGCCAGCAGGTAGGGCAGGACCACCGCGACCACGGCCGCCAGGCGGAACGCCGCCACGCCCGGAAGGCGACGCTCGACGACGTCCTGGCTGATCACGCCGGCGACCGCGACGCTGAGCCCGGACGAGGTGGAGATGAACGCCGCGAACGCGCCGGCGATCAGCAGGGCGCTGAGGGCCTCGCCGACACCCCCGCCGATCATCCGCGAGGGCAGCTCTAGGACGACCGCGTCCGACCTCCCCTGTGCGACCAGGTCACCGGCGTAGACCCGGCCGAGGGCGCCGTACACCGGCGGCAGGACGTAGAAGAGGCCGAGCAGCCCGAGCACCACCAGCGTCGTCCGGCGCGCGGCCCGGCCGTCGGGATTGGTGTAGAAGCGGACGACCACGTGCGGTAGGCCCATCGTGCCCAGGAAGGTGGCGACGATGATGGAGTACGTCGAGTACAGCGGGTGACCGTTGCCTCCGGCGATGCTCGACAGGGGTCGCCCCAGACGCCGCTCTGCCCCGTCACGTCGTACGCCGAGCTCGCGGGCGACGGCGCGCCGTCGCCGAACCACACCAGCAGCAGGAACGCGAGCGGCACCAGGAGAGCGGTCAGCTTGAGCCAGTACTGGAAGGCCTGCACGAACGTCACCGAGCGCATCCCCCCGAAGAGCACGCTCGCCAGCACCACGACGGCCACGACCAGGCCGCCCACGGGGGCCTCCAGCCCGGTCACGAGCCGCAGCGTCAGCCCGGCGCCCTGGAACTGCGGGATCAGGTACAGCCAGCCGATCGCGACGACCAGCCCGGAGGTGGCCGCCCGCACTCGGCGGGAGCCGAGCCGGGCTTCGGCGAAGTCCGGCAGGGTGTAGGCCCCGGACCGGCGCAGCGGCGCGGCGACCAGCACGAGCAGCACGAGGTAGCCCGCCGTCCAGCCGACCGGGTACCACAGCATGTCCGCGCCCGAGACCAGGATCAGCCCGGCGACGCCGAGGAACGAGGCGGCGGAGAGGTACTCCCCGCCGATCGCGGAGGCGTTCAGCGCGGGCCGCACAGTGCGCGAGGCGACGAAGAAGTCGGAGGTCGTCCGCGACACCCGCAGCCCCCAGCTGCCGATGCCGACGGTGAGCAGCGAGACGACGACCACCGCCGCGATGCTGGCCGGGTGGTTCATCGCTTCTCGACCATGTCGGTGAAGGACCGCTCCAGGCGCTCCGCGCGTCGGACGTAGGCCCAGCCCATCCACAGCAGCAGCGGGTAGACAAGCAGCCCGAGCACGCCCCAGGCCAGCGGCATGCCGAAGAAGCGCCGGCCGAACAGGGCCGGCACCACGGCGAACGCCAGCGGCAGCGTCCCCACGAGGGTCACGAGGAGGACCAGGATGCCCCCGGACAGCCTCAGGTGGGCGCGCACCAGGGAGCGCAGGTAGAGCACGCCCAGCTCGGTCTGAGCGTCGATCTCCTCGGCCACCGGCTGCGGCCGGCGGCGTACGGCGGACCGTGGCGACTCGACCCGCACCCGAGACGGGGGGCCGTCGCGGCCACCCGTGGTCATGTCGTGCTGCTGGGCCGGGTGCGGCGCAGCAGCAGGTCGCGCAGCTCCCGGGTGTGCCGGCGGCTCACCGAGAGCTCCTGGTCGCCGATGATGACGGTGCACCGGCCCGACTCGGTGCGGATCTCCTCGATGTGTGGCAGTGACACCAGCAGCGACCGGTGGATACGCACGAAGCCGGCCTCGCGCCACTCCGCCTCGAGGGTGGTGAGCGGGGTGCGCAGCAGGTGGCTGCCGGAGTCGGTGTGCAACCGCGCGTAGTCGCCCTGTGCCTCGACGTACCGCACGTCCGCGCGCGAGATGAACCGGGTCCGGCCGCCGAGCTCCACGGGGATCTGGTCGTCGATCCGCGGCGGCGTGGCCGACCCTCGACCACCCGGCGGACAGCCTCGGCGAGCCGCTCTGCTCGCACCGGCTTCAGCACGTAGTCCACCGCGTTGAGCTCGAACGCCTCGACCGCGTGCCGGTCATGGGCGGTCACGAACACCACCGGCGGCGGCGTCTTGAACCGGGCGAGCACCTGGGCCAGCTCCAGCCCGCTGAGCCCCGGCATCGAGATGTCGAGGAACACCGCGTCGACCTCGAGGTCCTGCAGCACGCGGAGCGCCTCGGTGGCCGAGTCGGAGGTGAGCACGCCGCGGATCCGCGGGTCCTGCTGCAGCAGGAACGCCAGCTCGTCGAGGGCGGGTCGCTCGTCGTCGATGACCAGCACCCTCAGGCCGGGAGTCGAGGCCGTGCTCACGGGCGCCTCCGGGGGTCGGTATCGGGGCTGACCCTACGACACCGGGCCGCCTGCTGTCGGCCCTGCCACGTGGCCGTCGGGTGGTCGTCGGGCGGTCGTCGGGGGTCAGGGTGGGCTGGGATGGACGCCCGGCGCGTACTTCGGCACGCGCACCGTCACCTTGGTGCCGGCTCCCGGCGCGGTCTCCACGACCAGGCCGTACTCGTCCCCGAACGCGCGGCGCAGCCGCTCGTCCACGTTCGCGAGTCCGATCGAGTCGCTGTCGGTCTCGCCGGCCAGCACCTGGCGTACCCGCTCCGGGTCCTCGCCGGCGCCGTCGTCCTCGATGGTGAGCAGGCACTCCCGGTCGCGGTCGGTCGCGAGGATGGTGATGTGACCGCCGTCCGGGCGCCCCTCGAGGCCGTGCTGGACGGCGTTCTCGACCAGCGGCTGCAGGCACAGGAACGGGATGGCCACGGGCAGCACCTCGGGCGCGATGCGGAGCGTGACCCCGAGGCGGTCCCCGAAGCGGGCCTGCTCGAGCATGTGGTAGCGCTCGATCGAGCGCAGCTCCTCCGACAGGGTTGTGTAGTCGCCGTGCCGCCGGAAGGAGTACCGGGTGAAGTCGGCGAACTCCAGCAGCAGCTCCCGGGCGCGCTCCGGGTCGGTGCGCACGAAGCTCGCGATCGCGCCCAGCGAGTTGTAGATGAAGTGGGGCGAGATCTGAGCGCGCAGCGCGCGGACCTCGGCCTCCATGAGCCGGGTGCGTGAGGAGGCCAGCTCGGCCAGCTCGAGCTGCCCCGACACCCACTGCGCGACCTCGTCGGCCGCGCGCACCAGACCGGCCGTGGGGTACGGCGCGAAGATCTGCAGCGTGCCGACCACCAGCTCGTCGACCGAGAGAGGAGCGACGATCGCGTGGCGAGTGGGGCAGCCGGGCTCGTCGCAGGGCAGGTCCCGCGGGGACACCACGCGGGTTGTGCCCTGGGTGATGGCGGCGGCGGCCAGGCCCGCCGCCTGGGGGGCATGGTGGTCGCCGGCGCCGTCCCACGCCAGAAGGGACTCGGTGTCGGTGAGCGCGGCCGCCGGCGAGCCCAGCAGCGTGCGCAGGTGCTTGATGCTGCGCTCCGCGCTGGCCCGCGTGAGTCCCTCGCGCAGGGCGGGGCTGGCCAGGGAGGCGGTGTGCAGGGTGCGGAATGTCGCGCGGTCCGCCTCGGTGCCCAGGTGGGAGCGACGCCACCAGCGCGTCCACGGGACGCTCATGGCGCGCCGCGCCTCCGACCCGTCACCGGAAGTCGATGAGGAGCACGTCGGCGTCGCCGCCGTCGGAGCCGGGTCGCGCGTCGCCACGGTCCTGGGCGGGGACCTGGGCGTGGGAGGCGTCGGCGGCCTCGTCCAGCACGCGCAGCCGCGGGTCGCGCACCCGCGCCCGGAAGCAGGTCGTGACGTAGGGCAGCTGCATGCCGTCCATCCCCCGGCCGTACTCGTCGTACAGCGCCAGCACGGTGCGCAGCTTCTCCTCCCGCTCCGCGGGCTCGAGCACCGCCACGTGGGAGCGGGACGAGACCAGGTCGACGATGGTCTGCCGGTTGACGTCCTGCCAGTTCTTGACCGTGGTCTCCTCGACCTCGTCGAACAGCCCGGACCCCGTCAGCACCTCGGTCGGGTCGGACAGCTGCTCGCCGGTGCCGATGAGGCGCCCGAGGCGGCGCACCCAGGGGATCCGCTCGTCGCGGTCGTTCCAGACCAGCGCGATGAGGCCGCCGGGCTTGAGGACCCGGGCGATCTCGGGCAGGGCACGGTCGTGGTCGAACCAGTGGAAGGCCTGGGCCGCGATCACCACGTCGACGGAGGCGTCGGCGAACGGCAGCTCCTCGGCCCGGTCGACGCTGGTCCGGACGCCGGGCAGCCGCGCCTGCAGGACGCTGAGCATGTCGGGGTCCGGGTCGGTCGCGTGGACCGCGTGACCGAGCGCGACCAGCCGCTCGGTGAGCTTGCCCGTGCCGGCCCCAAGCTCGAGGACGACCACGGGCTCGCGTCCCTGACCGGCGCGCGGTGGCTGCTCCCGGCCGACCAGCCAGGCGACCGCCTCGTCGGGGTAGGAGGGACGCCCACGGTCGTAGGCCTCGGCGACCGGCCCGAAAGATCGCGCAAAGCGCTCCAGCTCGCTGTCCATCCGCAGCAGGCTACCCCTCACGACCGGTCTGGAGCGGGACCCTAGGCTGGGCGGCGATGTCTGTCGCCGCGCCGGACCCGCTGGGCGCCCTGCTGTCGTGGGAGGGCGTCTCCGCCGCCTACGCCGCCGCCAGGGACGGCATCGACGCGCGGCTGAGGGATCGGGGGCTGCGCCGCACGACGCCGGAGCAGACGGCGGAGTCGCTGCTGCGCGGAGCCCACGCGAGCGCCGTGCTGGACGGGTCGGCCGCCGACCTGGAGGAGATGCGCCGAGGGCCGGCCGACCCGATCGCGCGAGCCGCGCTGCGGCTCTCCACCGAGCTGCTGGCCCTGGTGCCGGTCCTCACCCGGGCGCCGCTGCAGGCACTGGCCCGGCTGCACACGCTCGCGGCCGCCGACCTCCCGGGTGCCGCCGGGGGCGCCGGCCGCCCCCGCGACGCCGCCGCGGCGAAGCGGCTGCAGGGGGTGGCGCGACTGCTCGCCGGTGGGACGTCGGCGCCCGCACTGGTCGTGGCGGCCGTCGCCCACGCCGAGGTGGCGACGTCAGCGCCGTTCGGCAGCCGCGACGCGCTGGTGGCGCGGGCGCTGGAGCGGATCGTGCTGGTGGCGACCGGGGTGGACGCGCGGGCGGTCCTGGTGCCGGAGGCCGGGCACCTGGCCCTGCGCTCGGCGTACGAGCGGCGGCTGGTGGGTTACCGCGACGACGGTCGCGCCGGGGTCCACGCCTGGCTGCTGTACGCCGCCGACGCGTACGGCGCGGGCGCCGAGGCGAGCCCGCTGGGCTGAGCGGCGACCCGGCGCCCCGCCCGCGGCACCGCAGGATCTCCGGCATCCGGGCGCCGTCTCGCGAGCCCATCCGGACCCGAGAATGTCAAGACTTGAAGGCGGCCGGGCCGCGGCGTAGAACGGAAGACACAAGTCCAGACCCGCACGTGAGCCGGGTACCCACGCGGCGATCCACCCTTCTACAGGGCGCTGACCGGCGGGATAGACCCGCGGCAGCAATCCGTGAGATGCACGCCTGGTAGCCAGCGGACTCACGTGTCAGCGGCGGCACCTGCTCCTCGGAGCGGGTGCCGCTCGCACGCTCCGGTCAGGCCTCCAGGCGGCGCCGCCGGGCCTGCCGCCAAAGCACGCCGCCCACCGTGAGCGCCCCGCCGACCGCGAGCGCCGCCAGCGTGGGCCGGGCGGCCAGCGTCACCCGACTGCGCAGGCCGACCGGCCGGGTGAACAACAGCACCGGCCAGCCCCGCGTCGTCGCCGCGCGGCGCAGCTCCTTGTCGGGATTGACCACTGACGGGTGACCGACCGCCTCGAGCATGGGCAGATCGGTGATGGAGTCGCTGTAGCCGTAGCTCTCCCCGAGGTCGTAGCCGTGCCGCTGCGCCAGGGCTCGGACGGCGTTGGCCTTCTCCTCGGCGTAGGCGTAGTACTCGATCTCGCCGGTGTACCTGCCGTCGACGATCCGCAGCCGCGTGGCGACGTAGTCGTCGGCGCCCAGCATCTCCGCGATCGGCCCCACGACCTCGGCCCCCGAGGTGGAGACCACGATGACGTCGCGCCCGGCCGCCTTGTGCTCCTCGATCAGCGACACGGCCTCGTCGTAGACGATCGGGTCGACGACGTGATGCAGGGTGTCGGCCACGATCTCCTGCACCGTCGCGACGTCCCAGCCGGCGACGAGCTGGGACATGAACTGCCGCAACTTCTCGATCTGATCGTGGTCGGCGCCGCCGGCGAGGTAGACGAACTGGGCGTACGCCGACCGCAGCACCGCGCCCCGCGAGATCAGACCCCCGGCCTGGAAGGGCTTGCTGAACACCAGCGAACTCGACTTGGCGATGATCGTCTTGTCCAGGTCGAAGAACGCCGCTGTCGGGCGGTCGGACCGGGTGGACATGGCCCCATGGTAGGCGGGCCCCCGTCTGTCGTCGCCGACGTCACAGCCCCGCGCGCTGTCAATAGTCCGGTCAGGCCTGGTGCCAGCGGGGGTCCAGGAGTAGTCAGGAAGAAGGGGTGCACGTCTTGGACCTCCCCCATGGTCTCGGAGGTGAACCCATGATTCTCACGCGTACGCTTCCTCGCTCGCTCGTCCCGGTGCTCGCGGCCCTCGGGATCCTCCTGGTGTCGGCGCCGCCGGGGGGCGCGGTGGACGACCCGGTGCTCGTCGACCGCGCCGCAGCGGCAGGCCTCGCCCAGAGCTCGCGGACGTGGTCCACCTCGTCGGCCGACTTCAACAACGACGGCAAGGGCGACGTCCTCCTGGAGTTCCACCAGTACGTCGACTCGTGGATCTACGTCAACGACGGGGACGGCACCTTCAGCCGCGCGTTCCGGATCGCCCGCGTCAACGACCAGGGCGGCATCCTGGACCGGCACGACTGCCAGTGGTACGACGTCGACGGCAACGGCCTCGCCGACGTCTACTGCTCGGGCGGGCGCAACCAGTCCAACTACGTCAAGACCGCCAACAAGGACAACGAGCTGTGGCTCCAGCTGACGCCGGGCGTGTTCACCGACCGCGGCACCCAGTGGGGCGTCGGGGACGAGTGCGGCCGCGGCCGGATGGTGGCGTGGATCGACGTGAACGGCGACGGCTGGAAGGACCTGTTCGTCGGCAACCAGGCGCCGCGACCGGTCAGCGACCCGTGCGACGACCCCGCGAACGGCTACCTGCCCGAGGGCGCCAAGGTCTGGCTCAACCAGGCCGGGCACGGCCTGACGTACTCCGCCGCGTGGAGCCAGTTCAAGAACAACACCGGCGTTCGGTGCGCCGTCCCGGTTGACTACAACCGCGACGGCCGGATGGACCTGGTCAGCTGCAGCTTCCGCAACAACCGGGCGACGCTGTACCGCAACACCGGCAGCCGGTTCGTGGACAGCACCGTCTCGCTGGGCAACCTCGCCGACGCTGCGGTGGCCGACCTCAACGGTGACGGCATCCTCGACCTGGTGACGGCCGACGTGAACGGTGCCACCTACCGGCGCGGCACCGGCAGCGGCTTCGCGACCGCGGTCCGGATCTGGCAGGCGCCGGCCGGCGCCGACGGGTTCGACCTGGCGATCGGGGACATCCAGGGCGACGGGCTCGAGGACATCTACCTGGTGACCGACTCGACCAGCTCCTCGGTCAACCCGACCGACCGGCTGTTCGTGAACCACGGCGGCTTCAGCTTCGTGGCGCTCACACCGCCGGGTGCGGGTGGGATGGGGGACGCGGTGACGGCCGTGGACGTGTTCGGGGACGGGCGCGACCAGTTCGTGGTGATGAACGGCGCCGACAAGGCGGTCGGTCCGGTCCAGCTGATCGCGGCCGGCTCGTGAGCCGGTGACCCCCGGGGCCGGGCATCGTCCCCAGGCTCCCGGGGGTCGGGCGGCGTCCACAGGGCGCGGGCTCGGGTCCCCGCGCGACGGCGCGCCGGCGGCAGGCTGCCGCCATGACCGCACCGCTCCTCCTCACCCACGACCCGGTTCTGACCGACGAGCTGCTCCGGCTGGCCGCCGCCGCGGGTGTCACGCCCGAGCTGGCCTCGGACGCCGGGATCGCGCTCCGAGGGTGGGCGGCCGCGCCGGTCGTCCTGGTCGGAGTGGACGCCGCGGCCTCGCTGGCGCGGCTGCGGCCGGCCCGTCGGGCGGGCGTCTACGTCGTCACGGCCGGCCCGGTCGCGGACGAGGGCTTCCGGCTGGCCCTGGAGATCGGTGCCGAGGCGGTGCTCGGCCTGCCTCGGTCCGAGGGCTGGCTCGTCGAACGCCTCACCGATCTCGATGACAGCGGGCCGAGGCGGGGGCGTCTGGTCGGCGTGGTGGGCGGCTGCGGTGGGGCCGGAGCGACGACGTTCGCCGCGGCGCTCGGCCAGGTGGCCGCGGCCGTCGGGCCGACGCTGGTGGTCGACGCCGACCCGCACGGCCCAGGCCTGGACCGCGTGCTCGGGCTCGAGCAGGCGGCGGGGATCCGGTGGGACGCCCTGCTCCAGACCACCGGTCGGCTCTCCGCCCGGTCGCTGCGCGAGGCGGTGCCGGCACGCGGGTCGCTCGGGGTGCTGACCTGGCCGCCGGGTCGGGCCGGGCGCTCCAGGCCTTCGCCGTGCGCGAAGCCCTCTCCGCCGGCCAGCGCGGCCACGACGTGGTCGTCGCCGACCTGCCGCGGGCCGGTGACGGCCTGGTCGAGGAGCTGGTGACCCGCTGCGACGAGGTGGTGGTCCTCACGCTCGCCACGGTCCTCGGCGTGGCGGCCACGGCGCGGTGGTGCGCTCGGCACCCGCGGGGACACCTGCGCGTCCTGGTGCGTGGTGCCGGCGTCGACCTCGACGACGTGGCCGACGCGACCGGCGTCCGAGTGGTGGGCGCCATGGCCTCGCAGCGTGGCCTGGACGAGGCGGTCGACCTGGGGCTGGGTCCGGTGCGCGCCCGCCGCGGCCCGCTCTTCCGCGCCGCCCGCGACGTCCTGGCCGACGGGGCTCGCGCGGCATGACCGACGTCGCTGCCCAGCTGCTGGAGGAGGTGCGCAGCCGGCTGGCACGCGAGCCCGGGGCGCTCACCCCGCACCGGGTCGCGCAGGCCCTGCGCGAGTCGGGTCGGCCCGTGGGTGACGCGACCGTGCTGGCGGTCCACGAGGCGCTTCGCCGCGACGTCGTCGGCGTCGGTCGGCTGGAACCCTTGCTGCGGCTCCCCGGCGTCACCGACGTGCTGGTCAACGGGGCCGGGCAGGTCTTCGTGGACCGAGGCGAGGGGTTGCGAGACTCCGGGGTGCGGTTCCCCGACGACGAGTCCGTGCGCCGGCTCGCCCAGCGCCTGGCGGCCTCGGCCGGCCGCCGCCTGGACGACGCCACGCCGTACGTCGACGTGCGTCTCGGCGACGGCACGCGCTGCCACGCCGTGCTGTCGCCGGTCGCCCGGCTGGGCACCTGCCTGTCGCTGCGGGTGCCGCCTGGCGCGCTGCCGATCGAGGACCTCGTCGCGTCCGGCTCGCTTCCCGCCGAGCTAGCCGGGCTGCTGCGGCAGATCGTGGCGGCCCGGCTGGCGTTCCTGGTCACCGGGGGCACCGGCTCGGGCAAGACCACGCTGCTGGCCTCGCTGCTCTCCCTCGTGCCCGGCGACGAGCGGCTCGTCATCGTCGAGGACAGCAGCGAGCTGCGGCCCGAGCATGCGCACGTCGTGGCGCTGGAGGCCCGCCCGGCCAACATCGAGGTGCCGGCGAGATCACCGTGCGCACTCTCGTGCGTCAGGCGCTGCGGATGCGTCCGGACCGTCTCGTCGTCGGCGAGGTGCGCGGCGCCGAGGTGGTCGACCTGCTCGCGGCGCTCAACACCGGCCACGAGGGCGGCTGCGGCACGGTGCACGGCTCGGTCGCCGACCTCCCGGCCCGCATCGAGGCCCTCGGTCTGGTGGCGGGGCTGCCCCGGGCTGCCATCCACAGCCAGCTGGCGTCGGCGGTGCGGTCGTCGTCCACCTGGCCCGCGGGCGCGGCGGGCGCCGGGCAGTGCGGCAGGTGGGCGTGCCGCGCCTAGGCGCGGGGGACTGGTCGAGATCGTGACAGCGGTCGAGGTCGACGACCTCGGGCGCGCTGCTCCAGGTGGCCGGGCGCCGCGCTGCTGCGCGCCGCGCTCGAGTCGTGAGCGTCCCGGGAGCCACGGCGCTCCACCGGCGTTGCTGGGCGTGGCGCGGCCCTGCTGATGGCAGCGCCATCGCCGGTCGCGCCGCGCCGCGGTCAGCGCGACGCGGTCTCGTCGGTCCCGGCGGTCTCGCGGGCGTGGTGGCCGCAGCGGTCGTCCTCCCGGGTCGGTGGACGCTGCTGGCGCCGTGCTCGCCTCGGCCGGGCTGGCCGGGCTCGTGCTGTGGCGGCGGCACCGCGCGACCCGGAACGCCAGGCAGGTCACGGCTCGAGTGCTGGAGACGTGTGACCTGCTCGCCGGCGAGCTCGCCGCGGGGACGCCCCGGCGCGCGCGCTCGCGCGGCCGCGGACGACTGGCCCGAGCTCGGCCCGTCGTCGAGGCACAGGAGCTGGGGTCGTCGGTGCCCGAGGCGCTGCGCCGGCTGGCCGCCCTGCCCGGGGCCGGCGATCTGCGGCTCGTCGCTGCGGCCTGGCAGGTGGCGCATCGAAGTGGCACCGGGTTGGCGCTGCGGTGATCGCTGTCGCGGCCGACCTGCGCTCGGAGGCCGCGACTCGGCGCGTCGTCGCGGCCGAGCTCGCGTCCGCGCGCGCGACCGCGCGGCTGGTCGCCGCGCTGCCGCTGCTGGCGCTTGCGATCGGCTCCGGTGCCGGGACGTCATCCCTCGGCTTCCTGCTGACCACTCCCCTGGGGCTCGGCTGCCTGGCCGGGGGCCTGGCCCTGCAGCTGCTCGGGATCGCGTGGATCGACGCTATCGCGCGCGCCGCGGAGGGCGAGGGTGAGCGTGGCGGCCATCGCCGCCGTGGTCGCCCTCGCGGGTGCGGCCGGGCTCGCGTGTCCCGGGTGACCCGGGTTTGCGCACCCGCGCCGCGCGAGACGCAAGCCGAGGCCCGGCGGACTCGGGCGGACGCCACTGTCGACCGCATCGCGTGGGCCTCGGCCGCGGGTGTCGCGGGGATCGGCCTCCCGGGCCACTGGGGACTGCTCGGCGGGATGCTCCTGGCCGCTGCCCCGGTGGGCGCGGTCGCGGGTGGAGCCGCCCGCCGAGCGCCGGCGTCGGGAGCGGGCCGCCTCCCAGCTGCCGCACCTGGTGCTGCTGTTCGCGACGATGCTGCGATGGGGTGCCGCGCCCGGCCCGGCACTCGACCAGGTCTGCGCGGCGCTTCCGGGTGGCGCCGCGGACCGGTTGACCGGGGTCCGCCACGGCTGGCGCTCGGCGCCGACCCGGCCTCGGCGTACGCCATGCTCGCCGACGATCCGGTGCTCGCTCCCCTGGGGCGCACGCTGGCGCGCGCCCAGGCCTCCGGGGCGCCCATCGCCGCCGCGGTGGAGGCGCTGTCGACCGACCTGGCTCGCGAGCGCCGAGCCCGCGCCGAGGACCGCGCGCGTGGCGTCGGTGTGCGGGCCGCGCTGCCGTTGGGGATCTGCCTGCTCCCCGCGTTCGTGCTGGTCGCGGATCGTCCCCCTTGTGGCCGGCCTGATGGGTTCCCTGGGCCTCGGTGACCGGATCGAGGGGCCAGTGCCCGTCCCGGGCGGTGCCCGACGGGCCGGCCGTCCACAGGGCATGGCGAGGCGGGTGTGCGCAGCGGCCCGGGCGAGCACCGTGAGGACGAGGTCGCGACCGGCGACCCGGACGAAGGAGACACCATGACCGACACTCCACCCCTCCGCCAGGCCCTCAGCCACACCCGGCGCCAGGCCCTCCGCCGGATCCGGCGCTTCGCCGGCTCGCGGGACGAGCGGGGGATCACCACCGCCGAGTACGCCGTGGGCACCGCCGCGGGGGCGGGCCTGGCGGGCCTGCTGTTCGAGATGCTGACCGGGGGGCTTGGCACCCGGCTGCTCACCACGCTGTTCGACCACGTCCTCGGCCTGTTGGGGCTGGGGTGAGGCCGGGCTCCGGCCGGCTCCGCGGTGAGGGCGGTGCGGTCACCGCCGAGCTCGCCGTCGCGCTCCCGCTGCTGGTGGCCGTGACCTGGGTGCTCGCCTGGCTGCTCACGGTCGGCGTCGCCCAGGTTCGCATGGTCGACGCCGCGCGGGAGACCGCTCGCGCCGTCGCCCGGGGGGATGCCGAGGCGGAGGCCGTGGCCGTGGGGCAACGGGTGGCGCCGGCCGGGGCCCGCCTCCAGGTCGTCACCGAGGGCGGGCTGATCCGGGTCACGGCCCGGGCCGACGTTCCGGGGCCGGGCGGGGTTGTCGGGGGTCTGGGCGGGGTCACCTTGGAGGCGACCGCCGTGGCCCAGGCCGAGGCCGACCCGGCCGGACCGGCGGCGTCGCGGTGAGCCGCGGGGAGCGCGGCGCCGCGAGCCTGCTGGCCATGGCGCTGGCTGGTCTGCTCGTCCTGCTCACACTCGGCGGCGCGGCGGTGATCGGGGTCGTGCACGCTCACCGGGCGGCCCAGTCGGCAGCCGATCTCGCGGCGCTGGCGGGTGCGCGGGCGCTGGCCGACGGTGGGGCCGGCTGCGCGCGGGCCGCGGCCGTCGCGTCCGCGAACGGCGCGCTCGTCACTCACTGCACAGCCGCCGGGTGGGATCTGCGGGTCGTCGTCGAGGTGAGCGGCCCGACCTGGTGGGGCCACCGCACGCGGCTCGCGGCCGAGGCGCGGGCTGGCCCGGCGCCCTGACGCCCGTGGGGGCAGGGGAGCGTCGGGCCGAGAGTCAGGAGTCCTCGCGGTCGTCGCGCTCGGCCTCGACCCGACCCAGCTTCTCGGACAGCTCGCTGAGCTGTTTGCGCTCCTTGCGCATCCGCAGCTCTCTCTTGGGGCCGTACTTGAGGATCGTGAAGCCCCACAAGATCAGCGCCCCGGCGACGACGCCGGCGATGAACGTGACCGGGGTGGTGACCGCGATGCCGAGCAGGTGACCGCTCCCGTCGCTGACGAACAGCGCCGCCAGGATCGCGAGCACGCCGAGGGCGATGAGCAGCAGTCCGAGGATGACCATGGCCGAACGCTACCCCGACCAGAGCGCGGAGGGGACTAGCCGAGGACAGCGGTCAGCAGGTCCAGGGCGCCCGTCTTGTCGAGGGGGTGGTTCTGATTGCCGCACTTCGGGGACTGGACGCACGACGGGCAGCCCTGCTCGCACTCGCACGCCGCGATGGTGTCGCGAGTGGCGGACAGCCGTCCCCTGCCGCCGCGTAGCCGCGCTCTGCGAAGCCGGCTCCGCCCGGGTGGCCGTCGTACACGAAGACCGTGAGGGCATCGGTGTCGGGGTGCCGAGCCGTCGAGACACCGCCGATGTCCCACCGGTCGCAGGTCGCGAAGAGCGGTCGGGCAGCCCGATCGAGCAGTGCTCGGCGGCGTGCGCGGCTCCGGGGGGAGGTCGCGCCCGGTCAGGCCGGCCTCGGCCAGCACGTCGGCGGCGACCGTCCACCAGACCGCAGCCGTGGTCAGCGTACGCGGAGGCAGGTCGAGCGGCTCCTCGCCGAGCACCTCTCCGCCGGGCTGGCGGCGGCGCAGGTAGGACACGGTCTGCTGGGTGACCTCGACGGTGCCCAGGCTGAGCCGGGCCCCCGGCAGCGTGCCGTGCGCCAGCTCGGCCCGGATCGCGATCGCCGTGGTCTCGCGGGCAGTCGTCGAGTAGTCGACCTCGGCGGGTCGCATCAGCGCCACGCCGTCGTCCAGGTCCAGGGCCAGGACCTGCCAGGTCTCGCCACGGTGCAGGTAGATCGCACCCGGGTGGGCCGTGCTGTGCGCACGACCGCCGTCGACGGTGCCGACCACGCGACCCGACTCCTCGTCGACCAGCTGCACCGGCGAGCCGCCGGCGGGCGGATGTCGGCCAGGTCTGCGGCAGGGCGGCGGTCGGTCCAGTACCAGCCCCGGGCCCGGCGCCGAGCAGCCCGGCGCTGGTGAGGGCGGCGACGGCAGCCGGGGCGGTGGGGCCGAAGAGCGGAAGGTCGGCCTCGGTGAGCGGGATCTCCTGGGCGGCCGCGCACAGGTGCGGCCCCAGGACGTACTCGTTGGCGGGGTCGAACACCGTCGCCTCCACCGGCTTGCCGAACAGCGCCTCGGGATGGTGCACCAGGTAGGTGTCCATGGGGTCGTCCCGGGCCACCAGCAGCCCCAGCGCGTCCTGAGCCTCGCGCCCGGCCCGGCCGATCTGCTGCCAGAAGGCTGCGCGGGTCCCCGTAGCCGGCGACCAGCACCGCGTCGAGCCCACTCACGTCGATCCCCAGCTCGAGCGCGTTGGTGGCGGCCAGCCCGGTCAGCTCGCCGGTGCGCAGCGCCGTCTCGAGCGCGCGACGCTCCTCGGGGAGGTACCCGCCGCGGTAGGCCGCCACCCGGGCCGACAGCTCGGGGCCACCTCGCCCACCAGCGCGGCGGCGGTCATCGCCACCTGCTCGGCTCCGCGCCGGGAGCGCACGAAGGCCAGGGTGCGCACGTCCTCGACCACGAGGTCGGCCAGCAGCTCGGCCGTCTCCGCCGAGGCGCCCGGCGAACCGGTGCGCCGTTCTCTCCGGAGTAGGCCGCCAGCGGCGGACCGGCCAGCCCGAGGGTCACGCGGCCTCGGGGAGTGGTCCCGGGTCACGGCCAGGACGTCGAGGCCGGTGAGCCGCGCAGCCGCGGCCTCGGGCTCGGCGACCGTCGCGGACGCGAGGATGAACGTGGGATCGGCGCCGTACGACGCACACACCCGCCTGAGCCGGCGCAGCACCTGCGCGACGTGTGCGCCGAAGACGCCCCGATAGTGATGACACTCGTCGACCACCACGAACCGCAGCCGGCCCAGGAACGTCCGCCCAGCGCTGGTGCCGCGGCAGCAGTGACCGGTGCAGCATGTCCGGGTTGGTGAGGAGGTACTCCGCGAAGGCCCGTGACCACTCGCGCTCCTCGCGCGAGGAGTCGCCGTCGTGGGTGGTCGCTCGCACCTCCAGCCCGAGCGACCGGACGGCGGAGCTCTGGTCGTGCGCGAGCGCTTTGGTGGGGGCCAGGTACAGCACGGTGGCGCCCCGCTGCGCGCGGGGACGGCGGCGCTGGAGGATCGTCGACAGGGCCGGCAGCTGATAGGCGAGCGACTTGCCCGAGGCGGTGCCGGTGGCGAGCACCACGTGGCTCCCCGCGTAGCCGGCGTCGGCGGCCACGGCCTGGTGGGTCCACAGCTCGCGGACGCCCTGGCCGGCGTAGGCCGTGCGGACGGCGGGGTCGGCCCACTCCGGCCACGGAGCGGTGGTGGCGGCGCGCGCCGGCAGCATCTCGACGTGGGTGAGCCGGTCCTTGCGGCCGGGGGCAGCGGCCAGCCGGTCGAGCACGGCGGACACGTCGCGCGCGGATCCGGGCCGCCGTCCCGCTGTCGTGCCGTCCACGCTGGGAGTCTGGCAAACGCCGACGACACCGTGCCCGGTCGACCGGTGCGGCTGCCTCCGGGCGGCCGGGGCGCGCGCGTGGTCGGCGCCTCCACTCCGCGGCGTTCCGTGGTTTGATACTGCCTAGGCGTGTCCAGGGCCGGCGCGCCGAAGCACGAGCTGACCCCGAGGAGCGGACGGGTGGACCTGTCTCTGACGACGCGTCCGAGGTCGATGGCAAGACCATCGTCTCCGTCGGTGGTGAGATCGACGTGTACACCGCCCCGAAGCTGCGCGACCGGATCACCGAGCTGGTCGCCGACGGGCGCCGCATCGTCATCGACATGGAGGCCGTCGAGTTTCTCGACTCCACGGGTCTGGGCGTCCTCGTCGGCGGGCTGAAGAAGGTCCGCGCGCACGACGGCTCGCTGGAGCTGGTCTGCACGCAGGACCGCCTGCTCAAGATCTTCCGCATCACCGGTCTGGCCAAGGTGTTCGCGATCCACGGGTCCGCGGACGCCGCCGTCGCCGCGACCTGAGCCTGCGAAACCCGCCTCGGGTGCCTGGCCGCGTGTGATGCCCGCGCCCGTCTTTTCGCGCCCCGTCGACCTGCGTAGACTCCGCTCCGTCCGCGCCAGTTCTTTGGCGTGTCTCACGAACTCTCCAGGAGGAACGCATGACCGGGATCCTTCCCGATGTCGTGGAGGTCTCCGGTGGCAACCTGATGCTCGTCGTGGTCGTAGCCGTGATCGCACTCGCTGCGCTCGGCATGGCGGCGATGTTCCGTGCTCAGGTGCTGACCGCCGATGAAGGCACCGACAACATGAAGAACATCGCCCAAGGTGTGCAGGAGGGCGCCAACGCCTATCTGACGCGGCAGTTCCGAACCCTGGGCATCTTCGCCGCCGTGGCCTTCTTCGTGTTGTTCGCGCTGCCCGCGGACGACCTGGCGGTCCGCATCGGCCGGTCGATCTTCTTCCTGCTCGGCGCCGGCTTCTCGGCCAGCATCGGCTACCTCGGCATGTGGCTGGCCGTGCGCGCCAACGTCCGCGTGGCCGCGGCTGCGAACACGACCGGGCGGGACCCTGCGATGAACGTCGCGTTCCGCACCGGCGCCGTCGTCGGCATGGCGACCGTGGGGTTGGGCCTGCTCGGCGCGAGCATCGTCGTTTTGCTCTTCCACGACCGGGCGCCGCACGTGCTCGAGGGCTTCGGCTTCAGGGCCGCGCTGCTCGCCATGTTCATGCGGGTCGGCGGCGGCATCTTCACCAAGGCCGCGGACGTCGGTGCCGACCTGGTCGGCAAGGTGGAGCAGAACATCCCCGAGGATGACCCGCGTAACGCCGCGACCATCGCCGACAACGTCGGCGACAACGTGGGCGACTGCGCCGGGATGGCGGCCGACCTGTTCGAGTCCTACGCCGTCACCCTGGTGGCTGCGCTGATCCTCGGCTCGCAGGCCTTCGGCGACAAGGGCCTGGTGTTCCCGCTGCTCATTCCGGCGATCGGCGCGATCACCGCGATCATCGGCGTCTACCTCACCAAGCCGCGCACGGGCGAGAACGGCCTGCGCACTATCAACCGCGCGTTCTACATCTCCGCCGCCATCGGGGCGGTCGCCTCGGCGGTCGCGGCGTACGTCTACCTGCCGGGCTCCTTCGGGGACCTGGCCAACGTCCAGGGCACCGACATGCCGGGTTGGCGGCGACCCACGGCTGATCGCGACCATCGCGGTCGTGCTGGGCATCGTGATGTCGGCCGGCATCTTGGCCCTCACCGGCTACTTCACCGGCACCGAGCACCGCCCCGTCAAGGACGTCGGCAAGACGTCGCTGACCGGGCCGGCGACGGTCATCTTGTCGGGCATCTCGGTCGGCTTCGAGTCGGCGGTCTACACGGCCGTCGTCATCGGCGCCGCCGTCTTCATCGCCTTCCTGCTCGGCGGTGCCACGCTCACCGTGTCGCTGTTCGCCGTCGCACTGGCCGGCTGCGGCCTGCTCACGACGGTCGGCGTCATCGTGGCCATGGACACCTTCGGCCCGGTCTCCGACAACGCCCAAGGCATCGCCGAGATGTCCGGCGACGTCAGTGGCGACGGCGCCAAGATCCTCACCGAGCTGGACGCCGTCGGCAACACCACCAAGGCGATCACCAAGGGCATCGCCATCGCCACCGCCGTGCTCGCGGCGACGGCTCTGTTCGGCTCCTACGCGACCTCCGTCGCGGAGGCGCTCACCAAGGCGCAGCCGAGCGCCGACGAGACCGCCCTGCTCAACTTCAACGTGTTCAACCCGGCCGTGCTCGTCGGGCTGATCGCCGGCGCGTCGGTGGTGTTCCTCTTCTCCGGCCTTGCGATCAGCGCCGTGGGCAGGGCCGCCGGAGCGGTCGTCTTCGAGGTGCGCCGCCAGTTCCGCGAGATCCCCGGGATCATGGAGGGCACGGGCCGCCCGGAGTACGGCCGGGTCGTCGACATCGTGACCCGCGACTCGCTGCGCGAGCTGGTCACGCCCGGGCTGCTGGCCGTCATGGCCCCGGTGGCCGTGGGCTTCGGGCTCGGCGTCACGGCGCTGGCCGGCTTCCTGGCCGGGGCCATCGGCAGCGGCGTACTCATGGCCATCTTCCTGGCCAACTCCGGTGGCGCCTGGGACAACGCCAAGAAGCTGGTCGAGGACGGCCACCACGGTGGCAAGGGCTCGGATGCCCACGCCGCGACCGTCATCGGCGACACCGTCGGCGACCCCTTCAAGGACACCGCCGGCCCGGCGATCAACCCGCTCATCAAGGTGATGAACCTGGTGTCGCTGCTGATCGCCAGTGCCGTGGTGTCGATGGGGGTGGGCAAGGACCAGAACGACGTGCTGCGCATCGTCATCGCCCTGATCGCCCTGGCGGTCATCGTGGTGGCGGTCTACATCTCCAAGCAGCGCGCCGTCATCATCGGCGAGGACGTTCCGGAGGCCCTCCAGGCCTGACGCGTCGATCCGGCAGAAGTTCGCGTCGATCCGGCAGAAGTTCGCGTCGATCCGGCAGAAGTTCGAGACCTGTTCCCCGAACTTCTGCCGGATCGGCGATTTGCGGGCGGATCAGGGGAGGGAGACGACGAAGGCGGCGCCGCCCTCCGGGCGGTCTCGACCGTGACCGTGCCGCCGAGGCGGCTGACCAGCCCGTACACGATCGCCAGGCCGAGCCCCTGACCGCCGGCCCGCTCGGGGCCGTAACGATCGTGCAGCACGCCCGGCTCGAAGGCCGACGCGGCATCCGCGGCGGTGAGCCCGGGCCCGGAGTCCGGACCTCGAGTCGGACGCCACCCCCGTCGGTCGGGCGTACGGCGACCACGACGCGCCCGCCCGCCGGGGTGACCCGGACGGCGTTGTCCACCAGGGCGTCCAGCACCTGGCGCACCCGTCCGCCGTCGGTGTCGAGGGTCACCTCTTCGGTCTCGGTCGCCACCGCGACCTTGCGTCCGACCGCTCGTCCGGCCCAGGCGGTCTCGGCCTGCTCGACCAGCGTGTCGAGCTCGACCGGGCCGATGCTCAGCGGGAAGTCGTCGGCCTCCAGCCGGGCCAGGGTGAGCAGGTCGTCGACGTACCGCTCCATCCGCGTCGCCTCCGCCTGCAGCGTGGCGCCGACGTCGGGGAGCTCGTGGGTCGACACCTCCCCGTCGGCCAGCGCAACGGCGTAGCCGCGCAGCACGGTGAGCGGGGTGCGCAGTTCATGCGAGACCGACAGCAGGAACTGACGCTGACGATCCTCACTGGTGCGCAGCGCGCCGTCGAGGTGACCGAGCGCCGCGACGAGATCGCCGACCTCGGGCGGCCCGCCGGCGGGCAAGGGCACGTCGCGCTCTCCGCCGGCCAGCCGCCGCGCCGCCTCGGCCACCGCGGTCAGGGGGCGGGTGAGCCAGCTCGCCAGCGCCACGGCGGCCAGAGTGGCCAGCACCAGCCCGAGGCAGGCCGCCAGCAGCACCCGACGCCGCATCCGCACCATGGCGGCGTTGACGACCTGGTCGCTCGACACCAGCACCACCGCTCCGCCGTCCCGGGTCGGACGGGCCTCGACCAGCACCCGGTCACTGCCGCTCCCCGACGACGCCGAGACCGACCCGCCCGCCAGCAGCCGCCGGCGTTCGGCCCGGCTGAGCAGGGTGGCCGAGCCGGTCGGCGTCCCCGACGGCGACAGCACTCCGAGCTGGAGCTCCCCCCGCGCGGCGACCTGGGCGGCCCGCGGGCTCGAGAGCGCCGCGGTCGGGAGCCGCGCGAGCAGGGTCAGCTGACGTTGCATGCTCTCGCGAGCCGCGCTCTGCGTGGTCGAGCGGAGCAGCGGCGTCGTCAGCAGCACGGTGAGCAGGCTGCTCAGCAGGACGACGCCCCCCATCGCGAGCACGAGCCGGCGCGTGAGTCCGGCGGCCGGGAGCCTCATGGCGCCTCCACCCGGTAGCCGAGCCCGCGGACGGTGGTGATCGGGCAGGCCGCGCCCAGCTTGGCGCGCAGCTGCGCGACGTGGACGTCGACCGTGCGGCTGCCGGCGTAGTCGGCCTGCCCCCACGCGCTCGCGAGCAGCGAGGGGCGGGTCACCACGCGTCCGGCGGCGGCCAGCAGCTCGGCGAGGAGGTTGAACTCCGTCGGAGTGAGGGCCAGCGGAGAGCCGTCCACCTGCACCGTCCGACGGTCCTGGTCCAGCCGGACCGGCCCGTGCTCCAGCACTCGACCCGGAGGGCCGGTGCGGCGGCGCAGCACGGCCTTGACCCGTGCCACCAGCTCGCGGGGCGAGAACGGCTTCGTGAGGTAGTCGTCGGCGCCGATCTCCAGCCCCGCGACGCGGTCGACCTCGTCGTCTCGCGCGGTCACCACCAAGACGGGCGTCCAGTCGCCGGCCGAGCGCAGCGTGGTGAGGACCTGGGTCCCGTCGCGGCCGGGCAGGCCCAGGTCCAGCACGATCACGACCGGCTCGAGCCGGCGGACAGCCGCCAGCGCCGCGGCGCCGTCGGCCTCGACGTGGACGCCGGGCCCTCGCGCGCGGGCAGCGCCGCTGGAGCGCGGCGATGCCCGGCTCGTCCTCGACGACCAGGACGAGTCCGCGCTGGGGTGCGGGGTCGGTCACGGGCCACACGCTAGTGCCGCCGCGCGGAGTTGGGGGCGAGTTCGCCCGGCTCTTACCGAGCCCGAACACGGCCCGAACACCGCGGTCACTCGTACGGCACACGCTGTCGTCGTACGCCGGACCGGCCGGCGCTTCAGGCACGGAGGACACCATGGCACTTCAGCTGATCACGGGTATCGCGACCGCGGCCGCGCTCGGCGCGGGATCGCTCGTCGCCGGGGTCGCTGCGGCTCAGCACGAGCCGCAGCTCCCGTGCGGGGCGGTCTGGCAGCAGCTGCCCGAGTCGCTGCGGGACGACCTGACCGACCGGCGCACCATGACTCCGGAGCAGCGCGGGCCGGCTCTGCGCGAGCTGCGTCGGGAGGCGCTCGAGGGGGGCTCCGGGCCAGGGGTGCAGCAGCGGGCCGAGCGATGGGTCGCGCATCGCGACGGGCACCGGGCGTGGGTGCGCACCCGCGTCCCGGCGCAGCTGCGACGCGACGTGCACGCGGCCCTCGGGCTGGCTCCGGACGAGCGGCACGACGCCCTCGCGGCGGTGCGCGACCGCGCCCTGGCCGGCGGGTACGGCGATCGGGTGCAGGCCGTCGCGGAGGCGATGCAGCAGCGCCGCGAGACCTGCGGGGCGGTCGCGCCGTGACCGGGCGGCACGGTGGCTCCCTGCGCCGCGCCGGCACGGGAGCGTTGGGCCGGGCCCTCGGGGTCTTCGTCGTGACCGTGGCGGCCCTCGCGGCGTTCTCCGTCCTCGCCGAGGACGTCGTCGTGGCCATCCCGGTCGCGCCGCGGCGCCTCCGGCCGCCGGTCCGTCACACGCCGACCGGGTGCGAGCTGCTCGTCGTACGCCACCACTGCTGGACGGGCGCTGCGCCCGATCCGGACGCCATCCCGGGCCACGCGATCGTGACGCTCCCCGGGCGGCGCCCCGAGCTGGCCGACTCGTCGGTGGGCTTCGCGATCTGGCTCGAGGGCGCGCCCGGCCACGTGCACGCCTTCTGCCCCTGACCGAGCGGCTCCCGGGTCGGCGTAGCGTGCGGGGTGTGTGGAGCGGCCGGAGGGGACCCGATGGTGCGCAGCTGCTGGCGGCGGCGCCGCTCCTGCGCGCGGCGCTGGCCGCAGCCGGCTACGGGTACGACGCCGTCGCGGAGCTGCTCGGCCCGCTGGCGCACGCCGCCCTGGGGCGCAACGAGACCACACCCGGCCTGCGGCGGACCGCCGACGGGTCACCGCTGGCGACGCTGGTGCGGCTGTTCCTACTCCAGGCCAGCGTCCCGCGCGACCACGCCGAGCGGGCTCTGCCGGGCCTGGTCGACCGGCTGGTCTCGGCCGGCCTGCTGGCGACCGGTGGGGGAGAGGCCGTCGCCTGCCTGGACGTCCGGCCGTACGCCGCGACGGATGCCGCCGGCGACCGGGACCTGTGGGTGGTGTCCGACCTCACCCCGGGCCTGGACGGCAGCCCCACCCACGTGGGTGCCGACCACGTCCTCGGCGTCAGCCCGGCGTCGGTCTCGCTGGCCCAGCTGACCCTGCGACACCGGGTGGGCCGGGCGCTGGACCTGGGCACCGGCTGCGGCGTCCAGGCCCTGCACCTGGCCGGCCACGTCGACCGGGTCGTCGCGACCGACGTCAACGCCCGGGCGCTCGCGCTGGCTGCGTGCACGGTCGCCCTCAACGACGTGGCCGGCGTCGACGTGCGCGACGGCTCGTTCCTGGAGCCGGTCGCGGGTGAGCGGTTCGACCTGATCGCCACCAACCCGCCCTTCGTGATCTCCCCGGGCACCGGCGAGCGGCTGGTGTACCGCGACTCCGGACTGCCCGGCGACCGGGCGGTCGAGCTGATCGTGCGCGCAGCGCCGGACCACCTCACCGACGGCGGCTGGTGCCAGGTGCTCGCCAACTGGATCGTGCCGGCCGACGGCACGTGGGACGAGCGGCTGGCCACCTGGCTGGACGGGCGCTGCGACGCCCTGGTCGTCCAGCGCGAGGTGCTCGACCCCGCCGAGTACGTCGAGCTGTGGCTGACGGACTCCGGGCACCACGGCAGCCCCGACTACGCGGCCCGCTACGACACCTGGCTGTCCTGGCTGGACCGGCACGGGGTCGCCGGCGTCGGCTTCGGCTGGCTGAACCTCCGCCGCCGCCCTGGCGACGCGGGAGACGGGCGTCACGAGCTGTGGGACTGGCCCTACGCCGTGGAGCAGCCCATCGCCCCGGCGGTCGCCGAGTGGGCGTCGGCGCTGGACTCGCCCGGGTCCGTGGCCGACCTCGCGGCGGCGATCCTGCGACGCGCCGAGGACGTCGTCCAGGAGACCGTGGGGCCGCCGGGTGGCGAGCACCCCGAGCGGATCGTGCTGCGACGTCAGCGCGGGTTCCGCCGGGCGCGCACGGTCGACACCGTCGAGGCCGCGCTGGTCGGGGCCAGCGACGGCGACCTCGCCGTCGGCGCCCTGCTCGCGGCGATCGCCGCCCTGCTCGACCGCGACCCGGCCGAGCTGACCGCGGCGGTACCTCCCGGCGGTCCGGGGGCTCCTCGCCGAGGGGTTCCTGCACGCCTGAGCCTCGCGCCGCGCCAACCGCGCCCCACGGTGACGCGGGACCCGGTGACACGGGCTGGGGCCGTGCGCCCGGGTCCCGCGCCGGTCCCGCTCCTGGCCGCAGCAGGGCTGGAACGGGACCTCCGTCGAGCTCCCGCGGGGCCGGTGACATCGCAGGACCCGTCCCCGGCGCGGGTCTCGCGAGCACCTGGCGTGTGTCCTCACCGGCCGAGCCGGCCAGGAGCGACGCGAGCCTAGGGTGCCGGTTCCCCTGGGGAGGTGAGCCTCTGGGTCGGGCAGGTACCACCCGCGCTGGGGTCCCACCGCGGCTGTGGAGGCGGTCCGGACGGGGCGACCACGGGAGCGGCGGGAGCTGCCGGAGCGGGAGCGGGGGGAGGGGGCGGCGCGGGCTCGGGCGTCCCCGCCGTGGGCAGCGGCTGGGTGGGCGCGGTGAGTGGGGGCACCGCTGGCGCCCACGGTCCCTGCGGTGCCGGGACGCCCTGCGGTGCCGGGACACCGGGCGGTGTCGGCGCGGCCGGCGGGACCGGGTACGACGATTGCCCTCCTCCCCGAGAACGGCACCGGCCCCGCCGCCGGCGGCGGGTCACCAGCCAGCCTCCCAGCCCGGCGGCGAGGAGCAGAGCCACGAGCCCACCGCCGAGCCCGACGAGAAGGCCGGAGCTGATCCCCGAGTCCTCCTTCGTGACCGGCGTCTTGTCGCGACCCTCGTCGATCGCGGTCTTGCTGTCCGTGATGAACCTCTGCGCGAAGGGATGGGCAGGGTAGAGCGTGTCCGCCTTCTCGAACAGCGGCAGAGCGGCCCGGTAGTGCTCGGCGTAGAACTCGTCGATGGCCTTGGAGTACGTCGCCGACGTGTCGCTCTCCCGGGGCGTCACGCCGTTGCGCGCGAGCATGTCGAGCACCTCGCTGGCGGGGATCACGAAGTTCTGGCCCTGCGCCGCGACCCCGTCGCCGCCGACGGCGTTGGCGACGAGCACGCCCACGGATCGGCCGCCGTCGGTGAGCACCGGACCGCCGGAGTTGCCCGGGCTGGCGGGTGCCTGGGTCTGGATCACCGGCATCCCGGTGCTCGTGCTCTTGATCGCGGTCACGGGGCCCTCGGTCACCGTGGGCTGCACCTGGGCGTCTCGGGACAGCCCGGGGAGAAGGTCGAGGCGGCCGGGAAGCCCACCACGTGCACGGTCTCCCCGGAGACACGTCGTCATTCGTGCCGATCGGCAGCGTCGGCAGGTGCTCTTGTCCGTCGATCTTGAGCAGGGCCACGTCGCTGCCGGGGTAGGGCTTGCCCACGTCGACGATCTCGGCCTGGACCGCCTTCTGGTCCTTGCCGACGCCGTCGAAGCCCAGCGCCAGCTCGGCCGCGACGGACACGTGGAGGCGAGTCACCGCCAGGTGGGCGGCCAGCCAGCCGAGGATCGCGTCGGTCAGCCTGTGGACCTGATCGGCGGTGAGCGTCGTCCCGCTGTTCTGCAGACCGCGGACGAACTGACGGCCCAGCTTGTCCAGGCTGTTCAGCGCGAACTGTCGCCGCAGCTGTGCGTCGGGAGTGTCGACCACGTGGGCGGCGGTGACCAGGTAGCCGTCCGGGGTGATCACCCAGCCGGTGCCGACGCCGACCAGGCTGGTGCGTCGCCGGTAGGTGCGCGGCCCGGCCACGAAGTAGGTCCTGGGCGACTTCACGAGGGCGTCGACGACCTCCTCGGTGATCGCCTCCTCGGTGACGTCGATGGAGCCGCCCGAGAGCCTGCCCGGCGACCCGCTGGCCGAGTGCGTCGAGCGCGGCTTGGTCCATGATCGGGATCTGGACGATCACGGTGGCGGTGTAGGTCGTCGCGATCAGCTGGACGCCGGGTAGGCCTTCGCCGCCAGGACGGTGGCGTCGCTGACCTCGGCGGACGGCGACTGCGTCTCGTCGGCGGAGGCGGGCGAGGCGGTCGAGACGAGGGTGAGGGCCGCGAGCGCACTCAGCAGGATGCGCCCGAGTCGGGATGGTCGAGGCATGGTCGCCCCCGCCGGAGTGCCGCCCGGTCCTCAGCTCGGCAGGACCGGTCGACGGGGCGGCGTACGACGCGAGTCGGCGCCGCCCGGGCCAGGTACGCCTCCGAAGCTCGCAGCGTGCCGCTAACGCACCGCTAACGCGCGGTGGGGTCGTCCACGAGCTGGAGCCGGGTACGCACGGCCTCGGCTCGGGCGTGGCCCACCTCGGTGAACACCTCGAGAGCCTCCGCCCAGGCGTGACGGGCGGCGTCGAGGTCGCCGACGGCGTGGAGGGCGTCGCCCAGATGCGTGAGGTTCTCGGCGTGGTTGTAGCGGTGCCCGAGCGTGCGGGCGATCTCGCCGGCCTCGGCGTACATCGTGATCGCCCGGCGCACGTCGCCCAGTCCGAGATAGGCGCGCGCCACGCTGTCGAGGGCGTAGCTCTGACCGGTGAGGTCCCGGTGCCGGCGGTAGAGCTCGAGCGACTGGCGGCAGTAGGCGAGCGAGGTCTCGAAGTCGCCGAGGCTGCCGTGCAGCCAGCCGATGTTGTTGAGCGCGACCGCCTCGCCACTGCGGTCGCCGATCTCGCGGTAGATCTCCAGAGCGGCCTCCGTGTGCTGCAAGGCCTCCCTGGGTGAGCCCGCCGCCTCGAAGAGCCGGCCCAGGCTGCAGTGGACGTCGCTCTCGCCGACCCGGTCGCCGAGGTCGCCGAACAGCCCCAGCGAGCAGAGCAGCTCCGCCCCGCCCTGGTCGAAGTCCTCCATCCCGACCAGGCCCTCGCCGAGGCCGTGCCGGGTGTCCGCCTCTCCGGCGCGGTCGCCGGCGGCCTGCGTGGCGGCGAGCGCCAGCTCGTGCAGTCGGACCATGTCGGCGAACCGGCACCGATCCCACAGGTAGCCGTTGAGCGTGCGCGCGAGCTGCCAGGCGCGGGTGTGCATCGCCTCGGATCGGGCGGCCAGTGCGGTGACCTGGATCAGCGTCGAGAGCTCGGCCGCCAACCAGTCGTTGCCCTCCTCGACATCGGCGAAGGTCTCCGGGGTGACGCCGGCGGTCGGTGGGGCCGGCTCGAACGGCAACGGCGTGACGAAGATGGTGCGGGTGGCGCCCACCGCGCTGTGGAGGAGGTGGTCGACCAGCCGGGACCGGGCGGCCTCCCGCTCCTCGGGGGTCAGCTCGGTCTCGGCCAGCTCGGCGGCGTGGGCCGACACGAGGTCGTGCAGCACGATGCGGCCGGGCCGGCGTACGGTCACGAGGTTGGCGCGGGCCAGCTCGGCGACCGCCGCCCGACTCTCCCGCAGCGAGCCCCCCGCCATGCTGGCCAGTGCGGCGACCCCCACTTCCGGACCCGGGTGTAGCCCGATCAGCACGAACACCCGGGCGGCCTCGGCGGACAGCGCGTCGACCGACCACGACAGCACGGCGCGCACGTCGGTCGTAGGGTGGCCGAGGGTGAGCACGTCGAGGGAGGACTCGCCCAGCTCGGCCGCGAGGTCGGCGAGGGAGGCGTCGGCACGGGTGGCCACGCGCGCCGACGAGACCGCGAGCGCGAGCGGCAGACCGCCACAGTGGGCGAGGATCTCCCCTACTGCGGCGGGCTCGGCGGCCAGCCGCCGCTCGTCCAGCCGGGCGGCGAACAGTGAACGCGCCGCCGCGTCGTCGAGCAGGGCCAGCGGCAGTGCTCGTGCGGCGTGAGTGACGGCCAGCGCGGAGAGCTCGTGCCGGCTGGTCACCACGGCGAGGCAGCCGGGTGAGGTCGGCAACAAGGGAGCGACCTGGGCGGCGTCGCGGGCGTTGTCGAGCAGGACGAGCATCCGGCGACCGGACAGCAGGCTGCGGTAAAGGCCGGTGAGCGCGTCCAGCTGCTGGGGGGTCTGCTCGGCGGGGACGCCCAGCCCGGCGAGCAGCGAATGCAGGGCCTCGGTCGTGCTCAGCGGCGTGCCGCCCGGGTCGAACCCACGCAGGCCGACGAACAGCTGGCCGTCGGGGAAGCGCTCGGCCACCCCGCGGGTCCACTGGACCGCGAGCGCGGACTTCCCCACTCCGGCGGGCCCGGAGACGACCCAGGTGAGCGGCCCGTCGGCCAGCGACGACAGGCTCTCGTCGAGAGCGGCGATCGAGTCTCCGCGCCCGATCAGGCGGGTCAGGGCGGCCGGCAGCTGAGCCGGGGTCACGACCGGCGGCGACCGCGGCTCGTCGGTGTCGGGCTCCTCGAACCGGAGCACCTCAGCGTGGGCAGCGCGCAGCACGGCGCCGGGCTCGGCGCCGAGCTCGGCGACCAGCAGCTGGCGCGCGCGGACGTACTCCGTGAGCGCCTCCGCCGTCCGGCCGGCGTCGTGGAGAGCCAGCATGAGGAGGGCGCGGAGCGGCTCGCGCAGGGGATGCGCCTCGACGAGCGGGTGGAGCAGGGCCACGGCGCGGTCGGCGTGGCCGGCGGCGCGGGCCAGCACGGCCCACTCCTCCGAGGCGGAGATCCGTTGCTCCGCCAGCTGCTCGGCCTGGGCGGTCAGCCGAGCCGGCGCTGGCGAGGTCGGCCATCGGCTCGCCGCGCCAGAGTCCCAGCGCCTGGTCGTACGCCGCCAGCGCGGCGCAAGTGTCGCCCGCGGCCGCCAGCCCGCGAGCCACGGCGAGCAGCCCGTCCAGCCGGGCGACATCGACGGCGTCCACCGCCGTCACCAGCCGGTAGCCGGCCGGCTCGGTCACGAGCATCTCACTCGCTGCCGCGTCGCTCAGCAGGGCGCGCAGCCGCCGGATGGTGTTGTGGAGGGAGGTCCGGGCCGTCGCGGGGACGCGCTCGGGCCACAGCAGGTCGCACAGGGCGTCGGCGGTGACCGGCTGGCCGCCCGCCAGCGCGAGCACGGCGAGCACGACGCGCTGCTGGGGGGCCGTCACCGGAAGCGCCGCACCACCGATGCGCACCTCAACCGCGCCCAGGAGACTGATCTCGACGCGCGGGGCACGCCGTGCTGGCTTCACCGGGTAGAAAATACCGCCACGAGGCTGGGATGCGGGGCCGGTCTCACGCCGACGCCGACCACCTGGACGCCGCACCCGCAAGGCACGGCCAGCGGCCATTGTGCAGACCGGCGCGCTGGACTCCGGGGTGGTTCGCGCTACCGTGTTCCGCCGTGGGCCTGCTGCCACCCACCAGGCTGCCCGGCCCGGGCAGCCGGCCCGGGCAGCCAAGCTGCACACACCGAACACAGGACTTCGCACGCAGGGGAAAGCCGTGGCACACAAGCTGGTGATCGTCGAGTCGCCGAAGAAGGCGCAGATGATCGGCGGGTATCTCGGCGACGGGTACGTCGTCGAGTCCTCCATCGGCCACATCCGCGACCTTCCCCAGAGCGCCGCGGACACACCTGCGTCGATCAAGGACAAGCCCTGGGGCCGGCTGGCCGTCGACGTCGAGCACGACTTCCAGCCCTACTACGTCGTGCCGCGCGACAAGAAGGCCCACATCACCAAGCTGAAGGGGCTGCTCAAGGACGCCGACGAGCTCTACCTCGCCACCGACGAGGACCGCGAGGGAGAGGCCATCGCCTGGCACCTGCTCGACGAGCTCAAGCCGAAGGTACCGGTGCGCCGGATGGTCTTCCACGAGATCACCCGGACCGCGATCCAGGCCGCCGCCGAGAGCCCGCGCGACCTGGACCTGGACCTCGTGGAGGCCCAGGAGGCGCGCCGGATCCTGGACCGGCTGTACGGCTACGAGGTCTCGCCGGTGCTGTGGAAGAAGGTCATGTCGGGCCTGTCCGCCGGCCGGGTGCAGTCCGTCGCGACCCGGCTGATCGTGGACCGCGAGCGGGAGCGGATGCGCTTCAGGCTGGCGTCCTACTGGGACCTCGAAGGCACCTTCGACGCGGGCGCAGACCATGAGCAGCGGATGTTCCCGGCGAAGCTGCACAGCATCGACGGCCGCCGCGTCGCGCGGGGTCAGGACTTCGACGAGCAGGGCGCGCTCAAGGCGCGCGACCGGGCGCACCTGGGCCGGGCCGAGGCGGAGGCGCTGGTCGCCGCGCTCGCGGACACCACCTACGAGGTCCGGTCGGTGGAGTCCAAGCCGTACCGTCGCTCGCCGTACCCACCCTTCCGTACCACCACGCTGCAGCAGGAGGCCAGCCGCAAGCTGGGATGAGCGCCTCGGCGACCATGTCGGTCGCCCAGCGGCTCTACGAGGGCGGCTTCATCACCTACATGCGCACCGACTCGACGACGCTGTCGGGCTCCGCGGTGGCTGCGGCGCGTGCCCAGGTGTCGGAGCTGTACGGCGCGGAGTACCTCCCCGACGCGCCCCGCACCTACGCCTCGAAGGTGAAGAACGCCCAGGAGGCGCACGAGGCGATCCGGCCGGCCGGGGAGAGCTTCCGCACGCCCGCCCAGACGGGGCTGACCGGGGAGCAGTTCCGCCTCTACGAGCTGATCTGGATGCGCACCGTCGCCTCCCAGATGAAGGACGCCACCGGCAACACCGTCACCGTCCGGCTCGGGGGCGGCGCCGCCACCGGCGAGGACGTCGTCTTCTCCGCCAGCGGCCGCACCATCACCTTCCACGGGTTCCTCAAGGCCTACGTCGAGGACACCGACGACTCCAGCAAGCGGCGCGACGACACCGAGGTGCGGCTGCCGGCGCTGGCCGAGGGCGTGCGGGTGACGGCAGCCTCGCTGACGGCCGCCGGGCACGAGACCAAGCCTCCCGCGCGCTACACGGAGGCGACGCTCATCAAGGAGCTGGAGGACCGCGAGATCGGCCGCCCCTCGACGTACGCCTCGATCCTCGGGACCATCCAGAGCCGCGGCTACGTGTACAAGAAGGGCACCGCCCTGGTGCCTGCGTGGCTGGCCTTCTCCGTGGTGCGGCTGCTCGAGGAGCACTTCACCCGGTTCGTCTCCTACGAGTTCACGGCGCTCATGGAGGACGTGCTCGACGAGATCGCCGCCGGGCACAAGGACCGCAACACCGAGCTGGCGGAGTTCTACTACGGCTCGGACCGGCTCAAGGGGCTGCACCCGCTGGTGACCGGGCTGGGCGACATCGACGCCAAGGAGCTCGCCACCTTCCCGATCGACCCCGAGCACGGCGTCGTCCTGCGGGTGGGCCGCTACGGGCCCTACCTCGAGGCCCCCGGCGAGGACGGCACCGCTGCCGCGCGGCGGGCGAACGTCCCCGACGACCTGCCCCCCGACGAGCTGACCGCGGCCAAGGCGGCCGAGCTGCTGGCCAACCCGGCCGGAGAGCAGGTCTCGCTGGGGGTCCACCCGGTCACCGGCTTCCAGGTGGTGGCGAAGAACGGTCGGTTCGGCCCCTACGTCACCGAGGTGCTGCCCGAGGACGCCCCCAAGGGGGCCAGGGCCAGGACCGGGTCGCTGTTCAAGTCGATGAGCCTGGAGACCGTGAGCCTCGCCGACGCGCTGACCCTGCTGTCGCTGCCCCGGGTGCTCGGCACGGACGCCGACGGCGTCGAGATCACCGCGCAGAACGGTCGCTACGGGCCCTACCTGAAGAAGGGCTCCGACTCCCGCTCGCTGGCCACCGAGGAGCAGCTGCTCACCATCACGCTCGACGAGGCGCTGGCGATCTACGCCCAGCCCAAGCAGCGCGGCCGGGCGGCCGCGGCGCCCCCGCTCAAGGAGCTGGGCGCCGACCCGGTCTCGGGGCAGCCGGTGATCGTGAAGTCGGGGCGCTTCGGGGACTACGTCACGGACGGCGAGTACAACGCCACGCTGCGCAAGGACGACAGCGTCGAGTCCCTCACCTTGGAGCGCGCTGCTGAGCTGCTGGCCGAGCGCCGGGCCAAGGGGCCGGCCAAGAAGGCGGCCCGGCGGTCGCCTGCCAAGAAGAGCACCGCGAAGAAGGGCACGACCAAGAAGAGCACGGCCAAGAAGGGCACCGCCAAGGGGGCCGCAGCCACGTAGCAGGACCGCAGCCCTGAGAAGGCTGCGATGACGAGGAGTACGGCCATTACCTGGGCGCCCGCGGCCTTTTCCCCCCTAGGCGCCCAGCTCGTCCAGCCGGGTGAGCAGGTCCTCCGCCGTCGGAAGCACCCAGGTGGGGCTGTCGCTGTCGGTCAGGGCTACCTCCAGGCAGGTCAGGTCCTCCGGCCGGCCCACCAGCGCGCACAGCGCGGCGGCCTGCTCCTCGGGCGTCCCGGGAGCCAGGGCGGGGTCACCGTCCGCGCCGGGCGAGGCCGACGACTCGTCGTCAGGCTGGGGAGTCTCGCTCGGGTCGTCCGACGGGGAGTCGGAGGGATCGGACGGGGAGTCGGAGGGGTCGGTGGACGGCTCGGGCGCGGGCGGCTCGCCGGGGTCGACGCCGGGCTCCGGCTCGATCGGCTCCGCCGGGGTCGGCTCGGCCGACGGGGTGTCCTCGTGGACCGACATCGGCTCGCGGACGTCGGCCTCCAGCTGGGGGTCCGGCGCCGGGGGCAGGGGAGCTGGCGGCTCCTGGCCGACGACGACGGGTCCGCCGGGCGCCACGCCGGGGACGGTCCACAGGTCGCCGCGCTGGTAGGAGCGCATGATGGCCAGCACCGTCTCGACGTACGACGCGCTGTGGTTGTAGCGGTGGACGGCGTGCCGCTGGCCGGCGTCGGTCGCGAGGTCATCGCCACCCGCGCACAGGTAGACCGCTGCCGAGAGCGCCGCAACGTCGATGTCCTGGGGATTGCGGACGCCGTCCCCGTCGGCGTCGACGCCGACGTAGGCCCAGGTCGCCGGGATGAACTGCATCGGCCCGACCGCGCGGTCGAAGCGTCGGTCGCCGTCGAGCTCGCCCGCGTCGGTGTCGGCGATCGTGGAGGTGCCGTGCCGACCGTCCAGGCGCACGCCCAGGATCGGCGGCATCGCGACACCGTCGGCGTCGAGCCGGCTGCCGCCGAAGCGGCCGTGGTTGGACTCGACGCGCCCGACCGCGGCGATCAGCTCCCAGGGGACGTGGCAGCCGGCGTCCGCCGCGTTGGCGACGGTGGCTGCGCGCTGGTAGGCGGCCAGCGCGACGTCAGGGATGTCGTCCACGACGGTGCGCTCCCGATCGACCGCCGTGCTGGTCAGCGCGGTGCTGCCGCCGGCGGTCTCGGGCGCGCTGATCGTGGTCACCTCGGGGTAGGCGGCCGCGGGCTCGGCGTAGGACACGGCGAGGGGCACCAGGGCGATGCCCGCGCCCGGGGTGGCGGCGGGGTCGCTGAGCAGGAGGGTCCAGGCCGCGGTCAGGGGGAGCAGCGGCGCCAGGGCCGCAACCCTGCGCGCCGTGCGACCTCGCCGGCCGGCCTCTCCCGAGGTGCCGGTGCTGTCGTCGGCCATGTCGCCAACTCCCCGTACGAGCCGCCTCTCCCGCTCCCCAGCAGGTCTGCGAGGCCACCCTTTGCCTTGTTCCCCATGGTGGGTCCCGGGGCTCTCCCCGGTCCCGCTACTCACACCGTAACCAGAGACCCCCGACCCGGAACAGGGTCCGCGGGCAAATGTCTAACAACCGCACTCTGAACCTCATCGGAGGGATTCTTGTCCTCTCGAGGTCTAGGTGCGCCGCCGCGCCCGCCACGTACATCCAGGCCCGCTGCTGTTCGGCCGCTGCGGAGCTCGCCCGGGGACGCTCGGCCCAGGCGCGGTCGCGCGCGTTCTGGTGGCCCGCGTGGCACGCTGTCCGGGCAACCTCGTAGCGTCGGCCCCAGAGCCACCCAGAGCCACCCAGAGCCACCCAGAGCCACCCAGAGCCACCCAGAGCCACCCAGAGCCACCCAGAGCCACCCAGAGCCACCCCGAGTCACCCCGTCCGGCCACGTCGCAGAGCGGAGCCCCACCCTGTCCGACATCCTCCGACCCGATCCTGCCGGGGGCGTGTACGCCGCCGCCGGGGTCTTCTGCTGCTTCGAGGGCGGCGAGGGGGCGGGAAAGTCCACGCAGGCTCGGCTGCTGCAGGCCTGGCTGGAGGAGCGCGGCCCTCCGTCCTCCTCACCTTCGAGCCCGGCGACACCGAGGTGGGCCGTCAGCTGCGGCGGATCGTGCTCGACCCGGCCACCGGCGACCTCTCCGACCGCACCGAGGCGCTGCTGTACGCCGCCGACAAGGCCGAGCACGTCGACCGGGTCGTGCTGCCCGCGCTGGAGCGCGGCCGGGTCGTGATCACGGACCGGTACGTCGACTCCACGCTCGCCTACCAGGGCGCCGGGCGGGCGCTGACGCGGGCCGAGGTGGAGGTGGTGGCGCGCTGGGCTACCCACGACCTGCGCCCACACCTCACCGTGCTGCTCGACCTGGCGCCCCGGCAGGGGCTGGGCCGGTTCGCCGAGCGCGACCGGATCGAGGGCGAGTCGGTCGAGTTCCACGAGCGCGTGCGCGCCGCTTTCTTGGAGATGGCCGCGGCGAGCCCGGCGCACTACCTCGTCCTCGACGCCGGGCTCCCCGTCGAGCAGATCGCGGCCGCCGTGCGCGACCGGGTCGAGCCGCTGCTGGGGCAGGCTGCCCAGGTGGAGGCGAGATGACGGTCTGGGACACCCTGGTCGGCCAGCGCGCCGTCATCGCGGCGCTCGACGCCGCGGCGCGCGGGCGCGGCATGGTCCACGCGTGGCTGTTCACCGGGCCGCCGGGGTCGGGGCGGTCCAATGCCGCGGTCGCCTTCGCCGCGGCGCTCCAGTGCGAGCGCCCCGGCGATGGGTCGCCCGGCTGCGGCGACTGCCGAGGCTGTCGCACGACGCTGGCCGGCTCGCACCCGGACGTCACCCGGGTCCGCACCGAGAAGCTGTCCATCGGCGTCGACGAGGTCCGCGACCTGGTGCGCCGCTCGGCTCTCGCTCCGATCGGTGCCGGCTCGCAGATCATGGTGGTCGAGGACGCCGACCGGCTCACCGACCAGGCGTTCAACGCGCTGCTCAAGGCCGTCGAGGAGCCGACCGAGCGCACGGTGTGGCTGCTCTGCGCGCCCACGGTCGAGGACGTCTTGCCGACGATTAGGTCGCGCTGCCGGCACGTGGCGCTCACGACGCCCAGCACCGCCGAGGTGATCGCCTTCCTGGTGCGCGCCGAGGGCGCCAGCGAGGCGCTCGCGGCGTACGCCGCCCGCGCGAGCCAGGGGCACATCGGCCGGGCCCGGGCCCTGGCCCGCGACGAGGCCACCCGCAACCGCCGGCGCGAAGTCGTGGCCATGCCCGCGCGGCTGACCAGTCTGGGCGCCTGCCTCACCGCGGCCACCAACCTGCACGAGGTCACGCAGGAGGAGGCCGACGAGATCACCGGCGACCTCGACGCCCGGGAGAAGGCCGACCTGGACGCTGCGTACGGCGTGGTCGAGCGCGGCCGCCGGCCTCGGGAGTACGCCCCCGCGCTGGCGGCGCTCCAGCGGGCGCAGAAGACGCGCGCCAAGCGCCGCCATCTCGATGTCATCGACCGCGGCCTGATGGACCTCGTCTCGGTCTACCGCGACGCCCTCGTCGTCGCGTCGGGCAGTCCGGCCGCGCTGGTCAACGAGGAGATGCGCGCCGAGGTCGCCGAGCTCGCCCGGGCGTCGACCCCCGAAGGCCACCTGCAGCGGATCGACGCGGTCTTCGCCGCCCGCGAGCAGATGCTGGAGTTCAACGTCCCGGCCCTGCTGGCCCTGGAGTCGATGATGGTCGCCCTGCGCGTGCCGAGACGGGGTGCTGGATGAGGCGGTGGCTGGTCGGCCTGCTGGTGCTCGGGCTGGTGGGGGTGACGGCGGGAGTCGGCGTCACCATGGCCCTGCTGGGCACCCATGCCGACCGCCCGAGCACGGGCGCTGGCGTGCCGCGGGTGTCGCCGTCGCCGGCCGGGCCGGAGGCAACTCGCGCGCCGCGCCCCGCCCTGGCGCCCTACTACGGCCAGCGCCTGGACTGGCAGCCGTGCGGTGACTTCTACTGTGCCCGGCTCACGGTGCCGCTCGACTACGCCGACCCCGGGGGAGAGACGATCTCCCTCGCGTTGCTGATGCGGCCCGCCAGCGTGCCCGGCGAGCGGCAGGGATACCTCGTCGTCAACCCAGGCGGCCCCGGTGGCCCCGGCACCGACTACGCCCGAGGTGCGACGACGTACTTCCGCCGCCAGCTCACCGACCGCTTCGACGTGGTCGGCTTCGACCCCCGGGGCACCGGCGACAGCAGCCCGGTCGACTGCCTCACCGATGACCAGCTGGATCGGTGGATCTCGCTGGACCGCACTCCCGAGACGCCGGCGCAGGAGCGCGAGCTGCAGGCGGCGTTCGACCGGTTCGGCGCCGGCTGTGTCCAGCGCTCGGGCGCCCTCGCGAGCCACATCTCCACCGTCGAGGCGGCGCGCGACATCGACGTGCTCCGGGGGGCGCTGGGCGAGCGGACGCTGACCTACTTCGGGGCGTCGTACGGCACCAAGCTCGGGGCCACGTACGCCGAGCTGTTCCCGGACCGTGCGGGCAGGCTGGTGCTCGACGGCGCGCTGGACCCGACCCTGGGCGTCGTCGCGCTGAACCGACAGCAGGCGGGCGGCTTCGAGACGGCGCTGCGCGCCTACGTCGCCAACTGCGTGGACTCCACCGACAGCTGTTTCCTCGGCGACTCGGTCGACGGCGGCGTGGCGCGCATCGAGGGACTGCTCGGCGACCTGGAGCGGCGGCCGCTGCCCGCCGGCGGCAGCCGCCAGCTCACGTCGGGCGCGGCGTTCTTCGGGATCGCGACGCCTCTGTACAACCGCGACTACTGGTTCCTGCTGTCCAACGCCCTCAAGGACGCCTTCGACGGCGACGGTCGCACGCTGCAGGACCTCGCCGACGCGTACTTCTCCCGCAACGCCGACGGCAGCTACGCCAACAACTCCGAGGAGGCCTACCGGGCCATCACCTGCCTGGACGACCAGGGCTCGGTCACGCCGGCTCGTGTCGAGCGGCTGCTGCCCGGCTTCGAGCGTTCCTCGCCGACCTTCGGCGAGGTCTTCGCGTGGGACAGTGTGGGCTGCGCGGGCTTCCCGGCCCGGGCCGAGGAGCAGCCGCCGACGATCGACGCGCCCGGCGCGCCACCGATCCTGGTGATCGGCACGACCCGGGACCCCGCCACGCCGCTGGCGTGGGCGCGGGCACTCGCCGCCCAGCTGGACTCCGGCGTCCTGGTCACGCGGGACGGTGACGGGCACCGGCTACAACGCCGGCAACCCGTGCGTGGACGGTGCCGTCGAGTCATACCTGCTCGACGGCACCGTCCCGCAGGACGGCCTCGCCTGCTGAGGAGGGGGCCGGGGGCCCTCCGGCTGGTGGGGGATATCAGCCGGAGGGCGTGGGGACCTGACGGCCCGGGCAGTGGGGGTGAGCCCGGGGTCAGTCCTGGGTGTTGCGGGCGGCCGCCACGCCGGCGGCGTACTTGGGGATGACGACGCTGACCAGGATGCCGAGGTTGACCTTCTCGGCGTCCAGCAGCATCCCCGACATCAGGTCCTCGCCGTGCCGCTGGCACACCACCGTGTTGGCGCCCTCCAGGTCGAGGAGGTAGTAGCGGTTCAGGCCGGGGAAGCCGGACCCGGACAGGGTCTGCTGCATCTCGTTGGTCAGCTGGTTGAACAGGGCGGTCGCCTCGGGCTGGGGGTTGTAGCCGGCCAGGCTGAGACCGGTGTCCTTGTCCCAGATGTCCGTCGCGATGAGGCCCTCCTTGAGGATCTTCTGGACGTCCGCGACGCACTGGTCGAGGGCGGCAATGTCGATGTCGAGCACGGTGCTCTCCTTGGGGGGTGAGGGGTTGGGGGAAGTGGACTGAGTCCGGTCGGCAGGTCTACTGGGGGTCAGGAGTCGGCGAGCGTCGCGCGCACGCTCTCGGCGGCCACCCGGGCCCGCACGAGGAGCACGCCCAGGGTGTCGGTGTCGGCGGTGACGTGGACCAGAAGCTGGCCGACGATAAGGTCCCGCACGGCGAGCACTACGGTCTTGCTGGTGCCGTTGGCGAGACTCACCATGTCCAGCGGGCGGCCCGCCTCCTGGGTGGCGTCGGTGACGGCGTCGGCGATGGAGTGCAGCGAGCTGGTGAGGGCCGAGACCCGGTCGACGGCGGCCTCGTCGAGGCCGATCGAACAGAGGTTGAAGCCGTCGGCCGTGCAGATCATCGCGGACGAGAACCCGGGGAGCGACGTCGCGAGCCGCTCGAGCACGGGCAGCAGCGCGTGGCCTATCTGGGCCGACCAGAGGTCCCAGGAGGCGGCGATGTCGGCATCCATCTCGGTGCCGGCGGGCGGCTCGGCCGAGCGCTGGGGCAGGACGAGGACGTCGGCGTCGTGGTCGTCGGCGAGGGCGGCACCGGTCACGGCGTCCTCGGGGTCGACGGCCAGGGCGGCAGTCCCCGGGTCTTGGTGCGCTTCATCCCACGACCTCCTCGACGGGCCGCTCGATCCTCAGCGCGGTGGCCAGCACGTCGACGACGTGGGTCCGGTCGCGGGGGTCGGCGGCCACCAGGGGGATGGCGGGGTCCTTGTGTGCGACGACCTCTCGGAAGTCGTCGAGGCTGCGGCCACCCTCCTCGAGCCGGGTGACGGCGACGGTCAGCTTGCTGGTGGACACCTCGTCGGCGATGAAGTCCAGCCACAGCTCGGTGTCGAGCAGGGCGAAGTCGTGCTGGCCGAAGAGCCACAGGACCACCCCGAGCTGCGCGGCATCGCCGAGCGGCGCACGACATCGAAGCGCTCCTGGCCCGGCGTCCCGACGACGGCCACCTTGCCGCCGTCCGGGGCGTGCCACTCGCCGATCTCCAGGCCGACGGTGGTGGTGGCCTTGAGGTGGCGGCCCGGACGGGTGCGGGCCACCGAGCTCATCACCTCGGTCGAGGTGACAGCGTTGTCGGAGATGGTGCAGACGGCGGTGGTCTTCCCGACCCCGAACGGGCCGACGAAGGCCACTTGACGAGGGATGGACGTCCCCAAGATCGGCATCACTGGTGCTCCCGAGATATTCGTGCGGCGTGCCTGGTAGAGCGTGAACGGTAACGCCCGATTTGCCTCTCCCGCAACGAATCTGGCAAATCGAGACACACTGGTCCAGCCCGCCGCGTGGGACGGGCCCGGTGTGCTAGCGATCCGGTCGGCGCCGGGTTGTCGGAGGTGTCCCGCCGATGAGTGCCCGGGTCACCTCGTCCGTTATCCTGCTGGCGCTGCCCGGGCGTGCCCGCAGCGCGCCGCCTTAGCTCAGTCGGTAGAGCGAATCACTCGTAATGATTAGGTCGTCGGTTCGATTCCGACAGGCGGCTCCGACAAGCTCGCAGGTGAGGTCGCATGCGATGTCGCAAGTGATGTCGCAAGACATCGGCGACCACGGACCTACCAAGACGCTGGTCCGGGTCTCGAGGGTCGGTGCGGACGACCCCGGTGGTAGTCGTCGCGGAACCGTTGGCGTCAGACGTTGCGGCGGTAGGCGCCGCCGACCTCGAAGAAGGCCTCGGTGATCTGGCCGAGGGAGCACACGCGCGCGGTGTCCATGAGAACGGCGAAGACGTTGTCTTGGGCCATCGCGGCCCTGCTTGAGGCGTGCCAGGGCTGCCTCGGCCCGGTCCCGGTGGTCGGACTGGAAGCCGCGGACCCGGTCCAGCTGGGACCTCTTCTCGGCTTCGGTGGCGCGGGCCAGCTCGACGGTGTGCTCCGCCTCGGCCTGAGGGGAGAGGAAGGTGTTGACGCCAATGATGGGCAGTGAGCCGTCGTGTTTGCGCTGCTCGTAGAGCATCGACTCGTCCTGGATCCGGCCGCGCTGGTAGCCGGTCTCCATCGCTCCCAGCACGCCGCCGCGCTCGGTGATCCGGTCGAACTCGGCGAGGACGGCCTCCTCCACCAGGTCGGTGAGCCGGTCGATGACGTAGGAGCCCTGGAGGGCGTTCTCGTTCATCGCCAGTCCCCACTCGCGGTTGATGATCAGCTGGATCGCGAGCGCGCGGCGCACCGACTCCGCCGAGGGGTGGTGACGGCCTCGTCGAAGGCGTTGGTGTGCAGGCTGTTGGCATTGTCGTAGATCGCGATGAGGGCCTGCAGGGTGGTGCGGATGTCGTTGAAGTCCATCTCCTGCGCGTGCAGGGACCGGCCGGATGTCTGGATGTGGTACTTCAGCTTCTGCGAGCGCTCACTGGCGCCGTACTTGTCGCGCATCGCGACGGCCCAGATGCGGCGGGCGACGCGACCGATGACGGAGTACTCCGGGTCCATCCCGTTGGAGAAGAAGAACGAGAGGTTGGGCGCGAAGTCGTCGATGTCCATGCCGCGGGCGAGGTAGGACTCGACGTAGGTGAACCCGTTGGCGAGGGTGAACGCCAGCTGGCTGATCGGGTTCGCCCCGGCCTCGGCGATGTGGTACCCCGAGATCGACACGGAGTAGAAGTTGCGCACGCCGCGCTCGATGAACCACTCCTGGATGTCGGACATCATCCGCAGCGAGAAGTCGGTGGAGAACAGGCAGGTGTTCTGGCCCTGGTCCTCCTTGAGGATGTCGGCCTGGACGGTGCCGCGGACGTTCGGAGGGCGTACGCCGTCACGTCGGCGCGCTCCTCGGGGAAGGCTCCCGGCCCTCGCGCTCGCGGAAGGCGTCGACCTGCTGGTCGATGGCGGTGTTGAGGAAGAACGCCAGCACGGTCGGCGCCGGGCCGTTGATGGTCATCGACACCGAGGTGGTGGGGGAGACGAGGTCGAAGCCGTCGTAGAGCGCCTTCATGTCGTCGAGGGTCGCGATGGAGACCCCGGAGGTGCCGACCTTGCCGTAGATGTCGGGGCGCGGGTCGGGGTCGCGGCCGTAGAGCGTGACGGAGTCGAAGGCCGTCGAGAGCCGCTTGGCCTCCGCGTGCTCCGAGAGCAGCTTGAAGCGTCGGTTGGTGCGGAACGGGTCGCCCTCGCCGGCGAACATCCGGGCTGGGTCCTCGTGGTCGCGCTTGAACGGGAAGACGCCGGCGGTGAAGGGGAAGAACCCGGGCAGGTTCTCGCGGCGCAGGAAGGAGACCAGCTCGCCGTGGTCGGCGTACGACGGGAGCGCGACGCGTGGGATGTGCGAGCCGGACAGCGACTCGCGGGTCAGCCGGGTGTGGATCTCCCTGTCGCGGACCCGGACGACCTGCTCGTCGCCGGAGTAGGACTCCACCACCGCCGGCCATCGCTCGAGCGACGCGGCCACGCCCTCGTTGAGGTCCGCACGTGCCCGGGCGAGCAGCGTCGGGACACTGCCGGAGTCCCCGTCGGGGAGGCCGGCCAGCTCGGCCGCCACGGCCTCGAGCCGCTGCACGCGCCGCGCCTGGTCGGCGTACCGCTCCGTGTCGGCGTGGTAGCCACGCACGGTGTCCGCGATCTCGGAGAGGTAGCGCACCCGCTGCGGCGGCACGACCTGGGCGATCCCGGAGGAGTGCCGGACGCTGACCCGGGGGAGGACGCCATCGTCGAGGCGCAGCCCGTGCCCGGCCAACGCGCCCGAGAGGTGCTGGTAGAGCGCGGTGACCCCGTCGTCGTTGAACGTCGCAGCGGACGTGCCGAAGACGGGCATGTCCTCGGGCTTGGTGCCGAAGGCCTCGCGGTTGCGCACCAGCTGGCGACCCACGTCGCGCAGAGCGTCGGCCGCACCGCGGCGCTCGAACTTGTTGATCGCCACCGCGTCGGCGAAGTCGAGCATGTCGATCTTCTCCAGCTGGGAGGCGGCGCCGAACTCCGGCGTCATGACATACAGGCTGACGTCGACGAACGGGACGATCGCCGCGTCGCCCTGGCCGATGCCCGGCGTCTCCACGATGACCAGGTCGTGCCCGGCCGCCTTGAGCAGCGCGATCGTGTCCTCGAGCGCGTCGGGTAGCTCGTGCCGTCCGCGCGTCGCGAGGCTGCGGAAGTAGGTGTGCTCTCCATCGATCGCGTTCATCCGGATCCGGTCGCCCAGCAGTGCGCCGCCGCCCCTGCGGCGGGTCGGGTCGACGGCGATCACGCCGATGCGCAGCTTGTCCTGCTGGTCGCTGCGCAAGCGCCGGACCAGCTCGTCGGTCAGGCTGGACTTGCCCGAGCCACCGGTGCCGGTGATCCCGAGGACGGGCACGGTGTGCGCGTCGGCCGCGGCCCGGATGGTACGGCGGAACGTCTCGTCGAGGTGACCCGTCTCCGCACCGGTGATCGCCCGGGCCAACGCCGAACGGTCGCCGGAGATGACCGCGTCGGCCGGGACGGCGCGCTGCTGCCACAGGTCGATGTCGCAGGCCGCGACCATCGTATTGACCATCCCGGCGAGGCCGAGTCGCTGGCCGTCCGCGGGGGAGAAGATCCTCACCCCGGACTCCCGTAGCCGGGCGATCTCCGCGGGCACGATGACGCCGCCACCGCCCCCGAACACCTGGACGTGCTCGGCGCCTGCCTGGGCCAGCAGCTCGACGAGGTACTCGAAATACTCCACGTGGCCGCCCTGGTAGGACGACACGGCCACTCCCTGCGCGTCCTCCTCCACCGCCGCGACGACGACCTCCTGGACCGACCGGTTGTGGCCCAAGTGCACCACCTCGGCGCCCTGGCTCTGCAGGATCCGCCGCATGATGTTGATCGAGGCGTCGTGGCCGTCGAACAGGCTGGCGGCGGTCACGAACCGCACGGGGTGCGTGGGGACGTGCAGGGGCGGGCGCCGGTCGGTCATGGGTCTTCCTTGACATGGGCAAGATGCTTGGACATCCAACTATTCAAGAATAGTAGGACACCCAGGCACTGAGGGCCACGGTGCGGGCGCTCGAGCTGCTAAAGGACCCGCAGCACCACCTGGTCGCCCGAGTGCGACCGCAGGCGACCCAGCAACGTGGTCAGCGCCCGCACCTGCTCGTCCTCGAGCCCCGGCGCCTCGAACACCTCGGCGTTCAGCCCGGCCGTGGCACGCTCCACGATCTCGAGACCGGCGGGCGTGATCATGGCCAGGATCACCCGACGGTCCTGCTCGCGGCGCAGCCGCTCGACCAGGCCCTGGGCCTGGAGTCGGTCGACCGCGCTCGTCACCGACGTGGGGTGCACCTGGAGCAGCGAGCCGAGGCGGGTCATCGGCATCGAACCCGAGCGCGAGAACGCCAGCAGCCGCAGGATCTCGTAGCGGGCGAACGTCAGCCCCAGCGGTCGCAGCACCGAGTCGATCCGCTCCATCAGGAGCTGCTGCACCCGGACCAGCGAGGTCACCATCGCCATGCCGTCGGCGGCCCCGCCCCAGCCGTGGGTGCGCCACTGCCGGTGGGCCTCGGCGATGGGGTCAACCGGTGAGGTCGTCACCCGCGCAGTCTACGGCTCATCTGTGGACATCCAATGAATCGCTCGCGGGGCTGGCCGCCCGATTCATCTCGCCGAGTCGGCCCGGCGCTCCGAGCCCGTCGACAGCACCGGGGTGCCGACCACGACCGGCGGGCAGGCCCGGCCGGCAGTAGCGTCGGGCCATGGACGCCCCCCAGTTCCACACGATCTTCGAGCCGTTCCGCATCCACTCGGTCGAGCCGCTGCGGATGACCACGCCCGAGCACCGCCGAGCGGTGGTGCGCGAGGCTGGCTACAACCTGTTCCAGGTCCACGCCAACGACGTCTTGATCGACCTGCTCACCGACTCGGGCACCGGGGCAATGAGTCGCGACCAGTGGGCGGCGCTGCAGCACGGCGACGAGTCCTACGCCGGCTCCCCGTCGTACTTCGTGTTCCGCGACGCGGTCCGCGAGCTGTGGCCGTTCGCGCACGTGATCCCGACCCACCAAGGGCGCGCCGCCGAGAAGATCCTGTTCAGCGTCGTCGGCGGCCCGGGAGCGGTGATCCCCAACAACACCCACTTCGACACGACCCGGGCGAACGTCGAGTACACCGGCGCCGAGGCGGTCGACCTGCCGACGCCCGAGGCGCGGGAGGTCGCCTCCGACTACGCGTTCAAGGGCAACATGGACCTTGCCGCGCTCGAGGCGCTGCTGGCCCAGCGGGCCGACGACGTCCCGCTGGTCATGGTGACGATCACCAACAACAGCGGTGGCGGTCAGCCGGTGTCCCTGACGAACCTGCGCGGGGTGCGAGAGATCTGCGACCGGTACGCCAAGCCGCTCTTCCTGGACGCCTGCCGTTTCGCCGAGAACGCGTGGTTCGTGCGGGAGAAGGAGCCGGGGCAGCAAGGTCGCGACGTCGCCGACATCGTGCGCGACTTCGCCGCGCTCGCCGACGGGATGACGATGAGCGCCAAGAAGGACCCGCTCGGCAACATCGGCGGCTGGCTGGCGATGCATGACGACGACCTGGCGCGCCGCTGCCGGGACCTGCTCGTGCTCACCGAGGGCTTCCCGACGTACGGCGGCTTGGCCGGTCGTGACCTCGAGGCCGTGGCGCAGGGCATCTCCGAGGCGGTCCACCACGACTACCTGCGCTACCGGATCCGCTCCACCGGCTACCTCGGGGAGTCCTCGTGGCCGCCGGCATCCCGGTGCTCACGCCGGTCGGCGGGCACGCCGTCTACCTCGACGCCCGGGCGCTGCTGCCGCACGTCCCGCCGCTCGCCTACCCCGGTCAGGCGCTCGCCGTGGCGCTCTACGAGGCCGGCGGGGTGCGCTCGTGCGAGATCGGCACGGTGATGTTTGGCCGCCACCACGACGGCTCCGAACAGCCGGCTGCGATGGACCTGGTGCGGTTGGCGATCCCGCGGCGCACCTACACCCAGAGCCACATCGACTACGTCATCGAGGTCTGCACGCACGTCGCCGGCCACGCCGCCGAGCTCACGGGCTACCGCATCGTCGACGAGCCGCCGGCGCTGAGGCACTTCACAGCCCGGTTCGAGCCGCTCGACTGACGATCCCTGCCGTCGGTCCTCGTCCGTCCGTCGGTCCCGCCGACCGGCTCTGGTCCCCTAGGTTGGCAGTCATGACGCTGGTCGACCTCAGCCATCCCGTCGAGCACCAGATGATGACCTACCCCGGACTGCCCGGGCCGCACATCGATACCCACCTGTCCTTCGAGGACTCGGTGTGGCACTACGCGCCGGGCACCGAGTTCCAGATCGGGCGGATCTCCCTGGTGGGCAACACCGGCACCTACCTGGACACCCCGGCCCACCGCTACCGCGACGGGCACGACCTGGCCGCCCTGGCCCTCGAGCGGTGCGCCGACCTGCCGGTGTGCGTGGTGGCCGGGGACGTCGCCCTCGGGCCGGAGGCGTTCGACGGCGTCTCGGTCGCCGGCCGCGCCGTGCTGCTGCACACCGGCTGGGACCGGCATTGGCGCACCGAGCGGTACGGCGATGTCGCGCACCCGCACCTGACCGAGGCCGGCGCCCGTCACCTGGTCGAGGCGGGCGCCACGCTCGTGGGGATCGACTCGGTGAACATCGACCACACCGGCACCGGCGAGCGGCCGGCCCACTCGGTGCTGCTGGCCGCCGGCATCCCGGTGGTCGAGCACCTCACCGGTCTGGGCGAGGTCCGGGACGGGGACCGGTTCTTCGCCGTCCCCGTGGCGATTCGCGGGCTGGCGACCTTCCCCGTGCGGGCGTTTGTCGTCCGGGGCGACAACCTCCCGCGGGCCGCCCGGTGACGCTGCTCTGGGTGCTGGCGCTGGCCGCCGGCATCGTGGTCGTGGCCGTGGCCAGCCGTCGCGCGGTCGGCGCCGCGCTCGAGGTCGCCGACGGTCTGGGCGTCGCTGTCGGAGTCGTCGGGGTCTCGGTGCTCGCCATCGGCACGGACCTGCCCGAGATCGCCAACTCGCTGATCGCCTCGGTCTCCGGGCACGGCGACCTCAACGTCGGCGACTCGACCGGTTCGGCCCTCACTCAGGTCACGCTGGTGCTGGCGCTCCTCGTGCTCGCGGCCGGGCTCACCGGAGAGAGCGGTCGGGAGGAGTGGCCCGTGGTCGTGCTCGCCGGTGCCCTCTGCGTGGTGGCGCTGGGAGTGCTCGCGCTGCTGATCTCGGACGGTTTTCTCGGCCGGCTCGACGGCCTGCTGCTCGTCGTGGGCTGGGTGTTCGGCATGTGGTGGCTGGAACGGCGCTCCCGGGCCGCGGAGCAGCCTCGGCCCCGGCCGTCGGCGGCCGTGAGTGGCGGCGTGGCCCGGACGCTGCTGTGGCTGGGGCTGGTGGGCGCGAGCGCGACCGTCATCGTCGAGTCCTTCCTCCAGCTCACCGAGGTTTTGGGCGTCCCCGAGTTCGTCGCCAGCTCGATCGTGCTCGCGCTGGGCACCTCCTGCCCGAGCTGGTGGTGTCCTGGACGGCGATCCGCCGCGGTGCCGCCGCGCTGGCCATCGGCGACCTCTTCGGCTCCTCATTGGCCGACTCGACGCTGTCGGTCGGGACCGGACCCGTCGTCCACGGCACGCCGGTCTCCTCGGAGGCGGTGCTCGGCACCTCGTGTGCGCGGGTGGCGTCGCGGTGGCGACCCTCGTCGTGGCGATGGTCCGCCGGCGTCGGGGACTCGCGGGTGCGCTGCTCGCGACGTACGTCGCCGGGATCGCGGGCCTCGCCCTCGTCGCCGGCTGACCCTCCGGTCGGCGCCGCTCAGCCGGCGAGGAAGGCCACGGCCCGGTCGAAGGCGCTGCGGGACTCAGGCAGGAATGGCATCAGCGCGTAGACGTGCAGCAGGCCGGGCTCCTCGTCCGCGACCAGCGACCAGTCTGCCTCGACGGCGCGCCGGGCCAGCTCCTGGCAGCCCGGCGCGAGCAGGTCACGGGTGCCGTACTGCATCAGCGCCGGGGAGCCCGGCGAGCTCGCCGAGCCCGGGGCTGACCTCGGTCCGGGCGAGGTCCTCCGGCGTGCCGGCCCACCAGCCGGCGTACGCGTGCGCCTTGCCCGGATGCAGCCACGGGTCCCAGACTGCCGCCGCGGCAGTGCCGGGAGCGCTCATGGTGAGGTCGACCCACGGCGAGTGCAGCAGCATCCGCTCGGCCTGCGGGAGCGCCTGGTCGCGCAGGCCCTGGGCCAGCGCCAGCGCGTAGCCGCCGCCGGCCGAGTCCCCGGCCAGCAGCGACGCCGGCTCGCCGAGCACGCGGGCCGCGAGCCCGAGCAGGGCGGCGTAGGAGTCGCGCCAGGTGTGCTCGGGAGCGAGCGGGTAGTCGGGCAGCACGACCCGGGCGCCCAGCCGGGTCGCCAGCCTCGTCACGTAGCGCACGTGCAGCGGGTCGATCGGCGCCATGTACGCCCCGCCGTGGACGTACAGCAGGGTGCGGCGCGGGGTGGTCCCGCGGCGGGTGAGGGTGTAGCAGGGGAAGCCACCCACGTCCTCGGTGAGCACCGACCAGCGCCGCTCGAAGCCGGGGACGGCCCGGGTGGGGAGCGACCTGTCCAGGGACGCGTGCCAGCGTTCGATCCTGGCCCGCTCCGCCGGCTCGTCGTCGATCTCCGCGGCCCGGCGAACCCTCGGGACGGCGTAGGCGAGGAACTCGTGGCGCAGGCTCGGCACGGCCCCGAGCCTAGGTGGGTGGCCGATGAACTGTCACAGAACCTGCCACCCGGGTTGTCACCCGACCTGTCACAGCACGGGTCGGATCGGTGTCTGGTGGGGGACCGTCGACCCGTCGTCGAGGAGGTCCCCATGTCCAGCCGGTTCCGCATCCCGCCCGCCGAGCTCCGCGGCCCCGTCGCAGCGATCGCGACCGCGTGGGCGCGTCGAGGCCCGGCCACCCGTAGACCCAGCCACCCGTAGGATGGAGCCACACGACAGGGGAGCCCGCTCGCGGGCTGAGAGTGCGGATCAGCCGCAGACCCTCCGAACCTGCTCCGGTTAGCACCGGCGAAGGGAGTCAGCAGTGTCAGGTCGTTCAGCAGGGTCAGCTCGCTCAGCTCGGTCCGCCGGGGTGGCGTCGGGCCGGCCCGCACGCCCGGCACGACCCGGTCGGTCCCGGCGCCGGGGCGCCCTGGGCGCGGCCGCCGCCCTGGTCCTGCTGAGCGGCTGCAGCCTGGTGGGGGAGGGCTCCGCGCCGGAGTCCAGCCAGGGCGCAGGGGAGAGGGTGCCCACGCGCGTCGTCATGGTCACGCACGACTCCTGGGCGCTCCCGAAGCGGCTGCTGCGGGCGTTCGAGACCGCGAGCGGCTACCAGCTCGTCGTCCGCACCTCCGGTGACGCCGGCGCACTCACCAACAAGCTGGTGCTCACCCAGGGCGCGCCGCTCGGTGACGTGGCGTTCGGGGTCGACAACACCTTCGCCTCGCGGGCACTGGACGCCGATGTCTTCGACCCCGCCGAGATCGAGCTGCCCGCCGGCGCCGAGCGCCTCGCCCTGCCCGACGGCGCCGACCGCCTGGTCCCCGTCGACAGCGGCAACGTCTGCGTCAACATCGACACCGGCTGGTTCGCCGGCCACGATCTGCGCCCACCCCGCACGCTCGACGACCTCGCCGACCCGGCCTACCGCGGGCTGTTCGTGGCGCCGGCAGCGTCCACGAGCAGTCCCGGGATGGCGTTCCTGCTCGCCACGATCGCGGCGTACGGCGACGCCTGGCCCGACTACTGGACCTCGCTGATGGCCAACGACACGGCGATCACCGCCGGCTGGAGCGACGCCTACTTCGTCGACTTCACCCAGGGCGGGGAGAACGGCGACCGGCCGATCGTGGTCTCCTACGACTCCTCGCCGGCGTTCACGATCGGCAAGGACGGCCGCTCCACCACCCGGGCGCTCCTGGACACCTGCTTCCAGCAGGTCGAGTACGCCGGGGTGCTGGCGGGCGCCGCCAACCCCGAAGGCGCGCGCGCCGTGCTGAGCTTCCTGCTCTCTCCCGAGGTCCAGGCGGCGCTGCCCGAGAGCATGTATGTCTTCCCCGTGCGCGAGGGCACCGCGCTCCCGACCGAGTGGGCGCGGTTCGCCAAGCGCCCGAGCGCGCCGGCGACCCTGGACCCGGCCGACATCGCGGCGCACCGTGACGAGTGGCTCACGACGTGGACCGACGTGACCAGCCGGTGAACCCGACGTCGGCCCGGCGGCTGCTCACGCTCGGCCTGCTCGCGGCGGTGCCGCTGGCGGTGCTCGGGCTCTTCTTCCTGCTCCCCGTGGGGGGGATGCTCGCGCGTGGGCTGTGGCCGGAGGGCCGCTTCGACCCCGGTGGCGTGCTGGCGGTCCTGGCCCGTCCGCGGGTGCACCGGGTCGTGTGGTTCACGCTGTGGACCTCGACCGCCGGCACGGTGCTGTCGCTGGCGGCGGGCCTGCCGGCGGCGTACCTGCTCTATCGCGTGCGCCTCCCGGGCCGACGGCTGCTGCGGGCGCTGGTGCTGGTGCCGTTCGTGCTGCCCACGATCGTGGTCGGCGTGGCCTTCCGGCAGCTGCTGGGCGCGGGCGGACCGCTGGGCTTTCTCGGCTGGGACGGCTCGCCGGCTGCGATCGTCGCCGGGCTGGTGTTCTTCAACGCCGCGGTGGTCGTCCGGGCGGTGGGTACCGCATGGGAGTCCCTCGACCCGCGTCCCGAGCAGGCGGCGGCCGCCCTCGGGGCGACCCCGGCGCAGGTGCTCCGGACCGTGACCTGGCCGGCCCTGCGGCCGGCCGTCGTCTCCGCTGCCAGCGTGGTCTTCCTCTTCTGCGCCACCGCGTTCGGCATCGTGCTGACCCTCGGCGGCGTGCGGCACGCGACGGTGGAGACCGAGATCTACCTGCTCACCACCAACCTGCTGGACCTGCGGGCCGCGGCGGCTCTGTCGCTGCTGCAGCTGGCGAGTGTCGTCGGGCTGCTGCTGCTCGCGCAGCGGCTGCGGGCGGTCCCCGACCCGACGGTGGCCCGCAGCGCGGCCCGGCCGCGATCGCCCCGCCGCGGCGATCTGCCCGCCCTGCTGGGCTTCGTGGCCCTGCTGGGCCTCCTGGTCGCGCCGCTCGTCACGCTGCTGACCGGTGCGCTGCGCACCCCCGCCGGCTGGGGGCTCGGCAACTTCGCTGCGCTGGCCTCGACGGGGGAGCAGGGTCCCCTGCCGGTCCCCGTGACCGAGGCCCTGCTCACCTCGCTGCGCACCGCCGTCGACGCGACCTGGATGTCGCTGTCCCTGGGCCTGCTGGTTGCCGCGGTCGTGACCGGGCGGTCCCGATCCCGGGCCGAGCGCCGCGCCCGCGCGGCGTTCGACGCCCTGGTCATGCTCCCTCTCGGCGTCTCCGCCGTCACCGTCGGCTTCGGTTTCCTGATCACCCTGGGGAGACCACCGCTGGACCTGCGCGACAGCCCGCTCCTGGTGCCGGTCGCGCAGGCGCTGGTCGCCCTGCCCTGGTGGTGCGCACGCTGGTGCCCGTGCTCCAGGGCGTCGACGACCGGCAGCGTCAAGCTGCCGCGTCCTTGGGCGCCTCGCCCTGGCGGGCAGCGCTGACTGTCGACCTGCCCGTGCTGTGGAGGCCGCTGCTGGCCGCGGCGGGGTTCGCCTTCGCCGTCTCGCTGGGGGAGTTCGGCGCCACGTCGTTCCTGGCGAGGAGGACCACCCGACGCTTCCGGTGGTGATCTTCCGGCTGCTCGGGCACCCCGGTGCCGACAGCTACGGCATGGCGCTTGCCGCGGCGGTGGTGCTGGCCGCCACGACCGCGCTGGTGGCGCTGGCGGTGGAGCGGCTCCGCGTCCCGAGCGTGGGCAGCTGGTGACCCGGTGGGTGGGCGCCGGGGCGCCGGGGCTGGCCCTGGAGCGCGTCACGATCCAGTACGACGACGCCGCGCAGCCGACCGTGGTCGACGTGAGCCTGGCACTGGCCGAGGGCCAGGTGCTGGCGGTCCTGGGCCCGTCCGGCTGCGGCAAGTCCACCCTGCTGCGCGGCGTCGCCGGGCTCGAGCCGCTGACGGCGGGCCGGGTGCGGTTCGCAGGCGCCGACGTCACCGGCCTGCCCACGCACCGGCGCGGCTTCGCGCTGATGTTCCAGGACGGCCAGCTCTTCGCGCACCAGACCGTGGCGGGCAACGTCGGCTACGCCCTGCGGCTGCGGCGGACGCCGCGGGCCGAGCGGGAGGCACGTGTCGCCGAGCTGCTGGAGCTGGTGGGGCTCGGCGGGTACGCCGACCGGATGCCGGCCTCGCTGTCGGGCGGCGAGCGCCAGCGGGTGGCGCTGGCCCGCGCCCTGGCCGCCCGCCCGCGGCTGCTGCTGCTCGACGAGCCGCTCTCCGCGCTCGACGCCACCTTGCGCACCCGCCTGGCGCGCGAGCTGCGCCGCGACATCCTCGTGGCCGCGGGGACCACCGCGCTGCTGGTCACGCACGACCACGAGGAGGCCTTCGCCGTGGCCGACGCGATGGCCGTGATGCGGGCCGGACGGCTGGTCCAGCACGGGGCGCTGGCCCAGGTGTGGCAGCACCCGGCCGACTCCGAGACGGCGCTGTTCCTCGGCTACGCCCGGGTGCTCACGGGCGAGCCCGCGCGCCAGGCCCTCGCGGTCGCCGGCCTCCACCGGCCGCGGGCGCGGTGGCGCTGCGCCGCTCCGCGCTGCGCCTGGTCGACGACGGCCCGCTGTCCGGCGTGGTCCGGTCGGCCCGCGCCACACCCGAGCAGGTTCGGCTGGTGGTGGACGTCGGCGGTCTGGGCGCCGTCGACGCCGTCGCTCCGCTGGGGTCGCACGCGGGCCCTGGAGACACGGTGCGGCTCGCCGTCGATGCCACGCGGGTCGCCGTACTCCCGGCACCGTCGGCGTCGGGCGGCCGGCGTCGCCGGCGCGTCCCTAGACTGGCGCACATGTACCGCCGCGCCTACGCCCTGCTGCTGGGCGTCGCGCTCACCATGGGGGTGCTGGCGATGCTCACCGCCGTCCTGCTGGGCAAGCGGCTGGCCGACCCGGACGGCTTCCTCGGCCCCGCGTGGGTGCGGCTGCCGATGCTCATCGGCGGCGCGTTCCTGGCCGACCTGCTGCCGCGCACGCTGTGGCGATCCGGCTTCCGGCCGCGGGCGATGCCCGCGCTGATCCGCGAGCGGATCCGCGCCCACTGGACCCGCGAGCGCGTGACGATGGTCGTGCTCGGCGTCGCCTGCTTCTACGTCACCTACGTCAGCTACCGGAACCTCAAGTCCTTCTTGCCCTCGGTGACCGGGCGGAACTACGACCGCGAGCTGCACCTCATCGACCGGGCGATCTTTCTCGGTCACGACCCGGGAGTGACCCTGCACGCGCTGCTCGGCACCGGCGTGTCCGCGCACGTGCTGTCCTCGATCTACCTGTGGTTCCTGCCGCTCGTGCCGCTGGCGCTGACCGCCTGGCTGGTGTGGTCGAGGAACATCTCCTACGGCTACTGGTTCGTCACCTCGCAGGTGCTGGCCTGGTCGCTGGGCACCGCGTCGTACTACGCCCTGCCGACGCTCGGCCCCGGCTTCGAGTACTTCCAGAGCTACGCCGACCTCCCGAGCGTCGGGTCGACCCGGCTGATGGAGGCGCTGTCCTACGGGCGTCAGGGAGTGCTGACGGGGGGTATCGAGGGGGTCGTCCAGTCGGTGGCCGGCTTCGCCAGCCTGCACTGCGCGATCACCCTGCTCGTCGCGCTGATGGCGCAGTTCACGCTGCGCAACCGGGTCGTGCACTGGGTGCTGTGGGCGAACTTCGTGGTGACGATCGTGGCCACGTTGTACTTCGGCTGGCACTACGTCGCTGACGACTTCGCGGGCATCGTCATCGCCCTGCTGTCGTTCTACCTCGGCGGGATGGCGAGCGGCCAGCGGTTCGACCGGCACGGCCGGGCATCGCACCCGACGACGCAGACATCCCGGGTGCCGGTCGACGTCGACTGACGCGCCGCCCCGGTGCAGGGGGTGCCCCACTCCGAGAATCACATTGGTGTGATTCGCAAGTCGACACGCCGCAAACGATGAGAAATTCTGTGAAAAGTGTTCCCTGTGTGACTTCTGCGCACTAGCGTGCTCTGCGTGTCTCAGGTGGTCTGAGAGATCCGACGCCGCGGCACGCCAGCCCGCATCGCGGGGCGGGAGGGACGGGAAGCCCCGGCCCGACTCACCGGACAACTCCCAGGGGGATCAGCGTGCGCAGCCGAGCAGCCGCCCGCAGCCAGCAGCCGGCCAGTCTGCGACGACGGCTGCTGCGGCCCGCGGTCGCGGCGGCGGCGGCGCTCGCTCTGGTCGCCGGCGCGTCGACGGCGTCGGTGGCAGACCCCGACGCGACGGTGCCGACCCGGCAGGACGTCGCCGACGCCGAGGCCGCCGCCGACGCAGCCGCCCGCACCGTCGACGTCGTCCGCACCGAGCTCGCGCTCGCCAACGAGGAGCAGCGGCAAGCGGCCGTGGCGGCCGCCCAGGCGGTGGAGGCCTTCAACGGTGCCCGCTGGAAGTACCAGCAGGCGCGGGCCGAGGCCCGCCAGGCTCGGGCCCAGGCGCAGGCAGCCGCGGCCCACGTCGCGGCGCAGCAGGCGGCCTACGCCGACACGGTCGTGGGTGCCATCGAGACCCCCCCGGCCCTGCAGGCGTTGGGTGCCATGCTCGAGGCCGACGGCATCAGCTCGGTGCTGGACGACGCGAGCACGCTGCAGACCGCCGAGGGCGCCCTGGACGACCAGTACGACGCCTATCTCGCCAGCGCCACCGTGGCCGATGTGACGGCCACCCGCGCCGCGGAGGCCACCGCTCGCGCTGCCCGCGCCAAGGCGCACGCGCGCGACGCCCGAGACGCGGCGGTGCGGGCCCAGGCGCGCACGGTCGCCCGGACGCGGGCGCTGGCGGCCCGCAAGGGCGACCTGCTCGCGGAGCTCGCCCGGCTCGAGGGCGTCGGCGTCGCCCTGGCCACCGAGCGCCAGCAGGCGCTCGAGCCCGCGCGCTCCGCCGAGCGGGCGGCGCAGGACGCCGAGCAGGAGCAGCAGGCCACACCCCGATCCTGCCGGGCTCCGGGAGCGGCTCGTCGACCCCCCGCCGACGCCGACTCCGGACCCCACTCCGACGCCGGAGCCCTCACCGGATCCCGAGCCGGACCCCGAGCCGAGCCCCCTGCCGCCCGGCAACGCGGGGCGCCGCCATCGCGTTCGCCCGCGCCCAGCTCGGTGAGCCGTACCGGTGGGGTGCCGCCGGCCCGGACGCCTGGGACTGCTCGGGGCTCACCATGGGCTCCTGGGCGGCCGGCGGCGTCTCGCTGCCGCACTACTCGGTGGCGCAGTACCAGCAGTCCACGCCCATCTCGGTCTCGCAGCTCCAGCCCGGGGACCTGGTCTTCTGGGGCACCACCAGCAGTCCGACGTCGATCTACCACGTGGCGCTCTACGTCGGGAACGACCAGATCATCCACGCCCCGCGCACCGGTCGCCCGGTCAGCGAGGAGTCGATGTACTACTGGATCTCGCCCACCTTCTTCGCGCGTCCCTGATCCGGCCCGTCCGCCGGGCGCCGCGCAGGCAGTCCGAAGCGGACTCTTCAGCCGTGCAGAGCGGTCACTCCGCCGTCTCGTGCGCCGTCTCGTGCGCCGTCTCGTGAACCGCGAGCGCCTCGCGCGCCCGCTCGAACGACGCCCGGACCTCCGCCTCCGCCGCGTCGCGGCCGGCCCACTCCGCGCCCTCGACCGACTTGCCGGGCTCGAGGTCCTTGTAGACCGTGAAGAAGTGCTCGATCTCCAGGCGATCGAACTTCGGCAGATGGTTGATGTCGCGCAGGTGCTCCAGCCGAGGGTCGGTCACCGGGACGCAGAGCACCTTGTCGTCGCCGCCGGCCTCGTCGGTCATGCGGTACATCCCGATCGCGCGGCACCGGATCAGGCAGCCGGGGAAGGTCGGCTCGCCGATGAGCAGCACCAGCGCGTCCAGCGGGTCGCCGTCCAGGCCGAGGGTGTCCTCGATGTAGCCGTAGTCCGCGGGGTACTGCGTGGCCGTGAACAGCGTGCGGTCCAGCCGGATCCGACCGCTGTGGTGGTCCACTTCGTACTTGTTGCGGCTGCCCTTGGGAATCTCCACGAGCACGTCGAACTCCAGCACGTCGCCTCCCGCTCCTCTCCAACCTCCGGTGGGGTGCCCGGAAGTCGGATCGCGGCTGAGCGATGATCGTCTCCGGGTCGGTTGGGTGACAGTCTCGCGCACAATGGCCGTCGACGGCAGTCGAGAGGGGGGTGTGGTGGCCGAGGGTGATCCACGCCACGGCCGGGTGCGGGGGTGTCTCTCGCGGCTGCTGGTGTCCCTGCTCCTCGTGGTGGCCCTCGCCGCGGGCGCGGGCGCCGGACTGTGGTGGTGGCGGCCCGACCTCGTCGAGCAGTGGTGGCCGGGCGGCGTCCCCGGCCCGGCCACCCCGGACCCCGGCGCCACGCCGGTCGCACCCGTGCCCAGCGCCGTGCCGACCCCGCAGGTGAGCACGAGCCCCGCACCCGTACCCGAACCGGTCGGCACCCCGTTGCCGGAGACCGGCCCCGCCGACCCGCAGGCCGTCCGGCTGGCCCTCGCGGACGGGCTGGCCGACCCGAAGCTCGGCCGCCGGGTCTCCGCGGCCGTCGCCTCGCTCGACGGCGCCCTCGCCTTCCGCACTGGCCCACGCACCGTCGTCCCCGCGTCGACGACCAAGCTCCTCACGACCGCCGCCGCGCTGGAGGTGCTCGGCCCCGACCACGTGTTCACGACGCGCGTCCTGCGCGGTGGCGGCCGCGAGGTCGTGCTCGTGGGCGGCGGCGACCCCTACCTCGCCCGCCGGCCGGCGTCCGACCCCGACTCCCTGCACCGCGCCGACCTGGTCTCGCTGGCCCGGCGGACGGCGCGCGCCCTGCGCGCCGAGGGGGTGACCCGTGTACGCGTGCGGTACGACGCCACCCTGTTCTCAGGGGCCCCCGGCCCACTGCAGTGGGAGCCCGACTACATCCCCGACGACGTGGTCTCGCCGATCTCGGCGCTGTGGGTGGACGAGGGTCGCGACACCACGCAGTACGGCGGCAGCGGGTTCCAGACCGTGGCCGACCCGGCGGCGACCGCGGCGCGGGCGTTCGCCGACGCCCTGACCCGGCGCCGGATCCGCGTGCTCGGCGACGTGGCGCCCGGCCGGCTCCCGCAGGGTCGGCCGAGCTCGCGGCGGCCCCGAGCGCCCCGCTCGACCAGATCGTCGAGCACGTCTTGGCGGTCAGCGACAACGAGGCGGCCGAGGTGCTGGGTCACCAGGTGGGCTGGCGGTCAACGGCGACGGCTCGTTCGCCGGGGGCGTCGCCGGCGTCCGGGGACGCTGACCGATCTGGGCGTCCCGCTGGCCGGCGCCCGGCTGTTCGACGGCAGCGGGCTGTCGCGCCAGGACCGACTGGCGCCGGAGACCCTGCTTGCGGTGCTCCGGCTGGCGACCGACCCGGAGCATCCCGAGCTGCGCCCGGTCCTGACCGGGCTGCCGGTGGCCGGCTTCACCGGCTCATTGTCCTATCGGTTCGAGGAGCTGCCGCCTCGTCCGGGAGGCGGGGTGCGGGCCAAGACCGGGACGCTGACCGGCGTCCACGGGCTGGCCGGCGTCGCGGTGGATCGGCGGGGGACACCCCTGCTGTTCGTGCTGGTGGCCGACCGCGTGCGCAAGGCGGACACCCTCGCCGCACGGGCGCGGCTGGACCAGCTGGCCGAGCGGCTCGCCGCCTGCGCGTGCTCGACGGCGCCCCCGCGGGCTGAGGCGCTGGCAGCCGCCCACGGCCGGCCCGCGCCGGCACTCGGACGCGGACTAGGCACCTCCGCATAGGGTCGACGCCATGGACGCCCCCTGGTCGACTGGCAGGTCGCCACCGCGCTGGGCTCGCGGATCGCCGGCGCAGGTCCCGAGATGAGCCCCACCGACGCCGCCTCCGTCGTCGCCGAGCTGCGTGCCGGCGCCGACCGGTCGACCGGCCTGGTCCGGGAGTTCACCGGGCTGGTGGCCGAGGAGCGGACTGCGCCGGTGCTGGTCGTGGACCGCCCCGGGTGGATCCGGGCCAACGCCGAGGCCTTCTCGGCGCTGATCGAGCCGCTGGTCGCCAAGATCGCCGCCAAGCGCGGTGCGCCGTCCCCGGCGGCCCGGGCGATCGGTGCCCGCGTGACCGGCGCCGAGCTCGGCCTGGTCCTGGGCTTCCTGGGCGGCAAGGTGCTCGGGCAGTTCGACCCGTTCTTCGAGCCGACCGGCCGGCTGCTGCTGGTGGCTCCCAACATCGTGCACGTCGAGCGCGAGCTGGCGGCTGACCCCACCGACTTCCGGCTGTGGGTCTGCCTCCACGAGGAGACCCACCGGGTGCAGTTCACTGCCGTTCCCTGGATGCGCGGGCACCTGTCTGCCGAGATCGGCGGGCTGCTGGAGTCGGTCGAGCCGACGGCCATCGTCGACGACCTGGTCGCCCGGGTGTCAGGGGCGGTCCGGGGCGAGGCCGGCAGCCTGTTGGACGTCGTGAGCACGCCTGCCCAGCGCGAGATCCTCGATCGGCTCACCGGCGTGATGTCGCTGCTGGAGGGTCACGCCGACGTCGTGATGGACGGCGTCGGCCCCGAGGTGATCGGAAGTGTCGAGGAGATCCGGCGCACGTTCAACCGGCGCCGCCGCAGCGCCTCCGGGCTGGACCGCCTGCTGCGCCGGCTGCTCGGCATGGAGGCCAAGATGGCGCAGTACCGCGACGGCGCGAAGTTCGTCCGCGCCGTCGTGGACCGGGCAGGGATGGCCGAGTTCAACGCCGTCTGGGAGCGGCCCGAGCACCTGCCCACCAAGGCCGAGATCGCCGAGCCGGACGCCTGGGTGGCGCGGGTCCTGGGCTGACCGTGGGCCCCCACCCCGCCGTCGCAGCCTGCCGAGCGGCCGTGCGCCGCGAGTTGGCCGACCTCGAGCCCGGCTCGGTCGTCGTCGTGGCCTGCAGCGGCGGCGCCGACTCGGTCGCTCTGCTGGCCGCCACGGTCTTCACCGCGCGGGACGCCGGCTGGCGGGTGGTGGGGGTGACCGTCGACCACGGGCTGCAGGAGGGATCGGCCGCACGGGCCGACACGGTCGTCGCGCAGATGGCTGAGCTGGGCGCCGACGAGACGGTCACCGTGACCGCGCAGGTCGACGTGGCCGGTGGGCTGGGTGTCGAGGCCGCCGCCCGCGAGGCACGGTACGCCGTCCTCGGCGAGCTGGCGGCGCGCCTGGGCGCGGCGACAGTGCTGCTGGGCCACACCCGGGACGACCAGGCGGAGACGGTGCTCCTGGGGCTGGCCCGCGGATCGGGTCCCCGCTCGCTGGCCGGGATGCGGCGGCGCTTTGAGTGCTTCCGCCGGCCGCTGCTCGACCTGTCCCGCGTCGACACCGATGCCGCCTGCCGAGCCGAGGACCTCCGCACCTGGTCCGACCCGCACAACGAAGACCCTGCGTTCACCCGGTCGCGGGTGCGGCACCGGGTGCTCCCCGTGCTGGAGGAGGAGCTGGGCCCGGGCGTCCCGGCCGCCCTGGCCCGCACGGCCGACCTCCTTCGAGAGGACGTCGACCACCTCGACGGTCTCGCCGAGCAGACGGCCGCCCGGCTCGGCTCCACCCCGCTGGTGGACGATCTGGCGGCCCTGCCGGCCGCCGTCCGCCGCCGCGTGCTGCGGCTGCTCGTGCTGGCCGCCGGCGTGCCCGCGGCCGACCTCACGCACGGCCACCTGAGGGCGGTCGACGGGCTGGTCATGGACTGGCGCGGCCAGCGTTGGATCGACCTGCCGGGGCCGGCGCGCGCCCAGCGACGGGACGGCCGCCTCGTCGTCACCCCCGGCTGAGGCCGTCTCGTCGCCCGCCGGAGCGGCGGCGGCGGCTGGCGCCGTACGCTGCTCCCCATGGACTCCGCCCACGTGGATGCCGACCTCGTCCGCATCCTGTTCACCGAGGACCAGATCAGGGCGCGAGTCCAGGAGCTGGCCGACGAGATCGCCGCGGACTACGAGGGCAAGGACCTCCTCCTCGTGGGGATCCTGCGCGGCGCGGTCATGGTGATGGCTGACCTCGCGCGCGCCCTGCCCCGGCACGCGGAGATGGACTGGATCGCCATCAGCTCCTACGGGTCGGGCACGAAGTCCAGCGGGGTGGTCCGGCTGATGAAGGACCTCGACACCGACATCACCGGTCGGCACGTGCTCGTCGTCGACGAGATCATCGACACGGGGCTGACGCTGTCCTGGCTGGTCAACAGTCTCAGCAGCCGGCGGGCGGCGAGCGTCGAGATCGCCACGCTGCTGCGCAAGCCCGAGGCTCTCACCATGCCGGTCGAGCCGAGGTACGTCGGCTGGGACATCCCGAACGAGTTCGTCGTGGGCTACGGCCTGGACTACCGCGAGCGGTACCGCAACCTGCGCGACATCGGGACCCTCTCCCCGCACGTCTACTCCTGATCCGGCCGGGTGCTCCTGATCCGGCCGGTCCCCCGCGCCGGCGTGCCTGCGACAATGACCGTGGACGGGCCGGCCCCGTCCCCTCCGCACGTGTGCTCCGATCCGCCGCCGCCGTTGGCGAAGACGTGTACCGTCTGAGGTCCGTAATCGCGCGACCCGGCGGCTGGCCGCCCCAGGGCTGCGTGGCTAGATGACGTTCGAGAGATGCCTGTGAAGCGTATGTTCAAGGGCCCCTGGCCCTGGATCGCCCTCGTCGTGGTGGCCGTCGTCCTCGGTCTGCAGCTGACCGGGTCGCCGGGTGGGTACGACGAGATCCCGACCTCGGAGATGAACAAGTACATCGCCGACGGCTCGGTGAAGGAGATCACCTTCGTCGACGGCGACCAGGAGGTCCGGGCGACCCTGGACGCCGACGTCAAGCGCGAGGGCGGCGACCGCGTCTCCACGCACTGGATCTACGGCCAGCAGGAGGGCATGATCCAGGCGGTCGACGAGCAGATCAAGGCGGGCACGATCGAGTCGGAGAACTCCGAGAACCCCCAGCCCTCCCTGCTGGGCAGCTTCCTGGTCACCGTGCTGCCGTTCCTGCTGCTGATCGGCTTCTTCCTCTTCTTCATGAACCAGGTCCAGGGCGGCGGCGGGCGGGGCGTGATGCAGTTCGCCAAGTCCCGCGCCAAGCTCATCTCCAAGGACATGCCCAAGACCACCTTCTCCGACGTGGCCGGCTGCGAGGAGGCCATCGAGGAGCTCGGGGAGATCAAGGAGTTCCTGCAGGAGCCCGCGAAGTTCCAGGCTGTCGGCGCCAAGATCCCCAAGGGCGTCCTGCTGTACGGCCCGCCCGGCACCGGCAAGACCTTGCTGGCCCGCGCCGTGGCCGGCGAGGCGGGCGTGCCGTTCTACTCGATCTCCGGCTCCGACTTCGTCGAGATGTTCGTGGGTGTCGGCGCCAGCCGGGTCCGCGACCTGTTCGAGCAGGCCAAGGAGAACGCGCCCGCGATCGTCTTCATCGACGAGATCGACGCCGTCGGCCGGCACCGGGGTGCCGGCATGGGCGGGGGGCACGACGAGCGGGAACAGACGCTCAACCAGCTGCTTGTGGAGATGGACGGCTTCGACGTCCGAGGCGGCGTCATCCTCATCGCGGCGACAAACCGGCCCGACGTGCTCGACCCCGCCCTGCTGCGACCGGGTCGATTCGACCGGCAGATCCAGGTCGACGCGCCGGACCTGAACGGCCGCCACATGATCCTGCAGGTGCACTCGCGCGGCAAACCGATGTCGCCCGACATCGACCTGCTCAGCGTCGCTCGGCGGACGCCCGGCTTCACCGGCGCGGACCTTGCCAATGTGCTCAACGAGGCGGCGCTGCTCACCGCGCGGGCCAACCAGAGGCTGATCACCAACGACGCCCTCGACGAGGCGATCGACCGGGTCATCGCCGGCCCGCAGCGGCGTACCCGCCTGATGAGCGAGAAGGAGAAGCTGATCACGGCCTACCACGAGGGCGGCCATGCCCTCGTGGCGGCGGCGCTGCCGGGCACCGACCCGGTGCACAAGGTGACGATCCTGCCGCGGGGCCGGGCGCTGGGCTACACCATGGTGCTGCCCGACGAGGACAAGTACTCCCAGACCCGCAGCGAGATGCTCGACAAGCTGGCCTACATGCTGGGCGGGCGCGCGGCGGAGGAGATGGTCTTCCACGACCCGACCACGGGGGCCGGCAACGACATCGAGAAGGCCACGGCGCTGGCGCGCGCGATGGTGACCCAGTACGGCATGACCGAGCGGCTGGGCGCCATCAAGCTGGGCGAGTCCAACTCCGAACCGTTCCTGGGCCGCGACCTCGGGCACAGCCGCAACTACTCCGAGGACGTCGCGGCTGTCGTCGACGCCGAGACCAAGAAGCTGCTGGCCACGGCGCACCAGGAGGCCTTCGACATCCTCGTGGAGAACCGCGACGTGCTCGACGCCCTGGTGCTGGCGCTCGTCGACAAGGAGACCCTCGACAAGGAGGAGGTCGCCCAGGTCTTCGAGCCGCTGCGCCGGCGTCCGGCGCGCCCGGCCTGGACCGGCTCGCCCGACCGCATCCCGTCGGCGATCCCTCCGGTCGAGATCCCGCAGGAGATCCGCGACCGGGTCGCCGCCAACGGCACGCCGAAGGTGGAGGCCGCAGCGGTCCTCACGCCGCCCGGCCCCGGCGGTGACGTGCACGGTGGCCCGACCGTGGACCCGACCCTGCTTCCGCCGCCGACCCCGCCGGCTCCTCCCGCGTCGTCCTGACGAAAGGCGCGCGATGACCGACCCGATCAGCTTCGCGGAGCGGCCGCCCGCGGAGGTTCCGCCGTTCGACTTCGAGCGTGCCGAGCGCGCCGTCCGAGAGCTGCTCCTCGCGCTGGGCGAGGACCCCACCCGTGACGGCCTCCAGGAAACTCCGGCCCGGGTGGCGCGTGCGTACGCCGAGCTGACCAGCGGGCTGCGGCAGTCCCCGGAGGAGGTCCTCACCACGGTCTTCGACCTCGGCCACGACGAGATGGTGCTGATCCGCGACATCGAGCTCTGGTCGATGTGCGAACACCACCTGGTGCCGTTCACCGGGGTCGCGCACGTCGGCTACATCCCGGCCGAGTCGGGCAAGATCACCGGGCTGTCGAAGCTGGCCCGCCTGGTCGATGTCTACGCGAAGCGCCCGCAGGTGCAGGAGCGGCTCACGACCCAGATCGCCGATGCGCTGATGGAGATCCTGGAGGCGCGTGGGGCCCTTGTCGTGATCGAGGCCGAGCACCTGTGCATGACGATGCGCGGCGTGCGCAAGGGCGGGGCCCGGACCATCACCTCGGCCGTGCGCGGGATCATGCACAACGCGGCGACCCGCTCCGAGGCCATGGCCCTGATCCATCGCGGGTGAGTGCGGCATGAGCGTCGGTCCGATCCTTGCCGCCGTGCCCGGCCGACCGCTGGTGATGGGCATCCTCAACGTCACGCCGGACTCATTCTCCGACGGCGGGCTGTGGACGAGCCCGGGGACGCCGTGGCGCATGCCCGACGGCTGGTCGCCGAGGGGGCCGACATCGTCGACGTCGGCGGCGAGTCGACCCGGCCCGGTGCGTCGCGGCCCCCGCTCGACGAGGAGCTGGCCAGGGTGCTGCCGGTCGTCGAGGCGCTGGCGGCCGAGGGCGTGGTGGTGTCCGTCGACACCATGCGGGCCGAGGTGGCGAAGGACGCGGTCGCCGCCGGCGCGCGGATCGTGAACGACGTCTCGGGCGGCCTCGCGGACCCGCGCATCCTGGCGGTGGTGGCCGAGGCGGGGGTGGGCTACGTCGCCATGCACTGGCGGGGCCACAGCGACCGCATGGGCGACTTCGCGTCCTACGACGAGCCCGGTGGCGTGGTAGCGGCGGTGTGCCGCGAGCTCGCCGACCGGGCCCGCGCGGCGCGGGACGCCGGGGTGGCGCCGGACCGGCTGGTGCTGGACCCGGGGCTGGGGTTCGCCAAGCGGGCCGAGCACAACTGGGAGCTGGTGACGCACCTCGACGAGCTCGCCGGCCTGGGCCACCCGCTCCTGGTGGGCGCCTCGCGCAAGTCATTCCTGGGGGCGCTGCTGGCCGACTCCGACGGGGCCCCCCGGCCCACCGGTGAGCGGGAGCACGCCCACGTCGCGCTCGTGGCGCTGCTGGCCGAGCGCGGCGTGTGGGGCGTGCGGGTGCACGACGTACGAGCGACCCGCGACGGGCTGGCCGCGGTCCAGCGGTGGCAGCGGGCCAGGAGGGACCCGTCGTGACCGATCAGCAAATCGACCAGCTATCCGTGCTCGGGCTCGAGTGCTTCGGACATCACGGCGTGTTTGAGGACGAGCGCCGCGAGGGGCAGGTGTTCGTCATCGACCTCACCCTCGGCCTGGACACCTCCGCGGCGGCGCTGAGCGACGACTTGCGAGACACCGTCGACTACGGGAGCCTCGTGACGCAGGTCAAGCAGGCAGTGGAGCGTGATCCGGTCGACCTGATCGAGACGCTGGCCGAGCGCATCGCCCGGGTGTGCTTGGGACAACGTGTTGAATGGGCCCGGATCACGGTGCACAAGCCCCATGCGCCCCTCGAAGCGACGTTCACGGATGTCGCGCTGACCATCACCCGGAGCCGAAAGGGACCCCGTGACTGAGACGCCGAACCCGCACCTCGTCGACGCCGACACCATCACCGGCGAGATGCACCCGATCCGTCGCATCGTCCTGTCGCTCGGGTCGAACGTCGGTGACCGGCTGGCGAGCCTCCAGGGCGCCGTGACGGCGCTCGCCGACACGCCGGACCTCTGGCTCACAGCGGTGTCGCCGGTCTACGAGACCGAGCCGGTCGACTCACCGCCCGACGCCGGCCTGTTCCTCAATGCCGTCGTGCTCGCCGACACGACCCTGCCGGCCCACCGGCTGCTCGACCGCGCGCTCGCCATCGAGGACGCCTTCGAGCGGGTGCGCACCGAGGAGGTCAACGCTCCGCGCACCCTGGACATCGACGTGATCGTCGTCGGCGACCGGCGGTGCCAAGACGACGCCCTGGTGCTCCCCACCCCAGGGCGGCCGCCCGCAGCTTCGTGCTGCGGCCGTGGCACGACGTCGAGCCGGACGCCGTCCTCCCCGATGCCGGGCCGGTCGCCGAGCTGCTCGACGCCCTGGGCGAGGACGGCGTCGTACGCCGCGACGACCTCGAGCTCGAGGTGCCGTGACCGGGCGATGACGGGACAGCCCCGGACCCTCCGGGCCCCGCACCAGACGAGCCACCCCACGGCACCCTGAGCCCGATGGGCGCCGGCACGATCCTGCCGTGGGCGATCGTCGGCCTGGTGGCCGGCTGGCTCGCGCACCCGGTCCTGGAGAAGCGCTTCGGCGTGGCCCCCGTCGTCGGCTGGCTGCCGCCACTGCTGCTGTTCTTCCTCGCGATCCTGGTCGGCGTGACCGCGCGGGCCACCCATCGCGCCGTCCGCGGTGAACTGCGCCGACCCGAGCCGCACCAGCTCGTGAACCGGCTCGCGCTCGCGCGGGCCGGCATCGTGGTCGGCTCGCTGGTGGCCGGTGCGTACGCCGGCTACGCGCTCAGCTGGCTCGGGCTGCGGGCCGAGCTCGCGGACCAGCGGATGGTCCGGTCGCTGCTGGCGAGTCTCGGCGCCGCCTCGATGGTGGTCGCCGCCGTCTTCCTCCAGCGAGCGTGTCGCATCAAATCGGAGGACGACGAGCCTTAGTCTGCGCTCATGTCTTCCCCCAATGCACGTCGTCGCCAGCGCAGCGTCCGGCTCACGGCCGCCGTCGCCCTGCTCCTCGTCGCAGCCGCCGCCGTGGCGGGTGCGGTGACCATCGGCTCGACCCTCCTGGTGTCGGTCGCAGCCGTGTCCGCGGTGGTCCTCGGGTCCATCGCCACCCGGATCACCCACTCCGAGCTGATGGCCGCGCGCCGCGATGCCGCCCGTGACCGCGCCGAGCAGGCGCAGGCCTATGCCTCGCTCACCGAGCGCCGTACCTCCGAGAACGTCGCCTTCGCGACGGGCCTGGGCCGGCGGCTCACGCGCCAGGAGACGGCCCTGGGCCAGCTGGAGGAGGCGCTGTGCTCCGCCCAGAAGCGGGCCGCCGACGCCACCCGCCAGCTGGCCGACACCCGCGGCGCCCTGGCGAAGGCCGAGTCGGACAACATCGCCTACGCCCGCCGGCTCGAGGAGGCCGAGGAGCGGGCCGCCGAGGCGATCGTGCGGGTCGCCGAGCTCGAGCAGGAGCGCGACGTGCTCCGCGCCGAGGTCGGTGCCTGGGAGGCGATGGGCGACCAGGCCTACCGCCGCCACGCCTGACGCCGATCCGGCAGAAGTTCGCGCCGATCCGGCAGAAGTTCGCGCCGATCCGGCAGAAGTTCGCGCTCGCGGGACCGAACTTCTGCCGGATCAGCGTAGGGAGGCCCGCAGGGCCCGGTGGATCCCGTTGGGCGTGAGCACGCCCAGGAACTCCGCGCCACGGCGTACGCCGAGCACCTGCTTGTCCTCGCGCAGGAGCGCGGTCAGCGCGTCCCCGAGGGTCGCCTCCACCTCGATGGCCCCGGCGAGGTCACCGGTGGTCACTCCGGCCAGCGGCTCGAGCAGTCCCGGGTCGATCGGCGTGACCGCGAGCCGGCGCAGACTGGTGGTCGCGCCCACGAAGTCGGCGACGAAGCCGTCAGCCGGGCGCCCCACGACCTCGGCAGGCGTGCCGAGCTGTGCCAGCCGCCCTCCCGTGGCGAACACCGCGACCCGATCACCCAGCCGCACGGCCTCGTCGATGTCGTGCGTCACCAGCACGACGGTCTTGCCGAGCTCGCCCTGCAGGCGCAGGAACTCGTCCTGCAGGCGCGAGCGGATCACCGGGTCGACCGCGCCGAAGGGCTCGTCCATCAGCAGCACGGGCGGGTCCGCGGCCAGGGTGCGCCACGCCGACCCGCTGCCGCTGACCGCCCGAGAGCTGGTGCGGGTACCGGTCGGCATGGGTGTCCGGGTCCAGGCCGACCAGCTCGAGCAGCTCCAGCGACTTGGCGCGCGCCACTGCCTTCGGCGTGCCGAGGAGGGTCAGCACGGTGGCGACGTTCACCGCGACCCGCTGGTGTGGGAACAGGCCGACCTGCTGGATGACGTACCCGATCCCGCGGCGCAGCTCGACGGGGTCGACCTCGGTGACGTCCTGGCCGTCCACGAAGATCCGCCCCCGGGTCGGCTCGATCAGCCGGTTGATCATCTTCAACGTGGTGGACTTCCCGCACCCGGACGGGCCGACCAGGCACACCAGCTCCCCACGGCGTACGTCGAGATCGAGGTCGTGCACGGCCACGGTGCCGTCGGGGTAGACCTTGCCGAGGCCGGTCAGCTCGATCATCGGCCGGCCCGGCGGCCGCCCTGCGGGCTCGTGGTCAGCCGGCCCGTCGTCCGCCGCCCGGCCCGGGGTGTCGTCCGGGGTAGCCTGCATGTGGTGACCCTACTCGCGACGCTAGCGGCCGCCTCGGCCGTCGAGCCCGACGGGCCGTCCTGCTACAGCCGGACCGTGAACGAGTGGGTCTGCCGCGACTACCTGGTCGACCGCCGTGGCGACCTGGTCAGCGGCTTGGTCCAGCATGTCGAGATCACCACGGCTGCGGTGGTGGTGGGACTGCTGCTGGCCCTCCCCCTGGCGCTGCTCGCCCGCCGCCACCGCCGGCTCGAGGCGGCGATCGTAGGGACGGCCACGGGGCTGTACACCATCCCGTCGCTCGCGCTTCTGCCGCTGCTCGTGCCGTTCACCGGCATCACCGCGACCACGGTGGTGATCGGGCTCGCGCTCTACTGCCTGACCATCCTGGTCCGCGCTCTGCTGGACGGGCTGCGCTCGGTGCCGCCTGACGTGGTGGAGTCCGCCCTCGGGCTGGGGTACGCCCCACAAGCCCTGCTGTGGCGGGTCGAGCTGCCGCTGGCCCTGCCGGTCGTGACGGCCGGGCTCCGGGTCGCCACGGTCTCCACGGTCGCCCTCACCACCGTCGGCGCCCTCGTCGCGCATGGTGGGCTCGGCAACCTGATCCAGGACGGCGTCTTCTCCAACTTCCGCGCCGAGCTGCTCGCCGCGTGCGTGCTCTGCGTGGCGCTGGCCGTGGCCCTCGACGCCCTGATCGTGCTCGGCCAGCGCCTGCTCACGCCCTGGACCCGACGGGCGGCGACCGGATGAGAGTGCTCGCCGACGCCTGGGGCTACCTCACCGACCCGGCCAGCTGGACGGGGTCCGAGGGCATGCTGCAGCTCGCCGGGCAGCAGCTGGTGCTCACCCTCACCGCGCTGCTGGTCGCCATGGCGGTGGGCCTCCCCCTGGCCCTGTGGCTGGGTCACTTGGGCCGCGGCGGCTTCCTGGCTGTCAACGTGTCGAACGTCGGCCGCGCGGTGCCGACGTTCGCCCTGCTGGCGATCCTGGTCACGGCCGACTGGCCGGGCACGGCCAGCCTGGGCCCCTACGGACGGGCCGGGCTGGCGACGCTGCTGGCGCTGGCGGCGTTCGCGCTCCCCCCGATCATCACCAATGCCTATGTCGCGATCCGCGAGGTCCCCGACGACGTGCGCGAGGCCGCCCGGGGCATGGGCATGAGCGGCTGGCAGCTGTTCTGGCGAGCCGAGCTGCCGCTGGCGCTCCCGCTGGTCGTGGCGGGGCTGCGGATGGCGGTCGTGCAGGTCTGGGCGACCGCCACCATCGCGGCGCTCGTGGCCGGGCCGGGCCTCGGCCGGGTGATCACCGACGGGTTCGCCAACACCTACTACGGGAAGGGAATCGCGGGAGCCATGGTTGTGGCCCTCATCGCGCTCGTGCTGGAGGTCGGCATGGGCGCCGTTCAGGGGTCGACCGGACACGCGTGGCGGCAGCCACGGGGCACAGAAGGTGGAGGACATGCGAACACAGCTACGACGGATCCTGACGGCACTGACCCTGACCGGAGCGCTGGCGTTGAGCGCGTGCGCGGGCGATGACCTCGCCCAGGACGGCGCCGGTGACGCCTCGCCGTCCGCGCCCGCCGACAAGGGTGCGGTGACGATCTCCGGACAGAACTGGGCCGAGGCCACCCTGGTCGCCAGCATGTACGACCAGCTGCTCACCGCGGAGGGGTACGACGTGACCGTCACCCTGGTCGGCACCCGCGACGTGTACCTCGCGGCCGGCCAGTTCCCCGACAGCGTCCAGATCGTGCCTGAGTACGTCGGCGGCCTGATCGACTACCTCAACGCGACCGACAACGGCGCCGACGCCGCGCCGCTCACGACCAACGACCCCGCCCAGAGCATCGGCAGCGCCCAGGCGCTCCTCGACGCCCGCGGCATCACCCTGCTCGACCCGTCGGCGGCCACGGACCAGAACGCCTTCTTCGTGACCAAGGCCTACGCCGACAAGCTCGGCCTCACCACGCTCTCCGATCTGGCCGGCAAGTCGGTCGTCCTGGCCGCCGCCCCCGACTGTGAGGGCCGCGCGGACTGCGAGGCCGGGCTCCGGGAGGTCTACGGCATCAAGATCAAGAAGGTGCTGCCGCTGGGCTTCGCCAGCGACCAGACCTACCAGTCGGTCCTCGATGGCGAGTCCCAGCTCGGCCTCACCAGCACCACCGACGGCACGCTCGCCGGCCAGGGCCTGGTCCTGCTGGCCGACGACAAGGGGATCCAGACCGCCCAGAACCTCATCCCGGCCGTGTCCTCGGCCTGGATCGCCGACCACCCGGACGCCGCCGACGCGCTGAACCGGCTGATGGCGGCGTTGACCACCGAGAAGCTCACCCAGCTCAACGGCCGGGTGTCCGTGGACCGGGAGCAGCCCGAGACCGTGGCCAAGGACTTCCTCACCAGCGAGGGGCTGCTCTGAGCCCCGGCGAGCCCGGCCTCGCGCCGTGACCGGCCCAGGCCGGCGCGGTTCCTAGACTGGGCGCATGTCCTCACCCGCTCCCTGGCCGTCGTCGGCCGGCCGGGCGGGCGTGGCGTGGCGGCTCGCCCGGCGGATCGCCCTCGGTGTCGCGTCCCGACTGCCCACCTCGGCGCGGGACCGGCCGGGCTTCGGCTCCGGTTCCGGGGGGACGGTCACCGCGGTGGTCGTCGTCGAGGCGGCCGACCGGGGGGTGCTGCTCGCGAGCCTCCGGTCACTCGCCGGACAGCAGCCGCAAGGTCCGCGCGTGCTGCTGGCGCCGGTGGGCGCGGCGGGAGCTGCGGTCGCCGCGGGGCTGCCGCGCCCAGCGTCCGCGTGCTGCCGGCACAGCCGTCCCGGTGGGAGGCGGCCAACGCAGCGCTGGCCGCGGCCGAGGGCGAGACGATCCTGCTGCTGCGCGGCTGCGACAGCCTCGAGCCGGGGTCGGTCGCGGCCATGGCCAGGGCGCTGGCCGAGAGCGGGGCCGATCTCGCGTGCGCCCGGGTGCGGCTCACCGGCCCGCCGGACCCCACCTGGGCGCGCGGCCAGGACCTCGTCCACGGATCCGCGGACCAACCGGCCCGGCTGCACGCGGTGGCCGTCCCCGCGCTCGCCGGTCTGGCGATCCGCCGCGGCTGGTGGGTCGCGCAGCGCCCAGAGCTCGGGCCCGACGACTGCTGGCTGCTCAGCCCCGCCCTGGCGGCGGCGTACGCCGGCGGTGCCGTCGTCCGAACCGTCCCCACGGCCGAGTACCGCTACGCCCGCGGCCATGGCCGGCTGCCCTTCGGTGCCCGACCGAGTGCGCTCACCCACCTCGCGGCGTGGCGCCGGCGCTCGAGTCTCGTCGCCGACGCCCTGGCCGGCAGCCCCTTGGCAAAGGACTGGGCGGCCAGCGAGGTCGGGCTCGCGCTGCCGAGGCTGCTGCTCGACACCGAGCGGGCGACCGAGGCCGAGTGGGCACAGCTGACCGACCTTGCCAGCGCCGCGTCGCCCGCCGCGGACGCGACGCCGGTCGACGCCCGCGCCCTGGTGTGGCTGGCCGCGCAGGGCCGCCGCACTGACGTGGAGACGCTCGCCGTCGAGCTCGCCGAGCTCGGCGGTCAGCTCCGCACCGAGCTGGCGCCGGCCCCGACCCTCGCCAGCCCGGACGCCTCCTCGCCAGGTGGGTCTCGGTCGAGCTGCCGACGGCCCAGACAGCGCTCTCGGTCGAGGAGACGCCGCTGGTCGCTCGGGTGCACCGGTCCGTGCTCGACGGGGGTGAGTGGGCGGTGGACCTCTTCCTGCGGATCGCGCACCTCGACGTCGACTCCGTCGGGGCCGAGGTGACGGTCACGGAGCTGGACGGCACGCCGCTGGCCGCCGAGCCCCGCCCGGACGAGGAGGCCAACCGGTGGGCACAGCAGCGCTTCCAGTCGGTGGCGGGCGGGTCGGTGCGGCTACGCCTCGGGACTCCCGCGGGGCCGCGCGCCGTCCGCGTCGCCATGGTGGCCGGCGGGCTGCGCCGCGAGGCCGTCGTCCAGCTGCCCGAGCCGCGCGCCGCCGGCCGTGCTGCCGTCACGGTCGACCGGGTGTGGCTGGAGGAGGACGCGCTGTTGGTCGCGGGACGGGGACCGCTCGGCGAGCTGCGGCTCCAGGGGCGCGTCCTCGCGCGGCCACTCTCGATGGCGGCAACGCCCGCTTCCCCCTGACCGACGAGCTGTTCGGCCGGCCGGTCCGCCTCGCGTCCGGCACCTACCGGCTGACGCACCCGGGCGGCGTCGCGCCCAGCGCCGCCCTGCAGGCGAGGCTGCCGGAGGAGGACCTCGGGACCTGGCACCGCGTGCGCGTGCTGCGCACCGGCAGTCACGACCTCCGGCTCCGGCTGGACCCGCCACTGGGTGACCAGGAGCGCGGTGCGGTGCACCAGGAGCGGCTCCAGCGGGCCTACACCGAGGACCGCGGCACCGACCCGCTCCTGGTCTATGCCGACTCCTACGCCGGTCGCTCGGCGACCGACAGCCCGTTGGCGATCGTCGGCGAGCTGCGGCAGCGCCGCCCGGACCTGCGGATCCGGTGGGGGTGGCCGACCACGGCCAGTGGACGCCGCCGGAGTCGAGCCCGTGCTGCTGCGCAGCGCCGAGTGGTACGACGTCCTCGCCCGGGCCGTCGTGGTGGTCACCAACACCGACATGGAGCCGTGGTGGCGGCGCCGGTCGAGCCAGGTCGTGGTGCAGACCTTCCATGGCTACCCCAGCAAGGCGATGGGCCGGCAGCAGTGGGAGGGACTCGAGCTCGCACCGAGCCAGGTCGTGGCCCAGCGCCGCCGCGGCGTGGACACGTGGGACCTGATCCTCACCCCTCTCCCGAGATGACCCGGGTCTACCGCGACCAGTACGACTACCACGGGGCGGTGCACGAGCGGGGCTATCCGCGCGACGACGTCCTCATCGGGCCCCAGGCGGCCGCCCTGCGCGCTGCCGCCCGCCGCCAGCTCGGTGTCGCGGACGACCAGGCCCTCGTGCTCTACGCGCCCACCTGGCGCGACAACCAGGCGGTGCGGGCCAGGGCCGCCGGCAGCGCCGACCTCCTCGACCTGGCGCGTGCCGCCCGGCGGCTGGGCCCGGGCTTCGTGCTCGCGCTGCGCGGGCACCGCTTCCACCAGACCTCGCTGCCACCCCCGCATCCCGACGCGGCCCCGGTCCTCGACGTGACCGAGCATCCCGAGATCAACGATCTCATCCTGGCGTGCGACGCGGCCGTCCTCGACTACTCCTCGCTCCGCTTCGACCTGGCCCTGGTGCGTCGACCGATGGTCTTCCTCGTGCCCGACCTCGCCGAGTACGCCGCCACTACCCGGGGCTTTCTCTACCCCTTCGAGGAGTCCGCGCCGGGGCCGCTGGTGACCGACACGGACGGCGCGGTGGCCGCGCTCGTCGACCTGCCCAGTCTGAGGGGGCGGACGGACGCGGCGCTGACCGAGTTCAACGCGCGCTTCCACGCCGAGCAGGACGCGCACGCCTCCCGGCGCGTCGTGGATCTGCTGCTGGCCGGTCCGCTGGCACCCCGCGACGATGCCGCTCCCGGCCGCGACGCTCGCTAGATTGGGCGCCGTGCCGTGCCCGTCCCCTCGTCGCTCCCGGCTGCCCGGGTGCCGGCCCGGCGATCGAGCGAGGCGTCGCCGGTGAGCTCCCTCGCGTGGCGGGGCCGGCTCCGGCACGGCGCCGGCCGGCTGCTCCGGAGGCTGCGTCGCAGCCGGGTGGGCGCGGCCGTACGCCGGCCGGCCGTGACCGTCGTCGTGCCCTTCTACAACGTCGAGGAGTACATCGCGGAGTGCCTGGAATCCCTGGTCGGACAGAGCTTCGAGGACCTCGAGCTGCTGCTGGTTGACGACGGATCACCCGACGGCTCGCGCAGCATCGTCGACGAGTACGCCGCCCGTGACCACCGGATCCGGGTGCTGACGCAGCCCAACGCCGGGCTGGGCGCGGCCCGCAACGCCGGGGTCCGCGCCGCGCGCGGGCGCTACCTGACCTTCGTCGACTCCGACGACATCGTGCCCCGTGACGCGATCCGGGCCCTTGTCGACAGCGCCCGGCGGTCCGGCTCGGACGTGGTGGTCGGCTCGGTCGAGCGGTTCAACAGCCGTGGTCGGTGGACGCCGCTGTGGGTGGAGACCGTCCACGACCGGGCCCGGCCAGGGGTGACCCTCGCCGACGTGCCGGCGCTGCTGCGCAACCTGTACACGTGGGACAAGCTGTTCCGAGCCGACTTCTGGCGGGCGCAGGATCTCTGGTTCCGCCAGGGCGTGGCCTACGAGGACCAGCCGATCGTCTCCCAGCTGCTCGCCCGGGCCGACTCGATCGACGTGCTGCCCGACATCGTCTACCACTACCGCGCTCGCGACGACTACAGCTCGATCAGTCAGCAGACGGCGACGGTCGCCGACCTGCGGCAGCGGATCGCGGCCTGGGAGGTGAGCCGGCAGGCGCTCTCGGCCGAGCTGCCGCCGACGCTGTACGACGCCTGGCTGGCGACCCTGGTCGACGCCCACTTCCTGTGGTACCTCGCGAGCCCGGGGACGGTCGACGACGAGTACTGGCAGGAGATCACCACCGCCGTCCACGACCTGGTCGACGAGGCCTCACCGGAGGTGTGGCGAGCGGCGCAGCCGGCCGGTCGGGTCCTGGTGCGACTGGCCCAGCTGGGCCGCCGCGCGGACTGCCAGGAGTTCGTGCGCCAGGGCGGCTCGACGCCCGAGCAGTGGCCGGCCACCGTCACCGAGGACGGGGTGCTGCTCCACCTGCCGTTCTTCGGCGACCCGGACCTCGAGGACGAGCTGTTCCTTCTCCGCCCCGACCAGCTGCGGATCAGCCACTCGGTGGACCGGATGCGGTGGGTGAGCTCGTCGGCAGCCGGCCCGGCCGACGAGGATGTCTGCGAGCTGGCCGGCTGGGCCTACCTGCGCAAGGTGGACCTGGCGGTGCACGACGCGACCGTGGCGGTCTTCCTCCGCAACCCGCGCACCGGCGACCAGGTGGAGGTCCCGACCGGCCCGCTGCCCGGGCCGATCTCGAGCATTCCCCTCGACGACACCGACTGCGACTACAGCGCCGGTCTGTTCCATGCCGAGATCCCCGTGTCCGCACTGCTCGCCGGCGGTCGGGACGATGAGTGGGGCGTGTGGCTGCGGGTCGCCGCGGCCGGCTTCTGCGTCGAGCAGCCGGTCACCCGGCTGCGGCGCAGCGGGTCGCCCGGGTCGGTCCCGGCGTACCGGCTGCCCGACGGCCGCGGTCGGATCACCGTGCGCTGGCAGTACCAGCAGCCGCTGCGCCTGCAGGTCGACACCGGCGGGCACACCGGGGTCGACATGGAGCTGACCCCGCAGGGCGCGGTGCGCGGACGGCTCGCCGGCTCCGCGGGCCAGGTGACGCGGGTGCTGGCCACGGCGGGCCAGGCCGAGGCGGTGGCCGAGTGGCAGGGGGAGGCCGGTGGCCGATTCCAGCTGCAGCTGCCGGCGCTGCCCCGGGCCCCACGCGTGCAGCGCACCTGGCAGCTGCACGCCGAGCTCATCGACGGCCGTCGCGTCCCGCTCTGCGCGTCCCATGAGCTGACCGAGAGCGACCCAGTCCAGGTCGGCGGCCGCTCGCTCGTGCTCGGGGCGGACCGGCTCGGGGGGCTCATCGTGACCGAGTGGTCGGCCGGCGCGGTCGTCGACGACGTCGAGGTGCTGCCCGGCGGTGAGCTGCGGATGACGGGCCGCCTCTTCGCCCGGCACGACCCGGCCGACACGGTGACGGTGCACACCACGAGTCTGCGGCTGGCGGCCGAGGGCCCTGCGGTCCTCGTCGCGGGGCACCGGTTCGAGGCCACCATGCCGCTCACCGCCCCGCGCTTCCGCTTCGGGGACCTGCCGCTGCCGCGCGGGGAGCACGACATCGCGCTGCGGCTGGAGACCGCGACCGGTGCCCGGCGGAAGATCCCGGTGCTCTGCTCGGCCGCCCTGGCCGACCAGCTGCCCGTGCTGGTCTCGACCGAGGCGGTCGAGGGCCGGGTCGTCCGCGGACCCGAGAACGGCGTGCGGCTGCGACTGGTCCGCCCGGTCGGGGACGCCGTCACCAAGTACGCCCAGCGTCGCCTGCAGGCCGCCCCGACCGCGACCCGGCTGACCAGGGGCGTCTTGATGCGGGCCTACTTCGGGGAGTGGGCGACCGACAACGGCCTCTCGATCCAGGCCGAGCTACAGCGCCGGGGCAGCGACCTGCCGGTCTACTGGACGGTGCAGGACCGCTCCGTGCCGGTCCCGGACGGCGGCATCCCCATCATCGCGAACAGCCGGGAGTGGTACCACCTGCTGGGCTCGGCGGCGTACTACATCGACAACATGTACCAGCCGGAGTTCCACCACAAGCCGGCCGGCCAGGTCGTCGTCCAGACCTTCCACGGCTACCCGTTCAAGGCGATGGGTCACCCGCACTGGCGGCAGATGCAGTTCTCTCGGGCCCGCATCGAGGAGTACGACCGCCGGGCCGCCGAGTGGGACTACCTGGTCTCGCCGGCGAGGTATGCCACCCCGCTGCTCACCGACGCCTTCGCCTACGACGGCCAGGTGCTCGAGATCGGCTACCCCCCGCAACGACGTCCTGCAGTCGCCCGAGGCTGGGGAGATCCGTGAGGCCGTGCGGCGGTCGCTGGGGATCCGCCCCGACCAGGTGGCGGTGCTGTACGCCCCGACCTTCCGTGACTACCTCGCCATCGACGACATGTCGGCCGACATGGCCGACCTGTTCGACTTCGCGGCCGCGGCGCAGGCCCTGGGGGAGAGCTTCGTCCTCCTGATCCGCGGGCATGCCTTCCATGCCCGGTCCGACCAGCGGGTCGGGTCGATGCCCGGGTGTCTGGACGTCACCGACTACCCCGAGGTGTCCGACCTCTACCTCGCGGCGGACGCCGGGGTGGTGGACTACTCCTCGCTGCGGTTCGACTTCGGGGTGACCGGCAAGCCGATGGTCTTCCACGTCCCCGACCTGGCGCGCTACCAGGAGACCCGGGGCTGGCTCTTCGACTTCGAGCCCACGGCCCCAGGCCCGCTCACCGCCACCACGGAGGAGGCGGTCGAGGCCCTGCGCGACCTGGACGGCGTACGCCGACGGCATGCCGCTGCCTACGAGCGGTTCCGGCGAGACTTCCTCGACCTCGAGGACGGCCGGGCCGGGGAGCGCTTCGTCGACGCGGTGTTCGTGCCCCGGGGCGACGCGTGAGAGGCTGGCGCCGCGCGCTGGCGCGGGCACGGACGAGAGGGGAGTCACGATGAGTGCAGGGGCTCGGCGGCTCGTGCTCGTGCTCGGCCCCGGGCGCAGCGGCACCAGCACCATGGCCGGTGCCCTGGCCTACAGCGGCTACCGCGTGCCCCAGGCGATCCGCGGCAACGAGACCAACCCGGCGGGCTTCTTCGAGCCGCGCTGGGTGGTCAACTTCCACCGCAAGCTGCTCACCCGCGCCGACGTCCGCACCCTCGACACCGATCCTGCGGCCTTCGAGCGGATGGCCAAGCTCACGGGCGACCCCGCCGTGCGCGACGAGCTGGCGGCCTGGCTGGCGGGCCATCTGGAGTCCAAGGACCGCCTGGTGATCAAGGACCCCCGCCTGGTGTGGTTCCGAGACCTGTGGGTGGACGTCGCCCGCGCCGCCGGCGTGGAGCCCGGCTTCGTGATGATGCTGCGGCACCCCTCCGAGGTCTCGTCGAGCCGCAGCGAGTACTACAACGCCGGTGAGGTCACCGGAGTGGCCGGCTGGGTCAACGTGGCCCTCATGACCGAGCGGCTCACGTCGGGCTCCCCGCGGGCGCTGGTGCTCTACCCCGAGCTCACCGCTGACTGGCGGGCCCAGCTCACGCGGGTGCGCGACCAGCTGGGCATCGAGCTCGAGCCGGACCCCTCGGTCACGCCGCACCCGGTGGACGACTTCATCGACCCCCAACTGCGCCGGATGCGCGCGGGCTGGGCCGACAGCCACGTGCCCGGCTTCCTGCGCGACCTCGGCGACCGCACCTTCGACGCGCTTGCCTCGCTGGCCGGCGAGGACCCGGCGACCGGCACCACCCCCGCGCTGACCGAGCTCGCGCAGGAGTACACCCACCTGCACGCGGACTGTCTCGCCGTGGTCAAGCCGCACACCACCCGAGCCCGAACCCAGGCGGCCCGCCGGGCCGCGCGCCGGGCCCGCACCCAGGAGCGGGAGCGAGCCTCGGAGTCCGGCGACCACCCCGCGGCCGCCGACCTGGTGGGCCGGGTGCGAGCCCGGCTGGCGAGGACGGTCCGCCGGTGAGTCGCCTCGTCCTCATCACCGGCACCGGCCGCAGCGGCACGAGCACCATGGCCGGGATGCTGCACCACCTGGGGCTGCATGTCCCCGGTCCCTACCTGCAGGCGAACCCGTCCAACCCCAAGGGCTTCTACGAGTCGCGCTGGGCGATGCGCTTCCACAAGTCCATCACCGGCGCGGCCGGCCTCAACGACTTCGACGGCCGCCCGACGGCGCTGGCCCGCGCCCAGGCGGCCATCACGCCGGAGCACCGCGAGGAGCTCATAGCCTTCCTGCGCAAGCGCTCCAAGGGCCACCCGCAGGTGGTGGTCAAGGACCCGCGCAGCGTCTGGGCGCAGGCGCTGTGGCGTGACGCCTGCGCCGAGGCGGGTCTCGAGATCGACTTCATCTCGATGCTGCGGCATCCGGCCGAGGTCGTGGGCAGCCGCACCACCTACTACGCGTCCCAGACCGACGAGGCGCGCCGGCGTCGCTACGAGATCTTCAACGTCGGCCGGTGGGTGAACAGCTCCCTCGTCAACGAGCATGAGACCCGCGGCGACCGGCGGGCGTTCGTCCCCTACCTGGCCCTGCTCGAGGACTGGCGCACGGTCGCCCGGCGGTTGGCGGCCGAGCTGGGGCTGAGCTACGACCACGAGATCGGCGACGACGCGCCGAGCCCGGTCGACGAGTTCATCGACCCCAGCCTGCGGCGGCACGCCGTCACCTGGGACGACCTCCAGGTGCCCGAGCCGCTGGCCGACATCGCCGAGGGCGTGTGGCAGTGTCTGGAGCGGCTCAGCGAGTCGGGAGGTGTCGACGACCGTGCCTCCGCCGAGCTTGACGAGCTCTCCGTCCGCTACCAGCGCCTCTTCGACGAGGCCGCCGCCATCGGCCACGACGCGCTGGAGGAGGCCCGCAAGGACGCCTACCAGGAGGGCCTTCGCGACGGCCGGGCCGAGGCGCCGGGCGAGCCACCGACCAGTGACGAGTCCTCGGGGGAGCGTCCCGGCCACGGGCTGGACCAGGCCAAGGAGGCGGCCGGGCGGTCGTGGCGCCGGGCCCGCTCGTGGCTGAGCGGCCAGCGGTAGCCGGAGCCCCACGGCGGGCGGGCTAGGCCCCGCGCACCTTCGCCTCGAGCTTGGCCGCGAAGTCGGCGACGGCCAGGTCGCCCGCCGCCACGCGAGCCGTGGGCCAGCCGGCGACGTCGACACCCGACAGGGTGGCGAACTCCTCGAGGTCGGGTGCGTAGAGGTCGACCAGCCGGCCGACGTCGGCCACCGACAGCGGACGATCGGCGAGCCCACGCGTGGTGGCGTTCCAGTGCGGCAGCCGGGGCGGGGTCTCGAACGGCGCGAGTCCGAGGAACTCGAGGACCCGGTCGGCCGTGGCCGCGTGCTCCCCGACGACGTCGCGGAAGTCCAGACACAGCCACTGCTCGGCGGGGAAGATCGACATGCCCCGGCGCAGCTGCTGGCCGTACAGGCCCCGGGCGTAGAGAGTCACCTTGCCGAACTCCGACCGGTGCATCCCGGCCGGGATCTCGACCGGGATCGTGGCGCTGGCCCAGCGCGCGACCGTGTCCGGCAGGTCCGGGAAGTCCGGGTCCCGCTCGCGCTGCATCGACCACTGGGAGATCGCGCGCTCGATCGGGTCGCGGAACGTGGCCATCAGCCGCATGGCCGGGTCGTACCGGTGCATGCGGGGCAGGGCCTCGGGGAAGATGAGGTACGCCGGCGTCGCGTCGCACGCGAGGCGCTCGCGGTCGTCGTCGGCGGGTCGGACATAGCGGTGGTAGGAGGGGTGGTCCCAGTCCACCTTGTCGCGCAGGAAGAACCGCATCTCCTTCTGCGGTCCTCGCGCCACCTCGGGGTGGCTGGTCAGCAGGCCGTAGAGCGTCCCGGTGGCTGCCTTCTGCACGCCGACGATGGCGGCGGTGACGGGGATGGTGCGCTCGGCCTCGGCGATGGCGGCCAGCCGGTCGCGTCGCCGCCGGCGCCCCGGGCGGTCGCCGAGCTCTCCCGAGGAGGAGGGACCGGGACCGGGCTCGACCATTGGTTCACCCTAACCGACCGGCTCGGCTCCGCGGCGCCGGCGGGGTCCCGGGCCGACGTGCCGGGCGGTCGGGCACCGCTCAGCCGGGCGGGGTCCCGGGGATGTCGCGGCGGACGTCGTAGATGTGGCCCGTCTCGCCGGAGAGGAGCACGTCCAAGGAGGTGCGCGCCACCGTCTCGGAGTCGAGGAGAGACCCGGGTGGCTCCTCGCCGAAGGCCTTGGTGCGCATCGGCGTGGCGGTGCGCTCGGGGTTGATGCAGTTCACCCGGACGCCCGCCGCGGCCCACTCGTCGGCGAGTGCCTGGGTGAGATTGACCGTCGCTGCCTTGGCCGAGGAGTAGAGCGCGTAGCCGCGCCGGCCACGGGTGTAGGAGCTGGAGGTGTACAGCAGCAGCGAGCCCTCAGTCTTGGCCAGGTACGGGAAGAAGGTCTGGGCGAGGAAGACCGGCCCGAGGTAGTTCACCTCGGTGGCGTGGTAGATGGTCTCCTCCGAGGTGTCCATGAGGCTGCCACGGGGCAGGATCCCCGCGGTGTTCACGACGAAGTCGACCCGACCGGTCGCCGCGACGACCTGCTCGGCGGCAGCCAGGATGTCGGCGCGCCGCTCCACGTGGGTGCGGGTGCTGCTCCGGCTGAAGGTGAACACGATGGCGCCGTGGCTCTCCGCGAGAGCCGCCACGTCGGCGCCGATGCCGTAGCTGCCGCCGAACACGACCATGGTCTTGCCCGCCAGGGCGGTGCGGTAGCCCTCGGGACTCCGGCCGGCGGGCAGGTCGTTGCTGGTGAGCTGGAACAGCTTGTCGGCCAAGGAGACGTCGATGGGCTCGGTGACCTTCATGTTGCGCTCGTCGCCCTGCACCACCACGATCGGCACGTCGGGCAGGTAGCGCAGGACGACCGTGCAGTCGTCGGTGGCCACGAAGTCGCTGTCCTGCGCGGCGAGCTCGTAGGCGCGCTTGATGACCGAGGCCCGGAACGCCTGCGGCGTCTGGCCGCGGCGCAGCGCGGCGCGCGGCGGGATGTCGCGGATGGTGTTGTCGTCGGCCACCTCGATGATGGTGTCGGCCGACGGGATCGCCACGTCCACCGCCGAGTAGTGCTCGAGCGCCTCGAAGCACTCCGTGATGATGCGCGCCGTGACGAGCGGGCGCACGGCGTCGTGGAAGAGCATGTGGCACTCGTCCTCGCCCACCGCGGCCAGCGCTCGCAGCGTGCTGTCGTTGCGGGTCTCGCCGCCCTCGATGATCGACCTCACCTTGGGGTAGCTGCCGTCCCGGCACAGGTCGTGCACTGCGTCGAGGTAGCCGGGGATCATCACGATGACGATGTCGTCGACGGCCTGGTGGTCGTGCAGCGCCGCCAGCGAGTGCTCGAGCAGCGTCTTGCCGGCGACCTTGATCAGCTGCTTGGGGATGTCGAGACCGATCCGGGTGCCCGCTCCTCCGGCCAGCAGGACCGCGACCCGCCGAGGGCGCTGGGGACTCGACTCCATGCGCGCATCCTGCCAGACCGGGTGTGCCCGTCCGCGGCGGGCGGGCGGGGCCCGTCGCGTCCTCGGGATGGCTAGGGTGAGGCCGTGACGTCCGCGGACCCGCTGCTCCTCCCCGTCGGGTCGCGGCTGGTCCACATCGGCCCGCACAAGACCGGCAGCACGGCGATCCAGAGCGCGCTGCACGACGTCCGCGACCGGCTGGCCGAGTACGACGTCCACTACGCCGGCTCCCGGCGGCGCCCCCGCCGGGCCGGGTGGGCGCTTGGCCTGGGCGGGCGGCCGGCCGGCTCCGAGCAGCCCCCGGCGCACCTGTGGACCCAGCTGGTCCGGGAGGTGCGGGAGAGCACGGCGGACCGGGTCTGCATCAGCAACGAGGACTTCGGCCGGGCCAAGCGGCCGCAGGTCGCGCAGATCGTCGCGGACTTCGGGCCCCAGGTGCATGTGGTCGCAGTGACCCGCCGGCTGGATCGCTACCTGCCCTCGCAGTGGCAGGAGCGGGTCAAGGCCGGCGAGACCCGGCCCTACGACGAGTGGCTCCGCGACGTGCTCGCGGACGACCCGGAGTGGTCGTGGGACCGGCACAACGTGTGGTTCAGCCACGACCTGGGCCGGCTGGTGCCGCGCTGGGTCGAGGCGGTCGGCGCCGACGCCTTCACCCTGATCGTGACCGACGAGGCCGACCGCACCCAGCTGCCCCGCACCTTCGAGCGGCTGCTCGGCCTTCCCGAGGGCCTGCTGCAGCCCGTCCCCGACCGCTCGAACCGCAGCCTGAGCTGGGCCGAGACCGAGCTGTTCCGAGCGGTCAACGCGGTCGCGGCGCGTCGCGACTGGTCACCCGCCCAGCGCCGCCGCTACGCGCGGCACCCCATCCTGGAGGGCCTCGCGGAAGCCGGCCGCGCGCCGGGACCGTCCGGGCCACCCCTGCCGGGGTGGGCCGTGGACCGCGTCCGCGAGCTCGGGCTGAAGCGCGCCGAGCAGGCGCGCTCGCTGGGCGTTCGCGTGGTCGGCGATCCCGCCTCCCTGCTCCTGCCTGAGCCGCCGCCGGTGGGCGAGCCTCGTGACGCGGCGCCCCCGCTGCCGTCCGAGACCGTCGCAGAGCTGCTGGTCCGGGTCGCCTCGGCCGCCCTCGAGGGCGAGGGCGGGGAGGAGACTCCCGGCTGACGCTGGTGGCTCATGGGCCGGGTTAGGTTCGTCACGTCCGGACGCGGTTCCCCTGGCGGAATGCCTCCGCGTACCCTCGATGTTGTTGTCGGCAGGGTCTTCGGCAGGACACCCGATTGGTACCCACACCGGCCCGGCTCCTGGTCGGGTGGTCGGTGGGACTGAAACGTGAGGTTCCATGGACAGCAACCGAGACGACAGCGCCCCGCTCCGCGTGGGCGTCGTCGGCGCTGGGAGGGTCGGTGCGGTCGTGGCCGCCGCACTGCGGTCGGCCGGTCACGAGATCGTCGCCGTCGCCGGCGAGTCAGACGCGTCGCGCGGGCGCATCTCGGCGCTCCTCCCGGACGCACCCGTCCTCAAGCCCAGCGCGGTGGCGCGAGCCTGCGACGTCCTGCTGCTCACCGTGCCCGACGACATGCTCGGCAACGTGGTGACGGTGCTCACCGACGCCGGTGCGATCCGGCCGGGCCAGTACGTCGTCCACACGTCGGGCGCGCACGGGCTGGCGGTGCTCGAGCCGGCCGCCCGGATCGGCGCGCGCCCGGTGGCCATGCACCCGGCGATGACGTTCACCGGCACCGCGCTGGACCTTCCCCGATTGGCCGGCTGCGTGTTCGGCGTGACCGCCGCACCGACCGAGTGCGCGCTCACGGAGCGACTGGTCACCGACCTCGGCGGCCGCGTCATGTGGGTGCCCGAGGAGCGGCGCACGCTCTACCACGCCGCGCTCGCTCATGGCGCCAACCACCTGGTGACCCTCGTCGCGCAGGCGATGGAGCTGCTGACCGTGGTCGGGGGCGACTCGCCCGCCGAGACCCTGCGGCCGCTGCTCACGGCCGCGCTCGACAACGCGCTCGAGCAGGGGGACTCCGCCCTCACCGGCCCGATCGTGCGCGGTGACGCCAACACCGTGCGGGCCCACCTCGCCGACCTGGCGGCCCACGCTCCGCACACGCTCCCGTCGTACGTCGCCCTGGCCCGCGCCACCCTCGACCGCGTGGTGACCGACGGCCGGGTCCTGCCGATCCGGGCCGAGAAGATCCGTCGGCTCCTCGACGCCGCCGTCGCACCACCCGTCCGCGAGACGCCGCGCCAGCCCCGGGCGTGGTGACCGACCCGCCGCGGCTGGCGCGCACCCGCGCCGAGCTGGCCGACCAGCTGTCACCGGCCCGCGCCGCCGGTGCCGCCGTCGGGTTCGTGCCCACGATGGGTGCCCTCCACGACGGGCACGGCAGCTTGATGGAGCAGGCCCGAGCGCGCGTGGGCGGTGCGCCGGTGGTGGTCTCGATCTTCGTGAACCCGATGCAGTTCGCGCCCGGCGAGGACCTCGCGCGCTACCCGCGCACGCTGGACGCCGACGTGGAGCTCTGCGCCGCTCGCGGCGTCGACGTGGTGTTCGCCCCCGCGGTCGACGAGGTCTACCCCGGAGGCGAGCCGCAGGTGACCGTCGACCCAGGGCCGCTCGCGACCGTGCTCGAGGGCAAGACCCGGCCCGGGCACTTCCACGGGGTGCTCACCGTCGTGGCCAAGCTGTTCGGGCTGGTCCGGCCGGACGTCGCCGTCTTCGGGGAAAAGGACTACCAGCAGCTCACGCTGATCCGCCGGATGACCGCCGACCTGTGCCTGGGCATCGACATCGTGGGGGCGCCCACGCGGCGGGAGCCGGACGGGCTGGCGATGAGCTCGCGCAACCGCTACCTGGACCCGGTGCAGCGCCAGCAGGCCGTGGCGCTGAGCCGCGCGCTGCGAACGGCGCAGGCGGCCGCGGCGGCCGGCCCCGAAGCCGCGCGCCGGGCAGCGTACGACGTCCTGGCCGGTGCCGAGGGAGTCGACCTGGACTACCTGGCCGTCATGGCGCCCGACCTCTCCCCGCTGCCCGAGACCGTCGCACCCGGCACCGAGGGGCGGGTGCTCACCGCCGCCCGGGTGGGCACGACCCGGCTCATCGACAACCTGCCGCTGATGTTCGGGGCCGAGCCCGGCCCCGCGGGCCAGACGCCGTAGGCAGCGGCGAGCGATAGCCTGCCGCCCATGGACGCCCCAGCTCCCGGCCAGCCCTCCCGGCAGCCCCGCACGACGCTGCCACCGCTGGTCCTGCCGACCCTGCCGCAGCGGCTCGTCGCCCCGCGCCGGGCTGGACCGTGCGGGCCGACATCGTGGTGATCGGGTCGGGCATCGCCGGCCTCACCGCGGCCCTCCGCATCCACGCCGAGGATCCAGAGCTCACGCTGCTGGTCCTCACCAAGGACGTCCTCAACGCCGGCTCGACTCAGTGGGCGCAGGGCGGTATCGCGGCCGCACTGGGGCCGGACGACACCCCCGACCAGCACGAGTGGGACACCCTGGTCGCCGGAGCCGGCGCCTGCGACCTGGACGCCGTCCGCGCCCTGGTGACCGAGGGGCCCGACGCCGTCCGCGAGCTGATCGCCCTCGGCACCAACTTCGACCACAACCCCGACGGCGAGCTCAGCCTCACCCGCGAGGGCGGCCACCACATGGACCGCATCCTGCATGCGGGCGGGGACGCCACCGGCGCGGAGATCCAGCGCGCCCTGATCGCGGCCGTCGAACGCACGCCGGCCATCGAGGTGATCGCCCACGCGCTGGCCCTCGACCTCCAGCTCGCCGCCGACGGCGGTGTCGCCGGGGTGACCCTGCACGTGATGGGCGAGGGTCAGCACGACGGCGTGGGCGCCGTGGACTGCAGGGCGGTCGTCCTGGCCAGCGGCGGGCTCGGGCAGGTCTTCTCGCAGACCACCAACCCGCCGGTGACCACCGGTGACGGGATGGCGATGGCGTTCCGCGCCGGTGCCGTCCTGCGGGACCTCGAGTTCGTGCAGTTCCACCCCACGGTGATGTACCTCGGCCCCGACTCCCGGGGCCAGCAGCCGCTGATCTCGGAGGCGGTGCGCGGCGAGGGTGCCTTCCTCGTCGACTTCGAGGGCACCCGGTTCATGCAGGGCCAGCACGAGCTGGCCGATCTCGCCCCCCGCGACGTCGTCGCCAAGGCGATCACCCGCCGGATGAACGAGACCGGCAAGCCGCACATGTGGCTGGACGCGCGACACCTCGGCGCGGAGTTCTGGGAGCACCGCTTCCCCACCATCTTGGCCACCTGCCGCGAGTACGGCGTCGACCCGGTCACCGAGCTCATCCCCGTGGCCCCGGCTTGCCACTACGCCTCCGGCGGCGTCGCCACCGACCTGTGGGGACGCACCAGCGTCCCGGGGCTGTACGCCACCGGCGAGGTCGCCTGCTCCGGGGTGCACGGCGCCAACCGGCTCGCCTCGAACTCCCTGCTCGAGGGATTGGTGTTCTCGCGGCGGATCGCGGCGGTGCTGCCGCTGGAGATCCGGCCGTGGGCGCCGGCCGAAGCCGACACCCGGGCGCCCGGCCTGGTGCCGGCCGACACCAGGCGGCGGCTGCAGGAGGTCATGACCGGCCAGGTCGGCGTGCTCCGCTCCGCGGGTGGGCTGGCCGAGGCGCTTCGGGCCCTCGACGCGCTCGCCGGGGCCGGCGGTGGCCAGCCCGACACCGCCAGCTGGGAGACGACCAACCTGCTCAGCATCAGCGCGGCGCTGACGGCCGCGGCGACGGTGCGAGAGGAGACCCGCGGGTCGCACTGGCGCGAGGACTTCCCCGAGCGCGACGACATCGGCTGGTCCGGGCACATCGACGCGACTCTGGGTGATGACGCGTCGCCCCACCTGCGCTTCGGCCATCGCCGGCCCACCGACCTGGAGCTGCCGGCCGGGCTGCGCCGGCTGCAGCCGTTCCCCCGGGCGCTGGTCGCCGAGATAGTCGCCGCGGGTCTCGACCCGGCCGACGTCCAGGCGCACATCGCGGCGGCCCTGGAGGAGGACCTCCCCGGCTACGCCGTCGACACCACGAGCGTGGCGACGATCCCCGCCGAGGCCCGCGGCCAGGGCGTGTTCGCCGCTCGCGAGGAGGGCGTCGTCGCCGGCCTGGGCATCGCCGAGCTTGCCTTCCGCTACGTGCTGGGCGACGACGTCGAGATCACCGACCGCGTGCCCGACGGCACCCGGGTCGCTCCGGGAGACGTCGTGATGAGGGTGGCCGGGCCGACGCGGGGCCTGCTCACGGCCGAGCGCACGGCCCTGAACTTCGCCAGCCACCTGTCCGGCATCGCGACCGCCACGGCGCGCTGGGTCACCGCCCTGGAGGGGACGCGGGCCCGAGTTCTGGACACCCGCAAGACGCTGCCGGGCTGGCGGGCCCTGCAGAAGTACGCCGTGCGCTGCGGCGGCGGGGTCAACCACCGGTTCAGCCTGGCCGACATGGCCATGGTCAAGGACAACCACGTGATCGCCGCTGGCGGAGTGGTGCCGGCGTTCGAGGCCGTCCGTGCGGCGTACCCGGACCTCCCGGTGGAGGTCGAGGTGACTGATCTCGACCAGCTGTGCGCGCTGCTCGAGGCCGGCTGCGACCGGATCCTCCTCGACAACATGGACACCGCCACCATGGCAGAGGCGGTCCGGATCGCGGGCGGTCGGGCGACGCTCGAGGCGAGTGGCGGGCTGACCTTGGAGCGGGCTCGAGAGGTGGCCGAGACCGGGGTCCACTTCATCTCGGTGGGCGCGCTCACGCACTCGGTGAAGGTGTTCGACCTCGGGCTGGACCTCACCGAGGACGCTCCGTGACCCAGTCCCGGAGGCTGCTGGCCGCCGAGATCGGCAACGAGCACACGGTCCTCGGGTTGTTGGAGGTGACCGGCGAGGAGATCGCCGTCGGCACCCACTGGCGGGTGTCCACCGACGAGCGGCGCACCGGCGACGAGTGGGGGGTGCTGGTGCAAGGGCTGTTGGCCGGCGTGCCGGTGATCGGCGTCGTGGTGGCGGCCACCGTGCCGGCCGTGCTCCATGAATGGCGCGAGATGCTCGCCCTGCATTTCCCTGATATTCCCCACGTAGTGGTCGAGCCCGGCACCCGAACCGGACTGCCAGTGCTCGTGGACAACCCGCGAGAGGTCGGTGCCGACCGCATTTGCAATGCGGTGGCGGCGGCCCATCGATGGGGCGGGCCGGTGATCGTTGTGGATTTCGGGACGGCCACCACATTCGACGTCGTGAATGCGCGCGGACAGTATGTCGGCGGCGCCATTGCGCCGGGGCTGCAGATATCGCTGGACGCGCTGGACGCAAAAGGCGCGCAGCTGCGCAAGGTGGAGCTGGCCCGGCCGCGCAGCGTGATCGCCAAGAACACCATCGAGGCCTTGCAGTCGGGGGCGATCCACGGTGCGGCCAGCATGGTGGAAGGCATTGTCGCCCGGATGCGAGCCGAGCTGGGCGCAGAGAGCGACCCGCAGGTCATCTCGACGGGCCATCTCGCCGGTCTGGTCGCTGCCGAATGCACATGCTTCACCGGGTCCGCTCCCTGGCTCACGCTGGAGGGACTGGGGTTGATATTCGCCCGGCAGACCCACTGACTCGACGAATGTCGACATTGTGGACGGCGGGTATCGCATTCCCGCTGGTATTTGCTTTGCTCCGGCATTCCACTAGAGTGGCCCGTTGCCCGAGCAGCAATTCCGAGAAAAGGAAAGACCCATGGCACAGAAGGTGAACATCGTGCTCGTCGACGACCTCGACGGCAGTGAGGCGGGCTCGACGGTGTCGTTCGGTCTCGACGGGGCGACCTACGAGATCGACCTCACCGACAAGAACGCCCAAGCCCTGCGCGATGCGCTGGCGCCGTACCTCGCCCACGCGCGGCGGTCCGGCGGCAGCAAGCGGGGCCGGCGGGCCACGGTCTCCTCGCTGGGCCCCTCCAGCAAGGAGATCCGCGACTGGGCCCGCAGCAACGGCTACGACGTCTCCGACCGCGGTCGGGTGTCGGCCGAGGTGCGGCAGGCGTTCGACGCCGCGCACTGAGCTCGATCCCCCGCGACCGCGTCTCGGAAACTGCGTCATGGACGCGCTCGGGCGCCGTCTCGCGGTCGTGGGGGAAGGCTCGGGCCTGCCCGACGCCCGGGAGTGTGTCTCAGGACACACCGGTGTTTGGCCACCACAAGCGCACCGCGTCCATACTGAAGAGCACGAGAAGGCGACCGGGCACCCAAGCCCGAGGACGGGATAGGCATCATGCGGATGAGTCCGTGGCTGCGGCGTGTTCAGCACAGTCGACCTCTTGCGCTGATCCAAGTCGCGGTGCTGGTGCTGTTCACCCTCGCCTTCGTGGCGGTGGACGCCGTCTCGCCCCAGCAGGCGGACGCCTACGAGATCCCCACGGGCGCGTGGAGCGCACCCTCAGGTGGCGCGACCTCGGTCGGGACCCCCTCGGGGCGCACCGTGAGCGTGACGACGACGGGCCTCACCGGCCTGCTGGCCACGACCACGCTCGGATCGCGCGGCTGGGACCCCACCCAGTACACACCCACCACCATGCAGACCGGCGACTCGGCGGCCAACGTCCTGGTCAACACTGGCACCTGTGCCAGCCAGGGCGTGTGCCCCAACCTCGGGACCGTCACGATCGACTTCGGCCGACCGGTGACCAACCCGATCCTGCACATCCAGGGCATGGGCGGCAACGCCGTCGCGCAGAACGCGTTCGGGACCGTCATCGCCCAGTCCGACCTGCACTCGGTCTTCACTCTCGCCGCCGGCAGCGGCGCGACGCTCTCCAAGCTCGACGGCAACACCTCGCTGGCGGTGACCGGCGGCAACACCATCACCGCCTCCAACGACAGCACCTCGGCCTTCTGCACCACCGTCGTGCAGCCCCCCGCTCGCAACGCGGCCGAGACGGCCTCGTGCGGCAGCGTGCAGGTGACGGGCACCGTTCAGACCCTGGTCTTCAACATGTCCGCCGTGTTCATCCGCAACACCAACGCGCTGCCTCCGTTCAACACCCCGAACTCCGGCGACGGCGTCGGCCTCACGTTCACGCTGCCGCAGGACTTCAGCGACGCTCCGGCGTCCTACAACGGCAGCCAGGCCCCGGTCCACGTCATCAGCGGTCTGAGGCTCGGATCGGCCGTGGACGAGGACAACCCCGACGTCCGCAACGCCACGGCCAGCCCGTTCCCCACCGCAGGTGCCAACGGCGACGGCGGCGACGAGGACGCCTTCTCCTCGCTGCCCTCGGTGCTGATCGATCCCGGGTCGACCTACGCGCTGACCGTGCCCATCTCCGGGGTCACCGCGAACTCGCGGGTCTGTGGATGGATCGACTTCAACTCCAACGGCACCTTCGAGACCGGCGAGCGGGCCTGCGCGAACGTCACCGCCGGGGCCACGTCCGCGCCGCTGTCGTGGACGGTGCCGGCCGGGATGACGGCCGGCACGTCGTACGCGCGCTTCCGCATCGGCGAGACGACCGCGCAGATCAACTCACCGACTGGGGTGGCAGACACCGGGGAGGTCGAGGACTACACCATCCTCTTCGCCAACCGCCCTCAGATCATCCTGCGCAAGACCACCGTGGGTGCCGCGGGTGGCCCGTTCGGCTTCACCTTGACCAACACCACGCAGGCAGCTGGCACCGTCACCACGACGGTCGCCGGTACCCCGACACAGGTCGACGGTGACACCGGCACAGCCGGCGTCCAGGCGTTCACGGTGCAGAACCCCAACTCCGCGGCCACGATCAACGAGTCCTCGCTCCCGGCAGGGTGGTCCCTCACCGGGGCGACCTGTACCGACTCCGGCGGCGCCACGGTAGGCAGCTTGAGCGGCACGACCTACACGGTGCCGGGGTCGGCCACCGCTCCCGGCTCGGTCGTGACCTGCACGTTCACCAACGCCCGGCCCGCGATCACGGTCGACAAGCAGGCCGGCCCGATCAACGACCTCGACGGCAACGGCGCGGATGCCGGCGACACCATCAACTACTCCTTCGTGGTCACCAACACCGGCCAGACCACGCTGACGTCGGTCGGCGTCACCGACCCGAAGGTCGGCACGGTGTCCTGCCCCGCCACCACACTGGCCCCGGGCGCCTCGACGACCTGTACGGCGACGTACACCATCACCCAGGCGGATGTGAACGCCGGGCAGGTTGTCAACACCGCTACCGCGACGGGCACCCCGCCGACAGGTCCCCCCGTGACCGGCACCGACACCAACACCGTGCCGATCCCGGTGACGCCGCGGATCAGTGTCTACAAGCAGTCCGGAGCCATCAACGACGTCGACGGCAACGGCCCGGATGCCGGCGACACGGTCGGCTACACCTTCCTGGTCACCAACACCGGAAACGTCCCTCTCACCTCAGTCGGAGTCAGCGACCCCAAGGTGGGCCCGGTTTCCTGCCCGGTCACGACCCTCGCACCGGGTGCCTCGACGACGTGCACGGCGACCTACACGCTGACCCAAGCCGATGTGGACGCGGGCCAGGTGGTCAACACCGCCACCGCGTCCGGCACCCCGCCGACCGGTCCGCCCGTGACGGCCACCGATACCGACACCCGGCCGATCCCGCGCACCACCTCGATCACCCTCGACAAGCAGGCCGGCACTCCCTCTGGGAACACGGCCGGGTCGACCATCGCCTACACATTCCTGGTGACCAACACCGGCAACACCACGCTGACGGGGGTCACGGTTAACGACCCCAAGGTCGGCACGGTCACCTGCCCGGTCACGACCCTCGCGCCGGGCGCCTCGACGACCTGTACGGCGACCTACACCATCACCCAGGCCGACGTGGACGCCGGTCAGGTGGTCAACACCGCCACGACCACCGGCACGCCGCCGGCCGGTCTCACGCCTCCCACCGCCACTGACAGCACGACCACGCCCCTGACCCGGACCTCGTCGATGACCCTGGACAAGCAGTCCGGTGGCGTGACCGACCTCGACGGCAACGGTCCCGATGCGGGTGACACCATCTCCTACAGCCTGGTCGTGACCAACACCGGCAATGTGACCCTGACCGGCGTCACGGTGACCGACCCGACGGTCGGGCCGGTCAGTTGTCCTGTCACGACGCTGGCTCCGGGTGTCTCCGGTCACCTGTACGGCGACCTACACGCTGACCCAGGCCGATGTCGACGCCGGGCACGTCGCCAACACCGCGACCGCCACCGGCACGCCCCGCCCGGGGTCACGCCGCCGACCGCCACGGACAACACCGACACCCCGGTGACCCCGGGCCCCACGCGATCACCCTGGACAAGTCGCACGGCGGCACGCCGTCGGGCAGCACGGCCGGCTCCACGGTCCCCTACACCTTCGTGGTCACCAACAGTGGCAACGTCACGCTCACCTCGGTGTCTGTGACGGACCCGACGGTCGGTGCGGTCAGCTGTCCGGTGACGACGCTGGCTCCGGGTGCCTCGACGACCTGCACCGCGACGTACACGCTGACGCAGGCCGACATCGACTCCGGCCTCGTGAACAACACCGCCACCACGAGCGGGACGCCTCCCACCGGCCCGGCGGTCACCGCGATCGACTCCGACACGCTAGTGATCCCGCGGACCGCGACGCTCACCCTGGACAAGCAGGCCGGGACGCCCTCGGGAACCACGGCAGGCTCGACGATCGACTACACCTTCGTCGTCACGAACACCGGCAACACCACGCTGACCAACCTGTCGGTGTCCGACCCGACGGTGGGGGCCGTGTCCTGCCCGGTCAGCTCCCTCGCGCCCGGTGCCACCACGACCTGTACGGCGACCTACACGCTCACCCAGACCGACGTCGACTCCGGTCACGTCGCGAACACGGCCACCGCAACCGGAACGCCGCCGCCGGGCGTGACGCCCCCCACGGCTACGGACAGCACGGACACGCCGATCCCGGCAGACCCGGCCATCACGATCGACAAGCAGGCCGGAACACCGACCGGCAACACCCCCGGCGCCACCATCGACTACACGTTCGTGGTGACCAACACCGGCAACGTGACGCTCGACCCGGTGACGGTGGACGACCCGACGGTCGGCCCGGTGAGCTGCCCGGCGACCAGCCTGGCCCCCGGCGCCGACATGACGTGCACGGTGACCTACGCCATCACCCAGGCCGACATCGACGCAGGCCATGTGGCCAACACGGCATCGGTCACAGGGACGGACCCCAACGGCACGGACGTGACGGCGCAGGATTCCACGGACACCCCGATCGCACCGTCGCCGTCGCTGACGCTGGACAAGCAGGCGGGCACGCCGACGGGGAACGCGGCTGGTGACACGATCGACTACACGTTCGTGGTGACCAACACCGGGAACGTGACGCTGGACCCGGTGACGGTGGACGACCCGAAGGTGGGTCCGGTGACGTGTCCGGCCGGTCCGTTGGCGCCGGGCGACAGCGTGACGTGTGGTCCGGTGACCTACACCCTGACCCAGGTCGATGTGGATGCCGGGCACGTGGCGAACACGGCGACGGCGACGGGGACCGACCCCAACGGCACCGACGTGACCGCGACCGACTCGACCGACACCCCGATCCCGGCCGGTCCGGCGATCAGCTTGGACAAGCAGGCGGGGACCCCGACGGGGAACGCTGCGGGTGACACGATCGACTACACGTTCGTGGTGACCAACACCGGGAACGTGACGTTGGACCCGGTGACGGTGGATGACCCGCTGGTCAATCCGGTGACGTGTCCGGCTGGTCCGGTGGCGCCGGGTGACTCGGTGACCTGTACGGCGACCTACACGCTGACCCAGGCGGATGTGGATGCCGGGGTGGTGGACAACACCGCGACCGCGACCGGCACGGACCCCAACAGCACGGATGTGACGGCGACCGACAGTTTCTCGGTGCCGATCCCGGCCGACCCGTCGATCGCGCTGGACAAGCAGGCGGGGACCCCGACGGGGACTTCGGCTGGTGACACGATCGACTTCACGTTCGTGGTGACCAACACCGGGAACGTGACGCTGGACCCGGTCACCGTGGACGACCCGCTGGTGAACCCGGTGACCTGTCCGACGGGTGCCGTGGCACCCGGTGACAGCATCACCTGCACGGCCACTTACACGCTGACGCAGGCTGATGTCGACGCCGGGCACGTGACGAACACCGCGACCGCCTCGGGGCTGCCCCCGAACAGCCAGGAGCCCGTCACCGACACCGACAGCGTGGACACCCCGGTGGACCAGAACCCCTCGATCGACTTGGTGAAGAAGGCCGACACGTCCGGACCGGTGCGGGTGGGTGACACGATCGTGTACACGTTCACGGTCACCAACACCGGCAACACCACGCTGACCAACATCGAGGTCTCCGACCCGATGCTGGGCACGGTCACCTGCGCCGAGACCACGCTGGCGCCGGGGGAGACCACCACGTGTACGGCGCCGCCCTACACGGTGACCGCTGCCGACGTCCGAGCCGGCCAGATCGTCAACCACGCCACGGCCAGTGCCGACGGCTGCCCGGTCTGCGGTCGGGTCAGCTCCGACGACGAGGTGTCCATCGACACGGTCGGTGGTGGCGGTGGCCTGCCGAACACCGGCTCGCCGGTCTCGCCGGTGGTCCCGTTGGCGGCGCTGGCTATGCTCACCGCGGGCGCGGCGCTGCTGGTGGCTGGCCGTCGCCGCCGTGACCGGACGGACGAGGTGTGACCGAGCGCCCGTCAACGACCATGAGGGGGATGAGGAACCGATGAGGACGAGGGCGCTGGCCGCGGTGTTGGCCTCGGGAGTGCTCGTGCTGAGCGCCTCCGGCTGCACGTCGGACGACCCGGGCAAGAACAAGACGCCGTCGGCGGACGGCAGCTCTGGCTCGGCGGGTGCCTCCGACTCCGCGAGCGCCGATCCAAGCAGCATCTCCCCACCCCTGGACAAGCTGCCCAAGGTCAAGGGGAAGAAGGGCGGCATCAAGGACCTCGCGCTCGGGGACTGCAAGTACGGCGCAGGTCAGCAGTCGGTCAGCGGCACCATCACGTCGTCGGCCGGCAAGGTCGCCGACTACCTGGTCACGGTCAGCTGGACGACGGCCACGAGTGACGTGATGGGCCGCGGCTTCACCGTGCTGCAGGACGTCCAGCCCGGCCAGAGCGTGGACTTCACCATCGAGGCGAAGGTCAAGAAGGGCGCCGTGAAGTGCGTCCCGGGCGTGGTCTACGGCACCATCAAGGGCTGACCACGCGTTCGAGGCGACGGCTGTCGCGCCCCGACGTGTTCGCTGAGAGCAGTCGTCGTACGCCGTTCGCGCGGAACACGTAGGCTGGTCGCGTCGTTGCACTGCAGGTGTGCCGTCGGCGACGGCAGTCACGGACGTGCAGCAGTACGAGCGGAATGAGGCGAACATGTTCGAGCGGTTCACTGACCGAGCCCGCCGGGTGGTCGTGCTGGCCCAGGAAGAGGCCCGCATGCTCTCTCACAACTACATCGGCACCGAGCACATCCTGCTCGGCCTGATCCACGAGGGCGAGGGCGTGGCGGCCAAGGCGCTGGAGAGTCTCGACATCTCCCTGGAGGCCGTGCGCGCCCAGGTCGAGGAGATCATCGGCCAGGGCCAGCAGGCGCCGAGCGGGCACATCCCGTTCACCCCGCGCGCCAAGAAGGTCCTCGAGCTCTCCCTGCGCGAGGCGCTGCAGCTCGGCCACTCCTACATCGGCACCGAGCACATCCTGCTCGGCCTGATCCGCGAGGGCGAGGGCGTCGCCGCCCAGGTGCTGCAGAAGCTCGGCGCCGACCTCAACCGGGTCCGCCAGCAGGTGATCCAGCTGCTCTCGGGCTTCCAGGGCAAGGAGTCGGCCACGGCCGGTGCGCAGACCGGCGGCAGCGGCGGCGACGCTCCGTCGTCCTCGCTGGTGCTCGACCAGTTCGGGCAGAACCTCACCCAGGCGGCCCGCGAGGGCAAGCTCGACCCCGTCATCGGCCGGGAGCCCGAGATCGAGCGGGTCATGCAGATCCTGTCCCGGCGTACCAAGAACAACCCGGTCCTCATCGGCGAGCCCGGGGTCGGCAAGACCACGATCGTGGCCGGTCTGGCCCAGGACATCGTCAAGGGCAGCGTGCCCGAGACGCTCAAGGACAAGCAGATCTACACCCTCGACCTGGGCGCGCTGGTCGCCGGGTCGCGCTACCGCGGTGATTTCGAGGAGCGCCTGAAGAAGGTGCTCAAGGAGATCAAGACGCGCGGCGACATCGTGCTGTTCATCGACGAGATCCACACTCTGGTCGGCGCTGGCGCCGCCGAGGGCGCCATCGACGCGGCGTCCATCCTCAAGCCGATGCTCGCCCGCGGCGAGCTGCAGACCATCGGCGCGACCACCCTCGACGAGTACCGCAAGTACCTCGAGAAGGATGCCGCCCTGGAGCGCCGCTTCCAGCCGATCCAGGTGGCCGAGCCATCCATCGCGCACACCATCGAGATGCTCAAGGGGCTGCGCGACCGCTATGAGGCGCACCACCGCGTGACCATCACCGACGAGGCGCTGGTGTCCGCGGCGACGCTGGCCGATCGCTACATCTCCGACCGGTTCCTGCCGGACAAGGCCATCGACCTGATCGACGAGGCCGGCTCCCGGCTGCGGATCCGGCGGATGACCGCGCCGGCCGACCTGCGCGAGTACGACGACAAGATCGCCGACGTGCGGCAGCGCAAGGAAGCTGCCATCGACGGCCAGGACTTCGAGGCGGCCGCGCGCCTGCGCGACGAGGAGAAGCAGCTCATGCTCAAGAAGGCCGAGCGTGAGAAGCAGTGGCGCGCCGGCGACATGGACGAGGTCGCCGAGGTCGACGAGGAGCTCATCGCCGAGGTCCTCGCCGTGGCGACCGGCATCCCGATCGTGAAGCTGTCCGAGGAGGAGTCCACCCGGCTGCTCAAGATGGAGGACGAGCTGCACAAGCGGGTCATCGGCCAGGAGGAGGCCGTCAAGGCGCTCAGCCGGGCGATCCGGCGTACTCGCGCCGGCCTGAAGGACCCCAAGCGCCCCGGTGGGTCGTTCATCTTCGCCGGCCCCTCGGGCGTCGGCAAGACGTGGCTGTCCAAGTCGCTCGCGGAGTTCCTCTTCGGCGACGAGGACGCGCTGATCCAGCTCGACATGAGCGAGTTCAGCGAGAAGCACACCGTGTCACGGCTGTTCGGCTCGCCGCCCGGCTACGTCGGCTACGAGGAGGGCGGGCAGCTCACCGAGAAGGTGCGCCGCAAGCCGTTCTCGGTCGTGCTCTTCGACGAGGTCGAGAAGGCCCACCCGGACATCTTCAACAGCCTGTTGCAGATCCTGGAGGAGGGTCGGCTGACCGACTCGCAGGGTCGGGTCGTGGACTTCAAGAACACCGTCATCATCATGACGACCAACCTCGGCACCCGCGACATCGCCAAGGGCATCAACCTGGGGTTCCAGCAGGCCGGTGACGCGGCGGGCTCGTACGAGCGGATGAAGAACAAGGTCTCCGAGGAGCTCAAGCAGCACTTCCGGCCGGAGTTCTTGAACCGCGTCGACGAGATCATCGTCTTCCCGCCGCTGTCGCAGGAGCAGATCATCTCGATGGTCGACAACATGATCGCGGCCGTGGAGCTGCGCCTGAAGGACCGCGACATGCGCATCGAGCTCACTCAGGCGGCCAAGAACCTGCTGGCCACCCGCGGCTTCGACCCGGTGCTCGGCGCGCGGCCGCTGCGCCGCACCGTCCAGCGCGAGATCGAGGACGTGCTCGCCGAGAAGATGCTGTACGGCGAGGTCGGCCCCGGCCAGATCGTGCTGGTCGGCGTCGAGGGCGAGGGGCCGACGGCCACGTTCACCTTCGCCGGTCAGCGGATCAGCGAGCTGCCGGACCTGCCGCCCTTCGAGACCGCCGACCTTCCCGCGGGGTCGGTCGAGGAGCGCGCGGAGCTGCCGGAGGTGGGCGGCGAGCCGGGCGGAACCGCAGGAGGGGCAGTGAGCGGCGGCTCCGACGCCGCCAGCGCCGACTGATTCCCCGCCGATCCGGCAGAACTTCGCGCCGATCCGGCAGAACTTCGCGCCTGCACGCCCGAACTTCTGCCGGATCGGTCAGGGCAGGGCGTAGGTGCTGGGCGAGGTCTGGACACACAGACCGTCGGTCACCAGCGATGCCAGGCAACGCTCACGTTGGGCGTGGTCGGTCCAGGCGGCGTCCAGGCGCGAGCGGTGAACCGGTCCCTCGTGGTCGCGCAGCACCGCCATCAGTCGGCCCCGACACTGCCGGTCGGTCCCGGCCCAGGCCTGTCGCCGCGGCGGTGGACCCTCGTGCGCGGGTCGCCCGGCCGCCAGCCACCGGCACGACTCCGACAGCGGGCAGTGGCCGCACGCCGGATCCGCTGCGGTGCAGACGAGGGCGCCGGAGCTCCATGACCGCGACGGACCAGCGGGCGGCGAGCAGCGGCTCCGCGGGTAGCAGCGCCTCGGCGCGGTTGCGCTCGGCACGCGTCACGGACGGAGTCGGCAGCTCGGTGCCGGCCAGCACGCGGGCGAGCACGCGGCGCACGTTGGTGTCGAGCACCACCGCACGGTGGCCGTGGGCGAACGCGGCGATCGCCGAAGCGGTGTACTCGCCGACCCCGGGCAGCGCGCGCAGCTCGTCGTACGTCGTCGGCACCTCACCCCGTGCCGCTCCACGAGCAGGTTCGCCGCCGCGTGCAGGCGCAGGGCTCGCCGCGGGTAGCCGAGCCGCCCCCAGGCCCGCACCGCCTCGCCCGGTGGCTCAGCGGCCAGGTCGGCGGGGGCCGGCCAGCGCTCCATCCACTGCGCGAACACCGGGAGCACTCGGGCGACCGGTGTCTGCTGGAGCATGAACTCCGAGACCATCACGGCCCAGGGCCCGGCCGAGTCGCGTCGCCAGGGCAAGTCGCGCGCCTGCGCGGCGTACCACTGCAGCACCGCCTCGTGCACCGGCCGGACGTCCTCACCCACGCCCACGAGGGTAGGAGGTGACCCTTGGGGCTGCGGTGTGGCGCCGCGATCGGCCGGCCGTGGCTGGTTAGCGTGGCCCGCATGAGCGGGCTGACGCGCCCTCGCGGGCCACTGCCGCCGCGGGTCTACTGGACCCGTCGCCTGCTGGTGCTGTTCACGGCCTTCGTGCTCGTCTTCTCCTCGGCCGATTCCTTGCGCGCAGCAGCGACGGCTCCTCCGGGCCGGACGTCGCCCGCCAGGTGTCGGAGCAGACGGGGGAGGGAGCCTCCTCCGGCCCCTCGGCCGCCGCCTCCAGCGACGCGGCCACGCGCCCGGCCAAGAAGAGTCGCAAACCCAAGGCCACCAAGACCAGGATCCCGCTGCCCGAGCCCACGGGCCCGTGCGCAGCCAGTGATGTGGTCGTGACGCTCGAGGTGCCCCCGGCTGCAGCCGGGGGCGACATCCGCATCAAGCTGCGGATGCACACGCGCTTCTCCGTCGCCTGCACCTGGGTCGTGTCACCGCGCACGCTCACGCTCAAGATCACCTCGGGAGCCGACGACATCTGGTCCAGCCAGGACTGCCGCGGCGCGCTGGAGCGCCAGGAGGTGACGTTGCGCGCCGCCAAGACGCGCACGGTGGCGGTGGTCTGGGACGGCCGACGGTCCAACCCGGGCTGCGCCGGCCCGCGCTACTGGGCGCTACCTGGCTGGTACCACGTGGCCGCCTCGGCACTGGCGGGAGAGCCGGCCGACGTGCAGTTCCGGCTGAGCAAGCCGCCGCGCCCCGTGATCACCGAGTCGCCCTCGCCCGACCCCGCCCCCAGTAGCAAGCCCAGTAGCAAGCCCAAGCCGCGCCAGTCCCCGTCTGCGTCCCCGTCCGGAGCCGTCGAGCCCAACGGCTGACGTCGTACGACGGGCGCTGAGGGAATCAGACGAAGCGTTCGATGATGCTCGACTCGGCGAGTCGGGAGAGCCCTCGCGCACGCTCCGGGCCCGCAGCTCGCCGACACCCTCGACCGCCTGCAGGTCGTCGATGCTGGCCGAGAGCATCTTCTGCAGCGAGCCGAAGTGATCGACCAGCCGGTCGACGACGAGGTTCGGCAGGCGAGGCACCTTCGCGAGCAGGCGGTGGCCGCGCGGGGCCACCGCAGCGTCGAGGTGCTCGCCTGCGCCCAGCCCGAGGGCGCGCGCGACGGCTGCGGGGTCGACCAGCTCGGTGGGTGAGAGGGCCTCCAGCAGCCGGAGCACGCTCTCCGCCGACTGCGACTTGCGCCCGACCGGAAGGTAGTCGCGGATGACCAGGTGTCGCTCGGCGTCGACGCCGGTGACCAGTTCCTCCAGCTGGAGCGACAGCAGCCGCCCGTCGGTGCCCAGCTCGAGCACGTAGTCCTCGATCTCCGCGGCGATCCGGGTCACCATCTCGAGCCGCTGGGCGACCACCGCGACGTCCCGGACGGTGACGAGGTCCTCGATCTCGAGGGCCGACAACGTGGCGGCGACCTCGTCGAGACGCTGCTTGTAGCGCTCGAGCGTGGCCAGCGCCTGGTTGGCCCGGGACAGGATCTGGCCAGAGTCCTCCAGGACGTGCCGAGTCGCACCGACGTACGCCGCGATGATCTGCATCGACTGCGAGACCGAGATCACGGGGAACCCGGTCTGGCGGGCGACCCGGTCGGCGGTGCGGTGCCGGGTGCCGGTCTCGTCGGACGGGATGGACATGTCGGGCATCAGGTGGACCGCGGCCCGGTGGATGCGCGTGATGTCCCGGTCGAGGATGATCGCGCCGTCCATCTTGGCCAGCTCGCGCAACCCGGTCGCGGTGAACGGCACGTCGAGGGTGAAGCCGCCGGTCGAGAGTGACTCCACGCTCCGGTCGTGGCCGAGGACGATGAGCGCTCCGGTGCGACCTCGCAGGATGCGCTCGAGGCCGTCGCGGAAGGCGGTGCCCGGGGCGATCGAGGCCAGGGTGGCGCGCAGCCGCAGGGTCTCGTCGGTCTTCTCCGTGGCCACGCTTCCCCCAGAGTCGTGCTGGTCGGGTCGGTCCGGGCTGTGTCGCTCCGGACCGTGTCGACGACCGGACGCGGCGTCCGGTCGCCCGCGCCAGTCTAGGGGAACCGGCGCGGGCCGAAGGGGTCAACCTCGGCTGAGCAGCACCAGGTCGTCGATGCTGCACACACCGCGCTCCACCTCCCGCTGACCGGCGATGCTCACCAGGAGCAGAGCGGTGGTCAGCGCGTCGGTGAACGCCTGATGAGCGGCCAGTCGAGGTACGGCGTAGCGTCGGGCGGCGGCCGGGAGCCGTGCGTCGGCCGCGCCGCGCCCGGCGCGGGCGTCGAGGGCACGGACGACGGCCAGGGTGTCGATCCAGCCGGCGTAGCTGACCCCGCGCGCATCGAGTAGGGCACGCTCGAGCTGGGCTCCGTGGGCGACGATGTAGCGACCTCGCACGGCCTCACGCAACAGTGCCGGCAGCCGGTCTGGGGGTATGCCCGCGCGCAGCTCCTCGGGAAAGAGCCGATGGATCCGGATCGACGCGAGGGGACCTCGCTCGGGTGGTCGATCAGGACGTATCCGGCCGAGGCCAGCTGTACCCGGCCGCCGGCGACGTCCACCCAGCCGACTGAGAGCGGCTCGGCCCGCGCAGCCTCGGCGGTGGTGGTCTCGAAGTCGATGGCCACCAGCTCGACCTCGCGCCAGCTGCGGTCGTCGCGGGCGCTACGGGCACGGGGCGGGGTCATCCGAGCATGCCGGTCTGGTACCGCACGGACAGGTGCTCCTGGGCGGTGCGAACTGCCTTGAAGGTCTCGCGCAGATGGGACCGGGCCACCGAGTCGAGGCTCGTCGGGGCCGAGCCAGTTGTCCAGCTGCTCGCCGTTGCGCCACAGCTCGACGTGCCGGCTGAGCCGCAGCCGGGTGGCCAGCTCGTAGCCGGCGCGCAGCGTGTCGGAGAGGTCGGTGGAGATCTGCCCGGCGTCGGCCGCGGCTGACAGCCGGTCATCGGTGCTGACCTCGACCCCACCTCGCGCCAGCGTCGCGAGCCGGGCCAGGTCGGTGATGGGGAGCATGGCCCCGGCCTTCACGTCGAAGGAGCCCTCGTGCTCGCCCGAGCGCTGGACCGCGAAGCGGCCGAGGAACCCCCAGCGGGGGCCGGTGGCTGACGGCACTGCGCGCGAGGTGTGCCAGGAACACCTGTGAGCTCTGCGCGGTCACCAGCACCGGTGCCATCAGCTCGCGGGCCTGCAGCGCCCCGTCCACGGTGCGCAGGTCGAAGGCGATGGACGACTCCATCACGTGCCGCTCGGTGGGGCGGCTGATCAGCGACGCGAACTCGTGACGCCATCCCGACACGGTGTGTCGCCACCGCGGGTTGACCGCCATCACCTCGCCCTTGCAGCGCGGGTAGCCGCACTGTTCGAGCGCGTCGACGGCACGTTCGGCGTACGCCACCCACCAGGTCAGCTGGTCGTCCGTCAGGTGTCGTCGGCAGGACCGGAGACCGTGGTCCTGGTCGCTCAGCAGGGTCTGCTCGCGGCGGTCTGGCTGCCGAAGGCGATCCAGCCATGCGGCGTGGGGGCGGGCCCGAGCTCGTCGTGCAGCAGCGCGAAGACCCGCTTCTGCACCCGGTCGGTGACCCTGGCGACGACGTGCCCGATGCAGCGGCGGACATGCCTGCCTGCAGGAGCGACCCGACCATGTCGGGGAGGCCGGCGCGGGCCTCGGCCACTCCCGCGACATCCGGGGCACGGTCGACCGCGACCCGCACGTGCAGCGGGCTACGGGCGCCGAGCTGGTTGAGGTCGCCCGAGCTCACCATGCCGACGACCCGTCCGGACTCGACCACCGGCAGATGATGGATGCCGCGCGCGAGCATCTCCACGAGCACTTCGAAGACCGAGCTCTGCGCGTCGACAGTGGTGGCGGGTGAGGTGGCGATGTCACCGATCGGGGTGTCGGCCGAGCGCCCCTGGGCGACCAGGCGGGTGCGCAGGTCGCGGTCGGTGGCGATGGCCACCTCGCCGCCGATCTCCATGATGACGCTGGAGACCCCGGTCTCGCTCATCCGCTGCGCGACCTCCCGGCAGGTCTCCTCCGGCCGCGCGATGTGCACCGGCGAGCGCATCACGGTGCGGACCGGCGCCAGCTGGAGATCCACCACCGGGCGGTCGGGGCGGACCACGCGGCGGGGCAGCTGGTCGGCCGGCAGCGACCAGGCCCTGTCGAGCGCGGGCTCGGCCAGCCACACCACCAGGCTGGAGTCGACCGGAGCCAGGTGCTCGCCGGGCGCGGGGGCGGCGAACTCGCCCTCCGCGTCGACGTCGACGGTGTGGCCGTGCACGTCCTTGAGGTAGACCGCACCGCGCATCACCACGAAGGCCGGCCGGTGCGGGGCCCGCTCGGCGGCCAGGTAGTCGATCTCCCCGGTGCGGGCCAGGGCCGCCAGCTGCTCGCCAGGCACTCCCAGGAAGGCCGGGCAGGCCGCGAGCAGATCGGTGATGTCGGCCAATACCTCGGGCGGCAGTGGGCTGGAGGAGTCGTCCGGGCCCCGCCTGCGCCATGGCATGCCTTCATCCTGGCCCATCCGAGGCTCGCGGCGTGGGACGGGACCGCAAAGGGCCTGGCAACGGGGCGCGGAACGGGGTGCGGCGACGGATCAGGCTGGGGCCGGGGCGAGTGACAGGCCGCCCGGGTGTGCCTGGTCATGCGCGTAGCCGGTGACAGAGCGCTGACCGAGGTCGAGCGCGTCGAGGGCGCTGATGAGATCGGGCACGGCCACGACCCTGATGCCGTCCACGCTGCGGGGGACCCGGCTGCCGCCGGCGTCGGCACGGCGGGCCGGCACCACGGCCACCCGGAAGCCGAGCCGAGCCGCCTCGGCCACGCGGAGGGATAGGTCGCGGACCCGCCGCAGCTCGCCCGCCAGGCCGAGCTCTCCGATCGCCACGACTCCGGCGGGCAGCGAGACGCCACGGTGCGCCGAGGCCAGCGCCAGTGCTAGGGCCAGGTCGGCCGCCGGCTCCTGGAGACGTGCTCCGCCGACCGTGGCCGCGAAGACGTCGCTGGCGTGCAGGCGCAGCCGGCAGTGCTGCTGCAGCACCGCCGCCACGAGGGCGACGCGGGAGGAGTCCAGCCCGGAGGTGGTGCGCCTGGGTCGCTCGGCCATCGTCGGCGTCACCAGGGCCTGCACCTCCGCAAGCAGGGGCCGCCGCCCCTCCATCGTGACGGCGACACAGGTGCCGGGCACGCGCGTGTGTTGGTGCTCGACGAAGAGGCCGGTCGGGTCGGCGACCGCCACGATCCCCGACGCGGAGAGATCGAAGCAGCCGACTTCGTCGACCGGCCCGAAGCGGTTCTTGAGGGCGCGCACGAGGCGCAGCCGCGAGGTGCGGTCGCCCTCGAACTGGAGCACCACGTCGACCAGGTGCTCCAGGACGCGCGGGCCGGCGATGGCGCCGTCCTTGGTGACGTGGCCGACTAGGACGGTCGTGATCCCGCGGCTCTTGGCGACCCGGACCAGCGCCGCGGCGACCTCCTTGACCTGGGTGACGCCTCCGGAGACCCCGTCGACCCCGCTGGCGGTGATCGTCTGCACCGAGTCGACCACCACGAGGTCGGGGCGCACGCTCTCGACGTGGCCGAGCACCGCGGCCAGGTCTGTCTCTGCGGCCAGGAACAGCTCCTCGTGCACGCCGTCGGTGCGGTCGGCCCGCAGCCGGACCTGCGAGGGCGACTCCTCGCCGGTGACATAGAGCGCCCGCCGCCCCGACCGTGCCGTCTGTGCGGCCACCTCGAGCAGCAAGGTGCTCTTGCCGACACCCGGCTCCCCGGCGAGCAGGATGGCCGCGCCCGGCACCAGGCCGCCCCCGAGAACGCGGTCGAGCTCGGCCACGCCGCAGGCGGCGAACGCCGCGTCGACCGTCGGCACTCGGCCGATCGGGACGGCGGGGCCGCCGGTGGGGACGGCGCGCTGGCGCGGGGCCGACTCGGTGACCGAGCCCCAGGCCTGGCACTCGCCGCACCGACCCATCCACTTGACGGTCTCCCAGCCGCACTCCGCGCAGCGGTAGGCGGACCGGACACGGGCGGAGGGTCGACTCATGGCCCGCACGCTAGGGAGAGCGCCGACAAGCACCGGGGGCGGCGCTGGCAGAGGCTGCGCCCGGAGCTCCGTACGGCGCTGTGCGCCGAGTCACAGCGGTGGCCGCAATGGGTCGGATATCGTGCGATTGGATCGTTCCAGAACTGGGTGGCGGGTCCACCCCACCGGGCAGGGTGCGCGATGGTCCGACCGACGCGCCGGCTCTCGACGACGATGACGCTGCCTCCGACGCTGGCGGACGTCGCCGAGCGCGCCGGAGTCTCCCGGCAGACCGTGTCCAACGCGGTCAACAACCCCGACCTGTTGCGCACCGACACCCTCGAGCGGGTGCGCGCCGCCATCAGCGAGCCTCGGCTACTCGCCCAACCGGGCCGCCCGCAACCTGCGCACCCGCACCTCACACCTGATCGGGATGAAGTTCAGCCCGGCCCAGGAGGGCACCGCCAACGCCACGATGGACCGGTTCGTGCACACCCTGGTCGAGGCCTCGCGTGCCGCGGGCTACCACGTGTTGCTGTTCGCCGGCGACGAGGACCCGCTCTCGGGGTACGACGAGCTGCTGCGCTCCACCGCCGTGGACGCGTTCGTGGTCACCGACACCTACCTCGGCAACCCCCAGGCGGCGTGGCTCGCGTCGCGCCGCGCTCCGTTCGTGGCGTTCGGACGCCCCTGGCACGACGCCGAGGCGACGCACCCCTGGGTGGACGTCGACGGGGCCGCGGGCACGGCCCTGGCCACCGAGCACCTCCTCGACCGCGGCCACACCCGGATCGGCTGGGTCGGCTGGCGCAAGGACTCCCGCATCGGCGAGGACCGGCGCTCGGGCTGGAGCCGGACACTCCACCGACACGACCTGCCGACCGCGGGCTCGCCTCACGTGGAGGACACCCTCGCGAGTGGCCGTGAGGCCGCGTCGGTGCTGCTGGACCAGGCCGAGCCGACGGCCTTCGTGTGCGCTTCCGGACACCCTCGCCATGGGGGTGCTCCGCGAGCTGTTCGCCCGCGGGCTGAGCCCGGCCGCGATGTCGCCGTGGTCGGCTTCGACGACTCGCAGGTGGCCCAGGTCGTCCCCTTCGGCCTGACGTCGGTGCGCCAGCCCTTGGAGGAGGTGGCCGTCGAGATCGTGGCCGCGCTGCAGGGCCTGCTCCGGACACCGCCACTGCGTCGGGCCGGCGTGCTGCTCACCCCGACGCTGTCCGTGCGCGGCAGCAGCTGACCGGTGTCTTCTCGGGCCTGAGCCGGCGGCTGTCCGGGTTGGCTGTCCGCGCTCGAGTGACCCGCGGCCCGGCAGCCCCGCCCTCGGTGCCGGAGGTCAGAACTGCCGCCACCACAGGTTCACGGCGTAGTCGACCTCGCAGCCTTCGTGCTCGGCGAGCACCGCCTCCGCGACCTCCGGAGGCAGCTCGATGCGCACCACTGCCTCCAGGTCGCTCCTGCTGGCGAAAGCCGACCAGGTGAGCACCGGCTCGCGGGAGAAGCCCTGCGTCGACCAGAACCGCTCCACCTCGGCCGGCAGGGCCGGTCCGGGTAGCCGCGGCGGAACCAGCTTCCGAACGTCGAGCGGGTGGGGTCGTTGTCGATGATCGCAGCCGTCCCGCCTCGGCGTACCACCCGCGCGACCTCAGCCGAGCCCGGGCTCGCAGCCCGGGCCGAAGAAGTACGCCCAGCGGGCGTGCGCCAAGTCGACGGACGCCGGCGGAAGCGGCAGCCGCTGCGCCGTGCCCTCCAGCACCTGCACTCGTGACCACCGGCGGGTTCGGCGGCGGGCCAGGGCGGCCAGCGCCGGGTGCGGCTCGACGCCGATCACCGACGCCGCGGACTCGGCGAAGAGCGGCAGGTGGTAGCCCGTGCCGCAGCCGATGTCGAGCACGTCCCGTCCGCTCCAGTCCGCCAGCCCTCGCAGCGCGTCGGTGACGAGCCCCTCGGGGTCGAACGCCCGGTTCTCGCTCTCGTAGGTGGCAGTGTGGTGCCAGATGTTGGGGCTCGGCACCGCGCCGGAGGGGAGGGTGCGCGAGGTGGCCCCTCCGGTCAGATCCGGACCAGCCCGTGCGGCGTCTGCACCTGCGCGGCGAGGATGCCGGGGGTGCCGTGAGGGGCGACCCACTCGACCTTGACGTCCTCGAGCGGTGCCTCGACCGTCTCGCCCAGCCACTCGCTCACCCGCTGCGGGTCGCCCGCGATCTCCAGACAGGCGAGGAGTACCGCTCGTCGGCCCCGCAGCTCGGGTGCAGGTCGTCGGGGACCTCCCACTGGACGAAGAACGGCAGCTGGGGGTCGGAGATCAGCCCGTTGACGCCGATCTGCCGCCAGACCAGCTCGACGCCGTCGGCCGGTGTCGGTTGCCCTTGACCGACTCCCGGCCCAGCCGGCGCTCGATCGGGGTGATGTCGTCGACGGCCACGACCCACCCGAGCCAGCCACCGCCGAGCGCCGACCGCGCCCGGACTGCCTGGCCGAACGGCGCCTTGTCGGACGCCGGGTGGTCGAGTACCTCGACGATCTCGAGGTAGGTGTGCCCAGCCAGCGGCAGGATCATGTTGCGAGTCCCGAACCGGGGATGCACCCCGCCGTCGAGGAACGCACACCTGAGGAGATCACCGATGCGCTGGGCGGTGCCGGCCAAGCCATCCGGGCCGGCGGCGTACGAGACGTGGTCCAGGCGCATGTCCAGCATTCTCGCCCGCCCGCTCGTCCGCCCCGACATCGGGGTCGGTTCTCTTGACGTCGAGAGGTCGTCGACATGGCTGGGGACAGGCGTTCGAGGGAGCGCAGCAGGGGGCGGGAGGACGTCGCTGCCCGCAGCTCATGCAGGGGGGTCGGCCGGGTGCGGCGCCAGCGCCGGGCGGCGCGCCAGGTGGGCCTCGGCGTGGAGGCGCAGCTCGTCGTAGGCCGGCTGTCCCATCAGGGCGACGAGCTCGGCGGCGCTGCTGAGGTAGACCGGCTCGGCTCCGACGTGGGCGTCGGTGCTGCCCGAGCAGTACCAGTCCAGGTCGTGCCCGCCGGCGCCCCAGCCGCGCCGGTCGTACTCCGCGATCGTGACCTCGGTGTAGGAGGTCTCGTCCGGCCGCTCGACGTTGCGGAAGCTGCGCCGGAGAGGCAGCTGCCAGCACACGTCCGGCTTGGTCTCCAGCGGCTCGCGACCCTGTCGCAGGGCCAGGGCGTGCAGCGCGCACCCGGCCCCCAGGTGGAAGTCGCCACGATTGTGGAAGACGCAACCGGACTGGCCGGCCACGTCCACGGTGCGGGTCTTGGCGGCGCCGTCCGCGTCCGTGTCGCGCCAGTCCGACCGCCGCACCCGACGACCCGGATGCAGCTGCCAGAGGTCCGGGCCGAGCTCGCCGACGTACGCCGCGACCCGGCGCTCGTCGGCGCGGTCGGAGAAGTGTGCCCCCAGCGTGCAGCAGCCGGTCTCGGGCGACGAGGCGTCGATGCCCCGGCAGCCCCGCCCGAAGATGCAGGTCCAGCGGGAGGTGAGGAAGGTCAGGTCGCACCTGAAGACGTGGCTGGGGTCCGCCGGGTCGGGGAACTCGACGAACGCGCGAGGGAACACCAGGTCGACTTCGGGCACGGGCTCAACCTACCGGCGCACACCATGAGACCGCCGGGTCGGCAGCTCGCCGTTCGCTAGCCTGGAGTCATGCGTCTGGGAGTGCTGGACATCGGCTCCAACACCGGACATCTGCTCGTGGTGGACGCCCACGGCGGCGCCGCGCCGCTGCCGGCCTTCTCGCACAAGGAGCCGCTTCGCCTCGCCGAGCACCTCGATGACCAGGGCGCCGTGGCTCGGTCGGGCGTGCGCGCGCTCGCCAGCTTCGTCGCCACCGCGCTCGAGGTCGCCGAGGACAAGGGATGCGAGGAGATGCTGGGGTTCGCGACGTCGGCGGTCCGCGACGCGGTCAACTCCGACGAGATCCTGGCCGAGGTCCACCGCGAGACCGGCGTGGACATCCAGGTGCTCTCCGGGGAGGACGAGGCCCGGCTGACCTTCCTCGCCGTACGCCGGTGGTTCGGCTGGTCGGCCGGCCGGCTGGCCGTCTTCGACATCGGCGGCGGCTCACTCGAGATCGCCGGTGGCGGCGACGAGGCACCCGACGTGGCCTGGTCGCTCCCGCTGGGGGCGGCCCGGCTGGCTCGCGACTGGTTCCGGGGCGGGGCGCCGAGCGAGGACGACCTGCGGGGATTGCGCAAGCGGATCCGCGCCGACATCGCCCGGGATGCCGGCAACCTGCTCCGGGCCGGCGTGCCCGACCGCGCGGCCGCGACCTCCAAGACCTTCCGCAGCCTGGGACGGATCTGTGGCGCCGCCTCCTCCGGGGAGGGGCCGCTCGTCCCGCGGGTGCTGCCGCGCTCGCCGCTGGCGGCGTGGATCCCCAAGCTGGTCGCGATGAGCTCGGACGAGCTCGCCGTCCTGCCCGGGGTGTCCCCGAGCCGGACCCACCAGATCGTGCCGGGTGCGCTCGTCGCCGAGGCGTGCATGGACATCTTCGGCCTCGACGAGCTGGAGATCTGCCCGTGGGCGCTGCGCGAAGGCGTCATCCTGGCCCGCCTCGACCGCCTCGGCATCCTCCCCTGAGTCCGCCCCGGAACCGGTCACCTCGACAGAAGCGGCGACACGAACCATGACGGCACGCATCGGCCTCTCCACGGCCTCGGTCTACCCCGAGTCGACTGCGCACGCCTTCACCTGGGCGGCTCGGCTGGGCTACGACTCGGTCGAGGTCATGGTCGGCATCGACGCGCTGAGCCAGCAGACCGCGGCGGTCAAGCAGCTCGCCGAGCACCACGAGATCCCGGTGTCGGCCGTGCACGCCCCCTGCCTGCTGTGGACCCAGCGGGTCTGGGGCACCGAGCCGTGGGGCAAGCTCGAGCGCTCGGCCGAGATGGCGCTCGCCGTCGGCGCCGACGTGGTGGTGGTGCACCCGCCGTTCCGCTGGCAGCGCGAGTACGCCGCCGGGTTCGTCGACGGCATTGCGGCGCTCGAGGCATCGACGGGCGTGGCGTTCGCCGTCGAGAACATGTACCCGTGGCGCGCCACCTCGCGTCGCCGGATGGACAGGGGCATGGAGATGTACCTTCCCGGCTGGGACCCCTCGACGGAGGCATACGCCAACACCACGATCGACCTGTCGCACGCGGCCATCGCGAAGTCGGATCCGGTCGCGATGGCCGAGCGGCTGGGCGACGCGCTGCGCCACGTCCACCTCACCGACGGCACCGGGTCCGCCAAGGACGAGCACTTGGTCCCCGGCCGGGGGGCGATGGATGCCGAGGGGTTCCTGCGGCACCTCTCCGAGCGCGACTTCACGGGACAGATCGTCGTCGAGATCAACACCCGCCGGGCGGCGACGCCCGCCGATCGCGAACGGGACCTGGCGGAGTCGCTGGCGTTCGCGCGCGAGCACTTCACGCTGGCCACGAGCTGACCTGGGGGCTAGGAGCGGCAGCCCTCGGGAAGCCGCTCCTGCACGAGGGGCACCGACAGCACCGTCCTCGCCTGCGCCGCCTGCGCCACGCTGCGCCCGGGATCGGTCAGGTCGACCATACGCAGCCGGCAGGTGCCGTCCTCGGTGCCGACAACCACCAGCAGCATCACGTAGTACTTGTCGCGCCACTGCGCGACGTCCACCCCTCGGCTCCACGGCCACTGAAGCAGCTCGACCCGGCGTCCGACCCGCAGACTCTTCAGCAGCTCGTCGTCAGGCCCGGGTGGGGAGTCCGCGAGGATCTCATCGACCGCGCGGTCGTGGTAGGTGGAAGCCGTGAAGCGGAACTTTGCCGGCACCGTGACCGTGAGCCGCCGGAACCGGCCGGGCTCCAGAGGCTGCTGGGGTCGAAGGGTCAGCCCGGCATGGCTGTAGCACCAGAACGCATACACATCACCGGTGGCCCCGGAGTCTGCCCGAGCAGGGCCGCTACCTTCCCGCTGGGTCAGCGTGAGGCTCGCAGTGTTGTCACCGCCGGCGCTCACCTCGAGCGACGGCTGCACCTCGATGGTGGTGGTGGCGCCGCCCCCGCAGGGCTCACGCAGCGTCACGACCTCGAGCAGGTCCAAGCGAGTCACCACCGCCCCCGTGCGGCCGCCACGCATGGCGATCTCGATGACTGCCCCGCCGTTGCTCACGGCCCGGCTTACTCGGACGTCGGCGACCTCGAGCTCGGCCTCGCGCTGGTCTGCTCGGACCACCGCGAGGCCGGCAAGACCCGTCGCAGCCAGCACCACCGGAACGGCGAACAGCAGAGCCCCCCTGACCTGCGGGCTGCGCACCGGCCCGCCGTCGGGCCCGCGCGCGGCGCGCGCCCACAACGCCAGGAGGATCACGATGAGGGCCGCGGCAGAGAGGAGAGCGAGCCGGCCCGTCGTCGTACCCCATGCGGAGAACACGGCGGTCACGCCGGCCAGCAGGGCCACCGCACCCGCAAGCAGGCTCCAGAGAGGATTGGCCCTCAGCCATCGAGCGAACTCCTCCATCGGTGCACGGTATCCCCCGAACATGGACAGGAGGCAGCCGCAGAGGCATAATTCTACGTATGATGAAAAACGCGGTGGAGATCGCGGACCTCGTCGTGGTGCGGGGCCCCCACAGGGTGCTGCCCGGCCTCGACCTCGGCATCGACGGCGGTGTCACCGGGCTGCTCGGGCCGAGCGGCAGTGGCAAGACCACTCTCATGCGCTGCATCGTGGGCGTCCAGAAGGTCGTGTCCGGCACCGTGACGGTGTTCGGCGAGCCGGCGGGCAGCCCTACCCTGCGGCACCGGATCGGCTACCACACCCAGGCGGCAAGCGTGTACGACGACCTCAGCGTGGCCGAGAACCTCGCCTTCTTCGCCCGCGTGCGCGGGCTCGACAAGGCGGCCGTCCCGCGCGCCATTGAGGCCGTCGACCTGGGCGACCACGCCACGCAGGTGGTGGCCCGGCTCAGCGGCGGCGAGCGGTCGCGCGCAAGCCTGGCCGTCGCCCTGCTGGGGGAGCCTGACCTGCTGGTGCTCGACGAGCCGACCGTGGGCCTCGACCCGGTGCTGCGCCAGGAGCTCTGGACGATCTTCCACCGGCTCGCCGATGCCGGGTCGGCCGTGTTCGTATCCAGTCACGTGATGGATGAGGCGGAGCGGTGCGACCGGCTGCTGCTGATGCGTACGGGCGACATCATCGCCGACGGCAAGCCGGCCGAGATCAAGGCGCAGACCGGCAGCGGCGACATCGAGCACGCGTTCCTGACTCTGGTGCGAGAGCATCCGCACGGCAAGCATGCCAGGCGACCGGCCGGACCCGCGGAGCCGGCGGACGAGAAGGGGGACCTGCGATGAACTGGCGCATCACCCTCGCAGTCGCGGCCCGGGTGCTCACCCAGCTGCGCCGTGACCACCGCACGCTGGCGATGCTGCTCTTCCTGCCGACCCTGCTGATGACGCTGCTGTGGTGGATGTTCCGCGACATGCCGGGGGACGTCTTCGACCGCGTGGGACCTGGCCTGCTCGCGCTCTTCCCGATGTTCATCATGTTCCTGGTCACCAGCGTCACGACCCTGCGCGAGCGCTCCAGCGGCACCCTCGAGCGGCTGCTCTCGATGCCGATGGGCAAGCTGGACTTCCTGTTCGGCTACGCGCTCGCCTTCGGGCTGATGGCCGCGCTGCAATCGGCCATCGCCGTCGCGGTGAGCGTCGGCCTGCTCGGCATGGACCTCACCGGCCCGGTCTGGCTGCTCACCGTGGTGGCGGTCGCGGACGCCGTGCTGGGCACGGCGCTCGGGCTGTTCGTGTCGGCCTTCGCCCGGACCGAGTTCCAGGCCGTGCAGTTCATGCCGGCCGTCGTGGTGCCCCAGATGCTGCTGTGCGGGCTGCTGGTGCCACGTCCGATGCTGCCCAGCGTCCTTGAGAAGATCAGCGACGTGTTGCCGCTGTCGTACGCCGTGGACGCGATGCAGCACCTGGTCGTGAGCGCCGAGACCGGCGAGGTGTGGCGCAACCTCGCGATCGTGGCGGCGTTCGCCCTCGGTGGGCTGGCCCTCGGCGCGGCCACGCTGCAGCGCAGAACCGAGTGACCTCGCGGGTCGTCACGGCCCTAGAGTGGGCCCATGGCACTGCTTCGTTGTGAGCCCCTGCTGCTGCCGTCGCGCAGCGGTCGGGTGAAGGACCTGGTGTCGACGATGCCGGTCTCGGCGGGGATCGTCGCCAGCTATGTGCCGGGCGAGTCGGTCGCCGACGCGGTCGAGGCGACGGCGGGCCTGGTGTCCGAGGGTCTCGCGGTCACCCTGGACCACCTGGGCGAGGACACCGAGGTCGCCGAGCACGCCGATGCCGCGGTGGCGGCGTACCGCGAGCTTCTCGACGCCCTGGCCGAGCGCGGTCTCGCCCGGCAGGCCGAGGTGTCGGTCAAGCTGTCGGCCATCGGGCTCTGTCTCGGCGACACCGGCCCGAAGATCGCGCTGGAGAACGCCCGGGCGATCTGCCGGGCGGCGCGCAACGCAGGGACCACCGTCACGGTCGACATTGAGGACCACACCCTCACCGACGACACGCTGGCGGTGCTCCGCGAGCTCCGCAAGGACTTCCCCGAGACCGGCGCCGTGCTCCAGGCCTACCTGCACCGCACGGAGGCCGACTGCCGTGCCCTCGCCTACGAGGGCTCGCGGGTGCGGCTGTGCAAGGGCGCGTACAACGAGCCGCCCAGTGTGGCCTTCCAGAGCCGGATCGAGGTCGACCGATCGTTCGTGCGCTGCCTGAAGGTGCTGCTGGCGGGGCACGGCTACCCGATGATCGCGACGCACGACCCGCGGATGCTCGAGATCGCGCGGTCCCTCGTCAGCCGGTTCCGCCGAACGCCCGGGAGCTATGAGTTCCAGATGCTCTACGGCTGCCGTCCCGAGGAGCAGCGGCGCCTCGTGGGGCTCGGGGAGACCGTCCGGGTCTACGTGCCCTACGGCCGCGAGTGGTACGGCTACCTGATGCGCCGGCTCGCCGAGCGACCGCAGAACCTCACGTTCTTCCTCCGCTCCCTGATCTCGAAGAAGTAGGTCCCGATGACCGGTTCCACCGACTCCGCCCAGACCGCCATCATCGGCGCCGGGGTGATGGGCGAGACCCTGCTGTCCGGGCTGGTGCGCGCCGGTCGCCGGGTCGACAACCTGCTGGTCGGCGAGAAGCGCCCCGAGCGGGCCGGCGAGCTCGAGGAGCGGTACGGCGTCGCCGTGGTCTCCAACGTGGAGGCCGTCCGCAAGGCCGACACCGTGGCACTGGTGGTGAAGCCGCAGGACATGGCCTCGGTGCTCGAGGAGATCGGCCCGGAGCTGCGTGAGGGGCAGCTGGTCGTGTCGCTCGCGGCCGGCATCACCACCGCCTTCATCGAGTCGCGCGTGCCGAGCGGCGTGGCCGTCGTCCGGGTCATGCCGAACACCCCCGCGCTGGTCGACGAGGGCATGTCGGCCATCGCGCCCGGCTCGCACTGCGACGAGGTGCACCTGGCCGAGGCCGAGGAGCTGATGGGCTCCACGGGTCGGGTGTTGCGCATCCCGGAGAAGCAGATGGACGCCGTGACGGCCATCAGCGGCTCCGGCCCGGCGTACATCTTCTTCGTCGTGGAGTCCATGATCGAGGCGGGCGTCCACCTCGGCCTCCCGCGGTCGACGTCCACCGAGCTCGTGGTGCAGACGCTCGTCGGCTCGGCCAAGATGCTCGCCGAGACCGGCACCCACCCGGTGGTGCTGCGCGAGCAGGTGACCTCCCCGGGCGGCACGACCGCCTCCGCGCTGCGCGAGCTGGAGATCCACAAGGTGCGCGCCGCGTTCCTCGCGGCGATGGAGGCCGCGCGGAACCGCTCGCGCGAGCTCGCCGAGGGGATCTAGTCAGACCCGCTGGTTGAGGAGCCGCCGAAGGCGGCGTCTCGAAACCAGCACGCCTACCGAGGAGCCGGCTGCCGGCCTGTACGTCGGGTGCCGACTCGCGGGAGGCTGACGCCCATGCGGACACTGACCTTCGCCATGAACGTGAGTCTGGACGGGTACATCGCGGCGCTCGGCGACGACCTCGGCTGGAGCGTGCCGAGCGACGAGCTGTTCCAGTGGTGGTCCGATCGGGTGGCGGCGACGGGTCTCTCGCTGTATGGGCGGAAGCTGTGGGACACGATGAGCTCCCTGGCCCACGGTCGACCAGCAGCCCGGCGCCACGCCCGCCGAGATCGAGTTCGCCCGCCGCTGGCGGGACAGGCCCAAGGTGGTGTTCTCCTCGACGGTCGACGCGGTCGACGCGGTCGATGTGAACTCCCGAATGGTCACCGGCGACGCGGTCACCGAGATCGCCCGGTTGAAGGCCGAGGACGACGGCCCGATGGACATCGGCGGTGCCACCCTCGCCGGAGCGGCCATGCGGGCTGGGCTGATCGACGAGTACGTGCTGGCCACTGCTCCGGTCCTGGTGGGCGGCGGCACGCCCGTTCTTCACGGCTCTGGACAGCTGGGTGAACCTGACCCTGCGGGAGACCCGGACGTTCCCCGACGGCGTGGTCGTGACCCGGTACGAGACCAGGCGATGAGGTACCAGGCCCGGCCAGGACCCACCGCCACGGCCCCGGGCAGGGAGCCGTCACCCCAGTCCCATCGCCGCCTGCGCCGCGGCGAGGACGGGCGCGGTGACCTCGCGACAGCGGGCCTCGCCGGCGGCGTACGCGGCCGACACGGCCTCGGGGTCGTCGATGAGCTCGGCGTACCTCGCCCGGACCGGTTCGAGGACGGCCACCACCGCCTCGGTGACGGCGCGCTTGAGTGCGCCGTACGTCGTGAGGCCGTGGTGGCCTCGGGCCGGCGCACGCCGTGAGGATCTCCAGGAGGTTGCTGACGCCGGGTTTGCGGGCCGGGTCGGCGCGCACGGCGTCCGCGCCCGTGTCGGAGTCGGTGACGGCCCGCTGGACCTTGCGGCGCACGGTGTCGGGCGGGTCCAGCAGGTAGAGGATCCCGGCCGGGTCGTCGTGTGACTTGCCCATCTTCGTGTGGGGGTCGGAGAGGCTCATCAGCCGCGCTCCGGCGCCCGGCCGCACCAGCTCGGGGACCGTGAAGACGGGCCCGTAGGCGTTGTTGAAGCGGATCGCCAGGTCGCGGGTGAGCTCGACGTGCTGAGCCTGGTCGTCGCCCACCGGCACCTGGGTGGGCCGGTACAGCAGGATGTCGGCCGCCATGAGTGTGGGATAGGTGTACAGCGAGACGCGGGTGCTGGGCCGGCCGCGGCCCCTCTCCTTGAACTGGATCATCCGACCGAGCTCTCCGGTGTATGCCGTGGACTCCAGCAGGTAGCCCAGCGCGGTGTGCGTGGGCACCCGGCTCTGCACGAACAGCGTGGCCGCGTCCAGCCCGCAGGCCAGGAGCAGGGCCTGGGTCTCCCGGGTGAGCTCGCGCAGCCGGGCCGGGTCGTGAGGCACGGTGAGCGCGTGCAGGTCCGCGATCCCGCAGAAGGTGTCGGCGGTGGCCTGGGCCGCCACCATCGGCAGCAGCGCGCCCACCAGGTTGCCGAGCGTGAGGTGGCCGGTCGGCTTGAGCAGGGTCAGGCTGCGCGGCCGGGTGTCGGCTGCCGACGAGGTGGTGGTCATGATCTGTCTCCTGGGTCGAGGCCGCGGGGCGGCGCGACCGGGAGGTCCGGGAACGACGACGGCCGCCCGTTGGGCGGCCGGTGGATGTGCTGAGTCGGGTGGGCCGCCGTCAGGCGGTCCACCACAGGGAGGTCGCGAGCTGGATGGCTCGGCTCGTCGTCGGCACCCGTCCATGGTGCCACACCTCCGCGCCGGCCGGCCGGGAGCGGAGCGGGAGTAGATTCGGCGCATGGAGGAGTGCCACGGGCCGGCCACGGTCGTCTTCGACGCGAGCCTCACCGAGTACAACTTCGGACCCGGGCACCCCATGTCCCCGATCCGCGTCGACCTCACGATGCGGCTGGCCGAGTCCCTCGCGGTGCTCGACGACCGGCTGCGGGTGGTGCCTGCGCCGGTCGCGACGCTCGACCAGATCGCCACGGTTCACGAGCCCGAGTTCATCGAGGCGGTGACCCGCGCCGGCACTACTCCGGGGTACGTCGACCTGCGGCACGGCCTGGGCACGGAGGACGACCCCGTCTTCGAGGGCATGCACCATGCGTCCGCCCACGTGGTCGGGGCCAGCCTCGAGGCGTTCCGGCAGGTCTGGAGCGGGGAGTCGCTGCACAGCGCCAACATCGCCGGCGGGCTGCATCATGCGATGCCGGGCACCGCCAGCGGGTTCTGTATCTACAACGACGTCGCCGTCGGCATCCGGTACCTGCTCGAGCAGGGCGCCCAACGGGTCGCCTACGTCGATGTGGACGTGCACCACGGCGACGGCGTCGAGCGGATCTTCTGGAACGACCCGCGGGTGCTGACCGTCTCCGTGCACGAGACCGGCCAGCTGCTCTTCCCCGGCACCGGCTTCCCCCACGATCTCGGCGGCTCCGACGCGCCCGGCATGGCGGTCAACGTGGCGCTCCCGCCCGGCACGGCCGATGCGGGCTGGCTACGGGCCTTCCATGCGGTGGTGCCACCGCTGCTGCGCGAGTTCAAGCCCGAGGTGCTGGTGACGCAGCACGGCTGCGACTCGCACATGGAGGACCCGCTGGCCCACCTGATGCTGAGCGTCGACGGGCAGCGAGCGGCGTACCTCGCGCTGCACGAGCTGGCCCACGAGGTGGCGGGCGGGCGCTGGGTGGCCACGGGTGGGGGTGGCTACGCCCTGGTGGACGTCGTCCCGCGGGCCTGGACGCACCTGCTGGCGATCGTCGGGGGCCGGCCCCTGGACCCGTCCCTGGAGACCCCTGAGGAGTGGCGGGAGCATGTGCGCGAGCGGCACGGGAAGAACGCTCCCCGCCACCTGACCGACGGCCGCAACCCGTCCTGGCGCGACTGGGTCCACGGGTTCGACCCCGACACCTGGCTGGACCGCGCCGTCCTCGCCACGCGGCAGGAGATCTTCCCGTGGCACGGCCTGGACCCGATGCCCTGACCGCACCCCTCCCGCGTAGTGCGGGAGAATGCGTCAACCCGACACGCCGGTGCACGCGAATCTTTCGCGATTCCCTTCCCCACCAGTCACTCCAGGCCCTATTCTCACCTTGGCCGCAGACAGTGCCATCGGTGGGGAAGCCGGCATGCAGCCAAGGACCAAGAAGGATCGGTGCATCAATGGCTGCCAACACGTCCGGTTCGCACAGCGACCTGTCCGGGTGAGGTTCCTGACCGTGGCGGAGGTCGCCGCGATGATGCGGGTCTCAAGATGACGGTCTACCGCCTCGTCCACAACGGCGAGCTGCCCGCCGTCCGCGTCGACCGCTCCTTCCGCGTCGTCGAGAGCGACGTCGACGAGTACCTCCGCAGGAGCTTCACTCGGCCGGCTGAGCCCCGCTCGTCCCGGACCGGTCGCCAGGACCTGGGCGATTCCGCGCTCGGGCGTCCGGACGGCTAGGCTGTCGTGGTCGCCGCGGCTCCCTTGGATGTCCGGCGGCACCCCGGGAGAAGTTTCGAAAGGTGATCTGTGGGCTCCGTCATCAAGAAGCGTCGCAAGCGCATGGCCAAGAAGAAGCACCGCAAGCTGCTGAAGAAGACGCGCGTGCAGCGTCGCAAGCTCGGCAAGTAGCCGCAGCGCGCTTGGTCGGATCCTGAGCAGAGGTGGTCGACCGTGACCCGCGTCGTGCTTCGTGACCGGGGTGTCGCGCGACCTGGGTCGCCGGTTCGCTCGGAGTCGCCGCCGCTGACCCAGCCGTCGACCGGGTCATCGGCGTCGACGTCGTTCCCCCGCGCGGCGACATCGGCTCGGTCTCCTTCGTGCGCGCCGATATCCGCACGCCGGTGATCGCCAAGGTCATCGCCAAGGAGGACGTCGACACGGTCGTCCACATGAGCGTCATCGCCACGCCCGGTAGTGCCGGTGGCCGCGGCATGATGAAGGAGCTCAACGTCATCGGGACCATGCAGCTGCTTGCGGCCTGCCAGAGCTCGTCCAGGCTTCGCCACCTCGTGGTCAAGTCCACCAGCACCGTGTACGGCGCCAGCAGCCGCGACCCCGCCATGTTCACCGAGGAGATGCACGCCAAGCGGCTGCCCAAGGCCGGCTACGCCAAGGATGTCTCGGAGATCGAGGGGTACGTGCGCGGGTTCGCTCGGCGCCGCCCGGACGTCCGCGTGACCATGCTGCGCGCCGCCAACGTCATCGGACCGCACGTGCACAGCCCGATGACCTCCTACCTGCGACTGCCCGTGGTGCCCTCCGTGCTCGGCTTCGACCCTCGGCTGCAGTTCCTGCACGAGCGGGACCTGATGGCGGTCCTGCGGCACAGCGTGCTGACCGATGCCGCAGGACGTTCAACGTCGCCGGCGACGGCGTGCTGCTGCTGTCGCAGGCGGTGCGGCGCCTGGGCAAGCCCACTGTGCCGCTGCCGCCGTTCGCGGTAGGCCTGAGGTCGGCTCTTCGCTCTGCGCGACTGGCGGACTTCTCTCCCGAGCAGCTTGGCTACCTCACCTACGGCCGCGGGATCGACACCACGCGGATGCGCCAGGTCCTCGGCTTCGAGCCGGCCTACACCACCGAGCAGGCGTTCGCGGACTTCTGCGGTGACGAGGCCGGGCACCAGCCACGGGTCGCGACCGTGGCGGCGGGGGACGGTCGCCGTAGCGACGCCGAGATCATCCCGATCGGCACCCGCGGCCGGCCCCGGGCGCGGCACCGGCAAGCCTCGCCCGTCCGCGGCTGCGCGCGACCTCGCGCCGCGGTCCGGCCCGCGCGCGGCCGCAGCGCGGGCCGCCGCCCCGGAGGCAGCGCCCGGCCGCCTCCCGCCGCCTCCTCGTCGAGAGCAGGGGCAGCGTCGAGAGGAGGGGCAGCCCGAAGTGCCCGCAGCCTCGGCGGCACGCCCTACCGCCGCCAGCCCCGAGGCGCCGCGCCCGCCGTCCACCACCGAGCCGCGAGGGCCGGTGCCCGGGATCCCGCTGCGGGACTGGGTGGCTGCCCTGGTGTCCGCTGCCCAGGAGATCTTCGGAGACGGCTGGGAGGACCGCCTCGCCCATCTGCTCGCCATGCTGCGGCGTCGCCTCGCGGGCGACTACAGCGTGGACGAGTACGGCTTCGACGCCGAGCTCACCGAGCGCCTGGTCCTGGCGGTCCTGCGACCGCTGGCGGAGAAGTGGTTCCGCATCGAGGTGCACGGGTTGGAGAACATCCCCGCCGAGGGCGCGGCGCTGGTGGTGTCCAACCACTCCGGAACCCTGCCCATGGACGCCCTGATGACCATGAGCGTCGTGCACGACCGGGCCGGGCGCTTCATCCGGCCCCTCGGCGCGGACCTGGTCTTCAACCTCCCGCTGGTGTCCGCGCTGGCCCGACACACCGGCGCCACCTTGGCCTGCCACGAGGACGCGGAACGGATGCTGCGAGGTGGTGAGCTGGTCGGCGTGTGGCCCGAGGGCTTCAAGGGCATCGGGAAGCCGTTCCGCGAGCGCTACCGCCTGCAGCGGTTCGGCCGGGGCGGCTTCGTCTCCGCCGCGCTGCGCACCGGCGTCCCGATCATCCCGCTGTCGGTCGTGGGCGCCGAGGAGATCTATCCGCTGATCGGCAACGTCCCGCCGCTGGCGCGCCTGCTGGGGGTTCCGTACGTCCCGGTCACCCCGTTCTTCCCCTGGCTGGGCCCGCTCGGCATGGTGCCCCTGCCGTCGAAGTGGCTGATGGAGTTCGGCGAGCCGATCCGCACCGACGAGCTCGAGCCGGGCGCCGCCGATGACCCGATGCTGGTCTACAACGTGACCGATCAGGTGCGCGAGACCATCCAGTCGACCCTGTACGACCTGCTGCGCGAGCGCGACTCGGTCTTCGGGCTCCGGCGCTGACCGCTCAGGCCGACGGCGGGCGTCGGCCGCGCAGAGCCGCCCCGGCCACGACCGACCCGGTGACTGCGCCGGCGACGGCGCTGGCGACCAGGCCCGCGCGGGCGGCCTTCCGGCGGTGCGGTAGTCGCGGATGCGCCAGCCATGCTCGCGGGCGTGCGCCCGGAGCCGGGCATCAGGGTTGACCGCGCACGGGTCGCCGACCAGCGACAGCATCGGCAGGTCGTTCATCGAGTCGGGTACGCCGAACACCGGGTCAGGTCGAGCCCCCTCGCGCTCGGCCAGGATCCGGCTGCGGCCTCGCTCTTCGCGGGGCCATGCAGGTCGCCGACCAGCTCGCCGGTGTAGACGCCGTCGACGTGCTCGGCGACCGTGCCCAGCGCGCCCGTCAGCCCGAGCCGGCGAGCGATGATCCGCGCGATCTCGATCGGGGCGGCGGTCACCAGCCAGACGCGCTGGCCAGCGTCGAGGTGTAGCTGCGCGAGCGCCCTGGTGCAGGCCAGGTCCGGTGACCATGGCGCCTCGAGGTCTCGCCAGGCTCTCCCGAGCTCTCCGCGACCGTCAGCCAGCTGGATGGCTCAGCGCCCGGCGCCGCCGCGTCTGCCGACGTCGAATAAGTCCTCCACGCGCCCACGGGCCGGAAATAGGCCCTCAGCACCGAGGCCGCCAGGCGCAGATCGCCAGATTCTTCGGAGAACCGGCGCCAGTGCGGCCCCCGGGCCAGGTGGAAGATGCTCGCTCCGCCGCGTCACGGTGGTGCGTCCGCGACGTCCTCAGAAGAAGGCGGCGCCGTGGAGGTCGGCAACGTCGCGAGCGCGCTCTCCACCCTCGTTCGCGGCCGACGCCTCGCAGCCAGCTCGACCCGCTGCTGGAGGTCCAGCCATGGTCGCAGGCGGCGCTTGTGGCCGGGGGTGGCGTCGCCCGGCCCAGCCTAGTGTGAGCAGTCTCCGGGCGCCGTGCGAGGATCGCTCGCATGGCTACAGGACTCGTCGAGGCAACTGCCCGAGTCACGCTGTACGTGCGCGTCGGGTGCCACCTGTGTGACGTCGCGCGGGACGTCGTCGCCGGGGTGTGCGACGAGCTGGGCGAACGCTTCCTCGAGATCGACGTCGACGCCGACCCACGGCGCTGCGCTCGGAGTTCGGCGAGGAGGTCGGTGATGACCCTGGTCGACGGCCGTCAGCACGACTTCTGGCGCGTCGACGCCGACCATCTGCGCCGGGCGCTGGGCAGCTGACGGCACCGGACGGTCAGGCCGGGTGTGGCTGGGCTGCTCGTCACACCGCCCGGAGTCGACCAGGGCTCAGTTTAGTTCTCACGTTCACAAGCTCCTACAGTGAGTCGCGCCGCACGAGCCATCGCTTCCACGGTCATGATGCGTTGTGGACAGGCTCGGGGCCGTGCGGTGAGGTAGGCGCCGAGGAAAGTGGGCCAGGTGACCGCACGCACCCCGACGGACAGCGCCCGGGAGATCCCCGAGGCCACGGTCGCCAGGCTGCCATCTATCTCCGCCGCCCTCACCACGTTGGCCGAGGGCGGGACGACCACCTGCTCGAGCGAGCAGCTCGCCACCGCCGCCGGCGTCAACAGCGCGAAGCTGCGCAAGGACCGCCTCTCCACCTGGGCAGCTACGGCATACGCGACGTGGGGTACGACGTGGACTACCTGCGCTACCAGATTGCCCGCCAGATCGGCGTCGCAGGACTGGCCCGTCGTCATCGTCGGCGTCAGCAACCTGGGTCACGCCCTGGCCAGCTACTCCGGCTTCCGCAGCGGGCTTCGGATCGCGTGGCCCTGCTGGACGCCGACGCTCGACGCGCCACGGCGAGGTGGTGGCATCGGTCAACGCCGTTCCTACGGCAACCTCGAGCAGCCGTGCGCGACTACGGCGTCGCGATCGGGGTGATCGCGACGCCGGCCGACTCGGCCCAACGCGTGGCCGACCGCATGGTCGGCGCAGGCATCCGCAGCATCTTGAACTTCGCGCCCACGGTGCTGGCCGTCCCGGCCGGCGTCGACGTGCGCAAGGTGGACGCTCTCGATCGAGCTGCAGATCCTGGCCTACCACGAGCAGCGCAAGGCGACGGCGGCCGGCGACCCACCCACCGGGAGGGCGTCATGAGCGTCCTGGTCGTGGGCGTCTCCCCTGAAGACCGCGCCAGTCGGCCTGCTGGGCGGCTCGCGCTCGACGCCGACGGCGTCGCGAAGCTGATGGAGGACGTCCTGGCCGGCGAGCACGTCGCCGAGGCGACCGTGCTGGCCACCTACAGCAGGTTGGAGATCTACGCCGAGGTCGATAATCCACGGCAGCGTGGAGGAGGTGTCCCGGCTGCTGGTCGACCGGGCGGGGGAGCCGACGGAGTCGCTGCTCCCGCACCTGTACGTCCACTACGACGACGGCGCCGTCTCGCACCTGTTCCACGTCGCGGCCGGGCTGGACTCGATGGCCGTGGGGGAGGGGCAGATCCTGGGCCAGGCCCGGGACGCGCTGCGCGTCGGGCAGGAGACCGGCAGTGTCGGCCCCGCCCTGAACTCGCTGTTCCAGCAGGCCCTGCGGGTCGGCAAGCGGGCCCATGCCGAGACCGACATCGACCGCGCGGCACCCTCGCTGGTCACGGCGGCCCTGGACCTGGCCGGCGGCCCGGGGGCTGTCAGCGACCGCCGGGTGCTGGTGATCGGGGCCGGCTCGATGGCCGCGCTGGCCACCGCGACCGTGACCAGGCTCGGCGCGGCCGACGTCGTGGTGGTCAACCGCACCGAGCCGCACGCCATGCGGCTCGCCGCTGAGTACGCCGCCCGCTCCGCCCCGCTCGACCGGCTGGCCAAGGAGCTGGGCCGGGCCGACGTGGTCATCGCCTGCACCGGGGCCGTCGGCCATCACGTCACCGTCGACCTGCTGCCCGAGCGGCCGCTGGTGGTGATCGACCTGGCGCTGCCCCACGACGTCGACCCCGCGGTGGGCGAGCGGCCGGAGGTGACCCTGGTCAACCTCGGGTCGCTCGGCAGCGGTGGGCACGAGGTCGACGCAGTCCGCGACATTGTGACCGCGGAGGTGTCGGCCTTCGCATCGCCGCCCGCGGCGCCAGGCCAGCGTGACCCCGACGCTCGTGGCGCTGCGGTCGATGGCCACCGCGGTGGTCGACGCCGAGCTGGTGCGCCTCGAGGGGCGGCTGCCCGGCCTCGACCCCGTCGTGCTCGCCGAGCTGCGCGAGCGACTGCGACAGGTGGCCGAGAAAGCTGCTGCACCAGCCCACGGTGCAGATTGAGGCTGGCCCACGAGTCCGGGGCGGTGTCCTACGCCGCTGCGCTGGCCGAGCTGTTCGCCCTCGACCCGGAGGCCGTCGAGGCCGTCACCGGCCCGTGGTGCCCGAGTCCACGGCAGGCGGGCCGAGGAGTGCCGGCATGAGCCGCCCCCTCCGGCTGGGCACGCGCCTCGGCGCTCGCCACCAGCCAGTCCGGTCAGGTTGCCGCTGCCCTACGCGGGCAGCGCCGGCGTCCCCGTGGAGCTGGTCACCGTCGCGACCCAGGGCGACGTCTCGGATGCGCCGCTGGCCAGCCTGGAGCGGAGCGGGTGTGTTCGTGAAGGCGCCCTTCGGGCGGCGCTCGTGCGAGGCAGTCGACCTCGCCGTGCACTCGCTGAAGGACACTCCCCACCGCCCCGGAGCCAGCCGTCGTCCTGGCCGCCGTCCCCCGCGCGAGGACCCTCGCGATGTGGTGGTCGCGCGCGGGGGGCCTGACCCTCGGCGAGCTGCCCGTCGGCTCGGTCGTCGTACAGGCTCGCCCCGTCGTGCGGCCCAGCTGCACGCGCTGGGCCTGGGCCTGGAGGTGCGCGACATCCAGGGCAACGTCGACTCCCGGTTGGCCAAGGTCGCCTCGCGGAGGTATGACGCCGTCGTGCTCGCCCGCGCCGGGCTGGCCCGCCTCGGCCGCGCGGACGAGGTCTCCGAGATCCTCGATCCCCTGCAGGTCTGCCGGCCCCGGGCCAGAGCCCTGGCCGTCGAGTGCCGCGCCGGCGACGTCGAGATCGCGGCGCAGCTTGGCGCGCTCGACGACCCGGCCTCCCGCGCGTGCGTGACCGCGGAGCGCGTCGTCCTGGCCGACCTCGAGGCCGGCTGCGCCGCGCCGGTCGGTGCCCTCGCCGAGGTGGTCGAGGGAGACGACGGCGAGGAGCTCTGGCTGCGGGCCGTCGCGCTGTCCCCCGACGGGGGGCTCTCGATCCGCCTGTCCGCCTCCGGCCCCGTCCCCGACGCCGCCGGCGTCGGCCACCGACTAGCGGCCCTCATGCTTGACGAGGGTGCCGCCACCTTGATGACCGCCCCACCCCCGAGAAGGCAGCACGCATGACTCGACGCCAGCCCACCCGCTCCGACGCCGCCCAGGCGGCCACGGCCCGTGCGCCCCGCGTGTGCCTGTCCTTCGTCGGCGCCGGCCCCGGTGACCCCGATCTGCTCACCGTGCGTGCGGTGGACCTGCTGCGCAACGCCGAGGTCGTGATCACCGAGCTGCCCGAGCACGAGGACCTCGTGCGCGGCCTCCTCGGGCTCCCGGTCCCCCCGCCTGAAGAGGGTCCCGACGGCAAGGGCCCGGTGTTCGTCGACGGCGGGTTCGGGCTCGACGGCCAGCCGCTCACGCACGCCGCACGCGCCAAGGTCGTCGTCCGCGAGGCCAAGAAGGGCGTGCCGGTGGTCCGGCTGATGGCGGGCGACCCGTTCCTGCACGCCAGCGGACCCGAGGAGGCCCAGGCCTGCGTCAGGGCCGGCCTGCTGTTCGAGATCGTCCCCGGCGTCTCGGCGGCCGCCGCCGTCCCGGCGTACGCCGGCATCCCGCTGACGACGCGCGCCCAGCGGGGGGTCAGCGTCGTGAGCGCGGCCGGCAAGGTCGACTGGTCGCATTACGCCGGCGACGAGACCCTGGTGCTGCTGTCCGCGCTCGACACGCTGGACCGCGTCGCCGAGGAGCTGGTCGCCGCCGGCCGCGACCCTCACACCCCGGTCGCCGTGACCTTGGCCGGCACCACTACCGCCCAGGAGACCCTCACCTCGACCCTGGCCGAGGTGGCGGCGGACGCCCACCGGGCGAGGTTCACGGCGCCTGCTGCCGTCGTCGTCGTCGGCGAGGTGGTCGACCTGCGGCAGACGCTGTCCTGGTTCGACACCAAGCCGCTGTTCGGATGGCGGGTGCTCGTGCCGCGGACAAGGCAGGCCGGCTCGCTCACGAAGCGGCTGCGGGGCTATGGCGCCGTCCCGGACGAGGTCCCGACCATCTCCGTCAGCCCCCTCGCAACCCGCTGCAGATGGACAAGGCGGTGCGCGGGCTGGTCGAGGGTCGCTACGAGTGGATCGCCTTCACCTCGGTCAACGCCGTCAAGGCGGTCGGGAGCGCTTCGAGGAGTACGGCCTGGACGCCCGCACCTTCTCCGGCCTCAAGATCGCCGCGGTCGGCGGAAGACCGCCGGGCCATCGCGGCCTGGGGGCTGAAGGCCGACCTCGTCCCCTCCGGTGAGCAGTCGGCCGCCGGCCTGCTGGCCGACTGGCCCGGTACGACGAGCTGCTCGACCCCATCAACCGGGTGTTCCTGCCCCGGGCCGACATCGCCACCGAGAACCTCGTCGCGGGTCTGGTCGACCTGGGCTGGGAGTGCGACGACGTCCCGCCTACCGCACGGTGCGGGCGGCGCCGCCCCGGCCCCGACCCGGGAGGCGATCAAGACCGGCAAGTTCGACGCGGTCGTCTTCACCTCCTCCTCGACCGTCCGCAACCTGGTGGGCATCGCGGGCAAGCCGCACCCGAGCACGATCATCGCCGTGATCGGCCCGGCCACGGCCAAGACCGTCGAGGAGCACGGGCTGCGGGTGGACGTGATGGCGCCCAAGCCCGACGTCGAGCTGCTCGTCGACGCCCTCGCGGACTTCGGCGAGGCACGCCGACTGGCGATGGTCGAGGCGGGGAAGCCGGCGACCCGACCCTCGCAGCGTCGGCCGTCGGCGCGTCGGAAGGCGAGCTCGCGCTAGTGCGCGGCGCAGAGGAGATCCCGGGCCCGGCCGTCCGCCCGCGCCGGCTGCGGCGGACGCCCGCCCTGCGCGGGCTGGTTCGGGAGACCCGGGTGGACCCGGCCCAGCTGGTGCTCCCGCTCTTCGTGCGCGAGGGCATCACCGAGCCGGTGCCCATCGCGTCCATGCCCGGGGTGGTCCAGCACACCCGCGACACGCTGCGTCGCGCGGTGGCCGAGGCGGCCGAGCTGGGGCTGGGCGGGGTGATGCTCTTCGGCGTGCCCGAGCACAAGGACGCCACCGGCTCCGGGGCGGTGGACCCCGACGGCATCCTCAACCGGGCCATCGTCGACGCGGTCGCCGAGGTGGGTGACGCCGTGCCCGTGATGGCCGACCTGTGCCTGGACGAGTTCACCGACCACGGCCACTGCGGACTGATCGGCGCCGGGGCGGGTCGACAACGACGCGACGCTGGGCCGGTACGCCGAGATGGCGCGCGCCCAGGCCGCCGCCGGCGTGGCGGTGGTCGGCCCCAGCGGCATGATGGACGGCCAGGTCGGGGCGGTGCGCGAGGCGCTCGACGGCGCAGGGCACAGCGAGGTCGCGATCCTGGCCTACTCCGCCAAGTACGCCTCGGCGTTCTTCGGCCCGTTCCGCGAGGCCGTGGACTCCGCGCTGGAGGGCGACCGGCGCACCTACCAGCAGGATCCCGCGAACGCCCTCGAGGGCGTGCGAGCGCTTCTCGACGTCGCGGAGGGCGGACATCGTGATGGTCAAACCGGCTCTCGGCTGCCTGGACGTGCTCGCCGGGTGCGCAGGCAGTCGACGTCCCCGTTGCGGCGTACAACGTCTCCGGCGAGTACGCCATGGTCGAGGCGGCCGCGGCGCGGGTGGATCGACCCAGCGGCGCCATCGTGGAGTCGGCACCTCGATCCGTCGGGCCGGCGCGGACGTCGTGCTGACCTACTGGGCCGCCGAGGCCGCCCGGCTCCTCTCCCTGATCGCGAGGTGTTGTGCCGCGCGTGGGAGTTTGTGCCGCGCGAGGTGGGAGTTTGTGCCGCGCGGGTGGGAGTTTGTGCCGCGCGAGGTGGCGGTTGTGGCGGAGTAGGGTCGACGCATGTCTGCTGCGTCCGCTGCCAGCGCCGACCGTCGCACGTACCTCCCTGGTCGACGGGGAGAACATCGACGCCACGCTCGGCACGTCGATCCTGGGACGGCGTCCCGCAGCCCGAGGACGCCCCGGTGGGACCGGCTGCTCGACTTCTGCCGTGACCGCTGGGGTCCAGGAGGTCTCCAGGCTGTTCTTCCTCGCGGCCAACGCCGAGCTGCCCCCATGCCGTTCGTCCAGGCGCTGTTGGCTCGGCTTCCGCCCCTCTGTCGGGCGCCAGCGACCAGAAGGTCGTCGACATCGCCATCCAGCGCACCATCCGAGGCGCTCTACAACCGCGCCGACGACGTGATGCTGGTGACGCACGACGGCGACTTCCTGCCCCAGCTGGAGCGGCTCTGCGACGGCCGCCGGGTCGGGGTGATGGCCTTCCCGGAGTTCCGCAACCGCGGCTTCGTGGCACTGGCCGACAAGGGTGTGGAGTTCTTCGACCTGGAGACCGACGTGAAGGCCTTCCTCAGCCTGCCCCGCGTGAAGGTCATCCCGATCGACGAGTTCGACCCGCTCGACTACCTCTGACCGGTTCGAGCGTCGTCGGCCCGGCCCGGTGGCGGCTCGTCACCGGCCGTCGGCCCCAATGACCGGTGACGGACGACCAGCTGCCCGACGAGTCTGGCACCCAGGAGGTGCCCGTTCCGCCGGCCCTGTTCTCCCGAGCCCGGGCGGTCACGCCCGGCAGGGTCAACTCGCCCGTGCGCGCCTTCGGTGCCGTCGGCGGCACGCTCATCAGCTCGGCCCGCGGGGCCCTGGCTCACCGACGTCGACGGGCACGAGTACGTCGACCTGGTCGGTTCGTGGGGCCCGATGCTGCTCGGGCACGCGCATCCCGAGTGCAGGCGGCCGTGCAGGCCGCCGTCGCCACAGGACGTCGTACGGCACCCCGACCGAGCCCGAGGTCGAGCTGGCCGAGGGATCGTGAGGCGGACCCCGGTCGACCGCGTGCGGTTCGTCTCCTCGGGCACCGAGGCGACGATGTCGGCCATCCGGCTGGCGCGCGGGTACACCGGGCGCGACGTGGTGGTGAAAGTTCGCCGGGTGCTACCACGGGCACGTCGACTCCCTGCTGGCGTCGGCCGGCTCGAGGCCTGGCCCGTTCGCAGTGCCGGGCACCCCGGGCGTCCCCGAGTCGTCGACCGCACTCACCCTCGTGCTGCCCTACCACGACCGCGCCGCCGTCACCCGCCGCCTTCGCCGAGCACGGCGAGCGGATCGCCTGACCTGATCACCGAGGCGGCACCGGGGAACATGGGCGTGGTGCCGCCGAAGTCGGGCTGGAACCGCTTCCTCGCCGAGACCTGTGCCGACCACGGGGGCGTTGTTCGTCTCCGACGAGGTGATGACCGGCTTCGCGCGCCAGCCGGCTGGGCCAGTGGGGTCTGGACGGCGCCGTCGAGGGCTGGCGGCCCGACCTGATGACCTTCGGCAAGGTGATGGGGGGCGGGCTGCCCGCGGCGGCCTTCGGTGGTCGCGCCGACGTGATGGCGCACCTGGCGCCCGAGGTGGCGTCTACCAGGCCGGCACCCTGTCGGGAACCCGGTCGCCATCACCGCCGGGCTCACCACGCTGCGGCTGGCCACGCCGGAGGTCTCACGAGCACCCTGTCCAGGGCCGGTGCCACGGTGAGGGCGGCCGTGACCCGGGCGCTCCGGTGCCGCCGGGGTGCCGCATCGGGTCCAGTCCGCCGGCACCCATGTTCTCGGTGTTCTTCACCGACCGCCCCGTGCGCGACTTCGCGGACGCCTCGACCCAGGACACGGCGGCGTACGCCGCCTTCTTCCACGCCATGCTCCACCACGGGGTCCACCTGCCCCCGTCGGCCTACGAGACCTGGTTCCTCTCTCGGCCGCCCGACGACCGGGCACTGCAGACGATCCTCGACGCGCTGCCCCCACGGCGGCGGCCGCGCCCGGCCGCGAAGGGGAACCGATGAGCACCCCACCGTCGTCCACCTGCTGCGGCACGGCGGGTCCCAGCCCGCAGGGCATCCTGTACGGGCGGTCCCCGGGCTACCACCTCTCCGAGCGCGGTCGACAGATGGCCGACCGCGTCGCCGCCACGGTGTGCGACCGAGACATCGTGCACCTGGTCAGCTCGCCGCTGGGCGGGCCCAGGAGACCGCCGCCCGCTCGCGGCGGCGCTCGAGCTGACCGTCGAGAGCGACGAAGCGGGTTTCATCGAGTCCACCAACGTCTTCGAGGGCAAGCCGTTCGGGGTCGCGGACGCCGTCCTCAAGGCCCCGTCGGCGTGGCGGCACCTGTGGAACCCCTTCCGGCCGTCCTGGGGGGAGCCCTACCGGGAGGTCGCCGCCCGGATGCGCGCAGCGGTCCACGACGCCCGCGACCGGGCCCGCGGCCACGAGGCGGTGGTCGTCTCCCACCAGCTGCCGATCTGGGTCACCCGGCTCTCGGCCGAGGGCCGCCCCTTCCTGCACGACCCGCGGCGGCGGCAGTGCACCCTGTGCTCGCTCACGTCCTTCCACTTCGAGGGCGCGCGGCTGGTCGAGGTGAGCTACTCCGAGCCGGCAGCCGACCTGATCCCCGCACGCGACAAGCGTGCGACTTTCTCCACCGGCGGCGCGGACGAGGAGCACCGGCCCTGACTCGTCGACGCCGCCCCCGGGTCGCCCTCGCCGCCCTGGCCGCCCTCCTCGCCCTGACGGGGACGGGCTGCTCGACCCTGTCGGGCACCGGGGACAAGGGCTACATCTCCGGCAACGGCGAGGTCCGGGTCCTGGACCGCGCCGCGCGCGGCGAGCCCGTCGCCCTGGAGGCGGAGACGCTCGACGGCGAGGCGATCTCGCTCGCCGACCTGCGGGGCCGCGTCGTGGTCGTGAACATGTGGTGGTCCGGATGCGTCGACTGCCGCAAGGAGATGCCGGAGCTGGTGGACGCCGCGGGCCGGACGGCGGGCCACGCGAACTTCGTGGGCATCAACATCCGCGACACGTCGGCGGCGCAGGGGCAGGCGTTCGCCCGTCGCTTCGAGGTGCCCTACCCCTCGGTGTTCGACCCCCGCGGCAAGGCCCTGCTGGCCTTCGACGGATCCCTCAACCCGCAGACCATCCCGAGCACCGTGGTGCTCGACGCGCAGGGTCGGGTCGCGGCGAGCATCATCGGGCCGATCCCGTCCACGCTCACGCTGGTGGACCTGGTCGAGCAGCTGGCCGGCGAGCAGGCTGCCCCCGAAGGCGGATCCAGCGATGGGTGAGTGGTTCAGCGAGGCCGCCGCCTCGGGCTCGCTGCTGGTCGCCGTACCGGTGGCGCTGGTCGCGGGGCTGGTGTCGTTCTTCTCGCCCTGCGTCATCCCCCTGCTCCCGGGCTACCTGTCCTACGCCACCGGCCTGACCGGCGCTGACCTCGCGGACGCGCAGGTCACCCGCCGCCAGCGTGGTCGACTCGTGCTGGGGTCGGTCCTGTTCGTCCTGGGGTTCACGCTGGTCTTCGTGCTGCTCGGACTGGCATCGGGCGCCGCGGGGCTGTGGCTGCTCGAGTACCGCCGCGCCCTCGCCGTCGTGCTGGGCATCGTCGCCATCCTGCTCGGGCTGGCCTTCGCTGGCGCGCTCCCGCTGCCCTGGCTCCAGCGCGACCTGCGAGTGCACGCGGTGCCGGCCGTCGGCCTGGCCGCAGCACCGCTGCTTGGCTTCCTCTTCGGGCTCGGCTGGACGCCCTGCATCGGTCCCACGCTGGGGGTCATCCTGACGCTGGCCGCCAACGAGGGAACGGCGGTCCGCGGCGGCCTCCTGTCGGCCGTCTACGCGCTGGGGCTGGGCCTGCCGTTCGTCGTGGCCGGCCTCGCGTACGAGCGCACGCTGGGCGCGATCCGCTGGGTCCGGCGGCACCAGGCGTGGGTGACTCGGCTCGGCGGCCTGATGCTCGTCGTGGTAGGCGTGCTGCTGCTCACTGGGTGGTGGGACACCATGGTCACCTGGCTGCAGGTGCACCTGGTCAGCGGCTACGAGGTGAGCGTGTGAGCTTCACCGAGGAGCGTGCCTCCGAGCGCCAGCCGGGCGAGCTGTCCCTCCGCGAGCTGCTGCGCTGGGGCTGGCGCCAGCTCACCTCGATGCGGACGGCGCTGATGCTGCTCCTGCTGCTCGCCCTCGCGGCGGTGCCCGGCTCGCTCATCCCGCAGGCGGGCGTGGACTCGATCAAGTCGGGCAACTTCCGCGACGACCACCCGCGCCTGGCGCCGGTGTTCGAGCGGCTCGGGCTGTTCTCGGTCTACACCTCGCCCTGGTTCTCCGCCGTCTACCTGCTGCTCATGGTCTCGCTGGTGGGCTGCATCCTGCCCCGCACCGCGGTGTACTGGCGGGCGCTGCGGGCCGCGCCGCCGCCGGCTCCGCGCCGGTTCACCCGGCTGCCGGCGCACACGACGTACACCACGGCCGCGGCGGAGTCGGTGGTGCTCGCCCGAGCCGAGCAGGTGCTGCGGCGCCGGCGGTTCCGGGTGGCGACCGGCCCGGGCGGCGCGAGCCGGGCGGCGCTGGCCCGGGCGGCGCTGGCCAGGGCGGCAGCGGGCCAGCCGGGGGCGCTTGGGTGGCCGGTGAGCGCGGCTACCTCCGCGAGGCGGGCAACCTGCTCTTCCACGTGGCCGTCCTGGTGGTGCTGGTCGGCTTCGCCGTCGGCAGCATGGTCGGCTACAAGGGCGGCGTGATCGTGCTGGTCGGCAACGGCTTCTCCAACAACCTGACCCAGTACGACGACTTCGCGCCCGGCAGCCTCTTCGACCCGGGCGGCATGGAGCCGTTCTCCTTCGACGTCACCGACTTCTCGGCGCAGTGGCTCTACACCGGGCCGCGAGCCGGCATGGCCAGAAGTTCGTGGCGCCGCTCACCTACCGCGAGACGCCCGACGGGCCAGAGCGTCGCTACGACCTGCGCGTGAACCACCCGCTCGCGATCGGCGGCACGGAGATCTTCCTGATCGGGCACGGCTACGCGCCCGTGATCACGGTGCGCGACGGCGACGGGAACGTCGCCTACAGCGGCCCCACCGTCTTCCTGCCGACCGACCGGCAGACGTTCCGGTCCTTCGGTGTGGTCAAGGCCCCGGACGCCCGACCCGAGCAGATCGGGCTGATGGGGGAGCTCTACCCGACGTACGCCTACAGCCGGGAGACCGGACCGTACTCGACGTTCGGGGAGGCCCTCGACCCGTTCATCTCGATGACCGCGTACACCGGGGACCTCGGCATGGACGCCGGGGCGGCGCAGTCGGTCTACAGCCTCGACACCTCCGACCTGACGATGCTCACCAAGCCCGATGGCAAGCTGTTCCGGGTCGACCTGCGCCCCGGCGAGAGCGTGGACCTCCCGGGGGGTGCCGGGTCGGTGTCGTTCGACGGGCTGCAGCAGTGGGTGCGCATCCAGATCAGCCGGACGCCCGGCTCCCGGCTCGCGCTGGGCGGCGTCGTGGCCGCGTTGCTCGGCCTGCTTCTTTCGTTGTTCGTCCGGCCGCGGCGGGTGTGGGTGCGCGCCCGGCGGGAGGGGCAGGGCACACTGGTGGAGGTCGCGGGCCTCGACCGGAGCGAGGGCGGCGAGCTCGACGCGGCGCTGCACGAGCTCGTGACCGCGATGACCGAGGGGCTCGGCGACGACAGAGGCCCGGCCGAGACGACAGGACAGGTGGGAGCGCCACGATGACCGACGCCGCGTGGGAGACCTTCAGCAACCAGGCCGTGGCAGCCGCCGGCGTGGTCTACTTCCTGGCGCTGCTCGCGCACCTGGTCGAGTGGAGCGCGCTGCGCTCAACCGGGGTGGCCGAGGTCGCGGACACCGCATCGGCCGGCGCCGGCGGCGTCGCGGTCGCCACGGGCGGGCAGGGCGACGCCGGGTCGGGGGCCTCCGCGGCGCCGTACGGGCCACCGGGTCCACCCGGTCGGCGATGTTCGGGCGGCTCGGCGTGCTGCTCACGGGACTCGCGTGCGGGATCCACGGCCTGGCGCTGGTGGGCCGGGGCCTGGCCGCCGACCCCAACCGGGTGCCCTGGGGCAACATGTACGAGTTCACGCTCTCCGGGACCTTCGTGGTCGCGCTGCTCTACCTCGTGCTCTACCGTCGCTTCCAGCTCTCCTGGCTCGGTCCGCTCGTCGTGACGTTCGTGCTGGCGCTGCTCATGGTGGCGGTGCTCTGGCTCTACGACCCGGTCTCGCCGCTCACCGAGGCGCTGAACTCGCCGTGGCTGGTGATCCACGTGGTGGCCGCCGTCATCGCGACCGGTGCCTTCACGCTGGGCGGCTTCACCTCGGCGCTCTTCCTGGTCAAGGAGCGGGCGCTCGCCTACGGCCGGACGGGCGGCTACGTGGCGCGGCTGCCCGAGCCGCTGGGCTCGACCGGATCTCCTATCGACTGCACGCCTTCGCGTTCCCGGTGTGGACGTTCGCCGTGTTGATCACCGGCCCGATCTGGGCGCATCAGGCCTGGTCGTCGTACTGGAACTGGGATCCGAAGGAGGTGTGGGCGTTCATCACCTGGGTGGTGTACGCCGCCTACCTGCACGCGCGCTCGACGGCGGGCTGGCGAGGCCGCAAGGCCGCCTGGCTGGCCCTGGCGGGGGTGGCGACCCTGTGGTTCAACTTCGTCGGGATCAACTACTTCTCCACGACCAGTCAGCACTCCTACGCCGCCTCGGCCCGGGGGAGCCGCCGGGTCGGCGGCCGGTCAGTCGTCCGGGTCGCTCTGAGGCTTGCGCTGACGACGCTTTCGGTCCAGCTCGCGCAGGAACTCCGGGTCGTCGTCCGGAGCGAGCGGCCGTGGGCCGGGGGCGGGTCCGGGCCGGCGCGCGCTGCGGCCACCGCCGCCGCGGCCGGGGATGTCGCCTGGAGCATGCGGATGCCCGTAGATGGCCACCGCGAGCAGCAGCACGACCAGTAGGAACTTCAGCACGCCTCCAGGGTAGTTGGCGGGTGGGCGGGGTGGTGGTGGGGCTGCGGTCGGCGGAGCGGCTGGGGCGCGCGCCGTTTGGCCCGCAATCGCGCGCAATCGCCGTCGCGGACTGTCATTTCCGCCCAATGGGCGCTGCGGGGACGGTCTCTCTGATCGTCGTCGTACGCCTTCCCCGGGAGTGAACGGTGGGCGGCGCGGCGGACGCCTGAGGGCGGGGAATGGGCACGAATTGCGGTTTCGCGGCACGCGAAGCTGCCGTTGCGGGCCAAACGGCGGCCGGCTGGGCACTCCACCCCCACCCAGCTCCCGCCGTCACCCCGCCTACCCTGGAGCCTGTGAAGGAGTTCTGGGTCTACACCGCTCTGCGTGGCCTGCTGTTCCTCGGCTCCCTCGGGCTGGTCGTGGCCGGCTGGCGGCTGGTCGCCGGGTCGCCGAGCGAGCTCGAGGTCCTCCTCATCCTGGTGGTGGCCGGCGTCTTCTCGGGCGTGGGGTCCTACTTCCTGCTCAACCGACCGCGCGAGGCCCTGGCCCGGCGCGTGCAGGAGCAGGCCCACCAGGCCGCCGCGCGGTTCGAGGAGATGCGTTCCAAGGAGGACGCGCCCGAGGACTGACGGGGCGGCGCAGGTCAGACGACGGGGACGTGCGCGAGCGCGTCCTGCAGCGCCTCCTCCGAGAGCGGGTCGTCGGCCAGGTGGCCCTCGAGGAAGTCGGCGTAGGCCCCGAGCTCGAGCAGCCCGTGCCCCGAGAGCCCGACGACAATGACCTTCTCCTCGCCGCTCTCAGCGCAGGCCAACGCCTCGCGGCGGACCTGCGCCAGCGCATGGGAGGACTCCGGGGCCGGCACGACGCCCTCGGTGCGGGCGAACTCGACCGCCGCCTCGCAGCACTCGCGCTGGTGCAGTGCGGTCGCTCGGATCAGGCCCTGGTCGACCGCGTGCGACACCAGCGGCGCCATGCCGTGGTAGCGCAGCCCGCCGGCGTGGAGGGTGGACGGCACGAACTGGTGGCCCAGCGTGTACATCTTCATCAGGGGGGTCAGTCCCGCGGTGTCGCCGAAGTCGTAGCGGTACTCCCCGCGCGTCATCGTGGGGCACGAGGACGGCTCGACGGCCAGGATCGTGGGGTCCTGGGTGCCGGCGAGCTTCTCGCGGAGGAACGGGAAGGCGAGGCCCGCGAAGTTGGAGCCGCCGCCCGCACAGCCGACGACCAGGTCGACGGAGGACTCCCCGGCCTTGGCCAGCTGGCGCAGTGCCTCCTCGCCGATGATCGTCTGGTGGAGCAGGACGTGGTTGAGCACCGAGCCGAGGGAGTACTTCGTGTCCTCGGCCTGGGCGGCCACCTCGACCGCTTCCGAGATGGCGATGCCGAGGGTGCCGGGATGGTTGCCGGGGAAGGCCTGGCCGGACTGGGTCAGCTGGCTGGGCGAACGGTGCACGGTGCCGCCGAACACCTCGATGAGGGTGCGCCGCTGCGGCTTGGTGTCGTACGACGTGCCGACCTGCCACACCTCGCAGGCCAGGCCGAACAGCGCGCAGGCGTAGGCGAGAGCCGTGCCCCACTGGCCGGCTCCGGTCTCGGTGGTGAGCCGGCGGACGCCGTGCAGGGAGTTGTAGTAGACCTGCGGGACGGCGGTGTTGAGCTTGTGGGAGCCGGCCGGCGAGACGCCTTCGTACTTGTAGTAGATCCGGGCCGGCGTGCCGAGCTTCTGCTCCAGCCGGGTGGCGCGGACCAGCGGGGAGGGCCGCCACTGCTTGTAGACGTCGAGCACCGGCTCGGGGATCTCCACGAACCGCTCGCCCGAGACCTCCTGGAGGATCAGCTCCATCGGGAACAGCGGCGCCAGGTCGTCCGGGCCGACCGGCTGGCGAGTGCCCGGGTGCAGCGGCGGTGGCGGCGGGGTCGGGAGGTCGGCGACGACGTTGTACCAGTGGGTCGGCATCTCCGACTCGTCGAGGACGAACTTGTGCTGGCCTGCCACGGCGACCGCCTTTCGCTGGGGAGCGTGCGTGCGCGCCAGCGTAGGGGGTGCACCGGCTGGGTGGGTAGGCGCGGGTCCAGGCTGGGCGCCGCCGTCTCCGATCAGCGGCGCAGCAGCAGCGGTACGGCGACCAGGACCGCCCACGCCAGCTCGGCGGCCCCGGTCTGTTGGAGCACCGGGACCAGGGCGTGACCGTGGGCCTCGCCCAGCACCGACCGGAGCGCCCGCCGCAGGGGCAGCAGGAAGCCCAGCCCGACGAGCGCCCACCACGTGGTGGCCGCCCCGACGGCGACCACGGCCGCGGCGGCCACGAGCACCAGGAACAGGTAGAGGTAGCGGGTGCGCTCGTCGCCGAGCACCACTGCCAGCGTCCGCTTGCCGGCCCCGCGGTCGGTGGGGATGTCGCGCAGGTTGTTGACCACCAGGATCGCGCAGGCGAGCGCGCCGATGCCCACCGCGGCGTACAGCGCCGGCCACGACCAGCGCTCGGTCTGCACGTAGGTCGTGCCCATGACGGCCACCAGCCCGAAGAACACGAATACCATCACCTCGCCGAGCGCCAGGTAGCCGTAGGGCCGCTTCCCGCCGGTGTAGAACCAGGCGGCGACCATCGACACCAGGCCCAGCGCCACCAGCCACCAGGACGTGGTCGCGGCGAGCGCCAACCCGGCCACCGCAGCCACGCCGAACGCGAGGAAGGCGGCCCGCTTCACCGCCGCCGGTGAGGCGGCTCCGAGCCGACCAGCCGCATCGGCCCGACCCGCTCGGCGTCGGTCCCCCGCACGCCGTCGGAGTAGTCGTTGGCGTAGTTGACGGCCACCTGCAGCGCGAGCGCGACGACCAGGGCGAGCAGCGCCTTCCACCACACCGCGCCCCCGGCGTACGCCGCCACGGCGGTGCCGGCGACCACCGGGGACACGGCGGCGGGCAGCGTGCGGGGCCGGGCACCGTGCAGCCACTCGGCGGGGGAGGCCATGGCACCGGATTCAAGCAGGCGGGTCCCGGGCCGCGGGCGGCCGGGCCACCAGTAGCGTTCTGGAGGTGATCACACTGCGGCCGAGCGGGGACGTCGAGCGCGACATCGACGCCGTGCTGACCTGGCTCGACGCGGACGCGAACGCGGCCGGGCCGCTGGTGGTCCCGACCTCCGGATCCTCGGGCCGTCCCAAGCCGGTGCTGCTGGCGCGGAGCGCGGTGCTCGCGTCCGCGCGAGCGTCCGCAGCCCACCTGCGAGCCACCGGGCCCTGGCTGCTCGCGCTCCCGACGTCGAGCATCGCCGGCCTGAACGCCGTGGTCCGCTCCGTGCTGGCCGGATTCCGCCCTCTCCGGGTGGGCGGCCGCTTCGCAGACCTGGTCGGCGAGATCGCCGAGCCGACGTTCACGTCGCTGGTACCGACCCAGCTGCACCGGCTGCTCGGCGACCCGGGCGAGACGGTGGCGCTGGCGCGACTGCCACCGTGCTGCTGGGCGGCGGACCGATCGACCCGGCACTGCGCCGCCGCGCGGAACAGGCGGGCGTGCACGTGGTCGCGACGTACGGCGCGTCGGAGACCTGTGGCGGCTGCGTGTACGACGGCGTACCGCTGGACGGGGTGGGCCTCGCTGTCGGCGCCGAGGGGCGGGTGCGGATCGCAGGGCCGGTGCTCTTCGACGGCTACGAGGGCGACCCGGAGCTCACGGCGGACACCCTCGTTGACGGCTGGTTCCTCACCTCCGATGCCGGCCGGCTCGACGAGGACGGCCGGTTGCAGATCCTCGGCAGGCTCGACGACGTGGTGATCAGCGGCGGCGTCAACGTCCCTGCCCCGGCGGTGGCCGCGCGGCTGCGTGAGCATCCCGCGGTGGTGGCTGCCGAGGCGCTGGGCGTGGCCGACCCCGAGTGGGGGCAGCGGCTGGTGGCCTTCGTCGTCGGCGCGCTCACCGAGGCCGAGGCCCGCGAGTGGGTGGCGGCCGTCCACCCTCGAGCGTGGGCGCCGCGCCAAGTGGTGCACCTTCCCGCCCTGCCGCTGCTCGACAACGGCAAGGTCGATCGGCTCCGGCTGCGGGAGCTCGCATGAGGGTCTTCTCGATCCCCATGCGTGCCCGCTTCCGCGGGATCACGGTGCGCGAGGGGACCTTGCTCCGGGGGGACACGGGCTGGGGGGAGTGGAGTCCGTTCCTGGAGTACGCCCCCGAGGTGGCCGAGCCGTGGCTGCGGTGCGCGGAGGAGGCGGCGGCCGGCGACTGGCCGGCGCCGGTGCGCGGCGGCGTCCCCGTCAACGTGACGGTGCCCGCCGTCGGTCCCGAGCAGGCGCACGCCCTCGTGACGGCCGGTGGCTGCGGCACCGCCAAGGTCAAGGTCGCCGAGCCCGGCCAGGTGCTCGCCGAAGACCAGGCCCGGCTGGAGGCGGTCCGCGACGCGCTCGGCCCCACCGGGAAGGTCCGGATCGACGCCAACGGCGCCTGGTCGGTCGACCAGGCGGTCACCGCGCTGGCGGCGCTGGACCGGGCGGCCGGCGGCCTGGAGTACGCCGAGCAGCCGTGCGCGACCGTGGAGGAGCTCGCGACGCTGCGGCGTCAGGTGGCCGTGCCGATCGCCGCCGACGAGTCCATCCGCCGCGCGGCCGACCCCTACCGGGTCCGGGACCTCGAGGCCGCGGACATCGCGGTGCTCAAGGTGCAGCCGCTCGGCGGCGTCCGCGCCTGCCTGCGGATCGCCGAAGACATCGGCCTGCCCGTGGTGGTGTCCTCCGCGCTGGAGACCTCGGTCGGGATCGCGGCCGGGGTGGCGCTCGCGGCCGCGCTGCCCGAGCTGCCCTACGCCTGCGGGCTCGCCACGGTGCAGCTGCTCACCGACGACGTGGTCGCGGCGCCGCTGCTCCCGGTTGACGGGGTTCTGGAGGTCGCCGCACCCCTCGTCGACCAGACCGCCCTCGAGCGGCTCGCCGCACCGCCGGAGCGGGTCGCCCACTGGCAGGCGCGGCTGGCCGCCGTGCGCGGCGTACGGCAGGATCGGCGGTCGTGAGCAATCCCGCCACCGATCTGGCCCGGAGGGTCGTCGCCTCACTGGTGCGCGCGGGTGTGGGTGAGATCGTGCTGGCCCCCGGTTCGCGAAACGCACCGCTCGCGTTCGCAGCGTACGACGCCGCCGAGGCCGGACTGCTGCGGCTGCACACCCGGATCGACGAGCGGTCGGCGGGGTTCCTGGCTCTCGGGCTGGCCAAGGTGGGCGGCCGCCCCGCCGCGGTCGTCTGCACCTCGGGCACGGCGGTGGCCAACCTGCACCCGGCCGTGCTCGAGGCCGCGCACGCCGGAGTCGGCCTGGCCGTCGTGACCGCCGACCGGCCCGCCCGGCTGCGGGGGACCGGCGCCAACCAGACGACCAACCAGGTCGGCGTCTTCGGGCCCCTGGTCCCGACCATGGACCTCACCGGCCCGCCCCTGGGGTCGATCGACCTCGGTCACGGGCCGGTCCACCTCAATGCCCGCTTCGACGAGCCCCTGGTGCCTGGGGACCGCTGGGTGCCCGAACCGACGATCGCCCCGACGTCCGCTCCGACCCCGCGCGCTGACGTGTCCGCGACCGTCCGCATCCCGCCGGGCCCGCGCACGGTCGTGGTGGCCGGCGACGACGCCGGCCCGCCGGCGCGTGTGCTTGCGCAGGACCGAGGCTGGCCGCTGCTCGCCGAGCCGACCGCGGGCTGCCGGACCGGGGAGAACGCGATCCGGAGCTACCGGCTGCTGCTCGACGGCGAGCTCGGGCGGCGTGTCGAGCGGGTCGTCGTCGCCGGCAACCCCACGCTGTCCCGACCGGTCGGTCGGCTGCTCTCCCGCGAGGACGTGGAGGTCTGGGCGACGCCCGGCCCCGGCGCGTGGTCGGCCCGGCCCTTCGACGTCGACCAGCTCGTCGTCGATCTGCGGGCAGTCGCGCCCGAGGAGTCCGACGACCCCGCCTGGCTGGAGGAGTGGCGGATCGCCGACGGCGACGTCTCCCGCCGGCTCGACGCGCTGCTTGCCGCCGAGCCCGGCCTCACGCCGTACCAGGTGGCCGGCGCGGTGAGCCGCGCACTCCCGCCCGGCGGCCTGTTCGTCGTGGGGGCGTCCAGCCCGATCCGCGACCTGGACCTGATGGTCGCGAAGTACGCCGTCGGCGACCGCCGGAAGGTGATCGCCAACCGTGGCCTCTCCGGCATCGACGGCACCGTCTCCACCGCGATCGGTGCCGCGCTCGGCCGGCCGCGCAGCACCCGGGCGCTCGCACTGATGGGCGACGTGACGTTCCTGCACGACAGCAACGGGCTGGTGCTCGGCCCGCAGGAGGACCGCCCCGATCTCACGATCGTCGTCGCCAACGACGACGGCGGGTCGATCTTCGCGATGCTGGAGCAGGGAGCGCCGGAGTACGCCGACCGCTACGAGCGGCTGTTCGGCATGCCGCACGGCGTCGACCTGGCCGGCCTCTGCGCGGCCACCCGCACCCCGCACCTGCGGGTCACCTCGCTGCCGGAGCTGGAGCAGGCGCTGGCCACCCCCAACGGCGGGGTCGAGGTGGTCGAGGCCGTGGTCGGGAGGGCCGACCGGCGAGCGCTCGACGAGCGGATCCGGGCCCTCGCCTGATCCGCCGGGAGCGTCCGGAACCGGTTCCGCTCCTCGATGAGATCGGATAGGGATGAGGACATGCACGTCGTCGAGCTGTCCCCGGCCCGCCGCGACCTCGCCCTCGCCGAGCTGATCGGCCCCGAACGGGCCACCGTGCTCGCCGGGCACGCGCAACGGGCCCTCCGGCTGCTCGCCGGCGGTCGGGTCCTCAGCTGCAACGCCACCGCGACAGGCGGTGGCGTGGCGGAGATGCTGCAGGTGCTGCTCACCACCGCCAACGCGCTCGGCGTCCCGACGGGCTGGTGGGCCCTGGACGGCCCGCCGGAGTTCTTCGCGATCACCAAGCGCGTCCACAACCTCATCCACGGCAGCCCCGGCGACAGAGCCGGGCTCGGGGACGCGGACCGCAGGGTCTACGAGGAGGTGCTCGCGCAGAACCTCGCCGAGCTGGCGCCTCAGCTGCGGCCCGGCGACGTCATGCTCGCCCACGACCCGCAGACCGCGGGGCTCGTCCCCGGGATCGTCGACCTCGGTGTCGTCACCGTCTGGCGCAGCCACATCGGCAAGGACCAGCCCGACGAGCACACCGCGCTTGCCTGGGAGTTCCTGGCGCCCTATCTCCGGCCCGCGCACGCGGTCGTGGTCAGCCGGCCGACCTACGCGCCGCCCTGTCTCGGTGACGTGCCGCTGCACGTCATCGCCCCGTCCATCGACCCGCTGGCCCCCAAGAACGCCGACGTCCCCGAGGCCGACGTGCACGCCAGCCTGGTTCGGGCGGGGATCATCGCCGGCGAGCCGGGTTCGGGGGCGACCACGTTCGCGCGCCGTGACGGCGGGGTCGGCCAGGTGCAGCCGCACCCCGGCGTGGTCCTGGACGACGAGCCGGTGCCCGCGGACGCGCAGGTGGTCGTGCAGGTGAGCCGGTGGGACCGGCTCAAGGACATGATCGGCGTCCTCGACGGCTTCGTCGCGGCGCTGGACCGGCTCCCGGAGCATGCCCACCTGCTGTTGGTCGGCCCCGCGACCGAGGGGGTGAGCGACGACCCCGAGGGCGAGGAGGTGCTGGCGGAGTGCCGGGAGCGTCGGGCCGGGCTGCCCGACCGCGTGCGCCGCCGCGTCCACCTGGTGGCCCTGCCCATGGACGACGTCGACGAGAACGCGCACCTGGTCAACTGCCTGCAGCGCTGGGCGACGATCGCGGTGCAGAAGTCCTGCGGAGGGCTTCGGGCTGACCGTCACCGAGGCGATGTGGAAGTCAAGCCCGTGGTGGCCAGCGCTGTCGGGGGCATCCAGGACCAGATCACCGATGACGTCGAGGGCGTGCTGCTCGACGACCCCACCGACCTCGCGGCGTTCGGCCAGGCGCTGGTCGACCTGTTCGCTGACCCGGCTCGGGCTCGTCGTCTGGCGGAGACCGCCCACGCCCGGGTCTTCCAGGACTTCATCGGCGATCGGCACCTGATCCAGTACGCCGACCTGCTGGCCGACCTCTTCCGGGATCGTGACCGCGCTGCCGACTGAGACGCGCTAGTCGGTGGCCGGTGGCGGGGAGGTGGCGGCGGGGGGCTGGCCGCTCCGGGAGGCGGCGGGCTGGTCGCTCCGGGAGGCGGCGGGGGTGGCGGTGCGGCCCCGGGCGGCGGCTGGGCGGCCCCCGGAGGCGGCGGGGGTGCGGTCGCCCCCGGCGGCGGGACCGGCGCCGTGCAGGGTCAGGGCGGGCAGCGTACCGGCGCCCTCGAAGGCGCGCAGCGCGCCTAGCACTCGCTCCCAGTCGGCATCGGCCACGGCCGGTCGGTGCCGCCTTGAGGTGGCGAGCACGCAGGTCGCGCAGGTGCCGCTCGGCGTCGCGCTCGGCGTTGGACGAGGTCAGCTGGTCGACGCTGGTCTTCAGGTCGTTGGCGGCGGCTTTCACCTGGTCGAGGAAGCCCATCGATCCACCTCCTGCGGGGATGTCCCGGGACGAGCCCGGGAGTCGTTCGAGGGGTCCGGTTCGAGGAACGGTGTGCCCCCGATCTCGAGTCCTGGGAGCCGCCTGACACGGCGTACAGAGAGCGCTAGCCTCCGCAGCGAAGTGCCCGCCCGTCCCGCCCCAGGAGCCCGCCATGCCGATCCATGGATCCATGTTCACCGACTACCAGGAAGACCCGACGCAGGACCCGTTCGCCCTCCAGAACAAGAAGATGCTGAAGGTGAACATGGCCTATGGCCAGGTCTGGGCGCGCACCGGATCGATGGTGGCCTACCAGGGCGACGTGCGCTTCGAGAACAAGGGCTCCGGCGGGCTGGACAAGCTCGTGAAGTCCAAGCTGACCGGCGAGGGCGTCGACATGATGAGCTGCGTCGGTCAAGGTGAGCTGTTCCTCGCCAACGAGGCCTGCGAGATCCAGGTGTTCTACCTGGAGAACGACATGATCTCGGTCAACGGCGCCAACGTGCTGGCCTTCTCGGGGTCGGTCGACTGGGACATCCACCGGGTGCAGGCGCGCGGCGGCATGATGGCGGGCGGCTTCTTCAACGTGGCCCTGCGGGGGACCGGGTACGTCGCCGTCACCACCAAGGGCGACCCGGTGGTGTTCGACGTCGCCGGCGCGCCGACGTACGCCGACTCCCAGGCGGTCGTGCTGTGGACGTCGGGGGTCCAGATGGACATCCGGGTCGACACCGGCGGCCTGAAGTCCATGCTGCGCGGCGGCACCGGCGAGCTCGTCCAGTGCGCCTTCAGCGGCCAGGGCCACGTCATGGTCCAGCCGGCCGAGTCGGTGATCACCGGCGGCCACCAGCAGACGTCCCAGCCCGGCGGCGGCGGGCTCCTGGGCGGGCTGCTGCAGTGAGCCTCAGCGGGGCGTGAACCGGATCGGGAAGCGGACGGCCCCGGTGTTGCCGGAGACCGGCAGCCACTCGCCCGGGCCGTCCGGCACGGCGTCGGGCATCCGGCGCGCCAGCAGCGGCAGGGCGACCGCCATGTCGGTGCGCGCCACGAAGTGGCCCAGGCAGTGGTGGGCGCCCGCCCCGAACCCGAGGTGGGGTGTGCGGACCTCGCTGATGTCGAAGGCGGGGTAGGGGACGGCCAGGGGGTCGGTGCCGGCGGCGTACGACAGCACCTGGACGATCCCACCGCGAGGGATCTGCAGACCGTGCAGGTCGACGTCCTCCAGCGCCTCGCGGGTCACCCAGGTGACGGTGGGGTTGACCCGCATCACCTCCTCCACCGCCTGCCCGCCAAGCTGCGGCCGCTCGCCCAGCAGCCGCCACTGGTCCGGGTGCGCCAGCAGCGTCTGCACGGCGAGGCCGATCTGGTTGCGGGTGGTCTCCATCCCCGCGAAGGCGAGGAAGACCAGGGCCACCCCAAGCTCGTGCCGGGTGAGCCGGCCCTCCCGCTCCTGGGCGGTCAGCAGGGTGGACACCAGGTCGTCGCGCGGCCGGGCGGCCCGGTCGTCGATGACCTCCTCGACGTAGCCGTAGAGGCCCTCGAGCGCCGCCTCGATCCGGGGCAGGTCCTCCTTGACACGGATCCCGAACGACTTGCCGAGATCGTCGGCCCAGTGCCCCACTTGGGCCCAGTCCTGCTCGGGCAGGCCGAGCAGGACGCACAGGATCCGCGCCGCATAGGGCTCCGCGAACTCGGCGATCAGCTCCACCTGCCCGCGCAGAGCGAAGCCGTCGACGAGCTCGTCGGCCAGCGCCTGGAAGCGCGGGCGCAGCGCGGCGATGGTGCGGTTGCGGAAGGCCGGCATCAGCAGCCGCCTCAACCGAGCGTGGTCGTCGCCCTCCAGGCTCAGCAGCACCTCCTGCCACCAGGCGTGGAACGGGCCGGCGTGCACGCCGTTCTGGTCCGGCCAGCGGGCGTTGCCCTGGCGAAAGCGCCGGTCCCTCAGGAGCGCCGATCCCTCCGCGTGCCGGAGCACCGCCCAGCCGTACGGCGTCTCGGCGTACCAGCTCTCGGCGCGGGCCTCGCGCACGGCCGCCGACGTGACGTCGAAGGAGGGGTCGGCCAGCGGGAGGAAGCGGGTCACTCCCGCACCATCCGGATCTCCCACGCG
>JAWKJR010000004.1:0-287532 GCA_041393675.1 Nocardioides sp. | reverse complement strand
TCACCCGGCTGGTCGACCTGGTCAGCAACGCGGCCCCCAAGGGCGGGCGCGTCGAGCTGACCCTCGACCCGGCCGCCCAGCCGGCGGCCTACGACGGTCTCTCCGCGCTGCCCGGCGACGTCAAGGGCGCGGTCGTCGCCATCGAGCCGTCGACGGGCCGGATCCTCGCCATGGTCTCGCTGCCCAGCTACGACCCCAACGAGCTAGCCAGCCACGACCTGGCGGCGGCCAAGGACGCCTACGACCGGCTCATCGCGGCGCCCGACCAGCCGCTGCTCAACCGAGCCGTCCAGACCCGGCTGCCGCCCGGCTCGACGTTCAAGATCGTGACCGCTGCCGCTGCGCTGGAGGACGGCCTCGCCACCCGCGCCGACTCGCTGGTGCCGGGCGGGCCGTCCTACCGGCTTCCCCTCTCCACGGCCGTCATTGACAACGGCGGCCGCAGCTGCGGGACGAAGAAGATCCCCCTGCAGCAGGCGCTGATGAACTCCTGCAACACCTCGTTCCTGGCCCTGGCCGACCAGCTCGGGCACGACAAGATGACCGAGCAGGCCGAAAGGTTCGGCTTCAACGCCGACTACCTCACCGACCTGGCACCGCAGGCCCGGTCCGTCTACCCGCGCGAGGCCGACCGTGCGCAGAACGCGCTCTCCGGCATCGGCCAGTGGGACGTCTCGGCGACTCCCCTGCAGATGGCCATGGTGATGGCCGGGGTCGCGAACGGCGGCGTGGTGAAGAAGCCCTTCCTGGTCGACCAGGTGCTCTCCCCCGACCTCGATCCGCTCGACAAGACGACCGACAGCGACCTCTCCCGGGCGATCTCGCCCTCGACCGCGGCGACGCTCACCGACATGCTGGTCGCCACGGTCTCCAGCGGCACGGGCACGCCGGCGGCGATCCCGGGCGTCGAGGTGGCGGGCAAGACGGGCACCGCCGAGAACTGCGACGGCTGCCGGCCCTACGCCTGGTTCGTGTCCTTCGCCCCGGCCCGGGACGCCCAGGTCGCGGTCGCGGTGATGATCCAGGGGACGGACGTGCCCAGCGGCGACATCGCCGGCGGACGGCTGGGCGGACCCATCGCCAAGGCGGTCATGGAGGCGGTGTTGAACCAGTGAGCCGGGATGCACCAGTGACGCGGGTTGAAGCAGCGAGGCGGGCTGCACCACTGACGCGGGCTGCAGCACCGCGGGGCGGCGCGCGGGGCGTCGTACCGGATGTTTGGATACAGCACGGGATGCGCGAGGTCGAGGGACGATGAACAACGCAGAGCCGACGGTCGTCGGGGGGCGCTACGAGCTGGGCGAGCTGCTCGGCCGAGGTGGCATGGCCGAGGTCCGCAAGGGCGTGGACCGGCGGCTGGGCCGGGCCGTGGCGGTGAAGCGGCTGCGCACCGACCTGGCCACCGACGCGACGTTCCAGGCCCGGTTCCGACGGGAGGCACAGTCGTCGGCCTCGCTGAACCACCCGAACATCGTCGCGGTCTACGACACTGGCGAGGAGATGGCCACCGACGGCTCCGACGTCGCCCAGCCCTACATCGTGATGGAGTACGTCGCCGGTCGGACGCTGCGCGACATCCTGCGCGAGGGTCGCAAGATCCTGCCCGAGCGCGCGCTGGAGATCACCAGCGAGGTGTTGTCGGCGCTGGACTACTCCCACCGAGCCGGCATCATCCACCGCGACATCAAGCCCGCCAACGTGATGCTCACCCCGGCCGGCGACGTCAAGGTCATGGACTTCGGGATCGCCCGAGCTGTGTCGGACGCCTCGTCCACGATGACGCAGACGGCCGCCGTGGTCGGGACGGCGCAGTACCTCTCCCCGAGCAGGCCCGCGGCGAGACCGTCGACTCACGCTCCGACGTCTACTCCGCCGGCTGCCTGCTCTACGAGCTGCTCACCGGCCGGCCGCCGTTCGTCGGCGACAGCCCGGTGTCCGTGGCCTACCAGCATGTGCGCGAGCCGGCGGCGCCGCCGTCCGACCACGACACCGACCTGCCCCCGGAGATCGACGCCATCGTGATGAGCGCGCTGGCAAAGCGGGTGGAGGACCGCTACCAGTCGGCGGCCGCCATGCGCAACGACATCGAGCGCTACCTGGCCGGCCGGCCGGTGCAGGCCGCCGCCGTGCGGGCCACCGCCGTCCCGGTGCCCCCGTCGGCGACCACGACGATCCCCGACGCCGCCGTGCCGCCGGTGGCCGCCACCGCCGTGCGGCCGCCGATGCCGCCGGGCGGCGAGGACGGCGACGAGCATCGCAGCCGGGTCGGCCTGTGGATCGCGCTGACCGCCCTGGTGCTGGCCCTGATCGGGGCCGGCGTGTTCCTGCTGCCGCGGATGTTCGAGCAACCGGTCGAGGATGTGCCGGTGCCGACGCTCGTCGGCCTGAGCGAGGCCAGGCGCGCGCGGCGATCGCCGACGCGGGCCTGACTGTCGGCGACGTGACCTACGAGAACAGCGACGACGTCAAGGCCGACCAGGTGCTCCGGCAGGACCCGACGCCGACACCTACGTCGCTCCCGGTACGCCCGTGGATCTGGTCGTCTCCGCGGGCAAGGAGATGGTGACGATCCCGCCCGTGCTGGGCATGCAGCGCAAGACCGCCAAGGCGCTGCTGGAGGAACAGGGCTTCGTCGTCCTTCAGCAGGAGAAGGAGTCCGACGCTCCGGCAGGTCAGGTCGTCGAGGTCTCCCCAAGGTCGGGAAGTCGGTGCCCAAGGGCTCGACGGTGACGATCTACTACAGCGACGGTCCGGAGGCCGTGCCGGACGTCGTGGGCAAGCAGCGCGACGTGGCGACCCAGCTCCTGGAGAGCCTGGGCTGGACGGTGCGGATCATCGAGGACGCGAGCCCGACCGACCAACCGACGGGCACCGTCCTCGAGCGAACGCCGGTCGCCGGCCAGACGCTGGCCCAAGGCGGTGAGGTCGTGCTGATCGTCACGACGTACGTCGCCCCCACGGAGTCACCCTCCCCGTCGGACTCCACCAGCCCGTCGTCCTCCCCTCCGACTCAACATCCCCCACCCCTGACGACGAAGTGGGAGCTAGACCACGCGAAGTGGGAGCTCGTGTCGCACGAGGTGGGAGCAAGTCCCAGCGAGGTGGGAGTTCGGGCATACGAGGTGGGAGCTAGAGCGGGCGAGGTGGGACGAACGGCGCGCGGACGTACACAACACCCACCTCGCGCAACACAAACACCCACCTCGCGCGACACAAGCTCCCACCTCGGCGGGGCTACTCCCAGCGGGTGGCGAAGGTGAAGCCGACGGCCATCAGGCCGATGCCGACGAGCAGGTTGTACTGCTGCAGGTCGTTGAAGACGGGGATGGGGGAGATGTTGTTGCTCACCACGTAGTAGGTGACGATCCAGGCCAGCCCGAGCAGGAAGCAGCCGAGCATGCCGACGACGACGCCGCGTCCGCGGCCCAGGAGGTCTTGGGGTGTGCAGTACGCCAGCCCGACCAGGACCAGGCCGAAGCCGATGGCGTAGTTCCACAGCCGCAGGTCGGCCATGAACGCCGGCTTGCCGGCCTTGGGCGTCGGCACCACGGTGGGGTCGATGCGCACCTGCAGGTAGTAGTAGGCGATCCAGGCGATCCCGGCCGCGATGAGCAGGAGGGCCATGAGGAACCTCCCGCTGAAGACCGGACCGGCCATCGGGTCGACGAACTCCTGCCGCTTGGCCCGGGGCTTGGACACGGCGTTCTCCTCGGCTGTGCTCGACTCTGGTGAACCTGTTGCTGGTCGCGGGCTACCTTAGTGGCCATGGCGCCGGACTCCCATTCTCCGCCCCCGCGCAACCGCGGCCGCGGGTGGATGGTCGCGACCGCGCTCGGCTTCGGGCTGTCCGGGGTGCTGTTCGTGATCAGCGCCCACAACAGCGACGGCGGCGACCTCCGGCCCGGCCGCTACACCGACCTGGCCTCGCTGGTGTCCAACGAGAGCCGCCAGGTGGCCGCGGTGCAGCGCCAGGTGGCGCAGGCCCAGGCGGAGGTCGACCAGCTCACCGACGCGGTGGACGATCGAAGGTGCAGGAGTACCGCCGCAAGGCCGCGGCACTGCGGGGGCCGCCGGGCTGCAGCCGGTCACCGGCCCCGGCATCACGGTCACGCTGTCCGACGCACCCGCCGACGTCATCAACTCCACGACCCAGGAGCTCGGCCGGCTGGTCGTGCACCAGCAGGACATCCAGGCGGTCGTCAACGCCTTCTGGAAGGGCGGCGCACAGGGGGTCACGGTGCAGGGGCAGCGCATCGTCACCACCACGGGCATCAAGTGCGAGGGCAACGCCGTCCAGCTGCAGGGCATCCCCTACCCGCAGCCGTACGTCATCTCCGCCGTCGGTGACCAGGCGGCCCTGCTCGCCGCCATCGAGGGGGACACCTACATCCAGAGCTACCGCAACGACGCCGCCCAGCTCGACATCGCGGTCGGCTGGCAGCTGGACGCCGCCACGACGCTGACCCTTCCGGCATACGACGGCCTGCTCGACCTGAGCTACGCCCAGCCGGTCCGCGACGGCTGAGCCGGACCGCGGCCGCCGAGCCCGCCGGCCCCGGACGCGGCCCGCCGCCGTCCACAGCTGTGCGCACTCTGGGGATAACTACATCGCTGTAGTTCTGCGCGCCCTCAGCCACCGCCGTGGACGAGCGCCGGACCGGCAGCCTCGTCAGGCCAGCATCCGCGCGACCAGCAGCGCCAGCACGACGATGCCGACCGCCACCAGGCCGAGCACCTGCCAGCGGGTGCGCTGGGTGCGCGCGCGTAGACGAGCGCCCCGGCCGCCAACCCCCGAGGAACCCGCCCAGGTGGCCCTGCCAGAAGATGAACGAGGCGCCCACCACCGTGATCACCAGGTTGATGACGAGCACCTGTCCGATCGCGCTCACGTTGCCCCGGTGCTTGAGCACGACGAGGAACATCGCCGCCATCAGTCCGAAGATGGCTCCGACGCGCCCAGCGTGGACCGGTCCGGGGCCGAGAGCCACACCACCGCCGCCGACCCGGCGAACCCGGAGAGCAGGTAGAGCGCCAGGAAGCGCCACCGGCCCAGGAGCGCCTCGAGGGGCGGGCCCAGGATGAAGAGCGCGTACATGTTCATCGCGATGTGCCAGATCTCCACGTGCGTGAACATCGAGGTGAGCGCCTGCCAGGGCGCCCCGCCGGCAAAGCCGGCGTACCACAGATCGCCCAGCCCGCGACAGGCGGCCGCCCCACTCCGGGCTGGTAGTGCACCATGTCCGGGAGGAAGCAGAGGCCGTCGCGGTGCAGGGCGAGGTAGTCGGTGACGCGGCTGCGCCCGAAGCCGGTCGCGGCGATCAGCAGCCACACCGCGACGTTGAGGCCGATGAGGGTCTTGCTGACCAGGCCGGGGTTGCGCACCGCCTGGCCGCCGTACGTCGTGCGACCCTGCCGGGTCGCCTTCGCCCCGTCGGCCACGCAGGACGGGCACTGGAAGCCCGGCGGCGTCCCGCATGCAGTCAGGGCAGATCGGCCGGCCGCAGCGCTGGCAGACGATGTAGGTCTCCCGGTCGGGGTGCCGGTAGCAGGTCGGCGCCTGCTCGTGCGGCTGCACGTGCGGCTCGGCGGGCGGGGTCGTCACGGCCGGGTCAACAGAGGGGTCGGGGTCGATCGGTCAGCCGCGGGCGATCTCGACCGTCTCGATGACGACGGGGTCGACGGGACGGTCCATGGGGCCGGTCGCGGTGGTGGCGATGGCGTCGACGACGTCGCGGGAGGCCTGGTCGGCGACCTCGCCGAAGATCGTGTGCTTGAAGTTCAGCCACGTCGTCGGCGAGACGGTGATGAAGAACTGGGAGCCGTTGGTGCCCGGCCCGGCGTTCGCCATCGCCAGCAGGTAGGGCTTGTCGAAGGCGAGCTCGGGGTGCGGCTCGTCCTTGAAGGTGTACCCGGGGCCGCCGGTGCCGGTGCCGAGCGGGCAGCCGCCCTGGATCATGAAGCCGTCGATGACACGGTGGAAGCCGAGCCCGTCGTAGTAGCGGATCCCGGAGCGGCCCGCGTCGTCGCGGTACTCCTTGGTGCCCTCGGCCAGGCCGACGAAGTTCTCCACCGTCTGGGGGGCGTGGTTCGGGAAGAGCGTCACCACGATGTCGCCGCGGTTGGTCTTCAAGGTGGCCTGCAGGTCGCTCATGGGGTCCTCACGGGAGCTCTCGGGTCCGGTACGGCGCGCGCGGTCGTGCGCCGATGCCCGTCGATCCTCCCACGCACCGCAAGCCCTCACCCCTCGGGGTGGGATCGGCCGACGCCGCTGGTCGGTCGTTGCCGGACATGATCGAATGGGAGGGACGGGCAGCGGCCCGGGGAGAGGACCACACCATGGCGTTGCGCACGAAGAAGAGCCTGCTGGACTCCGCGGCCCAGCTGGCAGAGTCGATCGCCCCCACGATCGAATCCGCGATCGAGACGGCCAAGGAGGTCGCCGGCCCGCTGCTGACCGACGCCAAGGACCGCCTCGCCGACGGGCGCGAGCTCGCCGCCGAGAAGGCCGCCGAGAAGGCCGCGGCCGCCAAGAAGTCGGCCGCCGACACCGTGGCGGCCGCGAAGGCCGCGGCGCTCACGTCGGGCGAGGCGACGTCCGAGGAGCCCGCGCCGCGCAAGCGACACCGGCTGCGCAAGCTGCTGTTCCTCGGCGGCCTGCTCGCGATCGGCGGCGTGGTCTACCGCCGGCTGCGGGCCGGCGCCGAGGGCGACAACTGGGAGTCGGCCTACGTGCCCACCCCGCCGCGCGAGCCCACGCCCACACCGGCCGACGACCGGTCGGGGTCGAGCCCCGACGAGGCCCTGGCAGACGCGGCCGAGGCGCCGCACGCCCCCACGACCCCGGACGAGCCCGCGGAGGTCGTGGCACTGGCCGACGTCCCCGAGACCGCGGCCGAGCCGGCACCCGCCGACACCGCACCGGCCACGGAGGCACCGGCCACGGAGGCACCGGCCACGGAGGCACCGGCCACCAAGGCACCCGCCAAAAAGGCACCCGCCAAGAAGGCACCCGCCAAGAAGGCACCCGCCAAGAAGGCACCGGCCAAGAAGGCACCGGCGAAGAAGGCACCGGCGACCGACCTGCCCGCGCCGGAGGAGTCGCCCGAGGCTCCCTGAGGCCGAGCCGTTTCCGCGGGTGCCCCCGACCGAACCCGTCAGCCGCCGTTGCGGTGGGTCTCGACCCAGCCGTCGATGCGCTCCCACCAGCCGAACAGCCAATCGATCCGATCGTCCCGGTCCGCGGGGATCTCGGCGCGCGGCACCCGCCACCAGCGCATCACGATCCGCTTGTCCATCGGCAGGGCGCGCCACACGTCGCCCACCGTGCGCAGGTGGTCGAGCCCGGTGTGCGCGACCAGCACGACGTCCGCCTCGGGAGCGGCGTCGAGAGCGGTGAGGAAGCCGCCGGGCCGGGGCGCGAGCACGTGCGTCATCTGCTCGGCCCGCTCCGCCATCCGCTCCAGCCCGAGCCGCCGCAGCCGAGCGATCGCCTTGTCGCGGCGCTCGGGGTGAAGTTGCCGCCCTCGGGGAAGATCACGAACGCGTCGTCTGCGTCGAGGCCCGACGCCAGGCTGCGGATCTGGCTCTCCAGGTCGTGGCCGGCGGCCGGGTTCGGCGAGATGAACCGGGCCGGGATGCGGTGCAGCAGCACGTCAATGGCCGGGTCCCAGGCCAGCGTGTTCTTGAGGACCACGCGCGGCTCGCGGGCGTAGTCCTGCATCAGCGCGTGGATGAGCGTGAAGGAGTCACCGGGCCCGGCATGCCGCGAGCAGACCAGGATCGGGTGCCCCGGGTACGCGTCCGGGGCCGGGCCGACGGTCTCGATCGTCAGGTTGAGCACCCGCCTGGCCTCGCGGAAGAACACCGCAAGCGTCGTCTGCACCAGGTCGTAGTGGATGCCCTCGAAGTACGGCGTGCGCAGCCGCCACCCGAACCCCGACGCCAGCCACAGCCCGAACATCACGACCAGCAGCAGGCTGTCGAAGGTGGCGTAGAGGATCACCACCCACAGCAGCCGCAGCACCCGCCAGCGGCCGGGCAGGAGCGGCGAGAGCGCCGCCGCCGCGAGCAGCCACAGCGGTGCCGTGGTCCAGGCCAGCACGGTCAGCAGGACCACCAGCGGGCCCAGCACCACCCGGCGCAGCAGGCTGGTCATCGGCCGCCGCCGAGCACCCAGTCGTCGAGGTACTCCAGCGCCGCTTGGTAGGTCTGCTCGATCTTCTCCGGCACCCCGCCGAAGTCGCGGTAGGCGAAGAGCGAGTCGTCCTTGACCGAGGTGCCGCCCGTCGGCAGGACATGGGCCTCGATGTCGGGCGGCAGCTCGGCCATCTCCCGCGCGAAGCGGTGCCGGCGGGCGATCTCGAAGGAGACCCGGGCCACCTGCCAGGGCTTGGTCGGGGCGGTCAGCGGGCGGTCGATGCGACCCACCTGGAGCACGAAGATCCTGGTGGCGCCGAGGGTGACCGCCCGGCCCACCGGGATGGAGTTGACGATGCCGCCGTCTAGGAAGTGCTCGTCGCCGATCTGCGCCGGCGGCAGCAGTCCGGGGACGGCGGCGCTGGCGATGACGGCGTCCGCCACCGGCCCGGTCGAGAACCAGTGCTCCGCCGCCCGCTCGATGCTCGCGGCGCACACCTGGAAGCGCACCGGCAGCTCCTCGAAGGTGACGTCGCCCAGCTCCTCGAGCAGGCGCTGCTTGAGCGGGTCGGCGGAGTAGATGTGGGTGCGGCTGGTCACCGCGCGGCGCACGGTGCGCAGCGGGTGGTCGCCGTACACGTCGCGGGTCTCGACGGCGCGCTGCCACAGCGCCTCCAGCCGCTCGATGACCCGCGGCGTCGGGTCGCTCGCGACGAGCGCGCCGTTGAGGGCCCCGACGCTGGTGCCGAGGACGAGGTCGGGCGTGATGTCGCGCTCGAAGAGGGCCCGCAGCATGCCGACCTCCACCGCACCGAGGACGCCACCGCCGCCCAGCACGAACGCCGTGGTCATGGTCGCAAGGTAGCGCGTCCGGCGGGCCGGCGACCTTCAGCCGCGGCTGCTCACCAGCACGGTGCCCTGGGCGACGGCGCACCGCCGGACTTCGCCGTCCGGGACCTCGGCGGTGACCTCGGCGGTGGCGACCGCATGCCGGCTGTCCGCATGGACGACGTGCGCCCGGGCGCGGAGCACGCCCGCCCGCGCGGTGCGCAGGTAGTCGATGGTCATCCCCCCGGTCAGCACGGTCGCCCCCAGCACCGAGCCGGCGGCGAAGGTGATCGCGTTGTCGGCCAGGTAGGCCAGCACGCCGCCGTGCAGGACGCCGTACTGCTGCCGGTGTCGCTCGTCGATGTCGATCTCGAGCGTCGCGACCCCGCCCGCGAGCTCGGTGACCCGCGCCCCCAGCAGCGCGCTGAACGGCTGGGCGGCGAGGATCGCCTGGGCCTCCTCGAGGCTGAAGGAGGGCGCGGGCTCGGGCCCGTCTGCGTCGGCCACGGCTCAGCCCGTCGGCTCGGGCGCGGGCTCGGTGGCGACCCGGTGGGCCACCTGGCGCTCGACCCAGAAGATGAAGATCGGGATCAGACCCGCGGCCAGCATGGTGAGGGTGAAGGTGAGGCTCCAGCGGTACTGCCGGGCGAGCAGGAACGCGACGACGAGGTAGGCGATGTAGACGAATCCGTGAACGACCCAGCCCCAGCTCAGCCGCTCCCCGAGCTGCTGGGCGCTGGTGCCCTCGGGAAGGAAGTGGCGCAGCGGGAACGCGACGAAGGTGCCGAAGAGCAGCAGGACGCCCACGATGAAGGCCAGGATCCGGTAGGTCGGGAAGAGGGAGCGCACCCGGCCAACCTAGCGCGGCGGTCCGCCCGCCTCGGCGACGCGTCGGTCGGCGAGGTGGCGCCACCACACGAAGACCACGAAGCCGCCGAAGACCCACCACTCCAGCGCGTAGAAGAGGTTGCGGAGTCCGGTCCCCGCGCTGACCGAGGCGTGCGGCTCGACGGGGACCGCGACCAGGCCGTCGGTGCCGGTGTTGGCGAACAGTCCTGCGGGCAGTGCCTGCGTCGCGGCCGCGCGCTCCATCAGGTCCGGGGCGGGGACGGCGTAGGCGCCGTAGAGGTCCTGGTCGACGTGCTGGATCGCGTCGGCGATCCGCAGCTCGGGGAGGACGTCGTCGGTGGGGTCGGGGTCGGTGAGCCCGCGGCCCTCGGGTGGCTGGAGCCGCGCGAGCAGCGAGGCGGCGCCCGTCGGCGGCGCCGGGGCAGCGACGGGGTCGGGAGTCCAGCCGCGCAGGACGAGCAGGGCCGAGTCGCCCGGTCCCACCTCCAGCGGTGTCACCACCCAGTAGCCGTCGGCGTTCCCGCCCGGCTCGCGACGGTCGGCGATGTAGACGGTACCGCCCGGCACCCAGCTGCCGGTGAGCGTGACCGGGTGGGCGAGGGCGTCCGCGGGGAAGGGGTCGTCGGGCCCGATCAGCTGCGCGAGCGGCACCGGGTCGGCCTCGGCCAGGTTGCTGGCGGCCTGGGCGCGGCGGTCCTGCCAGGTGTGCACCTGCCACAGGCCCAGCCAGACGGTGGCGCCGGCGAGCACGATCGCCAGCGCGTGCACGCCCCAGAGGCGAGGGGCCCACAGGCGGGGCGGCGCGGTGCTCGGCACGTGTCGAGGGTACGGCGGCCAGCGCGGCGGTGACCGGGCGGGCTCAGGCCGGGTCGCGCAGGATCGGGCAGGTCATGCACCGCCCGCCGCCGCGACCCCGGCCGAGCTCGCTGGCCGTGATCGTGAGCACCTCGACGCCGGCGTGCCGCAGCGCGTTGTTGGTGAGGGTGTTGCGGTCGTAGCCGATGACGACGCCCGGCTCGAGCGCGACGACGTTGTTGCCGTCGTCCCACTGCTCGCGGTGGATGCCGTACAGGTCGCCCTGCGTGGAGACCACCCGGAACGTGGTGCCCATGGCCTCGCCGATGACCTCGACCAGGCCCTTCTGCTCGCGGCGGATGTCCAGACCGTCCGGCGCGCTGTCGCCGGGGCGGAGGCTGAAGGCGACGATGCCGTCCACGATGGGCGGGTAGGCCGTCACCAGGTCGTGGTCGGCGAAGGTGAAGACGGTGTCGAGGTGCATCGCAGCGCGCACCTTGGGCAGGTGGGCCACGATGACCCGCTCGGCGGCACCGGCGGCGAACAGGTTGCGCGCGACCTGGGTGATCGCCTGGTGGCTGGTGCGCTCGCCCATGCCGATCACGACCACGCCCCGGCCGACCGGCATCACGTCGCCGCCCTCGAGCGTCGCGAACCCCTCGTCGGGCGAGGCCCCCTCGGGGTCGCCGAACCACACGGCGTACTCGGCCCCGGCGAAGGCCGGGTGGAAGTGGTAGACCGCGGTGGTCAGCAGGGTCTCCTGGCGGCGGCTGGGCCAGTACATCGGGTTGAGCGTGACACCGTTGAAGATCCAGGAGGTGTTGTCGCGCATGAACTGGGTGTTGGGCAGCGGCCGGACGACGAAGCCGCGCGGCTCCAGCTCGCGGAACACCTCCATGAAGGAGCCCGCGACGTCCTCGGGCACGTCCTGGTAGGCCACCCCCCCGATGAGGAACTCGGCCAGCGTGTGCGGCGGCAGCTCTGCCAGCCAGGCTCGGACCTCGGTGACGAAGCCGGGGCCGACCAGGCTGTCGGTGAGCTTGCGGTCCAGCAGCCACCGCCGCGCGGCCGAATCCTTCATCACGTCGGCGAGCAGGTCGTGCAGGTCCATCACCTCGATGCCCCGCTCGCGCATCTGGACGACGAAGTCGAGGTGGTCGCGCCGGGCCTGCTCGACCCACAGCACGTCGTCGTAGAGCAGCTCGTGCGCGGTGTCGGGAGTCAACCGCTCGTGCGCCAGCCCCGGGGAGCAGACCAGGACCCGGCGCAGCCTCCCCACCTCCGACCAGACGCCGACCTGGGGCGGCGCGTCGGTCGGGGTCGTCGGCTCGGTCGTCGTCACTGCAGGTCCTCTCGCGGCGGGCCGTCCGATCCTAGGGGACACCCTCGACCTGGCGAAGCGCGGCCACGTCGCGCCCGGCACCCCACCGACCCCGGTGGACCACGGAGTCGAGGTCCAGTCGCCGTCGCCGGCGCGGGGACCCGGGCACCCGCTCGGTGTCGTGGGGGTGGCCCAGGGTGATCGCGCCGATCGGGTCGAACTCCGGCGGGATGCCGAACGCGGCCCGCACCGCGGCGTCGTACTCGGGCGGGATGCCGAAGAAGCACGCGCCCAGCCCCTCGTCGACCGCGGTCTGCAGGATCAGCAGCGCGGCCATCCCCGCGTCGATGTGCCAGAACGGCACCGGCCAGCGGGCCTCGTCGCGGTCGGTCCAGCCCTTGTCCGGCTCGGCGTAGCGGTCCAGGTAGGCCGCCTTGCTCGAGCACGGGATCACCAGCACGGGCGCCCGGCTCATCCCGGTCAGCCAGTCGTCCGGGGGCACGTCCGGGTCGGTGGTGACGCTCCAGAAGCGCCGGACGTCGTCGGGGCGGTCGAGCACGAGGAAGCCCCACCCCTGGCTGAAGCCGGCGCTGGGCGCCCGGGTGGCGTGGCGCAGGGCCCGCTGCACCGCCGCGGGATCGACGGGGGTGTCGGCGTAGCTGCGGACCATCCGCCGCCGGCGGACCACCTCCTGGAACTCCACGACCCCATCCTGCCGGAGGCGGTGGCCGGACCTAGGCCGGTGCCAGCCGGAAGCCGCCGGGCGTGCCCGAGCGCGCGGGCACCTCGCCGTACAGCGTCGTGCGCTGGCGCAGCGGCCGACCGGCCGCCCGAGCGATCTCCGCGAGCTCGTCCGGCGTCAGTCCCTGCCCGTGGCTGGCCCCCGCGGCCCGGCTGATGTTCTCGTCCATCAGCGTGCCGCCGAGGTCGTCGACGCCCGCGGCCAGCAGCTGCGCGGCGCCGACGCGGCCCAGCTTCACCCACGACGCCTGCACGTGGTCGAGGTCGCCGGCGTAGCCGATCCGGGCCACGGCGTGGACCAGCACCGTCTCGCGCCAGGTGGGGCCGCGCCGAGCGCCGCGCTTGAGGTAGACGGGCGCCGCCATGTGCACGAAGGGCAGGCCCACGAACTCGGTGAACCCGCCGGTCTCCCGCTGCAGCGCCCGGGTGCGCAGCAGGTGGCGGACCCAGTGCAGCGGCCGCTCAACCGAGCCGAACATCAGCGTCACGTTGCTGCGCAGGCCGATCCCGTGCGCGACGCGGTGGACCTCCAGCCACTCCTCCGTGCTGATCTTGTCGGGGCACAGCACGGCGCGGACCTCGTCGTCCAGGACCTCCGCCGCCGTGCCGGGCAGGGACCGCAGCCCGGCCTCCTGCAGCCTGCGCAGGTAGCTCTCGAGAGGCTCCTGCAGACGCCGCGACCCCTCCATGACCTCCAGCGCCGTGAAGCCGTGAATGTGGAGGTCGGGCACCCGCTCGTGCACCGCGCGGGTGACGTCGACGTAGAAGTTCCCGTCGAACCTCGGGTGGATGCCGCCCTGGAGGCAGACCTCGGTCGCGCCGAGCGCCGCCGCCTCCTCGCTCCGGTCGGCGATCTCGTCCAGCGTCAGCAGGTACGGCGCGCCGCGCAGGTTCAGCGACAGCGGACCCTTGGAGAACCCGCAGAACGTGCACTTGAAGGTGCAGACGTTGGTGTAGTTGATGTTGCGGTTGACGACGAAGGTGACCTCGTCGCCCACGACACGACGGCGGATCTCGTCAGCCGCCTCGGCGACGGCCGCCACCTCGGCGCCGCGGGCCGCGAACAGGGCCTCGAGCTCGTCGGCCCCCGGGTCCTGACCCAGGCGGACGCCCTCCAGCACCTCGCGCACCCGGCCGGTCACGGGAGCCGTTCCCGCCGGGAGCGCTGTCGGGTCGACACCCGCACCGGAGAACCAGGCCGTCGACCGGCGCCCGATCTGCACCACCTCGGCCCCCGTGCCCACGTTGGTCGCCGCCTGGTGCCGCTCGGGCCACAGCGCGCCCGGGTCGTCCCGGGCCAGCAGGTCGGCGTCGGCCCGGTCAGCACCGGGAACCGGACGGCGGGATCCAGCCACCGCTCGGGCCGGCCGGCGTACTCCGGGTAGACCGTGAGCCGGGGAGCCAGCTGGTGACCGGCCGCCTCGGTCGCGGCGCGCAGGGTCTCGAGCGAGGGCCACGGCCGCTCGGGGTTGACGTGGTCGGCGGTCACCGGCGACACGCCGCCCCAGTCGTCGATGCCCGCTGCCAGCAGCCCGGCGAGCTGGGACTCGTCGGAGAGGTTGGGCGGCGCCTGCACGTGGACGTCGTCCGGCAGCAGCAGCCGGGCGAGGGCGATCGCGCGCAGGTGCTCCTCGGGCGGGCAGGGCTCGGCGTCGCGCATCGCCGTCCCCGGCTTGGGCAGGAAGTTCTGGACGATCACCTCCTGCACGTGCCCGTGCTCGCCGTGCGACCGCGCGATCGCCTCCAGCGCCTCGACCCGGTCAGCCTCCGACTCGCCGATGCCGACCAGGATGCCGGTGGTGAACGGGATCGCGAGGCGGCCGGCGGCGTCGAGGGTGGCGAGCCGGCGGGCGGGGGCCTTGTCGGGGGCTCCCCGGTGCGCGGCCAGGTCGGCGTTCAGGCTCTCGAGCATCATCCCCTGCGACGGGCACGACGGGCGGAGGGCCGCGAGATCCGCGGGGCCGAGGGCTCCGGCGTTGGCGTGCGGCAGCAGCCCGGTCTCCGTGAGCACCAGCGCCGTCATCGCCGCCAGGTAGGAGACCGTCGAGTCGTGACCGCGCGCCGCCAGCCAGACGGCGGCCTCGGGGTAGCGCAGCTCGGGTGCCTCGCCCAAGGTGAAGAGCGCCTCGTGGCAGCCGGCGGCCACACCGCGCTCCGCGATGGCGAGCACCTCCTCGGGCTCGAGGTACGGCGCGGTGGCGGTGCGCGGCGACTCCGCGAACGTGCAGTAGCCGCAGCGGTCGCGGCACAGCGTGGTGAGAGGGATGAACACCTTGGGCGAGTAGGTGACCCGGGTGCCGAACAGCGCCGTGCGACGCTCGGCGGCGCGCGCCACGAGCTCGGGGGTACTCGTCTCGGTGAGCGAGGTCATGAAGCCACCCGGTCGCGGTGTCTCGCGAGGCATGCCGACATTGTGGGTCCCACCCTCTCATCTGCGCCTACCGTCCTTCCTCAACGCGTGCACAACGTCCGCACGAGGACGTCCTCCTCGACGGGTGACCGACAGCGTCGTTTGTGGTAGCCATCAGCCATGAGCCCGTCCGGCCCGGCACCGGGCGACCCCCAGGCGCCGGTGGTGTTGGTGGTGGACGACGACGACGCGATCCGCACCGTCGTCCGCTGGCAGCTCGACGACGCCGGCTTCCGCGTGCTGGAGGCCGAGGACGGCGCGACGGCACTGCGCCGGATCCGCGACGACCATCCCGCCCTCGTCGTCCTCGACCTCTCGCTGCCCGGGCTGGGCGGTCTCGACGTCATCCGGTCGGTCCGTGGGGGACAGAGCGGACGCTCGGACACGCCGATCATCGTGCTGTCCGGGCGCAGCGGCGAGTCGGACCGCATCGCGGGTCTCGACCTCGGCGCGGACGACTACCTGATCAAGCCGTTCTCACCCGGCGAGCTGGCCGCGCGCGTCCGCTCGGTGCTGCGGCGCAGCTCGCCGGAGCTGTCGGCCGAGTCGCTCGTGGTCGGCGCGGTGCGCATCGAGCCGGCCAGTCGTCGCGTGCTGGTCGGCGACGCGGAGGTGGACCTGACTCCCAAGGAGTACGACCTGCTGGTCTTCCTCGCCACGCACCCGAACCGCGTCTTCAGTCGAGCCGAGCTGGTCGACAAGGTCTGGAACGCCTCCTCGCAGTGGCTGGGCGAGGCGACCGTGACCGAGCACGTGCACCGGCTCCGGCTCAAGCTCGAGCACGACCCCGCCCACCCAGGGCTGCTCCGCACGGTCCGGGGCGTCGGCTACCAGCTGGTGGTCGACGGATGACGTCGATGGCGGTCCACCGGCGAGACGACGACCTCTCGCCCAGCGACGTCCAGCTGATGCTGGACCGGCAGACCAGGGTCCTGGAGCTGATCGCGCGGGCCGCCCCCTGCCGGAGGTGCTCACCGAGATCCTCTCCTCGCTGGAGGAGCTGATGCCGGGGGCGCGGTGCTCGGTGCTCCTGCTGCGTCGGGAGGACGGCACCTTGCACCACGGGGCGGCGCCCAGCCTGCCCGCGGCGTACGTCGCGGCGATCGACGGCATGCACATCGCAGACGGCGCCGGCTCCTGCGGGACCGCTGCCGCCCTGAACGCGCCGGTCGTGGCCACCGACGTGCGCACCGACCCGCGCTGGGTCGACTACCTCGACGCCGCCGAGGCCGCCGGGCTGCGGGCCTGCTGGTCCACCCCGATCGACGGGCCGGACGGGCTCCCGGTCGGAACCTTCGCGGTCTACCATCTCCGACCGCACCGCCCGACACCGCGCGAGCAGCTGCTGGTCGACCGCTTCACCCATCTGACCTCGGTCGCGATCGACCACGCGGCCGCCGAGCGCGACCGCCGAGCGCGGCTGGAGGCCGAGACCGCCCGGCGGACGGCGGAGGAGCTCTCCCACGCCAAGTCCGAGCTGCTCGCGGCCATCGGGCACGAGGCGCGGACCCCGATCCAGGCCATCGTGGGCTTCGCCGAGCTGCTCGGCACGATGGACCTCGACGAGCCGCGGCGTCGAGAGGCGCTCGGCCACATCGACGCGGCGGCCGGCCACGTGATGGACCTGCTCACCGACGTGCTCGACCTGAGCCGGCTCGAGGCCAACGCCCTCCCGCTGCACCCCGAGCCGGTGCGGCTCAGCCAGGTGGTCCTCGAGGTCCTCGGCCTGCTCTCCGGGCGGGCCGACCAGCGTGGCGTGACCCTCGACCACGACCCTGTCGACGACCTTGTGGTCGCCGACCGCCGGCGCCTGCGACAGGTGCTGCTCAACCTGGTCGGCAATGCGATCCGGCACGGACAGGTGGGCGGTCGGGTGGAGGTCGAGATCGACGCCGGGCCCGACGACGCGACCCTGCTCGTCACCGTCACCGACGACGGCCCCGGCATCCCACCAGACCTGGTGCCCCGCCTCTTCACCCCCTTCGCCCGGGCCGAGCCCGACCCGGACGCCGGCGCCACTTCGGCGGACCCCGGCCTCGACGACAGCGTCGGCCTTGGCCTGGCCCTCGCCCACGGCCTGGCCACCGCCATGGGCGGCAACCTGGCGGTGGCCAGCTCCACGCCCGCCGGCACCACGATGCAGCTGTGCCTCGCGCGCGCGGGTCAGCCCGGCTGACGACGGACGGTGCGCAACCCTCCTCGCGCGGTGGATGCCGGCAGGGGCGACCGACGAGCTGCGCTGCCACGCCCGCTGCCACGGGTCAGCCCGGTGCTCCGGTAGGCACTCCTGCCTTCTGGAAGACCAGGCAGTAGTCACCGCTGACGAGCGGCGGCGGAATGTCCCAGTGAAGGTAGGTCGCTGCTCGGAAGGCGAGATGGCTCCGCACTGCGCTCGCGATATCCCAGGCCAGCGGGGTCAGTGACCCACCCGCCCGGATGTTCGCCGCATTGACCACCAGGTAGCCGTTCGGTCGGAGACATCGCTTCACCGCGAGGAACACCTCGAGCAGCTCGGCCAGGAAGGTCTCGTAGTGGCCGTCCAGGCTGCAGTAGGCGGTCCGGGTTCTGCGGATGATCGATGTCGTTCATGTACGGCGGCGACGTCAGGCACAGATCGACCGCGCCCAGCCCGAACTCCTCGAGCCGTCGCGCGTCCTCGATCACGCGTCCGCGGGCCCCGAGTCGATCGCGGATCAGCGCTGCTCTCTCGGGCAGCAGCTCGATCCCGATCGGCGCCCGGTCGGCTCCGCGCTCACCACCAGCGTGGTGCCGTAGCCGGCGAATGGATCAAGAACGACATCACCCGCGGTGGAGAACTCCTCGATCACCGCGCGCGCGATGCCCGGGTGAAGTGCACGTCGTCGGGCATCGACGCGGGGCGCTCTTGCCGGGCTCGCGCGCGGACAGCTCGACCATCGGCTCCATGGGCACAGCATGCCAAGCCCTCCGGCGGGTGCCGCCGTCGGCCGCGGAACCGGGACGGGACCTAGTGGGAGCGCGGCAAGCCCTTCCACTCGCGCCAACATCGCGTACCGGTAGCCGTCCACCCAGCCAAGGTCGGCGTGCCAGGAGTCCTCGACTCCATGCTGTTCGCGTCTCATCCCGGCCTTCTCGAGGAACCCCATGGCGACCACGGTGCGGTCCAGCTCGGCGACACAGGAGTAGTCGGTCCCGCTGGTGGTACCGCAAGCCACCCGGCGAAACTCACTCGGCTCCACCTGGGTGCGGATCATGAACCTGTTGACTTCAGCATCGTTGCGGAAGGACAGCAGTCGCTCGATGTCGGGGGCGCTGGCCTCTCGCAGCACCAGCGAACCGATGCGCATGGGCCAGGGCGTCGCGGTCACCTCGGCAGGGTGACCGGTCGGCACTGGCCACCACCACCGGTTTCTTCTGGCTCCGACGTCGCTGCGCTCTCGGACACCGGCGGTGGCAGTGGGGTCGGCGGCGCGATTCACCAGCCCAGCCCACCGGCGTGGCCGGGATGTCCCCGGCGATCAGCCTCGCCAGCAGTGTGCCTACTCCGGGGCGGCGTCCCACCCGGTCACGCCGACGATGCGGCACACCAGGATCCGTGGAAGGGCTTGTCGGCGTACTGAGCGACCGTGCGGGCGAGCCGGCTCGGCCAGCTCGTCGACCAGGGCGGTCGGCGGGTGGGCCAGGTGCTCCAGCTCGGCCCGCACCCACCACAGCCGAGACCAGTCCTCGAGCTCCCAGTGCTCGACAAGCAGCGCCCCGCGCGGATCCGCGGCGAGGTTGTCCTCCCGCTGTAGCCGGGTGGAGGACTTGGGCTTGACCCGGTCGATCGGGACGCCGACATGCCCCGCGCTCACGGCGTACACGACCGGCTGCGGGTCCCGCCCGCGCGTCGGGTGGAGGGTGCACAGCACCCCGTGCACCTGAGCGGTCAGCCGGGACCGCGCAGCGTCCTCGTCCAGTCTCATCCCGCCAGCCTGACCGATGCCGGGCCTGGGGACCATCACGTGTTCCTCAACGCGCAGGGACGAGCCTTGACCCCGCGCCGGTGCGCCCGCGAGGTTGTCGGCATGAACCTCGCCACCTGGGTCGAGCGCAACGGTCGACGCCTGGCGCAGCAGCCCGCGCTCGCGGAGGGCGCCCGGGTGCACGCCACCTGGGCCGGAGCTCGCGGCGCGCGTGGCGGGAGGGCGACGGGGCTTCGGGAGGAGCTCGCCCTGGCTCCGGGCGACCGGGTGGCCATCGTGATGAGCAACCGGCCGGAGTACCTCGAGGCCCAGTTCGCCGCCTGGCACGCCGGCCTGGTCGCCGTCCCGGTCAACGCGAGGCTACCGCGACGGATCGCCTACGTCCTCGAGCACAGCGAGGCCAAGGTCGTCGTGACCGACGAGGAGCACGCCGCCGACGTCCGGTCGCTCGTTGGCACCGTCGCCACGCTGGAGTCCGTCGTGCTGGCTCCGGGGCCCGGATGGGATCGGCTGGTCTCGGCGGCGCCGCTGACCCTGGCCGACCGGGGCCGGGACGACCCGGCCTGGCTCTTCTACACCAGCGGAACCACCGGCCGGCCCAAGGGCGCCACGCTCACCCACGGCAACCTGCTGATGGCCTCGCTCAGCTACTTCGCCGACATCGGCCCGGTGGCCGCCCACGACTGCATCCTGCACGCCGCGCCGCTGTCGCACGGCGCATCGCCGCCAGCGCGGCCTGCCGCACGTCGCGAAGGGCGCGGTGAGCGTCATCCCCGGCTCCGGCACCCTGGACGGCGCGCAGCTGCTCGCCCTGCTGGACCGCTGGCCCGGGATGTCGTTCTTCGCCGCCCCGATCATGGTCAAGCGGCTCGCGGCCGACCCCGCGCTGCGCGGCGCCGACCTCTCCGCTCTCAAGACGATCATCTACGGCGGCGCGCCGATGTACCTCGCCGACCTCGAGGAGGCGCTGGAGACCTTCGGCCCCCGGCTCGCCCAGATCTACGGCCAGGGCGAGACCCCGATGACGATCACCGCCCTGTCGATGGCCGACCACGCCGACCGTGACCATCCCCGCTGGCGCGAGCGGATGCAGAGCGTCGGCTCGACCCACCGACGTCGAGGTGCGGGTCGTCGGCGAGACGACCGCGAGCTGCCCGCCGGCGAGGAGGGCGAGGTGGTGGTCCGCGGCGGCGTCGTGATGGCCGGCTACTGGAACCAGCCCGAGGAGTCGGCCGGACGCTGCGTGGGGGTGGCTGCACACCGGGGACATCGGCAGCTTCGACGCCGACGGGTTCCTCACCCTGCGACCGTTCCAAGGACCTCATCATCAGCGGGGGATGAACATCTACCCGCGGGAGGTCGAGGAGGCGCTCTGCGCCACCCGCGGGTGGCGGCGGCGGCCGTGGTGGGGCGGCCGGACCAGGAGTGGGGTGAGGCGGTCGTCGCGTTCGTCGTCCCCGTCGAGGGGGCGACGCTGGCGACCGCGGAGCTCGACCAGACCTGCCTGGACCACATCGCCCGGTTCAAGCGGCCCAAGGACTACCACGTCGTCGACGCGCTGCCCACGAACAACTACGGCAAGGTGCTCAAGCGCGAGCTCCGCGACCGGCTGCGCTGACCGCTGAGCTGCGCGCCGGGTCACGAGCCTCACCCGCGTTGAGGAAACCATGAGCACCGCACACCTTGTCGGGCCGCGCCCGCCACTGGTGAGGTACCTCACAAGGGCCGTCGGCGACCCCGACCGCCGCCGAGGCCACGATCGCTCCCGAGGAGATGTCCGCATGAAGCTCGCCCTCTACCTGCCCAACTTCCGCGACCACGTCACGGTCCAGGAGCTCGCCGACCTGACCGACCTCGCGGAGGAGCTCGACTTCGACTCGGTGTGGACCCTCGACCGGATCGTCGTCCCCGAGGCTTCCGACCGCGGGGAGCTGCAGTACTCCTTCGGCATGATGAAGGAGTTCCCCAAGCAGCTGCCGGTCAGCTCCCACGGGAAGTGGCTGCAGGGCTGGCCGCTGCTGCCATGGCTGGCGGCGCGCACGGAGAAGCTGCGGATCGGCATGAGCATCACGGACACGCCGTACCGCTCCCCCGGTGTCTTCGCCGCCGAGTGCGCCACCATCGACCAGCTCTCGGGCGGGCGCCTCAACGTGGGCATCGGGTCGGGCTGGATGCCCGAGGAGTTCGCCGCCTCCAGCGCCGCGGAGATCTTCCCGCGCCGACACGCCCATGTGCGCGAGACCATCGAGATCTGTCAGGGCATCTGGACCAACGAGACCTTCGAGTACCACGGCGAGTTCGCCGACTTCGAGCCGTGCGGGTTCGGTCACCAGCCGGTGCAGAAGCCGCACCGCCAATCTACTTCAGCGGCCTACGGGACCCGAAGCGCTCGGCCAACCGGGTGGCGAAATACGGCCTGGCGGGCTGGATCGGGATCCAGGACACCCCGCGGGAGCTCACCGAGTGGCGCACCGCCATCGGCCACGAGCTCGCGGAGCTCGGCAAGTCGATCGACGACCTGCAGATGTGCAGCATGATCTGGTTCACGATCACCGACACCGAGGTCGACCAGACCGACAACGGCAAGGTCTCCAACATCCTGGTCGGCACCGAGCGGCAGATCACCGACATGCTCAAGCGCTACCAGGAGGCCGGCCTGTCGATGCCGCTGCTGTGGCCGCCCTTCGCCGACGTGCCCGTCTCTAAGACGCTCGACGACCTCAAGCGCCTCAAGAACGACATCATGCCGAGGGTGGAGGCGTCCTAGGGATGCCGGCCGGTCGGGGCGAGCGCGTCCAGCACGCGCTCGGCCTCGGCGAGGGCCGCGCTGGTGCCGACGTCCGGCGAGCCGATCCGCGGCACGAAGTTCAGGTCGACGAAGACCTCCGTGACCCTCGGGTCTTCAGCGCCGCGAGGTCGTGGAGGACCTGCTCGCGCGTCCCCTGCAGCGGTCGTCGGCCCGCTCCCGGTCGTCGTCGGTGAGGTCGACCAGGCCCCGCACGAGGAACCGCAGCGCGGTCGCGTCGCGGCCTGCCTCTCGGGCGCCCTCGCGGACCAGCTCGATGGACTCCCCGATCCGGCTCAGGTCCTGCCGACTGCTGCTGATCCAGCCCTGGGCCAGCCGGCCGGCCCGGCGCAGCGCCGCCGGCGCCGCCCCACCGAGCAGGACGGGCGGATGCGGGCGCTGGACGGGCGCGATGCCCAGCCGCGAGCGGGGCACGGTGTAGAACTCACCGTGGAACTGTGCCGGGTCCTGTGTCCACAGCGTCGCCAGGCAGCGGAGTGCTCCTCCATCCGGGCGCCCCGGCGTGCGAAGGGGACCCCCGCGGCGGCGTACTCCTCCGGCAGCCAGCCGATCCCAGCCCGATCGTGAGGCGACCAGCGGACAGCTGGTCCAGGGTGGTCATCGCCTTGGCCAGCATCGCCGGTGCGGTGAACGGGGCGCACAAGGTGGCGGTGCCGAGCCCGATCCGCTCGGTGCGCGCGGCCACGAACGCGAGGGGAGCACGGCGTCCTGCACCGCCTGGTACGCCGGCGCGTCGACGGCCCGAGCGGCGGGACGGCCCACGGCGTCGTGGGACGCCGCGCTCCCTCCCACGGGAACCAGCGTCCGCTGGAAGGTCCACAGCGAGGCATACCCGAGCGCCTCGGCGCGTTGTGCCAGGTGCAGCATGGTGGCCGGGGTGGCCCAGCTGCCCGACACGGGCAGTCCGAACCCCAGCAGCGGTAGGTCGGTCATCTCGCCAGCATGACAGCCGACCACGCGTCCACCCGCCCTTGAAAGGACACCGACTCCCCATGAACGCCTCCCCGCTCTCCGGCTCGGCTACAAGGCCTCCGCCGAGCAGTTCGGCCCGCGGGAGCTCGTCGAGCTCGGAGTGCGCGCGGAGCAGGTCGGCCTGGACAGCGTGATGATCAGCGACCACCTCCAGCCCTGGCGGCACGAAGGCGGGCACGCGCCGCACGCGCTGACCGCCCTCGCGGCCATCGGCGAGCGCACCGAGCGGGTCCTGCTCGGCACCAGCGTGCTGACGCCGACCTTCCGCTACAACCCGGCGGTCCTTGCCCAACACCTCGCCGCTGGCCCTGCTGAGTCCAGACCGGGTCCTCCTCGGGGTCGGCAGCGGCGAGGCACTCAACGAGATCTCCGTCGGACTCAGCGAGTGGCCCGACTTCAGGGCGCTACGCGCGACTGCGCGAGTCGGTGCGGCTGATGCGGGCCCTGTGGGCGGGTGAGCGGGTCAGCTTCGAGGGCGACTACTACCGCACCGTCGACGCCACCATCTACGACCGCCCCGAGGCGGGCGTGCCGATCCATCGCCGCCGGCGGTCCCCAGATGGCCAAGTACGCCGGCCGGGTGGGCGACGGGTTCATCTGCACCAGCGGCAAGGGCATGGATCTCTACACCGAGAAGCTGCTGCCGGCGGTGGCCGAGGGGCTCGAGGCGGCGGGGCGGTCCCACCACGAGATCGAGCGGATGATCGAGATCAAGCTGTCCTACGCCCCCACGCGCGAGGAGGCACTCGAGAACACCCGGTTCTGGGCGCCGCTGTCCTTGAGCGCCGAGGAGAAGCACCAGCTCGACGACCCGGTGAAGATGGCCGAGGCCGCGGACCGGCTGCCGATCGAGCAGGTCGCCTCACGCTGGATCATCGAGACCACGCCCGAGGGGGTGCGCGACGCCGTCCGGCCCTATGTCGAGGCCGGCTTCGACCACCTGGTCTTCCACGCCCCGGGCCATGACCAGGAGCGGTTCCTCTCCACGTTCGGCTCGGAAGTGCTGCCCCTGCTGCGCGAGCTGTGACAGGCAGGGCCTCGTGGTGGAGCCAAGGGGACTCGAACCCCTAACCCCCTGCTTGCAAAGCAGGTGCGCTACCAATTGCGCCATGGCCCCGGGTGCGCCGTACGGCGCGGGTGGTGCGGGACGCCGTGGGAAGCCCCGCTCTCCTCCGGCCTGCCGGGCTGCAGAGCCTCTGCCGGGTCGGCGAGGTTCTGCCCGGGTGGGCTAGTTTTCGTCGACGGAGTCGGTGGCCTCGGCCCACAGGGCCTGCTCGGCCTTGGACTCGTCAATCTTCTTCTTCGCGAAGGCGGCGCCGGCCGCGGCCAGCAGGACCAGCAGGAGCTTCTTCATCTCGTCCCCTCGAGGGTTGGGTGTCGATGGTGGGTGCGGGGTCCTGGAGTGGGCCTAACAGGACTTGAACCTGTGACCTCTTCCTTATCAGGGAAGCGCTCTAACCGTCTGAGCTATAGGCCCGCGAAGGCGCCCGTCTCGCCACCGGTGGGCGGCGTACGCCGCGGGTGAGACTACCCCAACCGCGAAGACGGCGACAAAACGACCGGGAAGCCACCAGTCCTGCCACCTCGCGGGGCCGAAGTTCCCGCGTCGGCGGGCCACAACTCCCACTTCGCGGGTCAGTCCTCGGCGAGGGTGACCTCGATGCCGCCGAGGAGGGCGGCGGCGAGGTTGTAGAGGAACGCGGCGAGGGTGGCGATGGCGGTCAGCAGGATCACGTCGATGATCGAGATCAGGATGGTGAAGCCCATGATCCGGGAGACACCGACGTAGTCCTGGACGTTGAAGCCGCTGCCGTCCTCGCCCCCGAGCACGCTGGCCACGGTGGCGTTGATGGAGTCCCACACGCCGGCGGCGCCCAGGATCGACCACACCATGAACACCGACACCACGGTGACGATCCCGAGCGCGATCGACAGCAGGAACGCGGTCTTCATCACCGACCACGGGTCGATCCGGGTCAGCCGCAGCCGGGCCCGGCGGGGCTTGCGGCCGGCCGTGGTGCCGACCGGCTGGGTGACGGGACGGGCGGCCGGCCGGGCGGGCGGGACGGGCGCCCGCCGCGAGGCCTTGGCCGGGCGCACCGGTGCCGAGATCGCGGTGTCCCCGGCCGCCGGAGGTGTCACCGGCGAAGCGGCGGGAGCGCTGCCGTTGCTCGGCGCGGGGGGGGCGACCGGCATCGGCGAGACCGGGCGGCGCTCGACCTGCGGGGACGGCTGTGGGGTCGGCTTGCTGCGAGCCGGCTTCTCCGGCTTGGCGGCCTTCTCCTTGGCATCCGTGCCGAGGGCCGCCTGGAGCCGCTGCGCGAGCGGCCTGCGCGGCTCCTTCGGCGGCGGCGGAGGCGGGATGATCGGCGCCTTGACGGTGTCGGTCGAGCCCCCCGAGGAGTCGGCCGCTGAGCTCGTGACCGACCGCGGCACGGGTCGCTCAGCGGGGCGATCCGCCATCAGGACTCACTCTCTCCGACCCCCTCGGGGCCGGTCTCCTCGGTGCTCTCCTCCCCGATTGTTGCATCCGAGGCCTGATCCGACGACTCCTGCGCGTCCCGGTCGCCCTCGACGTCCTCCTCGACATCCTCCTCGCGGACCTCCACCGACCGGGCCACGACCGCCACCGCGTCGCCGTCCTTGGGCGTCACGAACTTGACCCCCATCGTGGACCGGCCGGTCGGTCGGAAGTCGTCGTTGATGGGGCTGCGGACCACCTGGCCGCCCTGGGTGATCGAGAGCACCTCGTCGCCGTCCTGCACGATGAACGCGCCCACCAGGCCGCCGCGGTCCTCGTTGGCCAGCGACATCGCCTTGATGCCGAGACCGCCGCGGGCCTGGAGGCGGTACTCCGAGATCCGGCTGCGCTTGGCGAAGCCGCCATCGGTGATCGTGAAGACGTACTGAGGCGGCACGTCTGCCCCCGACTCCTCCGCCGCGACCTGGTCGGCCCTGATCACCGACATCGACAGCATCGAGTCGCCCGCTCGGAACTTCATCCCCGCGACGCCCGACGTCGCCCTGCCCATCGGCCGCAGCTGGGTGTCGTCGGCGCGGAACCGGATCGCCTGACCCCTGCGCGACACCAGCAGGATGTCGTCGTCGGGGTTGACCAGCTCGGCGCCGATCAGCTCGTCGTCGGCCTCGCGGAAGTTGATCGCGATGACGCCCGCCTGGCGCGGGGAGTTGTAGTCGGTGAGCCGGGTCTTCTTCACCAGACCGTTGCGGGTGGCCAGCACCAGGTAGGGCGCCTGGTCGTAGTCCCGGATCGCCAGCACCTGCGCGATGGCCTCGTCGGGCTGGAACGACAGCAGCCCCGCCACATGCCCGCCCTTGGCGTCGCGCGAGGCCTCGGGCAGGTTGTAGGCCTTGGTGCGGTAGACCCGTCCAGCCGTGGTGAAGAACAGCAGCCAGTGGTGGCTCGAGGTGGCGATGAAGTGCTCCACGACGTCGTCGCCGCGCAGCGTAGCGCCGCGCACCCCCTTGCCGCCCCGCTTCTGGGTGCGGTACTGGTCGGCGCGGGTGCGCTTGGCGTAGCCGCCGCGCGTGATGGAGACGACCAGCTCGTCGTCAGGGATCAGGTCCTCCATCGAGAGGTCGCCGTCGGAGGCGATGATCTGGGTACGCCGGTCGTTGCCGTGCTTGGCGACGATCTCGCCCAGCTCGTCGCCGATGATCTGCCGTTGCCGGGCCTCGTTGGCCAAGATGTCCTCGAGGTCGGCGATCAGCGCCTCGAGCCGGGCCAGCTCGTCCACGATCTTCTGCCGCTCCAGGGCTGCCAGCCGGCGCAGCTGCATGTCGAGGATCGCGCGGGCCTGCACGTCGTCGATGTCGAGGAGCGCCATCAGCCCGGTGCGGGCCTCGTCGACGTCGGGCGAGCGCCGGATCAGCGCGATGACCTCGTCGAGCATGTCGAGCGCCTTGACCAGGCCCCGATAGATGTGGGCCTCCTCCTCGGCCTTGGCCAGGCGGTGGCGGGTGCGGCGCTGGATGACGTCGAGCTGGTGGGTCACCCAGTGGCTGATGAACTGGTCGACCGTTAGCGTGCGGGGGACCCCGTCGACCAGCGCCAGCATGTTCGCGGAGAAGTTGGTCTGCAGCTCGGTGTGCTTGAACAGGTTGTTGAGCACCACCCGCGCCACGGCGTCGCGCTTGAGGACGACCACCAGCCGCTGGCCGGTGCGCGAGGAGGAGTCGTCGCGCACGTCGGCGATGCCCTTGACCCGGCCGGAGTCGGCGAGCTCGGCGATCTTGAGCGCCAGGTTGTCGGGGTTGACCATGTAGGGCAGCTCGGAGATCACCAGGCAGACCCGGCCCTTGCTGTCCTCGTCGATCTCCACCACCGCGCGCTGCTGGATCGAGCCGCGGCCGGTGCGGTAGGCCTGCTCGATCCCGGAGCGGCCCACGATGAGCGCGCCGTTGGGGAAGTCGGGGCCCTTGATCCGCTCCAGGAGCGCCTCGGCCAGCTCCTCGCGCGTCGCGTCGGGGTGCTCCAACGCCCACTGCGCGCCCTCGGCCACCTCGCGCAGGTTGTGCGGCGGGATGTTGGTGGCCATGCCGACGGCGATCCCGGCCGAGCCGTTGACCAGCAGGTTGGGGAACCGGCTGGGCAGGATCGTCGGCTCCTGGCTGCGTCCGTCGTAGTTGGGCTGGAACTCGACGGTGTCCTCGTTGATGTCGCGGACCATCTCCATGGCCAGCGGGTCCATCCGGCACTCGGTGTAGCGCATCGCGGCCGCCGGGTCGTTGCCCGGCGAGCCGAAGTTGCCCTGGCCCTGGATCAGCGGGGCACGCATCACCCAGGGCTGCGCGAGCCGGACCAGGGTGTCGTAGATCGCCGAGTCGCCGTGGGGGTGGTACTGCCCCATCACGTCACCGACGATGCGCGAGCACTTGGAGTAGCCACGGTCGGGGCGGTAGCCACCGTCGTACATCGCGTAGAGCACCCGGCGGTGGACCGGCTTGAGCCCGTCGCGTACGTCGGGCAGCGCCCGGCCCACGATGACCGCCATCGCGTAGTCGATGTAGCTGCGCTGCATCTCGACCTGCAGCTCCACCGGCTCGACGCGGCCGCCCGGGCCCTCGGGAGGGGTGGTGTCGGTGGGAGTCTCAGTCACGATTGCTCTCTCTTGGATTCTCTAGGATCTGCTTTAGATTCCCGTATAGTGCACTGCGGTCGGGGGCTGTCGGGGGCGGTCCGGAGGCTGTCGGGGCTGTCGCGGGCGTGCTCAGATGTCGAGGAAGCGCACGTCCTTGGCGTTGCGCTGGATGAACGAGCGCCGCTGCTCGACGTCCTCGCCCATCAGGATCGAGAAGATCTCGTCGGCCTGAGCGGCGTCCTCGAGCGTCACCTGCAGCATCAGGCGGGAGTCGGGATCCATCGTGGTCTCCCAGAGCTCGTCGGCGTTCATCTCCCCCAGCCCCTTGTAGCGCTGGACCGGGTTCTCCTTGGGGAGCTTCTTGCCCTGCTCCTGGCCGTCGCGCATGAGCGCGTCGCGCTCGGCGTCGGAGTAGACGAACTCGTGCTCGTGCGGCTTGTTCCAGCGCAGGCGGTACAGCGGCGGCTGGGCCATGTAGACGTAGCCGTGCTCGATGAGCGGCTTCATGAACCGGAACAGCAGCGTCAGCAGCAAGGTGTTGATGTGGTGGCCGTCGACGTCGGCGTCGGCCATCAGCACGATCTTGTGGTAGCGCAGCTTGTCGAGGTCGAACTCCTCGTGGATACCGGTGCCCAGCGCCGAGATGATCGCCTGCACCTCGTTGTTGCCGAGGACCTTGTCGATGCGGGCCTTCTCGACGTTCAGGATCTTGCCGCGGATCGGCAGGATCGCCTGGATCCGCGGGTCGCGGCCCTGCTTGGCCGAGCCCCCCGCGGAGTCGCCCTCCACGATGAAGATCTCGCACTCCTCCGGGTTCGTCGACTGGCAGTCGGCCAGCTTGCCCGGCAGCGAGCCCCGGCCCAGCAGGCCCTTGCGGCTGCGCGCGAGGTCGCGCGCCTTGCGGGCGGCGATCCGCGCCATGGCCGCGGCCTGTGCCTTGCGGATGATGTCCTTGCCCTCGGCCGGGTTCTGCTCGAGCCAGGCGCCGAGCTGGTCGTTGACCACCCGCTGCACGAAGCCCTTGGCCTCGGTATTGCCGAGCTTGGTCTTGGTCTGGCCCTCGAACTGCGGCTCGGCCAGCTTGACCGAGATGATCGCGGTCAGTCCCTCGCGGATGTCGTCGCCGGAGACGCGGTCCTCGCGCTTCTTGATCAGGCCCCACTCCTCGCCCCAGTGGTTCACCAGGCTGGTGAGCGCGGCTCGGAAGCCCTCCTCGTGCGTGCCACCCTCGTGGGTGTTGATGGTGTTGGCGAAGGTGTGCACCGACTCGGTGAAGCCAGTGTTCCACTGCATCGCGACCTCCAGGCTCATCGCGCCGCCGCCGTGGGCGGTCTGCGCGGCCTCGAAGTCGATGACGGTGGGGTTGGCCTTGTCCTTGCGGCGGTTGAGGTGCTCGACGTAGTCGACCAGGCCGCGGTCGTACTTGAAGGTGCGCTCGAGGCCGCCCGCCTCCCCGCGCCGGATCGCGTCTGCGCCGGTCTGGTCGATCTCCGGGTCGATGGTGGCGTCCTCGACGGCCTCGGCGATCTCCTCTGCCTGCGGGCGCTCGTCGCGCACGACGATCTCGAGACCCTTGTTGAGGAAGGCCATCTCCCGGATGCGGGTGGTGATCGTCTCCAGGGAGTACGCCGTCGTCTCGAAGATGTCGTCGGAGGCATAGAAGGTGATCGTGGTGCCGGTGCGCTCGCCATCGGCCAGGGCGCGAACCTGCTCGAGCGGACCGTCGGGGTCGCCGAGCGAGAAGGTCTGCCGCCATAGGTGGTCGCGGTTCTTCACCTCGACGATGAGCTTCTCGCTGAGCGCGTTGACGACCGAGACGCCGACGCCGTGCAGGCCGCCGGAGACCTTGTAGCCGCCCCCGCCGAACTTGCCGCCCGCGTGCAGCTGGGTCAGGGCCACCGTCACCGCGGGCATCCCCTCGGTCGGGTGCATGTCGGTCGGGATGCCGCGACCGTCGTCGTCGACACGCACCGCGCCGTCGGCCTGCAGGGTCACCACGATCCGGTCGCAGAAGCCGGCGAGGCCTCGTCGACAGCGTTGTCGACGATCTCCCACACCAGGTGGTGCAGCCCGCGCTCGCCGGTGGAGCCGATGTACATGCCTGGGCGCTTGCGCACGGCCTCCAGGCCCTCGAGCACCTGGATCGAGGCGGCGTCGTACTCGCCCTGCGCGGGGGTGAGGTCGGGCGCCTCGTCGGGGTCGGACCGTCGGTCGTCTCGTCGGACACGCGCACCTCTTCGGCGGTGGGCGCGCGGCGCGCCGGTCGGCGGTCGCGCGCGTACGGGGACATACGGGACACAGCGAAGGCCGCCGCTCGAGGAGCTCCCCGGTAGCACGGCGACCCGGACGCCATGATACCCGGCAGGAGGCCTCAGAACACGTCGGCCTCGCCGCCGGTGGGGGGATCTGTGGACAAGATCGGCCCTCAGCGGCCTGGGAAGGCCGGTTCAGGCCCCGAGCAGGGGGCCGGGTGTGTCCCCCTATGGGTGTGCCGCCGTCCGAACGGCCGGTGACGCCCTCCTGGCCGCGGCCGTCGCTCAGCCGTAGGTGTCGCGGGGGCCGCGGCCGTCGCGGGTGGAGCGGCGACCCTTGGTCCAGCTGGGGACCCGCGGCCCGACCACCTCGAGGACCTTGACCGTGCCGTCGCCCAGCTCCTCGTTGAGGCGCCGCACCACGGTGGGCGCGAGCAGCCGCAGCTGGGTGGCCCAGGCCGTGGAGTCGGTGCGCACGACCAGGGTGCCGTCGACGAAGGACTCCGGCCGGCTGTGGGACCCGACCTCTGGGCCGACCAGGTCGGGCCAGCGGGCGAAGACGCCGTGCACCCGCAGCTCGAGCTCCCAGCCGCGGTCGGCGACCACGCGTTCGACCGTCGTGTCGAGCGGCTGGGGGTCGCGCTCGTCGGGATGGGCGCTGGAGAGGCCTCCTCGCGACGAACGGCCGCTCGCCTGGTCGGTCGCCGTCGCGGTATCCGGTCTCCGGCGGCGCCGGGCGCGGGTCTCGGCCCGCGCCCCGGTCGTCGCGCGCGTGAGCGCGCGCGCCAGGTCGAGGCCCTCATCGGTATGGGAGGCGGGCGCTTCGGGCGTCGTGGCGGCCTCGTGACCCTCGGCCGGGTCGGGACGGTCAGCCGTCACGGCGCACCTCCCCCCCGGCGACGGTGAACCGGGCCCCCGTCAGTGCGGTCGGGACGTCGGCTGGCACCGCGGCGGTGACGAGCACCTGCTCGGCGTCGCTGACCAGCGCCGCGAGCTGGTCCCGGCGCCGGGCGGCGAGCTCGGCGAAGACGTCGTCGAGGATGAGGATCGGGTCGTCGCCGTCCGCGCGGAGCAGGTCGTACGCCGCCAGCCGCAGCGCGAGCGCGAACGACCAGGACTCTCCGTGCGACGCGTACCCCTTCACCGGCAGCCGCAGCTCGCCGTTGCCGAGGCTGAGCCGAAGCTCGTCGCGGTGCGGCCCCACCAGCGAGACGCCGCGGTCCAGCTCGTCGGAGCGGCGCCGGGCCAGCTCGGCCAGCAGCGCCTCGGTCAGCTCGACCCTGGCGGTCGCGCCGCCCGGCTCGAAGCTCGGCTGGTAGTCGATCTCGGCGTCCTCGCGCGTCGCGCCCCGCGCCACGGTCTCGTAGGCCTTGCCGACGTAGGGTCGCAGCGCCTCGACGAGCGCCAGCCGCTCGGCCAGCAGCTCGCCACCGGCCCGGGCGAGCTGGTCGTCCCACACCGACAATGTCGACAAAGCGCTTTGTTGCGAAGTCGATCCAAGCCGCGCCGCACGGGCGGTCTTGAGCAGCGAGTTGCGCTGCTTGAGCACCCGGTCGTAGTCGGCGCGCACGCCCGCCAGCCGGGGCGCGCGCAGCACCAGCAGGTCGTCGAGGAAGCGCCGGCGGTCGGCCGGGTCGCCCTTGACCAGCGCCAGGTCGTCGGGGCTGAACAGCACCGTGCGCACCAGCCCGAGCAGCTCGCGCGCCCGGGGCAGCGCGGCTCGGTTGACCCGGGCCCGGTTGGTGCGGCCCGGGTTGATCTCCACCTCGAGGGTGGCACTGCGCCCTTCGCGGACGACAGCCGCCCGCACGATCGCCTGCTCCGAGCCGGCGCGCACCAAGGGCGCGTCGGCCGCCACCCGGTGGGAGGCCAGCCGGGAGAGGTAGTCGACAGCCTCGACCAGGTTGGTCTTGCCCTGGCCGTTGCGGCCCAGAAATGCCGTCGGCCCCGCTGCGAGCTCGACCTCCACGTCCGGGTAGGAGCGGAAGTCGTGGAGCTGGAGGTGGGCGACGTACAACGGCCGGTCCGCAGGGTCAGCCGGCGTCGCCGCCGGACGGCGGAGCGGTCTGGACCGCGTGCCCGCCGAACTGGTTGCGCATCGCCGCGACGGCCTTCATGGCGGGGGAGTCGTCTTGCCGGGACACGAACCGGGCGTACAGCGCAGCCGTGATCGCAGGGGTGGGCACCGCGTGGTCGATGCCCGCCTCGACGGTCCAGCGGCCCTTGCCGGAGTCCCGGCGGTGCCACGGATCTGCGCCAGCCCGGGGTCGTCGTCCAGCGCCGCCACGAGGAGATCGAGCAGCCAGGAGCGGATGACTGTGCCCTCGCGCCACGAGCGGAAGAATCTCGATGACGTTGTCGACCAGCTCGATCTTCTCCAGCAGCTCCAGCCCTCGGCGTAGGCCTGCATGAGGGCGTACTGATGTTGTGGACTCATCTGCCCGGCGCCCACCGATCCCGCGTGCACCGACCCGAAGTCGCCCCCGGGCCTGAGCGCGTCGAACGCCGGCTGCACCTTCGCGATGTCCGCCGGGTCGCCGCCGTACATGAGGGCGTAGCCGTTCTGCAGGCCCCAGACACCTCCGGAGACGCCGCAGTCGACGTACCCGATGCCGTGCTCGGCGAGCATCGCGGCGTTGGCCAGGTCATCGGTCCAGCGGGAGTTGCCACCATCGACGATCACGTCGCCCGCATCGAGCAGAGCGGCCAGCGCGCGAACCGTCTCGCGGGTCGGGTCACCCGCGGGCACCATCACCCAGACCCACCTTGGGTGCCGGGAGGGCCGCGACCAGCTCCTCGAGCGAGGGCACGTCGGAGACGTCGGGGTTGCGGTCGTAGACGGTATGGCCGGCGCGCAGCCGAGTGCGCACAGTTGCCCATCTTGCCCAGTCCGATCAGGCCGAGGTGCATGGGTCCTCCGATTCGGTGCGGTGCCGGATGCGGCGCGGGTGCCGCGCAGCGGGCGTCAGGACAGCAGCCGGCGCGGCATCAGCAGGTAGCGGAAGCTCGCGCCGTCCTCCCCACTGTCGCTCGCTGCTCCGCTGAGCACAACCGGCTTCGAGGCCTGGGTGAACGCCAGTTCGACCACCGGCTCGTCGATGGCGGTGAGCCCGTCGGCGAGCAGGAACTGGGGGTTGAAGCCGGTGGTGATGTCCGCCGGTGATACGGCCTCGATCGACTCCGAGGCCTGTGCCTCGTCGCCTGAGCCGGCGTCGAGGGTGGTTACGCCGTCGCGCTGAAGGCCAGCTGGTCGCCGTTGCGCTCCGGGCGACGAGCGCCACGCTTCACCGACTCGATCAGCGGTTCTCGACGCGGGCGGTGGTGAGGCGCTCAGCGGGGAACAGGGCTGCGCACCTTGGGGAACTCGCCGTCCAGCAGGCGGTGGTGGTGCGGCGTACGCCGCCGGCCGCATGCCCCTCGAAGCCGATGATCCCCTCGCCGGCGCCGCCGTGCGACAGGGCGATCGTGACCTCGGAGCCCGACGTCAGGGACTTGGCGGTGTCGCCGAGCACCCGGGCGGGCACCAGCGCCGCCAGCGACTCATCAGGGGTGTGCTCCAGCTCCCGCTGCGACAGCCGGAACCGGTCGGTGGCGAGCAGACTGATGCTGGCGCCGTCGATCTCGATCCGGACGCCGAGCACGGGCAGCATGTCGTCGCGGCCAGCGGCCACCACCGCCTGGCCTACGGCGTGCGCGAACGTCTCGCTGTCCACTTGAGTTGCGGCAGGCATCTGGGGGAGAGTGGGGTAGTCCTCGACCGGCATGGTCTGGAGGCTGAAGCGGGCCGCACCACAGGTCAGCGACACCCGGGAGCCGTCGAGCACCATTCTAACGGCATCCCAGTTCCGACAGATGTCGGCCAGCAGCCGGCCGCTCACCAGCGCCTGGGTCTCACCGACACGTCGGCTCGAAAGCGTGGCACGGGCCGAGGTCTCGTAGTCGAACGTCGAGAGAACCAGCTCGTCGTCGCTCGCCTCGATCAACAGCCCGGCCAGCACCGGCACGCTCGGGCGGACCGGCAGGCTGCGCGCTGCCCATGCGACGGCATCGGCGAGCAGGTCACGGTCGACGGTGAACTTCACGGCGGGATCCTCCCTGGTTGCTGCGGGTGCCGGGGGCTGCGGGCGCGCGCGTCGCCTGCGCCGGCGGCCTGATCGAACACGGCCTGGCGTGGCACCGCCACGGGCGGGAGTGGTGGCGCCTGACCTGCGCGTTGCGGGTCATGGCGACCGCGAAGGGGCCCTCTCCCCAGGGCGGGGCGCAGGAGATGGTGTCGATGGTGTGTGGACGTCTAGGAGGAGAGGTAGTCGGTGGAGCCGTGGACAGAGGAGTGGCAAACGTGCAGGTCAGCGAGGAGACGGGTGTGACTGGGGTGGGGACAAGCCCTGGCTGCCAGCACGGCGGATCGGGCTGGTGAGACCGGGGTGGTGTGTCCACACCCCCGACAGGTTCGGGGTTAAGCTGCACACGTCGTCCCCAGCCGGATGGCGTCGGCGCGGCTCAGCCCCGACGGGCCTGGAGCTTGATCCGTCGGTGGTTCGCTGACCTGGTTGAAGCATCGAGCGGCGCTCGGCGAGGAGCTGGTTGATCTCGCGGTCGGCGTACATGACCGTGGTGTGGTCGCGGTTGCCGAACTGGGCCCCGATCTTGGGCAGGGGAGAGGTCGGTGAGCCTCGCGCAGAGGATCGCGATCTGGCGGCCCTGGAACGGTGCCGCCGCGGCTCGACCGGTGAGATCCTCGATGGAGACGCCGAAGTAGGCCGCGGTCTGCGCGATGATGAGGGGTGGTGATCTCCGCTCGCCGCCCTCGGGGATGAGGTCCCCTTCAGCACGATCTCAGCGCGGGTCAGGTCGACCTCTGCCGGTTGAGGTTCGCGAAGGCCGTGACCCGGATCAACGCTCCTGAGCTCGCGGATGTTGGTCTGGGATCTTGCTCGCGATGAACTCAGGACGTCGGTCGGCGCGGTGAGCCGGTCCAGAGGCCTTCTTGCGCAGGATCATGATGCGGGTCCGGAGGTCGGGCGGCTGGACGTCGGTGACCAGGCCCCACTCGAACCGGTTGCGGAGGCGATCCTCGAACTCGTCGAGCTTCTTCGGAGCTGCTGGCCGGAGGTCAATGATCTGCTTGTTGGCGTTGTGGAGGTGTTGAAGGTGGAAGAACTCCTCCTGGGTCTGATCTTGGCCCTCGAGGAATTGATGTCGTCGATGAGCAGGGACGTCCACGCGGTAGCGCTTCTTGAAGCGGTCCTGCCGGTCGTCACGGATCGCGTTGATGAACTCGGTTATGAACTCACTCGATACGTAGCGGACCTTCGCGCCCGAGTAGAGGTGCTGCGGACGTAGTGGCCGATCGCGTGCAGGTCGAGCCCGGACTCGCCGTAGATCAGCAGCGGGTTGTACGCGGACTACCGGGAGCCTCGGCGACGGCGGCGGCGGCGTGCGGAAGTGGGTTGGACGAGCCGATCACGAACGTCTCGAAGGTGTACTTAGGGTTGAGCCGGGTCTCGAGCGGAACGGGGGGCGCGTCGCCTCTCCCACGGGAGCTGCTGGGGGGCCCCGGGTCGGCGGCGGCGGCGGGCGCCCGGCCTCAACCGAGCCGGGAAGCTTTGTCGACAAGTCGGTTTGTGGGCTTGTCGTTCCTGTCGAGCCTCGGCGGCGACGTCCAGGGTCTCGTCGAGGGTGACGGCCACTCGGATCCGCGGTCGAGGGCCCCCGGGCCTGCGACGTCCTCGAGCCAGGGCGCGCAGCCGGCCCCTCGAGCTGACTGCGGGGTGAATGGGGACCGCGATGATCGCGGTGCTCTCGTGCATGGTGACCGCTGGCTGGTCTCCAGCCAGGCCCAAGGTGCGGCTGTGGCTGCGATCAGCTGGCGCCAGGCGACGGACAGGTCACCACGGGTGCGGCTTCTCCTCGACTGGGCTTCACGTCTGGGGCTTCACGTCTGGGGTTCAACGTCTGGGCGGGCTAGACGACGGTGCCGTCGTCTGCGGGTTCATCGTCGGTGGCGCTGCCGCGCCCGAATCGACTCCACAAGTTTGTCCACAGGTTGTGAACGAGCGTGCGGGGGTCGACCGCCACCGAGACGCACCCTCCGGACCAGGTGTCGGGACGGCGTTCGCCCAGGTCAGAGGCCATCGCGGTGACGCGGGAGGCGTGGCCGGATCCCGGCGAAGCGCCGGACGACGTGCTGGGGACCTCGGTCGGGCCTGAACCTAACCCGAAGTAGGGTCGAGCGGCAAGACGTCATCCACAGGAAGGGCCGTCGTGGGTTTGACCTGCCGAACCTGCTCGCGTACCGTGGATCGGTCGCCCGGTGTCGACCGGTGCCGCATGTCCACGGAAGGAGGCCTCCCGGCCGCGGGTGGGCGGTGCCAGCCGACTCGCTCGTGGCTCGTCCGTCCGCGCTGCGACAACCTGGGCAGTCCAGGTCGGGCGGTGCAGAACCGCCCCGCAACCAATGGAGAAGTTCGTGAGCAAGCGTACCTACCAGCCGAACAACCGGCGCCGGCACAAGGTGCACGGCTTCCGCCTGCGGATGCGCACCCGCGCCGGACGCGCCATCCTGGCGGCCCGGCGTAAGGGCCGCAAGAGCCTGGCCGTCTGACGCCCACGGCGGTGGTCCTGGCGTTGGCGCGGGAGAACCGACTCACCGGCAGTGAGTCTCCGGCTTCGCCGTCCGTTCGGGACGGCGAGCCGCTGGACGCACCCTGGTCGTCCACCAGCTGGCCGCGAGCGCGCCCGGCGCTTCCCCAGGTGGGTTCGTGGTGGGGCGTCAGCCGCGCAACGCGAAGCGCCGGCTGCGCCACCTCGTGCGCGACCGGCTCGCCGCTGCCGTCAGGGAGCGTCACCGTGGTGCGCGCGCTGCCGCCCGCGGGCGCGGCCAGCGCCGAGCCTTCGGCACCGACTTGACGCCGCCATGGACCGGCTGCTCGCCGCCGACTTCCGGCTCCGCAGCAGGCTGCGACCGGTGTCGCCTCGGGAGCCGGGCGTGAAGTACCTCTCATCTGCTGCGCGCCTACCGTCTGCTGATCAGCCCGCTATACGGGCAGGTCTGTCGCTACCACCCGTCCTGCTCGGCGTACGCTCTGGAGGCGGTCACGCAGCACGGCGCCCTGCGCGGCACCTGGCTGGCCGCCCGCCGGCTGGGCCGGTGCCACCCTGGGCCGCCGGGGGCTACGACCCCGTTCCACCCCGAGGCTGCGCCTGCGGCCCACCCCGCTACGCAAGGAGCTTCGGAGTGCTAGACCTGCTCGGCACGCCTGTCTTGACCCGCTCTACCGGATCATCTCCGTGATCCTGATCGGGTTCCACCGGTTCTGGAGCCTGCTCGTCTCACCCGAGAAAGCGGATGGTCCTGGCTGCTGTCGATCGTGGGCTGGACCCTGGTGATCCGGGCCGCGCTGATCCCGTTGTTCGTCAAGCAGATCAAGTCCAGCCGTGGGAACATGCAGTCATCCAGCCCAAAGTGAAGGAGCTGCAGATACGACTGGGCGAGGCTGCGCAGAAGACCATGGAACTCTACCGCGAGTCGGGCACCAACCCGTTCGCCTCGTGCCTGCCACTGATCCTGCAGATGACCATCTCGCTCTTCCGGCTGATCAACCTGGCGGCGCACGGCGAGCAGCGCGGCATCTCACCGCCACGGACGTCGAGCGATCAGCAACGAGCGTCTTCGGTGCGAAGATCGCCGACACGTTCACCGGCTCGACAACTCACGGTCAGCTGCTGGCCGGCTTCCAGATCGCGATGACGGCGACGACGTTCCTCACCCATGGCAGCTGATGAGCAAGAACATGCCGCCCGAGGCCGACCGCCAGTTCGCCCAGCAGCAGAAGCCCACGTGCTCCCTCGTGTTCGACCGGCGGCATCGCCTTCCCGATCGGCGTCCTGGTCTATTGACGACGTCGAACCTGTGGACGATGGGGCAGCAGTTCTATGTGATCCGAAACAACCTCTATTCCGGGGACCCCGGCGTTCAAGGCCAAGCAGGAGCGGGATGCGCGCAAGGGCAGGACGGTGGTGGCGGATCTGTCGCCGCGCCGCCGGAGGAGACCCGAGCGCCGGCCCCAGCAGCGCCAGCAGCCGAAGAAGCAGTCTCGTGAGCAGCGCAAGAAGAACAAGCCCGGCGCACCGGGCGAGGGTGCCGGAGGCGCCCCAGAGAAGGACCAGTCCGGCTCGTGAGCCGGACCCTCCTGACGGAAGGTTCCAGACCGACCTGACGACAGACCTCGGCCGACAGCCCGGCCGACAACCGACTCACAATGCGAGAGCTCCTGCCGGTGACGCCCCGCGGGCGCCGAGCCGGCGGCGGCTGAGCTCACCGACCTCGCCGAGGGCGAGGAGGCCGACCCGAGGAGCCCCTATCCCAGGAGGGCGGGTCAGAGGCCGTGTCCGAGCCCTCGGCCCGGGTGCGACTCGAGCGGAGGGCGACATCGCCGCGGACTACCTCGGAGCTGCTCGACATCGCGGACCTGGACGGTGACCTGGACATCGACGTCGAGGGCGACCGCGCGGTCGTCTCGGTGGTCGGCGCCGACCTGACCCACCTGGTCGGGGCGCAGGGTGAGGTGCTGGGATGCCCTGCAGGAGTTGACCTGCCTGGCGGTGTACCGCGAGACAGGGGAGTGCGTCTCGGCTGGGATGCTGGACGTCTCCGACTACCGTGCCCAGCGCCGCCGCGCCCTGGAGGAGCAGACCCGGGAGCTGGTGGCACAGGCGCGGGCCACTGGAGAGAACGTGGCCCTGGCACCGATGTCGGCGTTCGAACGCAAAGTGGTCCACGACGAGGTGAAGGCCCAGGGCCTGGTGTTCGAGTCCGAGGGCGGAGCCGCGCCGGCACGGTGATCCTGGCCGAGTGAGGGCGCCGACCCAAGGATACTTCACGTGAAACCGTCCTCCGGGACTTCTTCCCACCCGATCGATGGGTATTGGTCGAGCGGTACGCCGAGCTGCTGGCGATCTCAGGGCGTGATCCGCGTGGGTTGATCGGGCCCCGGAGGCGCCTGACTCTGGGAGCGGCACGCAGAACTGCGGCCGCGGTGGCCGAGCTGCTGTCGCTGGCGCCACCGCTGACGTGGGCTCGGGGGCCGCCGGGCCTCGTGCTCGCGCTGGCGCGGTCTGACCTGGAGGTGACCCGATCACCGAGCGCGGCGCAGGCCCTGTTCCCGGAGAGGGCCGGCTTGTTCTCGGCATTCCGGTCGGTGCGGGTGCGGCCCGCGCCGAGGAGCTGCATGGTGTGTGCGATTGTGACCTTCGCGGGCGGTCGTGCCGCTGGGGCGACTGGCCGGCTGCGGCTGCCTTGCGGCGCCCAAGGGCGCGATGGTGGCCATGAAGGGAGCATGGCTGCGGTGGAGGTCGAGGCCGCCCGGAAGGAGTTCGCCGCAGCCGGCTGCCTGCGGAGGTGCTGAGCGTGGGCGAGGGCGTCCCCAGCCAGGTCGTCCGGCTGGCCTGGGCCGAGCCCGGGAAGGTAGGTTGGCCCCCGGCGCAAACGCCCGGGCCTCGCCGCCGCACGCCCCGCTCCACGCGACGGTCGCGGACGAGGGGGCCGCAGTGGCGCCGGGTGTAGCGCTGGTCGCGACCAGGTGCGGCTCACGAGCGACGTCAGGTAGGAGCACAGGGGTTGTCCGTTCAGCAGGTCCGACAGCGACCGGCCACCAGCCGGGTCCGTGGTGACCCCGAGAGCCATCGATCCGGGCCGACCGCTGAGCGTCTTCCGACAGGACTCGGGGACTAACTGGCAGGGTGCCGGCCCAGTCGGCTGGGGCAGTTTCACGTGAAACCATCGCGGACGCCCTGGCCCCCGTTTCACGTGAAACCACCGAAGACCGGGCGGCTCCCGCCGAGCGCCCGCGCACTTTTCCGGGTCAGACGGTGGCTGAGATCCGCCGCTGATGAGCATCGACGTCTCGACGGCTGGCGCGAGCGGTGGAGCACAGCGTGCTGGCCCATGGGAAATTTACCGTGAGCCGATGCCGCGTCCCGAGCGCACGCATCCTCGTGGTGGCTAACCAGAAGGGTGGCGTCGGCAAGCACCTGTCAACTGTGAACGTGGCGGCTGCCCTGGCCCAGCTCGGCCAGCGGGTGCTGGTCATCGACCTAGATCCCCAAGGGAACGCGTCGACGGTTTTCAACATCGAGCACCGGCGCGGGTCCCGTCGACGTACTGTGGACGGGGTCGGCCTCGCCGACGTCGTGACGCGGTGCCCGGACGTCGAGGGCCTCGTAGCGTCGTGCCGTCGACGATCGACCTGGCCGGTGCGGAGATCGAGCTGGTGAGCGTGGTGGCCAGGGAGAGCCGGCTGCACCGTGCCCTGCAGGCTCGCGGGGAGATCGGCGCTGAGCGCTACGACTACGTGTTCATCGACTGCCCGCCGTCGCTGGGGCTGCTCACGCTCAACGCGCTCGTGGCGGGCGTGGAGATGATCCCGATCCAGGCCGAGTACTACGCCCTGGAGGGCCTGGGACAGCTGCTGGAGACCGTGGAGATGGTCCGGGCGCACCTCAACCCGCGGCTGGCGGTCTCCACCATCCTCGTCACGATGTACGACGCTCGCACGCGGCTCGCGGCCGGGGTCGCCGACGACGTGCGTGACCACTTCGGTGGATCAGGTGGCTCCGCACGATGATCCCCCGGTCGGTGCGGGTGTCGGAGGCGCCGTCGTACGGGCAGACGGTGATGACCTATGACCCGGGTCGCCGGGCGCCCTGAGCTACCTGGAGGCGGCCCGGGAGATCGCCACGGCGGTGAGCGGCGCGACCAGCGGCGCGGGCTCGGCCGGGCTGGGCGCGGGCCGGATCCCGACTGGCCCTGAGCCTGGCGCCGGCGAAATGGCCGGTTCGAGTGAGCCGCGCCCGGGTTCAGCCCCAGGTTCGAGCCGGGCGGCTCCACGGTGCAGGGTCCGAGCAGCTGCCTGTCGCGGGGGCCTGGTTCGCCGAGATCCCCGTCGAGACCATCACCCCGAACCCGTGGCAGCCCCGGGCAGGTCTTCGAGGAGGAGGCGCTGGCCGAGCTGGTGCACTCCATCCAGGAGATCGACTTCTCCAGCCGGTGGTGGTGCGCGGCGCACCGGCCCCGAGGTGTATGAGCTGGTGATGGGGGACGGCCGCCCAGAGGCCGGGCTGACGTCGGTGCCCGCGATCGTGCGGGAGACCGACGACACCATGCTGCGTGATGCCCTGCTGGAGAACCTCCACCGCACAGCTCAACCCGGCTCGAGGAGGCGTCCGCCTACGCCCAGCTCCTAGAGGACTTCGCCTGCACCCACGACGAGCCGCATCGGATCGGCCGCTCCCGGTTCCAGATCAGCAACACGCTGCGCCTGCTCGGGCTCGCCGGCCGTCCAGCGGCGCGTAGCCGCCGGAGTGCTGTCGGCCGGTCACGCCCGGGCCTCGCTGGCGATCGAGGACCCCGAGCGCCAGGATCGGATGGCCCAGCGGTGGTGGCCGAGGGCATCAGCGTGCGCGGGCTGGAGGGAGATCGCTCGGCGGCGAGGAGCGCCCGGCCCGGCAGGCCCGTCGCCGGCCGACCGCGCCGGGGCTGGCCGAGCTGGAGGAGCGGCTGGGCGACCGGCTGGAGACCCGGGTCCGGATCACCCTGGGCAAGGCCAAGGGCAAGATCTCGGTGGAGTTCGCCACTCTGGAGGATCTGCGCCGGATCATCGACCTCATCGACCCGCCCGGCTGAGCCGACCGACGACAAAGCGACGAGTCTCTAAAGCGCTTTGTCGACAAGTCGGTCTCTTTCTGGGGTCCGTCAGCGCCGCTTGCGCTGCCGCTCCCGCCGGGCCGCCCGCTCGCGTTCGTCGAGGACCGTCGCCTGGAGAAGCGTCGGCGCGCTCCCGCCGTACTCCGCAGGCAGCCACCACGCCCCGGGGGGCTGCTCGGCAGCGGGGTAGGCCGCGACCGACTCGGCGACCAGCGCCGACAGCGCGGCCCGCAGCTCAGCCGTCTCGGCGATCGGGTCGGCACCGCTGGGGCGCAGCGGCTCGCCGACCCGCACGGTGATCAGGCGACCCCGGGTGAGGTCTCGGGGGTGGTCCTTGGTCAGGATCCGCTGGGTGCCCCACAGCGCCACCGGGATCAGCGGTACGCCGGCCCGGGCCGCGATCCGCACCGCGCCGGTCTTCAGCTCCTTCACCACCAGTGCGCGCGAGATCGTCGCCTCCGGGAAGATCCCGACCAGCTCCCCGGCCCGCAGGGCCGCCACGGCCGCCCGCAGGGACGACTCGCCCCGCTCGCGATCGACCTCCAGGTGGCCCACCGAGCGCATCACCGGCCCCACCCACCGGTGGTCGAAGAGCTCGCGCTTGGCCATGACGCGCACCAGCCGGCGCGACGGCTGCGCGGCGAGACCGCCGTACAGGTAGTCCACGTAGGAGACGTGGTTGAAGGCCAGCAGGCCGGCGCCCGCCGTGGGGATCTGCTGGGTGCCGGTCATCTCGATGCGCTGCCCGAGCAGCCGGAACGACGCCTTGGCGGCAAGCACGATGGCCCGGTAGGTCAGATCCGACACTCGCTGCTCCTCCTGGGGTGCTCCTCCTGGGATGCGCGTGCTGGAACGTCCCTCCTGGGATGCTCCGGCGGCCGCGCTCGGCCCGGTCAACCACGCTCGATGGCGGCGTCCACGAGACCGGCGACCACCGCGCCGAGCTCCAGCCCGGCCGCCTGCACCGACAGCGGCACCAGCGAGGTCTCGGTGAGCCCAGGCGCCACATTGACCTCCAGGAACCACACCCGCCCCACGTCGTCGACGATGAGGTCGGAGCGGGACAGATCGCGCAGGCCGAGCGCCTCGTGCGCGGCCAGCGCCACCCGAGCGCACTCGGCGCCGACGGCGTCGTCCAGCGGCGCCGGGACGACGAACTCGGTCGACCCCGCCGTGTAGCGGGCGGTGTAGTCGTACAGCTCCCCGTCCGGGTGGATCGCCACGGCGGGCAGCGCGCGTGGCCCCTCCCCGCCGTCCAGGACGGGCACGGCCACCTCAAGACCGGCGATCCGCTGCTCGACCAACGCCACGTCGCCGTAGGCGAACGCCCCCACCATGGCGGCCGGCAGCTCGGCCATGTCGTGGACGACCGCGCAGCCGAGCGCGGAGCCGCCCTTGGCCGGCTTGACGACGACCGGCAGGCCGAGCTGCTCCACGATCGCCGCCATCACCTCGGCCGCCCCCAGCTCGCGGAAGGTCTCGTGGGGCAGGCAGACCGACTCCGGAGTCAGCACCCCGGCCCGGGAGACCACAGACTTGGCCACCGGCTTGTCGAAGGCGGTCCGGCAGGCGGCCGGCTCGGTCCCGACGTAGGGAAGGCCCAGCATCTGGAGGACCTCACGGATCGCACCGTCCTCACCGGTCTCACCGTGCAACATGGGCACCACGCAGCCGGGCGGGTCCTCACGCAGCGAGCCGATCAGGCCGGCGTCGACATCAGGCTCGATGACGTCGCGACCGACGGCGCGCAGCGCCTCGGCCACCCGCCGCCCCGAGCGCAAGGAGACGTCGCGCTCGTGCGACAGCCCCCCGGCCAGCACCAGGACCGTCTGCTTGCTCACCGGCAGCTCCTCAGGGTCGGGGCGGGCCTCCTGTTGGGCCTGCTGTCGGGCCTCGGCGCGGGCCTCCTGTTGGGCCTGCTGTCGGGCCTCGGCGCGGGCCTCATGACAGATCCGTGCTGGGCGCGTCGTACCCCGAGCGTCCGAGCTCGTGGTGGTCGGCCGGAAGCGTGGCCCCGAACATCTCGCGGAGCTCCAGCTCCGCCTCGATGACGGCGGCCAGCCGTCGCACGCCCTCGCGGATCCGCTCCGGCGTCGGGTAGCAGAAGGACAGCCGCATGCACGAGGATCCGAATCCGTCGGCATAGAACGCCGTGCCCGGCACGTAGGCGACCCGCGCCGTGACCGCCCGCGGGAGCATCGCCTTGGCGTCGATGCCGGGCGGGAGCTGGAGCCAGACGTAGAAGCCGCCAGCCGGCACGTTCCACCGACAGGCCGCGGGCATCATGTCGTGCAGGGCCGCGACCATGGTGTCGCGGCGCTCGCGGTACATCTCGCGGAACGCCTTGACCTGCCCCTGCCAGTCGTGCCGGTCCAGGTACGCCGACACCGCAAGCTGGGAGAACGTCGGTGGGCACAGCGTTGCCGACTCCTGCGCCAGCACCAGCTTCTCCCGGACGGCGTGCGGCGCCAGCGCCCAGCCCACGCGGAAGCCGGGCGCGAAGGTCTTGGAGAAGGACCCGAGGTAGATGACGCCCTCGGCCTCGTCCGCACGCAACGCTCGCGTCGGCTCGGCGTCGAAGCCGAGCAGACCGTAGGGGTTGTCCTCGAGCACCAGCACGTCCTGCGCGCGGCAGATCTCCAGGATCTCGCGGCGTCGCGGCGCCGACAGCGTCACGCCGGCCGGGTTGTGGAAGTTGGGGATCGTGTAGAGGAACTTGATCCGCTTGCCGGCCGCCTTCGTGCTGAGGATCGCCTGCCGCAGCGCGTCGGGCACCAGGCCGTCGGCGTCCATCTCGGCGTGGACGACGTCGACCTGGTAGGCACGGAAGACTCCCAGCGCGCCCACGTAGGACGGCGCCTCGCAGATCACCACGTCGCCGGGGTCGCAGAAGACCCGGGTGACCAGGTCGACGGCCTGCTGCGAGCCGACGGTGACGACGACGTCGTCGGGGTGGGCGTCGATGCCCTCCAGCCGCATCACCTCGCAGATCTGCTCGCGAAGGTGCGGGTCGCCCTGGCCGGAGCTGTACTGCAGCGCCACCGGGCCCTGTTCGGCGATCAGGTCGTGGATGGCGTCGCCGACCACGTCCAGCGGGAGGCCGGAGATGTTGGGCATCCCGCCGGCTAGCGAGACCACCTCGGGCCGCGACGCAACCGAGAACAGGGCCCGGATCTCCGAGGCGGTCATGCCGGCGGTGCGGGCGGCGTACCGGTCGACGTAGGCGTCCAGGCGCGTCGTCGCCTGGCCCAGGGCACCGGGGCCGACACCGGGGCCGACACCGGGGCCGACTTGCCGGTCCGCGGCCTCGTGGGGAGTTCCGGGTGCGGGATCCATGACCCGACTAGCATGAGGGATCGAGGCGAGCGGCGCAGCACCGGCCCACCAGCTGGTGTCGCCCCGGACGCCGCTGAGCCCGGACAAGCGGGCCCGGACAAGGAGGGCTGGCGATGTCGCGGAAGATCGTCCGGCTCACCCTCGACCACCTCGACGACCTGCCCGGCGGCTGCGCGAGCTGCCTGTTCTGGGAGCTCGACCCGGTGCGTCGGGACCGCGTGAGCGACGACGAGGTGGCCGGTGAGAAGGCGGCGCTGCTGTCTGTCGTGCTGCGGGAGTGGGGCTCGTGCGGCCGGGTGGCCCTGGTCGACGGGATCGCCGTGGGCCATGCGATCTACGCGCCGCCCGTTCCTGCCCGGCGCCCAGGCGTTCCCCACCGCACCGGTCTCGCCGGACGCCGTCCTCCTGTCGGCGGTGTACGTCGACCCGGCCTACCGCGGCGGCGGGCTGGGCCGGATGCTTGTCCAGGGCATGGCGCGCGACCTGCTGCAGCGCGGCGGCATCCGGGCGGTGGAGGCGTTCGGGGACGCCCACGGGCGCCCGGGCTGTCTGGTGCCCGCGGACTTCCTGGCCAGCGTCGGCTTCAAGACTCAGCGGCCCCACACCAGGACGCCGCGGATGCGGATGGACCTGCGCACGACACTCAGCTGGCGCGACGAGCTCGAGCAGGCCTTCGAGCGGTTGCTGGGCGCGGTGCGCCCCCAGCCCAAGCCGCAGCCGGACGCGCCGCTCGGCAGCGGCCTGCGGTCCGGCCTGCCGGGTGGCCTAGGGGGTGGCCCGCGCAGTGGCCTAGGGAGGGAATGGCCTCGCGGCGCCCGGCCGCGCGGCCGGCTCACCCCAGGTAGTCGGCGAGCTCGTTGAGGATGGCGGCCTTGGGCCGCGCCCCGATGATCGACTTGACCAGCTCACCGCCGGCGTAGACGTTGATCGTGGGGATGCCGGTGATCCGGTAGGACGCCGGGGTGACCGGGTTCTCGTCGACGTTCATGGCGAAGAAGGACATCTTGTCGCCGTTGGCCGAGGCGATCTCGTCGAGGATCGGGCTGACCTGGCGGCACGGGCCGCACCACTCCGCCCAGAAGTCCACGAGCGCGGGCTTGTCGGACTTGAGGACCTGGGTCTCGAAGTCGGCGTCGGTGACGGCGGGGAGGTTGGACACGTGGCTGCCTTCCGTGGGCTGGTCGGGGGTGGGAGGTCTGTTCTACATGCTGGTCTGCACAGTCAACACCAGGCGACCGACGGTTTGTTCCGACGCGCCGGGGTCGAGGCCGGAGAACATCACAAGATGTGGATCACGCCGGTCGTCCGGGGACTACATGTGGTGTCTGGGTGCCGGGTGTGCGGGGTGGGCTCAGGCGGAGGCGACCTCGGCGGCAGTGGCCGCGGCCGAGCCGGCGGTGGACGCCGCGTGGTCGAGCGCGGCCAGGTAGCGTTCGGCGTCCAGGGCGGCTGAGCAGCCGGTCCCGGCGGCGGTGATGGCCTGGCGGTAGTGATGGTCGACCAGGTCGCCACAGGCGAAGACGCCGCCGAGGTTGGTGTGGGTGCTGGGGTGGCCGACGACGACGTAGCCGTTCTCGTCGAGGTCGACCTGACCGCCCAGCAGCTCCGAGCGCGGGTCGTGACCGATCGCGATGAACAGGCCGGTGACTGCCAGCGGACGCTCCTCGCCGGTCACGGTGTCGCGCACGGTGATCGACTCCAGGGTCTGCTCGCCGTGCAGCGCAGGCGATTCGGCGTTCCACACCGGCTCGAGCTTGGGGTCGGCGAAGGCGCGCTCCTGCATGATCTTGGAGGCGCGCAGCTCGTCGCGGCGGTGGATCAGGTAGACCTTCGAGGCGAACCTGGTGAGGAAGGTGGCCTCCTCGATGGCGGAGTCGCCGCCGCCGACCACGGCGATCGCCTGGTCGCGGAAGAAGAACCCGTCGCAGGTCGCACACCACGAGACGCCGCGACCGGACAGCTCCTCCTCGCGTGGCAGCCCGAGCTTGCGGTAACCGGAGCCGGTGGCCAGGATCACCGACCGTGCGTGGAACTCGCCGGTCACGGTCTTGACCACCTTGACGTCGCCGGTGAGGTCCACCTCGACGACGTCGTCGGGCACCAGCTCGGCACCGAACCGCTCGGCCTGGGCGCGCATCTCGTCCATCAGCGCCGGGCCCATGATGCCCTCGCGGAAGCCGGGGAAGTTCTCCACCTCGGTGGTGTTCATCAGCGCGCCGCCGGCGGTGACCGAGCCTTCGAAGACCAGCGGCTGCAGGGACGCACGCGCGGTGTAGAGCGCGGCGGTGTACCCAGCCGGGCCGGATCCGATGACGATGACGTTGCGGACGGTGTTCTCGGTCATGACTCTCGCTTCTGGCTGGGACTTGCGGCTGCGGGGCTCCCGACGGCGAGGGCCGAGTCGGGCCCGTGCAGCATACCTATGGGGTATTCGGGCGTACGTCGGTGCAACCGATCGTAGGCCACGGGCATTCCGGCCCAGGACCGCCGGGCCGCCGGCCCGGCGGCGGCCGCGGCGGCACCGTGGCCGTCACCCAGGTCGCCTGCGTCAGCGGACGGCGAGTTGCGTGCCGCGAGTCGGGTGGTGGCTCCGCAGGGGAAGAACTCCGCCTGCGTCGTGCCGTCGACGGGGTCGCGGAAGACCAGCCACCCGCGCTGTCCCCGGTAGCGGGCGGGCACCCGGTCACCCGCCCCGACGCCTTCGTCGGAGCAGGTCTGCCACTTGGGGAGCAGCAACTCGCCCTCGGCGGGCTTGCTGGCGAGCAGGGCCGGGGCGGTCGGCTGGACCAGGCCGAACGCGCGCGCCGCGTCACGGTCGAAGCGGTCGGCCCGCAGCCGCACCGGGCCGGTCGCCGCGTAGGCGGCCTGGCCGCGGGTGTCGCCGGGGGCCGCTCGGCCGCCCGCGTTGTCGCTGGCCTGGGCGCTGGGCGCGTTGCCCGACTCGGTCCCGGCGTCGAGCTGGGTGCTCGCCTCGGGCTGGGCAGCCGGGGCGTCGCCCGCGCTGGTGCCGGAGTCGCTGCCGCCGAGGGTGGCATCCCGGAGCAGGGCGGGCCCGGCAAAGCCCACCACGGCGACCGCCGCGGCGGCCACCAGGGCCTGGGTGAACCGCCGCCGGCGGCGCCGGGCTGCGGCCAGGTCGAGGACGCGGCCCGCAGAGGGCATCGCAGAAGGTCCCGCCGCCGACTCGATCGACGGGTGGGTCGACGGGTGGGTCGAGTGGTCAGGCGACGCCGTGGTGCCGAGCTCGGCGAGGACGGCGTCCAGGCGGGCCGCGACGTCGGCCGGGATCGCCTCGGTGTGCCGGGCCTCGGCGAGGAGGCGGCGTACCCGCGCCTCCTGCTGGGGGTCAGCAGCTCAGGGGTCTGGGGCAGAGGGGTCTGGGGCTCAGGGGAGTCCGGGGTCCGGTCGGTCAACGGGCACCTCCTCTCGGGGGCTGGTCCTGCTCCTGGTGCTAGTCGGGCCGTCTGGTCGGGCCGACTGGTTGGGTCGTCTGGTCGGGGTGAGCACTCACGGTGGGCCGCGCGGCCCCGTCGCCGGCGGGCTCGCTGGATGGGACAGGCTCGATGCCGGGCGGGTTCCCGTGACGCGGCTCACCGCCGCTCCGCAGCACGCCCAGCAGCTCGGCGAGGCGAGCCCGGCCGCGCGAGCAGCGCGACTTCACGGTGCCGACCGCGACGTCGAGCATCGCGGCCGCCTCGGCGACGGGATAGCCCTCCATGTCCACCAGCACCAACGCCGCCCGCTGCTCGGCGGGGAGCGTGGCCAGCGCCTCCAGGACCAGCTGTCGCCGCTCCTCGGCGATGGCCAGGGCGGCCGGGTCCTCGGCCGCCCCGGTGCCCGTCACCAGTGAGCCGCGGTCGGCACGGTCGTCCAGGTCGTCGGGCAGCGCCTCGCGCATGGCGCACCTTGGCGGCTCGGATCCGGTCGAGACAGGCGTTGGCGACGACCCGGTGCAGCCAGGTGGTGACGGCGGCCTCGCCCCGGAACGAGCCGGCCCGACGGTACGCCGCCACCATGCCGTCCTGGAGTCCGTCGGCGGCGTCCTCGGGGTTGCCCATGGTGCGCAGGGCGACCGCCCACAGCCGATCGCGATGCCGGGCGAACAGCTCACCGAAGGCGACGCGTCGCCCGCGACGTGCGCGGCGAGCAGCTCGGCGTCGGTGCGCTCCTCGGTGGTCATCCTCGGACCACCACCTCGGCCACCCCGCCGCGGAAGCCGCCCTCCACCGCCGGCAGGGCGGTCAGCCACACCGTCAGGTAGCGCCCCGAGACCGGCCTGCTCGGGGGTCACGGTCAGCGTCGTCTCGGTGGCCGTGCCCGTCGCGATGGGTGTCAAGTCCCGCACCCCGGCGCGGGGAGGTGTCGGTGAGTACAGGCTCACCGACGTCGGCGCGCCGACGAAGGTCAGCTCGACCGCCTCGACCTGGTGCCTGGCACCGAGGTCGACCACGAGGCCGAGGCCGGTCTTGAGCCCGCCCGGCCCGAGGTTCTGCTTGTAGGTGTTGGTGCGCCAGTACGACGCCGTGTCGCCGTCCACGGCCAGCGGGGCGAGCTCGGGGTACTCGTCGGGAGGGTTGCCCTGTGGGTCGAAGTCGGTGGCGACCAGTCCCGTCAACGTGGCTCGGGGGGAGCCGCCGACGAGGTCGAGGCGGACGGAGAGCGCCCCGGCGCCTGCGGGCCCAGCCCCAGCGGCCGGTGCCCGCTGCCGAGCTGGAAGGCCGCCACGACGGCGAGGAAGAGCAGCAGCGCGGCGACGACGAGGCCGGCGAGCCGGAGCCAGCGCCGCCCGGGCACGGCCGGCTGGACGGCTTGGATGGTGCCGGACCCAGTGCCCGATCCGAGGCCCGATCCGGGCCCGATCCGAGCCCGATCCGGTGCCCGCCCCCGTGCCGTCCACGGCCAGAACTCCTGGCTTCCGGTGCTCGTGTGGGGCGCCCCGGGCAGCCCACCCGTCCCGCTCGCCGCGGCCACCCCGGGCCGAGGCCTCCGGATCGGGGTGCCCGGCGGGGGGTCGGGCGCGAACAGCGGGCGCTCGGGAGGCTGGTCGAAGGGAGGGGGCGGCGGCGGCGAGGTCGAGCGCGCGCGCAGCCAGTCGACCTCGCCGTCGTCGTCGAAGATCCGGCATGCCCGCCTCGGTCGGCTGGTCGGCCTGGGTGGGCTGGTCCGCGGGCGGGAGATGGGCGGGCTCGCGTCGGTCGCCGGCCCCGGCGGCGGCGGTCCGGGCCGGGCCACGGCGAGCAGTTGCGTCGTGGTGTCCAGGGCGGGCGCATCCGGGGCGGGCGCATCCGGGCGGGCGCATCCGGGTTGGTGCGTCCGGGGGCCGGTCCGTCCGGGGCTGGCTGGCTGGCCGCCGACAGGCGCCTCGGTCGACGGTCGGGGCCCGGTGGGGCTGGGGCTGATCAGGTCGGTGGGGTCTCCGATGCAGGCCCGCAGGTAGTCCGCGATGCCGCGCGCCGTCCCGCGCCCAGGTCGTACGCCGTCCGCGCGTGCGTGCCGCCGAGCGGCGGGTTCAGGACCTGGTCGCACAGCTCGTCCAGGGGCCGGGGTATCCCGGCGCGCACCTGCCGGGGTCGGAGCAGCCGGCCGCCCTCCACGTGCGCGTCCGGCACGACCGAGGTGGAGACCCCGGACCAGCGGCCGGTGAGACCGGCGTACAGGATCCCGGCCAGGTCGGCGATGTCGACGGCCCGTCGACCCGGCGGCAGGCCGTGCAGGGCGGCGTCGACAGCCAGCCCGATCACCCGCACCTCGCCGTTCACGTCGAGCAGGACGTTCTCCGGCACCAGCCGGCCGTGCGCGACGTCAGCGGCGTGGGCGGTGGCCAGTGCGGCACCCACCTCGCCGGCGATCCACCCCGCCCGGCGGGCCTCGAGCGGCTCGTCGGCCAGCAGGATGTCGAGCGAGGTGCCCTCGCCCCACTCGTTGACGACGAAGACCAGCTCGTGGGCCACGTCGGCGTCGAGCACGCGCAGGATGCGCCGGTCCAGGACCCGGGCCGACAGCCGGGCCGCCTCCAGCAGGCCGTCGGCGCGGTCGTCGTCCGCGCGGATGACGTGCACCGCCACCGGCCGGTCCAGGACGGTGTCGTGGGCACGCCAGAACCTGCCGTCCTTGCTCTCGGCGAGCAGGTCGACCAGGTGGTAGCGCCCGGCGAGCACGTCACCGGACCGGATCGAGGTGGTCACTCCCCGGCTGGTCCCCCTCGGGCTCGTCGACGTGGGCCGGGCCGGGGTGGCCCGGTCCTCTCGTCATGGTAGGGCGGTGTCAGCGGCTGCGCAGGCGGCTGGGCAACCGCTCGACCAGCGTGTTCGTGATGGCGGTGACCTCGCGCAGCCGCAGCAGCCGGGCCATCCCGAGGTAGACGACACCGGCGACGACGACCTCGAGCGCCAGCAGGCCGGCCGCGAGCCACGGGTCCGGCGTCCGCCCGGCGACCCCGTGTAGGAGCCGGGTCAGCAGCAGGGTCACCGCGCCCGTGCCGGCGACGGCGACGGCGAGCCGGACCAGGTAGCGCCCCAGCTCCCGAGTGCCGAGGCCGCCCAGCAGGCGGCGGAGCACCGCGTAGGAGAGGGCCGCGCCGAGCAGGTACGACGCGACGTACGCCGCGACCAGGGCCGGCGAGGTGGCCTGGGGTCCCGTGCTGCGCACCAGCAGGATGGCTGCGGCGATGTTGGTGGCCGCGATGACGCACTGGATCGCGAAGACGGTGCGGGTCCGCTCGAGGGCGTAGAAGCCGCGCAGCATGAGGTAGTGCACGCTGAAGAAGACCAGCCCCGGGCCGAACAGCGACAGGGTCGGCACGAAGAGCCAGAACCGCGACCCGGTCGCCCCATGGCCCCAGACGAAGTTGGCGAGGTCGGGCGCCACCACCGGCAGCAGCACCGCGAAGGGGACCACGACGGCCAGCGCGGTGCGCAGCGCCGCCGCGAGCGTGCCCGCGAGGCCGCGCAGGTCCGCGTCGGCGGCGTGGCCGGACAGTCGCGGGAGGATCGCGGTGGCCAGCGAGACCGTCACCACCGAGTGGGGGACCATGATGATGAGGAACGCCGAGGAGTAGATCGAGTAGCCCGTGCCCGAGGCCACGCCGCAGGCGTCCGGTTGCGCCGTACCGCTCGAGGCGAGCCGCACCACGATCGTGTACGCGATCTGGTTGACGATGACGAACAGCACCGTCCAGTAGCCCAGCCGCAGGGTGTGCCCGAGCCCGGCGTCGCGGAAGTCGAACCGGGGCCGGTGGGTACTCCGGCCGCCCTCAGGTAGGGCACCAGGATCGCCAGCTGCGCGGCGATGCCGGCCGTGGACGAGGCCCAGCAGCAGCTCCTGGCTGCTGGTGTAACTGCCGCACAGGTCCTGGGCCTTGCCGTAGACGAGCAGATAGGCCGTCAGGACACCGATCGCGATGATGTTGTTCGCGATGGGCGCCCACATCATCGGGCCGAACCGGCCGCGCGTTGAGGATCTGACCGACCAGCACGAACATCCCGTAGAGAACACCTGCGGCAGACAGAACCGCGCGAAGGCGATCACCGACTCCCGCTGGGCGCTGAGCCGGGCGTGAAGAACGCGGGGTCCATCACCAGCCGCATCACCCAGGGCGGCGACCACCAGGAGCACGGTGACGACCGCGAGGAACAGCCCGGCGAGGGTGATCACGCGGTTGGTGTAGGCCTCGCCGCCGTCGGAGTCTTGCTTCATCGCCCGGACCAGCTGCGGCACCAGCACGGCGTTGACGATGCCGCCGGCCAGCAGGATGTAGAGCATGTTGGGGATGGTGTTCGCGATGTTGAACACGTCCGCGTGCAGCACCGGACCCAGGGCGGCGGCCAGCAGCGCGGTGCGCACGAAGCCGCTGAGCCGGGACACGATGGTGCCGGCCGCCATCACGGCGCTCGCGGACAGGATCCGCTGGTCGTCGGCGGTGCTCACGCGTCGGCTCGCTCCGGAGCCGGCACCGCGGGGCGCTGGCCGCGCCCGGCCCCGGATCCGGCGAACGTTGCGGACGACGATGGCCCCGAACAGCAGCGCGGCGCCGGCGCCCATCACGACCCAGATCACGTCGCTGACCTGCGCGGAGGTGAGCGGGAAGCTCGCGCTCGGGCCGAGGCCCGACCCTGCTCGTCCGCCACGCGCAGGGTCACCTCGTGGACGCCGAGCACCGAGCTGCGGGCCTGGAGCAGCAGGTCGGCCCGGCCGCCCGGGTCGATCTCGACGACGTCGGAGGGCTCGATGCGCAGGTTGCTGTCGGCGACGTCGGCCACGACCCGCACCCGCACCGGCTGGTCGAGGTGGTTGGTGACCGACGTGGCGAGGGGCCGGAGTCCGACGACAGCGTGACCGAGCTCGGGGCGCTCAGCTCGACCGGCCGAGCTGGCCCGCGACCCACCCGCGCATCCCGGCGACCGCGGAGCTCTGGCGCCGGGCGTTGCGGCAGGCGGCGTACGACGCCGCGGGCAGGGCCGCCCGCGCCACCTGGTCGGCGACGGTGTCGGTGCCGGGGAGCAGGCTGTCGAGCCGGCCGCCGTCGTCCACGAGCCCGGCCACCTCGGCGAGGGTCGCCGGCGGCAGCTCCAGGGCGGCCTGCCGCTCGGAGTAGCGCACGCGCTCCGGCGCGACGGCCCTGCCTCGACGTTCGGCGACGTCGGCCAGCGTCGCCAGCCGCAGCCACGGCACATCGAGGCCCGCGAAGAACTGGCCGGCTGCAGCAGCGTCCGGTCGCCAGCCGGTCGGGAGCGTGAGGACCAGCGGACCGGTCCGGGTCAGCCGACGTACGGCGGCCTCGGCGAGGATGCGCTGACGCAGGCTGACGGTGGCCAGCGGGTCGTCCGGACCGGGCCCGCCCGCCGCCGGTCGGGTCGCGCTGAGCAGCACCTGCCGGTCGTCGACACGGACCACCGCCGGCACGGCGGCGGTGAGATGGTCGGGGTCGCGGGTGAGGGCGATGTCGCGCAGCAGCACCACGGTCGAGTCGGGCAGCGCCGACAGGGCCGAGGCGGTGAGGAAGCCGGACGCGGGGCTCACCACCGAGTCGAGGGGCAGGCCCCAGGGGGCGAGCCGGCGGGAGGTGACGGACCGGGCCAGGGTCAGCAGGTCGGCGGACGTCCCCCCGCGCGCAGCGCCGCCATCACGTCGAGGTCGCCGTAGGGCAGGGCCAGCAGCTGGTCGCCGGCCAGGGCGCGCTGCATGCCGGCCAGCCAGTCCTGCGCCGCGCGCCCGGCGACGAGCGCCGTGGCCGCACCCGACTGCTCCGGTGCCGAGCTGAGCGCATCGCCCGAGCCGGTGTCGCCGGCGTCGGCCGAGTCGTCCGCGCCGGGGCTCTCCTGGGTCGCTTGACCGGGGGCCCCGAGCTGGAAGCCCAGGTTGCCATCGGCGAGCTGCTGGGCCGCTTGGGGCACCGCAGGGTCGATCAGCCACGTGAGCGGGCGGGCACCGGCACCTTGGGCGATGGCCAGCCGGGTGCTCAGCAGGCCGCTGGTGGACAGGTCGCGAAGCCAGCTTCCCGGAGCGGCGACCTCCCCCCGGGCGCGTGCCGCACCGATCGCCGTACCGGCACGACGAGGGCGGTGTCGATGGTGCCCTTCCCCGGCACGAGGGCGAGGAAGGTCCGGGCGCGGCCGTCGGCGCCGTCCTCGCGCCCGGCGTCGGTCTCGCCGAGGGCGTGCACCTGGAACCAGTAGACGCCCGCCTCGGTGCCGAAGCTGCGGTGCGGCAGCCGTAGGCGGTAGGGCGCCGACTCACCGGGCTGCAGACGGGCGATGGAGTCGGAGATGGTCAGGTCCGCTGCCCGACCTCGACGCTCGGGTCGAGGGCCATCGCCTCGACCAGCTCCTCGTGGGTGGTGAACGGGCTGGTGGAAAGCAGCGGGTAGACGTTGATGCCCCGCCACTCCTCGTTGCTGGTGTTGAAGATCCGCCCGCTGACGACCAGCGGGCCCTTGACGGGGATCACCGAGGGCGACAGCGAGTCGATCGACACAGCCAGTGGGTCGGGGTCGGCGGCCGCCGCCGCCGCCCTGGCCGTCGTGGCTGTCGTCACTGTCGCGGCGGCCGTCGGCACCGGCGCCCAGGCGAGCGTCGGGCCGGCGAGAGCGGCCGCGGCCAGCGTCAGCCGCGCCCGGCGACCCAGCCCTCCCCGCGCTGCCCGGGCAGGCGCGGACGACGACCGTGGGAGCACGCCTCGACTCTAGCGTCGGCTCGGCCGGCGCGGCGCGGGCGCGGGGGCGCCGGGGAGGGTTCGCCGGGCCGCGCTCACTAGAGTCTGCTGTCATGTCCGACGCGTCCCGGCCCGAGGCCCAAAGCCAGGTCGACGAGCCGCTCTCCATGGTGCAGGTCCAGGCCCTGGCCGCGGCAGAGCTCGACCGGATAGCGCCGGTCATCGACCGCCTGGGCGAGCGCTTCGCAGAGGCCGGCGAGTCGCTGGCCCTGGTCGGCGGCCCGGTGCGCGACGCGATGCTCGGGCGGCTGCAGAACGATCTCGACTTCACCACGTCGGCGCGGCCCGAGGTGGTCGAGCGGCTGGTGCACGGCTGGGCCGACGCGGTGTGGGACATCGGCCGAGCCTTCGGGACCATTGGCTGCCGCAAGGGCGCGTGGACCGTCGAGATCACGACGTACCGCGCCGAGCACTACGACCCCGACTCGCGCAAGCCGACCGTCCGGTACGGCGACTCTCTGGCCGGGGACCTCGGGCGCCGCGACTTCACCGTGAACGCGATGGCGATCACCCTGCCCGGCCGAGAGTTCGAGGACCCCCACGGCGGCGTAGTGGACCTGGCGCACCGGCTGCTGCGGACGCCCGGCCGGCCCGAGGACTCCTTCTCCGACGACCCGCTGCGGATGATGCGGGCCGCGCGGTTCGCGGCGCAGCTGGGCTTCACGGTGGCTCCGGAGGTGGTGGCGGCCATGACGGCGATGGCCGACCGGATCGACATCGTCTCCGCCGAGCGGGTGCGCGACGAGCTGGTGAAGCTGGTGTGTGCGCCGTACCCGCGCCGCGGGCTGGCGCTGCTGGTGGAGACCGGACTGGCCGCGCGGGTGCTGCCCGAGCTGCCCGCGCTGATGCTGGAGCGGGACGAGCACCACCGGCACAAGGACGTCTACGAGCACACCCTCACCGTGCTCGAGCAGTCCATGGCGCTGGAAGACCGGCTGCCCGGCGGGGGGCCGGACTTCGTCGCGCGCTTCGCCGCGCTCATGCACGACGTGGGCAAGCCGCGGACCCGCCGCTTCCTCGGCGACGGCACCGTCACCTTCCACCACCACGACGTCGTCGGCGCGAAGATCACCCGCAAGCGGATGAGGGCGCTGCGCTTCTCCAACGACGACACCGACGCGGTGTGCAAGCTGGTCGAGCTGCACCTGCGCTTCCACGGGTACGGCTCGGGTGAGTGGACCGACTCCGCCGTCCGCCGCTACGTGCGCGACGCGGGCGACCAGCTGGAGCGGCTGCACATCCTCACGCGCGCGGACTCCACGACCCGCAACCGGCGCAAGGCCGAGCGGCTGCAGCGCACCTACGACGACATCGAGGCTCGGATCGAGCGGCTGTCGACCGAGGAGGAGCTGGCCGCGATCCGCCCCGACCTGGACGGCAACCAGATCATGGCGATCCTCGGGATCGGTCCCGGGCGCCGGGTCGGCGCGGCCTACCAGCACCTCCTCGAGCTGCGCCTGGACAGTGGCCCGATGACCGAGGACGACGCCCGCGCCGCCCTCCTCGCCTGGGCTGCCCAGCACCCGGAGTGAGCCGATGGTCGCCGGGCGGCAGCTGGGTCCGGTGCCTCTGCTTCATCATGAGAAGTGGGCGAAGCCCCACTTCACACGGCATGTACGACGTGTGAAGTGGCACGTGGCCCACTTCTCATGATGAAGCTGCGCCGACGCCGGAGAGCCACCGCGACCCCCACGACCGGCCGGCCGCCCGGCCGGCGGCGGCTACCCTGGGCAGGCCGTGGCGCCCGGTCGCGGCCGAGATCTCGAGGAGCGTCGATGAGCCTGCTCTCGACCTGGACCCTGGGGTCGCACAGCAACGCCGGAGTCACTCACCCGACGTACCGCAAGGGGGCCGGCCCGGGCGTCGTCGTCATCCACGAGATCCCGGGCCTGACCCCGACCGTGATCGGTTTCGGCGAGGAGGTCGTCGCGGCCGGCTACACCGTGGTGATGCCGCACCTGTTCGGGACGCCCGAGCAGCCACCGGGGGCGGCCGCCATGGCCCGCTCCATGGCGCAGGTGTGCGTGAGCAGGGAGTTCACCAAGCTGGCGACCGGCCAAACCGCACCGATCGCCGACTGGCTGCGCTCCCTCGCCCGAGCGCTGCACGACGAGCTGGGCGGTCCGGGGGTGGGAGCGCTGGGGATGTGCTTCACCGGCGGGTTCGCCCTCGCGATGATGGTCGACCCCGCGGTGACTGCCCCGGTGCTGGCCCAGCCCTCCGTCCCGTTCTGCGTGGGGCGGGCGCGCGGGGCCGACGTCAACCTCAGCCCTGACGACCTCGCCGTCGTCCGCCGGCGCGCGGCGAACGGCCAGCAGGTGCTCGGGCTGCGCTACCCCCAGGACCGCCTGGTCGGCACTCGCTTCGACACCCTCCGTCGCGAGCTGGGCGAGTCGTTCCTCGCCGTGGAGTTCACGGGCCGCGGGCACTCCACCCTCACCGAGCACCGTCAGCAGGAGGGTGTCGACCGGGTCCTCGCCTTCTTCGACGAGAACCTTCGCTGACCCGGGCCGCCGATGTTCTCCCAGACCCTGGTCAGCGCGCTGCTGGTGCTCGTCTTCATCGTCGTCGGCGGCGTGTTCGCCGCGACCGAGATCGCGCTCATCTCCCTGCGGGAGAGCCAGCTGGCGCAGCTGGAGCGGCGCGGCCCCCGGGGCGCCCGGGTCGCGCAGGTGGCACGCGACCCCAACCGCTTCCTGGCCGCTGTCCAGATCGGGGTCACGGTGGCGGGGTTCTTGTCGGCGGCGTACGGCGGGGCGACGCTGGCACCCGACCTGGCGCCGCACCTCGAGCACGTCGGCCTGTCCGAGGGAGCCGCCGAGACCGCCGCGCTGGTGGCGCTCACGCTCGTGATCGCCTACTCTTGCTGGTGCTCGGCGAGCTGGCCCCGAAGCGGCTCGCGCTGCAGAAGTCGGCCGGCCTCTCGCTGCTGGTGGCGCCGGTGCTGGACCGGTTCGCCAGCCTGATGCGACCGGTGATCTGGCTGCTGTCGGTGTCCACCAACGTCGTCGTCCGGCTGCTCGGCGGCGACCCGACGGCGACCGGGGAGGAGCTCACCGAGGAGGAGCTGCGGGAGATCGTCACCTCGCACGAGGCCCTGGAGGAGGACGAGCGACAGCTCCTCGGCGACGTGTTCGCCGCGACCGACACGCGGCTGGGGAGGTGATGCGCCCGCGCGTCGACGTGGAGTTCCTGCGCGCCGACACCCCGCTCCCCGAGCGGCGCTGCTCGTGCGGCAGCTGTCCTACTCGCGCTACCCAGTGCTCGGCGACGGGTTCGACGACGTCGTCGGCTTCCTGCACGTGCGCGACCTGCTGGGCGTCGAGGCAGCCGACCCACGGCGGGTGGCAGACGTCGTACGCCCGGTGCTGCTGCTCCCCTCGACCAACCTGCTGCTCCCCTCGATCACGATGATGCGCGAGGGCGCACGCACCTGGCCGTCGTGGTGAGCGAGTACGGCGGCACCGACGGCATCGTCACCCTCGAGGACCTCGTGGAGGAGCTGGTCGGCGAGATCCGCGACGAGTACGACCTTCCAGCGCCCGACCGCGGCGGAGGCTCCCGCGTCGACGGTCGTGGGGGGCGCGAGCCTCGACGATGTCGAGGAGCTGACCGGCGCCCGGCTGGAGCCGGGCGACTGCCCGGAGACGCTCGCCGGCTACGTGATGGCCCGGCTGGGCCGGATCCCCGAGGTGGGCGACCGGGTCCCGGCCGGCGACCTGGTGCTCGAGGTGACCGAGATGGCCGGGCGCCGGGTCACGCGCGTCTCCTTCGGGCGCGCAGCGCCGGAGCCCCCGGCTGAGGGCTGAGCGGGCCGGCGCCGGGCGGCAGAGAACGGGCGTCACCCGGCTTCACCATGTTCACATGGTGAAGCCGGACTTCTCGCGTCGTACATGACACGGGAAGTGAGGCTTCACCACGAGAACATGGTGAACGAGTGACTCCCCGGCCGTGGCTCGGGGCTCGGCGGGAGTCTCAGCGGACCCGCCGGTTTCGAGACGCTCGTGGCGCCCGCTCCTCCACCAGCGAGGGGCCCTCACTCCTCGCCGCGGATGAACGCCTCGACCCGGGCGCGGCCCTCGTCGTCGGGCAGCTGCACCGGCGGGCTCTTCATGAGGTACGACGACGCCGACAGGGATCGGGCCGCCGATGCCGCGGTCCTTGGCGATCTTGGCCGCCCGGATGGCGTCGATGATGATGCCCGCGGAGTTCGGCGAGTCCCAGACCTCGAGCTTGTACTCCAGGCTCAGCGGCACGTCGCCGAAGGCCCGACCCTCCAGGCGCACGTAGGCCCACTTGCGGTCGTCGAGCCACGCGACATAGTCCGACGGCCCGATGTGGACGTTCTTGTCCTGGATCTTGCCCCCGAGTGGGCCGTGCAGGTTGGAGGTCACGGCCTGGGTCTTGGAGATCTTCTTCGACTCCAGCCGGTCCCGCTCGAGCATGTTCTTGAAGTCCATGTTGCCGCCGACGTTGAGCTGGTAGGTGCGGTCCAGCGTGACGCCGCGGTCCTCAAGAGCTTGGCCAGCACCCGGTGGGTGATGGTCGCGCCCACCTGCGACTTGATGTCGTCGCCGATGATCGGCACGCCGGCGGCCTCGAACTTCGCCGCCCACCTGGTCAGAGGCGATGAACACCGGCAGCGCGTTCACGAATGCCACGCCCGCGTCGATCGCGCACTGGGCGTAGAACTTGTCGGCGGCCTCCGAGCCCACCGGCAGTAGGACACCAGCACGTCGGCGCCGGTCCTCCCGCAGCACCGAGACCACGTCGACCGGCTCCGCGTCGGACTCCTCGATGGTCTCGCGGTAGTACTGCCCAGCCCGTCGAAGGTGTGGCCGCGCTGCACGGTCACGCCGGTGGGCGGCACGTCGCAGATCTTGATGGTGTTGTTCTCGAGGCCTGCGTCGCCTCGGCCAGGTCGAAGCCGACCTTCTTGGCGTCCACGTCGAACGCCGCCACGAACTCCACGTCGCCGACGTGGTAGTCGCCGAACGTCACGTGCATCAGCCCGGGCACGGTGCTCTGCGGGTCGGCGTCCTGGTAGTAGTGCACGCCCTGGATGAGGGAGGTGGCGCAGTTGCCCACTCCCACGATGGCCACCGAACCGAACCCATGGGGCTCTCCTTGTCTGCTTCTCTCGGCTTTCTCGTTGGGTACGACGTGCACCGGTGGGTCTCACCTGGCACGTCCTGGACGGTGTGGTCGGGGCCGGCCGGCTAGGCCGGCGGGCCCCAGGCCCGTGGTGGGATCTCCCCTCGGCCTGGGTGCGCTCGCGGTTGATCAGCTCCGACAGCCAGAGGACCTCGCGCTCGACCGACTCCACGCCGTGGCGCTGCAGCTCGCCGGCGTAGCGGTCCACCCGGCCTGGGTGAGGTCGAGCGCGGACTGGATGCGGGCCAGCCGCTCCTGCAGCCGTGACCGGCGCCCTTCCAGGACGCGCAGCCGGATCTCCATGTCGGTGCGGCTGAAGAAGGCGAAGCGGATGTCGAAGTTGTCGTCCTCCCAGGCGGTCGGGCCCACCTCCGACATCAGCCGCTCGAACTCGCGCGTCCCGGCCGACGTGACCCGGTAGACGATGCGCGGCCGGCCGCTGACCACCCCCGGCCGGGACGCGCGAGTTCGATCAGCGCCGAGCGCAGCATGCGCTTCAGCGTCGGGTAGAGCGTGCCATAGGAGAGCACCCGGCCCCAGCCCAGCATCAGGTTCAGCCGCTTGCGCAGCTGGTAGCCGTGCATGGGTCCCTCGTGCAGCAGACCGAGGACGGCCAGCTCGATGGTCTCCGCACGACGTGCCACGCGATCTATCGTAGCGATATATCCGTACGACGCGAAACCCCGAGCCATCGGCGGCGACCAGGACACCGTGGCAGCCCAGCCTGAGAACCTGCTGAGCCCTCCCCGCGAACCTGGCGGTTCGATTGGGAACGCCGCGAGCGACCCCGTACCCTCGTCAGGTCCCCCACGACGAGCCAGCGACTGGCCTCGACCGAAGGTTTCCCCCAGGTGAGCAAGAAGCGTCGGGCCGCCGGCCCCGCGAGGACGCGCAAGCCCAAGCGCCCCGGCACGGCCAAGCGGCGCATCCTGACGACCCTGAAGTGGCTGGTCGCGCTGGGCCTGGTGGGTGCCCTGGTCGGCGTCGGTGCCTTCGTCTACCTCTACCGCTCGATCGACCTGCCGGACCCGAACAAGGACTTCCAGGCCGAGACCACGACGGTCTTCTACTCCGGTGGCAAGCAGCAGGTCGGCACGTTCGCCACCCAGAACCGCGAGTCGATCCCGCTCTCGCAGATGCCGCAGCATCTGCAGGACGCGGTGGTGTCCGCCGAGGACCGCACCTTCTGGACCAACAAGGGCATCGACCCCAAGGGGATTCTGCGGGCGCTCTTCAACAACGCGCAGGGCGGTCCGACCCAGGGCGCCTCGACCATCACCCAGCAGTACGTCAAGATCCTCTACCTCACCAGCGAGCGCTCCTACCAGCGCAAGCTGAAGGAGGCGGTGCTCTCCTTGAAGCTGCAGCGACAGGTGAGCAAGAAGGAGCTGCTGGAGGGCTACCTCAACACCATCTACTTCGGGCGCGGGGCGTACGGCGTCGAGGCCGCCGCCCGGGCCTACTTCAAGAAGCCGGCAGCCAAGCTCACGCTGGCCCAGAGCGCCGTGCTGGCGAGCGTCATCAACAACCCCTCCGGCTTCGACCCGGCCACCGGGGACTCCACGCAGGAGCGCAAGGCGATCAAGGAGCGGCTGCGGGGCCGCTACCAATACGTGCTCGACGGCATGGTCAAGGACGGCACCGCCGACCAGGCGAAGGTGGACGAGGTCTACGCCAAGCTCCCGCACCTGCCCAAGCAGCGGGCCGAAAGCCGGTACGGCGGCCAGAAGGGCTTCATGCTCACGCTGGTGCGCAACGAGATGAAGAAGCTCGGCTACACCGACGACCAGATCGACGGCGGCGGTTACAAGGTGACCACCACCTTCACCCCGAGGCGATGCAGGCGGCCGAGCAGGGCGTGGCCGAGGTCCGGCCGACCACCCGCGCCGACGGCGGCGTCCTGCCCAAGAAGCAGCTGCACATCGGGGTGGCGTCGGTCGAGCCCGGCACCGGCGCGCTCGGCGGCTTCTACGGCGGTCAGGACTTCCTCGACTCCGAGATCAACTGGGCCTCGGCCGGCGGGATGGTGGGCTCGACGTTCAAGCCGGTCAGCCTCGCGACGGCCCTGGCCGAGGGCTTCTCGATCAAGGACTCCTTCGACGGAAACTCCCCCTATGAGTTCCCCGACGGTCTGACGGTGCGCAACGAGGGCAGCGGCTCCGACGGGCTCGGCAACGACTACGGGCGGGTCAGCGGCATCAAGGCGATGGAGGAGTCGATCAACACCGCCTTCGTCGACATGTCCGACTCCATGGACAACGGGCCGCAGAAGATCCTCGAGACGGCGTACAAGATGGGCATGCCGCCCGCCAAGGCGTCGAAGAAGTACCCGGGCATCCCCAGCACCACCGGCGACCTCGAGGCCGATGCGCTGATCACCCTGGGTCAAAGCCAAGGTGAGCGCGATCAACATGGCCAACACCTACGCCACGCTCGCGGCGGGTGGGAAGCGCGCCGAGGTCCACGTCGTCGAGCGGATCGTGGACAAGAACGGCGAGGAGGTCTACCGGTTCAAGTCGCCGACCAAGCAGGTCATCGACGAGGACATCGCCGCCGACGTCTCCTACACCCTGCAGCAGGTCGTCAAGAACGGCACCGGCCAGGCCGCGCTGGCGCTGGGCCGGCCCGCGGCCGGCAAGACCGGCACCGCCACCAAGGAGGACGGCCACGGTGGCGACTACGTCTCCTCGGCGTGGTTCGTGGGCTACACCCCGCAGCTGGCCACGGCCGTGATGTACGTGCGCGGCGACGGCAACGACCAGCTCGACGGCTGGCTGCCGTCGTACTTCGGGGCGGTCTACCCCACCCAGACCTGGACGGCCGTGATGAAGCGTGACATGGAGGGCCTGCCGGTCGAGGAGTTCCCGCCGCCGGTGTACGTCGACGGCGAGGCACCGGCCGGCCACGACCCGTACGTGCCGACGCCCAAGCCCACCAAGAAGCCGACGAGGAAGCCCAGCTCGAGCGCGCCGCCGAGCTCGAGCGCGCCGCCGAGCTCGGAGCCGCCGCCGTCCAGCCCGCCGACCAGCGAGCCGCCGCCCTCCAGCTCCCCGCCGACCACGCCGCCTGCGTCGAGCCCGCCGCCGAGCTCCTCGGCACCGCCCACCCCGGGTGGGGGCGCGAGCAAGGCCGCGCCCGCAGCCCTCTCGGTGCGGATGATCGGCGTCCTGGGCGTGCTGCGCTGGCTTTGGTAGCCGGCTGGCCCTGGTGACGGCGCGTGCGGCAAGAATGGCCCCGTGACCGGTCCGCAGCCTGGCCCCGATGCCCCCTCGGTGGCGCCGACGCTCGACGACCCGCTGGTCGGCGCGGTCAGCGAGGCCGTCGGGGGCCCGTTGGGCAGCCGCGCCGGGCGGCACCCCTGGTGGACGCCGGCCCGCGTGGTCCTGCTGCTGACGGCGCTGACCTTCGCGCTGGGCATGCTGCAGAAGGCGCCGTGCTACCAGACCTCCTGGCAAGACGGCGACCTGCGCTACTCGCACATGTGCTACTCCGATCTGCCCTACCTCTACACCGGTCGCGGCCTGGCCGAGCTGAACTGGCCCTACACCACCGATGAGCAGGTCCGGGCGCGGTACGACGTGATGGAGTACCCGGTCGGCATCTCCTACTACGCCTGGGCGACCGCCTGGGTCACCCACTGGTGGTGGGCTCCCCGACCTCGACCCGCGCTACGACCAGCCGGCAGGCGACCTGGCCGGCAGCCGCGACATCACCCGCGAGATGCGGGTCTACGTGGTCGTCAACGCGCTTGGCTTTGCACTGGTCACGCTGCTCGCCGCGTGGCTGCTGGTCGGGGTCAACCCCGCCGGCCGTGGGACGCGGCCGCTTTCGCCGTGTCGCCCGCGCTGCTGCTCTCGGGGCTGATCAACTGGGACCTGCTGGCGGTCGTGCTGGTCGCCGGGGCACTGTGGGCGTGGGCCCGAGGCCGGCCGGTGCTCACCGGCGTCATGATCGGGCTGGGCACGGCCACCAAGCTCTATCCCCTGTTCCTGCTCGGCGGCCTGCTGATCATCTGCTGGCGGGACCGGCGGTGGCGCGACCTGGTCGCCGCGGGCGCGGCGGCGGCCTCGTGGGTGCTCGCCAACGCGCCGGCGTACCTCACCGGCCCCGGACCGTGGCGGGTCTTCTGGCGGTTCAACGAGGAGCGCGGCGCCGACCTGGGCTCGGTGTGGCTGATGCTCTCGCAGATGACGGGGCACGCATTCGACCCGAGCACCATCAACAAGGTGTCGTGGGCGTTCTTCGTCGTGTGGTGCGCGGGCGTCCTCGCGCTGGGACTGGCCGCGCGGCGGACGCCGCGGCTGGCGCAGTTGGGCTTCCTGATCGTGGCGGGCTTCCTGCTGGTCAACAAGGTGTACTCGCCGCAGTACGTGCTCTGGCTGCTGCCGCTCGCGGTGCTCGCCCGCCCGCGCTGGCGCGACCTGCTGGTGTGGCAGGCCGGCGAGGTGCTCTACTTCGCGGCGGTCTGGTGGTACCTCGGCGGCCAGCTCGAGCCGGCCGGCGGCAGCGCCGCCGGCGCGTACTGGCTCGCCATCGTCGTGCGGATCATCGCCGAGCTGTACCTCGTCGTCATCGTCGCGCGCGACGTGCTCGCCCCCGAGCACGACCTGGTCGACCGTCCCGGGCCCACCGAGGACGACGACGAGGCCGGCGTCGAGGCCGGCCCCGGAGACGACGCCGACCCGGCCGGCTCGGTCAGGTCGCTCTCCCCTGCATCCTGAACCTCGCCACCACGGCGTCGTGGTCGAGCTCAGCCCGGTGAGCCGCGACGGTTGCCCGCAGGGTCAGCACCCGGTGCCGGGGCCGGCGGTCCCACAAGTAGACGTAGTCGTAGCGGTCCTCGCCGTGGGTGGGCCCGCCGCCGACGGCGGTGTAGTGCGACACCAGGTGGGGGCGCGGGCCGTCCTGCTGCTCCAGGGCCCGCCAGGGGAACTTGGCTGCCGAGGGCCGGGTGCACTCCTGGTCGTCGGGGTGGTCGATGTTGGCGTCGACGGTGGCGATGACCTGGCCGTGCTTCGCGGCCGCGGCAACGCGAGGCGGCGATCGCGGCGAGGTGCCGGAACGCGGCCCGCGTCGAGGCGGTGGGCTCGGTGTCGAACCACGGGCAGCCGTCGCCGCGCTGGATGCCGTGGTTGAGGTGGGTGTTGAGCAGCGTCAGGGTCCGGCCGGTCACGGTGTCGGTCAGCCGCACCCACTGCAGGAAGCGGGCCGCGTTGAGGGGCGGCGTCGCCGCGCAGGCCCGGACGCTGCGCTCGATCGGCTCACCCTGACCGTCGCGCTGCACCTCGAAGCCGGGACCCCAGAGGATGGTGTTGGTTGAGGCCGCCTGCGGCGTGGTGGGCCGGTGGCGCTCCACCCGGCGAAGCGTGGCTCGGCGAGCACCCGCCGCAGCGCCCGCGCGAACTTCGGCGAGTGCGTCTCCTGCAGCCCGATCAGCGCCGCACGAGTCATCAGCGCGCGCAACGACTCGGCGTACACCCGGGCGGGCTGCCCCGCGCGGACGTTGAACGTGGCCACCGTGAACGTCCGGTCCGGTGTCGCGGCCGCGGCCGGCTCCGCGGTCCGCTGCCACGGTGTCAGGGCGGCCGTGGCGAGCCCGGTCTGCACCACCCGGCGTCGGGCCAGCCGCGGCGTGGTCATGCCGGCAGCCTACGAGCCTCGCCGCGCGCGTCCGGCTCCTGAGTCGTTCACCCGGACGCTGGGCGCACGTCGAGGTCGCCGAGCCTGCCGCTGCTCCGTGACGCCTGCGGTCGAACCAGTTAGCCGCGCCCGCGCGGCTGCGCCCGTCGGCCCCGCAACGTCCCAGCCGTGGTTCGCCCGCTCGCAGGCGCTGGCTGACACCCCGCGGCCCTGAGTTCCGCGCGTACCTCGGCTGACGCCAGCGCGCTCAGCTCGAGACGACCCGGTCCACCCAGGTGGCGGTGAAGCGCACCCGCAGCTCCAGCTCGTCGCCGACGGCCGGCACCGAGGAGCCCTGCGGCAGGAACAGCATCGAGGCCTGCATGTGCGGCGGCTCGGCGAAGAACGGGTGCCTCCGGTCGATGAGGTACGGCGACTTGGCCAGGCCGGCGGCGTCGAGCCCACCCCGGGCCAGCCGGGTGGCGCGGGAGCGCAGCGAGCCGTCGCCGAGCGGGGCCTCGAGCCCGATGCCGTGCGCGGTCCCGCCGCTCACGATCACCAGGTGGCCGGCGCGCGGAGCCGACCGCTGCCGGTAGCCGTAGCGTTCCCCACGCTCGATCGCGTGCACGTCGAGCACGGGGGCGGTCACCCGCAGCGCACCGCGGTCGCCCAGCCACAGGTCGGTGCCGATCCGAGGTCGGACGGCCAGGTCGGGGTAGGCGCGGCGCAGCTGGGCCAGCTCGTCGGTCGACAGGTGCGAGACCCAGACGGTGCTCGAGCCGGCCGGCAGCCCGGCCGCCACCACGTCGGTGAGCAGCCGCTCCATCTCCGCCAGGTGGGTGCCGGTGCCCAGCGGCAGGTGCACCGCGACCCCGGCCAGCCTCGCGCTGGGGCGGTCGGCCAGCTCCAGGCCGGTGTGCCGCAGCTCGTGCGGCGCCAGGCCGTGCCGCTTCATGCTGGTGCCGAGCTCGAGCACGAACCGCGCCCTCGGGTCGCGGGCCAGCAGGTCGCGCAGGTCCTCGGGCCGGCCGACGGTGTGGATGACCCGGCCGGCGAGCGTGGGGTCGAGCTCGAGGCCCGGCCCGAACGGGCGCCACGGGGTCAGCACCAGCAGGTCCGCCGAGCACCGGGTGGCCACCTCCGGCAGCTCGGCGTACGTCCCGACGGCGAGCACCGGGTCCTCCCCCAGCAGCCCCTGGTCGGCCCGCCACTGGGTCGTGCGGGCCCGTCGGCCCAAGCCGACGCCGTACCCGTTGCCCTTCGCCACCGGCACCAGCCCCGGCGTCGCCTGCGCCACCGCGCTCAGGTGCGCCCGCCAGCGGTCACCGTCGATGGTGAGGGTCAGCGTCATCGCCGCTCCCGGTAGCCGAGGTAGAGCTCGAAGGCCTTGTAGAGCAGCGGCTGGAGCGGCAGGTCCCACTCGCCGGCGTACTCCACCGCCTCGCCGCCGGTGCCGACCTTGAACTGGATCAGCCCCACGTGCGGGTCGTCGGCGTCGAGGGTGTCGGTGATGCCGCGCAGGTCGTACGTCGCCGCCCCCGCGGCCAGCGCGTCGCGGATCATCGCCCACTGCACGGCGTTGGAGCCGCGCACGTCGCGCTTCTCGGTGGACGAGGCGCCGTAGGAGTACCACGCGTGCCGTCCCACCCGGATCCCGATCGTCGCCGCCACCAGGTCGCCCTCGTGGCGGGCCAGGTAGAGCGCGAACCGCTCCGGGTCGTCGGCGCTCAGCGCGGCCTGCATCGTCTGGAAGTACGCCGCCGGCCGCGGCGTGAAGTGGTCGCGCTCGGCGGTGTGCACGTAGAGCGCGTGGAACGCCGCCAGGTCGGCCGCCACCGTGTCGGCCGCCGCCCGGGTGACGACCACCCCGGACTTCTCGGCCTTGCGGATGTTGCGCCGCCAGAGCTGGTTCATCCCCGCGAGCACCTGCTCCTCGCTGCGCGGGGTGCCGTCGGTGTCGGCGAGCGGGATCCAGAAGTTGTACTGCGGCTGCCCCGCCGCGAAGCCGCCCTCGACGGCCTGCGGGCGCCAGCCCAGCTCGCGCAGCTGGCTGACGACGGCGGCGCCCACCTGCTCACGCGCCGCGGGAGGCACGTCGCCGAGTCGCCGGACGGCCGGGTCGGCGATGCCCTCCTTGACCTGGGCCGCCGACCAGCGGCGGGTCACCACCGGCGGGCCGATCCGGATGCCGAAGGCGCCCTGGGCCTTCAAGTGCGCGGCCAGCGGGTCGAGCCAGGTCGCCAGGTCGTCGGCCGCCCAGTCGATCACCGGCCCCTCGGGCAGGTAGGCGAGGTAGCGCCGGACCCTCGGGATCTGCCGGTAGAGCACGAGGGCCGCGCCCCGCGGCAGGTCGCCAACGGCGGCGTCAGCGGCGTACCAGCCGAGCGACTCGGCGCGCCACTCCGCCTTGACCCGCCCCCAGCCGGGCGTCTGCAGGAAGCTCGCCGACGGCTGGGCGGCGAGGAAGCGCCGGTGCTCCTCCGGGCTGATCGGGCGCACGGCCAGCGACGACGTACGCGCGGAGGAGGTCACGCGCCGAGGTTACCGGTCGAGGTGCGCGCCACCGGCACCGGCGAGAGGGGGGACAGACACCGAGCAGGGACTCGACCGGTCCCCCGTGCCGATCGAATCCCTGCTCTGGTGGCTACCCCGTGCTGCGGTCCGCCAAACCTCCCCCCACAGGGGCTCGGTGTCCCGCAACCACCCACCAAGAGACGCCTCCGCACCCCCAGATACACGCGCAGCCGGAATTTCTCGACCGGTCGCGTCGGTCGCGCATGCGGCCCGGTTGCGGCATGCTCAGGTGACGGGGTCGCGCGCGGATGTATCAGGGACGACGTTCGTGGCTCCTGACAGTTCGTGGCGACCAGAACGGCGGCAGCAGTGACCGCATGGGAGACGACGCCCGTGAGCGACCCGCAGCACGACGAGGCCGAGGACCGGCCTGGGCCGGGCCAGCTTTGGGCAGACGCCGCTTCCTGCTTCCAGCGCTGGCTCGACGGCGACACCGACGGGTTGGACGAGCTCGTCGGGCTGATGACCCCGGTGCTGTGGCACGTCGTCCGCGCCTACCGGCTCTCCCAGGAGTCCGCCGAGGACGTCGTCCAGTCCACCTGGCTGGCGCTGGTGCGCCGGCGCGAGGCCATCAACGACCCGAAGGCCGTGGGCGGCTGGCTCACGACCACCGCGCGGCGAGAGGCCTGGCGGGTCGGCCAGCGCGCCGTCCGGGACATCCCGACCGAGGACACCGACGTGGAGCCGCGCCTGCCTCAGCAGCGCCCCGCCGAGGTCGACGCCGTCGAGCACGACGAGGCCGACCGGCTGTGGCAGGCGGTCGAGACGCTCTCGGAGCGCTGTCAGCGGCTGCTGCGCATCGTCGCCTTCGAGCACCGCCCCGACTACAAGGTCGTGGCCGAACAACTCAAAATGCCCATCGGCAGCATCGGGCCCACCCGAAGCCGCTGCCTGGCGAAGCTACGCGCCGCCCTCGGGGGCGACACGTTCCTGGGGGAGGTCAGCTGATGAGCCGCGACACCGTCTTCGACGCACTCGAGCAGATGTGGGACGGCCGCGACCCCGTGCCAGTCGGTCTCGTGGCCCGGATGCAGGCCGTCGCCCAGGCGGAGGTGGCACTGGCCGACACCGACCTGGACTACGAGCTGATGATGCTCGTCGAGCGCACCTCGGTCCTCGCCGGCACGCGCAGTGCGACCACGGCGTACACCCTGCGCTTCGCCACGGGCGACCTGGACCTGCTGGTCCGCGCCGGCGGCGGTGACGGCGAGGTCGCCCGCCTCGACGGCTGGATCGTCCCGCCGGCGCCGGCCGCGGTGCGCGCCACCCAGGTCGGCGGCGACGAGCGCAGCTGGGAGGTCGCCGTGGACGCCCAGGGCCGCTTCGAGGTCCCCGAGCTCCCGGCCGGCCTCTACCGGCTCTTCCTCACCCCGTCCGACCCGGACGCCAAACCGTTCGGCACCCCGGCGTTCGAGATCTGAGCCAGGAGACCCCGCCGTCCATGGAGAACTCCGACCCGCAGCAGTTCACTACGCCGTCCTCCGCTACGCCGCCGGAGAAGGATCCCGAGACCACGGCACCGCGACGGGTCGACCGCAGCCTCTGGCGCGACCCCGCGGTGCCCTCGAAGCGCTACCTCGACAGCGTCGACGGTCGGGTGCTGGACCCAGGCACCGCGCTGTCGGTGCAGGGAGTGCGCCCGCGTTCGACGGTGTACGTCGGCCCGCGGCTCACCGTCTCGAGGCTGTTCGACATCGACAACCTGCTGGCCAAGCTGGCCGTCACGGCGCAGGTGCTCGGCTGGGAGGCCGAGGTGGACGGTCGCCGCGTCGAGCCCGATAGGGAGCTCGCCAGCCGGCCGCCGGCCACCGAGCGGTCCGGCCGGCTCGGCGTGGTCCGGGTGACACTGGTCGTCGCGACGGGCAGTGCGACCCAGGCGCCCGACGGTTGGGTGCTGCTGCAGCACGCCCGCGCGGCGTACGGGCTCGCTGCGATGCATGGCGTCGGCCTGGACCACATGGTGTTCCTTCGGCCCATCGACCCGAACCCGGTCCACGACCCGAACCCGGTCCACGACCCGAACCCGGTCCACGACCCGAACCCGGTCCACGACCCGAACCCCGTGCACGACCCGAACCCCGTGCACGACCCGAACCCCGTGCACGACACGAACCCCGCCGGCGTCCCCACCTCGGCGGCCGTCTCCAGCTACGCCTACGCCGGCAGCGGCGGGCGGCAGCCCATTTCGTACGTCGGGCCACCTCCGGTGCGTCGGCCGGCGGAAGCCATCGTCGGGCGCCGGCCGGTCGTGGCGACGCTGGACACCGGGTGCGGAGAGCATCCCTGGCTCACCGGGGTGGTCCGCCGCGACGTCACGGTGGACGGAGAACCGATCGGCTATGACGACCAGGCCACCGACCCCGAGCTCTTCCCCGACCAGGTGGGCGCCCTCGACGGGGGCATCGACCCCTACGCCGGCCACGGCACGTTCATCTGCGGCCTGATCCACCAGGCGTGTCCCGACGCCGACATCGTCGCGTGGCGCCTGGTCGGCTCGTCCGGGCCGATCGTCGAGTCCGACCTGGTCGAGGCACTGGCTCGGATCGCCGAGGTGGCCCGCCGGCACCGCGACGGGGAGACCGGCGGACACCCGATCGACATCCTCACGCTGTCCATGGGCTACTACCACGAGACGCCTGAGGACCTGCTTTTCGATCCGACGATCTACGAGATCCTGCGCCTGCTGGGTGAGTGCGGCACCGTCGTGGTGTGCTCGGCCGGCAACGACGCGACGGCGCGGCCGATGTTCCCGGCGGCGTTCACGCCGTGGCTCGACGGCAACGGCCCGGTGTCCGTTCGCCCGGACGTCGTCCCGATCGTGTCCGTAGGCGCGCTCAACCCCAACGGCACGGACGCGCTCTTCACCAACGCCGGCCCGTGGGTCCGTGCGCACGTGACCGGTGCGGCGGTGATGAGTACCATGCCGGACTTCCAGGGCGGCCTGCAGCCGATGGCGCGGACCGAGGCCTACCAGCGCGTTCGCGAGTCGCTGGATCCCGACGACTTCTCCGGCCTGTTCGCGGTGTGGAGCGGCACATCCTTCGCCGCCCCCCTGTTCGCCGGTCGAATGGCGGCCCAGATGGTGGAGATGCTGACCGGGGAGCATCTCCACGAGGATCGCGCCGCCGCGCGAGAACGCGGCTGGGCGGCGGTGTCGGCCACCACCGACCTCGCTCCCTGATCGGCTCGGGAGGGGCCGGCCATGCGCCAGAATGGCTGAGTGCTGTCGGCCGAGGAGCTCCATCGTCGGGGGCTGACGGCGAGTGCGGCCGGGCGGTTCGCCGAAGCAAGGCGCTGGCTGACGAGGGCGCACGCGCGGGCCGCCGACCCGAACCTCGCCGCCCAGATCGAGGTGTCCCTCGCGTACGTGAACGCCGAGACCGGCCAGGGTGACGAGGGTCTAAGGCTCTGTCGCCAGGCGCTGTCGCGGCCCACCATCTCGGCGCGCACGCGCGGGATCGCGCGCTCCCAGGCGGGACTGCTGCTGATGCGCCGGGGCGACGCGAAGCGCGCCCTCGTCGAGTTCTCAGCGGCCGTGGAGGCGCTGGAGGAGGAGCCCGAGTACGCCGCGCGCGCCCATCTCAACCGGGGCAACGTCTACCTGCAGCAGGGCCAGACCGCGCTGGCGCACGCCGACTTCGAGCGCTCGTTGGCCTACGCCGACGGGCTACCGAGCGCGGTGGCCAAGGCCCAGCACAACCTGGGCTACACCGACCTTCTGCGCGGTGACCTGGTCAGTGCGCTGCGGCTGATGGAGGCCGCCTATCCAGTGCTCTCAGAGCTGAGCCCGGTCTATCGAGCGGTGGTCTCGCAGGACCGGGCCGAGGCGCTCATCACCGCCGGCCGGCCCAGCGAGGGGCTGTCGTTGCTGCGTTCCTCGGTGCGCGCCTGCGCGGCGCGCCGGCTGCGACAGTTCCAGGGCGAGGCCGAGCTGGCGCTGGCTCGCGCGGCGATGGACACCGACCCGAGGGAGGCTGCGCGCGCAGCGCGACAGGCCGCTCGGGTGTTCGCCGCCCACGGGAGCACCACCTGGGCCCTGCGCGCGGATGCCGTGGCCTTCCTGGCGGGGGTGCATCGGGGCCTGCGCCAGCCCGAGCTGGTCGAGCGCGCCGACGAGCTGTTGCCGCAGCTGCGTCGCGAACGGCTCCCTCGGGAGGTGGCCCTGGTCGACCTGTACGCCGCGCGCGTGCACGTCCGTCGGGGGGAGCTCGCCGCGGCGGCGCAGCGGCTGGGCCGGGTCCGGCTGGGGCCGAGCGACCCGATCGGGGCCCGGCTGCTCCGTCACGAGGTCCGGGCTGACCTGGAGCGGGCGCGCGGCCGGCGTACCCGCTCGTTCGCCGAGCTGCGCGACGGGCTGGCCGAGCTGCAGGCCTGGCAGGCGTCGTTCGGGAGCCTGGACCTGCAGAGCGGCGTCGTGGGGCACGGCCGCCAGCTCGCGGTGGACGGGCTGCGGATGGCGGTGGAGGACGGCCGCCCGGACGTGCTCTTCGAGTGGTCCGAGCGCGCCCGCACGCTGGTAACCAACGTGATCCCGGTGCGGGCGCCGGCTGACGAGACGGTGTCGGCCGAGCTCGCCGAGCTGCGCTGGCTGCAGGCCCAGGAGCCGGACCCGCGCACGCGCGAGGGGCGCCGGGCGACCGAGCTGCAGCAGCGAATCCGGGAGCACGCGTGGTACGGCGAGGGCTCGGGCCAGGTCGCCGAGCCGGCGTCGCTCGGCCAGCTGCAGGCCGGGCTGGGTGCGGAGATCGCGCTCGTGGCCTATCTGGTGGCCGGCGACCGGCTCGTCGCCCTCACGGTCACCGAGGCGGCCACCCAGGTGCGCGACCTCGGCCACCGGGCCCGGCTCGATACCGTCCTAGGCGGCCTCTTCCCCGACTTGGACATGGCCGGCTCCGACCTGCCGCCCACCTTCGCCGCCCCGGTGCGCGGCCAGCTGACCGACCGGCTCGGGCGGCTAGCCGGCCTGCTGGTCGACCCCGTCCTCGAGGTCGTGGGTGACCGGCGGCTGGTGCTGACGCCGTCCGGCGCACTGGCCGGCATCCCGTGGCCGCTGCTGCGCGGCCTCGTCGGGCGGCCGGTGACCGTCGCCCAGTCGGCGACGTCCTGGCTGGCTCGGCAGGGGGTGCCGCTGCGCGCAGACCGCGCCGGCTTCGTGGCCGGGCCGCGGGTCCCCCGCGCACTGGCCGAGATCGAGGCCGCCGCCACGGGCTGGCCGGCGGCGGACCTGCTGTCCGGCGCCGAGGCCACGGCCGCCGCCGTCTCCGAGCTGGCCGGCCGGGTCGACGTGCTGCACGTCTCGGCCCACGGCCGGCACTCCGCGGAGAACCCGATGTTCTCCGGCGTCGAGCTGGTCGACGGGCCCTGGTTCGGCTACGACATCGACCAGCTGCCCGGCGTCCCCGACGTGGTGCTGCTGTCGGCGTGCGAGCTGGGCCGCTCGACGGTGCGCTACGGCGAGGAGCTGGTCGGCATGACCGCGGCCTGGCTGCACGCGGGGGTGCGCACCGTCATCGCCTCGTCCGCCGCCGTCCACGACGAGGTCGCGCACGACGTCCTCGTCGAGGTCCACCGCGCCCTCGGGCGGGGGCACGACCCCGCCGCGGCCCTCGCGTCGGCCGTGCCGGTGCCGACGTCCGACGCGCCGCCGGCGCCGTTCGTCTGCTTCGCCTGACGCGCCCCCCGCAAGGGATCACGGCGTCCGGCTCGTATCAGGCGGGGAGCGTCGGACTCCTCAGGGTCGACACGACCGACCGCCGGCCGGGCCGGCGACCACGGCCCGGGTTCGACCAGGGGGTGAGGCATGCTCGCGAGGGCATCCACGGTGCTGCTGGACCCGCCGACCGGGAAGCTCGTGCGGCTGCGCGCCGGCGGCACGCTGGAGCTGCGCTTCCGCCGCGGCATGAGCCGCAATCGCTGGCAGGTCGTCGAGCGACCGGGTCACCTGGTGCCGCTGACGCGGCCCGGCGACCCCGACTCGCACGCCAGCTCCGAGGACGGGGGCTGGGCGCTGCGCTTCCTCGTCTTCCACGGTGGCGAGGGCCGGCCGGTGCCCTTGCGCCTGGAGCTGACTCGCGACGGCCTCGACCGGCCGGTCGACGTACGCCGGCTGCGGGTCGTCGTCACCGGCTGAGGGTCACTCCGCGGCGAACGCCGCGCCGAGCTCGGCCCGCCTGCGCTCCCCGACCTCGTCGCGGGCCGGGTTGAGGATGGACAGCTCCTCCTCGACCAGGTGATGGCTGACCACCGCCGACAGCTCCTCCAGCGCGTCGTCGAAGGCCCGGGTGTCGGTGCCGCGCAGCTCGAGCACCGACAGCAGCGCCTCATGGCCCTCGGCGTGCTCCTCCTCCCCGTGCTCGACCTCGTGCTCGCCCACCGACGGCGCGCGCCGCTTGAGCGCCGGCAGCACGTGCCGCTCCTCGGCCCTCGCGTGGGCGACGTGCAGCGTGGCGAACGCCGTCCGCAGCGCATCCCTGTCCTCGTGGCTGCTGCGCATCCGGCGGAGCAGGTCCTCGAAGAGGTAGTGGTCGGCCAGGATCAGGTCGATGACGTCCCCCTCCAGGGGGCGGGCAGGTCGATCGGCGTGGTCATGGCCTCATCCTGGCGGCCGGGTCAAGCAACGCTCCTCACCCGCAGGGGTGGGACGCCCCCTGACGGCGCCGTACGGCGGGCTTCGAGCCGACGCCGCGCCGACGCCGGGCCGGGTGACACCGGCCGAGCCCCGGGGGCGTGGTCCGACGTGTCCCACGTGTCACTGCGTCATCACGGCCGGGGGTCTCGGGTCACCGCTTCATCATGTTCAGTGGGCGGCGTGTCACTTCACACGGCATGTACGCCGTGTGAAGTGACACTCGACCCACTTCTCATGATGAAGCTGAGGTCAGCGTGACCCCACTCGGGCAGACGGTGGGCGCCGCGGCGACTCCGGGGTCTCAGCACCAAGGCGGGAGCCGAGCCCTCGGCGGCTACAGCCGCTCGCGCAGCCAGGCGAAGTCGGCGGCGTGCTCGACGGCGCCGCCGGGGTCTCGCACACGACAGGCGCGCCGGCGTCGCGGACGACGGCGGCCAGCAGGTCGGGGTCGATCCGGCCGGCGCCGAGGAGGCGTGCCGGTCGGCGCCGGAGTCGAAGTCGTCACGGCTGTCGTTGCAGTGCACCAGGTCGATCCGCCCGGTGATCGCGAGCACGTCGGCGACCACGGTCGCCAGCGCGTTGCCGCCGGCGTGCGCGTGACAGGTGTCCAGGCAGAAGCCGACGAGGTCGGCCTGCGCGCACGACTCGATCGCGGCCCACACCCCGGCGATGCGCTCGAGGTAGCGCGTCATCGCGTTGTCGCCGCCGGCGGTGTTCTCGATGAGCAGCGGCAGCTTCAGGTCCGTCGCCTCGATCGCCTTGCGCCAGTTGTCGGGGCCGACCGCGGGGTCCTCGGCCTTGTTCAGGTGCCCGCCGTGCACGATCAGGCCCTTCGCGCCGATCTCGGCGGCCGCGTCGACGTGCTGCTGGAGCAGCTTGCGGGAGGGGATCCGGATCCGGTTGTTGGTCGTCGCCACGTTGACGAGGTACGGCGCATGTACGTACAGGTCCACGCCCGCGGCCTCGGCGTCAGCGCGCAGCGCGGCCGCGCCGCCGGCGTACCGGATCTCGGGCCCCTGGTAGCCCTGCGGGTCGCCGAGGAAGAACTGCACCAGCGGGGCCTGCCGGGCGGCGGCCTCGGCGACCGGGTCGTCCTGCTCGACGTGCGCGCCGATCGCCATCGGGGTGGGTGTCATCGGGCCTGCTCCTTCATCACCCGGGCCAGGACGTCGAAGTCGGCGTTCCCCCCGGTGTGGACCACAGCGACCCGGCGGCCGGCCTGCCGGTCGCGCTCGGTGAGCAGCCCGGCGAGCGCCAGGGAGCCGGCGGGCTCGGCAAGATTGTGGGTGGCGCGGTACATCAGCGCCATCGCCGACGCGGCGTCGTCCTCGCTGACCTGGATCACCCGCGCGCCCGCGCTGCTCATCACCTCGACGGCCGCGGGGTCGGGAGTGCGGCAGGCCACCCCGTCGACGAAGGTGTCGGCGTCCGGTGTCGGCACCGGGTGCCCGGCCGCCACGCTCAGGGCGTACGCCGGCGCCCGCTCGCTCACCACGCCCACGATCTCCGTCGACAGCCCGAGCAGGTCGCGCACGACCAGGTTCGCCGACAGTCCGGTGCCCATGCCGACCGGCACGTAGACGGCGTCCAGCCCGGGCACCGCCTCGTGCAGCTCGGCGGCGTAGGTCGCCACGCCGGCCACCAGCCACGGGTGGAACGCCGGCACCGGCACCAGCCCCCGCTCCGCCGCGAGGGTGGCGGCGTGCTCGCTGGCCTCCTGGTAGTCCCGCCCGTGGACCACCAGCTCGGCGCCGAAGCCGGCCATGGCGGCGTTCTTGTCCGGGGAGTTCCCCTCGGGAACGACGATCACCACGGCCAGCCCCGCCAGCGCCCCGGCCAGCGCCAGGCTCTGGCCGTGGTTGCCGCGGGTCGCCGAGACCAGTCCTCGCGCCCCGGGCTGCTGCACGAGCAGCTCGGCCACGAAGGTCAGCCCACCCCGGATCTTGAACGCCCCCGTGGGGTTGTGGTTCTCGTGCTTGACCCAGGTCTCGGTGCCGGTCACGCGCTCCAGCAGCGGCCAGCGGCGTGCCGGGGTCGGCGGCACGTGCCGGCCGACGATCTGGCGGGCCAGCGCCAGGCCCTCGGTCGAGAGCAGCCAGCCCGTGCCCGCCGGCACCCCGGGAGCGGCGGGCGCGGCGGGCGGCGCGAGCTCGGGCCCGGGTGGAGCGGGGGGCGTCGACCCGATCTGCCGGGGCACCTCGGCCGCCTCGGTCGGCCCGACCTCCACCCGCGCGGACCCCGGCCCCCGCGCCACCGTGGGGTCGCTCGGCACCGCCACGCCGGCCGACGAGCGGATCTGCGCCAGCGCGAGCGGGATGTCGTCGTGCCGCGCGGCGCCCGTGGCGAGGTGCCCGGCGAACTCGCGCAGCTCGCCCAGGCGGGCTCCGGCCGCCGGGTTCCCGATCCGCACCCGCTGCGCGGCCACCAGCTGCCCGAACATCGGCAGGGAGACCCCGATGGTGCGGGCGACCTCCTCGGCGCTGATGCCGAGCCGGGCCGTGAGCTCACCGACCAGCTCGTCGAACGGTGCGCCGTACACCTCGGCCTGCTGGGTACGCCGCGCCGCCAGGTCGTCGCCGTGCTCGGTCACCCGTGCTCACCTCCGGGTCGGGACGGGGCCTCGTACCCTACTCGGCGGAGGGGACGCGGCGGCGGCTGCGTTCCCCGAGTCAGGTGCCGATCCTGAGGAGGTGATGGCGTGAGCGGGAGGCGGGGGCGGTCACCGACCGGCCGGCGGGCCCTCAGGCCCGGTGGCCCGGCGCTCCTCCTGGCCATGATGCTGTTGGCCGGCCTGCTCTCCCCGAACCCGGCCGCGGCCGCCGACGACCTGCTCGGCGGCCGGCCCGTCGCGGGCGGTGCCGTGCCTGCCGACGCCGTACCCCTCACCGCGGGTCTGCACCGGGTCACCCCGCCCGGGCCCGGCAACCGGGGGTGGTTCAGCTACTCGCGGCAGTGGCCCGGGAGCCGCCTCTACTACGCCCTGACGGTCGTCTCCGACCTGAGCGCACTGAAGGCCGACGAGGGGTCGCGGTTCGGCGTCGGCCTCACCGCCACGCCCGACGGCGCGGACTGCGGCCAGCTCGCGTTCGCCGGGGCGTCGCCGGGAGAGCCTGAGCTCACCTCGGGCGGTGGCCGGTCCAAGCCCGCCTGCGCCGAGGCCGACCGCGTCTACGTCTACGTCGCGCAGCTCTTCGAGCCCGCCCGCGCCCAGCAGCTCCAGCTGGTGATCTACGAGGAGCCGCCCTGACCAACGCCGAGCAGATGCCCCCGGACAGCGGCTCCGTGGCCTGGGCGGAGCTGCCCGACCCGGTCGCACGGGCCGGGGAGGCCACCGCGGTGACCGCCGGCTTCGGCTATGCCGATGCCCCGGAGCTCGCCGACGGCGTGTTCCGGGTGCACGTCGACCCGAGCCGGGGCGGTTTGGTCAAGCTCCCCGTCTCCTGGGGGCAGCATGCCCAGCTGGCGCTCCGGCCGACCCGGTCCTACGACGATCTCTGGGCGTCGCTCACAGCCCGGTGGTTCGGGCCACTGGGCGGCGAGGTCAAGGGGCTCACGCAGCCCGGCGACACCGGCCTGGTCCCGCTCGTGAAGGACGCCGACGGAGCCCACCTCGCGACGCCGACCGTGCGGTGGCGGGCCCGCCCGGCCCGGTACGCCGCGGCCGCCGCGCTGCCGGGCCCCTACTTCCTGCAGCTCTACGCTCCGGCCTACGACGGTGCCCCCGAGCTGCCCCCGGGGCGTCGACCTCCTGGTCAGCGCGGCCATCGTCGAGGACTTCGTTCGGGAGCCCCGGCGTACGTCGCCGACGCGGGTGCCCCGCCCTACGTCGACGGCTCGCGGCGGGTGCCCGCCCCGGCGGAGCCCACCCCGAGCGGCGGCACGGAGCCGGCGCCCTCTGCCCGCACCGTCGCGGCCGGGCAGGCCGGGCGGGCCGAGGTGCCCGTCCCGGTGATCGCGGCCGTGGCGGGCAGCGCCGTCCTGTTCGCCGCCGCCGGGCTCCACCTGCTGCGCCGCGGTCGCCGCCGGCCGCCGGCCGCCCCGGCCCCGCCCGGAGCCGGCCCGTGAGCGGGGCGCCGTGCCGCCTGGGCGCAGGCAGGCTGTGGGCGGTGCGCCGAGCCCTCGTCGTGCTGGCCTGGCCGCTCCTGTTGGCCGGTCCGCTCGTGCTGGCCGGTCCGCTCGTGCTGCTCGCGCCGGGACCAGCCGTGGCCGCCGATGACCTGCCGGCGCTGCCGGCCGCCGGAGGCACCGACCGGCCGGCGGGGGCGCCGACGCTCCTGGCGGGGCACTACCTCGATCGCGTCGGCGCGGACCGGGAGGTCCGCTACTACCGGGTCCGCCGGACGGTGCCGAGGTCCACCCTGTTCTTCGGGTGACGCTGCTCAGCGAGGACTACGGCCGCCTCACCGACTGGATGACCGCCCGGCTGACCACGCTCGGGAGTGCGCAGCCGGTGCGCTGCGGCATCGTGGCCAGGTCGGCGCCGCTGCGTCCCAGCTGATGCCGCTGGTGACCGCGTCGGGGGTGTCCCGCCGCGGGAAGGCCGGCTGCCGGGACGCCGACGTGCTCCAGCTCGAGGTGCGGCCGCACCCGGCCAGCCGTATCGCCCCGGGCACGCCGTACCAGCTGGACGTGTTCGAGCTGCCCCCGATCGAGAACGGCGGGCGGTTCGACCTGAGCCTCGAGGACGCCTTCACTCCGCTGGCGTCGGTCGGCCCCCCGACGGCGCAGGTCGAGTCCGGGCGGTGGGCGGCGTCGGCCCCCGTGCTCCCGACCGACCAGGACGTCCATCTCGACCTGCCGCTCGGCCGCGTCCGCTGGGTCTCGGTGCCGGTGTCCTACGGGCAGGAGCTCGTCGTGACCGCGGCCGCGGACCCCCGCCCGGACAACGTCGGCGCCGGTCTGGAGATGCTGACGGTCTCCCTGTCGGCGGCGTGGCCGGCAACGCGTCCGGCGTGGGGCCGGACCCGCTGCCCCAGACGACCACGCTCTCGGCGACCGGCGCTCAGGCGCGCACGAGCAGCTTCGTGCTCGGCCCGGCGGGGCTGAACAGCCAGCGCACCCCGGGCTACGACGACCGGGACCAGCTCAGCGCGGTGCCCGGCTACTACGCGGTGGCGCTGTACGTCGACAACCTCACCGGCGATCCCGAGGCCACCCAGGGCCTCACCGTGCGGGCGGCCCTGTCCGAGCGGGAGTCCGCCGACGGGCCGGTGCCGCGGTTCCGGGTCGACCCCACGCCGCTGCCCGGACCGGTCGGCGGTGGACCCGTCACTGCGTACGAGGCGGAGGCCGGACCCAGCCCGGGGGGCTCGGCCGCGGGCACCGACCCTTCGCCCCCACGGGCACCGCCGGGAGGGCCCGACCTGACGGCCGTGCTGGTGCTGGGGATGCTGTCCGCGGCGTTCGCCGGCGCCGGCCTGCTGCTGCTGGCTCGGGCCCGGCGCGGCTGAGCGGGCCGTCAGCGCACCAGCAGCCAGACCGCGATCGCGGCGAGCACGGCCGCGATGACCAGGAAGGCGATGGCCAGCCCGGTGGTGGACCCGCCCGGCGGCCCCGCCGTTGCGGTCGGGCCGCGCAACGGCCCGGCCTCCTTGGTCGAGGTGGGCTCGGTCGGCACGGCCACCTCGCCCAGCTGGTCGAACACCTCGGGCGGCTCGGGGTCGTCGGCCCAGGGCGCTCCCGGCGGGACGCCGAGCTGCCGCAGGTGGGCCAGGGCGGCGCTCGCCGAGGCCGGTCGCCTGGACGGGTCGGGGTCGGTCATCGCGGTGAGCAGGGGGTGCAGGCGGCCAGCGGGCACGCCGTGCTGCTGCCGCGGGGGCAGCCCGGTGAGCAGCTGGACGGCGACGACCCCGACGGCGTACAGGTCCTGCCTCGGGTCCGGCGGGGCGCCGGTGGTCTGCTCGGGCGCCATGTAGCCGTCGGTGCCGACGGCGCCGGGCACCTGGGTGAGTCGGACGTCACCGGCCAGCGCCGCCACGCCGACGTCCCCCAGCCGCACGTGCGGCCGGCCGGTACCGGTCGCCTCGAGCAGCAGGTTGGCGGGCTTGACGTCGCGGTGCACGACGCCGGCTCCGTGCACCGCCTCGAGCGCCTGCAGGGTCTGGTCGAGCACGACCGCGACGAAGTCCTGCGGGAGCGGGCCGTGGTCGCCGAGCAGGGTCTGGACCGAGCCGCCGCGGACCAGGTCCATCGTGAAGACCACCAGGGTGTCCTCGGCCGCCCAGCCGGTGGGAGCCACGACGTGGGGGTGCTGGACGCGCACCGACTGCTCACGCACGAAGCGCAGCAGCATGCTCCCGTCGTGCTGGCCGAGGATCTTGGCGGCCACGAAGCGCCGCTGGCGCAGGTCCCAGGCCCGCCATACCGCGCCCATGCCGCCGGCGCCGATCTGGTCGACGAGCACGTAGCGGCCCGCCAGCGGGCCCGAGTGCGCCATCACCACGGCCCACACCCTAGCGAGCGGCCGAGTGCGCACGCTCGGGCCGAGCGACCGCGTTTTCGCCGCGGCGTGGCCGGCTGCTACCGTGTGCTGTCCGCAGCCGCCCGCCCCCCGGCGTAGGCCGCGGCCCCCGTCGACCCTCGGGTCGTCGGTGACGCACAAGCCCTCCTGCCACGGAGAGACCGTGGCCGCCGAGCCCACAGGAGGTGGAGAACGCTTTGCGTGCCTATGAAGTGGTGGTCATCCTCGACCCCAGTCTGGACGAGCGCACCGTCGCCCCGTCGCTGGACAAGTACCTCGAGAACGTCATCCGCAAGGACGGCGGCTCCGTCGACAGCGTCGACGTGTGGGGCCGGCGCCGGCTGGCCTATGAGATCAAGAAGAACGACGAGGGCATCTACGCGGTCATCAACCTGACCGCCGAGCCCGCGATGGTCAAGGAGCTCGACCGGCAGCTCACGCTGAACGAGTCGATCCTGCGGACGAAGGTCATTCGACCCGCGGCTCACTGAGCCCGGCCGGCCCAGAGCCCGGCGCGGCCGCTCCGCGCCTGGGCCTGTGGACAAGACCCGAGTCCTGTCGGCGGAATCCTCGACGATGAGGCCGACGTCCCGCTCTACCCCAGCCAGTCCAGCAGTTCAGCAAGGAGGCCTGACATGGCAGGCGAAACCATCATCACGATCGTCGGCAACCTCGTCGACGACCCCGAGCTCCGGTTCACCCCGTCGGGCGCGGCGGTCGCGAACTTCCGCATCGCCTCGACGCCGCGCACCTTCGACCGGCAGACCAACGAGTGGAAGGACGGCGACGCACTGTTCCTGTCCTGCTCGGTGTGGCGGCAGGCCGCCGAGAACGTCGCGGAGTCGCTGCAGAAGGGCATGCGCGTCGTCGTCTCGGGGCGGCTGAAGTCGCGGCAGTACGAGACCCGCGAGGGCGAGAAGCGCACCGTCTTCGAGATCGAGGTCGACGAGGTGGGGCCGAGCCTGAAGTACGCCACCGCCAAGGTCACCCGCACCACCCGCTCCGGTGGGGGCGGCGGCTACGCCGGCGGCGCCAGGGCGGCGGCGCCGACCCGTGGGCCACGGCCGCCCCGGCGGCCCCGGCGAGCGGGCCGGCCGGCGCCGGCGGAGCTCCGCGGCCGACCCGTGGGCCACCCCGGGCGTCAGCTCCGACGAGCCCCCTTCTAGCCGATCCGGCAGAACCTCGCCGATCCGGCAGAAGTTCGGCTCGATCCGGCCGAAGTTCGGGGCGTACGACGTCCGAGCAGCACTCCAGCACCACACCAGACACACGACACCAGACACGAACACCAGCACCACACCCGGACACCATTCCGGCGCCTAGCACTGGGGCGTCGGGCTTTCAGGAAGGAAGCACCACAATGGCCAAGGCAGTGATTCGCAAGCCGAAGAAGAAGGTTTGCCAGTTCTGCAAGGAGAAGACCGCGGTCGTCGACTACAAGGACGCCGCGATGCTCCGCAAGTTCATCTCCGACCGCGGCAAGATCCGCGCGCGTCGGGTGACCGGCAACTGCGTGCAGCACCAGCGCGACGTCGCGATCGCGGTGAAGAACGCCCGCGAGCTCGCGCTGCTGCCCTACACCTCGACCGGTCGCTGAGAAGGAGCAGACGATGAAGCTCATCCTCACCCAGGAGGTCGACGGGCTCGGCGCCGCCGCGACGTCGTCGAGGTCAAGGACGGCTACGGCGCAAGCTACCTCGTCCCGCGCGGCCTGGCCACTCGCTGGACCCGCGGTGGCCAGAAGACGGTCGACTCGATCAAGGCGGCCCGGTCCGCCCGCGCCGTGCGCGACCTCGACCACGCCCAGGAGATCAAGGGCAAGCTCGAGGCCGCCCCGGTCAACGTGCAGGTGCGGGCCGGCGACAAGGGCCGGCTGTTCGGCTCGGTCACGGTCACCGAGATCGCCGATTCGCTGGCCGCCACGGCCGGCGAGCCCGTCGACAAGCGCACCATCGTGGTGCCCAACCCGATCCGCTCGCTCGGCGCTCACGAGGTCACGGTCAAGCTTCACGACGAGGTGGCGGCCACCGTCGCGCTCAACGTCGTGAAGGCCTGACCGCCGCCAGACCCGAGGCCGGGCTGTCCCCCGAGGGCGGCCCGGTTCGCACGTCCGGGGTCCTGCGGCCCGGCAGGCGCCAGTAGCCTGCCGGCATGCGCCGCACCCACGACGGCTACGAGCTCGATGACGACCCGCGCCGGGTCGACCTCGGGGCGCTCTGGGCCTACCTGTCCACGGAGGCGTACTGGGGCCGGTTCCGCACGCGCGAGGACCTGGCCGCGCAGCTCGCGTCGGCCTGGCGCGTGGTCGGGGTGTACGACGCCAAGGGCGCCCAGGTGGGCTTCGCCCGCGGCATCTCCGACGGGGTGGCGCTGGCCTACCTGGCCGACGTCTACGTGCTCCCCGAGCACCGCGGCCGCGGACTCGGGCACGCGCTCATGCGCGTCATGGTCGACGAGGGCCCCGGGTCGGCGTACCGCTGGCTGCTGCACACCGCAGACGCGCACGACCTGTACGCCGCCCACGGGTTCCGCCCTGCCGACCACGGCGATGGAGCGGCCTCGGCCCCACGAGGCGTGAGGGCGGCCGGCCGCTCGCCGCGCTAGCGTGGAGTCGTGACCGAGCTCGCCGGCCGGCCCTCGACCATGCGGGCCTGGTCGTCCAGCGCCCGGGCCCGCTGGAGTCAGGACCGCTACGTCCGGCAGAGATGCCGGTGCCCGAGCCGGGCCAGGGCGAGGTGCTGGTGCGGGTCAGCGCGTGCGGCGTCTGCCGCACCGATCTGCACGTGGCGATGGGAGACCTGGCCGTGCATCGGCCCGGGATCGATGCCGGGCCACGAGGTGGTCGGCCGGGTCGCCGCGCGCGGGCCCGGCGCGAGCAGTTCGCGGTGGGTGACCGGGTCGGTGTCGCCTGGCTCCGCCGCTCCTGCGAGAGTGCCGGTTCTGCCGATCGGCCCGGGAGAACCTCTGCCTGGCCCCCGAGTTCACCGGTTGGGACGCCGACGGCGGTTACGCGGAGTACGCCGTGGTGCCGGACGCGTTCGCCTACCGGGTGCCCGACGCCTTCGACGACGTCGCCGCGGCGCCGCTGCTGTGCGCCGGCATCATCGGCTACCGGGCCCTGACGAGGGCCGAGGTGCCGCCCGGCGGCCGGCTCGGGATCTACGGCTTCGGCGGGTCGGCCCATCTGACCGCGCAGCTCGCGGTGGCGCGCGGCCTCACCGTGCACGTGCTGACACGCTCGGAGTCCGCGCGAGCGCTGGCCCTGGAGCTGGGGGCGGCCTCGGTCGGCGCGGCCTTCGACCAGCCGCCCGAGCCGCTGGACGCCGCGATCCTCTTCGCCCCCGTCGGCGACCTGGTGCCTCCGGCCCTGGCCGCGCTCGACCGGGGCGGCACGCTGGCGGTGGCCGGGATCCACCTGTCCGACATCCCGGTGCTGGACTACCAGGCGCACCTGTTCCAGGAGCGCCAGCTGCGCAGCGTGACCGCGAACACGAGGGCCGACGGGGAGGCGTTCCTCGCCGAGGCGGCCGGCATCGGGATCCGGGTGCACACGGTGCCGTACCCGTTCGAGGCGGCCGACCGCGCGCTCGCGGACCTGTGGGAGGACCGGGTCGACGGCGCCGCGGTGCTGACGAGGGGGTGAACCGGTGTGGACACGGGGTGAGGCCGCCGGGGTGAGGCAGCTGACGGCGCGCCCTGGGTGGTGGATCGTCGGCACCAGGCACGAGCGATCACCCACAAAGCCGGTCCGCCGACACCGCCGGGCAGCCCGGCGAGCAGCCGCCGGAGCCGGCCGGCCCAGCCGTGCGGGGTCAGCAGGACGGCGATCTTCGCGGCCATGTGGCAGGGGCGGTCGGCCTGCCCCCGACAGCCGCACGGAGTGCTGGCCAGCGATCGCCGCGTCGAGATCCGCTCCACGTCCAGGTCGCGCAGCAGGGCGCCGTCGTGGTACAGCCGACCGTCGAGCTCCACGATGAGCCCGCCGGCGTACGACGTCGCGAGACCGATGGCGGTCCCCACCCGGTCGCGGACCTGGCGCCGAGCCCGAGCCAGGCCGTGTGCCCGCTCGACCCGGGTGGGTAGCCGTGCTCGAGGACCGAGCAGGTCCCCTCGGCGAAGTCCGGCCAGCACCGCGGCCAGCCAGGCCCGTCGCGGGACGTCTCCGCTGCGCGAGCGTCTCGGCCAGCCGACCGCGAGCGCCTGGCGCCGGGAGACGACGCCGGACTGATCGGCGAGAAGGGGCGGCGAGAAGGGGCGAGGTGCGGGGTGCATCGCGTCAGCCAAGCAGCTGGCCCACTGCCCCGGGTGGCCTGGGGGTCCGGCTGGGGATAACCGGGTGACCGCTGCTCTGTGTGGTGGATTGCCGGCACCAGGCACGAGCGATCCACCACTCAGAGTGCGCCGTCAGCGGGCCCCGGTCACAGCAGGCGTCGCCGCGTGCGCGTCGGAGCAGCACGACCAGCCAGGCACCCATGAAGCGCTGACCATCGCGACCCATACCGCCACCAGCGACGCCGGTGAAGAGGGCCGCGCCGATCACCACCGGCGCGTAGACGACCAGGACGACGAGCCCCGCCCAGGCCAGGTAGCGACCGTCGCCCGCGCCGATCAGCACCCCGTCCAGCACGAACACCACCCCGGCGACCGGCTGGCCGAGGGCGGCCACCAGGAGCACCGGGACGAGCGCCGCATGCACGGCCGGGTCCCGGCTGAACACCGGCCCGAGGAACGGCGCTGCCGCGGCCAGCGCGAGCCCCGAGGCGACGCCGGAGACCCAGCCCCAACGGATCATCCGGGCCGTCACCGCCCTGGGTGGCGGCGGTGTCGCCGGCGCCGAGGTAGCGGCCCGGTGATCGCCTGCGCGGCGATGGCGATGGCATCGAGCGCGAACGCGAGGAAGGCCCAGAGCGTGATCGCGATCTGGTGGGTGGCGAGGCGGACGCCGGGAGCGTCCGCGTGATCGACGAGCACCACGGCGTAGGTGCCGACCAGCAGCGCGGCCCCGCAGGGTGAGGGTGCGGATGACCAGCGAGTACGCCGGCGTGCGCCGCCGCCCGGATACCGGAGGTCGGGCCCGAGTGGGGCGCCGCCGGCAGCGCGCACCACGACGGTCACGAGCGCCGCGGCGGGCAGCCGGGCCAGCACCGACCCGACCGCCGAGCCGGCGATGCCGAGCCGCGGAAGCGGCCCCGCGCCGAACACGAGGGCAAGGTTGAGCACGACGTTGACGGCGTTCCCGGCGATCGCCACCACGAGTGGGGTGCGGGTGTCCTGCAGGCCGCGCAGCACTCCGTCGCGGCCAGCATCAGCAGCACAGCGGGGTGGTGCCGACGACGGCGATCCGCAGGTAGGTCGTGGCCGCGTCGGCGACCGCGGCATCGGCGCCGAACACCCCCACGACCGGCCGGGCGAGCGCCACGCCGGCGACCGTGGCGAGGCTGCCGATCAGCGCGGCCAGCCACAGCCCGTCCACGCCCTGGGCGAAGGCCTGCGCCCGTCGCCGGCCCCGAGGTGCCGGGCGACGGAGGCGGTGGTGCCGTAGGCGAGGAAGATGCACAGCCCGACCAGGGTCTGTAGCACGGCCGCCGCGACCCCGAGACCGGCCAGCTGGCCCGTCCCGAGGTGCCCGACGATCGCGGCGTCGGCCAGCAGGAACAGCGGCTCGGCCACGAGTGCGAGGAAGGCCGGCCAGGCCAGCCGCAGGATCTCGCGGTCGTGTGCCCGGTCGGTGGCGCGGTCGGGACGCTCCGGCGGGCTGGGGAGGCGGTCGCGACGCACGGCCTCACGCTACCGTAATGTCCAGAGTGCACATCTGACCCCTACACGCAGAGGCGCCCGTCTGGAGGCCCCGGCGCAAGAAATGACCCGTCTGGGCGGTTGCGCTCCCGCCGAATCCGAGGTAATGCCGAGGTGGCGCGGCCTGGGGATGAGTTGTTGAAAGGCAGTTTCCGAGCCCGTCAAGTCGACAAACCGCCACCGGCGTCCAGATGACGAGAAGGTGAACACCGATCGGCGCCGGATTTCTTGGCTCCACACCCGTGGATGAGCGTTTTCGCAGGTCAGACGGGGCGACGGGGACGGTGGGGCGGGCCCGTCCACAACGGCGTCAACAGGCAGTGCACAACCCCTCGCGTGTCGTCCACGCGTGGCCCCCAGTTATCCCCAGCCCCTGTGGATAACGGTCTGGTCCCACGGCCCGTGGCTCGCATAGGTTCGCCGCTGGTCCTCCCCGACGCGCGGCGGTGGTGCCCCCGAGTCGGGGCGGCCCCGGCGCGCCGAGCGGCGCTGTCGGCGCCGGCCCCTAGCCTCCTCGGCAGGGGGCGAGGGTCGGTGGTGGCCGGTCGCGGGTCGGTCCCGCTGGATTGGGTCGGGAGTGGAGGGTGGAGCACGGTGAGCATCACCGAGCAGGATGCGCGGCTTCCCCGAGCCTCCGGTCGACGGCTGGGGTGACGGGCCCGCGCCGTACGCCCCCGGCGAGGCGCCGGTGCGCCCGGGCGACCGCACACCCCCACAGGACATGGCGGCCGAGCAGTCGGTGCTGGGCTCGATGCTGCTGTCCAAGGACGCCATCGCCGACGTCGCGGAGGCGCTGCGGGGGGCCGATTTCTACCGGCCCAGCCACGAGCTGATCCACGACGCGGTCATCGACCTGTACGGCCGCGGCGAGCCGGCCGACCCGGTGACGGTCGCGGCCGAGCTGCAGCGCCGAGGCGAGCTGGCCCGCGCCGGCGGGGCGCCACCTCCACACCCTGGCGGCCAACGTCCCGATCGCCCAGAACGCCGGCTACTACGCGGAGATCGTGCGGGAGAAGGCGATCCTGCGGCGGCTGGTGGAGGCCGGCACCCGCATCGCGCAGATGGGCTACTCCCGGCGAGGGGCAGGTCGACGACGTCGTCGACGCGGCTCCAGGCGGAGGTCTACCAGGTCACCGAGCGCCGCACCTCGGAGGACTACGCCCCCTGTCCGACATCATGGACGGCGTTCTCGACGAGATCGAGGCGATCGGCAGCCGCGACGCCGGGCTGTACGGCGTCCGACCGGCTTCGCCGACCTGGACGACCTGACCATCTGCCGCGGGGCAGATGGTGATCGTCGCGCGCGCCCGGCGATGGGCCAAGTCGACGCTCGCGCTGGACCTGTGCCGCGCCGCGTCGATCCAGAACAACCTCACCTCCGTCTTCTTCTCCCTGGAGATGACTCGCTCGGAGATCACGATGCGGCTGCTGTCGGCGGAGTCAGGGGTGCCGCTCAACCACATCCCGCAACGGCCAGATGAGCGACGACGACTGGGCCAAGCTCGCGCGCAAGATGGCCGACGTGTCGAGCGCGCCGATGTTCATCGACGACAGTCAACATGACGATGATGGAGATCCGGGCCAAGGCCCGCCGGCTCAAGCAGCGCCACGACCTGCGGCTGGTCGTCATCGACTACATGCAGCTGATGACGTCGGGCAAGAAGGTCGAGTCCCGCCAGCTGGAGGTCTCGGAGTTCTCCCGGCAGATCAAGCTGCTGGCCAAGGGCTCGAGGTCCCGATCATCGCGCTCTCCCAGCTCAACCGTGGGCCCGAGCAGCGCTCCGACAAGCGGCCCATGCTGTCGGACCTGCGCGAGTCGGGGAGCCTGGAACAGGACGCCGACATGGTCATCCTGCTGCATCGAGACGACGTCTACGAGAAGGAGTCCGACCCGCCCCGGCGAGTCGACCTGATCGTCGCCAAGCATCGCAACGGCCCGACCCGCGACATCACCGTCGCCTTCCAGAGCCACTACTCGCGGTTCGTCGACATGGCGCACTGACACCTCGTTGGGTCAGGCCCTGGCGTACGCCGACGTGCTCCAGGCCATTGCCGACCGGATCGCCCGGGAGCACCACCGGTACGCCGTCCGGGACCTCGACGCGCTCCCGACGTGAGGCCGGGCCACGGACCCCGGCCTACCCTGGCTGTCGTGGACCGCACGCGCATCGGCTGGCTCTTCGTCGCCGTCCAGGTGGTGCTCCTCGTCGCGCTTGTGCTCGTGCCGACGGGCACCGCGTGGGCTCTGCCCGGCTGGCTGCACCTGGTCGCGGTCGGGCTGGTCGGTGCCGGCCTGGGTGGGATCCTCGCCGCGAGCCTCACCCTCGGCCGCGCCCTCACGCCCACCCCGGTCCCGAACGGCCGAGGCGACCTGCGCACCGGCGGGCCGTACCGCGTCGTCCGCCATCCGATCTACAGCGGCGTGCTGGCCGTCGTCGCGGGCGTCACGCTCGGGACCCGGCAGTGGGCCGGCCTCGCCGTCGGCCTGGCGACCGTCGTCTTCTTCACGATGAAGGCGCGGTGGGAGGAGGCGCGGCTGGCCGAGGCGTTTCCGGAGTACGCCGCCTACGCGGCCAGCACTCCGCGCTTCGTGCCGTTCCTCCCCCGCCGGCTGATCCGGGGCGCGCCGCCGCGCTGAGGACGCCCTCCGCGGCGCCAGCCGCGCTTGCTGGCGCGCGGGCGGCCCCACCAGGATGGAGTCATGGCAGCGCGCGAGGAGCGGAGCGTCGAGGCGGACGCCGCGCGTGGACGCAGCATCCGGCTGCTGGGCTGGCTGTCCGGGCTGGGGGTGCTGGTCGTCCCCTGGGTGCTGGGCGGGATCCTGGCCTCCGTCGGTGGGATGGTCGGGCCCGAGAGCTGGAGCCCGGAGCGCACGTTCGGCCGACTGGCCGGGGCCTGCTTGGTGGTGTGGCTGCTGTGGGTGGCCTACGGCAGTGTGACGATCCACGGCTTCCGGCGCGGCGCCCTCGTGGGCGGTGCTCTCGCCCTGTCGGCGCTGGGGCTCGGCTACGTGCTGCTGCGCGTGCTCCAGCCCTGAGGCGAGCGGCGGCGCCTCGGGCGGTCGGGTTCGCGGGTTCCCATACCCGGCGTATACCCGGGGGGGTATGCTGGTCGATCGTGAGCGCCACCGACCTGACGCTGCTGGGCGCCTTCCTCGGCGGCCTGGTGTCGTTCCTGTCGCCGTGCGTGCTGCCGGTGATCCCGGCGTACGTGTCGGTGGTCACCGGCCTCAGCGTCACCTCGGTCCAGCAGGGTGGGCGCGCCCACCTGGCCCAGGTGCTGAAGACCTCGCTGGGCTTCGTGGCCGGCTTCAGCGCCGTCTTCGTCCTGCTCGGCCTCTCGGTGACGGCCGTCGGCGGCACGCTGCTGGAGAACCGGTCGCTGCTGACCCGGCTGTCCGGGCTGGTCGTGCTGGCGATGGCGCTGTTCCTGCTCGCCTCGCTGGTGCTGAAGGCTCCCTGGCTCTACCAGGAGAAGCGGTGGCACCCGTCGCTGGACAGGTTCGGCCCGTTCGCTGCCCCCGTGGCCGGCGTGGCGTTCGGCTTCGGCTGGACGCCGTGCATCGGGCCGGTGCTCACCAGCATCCTCGCGATCGCCGCCGGCACGGGCGAGCTGGGCCGCGGCGCCGGCATGCTCGTGGCCTACTCGGTCGGGCTGGCCGTGCCGTTCCTGGCCGCCGCCCTCGCGCTGGACCGGATGGCCGGCGCCTTCGGCTTCGTCAGCGGCACTTCCCGCCCTCACGGTCGTCCGCGCTCGTGCTCGCCGGTTCGGCGTCCTCCTGGCACTCGACCGGATGTCGCTGGTCACCACGGCCACCCAGTCCCTGCTCCAGCACGTCGGGCTCGACGGCCTGCTCGGGCTGGGCTGACCCCGTCCTCATCCCGCACGCCATACGGACCCCGCAGACAGAGAGACCGCCGATGACCTCCACGAAGTCCAAGGCCGAGCAGCGCGACGCGCGTACGGCGGCGCTGACGGAGCTGAAGCGACGCGAGCAGCGCCGCCAGCGCGTGAAGGCCGCGGCCGTCGTCGCGGTGGTCGTCGGCATGTTCATCGCCGTGCTGCCGTCGCCGTCCGCGGCCTCGGCGGGGGCCAGGTGAGCACCCGGGGCGACTACTACGCCGGCAAGACCGGCTTCCGGCTCGGGCTGCTCGACGACCAGCCGGTCGAGCTGAGTGGCTTCCGCGGGATCCCGGTCGTCGTGAACTTCTTCGCCTCCTGGTGTGTCTCTGCAACGAGGAGCTGCCCGGTTTCGTGCAGGTTGCCGAGGCCACCCGTGGCCAGGTGCAGTTCATCGGCGCCGACACCAACGACACCGGCGACGGGGTCGCGATGGCGACGCGGTTCGACCTGGCCGGTGCCGGGTTCGCCCTCGCCCACGACATCGGGGCCGAGCCGGCCTCCGATCTCTGGCGCTCCTACGGCGCGCAGGGCCTCCCGGTGACGGCGTTCTACGACGCCGACGGCAAGCTCGTGGAGTTCGGCAACGGCATGCTCACCCAGGGCGACCTGGAGCGGCAGCTCCAGGACCAGTTCGGGATCGACGTGCAGGCCACCGACGCGGCCGATCTGGTGGCACCGGTGATCCCGCTGATCCCGCAGGGCGCCTACGAGCTGCTCGCTCGCAACGTCGGCGACCCGAGCTTCCTGCCCGTCGACCTCCGGCCCACGGCCGACTTCGCGGCCGGCCACCTCACCGGGGCGCGGTCAACGTGGACGTGGCGGCCGGCGGGCTGACGCCGGCGCTCAGGGCCTGGACAAGACCGCGAGCTACTTTCCTCTACGACGCCGACGGCGGCAGCGGCGCCGAGGTGGCCACGAGGATGCACGACGCGGGCTTCCGGCACGTCTACACGATCGAGGGCGGGTACGCCGCGTGGGTGCAGTCGGGCGGCCCGTCACCCGGTGATCGACCGAGAGCGACGTACGGCGAGGTCGCCCCGGCCCGGGGTCAGCCCTAGCCTGGGTGCCCATGGCCACCGACCGCCCGACCGGCCTGCGGTCGGCCCTGCCGACTGGTACCGCCCACCTCGACCACACGGCGAGGTCCTCGAGGGGCGGACGGTCAGCTTCCTGGAGCTGTTCTACGACCTGGTCTTCGTCGTCTTCGTCGCCCAGGTGGCCCACGCGCTCGCCGCCCACCCCGACGGGGTGGGGGTGCGGAGCTTCGTCGTGGTCTTCACGCTGGTCTGGTACGCCTGGCTCAACGGCACGCTCTACCACGACCTGCACGGCAGCGACGACGGCCGCTCGCGCAGCTACATGTTCGTCCAGATGTCGTTGGTCGCCCTGGTCTCGGTGTACGCCGGACACGCGGCCGACGACCTCGACGACGGGCGCACCTTCGCCGCCCTGCTGGCCTTCCTCATCGCCTGGCTCGGCTACCAGTGGTGGGTGGTGCGCCGGCAGGACGATCCCGAGATGGCGGCCACCACGACGCCGTACTTCGTGGGCCTGGCGGCCATCTTCGCGGCCATGGTCGCGAGCATCGCCGTCGCGGACACCCAGGTGCGCCTGCTGCTGTGGGGAGTCGGCGCGGCGGCCGCCATCGTCGTCCCGCTGGTGGGGCTGTCCTTCCGGCGTGCGCAGATCGAGGGTGCCTTCCGCATCTCGGCCTCGATGGCCGAGCGCTTCGGGCTCTTCACCATCATCGTGCTCGGCGAGGTCATGGTCGGTGTGGTCGGAGGGCTGTCGGAGGCCTCGCACTCGCTGGCGACGACGACGGTCGGCCTGCTGTGCCTGGGCATCGGGTTCGGCATCTGGTGGAACTACTTCGACTTCGTCGGGCTGCGACCGCCGCGCCCCGGGCTCGCGATCCGGGCGATGTGGCTGGTGCTCCACCTACCCCTGTCGATGTCGGTCGCCGCGACCGGGGCGGGCATGGTCAGCCTGATCGAGCATGCGCAGGAGACGCACACCCCGGTCGGGCCGGCGTGGCTGGTGGGCGGCTCGGTGGCCCTGCTGTGCTGCTGCCTGTCGGCGCTGATGCGACTGCTGCCTGAGCGGCGGGGCGCCCGGCTGGTTCCGGTGAGCCTGCTGGGGGCGGCGGTGGTGGCGCTCGCCGCGGCGGCATGGGCCCCCTCGCCGTGGCTGCTCGCGCTGGTCCTGGTGGCCGCCCTGACCGCGGTCTGGGTCGAGTCGTTCGTCCGCCACGCCCGGCTCGGCGACCCGTTCCTCGAGTCGCTGCCCGAGTAGGGACCAGAGCTCAGCCCCGGTTGCGGGCCACGGCCTCCTCGACGAGGTCGAGGAACGCCTCCTCGTCGAGCGCGTCGCCTTCGTGCAGGTCGAGGGCGCGCCGCGTGCCGGCGTCCAGGCTGGCGTTGAACAGCCCCGCTGGATCGGCAAGCGAGGCGCCGCGGGCGAAGGTGAGCTTGACTTTGTCCCGGTAGGTCTCGGCCGTGCACACCAGCCCGTCACAGGAGAACGTCGGCACGCCGTCGGGGTTCGACGGCTTGCGCCACTTGGCCTCCTCGACCATGTCGGGATCGGCCCGCAGGATCAGGGCGCGGACCCGCTCGATCGTCTCGCTGCGCCAGTCGCTCACCCGGGCAGCCTAGCCACCGGCCTCAGAGCGGCCGACCGCCGACTCACCGGGTCGAGTCCCACCCCTGCGCGTGCAGCCGCGCGACGCCGGTGAGGATCACGTCCAGGGCGAAGTCGAACTCGAAGTCCTCGTCGCAGCCCGTGGCGTCGGGCCGCCTGGCCGTGGCGTCGGCGGCGATCGCGAGGATGCCGGGATAGTGGGCCGGGTCGGGGGGCGGCGTCCGACGCGAGCGCGCGCTGGTCGGGCCCACGGGGGCGTTGAAGAGCTCCGGGCTGAAGCCCCAGATGCGGTTGCCCAGCAGGTGCATCGCGTGGTGGGTGAGGTCGGGGCTGAGGCCGCCGGCCAAGAACAGCTGCGTCAGCGTCTCCATGTGGCCGAGCACCGCCGGAGTGCGCCGGGTGCGCGTCTCAATGGCCCGGCGGGCCCACGGGTGGCGCAGGACCGCGGCCCGGGCGGACCGGATCGTGCCGCGCACGGCCGCAAGCCAGCCGTCGCGGCCGGACGGGGGCGGGGGCGGGTCGAGCTCCGCGATCAGCTGGTCGACCATGGCGTCGACCAGGTCGTCCTTGTCAGCGACGTGCTTGTAGAGCGCCATCGGCACGACTCCAAGCCGCTCCGCGAGCCGCCGCATGCTCACCGCGTCGAGGCCCTCGGCGTCGGCGAGGGCCACGGCAGCGGCCACCACGACCGGGCGGCTCAGCGGCTCGCGCGTCGGACGAGACGTCACTGGCTCTCCTCGGGTTGACCTGGTGTACAGCGTACACCTACCCTGGAGCCTCCGAGGTGTACGCCGTACACCACCCCTTGGCTGACTGAGAGGCCCCCATGTCCCGTGCCACCGTCGCTCGCCTCGCCGGCGCGCTCTATCTGCTCACCCATGTCACCTCGGTGGGTGCCGTCGTCCTGTACGGCGGCGGCGCCTCGACGCCAGCCGGCCGCTGGCCGGCCGGGGCAGCGTGCTGCTCGGGGGCCTCGCCGAGGTCGTGCTCGCGCTCGCCGTGGTCGGCACCTCCCTCGCGCTCTACCCGCTGCTGCGCGACCAAGGCCCCGGCCTGGCCGTCGGCTACGTGGCGCTGCGCACGCTGGAGGCCGGGGTGATCCTGGTGGGCGTGGTGGCGCTGCTGCCGGTCGTCGCCGCGCCCGCGACCACCGCCACGCCCGGTCTCGACCCCGGGGTCGCCGCCGGGCTGAGGCTGCTCCACGACTGGACGTTCTGGATCGGCCCCGGCCTGGTCAACCCGGTGAACACGGTGGTCCTCGCCTGGCTGCTGCTCACTCGCGGTCTCGTCCCCCGGGCCATCCCCCTGTTGGGCCTGGCCGGCGCCGTGCTCATCGCCGGCGTCAACGTCGGCGTCTTCGCGGGGGCGCTCCCTCCCCAGCCCCTGGCCGCGCTCCCGATCTTCGCGTGGGAGGTGTCCCTGGCCGTCCAGCTGCTCGTGCGCGGCCTGCGCACCCCGGCAGCGTGAAGCTCCGGCTGCGGCCCGCGATCGACCGCCCTCGCGACTCAGACCCGGCGGTCCACCGACACCGAGTACGCCGCCGGCCGGAAGCGCAGGATCGGGTCCGCGGAGAGCTCGATGCCGTCGACGACCCGGGTCGGGTCGAAGACCACGACCGAGCCGCCAGCCTCCGGGTCGAGCACCGGTGCGGTGACCTCGAGCCGCCCGGCCGACAGCTCGCGCTCGCCGGTCCACACCGCCATCGGGTCGTCCGGGTCGTCGCCGGGCCCGGCCAGGGTGACCCGCAGGTCGAAGACGGCCGGGCCGCGCGCCAGGCGCGCGACCGCCTCCTCGGCCAGCCGGTCCCGGCCGGCGAACTGCCCGTCCGGTCGGCCCGCCTCGGCCGCCACCGGCTCCAGCCGGTAGCGCACCCACCTTCGGGCCCCGTCGGGAGCCAGCCACCGGTAGGCGTGCACGGGGTAGTACGTCGCCTCGGCGTAGGACCGCGGCGCCCGCGTCGCCCGCGCCCGGGCGTTGCCGAGCAGCGCGGCCGCGGTGCCGGGCCGGGTGGCGAGGAAGAGCGGCAGCCGCCACGGCTGCCGGGTGGCCTCGACCAGCCGCACGAAGTCCTCCGGCGTGCGCACCGGGAAGTACGGCGCCGTCTGGCCGAGCAGGTCGGTGGCCGACCCGTCGGGCAGGGTCAGCTTCACCGCCATGCCGCGCACGTCCTGGGCGTCGTCCCTGTTGCGGGGATGCCCCGACCCGTTCGACCAGCGCACCAGCACCGGGACCGGCTCGCCCTGCAGGTGCCCGGCCCGGCACAGCGCCGCGGCCTCGGGGGACGCGGTGAAGCTGCCCTGGTAGAAGCGGCCCTTGGCGTGCAGCGTGCGGTGGCCCCGCTCCGCGCCGGTGGCGGCGGCGATCCGGTCGACGGCCTCCCGGGCATCGGTCATGACGACACGCTAGACCGGCAGCCGGGTCAGGAGCGTCTTGGCGAAGAGATAGGCATCGCCGGGCCAGCGCGCCGACACGTAGCGTCCGTCCTCGACCACGAACGCCGGCCCGTCGTCGGCGTCGGTGCCTCGCCGCAACAGGGTGAGCGGGCCGCGGACGAAGTCGGCGGGGCTGGCCAGCGAGGAGACCACCTCGTCCTGCACGTAGGCGGGGTAGGTGCGGTAGTAACGCCCCAACTTCCACGCAGTGGCGTAGTAGCCGGCCCGTTCCAGGTACTTCGGCAGGCAGGTCGTCCGGTGTCCGTGCAGCACGCTTCGGCCGTCCGGGGCGACGGTGCGGGCCAGGACCAGCACCCCGTGGCAGATCGCCCCGACCGGGCGGCCCAGGGCCCAGTAGCGCGCCACCTGCGCCTGCAGGGTCGTGTTGCCGAGGTACTGCCGCATCCCGGGCGCGTGCCCACCGGGCAGCACCAGGGCGTCGTACGCCGTGACGTCCAGCTCACCCCACGGTCGCGGGGCTCGCCACTGCTGCGTGGCGACCATGGCGCGGTAGCAGACCTGGGCATCCGCAGCGGCACCAAGCTGCCCGAAGATCACCCCGTCGAGGAGGCGGGGTCGGCCTCGGGCACGACATCGCCTCGCTCGGTCGCGAACACGACCTCGTGGCCGGCACGGGTCAGGACGTGCCAGGGCACCGCCACCTCGGTGACGTCCACGTCGCGGTCGGGCAGGGGCATCCAGACGCGGGCCATGTCGCCAGTCTCCTCCTCGGCTGCTCGCGGCCGCGCCGTCAGTCCGGCTCGGCCACCGGCTCGGCGACCGAGCGCCGCCCGCGCAGCGCGAGATCCAGCCCCCAGTAGCAGGCGGCGACCACCAGGCCGAACAGCAGGATCAGCGCCAGTGTCCGCGCCACCGAGGCGTAGCCGTACTCGCTGACGTTCACGAAGCCGTACGGGTAGGTGCCCCCCACGGCGCCGCGCACCAGCATCCAGCCGATCCACAGCACGGGGACGGCGAGAGCCGCCGGCAGCAGTCGCCCCGTGACCCAGCCGCGCGGCCCCCACACCAGCCACACGGCGACCGTCACGATCGGCGTGACGATGTGCAGGATCGGGTCAGTCAGCCGGGACCAGCCGACCACCTCGGTCGTCGGGGCGAGCAGGACCTGGTACACGATCGCCGTCACGGTGATCATCAGCAGCGCGTCCAGCCGGAGCAAGCGCCGCATCGTGGTGTCGCGGAACGGCCGGGTCAGCAGCAGCGTGGCCGACACCGCCACCACGACGTTGGACCAGATCGTGAAGTAGCTGAACGTGTCGAACAGCCGCGGCAGCGCACCCGCGAGGCCGTCGGCGTGGTTGCCGTACAGCCCCGGCTCCGGCGGCAGGTCGCGATAGCGGCCCAGCCCCGACAGCGCCGCGGTGAGGGCCACTCCGAGCCAGGCGACGCCGGCGTTGACGGCGTACGCCCTCCGCGCGGTCGGGGTCGGCTGGTCGGCGGCAGCGAGCTGGGTCATGCCCGCAGTATGGCGGCTGGGCCCCGGTCGGTCAGAGATCGAGAAGCGCCGGGCCCGCCTGGTCTCTACGATCTCCGCGTGCGCAGCGCGTCGTCGCGCCTGGTCCCCCAGGCCTACCGCCCGGCCCTCGCCGACCCGGCGTTCCGCCGGCTGCTCGTGGGCTTCTGGATCTCCGACCTGGGCGACGGCAAGAGCTTCGTCGCGGTGGCCTGGCTGGCGCTCGAGCTCGCCCCGGCGCGCAGCCAGGGGCTGTGGGTCGGCGCGGCGGTGGCGGCGTACACCCTGCCGGGAGTGGTCGGCGCGCTGGTCCTGGGGCGCCAGGCTCGGCGGGTCCCGGCGCGGTGGCTGGTGGCCGGGGACGGTGTCGTGAGGGGCGTGTTCCTCGGCCTGGTGCCGCTCGCCTGGCTGGCCGGCTGGCTCACGCCAGCGGGGTACGTCGGCCTGCTCGCGGCCTCCTCGCTGCTGCACGCGTGGGGGCATGCCGGGAAGTACACCCTGGTCGCCGACCTGCTGCCCGCCGAGCAGCGGCTGCCGGCCAACACCCTGCTGAGCTCGCTCACCTGGGCCGCCACCATCGCCGGGCCGGCCCTGGCCGGGCTGCTGGTCACCTACGTGAGCACGGTCCTCGTCCTCGGCCTGGACGCGCTCACGTTCCTGTTCCTGGCCGGCCTGGTGGCGGGCGTGTCCCTGCCGCCGGCCCGGCAGGAGGCGGACAGCCCTCCGGATCGCGCCGCCCGTGGCGGGTTCCGGCTGCTCCGGGCGCACCCGGAGCTGCTCGGGCTGCTGGTGCTGACCTGGTTCTTCAACGCCCTCTACGGCCCGGTCGAGGTCGCGCTCCCGCTGCACGTCAGCGCCGATCTCGAGGCGCCGGGCACCCTGCTCGGCACCTACTGGATGCTCTTCGGCGTCGGCGCCCTGGTCGGCGGGCTGGCCGTGGGCTCGCTGCGCCGGCTGAAGCTGTGGCCGGTCACCGTGGCGATCGTGGTCGGCTGGGGGTGTCGTTGCTGCCCTTCGGGTTCGCGGCGGTTCCGGTGGCCGCGACCGTGGGCTGCTTCGCCCTCGGCGGGGCGATCTACGGGCCGTTCCTGGCGCTGTCGATGACGCTGATGCAGCAGCGGGCACCGCGCCACGAGCTGGCGCCCCTGCTGGCAGCCCGCAGCGCCGCCCTGCTGACCGCGGCCCCGGTCGGCACGGCGCTGGGTGGGCCGCTCGTCGCGGCCTTCGGCCCGCGGCAGACCCTCGCCGGCTCCGGGCTGGCGACGGTCGGGCTCGGCGTCGTCGCTGCGGCGTGCTCGCCGTCCGGCGGCGACCGAGGGACTGAGGCCGTCCCGGGCGGCGCGCGGTCGAGCGGAAAACAGCTGGCACCTCGCCCCGGCGATGCCGTACCTTCCTGCGCTGGTGAGATCAGTGGCAGGGCCGGCATTCCGGCCCGGTCCCACGCGTCGTACCTCACCACCATCGCCCTGGAAAGGCGACAGCGGCACACGCTGTGGTATTCGCCGGTTCGACTCCGGCACTCCGCGGTGGTGGTGGGTGGCGAGGCGCGGCGGCGTGCCCTGCGGAGGGCCCGGTCAGCACGACGGGCCCGCTCCCGCGCGCCGGCGTGGCCGCCCACCACCACCGCTCCACCGCAGGACCCGAGACCGACCCACGACCCAGCACTCGACACCGAGAAGGAGGTAGCCCGAGATGATGTCCCTCTTCCGAACCCTGCACGTGCAGGCCTGGCAGGTCTGCCTGGCGCGCACCCCGGCCGCCCCACCCTCGTGCTCGAGCCGGGCCGGCACCGCCGGCAGCGCGCCACGGCGTACCAGCTGCTCGACCTGCGCGAGCAGCTGCAGACCGTGGCCCCTCAGGAGCTGCTCACCGCCGACGGCGTGACGGTGCGGGTGACCGCGTTCGCCCGCTGGGCGATCGGCGACCCGGTCGCCTTCACCGAGAAGGTGACCGACCCGGCCGGCTCGGTGTACGCCGCCGTGCAGCTGGCGCTGCGCGACGCGCTCGCGGCCCGCGACGCCGAGGCTCTGGTGCGGGCGCCGCGCGCGACGCTCGCCGCCGAGGTGGTCGAGCAGCTGCGGGCGGCCGCGGCCGAGGTGGGCGTCCGGCTGGCGGAGGTCGTCGTCAAGGACGTCGTCTTGCCGCACGACCTGCGCGCGGCGTACGCCGAGCTCGTGGTCGGCCGCCAGCGTGCGCAGGCGCAGCTGGAGGCCGCGCGCGCCGAGACGGCCGCGCTGCGGTCCATGGCCAACGCCGCGAAGCTGCTCGACGACCACCCGGCGCTGGCCCGGCTGCGGCTGGTCCAGGCGCTGCCGGTCGGCGCGCGGGTCGAGCTCGTGCACGACCCCGGCACGCCGGCGGGCTGAGCGGGTCTCCGGGGCCGGGGTGTACGGCGCACCTGCGCGTCGTACACCCCGGCACCCGCCGAGCACAGCGAAGTACCCTGCCCTCATGGCCACCCTGGTGCTCACCTTGATCGGGACCGACCGCGCCGGTCTGGTCTCCGCGGTCTCCCGCCTGGTGGACGCGCGCGGCGGGAGCTGGGAGCGCAGCCAGCTGTCGCACCTCGGAGACGTCTTCGCCGGCGTCGTCGAGGTGGCCGTGCCGGCCGCCGAGGTCGAGGCGCTGGTCGCCGATGTCGAGGCGCTCGCGGCCGACGGCCTGCGCGTCACCGTCGAGCGGACCGGCTCGAAGGTTGCCGGGCCCGGCCGGCGGATGCGCCTGCGCCTGGTCGGTGCGGATCACCCCGGGATCGTCGCGGAGGTGTCGTCGCTCCTCGCCGGGCACGGCGTCAACGTCGAGGAGCTCAACACCCGCGTCGTCGACGCGCCCATGGCCGGGGGCACCCTGTTCGAGGCGGAGGTCGTCGTCGGCGTCCCCGACAGCGTGGACGTCGGTGAGCTCGGCAGCGCCCTGGAGGAGCTGGCCCACTCGCTCATGGTCGACACCGAGCTGGTCGAGGTCGACTGACCCGTCGGCCCGCCCCGCGCTGCGGATTCGGGGAAAATGTCGCGACGTGGTCGGTGGCCCCTGCGAGACTCGGGCCTGATGTCCAGGCTGATCGACCGCTTCCGCCCGCCGACGCCCCTCGCAGGGCGGCTGGCCACGCAGTCGCTCCTGTTCGCGCTCGGCGAGGGCACGTTCACTACCGGCTCGGCGGTCTTCTTCATCAAGATCGTCGGGCTCAGCCCGGCTCAGGTCGGCGTCGGGCTCACCCTGGCCGGGATCGCGGCCTTCGTCGCGGCGTGGCCGATGGGCAAGCTGGTCGACCGGTTCGGCCCCAAGCGGATGTGGGCGCTGAGCTCGACGATGCAGGCCGGGATGTTCGCGCTGTGGCCGTTCATCGACAGCTTCGGCGGCTACGTCGCCATGGCCGTCACGATGGAGGTCATCGGGTCGCTCGGCGGCGCCGGGCACGGCGCCTACACGATCGACGTCCTCCCTCCCACCGAGCGGGTGCGGTCACGGGCCTACATGTACTCCGCGCTCAACGTGGGGTTCACGCTCGGCTCCCTGCTCGGCGGCATCGCGCTGGCCTTCGACTCGCTCGCCGTCCTGCACGCTGTCCCGTGGTTCACAGCCGTGGCGTTCGTGGTCAACGGGGCCTCGGTGCTGCTGCGGCTGCCGAACGCGCCCCACGACGAACGCACCCCCGAGCAGCGCCGGGTCAAGCTGCCCGGGCCTGGCCCGATGCGCAACCCGGGGTGGCTGGCGACCACCTTCTTCGGCGGCGTGCTCTGGACCAACCAGGTGCTGCTCACCCTGGTGATCCCGCTGTGGCTGGTCGAGAAGACCGACGCCCCGCACGTGCTGCTGGCCTTCCTCTTCGGCACCAACACGGTGATGTGCATCTTCTTGCCGATGGCGGCCGCGCGCGGCGTCAAGGACGTCGGCACCGGCCTGCGCGCGATCCGGGTCTCCTCGGTGTTCTTCGTGGTCTCCTGCGTGATCACTCTCTTCACCCACGACACGGTCGGGTGGGTGACGATCGCCCTGGTCTGGCTCGGTCACGTCACGGTGACGGGCGCGGAGCTGTACTCTCCGCGGCGAGCTGGTCCTTCGAGGCCGAGCTGATGGACCCGCGCCGCCGAGGGGAGTACCAAGGCGCCGCCGAGCTCACCGGCACGCTCGGCCGGGTGTGGGCGCCGGCGTTGTACACCTTCCTGGCGATGAGTTGGGGCGCCGCCGGTTGGCTGCTGATCGCGGCGATCGTCGTCCTGGCGACCGCCGGGCTGCATCCGGCGACCCGAGTGGCCCAGCGCTTCTTGGATGTGCACGTCCCACCCGAGGAGCGCGCCCACGCCGAGGAGTCGGCGCCGCCGGTGCCGGCGCCATCGCTGCTGGAGGATCCGCCGCTGTCCGGTGCCGGCGACGGCTTCGGGCCGACGACCGCCCGCGGCGACGGCGGCTGACCGGCTGGTCGACCGAGGACAACCCCGGCCCGGGCCCCGTGGCCAAGCTCGACCGCCCGGCCGGGGGTTGCCGAGATCACAGCGCCTGGGCCGCCGACGATGTAAGGAACACAGGGCTTCTCACCTATTATTGTCACGGCGATTCCACCAGCACATGTACGACGTCAGAGCCCCATCGCGGGGTAGTACGACATCTGGGGGTCACCGCCCTTCGCCGAGTCGGAGGGCCGGCCGCGTCGCCACCCACATGTAGACCACCTCCGACCGGTGCCGGCTCCGTCAGGCCGGCGTGCGCCCGCCATGACCTCCGCCCTGCCCGCCCTGCTGCCCGTCCTGCTCCTGGGATTCCTCACCGTCACCAGCGTCGCCCTCTCGGTGCCGCAGCTGGTGCGCCTGATCCGCTCCGGCGACCCCGCCGGCCTGTCCGGGTCGTCGCTGCTGTTCGGTACGGCCAACTACACGGCGTGGAGCGTCTACCTCGCGGGTGCGCAGGCCTGGGGCCTGCTGGCCGCCAACCTGGTGGCCTCGCTGGTGTGGTACGCCGTCGTGGCCCTGGCGCTGCGCGGGCTGCGGCCCCGGCGTACCTGGTGGGTGCCGGCCTGGTGGGCCGTGGCGCTCGCCTCCGTCGCCGTGCTCGCGCCGGCGCTGCTCGGGGCGATGCTCGGCTTCGGCTCGCTGCTCACCTACACCCCGCAGGCGGTAGGCGTGTGGCGGGCCATCTCGCTCGCCGGAGTCTCGCCGGCGACGTGGACCCTCACGGCGGCCGAGGGGCTGGCCTGGCTGGCGCAGAGCGTCCGGGACGGACTGGCCGGCGGGGTGCTCTCCGGGCTGATCGCCACGGCCGCCGCCGGCAGCGTGCTCCTGGCGCTCGCGGTGCGCGGTCGCGCCGAGGACCGGTCCGAGCGGGGCCACGCCCGCCACGGCGCCCTGGCCGGCGAGCCGGTCGGGCCCCCGCTAGCCGGGTGAGCGTCGGGACCGGACAGCGCCGTACCCAGCCGCGAATCACCCGAAACCGGCGAGACCCGCGCCGCGCCTCCGCGCCGCGCCTCGTGGCGAGGTCGTCGTGGGGTGTCGTCACAGCTTCATCATGAGAAGTCGTCGGCGTACCACTTCCCTCGTCATGTATGACGAGGGAAGTGACGCTGCATCGTGAGAACGTGATGAAGCTGAGGTGTGAGCACCGCGAGCCGCTGGGCCGTGGTCGCCGGCGGGTAGCCTGCCGCCATGGCGCACTACGCACGCGCGCTCACGGGGGATGTCGATCGCTTCGTGGCGCATCTGGACCGGGCGGTTCCCGGCAGCAGCATCACCGCGCAGGCCGAGGCCGCGGTCGACCAGAGCATCGGGGACGCGCGCATGGCGGTGCGGGTCTACGAGCGCTACAGCGCCTTCGGCGGCAACCGGGTCAGCCTCTCGGTGAGCGTGCTGGCGGTGGGCACCGAGATGCGAGTGTCGGCGGTGACGTCGGGCGGGAGCTCCGCGATGTTCTGGAAGGTGAACACCTGGGGTGAGGAGACCTTCCTGGAGAAGGCTGTCGCGGCGATCGAGAGCTTCGCGGGGTGAGGAGGAGTCGTGGTGTTCGGCAAGCGTGATGACCGTGACCCGGTGGACCGGGCACTGGCGGCCGCGGCGGGGTACCGAGTCGGCTCGTGGGAGAGCGTGCAGGCCTACGCGATGCTCGCGATCGAGGCCGCCGGCCGACCCGGGGCAGACGAGCTCTACGAACAGGCGCTGGACGCCTCGCGCCGGCTGGCGTCGGGGTCCTGGGAGAGCATCCGCGCTGACCTGGCTCGCCCGGGCCCGACGTGAGCTCGGGCGGTAGCCGACCGGATGGGTGAGGCGGAGTTCGCGGCCTTCCGGGCCGGGCGGGAGGCCGAGCTGGTCGAGCCGTACGGCTGGCTGACCCTGCGCGGCTTCCACTGGCTGCCGAGCCGGCCCGCAGCGCTGCCCGATCTGCCCGGTCGCTGGTGGACCGATGCCGGTCAGGAGCTGGCCCGTCTGGAGGCCGCCGCCGCCGATGGGCTCGCCCGCGGCGGCGTCGCTGTCGAGGGTGAGCATGCTGACCGTCGCCGAGTACGGCCGGGCTCCCTGGTGGACCACGGTGAGATCCGGGTCGAGCTGCTGCGCCAGGGTAGCCGGCTCGCCGTACGCCTGCGGGGCGCCAGCTCGCCGCTCCGGGAGGAGTTCGCGGGCGTGCCCATGTTCGCCTACGACCCGGCTTGGCGAGTCGAAGGCCGATTCACGCCGTACGACGGCGAGCGCGCGATCGAGGTCGAGACGATCCGGCCGGACCTCCGGCAGGTGATGCATCCGCTCGGCGAGGTCGACTTCGAGCTGGACGGCCAGCCGCAGCGCCTGGCGGTGACCAAGGGAAGTACGGCTGGGGCGTGGAGTTCCATGACCCCACCAACGCCGTCGAGACCGAGCGGTGGCGCCAGCTGCACTTCGCCCCGCCTGCCTCCGGCACCGGCGCGGTCGTGCTCGACTTCAACCAGACGCTGAACATGTGGTTCGCGTTCACCGACTTCGCCACGTGCCCGGCGCCGATCCCCGGCAACGAGATCAGCGTCCCCGTGCGGGCCGGCGAGCTTCGCTGGCGGTCAGGGGCCGCAGTCCCAGCTTCATCATGAGAAGTGTGCGGCGTGCCACTTCTCTCGTCATACATGACACGAGAAGTGACGCTTCACCCACTTCTCATGATGAAGCAGAGGCCAACCCGCCCCGGCCGGGGCGCTCAGCCCCTGAGTGCGCGGGCCAGCTCGGTGAAGTCGTGCACCAGCAGGCCCATGTCGTCGTCGGTGTGCGCCAGCGACACCAGCCACTGCTCGTCCAGGCCGGGCGGGGTGAGGATGTTGCGGTTCACGCCCCACAGCCACGACAGCTCGGCGAGCCCGAAGTCGGTGGCCTTGTAGTCGCGGTAGTTGCGCACCGGCGTCGGTGACCAGGTCACGCAGCCCTTCACGCCGAGCCCGACGGTGTGGGCGGGCAGCTCGTACTCCGCGATCACGGCATCCATGGCGTCCATCGCGCGCACGTTGATCTCCTCGGCCGCGGCGAGCGCCTCCGGGGTGCAGATCTCGTCGACGGCGGCGGCCGCCGCCAACACCAGCGGGTTGCCGTTGTAGGTGCCGAAGTGGGCCATCCGGCCGTCGACCACGACCTGCATCACCTCGGCCTTGCCGCCGAACGCCGCCAGCGGCAGGCCGCCGCCGATGGACTTGGCGAGCGTGATCAGGTCGGGCTGGACGCCGAGCCGCTGCGCGGCGCCGGCCGGCCCCGCGGTCAGACCGGTCTTCACCTCGTCGAAGATCAGCACGACGCCGTGCTGGTCGCACAGCGACCGTACGCCGGTCAGGTAGCCCTCGTCGGGCAGCACGATCGCGAGGTTCTCGATGACCGGCTCGACGACCATCGCCGCCACGTCCGAGCCGTGGTCGGCGAGGATCCGCTCGAGCATGGCGAGGTCGTTGTAGGCGACGACGTACACCGTGCCGGCCTCGACGTCGAACGGCACGTCCCCCACGGGCGCGTCGGCCGGGCCGATGTCCTCCAGCGCGGGCTTCACCGACACCTGCAGCGCGTCGTACCCGCCGTGGTAGCCACCCTCGATCTTCACGATCGCCTTGCGCTGGGTGTAGGCCCGCGCGGCTCGGATGGCGTACATCAGCGACTCGGTGCCCGAGTTGGTGAAGCGCAGCATGTCCAGCCCGAACCGCGTGCAGAACCGCTCGCTCATCTCCGTCGCCTGCGGCGACGGCGTGACGAACAGCGTGCCCGTCTCGTGCAGCGCCCGCTCGACGTGCTCCACCACCACGGGGTTGAGGTGCCCGACCAGCATGGCGCCGAATCCCATCGACAGGTCGAGCAGCCGCCGGCCGTCGACGTCGGTGAGCCAGGCGCCCTGCGCGGACTGGATCGAGACGGGGTAGGGCTCCCAGTGCTGGAACGACGAGGTCACGCCGAGCGGCAGCGTGCGCGCCGCGCGCACGTTGTGCGCCCCGACGCGGGGTCGTGCTGGCGAACCGGTCCCACTCGGCCGCCAGCAGGGTCTCGGCCCGCGCCGGGTCGATCGGGCGGGAGCTCGCGGGCAGCCAGCGGCGCGTGGCGGGGTCGTTCGGCGGCCAGGTCGCGGTGGCCGGCGCGGCGGTGTCGGTCATCTGCTGCCTCCCGGGGCGAGGTTCTGGATCCGAAGGCAGTCAACCCGGTGCACGTCGGATCGCGCAACCGGCCGGGGGTACGGTCCGCGGATTCCGCAGTTCCCCGCGGCCCCTCAGCTTGCGCGCAGCCAGGCGAGTACGGCGAGCACCCGACGGTGGTCCTCGGCCGCTGGCAGCAGGCCCAGCTTGGTGAAGATCGAGCCGATGTGCTTCTCCACCGCCCCGGCGCTCAGCACGAGCTCCTCGCAGATCCCGCTGTTGGACCGGCCCTCCGCCATCAGCCGCAGCACGTCGCGCTCACGCCCGGTGAGCGCGCCGAGCGGGTCGGCGTGGCGGCGCCGGGCGAGCAGCTGCTCGACGACCTCGTGGTCGAGGACGGTGCCACCTGCGGCGACGGTGTCCAGCGCGCCGGCGAGCTTGTCGAGGTCGCTCACGCGGTCCTTGAGCAGGTAGCCGACGCCCCCGCTGCCGGCCTCGAGCAGCTCCTCGGCGTAGGACATCTCGACGTACTGGCTGAGCACCAGGACTGCGCATCCGGGATGCTCGCGCCGTATTCCGACCGCGGCGCGCAGGCCGTCGTCGGTGTTGGTCGGTGGCATCCGGATGTCGGCGATGGCGATGTCGGGCTCGTGCTCGGTGACGGCGGCCGTGAGGGCCGGCGCGTCGGCAACGGCCGCGACCACCACGTGGCCCGCCTCGGCGAGCAGGCGGGCCAGCCCCTCCCGCAGCAGGGCCGAGTCGTCGGCTAGCACTATCCGCACGGGATCACCGCCCGCACGGTGGTCGGGCCGCCAGCGGGGCTCTCCACGGCAAGGGACCCATCGAGCGCTGCGACCCGGTCCGCCAGCCCGGCCAGCCCGTGCCCCTTCGCCAGCGCCGCACCACCCACCCCGTCGTCAGTGACCTCGATGGCGAGCCGGCCGTCGCCGGCCCAGGCCCGGATCCGCGCGCTGCCTGCGCCGCTGTGCTTGGCGACGTTGGCGAGCGCCTCGCTGGCCACGAAGTACGCCGCCGTCTCCACGGGCGCGGCGTACCGCCGAGGCAGGTCGGCCTGCACCGTGGTCGGGACGGCCGATCGGTCGGCCAGCGCGGTCAGCGCCGCCGCGAGGCCGCGGTCGGCGAGGATCGGCGGGGCGATGCCGCGGGTGAGCGCGCGCAGCTCGTCGAGTGCCTCGGCGGTCTGGGCCCGGGCCTCGGTGACGATCGGGGCGGCGCTGTCGCTGTCGTCGGCGGCCAGCCGCCGCTCGGCCGCGGCCAGATCCATCTGCAGCCGCACCAGCCGCTGCTGGGGCCCGTCGTGCAGGTCGCGCTCCAGCCGGCGCAGCGAGTCGACCTCGGCGGTGGCCGCTGCGGTGCGTCTCTCGGTGAGTGTGGTGATCCGGTCCTGGAGCTGAGTGACGTAGCGGTTGCCGAGCAGGCTGGAGGAGAATGTCGTCTGCGCCCAGGTGCAGCCGCGCAGCACCGGGAGCAGCGTGACCAGGAACACGGCGCCGATCAGCAGCTGGGTGAACCACTCCGGCCAAGGCAGGTCGAGGGCATCGGTCAGCGTCCAGTCGTCGGCGTCGGTCGGGAGCGCTCGGCTCCACAGCCAGTAGGTCAGTCCGCCACCGGCACCGGCGATCCAGGTCACTGCGATCGACCAGGTGACCGTCGCCAGCGCGAAGACCAGCATGCCGTGCAGTGCGTCGAGCCACGCCTGTCCGTCCCGCAGCTGGTCCAGCCACCGCCGCAGCAGGCTAGCGCTGGTGTCGACAGGTCGGTACGCCGAGGCGAGTGGGACGCCGGTCACGTGCTCCACGCGCCAGCGCTCGATCGCGGCGAACAGCCGCCCGAGCTGCAGGGTGAGGACGAGCACCGGTACGCCCACGAGGGTGATCAGCAGCCCGAGCCCGGTGCTGAGGCCGGTGACGAGCACCGTGAAGGAGACCAGCGCCAGCGGCAGTCCGGTCAGCAGGTACGCCGTGTCGCGACCCAGCTGGGCGAGCAGGGAGGGCTTCATCGCGGCCTCGGAGGTGGCAGGTGGGAGGGCGTTCGCGGTCATGGTCCCACTGTCGGCCTCGAGGCGGGGTGACCGCGAGGGTGCTGGCCGCCGACTCCGGGTGGGGCTGTCCCGCTGTGCGTACCTGATCGAGAGTGACAGCTACGCACCTGGAGTCGTCCCGGAGCCGGCGACCGGCTCGATCCGGGCGGGCACGTGCTTGTGCCACGGGCTGCCCGAGAAGGGGTCGCGGCGTGCGCCGTCGGTGAGCTGGTTGAGGGCGACACCGTCGCGGGTGGTGTCGCCCGACCCGGTCGGCAGGTCGAGACCGAAGCCGTTGGGGAGCGCCGCCAGCCCGTCCGGCAGCCGGTCGTCCAGGTCGACCGACGCCTCGGCCGAGCCGCGGGCGGTCGTGACCCGGGCCCGGTCGCCGGCGACGAGCCCGAGGCGACCGGCGTCCGCCGGGCTGACGCGCAGCGCACCGCCGTCGTCGCGGGCTCGCCAGGCGCTGGTGCGGAAGATCGTGTTGGCGCTGAAGGAGCGCCGCTGGCCTGCCGCCAGCAGCATCGGGAACTCCGCGCTCGTGTGCTTCGGCGACGCGCTCCCCAGCCCGTCGAGCGCGGTCAGCAGCTCGGGGATCGCCAGCGGGATCCGCCGGTCGGCGTGGGGGACGGAGGGCCAGGAGTCTCCCGGCTCGTCGACGGTGAAGACGGTCCCGTGCCGTTGCGCCAGCATCGCCTCGAAGAGCGCGCCGGCGGTGTGGCGGCCGGCGCGCCGCATCCCGGGCCCGTGCTCGCGGGCGACCCGCAGCGCCAGGCCCCACAGCACGGCGGCCGCGCCGGCGCCGTCCGGCAGCGTCGGGCCCAGGGTGTCGTAGAGGAGCGTCGGCGCGAGCCCCACGGTGCGCCTCCGGTCGACGGCGGCGGCGGCGAGGAAGGCGCCGGTGTACGCTGCCCGGCCCACCCGGGCCGCACCGCGCAGCAGAGCCTCGGTCGCGCGAGGGACGACCCCGAGCTCGCGCACCAGCCGGCTGTAGATCTCGGGCTCGGGCAGGGTTCCCGGCAGCGGCTCGAGGAGCGGGGCACGCAGCTGGAACACGTTGCGGGGGTGCTCGGTGGTGAAGAACGTCGCCTCCCACTTCTCGAACTGCGAGGCCGCCGGCAGCACGTAGTCGGCCAGCCGCGCGGTCTCGGTCATCGCCACGTCGATCACGACGACCAGGTCCAGCGCGGCCATCGCCTCGCGCATCCGCTGCGAGTCGGCCAGCGAGTGCGCGGGGTTGGCCGAGTCGACCCACATCGCGCGGAACCGCCGCGGGTGGTCGGTGAGGATCTCGTCGGGGATCAGGTTGCACGGCACCAGGCCGCCGAGCATCCGGGCCCCGGTGACGGGGGTGGTGCGCACGCCGACGTCGTACTTGGCCAGGGGGGCGACCCACGAGTGGCGCTGCATGGCACCCGGCTTGGCGAAGTTCCCGGTGAGCAGCCAGAGCAGCTTGTTGAGGTAGGACACGACGGTGGCGTGCGGGCTGTGCTGCACGCCGAGGTCCTCATAGGTCGACACTCTGCCCGCCCCGGCGATGAGCCGGGCGACCTCGCGCAGCTGCGTCTCCGGGACGCCGCAGACCCCGGCGTACGCCGCCACGTCGACCGCCGCGAGGTGGGGCAGCACCGCGTCGACGCCGGTGGTGTGCCGGTCGAGGAAACCGTGCTCGAGCAGGTCCTCCTGCACGATCACGGCGAGGAGCGCAGCCAGGCACCAGGCGTCGGTGCCCGGCCGCACCCGCAGATGGTGATCGGCGAGGTCGGCGGTCTCGGTGCGGACCGGGTCGACCACGACGAGGGTGCGGGCCGGGTCCTTGGCGATCTGCTGCAGGACGGTCCGGGCGCGCGGCACGCCGTGGGACTGCCAGGGGTTCTTGCCGAGGAACACCGCGACCTCGGCGCGCTCCCAGTCGCCCACGGTGTGCCCGCCGGCGAGGTGGGCGTCGACCCAGGCCTCGCCCGTCTTCTCCTGCGCCAGGGCGTTGGACTGGTAGCGCGCGCCGACGGCGTGCCGCAGGGAACCCTGGTAGGCCCCGCCCAGGTGGTTGCCCTGGCCGCCGCCGCCGTAGAACAGGATCGACTCCCCGCCGTGCTCGCGGCGTACGGCGCGAAGGCGGTCGGCGACCTCGCGGATGGCGGTGTCCCAGTCGACCGGGGAGTGGCTGCCGTCGGGGTTGCGGCGTAGCGGGGTGGTGAGCCGCTCGCCGCCGTTCTGGTAGTGGTCCAGTCGCAGCGCCTTGTTGCAGGTGTAGCCCTGGGAGCTGGGATGCTCCTTGTCGCCGCGGATCCGGGCCAGGTGGCGGCCCTCGAGCTGGACCACCAGGCCGCAGTTGTTCTCGCACAGGATGCAGGCGGTGGGCTGCCACCCCGCGGCGCCGGTCATCGCGCCTCCTCCGGTCCGGCCGGCAGCGCCGCCCTGAGGACGCCGCGCAGCTCGGTGCCCACATCGTCGAGCGGGTGGGTGCCGTGCTCGGCCCGGCTCAGCACCAGCGCGCCCTCGACGGCGGCGAGGGCGAACGTGGCCAGCTGGTGGGCGCGGGTCGCCGAGAGGCCGCGCCCGGTGAGGACGGCGGCCAGCTGGCCCTGCCACCGGGCGAACACCTCACGGGTGGCACGGGCGAGCTGCGGTGCGTCGTCGTGGGACTCGATGGCGACCGCGACCACGGGGCAGCCGGCGCGGTAGTCGCTGGCGACCAGCTGCTCGCGCCACAGGGCGAGGAAGGTCTCCACGACGGCTACCGGGTCGCCGGTCGTGGCCGCCTGGTCGATCAGGTCGGCGACGTACCCCCCGGCGTACCGCACGGCCTCCTCCACCAGCTGGGAGCGGCCACCGGGGAAGTGGTGGTAGACCGACCCGCGCGGGGCACCGCTGAGCGCGAGCACCCGGTCGATGCTGGTGCCGCTGGCGCCGTGGCGGCGGATCAGGGTCGCCGCGCTGGCGACCATCCGCTGCCGGGTCGTCGACCGACTCCATGGAAACCCCTTGTTAAGGACTATGACATCTCACATAGTGTTCGGGGATGGAGGACCGGTCAAGGGGCTCGCCGAGGCGGGGCCGGCTCAGCCTCGCGGCGCCACCGGGCGGACGTGCTCGGTCCAGGTCGTGCCAAGTCGTGCCGGCGCAGGTAGTGCCCGTCGGCCGTCGGGTATCAGCCGACGGCCGGCGATCCGGGCCACCGATCTGGGCGTCGGGGTGGCCGATCCATCGGCTGGCCACCCTGCCTGTTGCCTGGGACGTGCCGGTCAGGCCGGGCTGAGCGTGCCCTGCGCCAGCCCCAGCTCGCGCTCGGCGGCCCCGCGGGACCAGTCGTCGGCCTGAGCGACGGTGAGCACATCGCCGTGCGCGACGAGCTGCAGCGCCAGTCCGTCGAGCAGGGAGAGCACCCGCCAGGCGGCGGCGCCGGGGTCCGCGCACGCCAGCAGTCCCGCGCCGGAGCCGGCCGCGATCACGTCGGCCAGCAGCGCCTGCCACTCCTCGTTGAGCCGGCGGGAGGTGCGCCGCAGCGCCGGCCGTCGCGCCGCCTCGGCCCAGGCGTCGAGCCACAGCTGCATGCCGCTATCGGTGTCGGAGCGGGCGTAGGTGTCGAAGAACAGCCGCAGCTGGGCCAAGGGGTCGCCTCCTGCGGCCACAGCGGTCACCGTCTCCTCCAGGTCGGCCCGGGCGGCACGCTCGAAGGCGACCGCCACCAGCTCGTCCATGGAGTCGTAGTAGTGGTGGATCAGCCCGCTGGACACCCCCAGCACGGCCGCCACGTCGCGCACCGTGGTGGCGGCGATCCCCTGCCGCTGCATCACCTCGAGCGTCGCGACGACGATCGCCTCGCGCCGCTCCGCCGGGCTCATCCGCACCATGGGCCGACCCTAGACCGCTGTTGCGCGGCCGTCCAACAAGCCGTGTCGCGGGACGCCGATCGCCGGGGGACCCGGCGTCAGCGCGCCCGGGCCCGGTTGTTGCGCGGGTGGTGCTCGAGCTCGGCCCACCCGAGCAGCTCCAGCACCGGTGTCACGTAGTTGGCGAACCGACCGCGATAGCCCTTCCGGAGTCCGTAGTAGCCCCCGACCGGGTTCGCCGGGTCGCGCGCCCAGGCCTCGATGCTGCCCTCCGCCACCGGCTTGCCCTCGTCGGCGTTGCCGAGCGGCATCCAGTCGCCGTGCCCGCGCAGCATGTCGCGCAGGTCCTCCAGCGCCCGCAGCTGGTAGGACAGCCGGGTGGTGCCCACCTGCACCACCAACGCCTGCGGGTCCGCGGACTCGTCGCGCCAAGCCGAGTAGCGCGAGGTGCGCGGCGGCGTCTCGAGCAGCCAGGGGTCCTCCGGGGTTCCGTCGCCATAGGTCACGTCCGTCATGGTGTCTCCTCACTCGCCCGGGCCAGTCCCGAGGCGAACGTGTCGAAGGAGGGTTGCAGATCGGGCATGGTTCGCCAGATCACGGGGAGCAGCGCGCCGGTGAACTCCTCCCGCATCGAGAAGTCGGTGGACTGCCCCCGGGGCACGAGCTCGAACACCCGCCTTCCCCGGAAGAGACCGGCCGGGAGACCCCCCACCCACTCCATGTGGAGTGGTGGATCGAGTCGCGCCACGCGAGTCCGGAAGCCGCGACCCGGCACGGCGTCGGACCACAACGTGAACCGCGAGCCCTCCTGGATCCGCCCGTCGATCCGGGCGATCCCGACGTCCGCAGCCACCAGGCGCTCGGCGTCGGTGAGGATGCCCCAGACGACGTCCGGGGGTGCGGAGATGGTGCGGCGAACCTCGTAGAACCTCATCGGCAGCTCTCCTTCCGGGCGGAAGCTAGCAGCATTACGATGACGCCTTCTGTCATGTTTGTCGGGTCTGGTTCGTGGGGCCCGGTGTGTTGAGCACGACTGTTGCGGCAGGAGGGCCTTCCCGGTGCGCGCCTCACGCTTGCTACTGATGATGCTGCTGCTCCAGAACCGCGGCCGGATGACCAGTGAGCAGCTGGCCGAGGAGCTCGAGGTGAGCCGTCGGACGATCCTGCGCGACGCGGAGGCGCTGGGTGCGGCGGGTCTGCCGATCATCGTCCAGCCGGGCCGCCGCGGAGGCATCGAGCTCGGCTTCAACTACCGGACCCGGCTGACCGGCCTGAGCGTCGACGAGGCTGAGGCCCTGGGTGTCATCCTGGGCAGGTCGACGGCGGAGCTGGCGCCTTTCGGGCTCGCCTCCGCCGGTCGGCGCGCGAGCACCAAGCTGTTGGAGTCCCTGCCCGACGCCGTACGCCAGCACGCGGACCGCGGCTGCCCGGTTCCGGCTGGAGCCCGACAACCTGGGCGCGGACCCGAGGGTGTCGGCGCTGGCCGAGGCGATCCGCACACGGGCCGTGGTCCGGCTACGGTCGCGCGACGCCGACGCCAGGCGCGTGCACCCGGTGGGGCTGGTACGCCGCGACGGCGGGTGGCTGCTCATCGACGCGCTCGACCCCGAGGTCCCCGTGCCCGAAGCCGACTGGGGCACGCTCAACATCTCCCGGCGCACCTTCGACGGCTGACCCTCCCGGCGTCGGGCCCGCCCTCGGCTGTTGCGCATCCGTCCAACAACTCCCTAGGGTGGGCGGACCGGCCGCACCGAAGCGAGGCATGTCATGCGGATCAAGACCACGCCCTTCCACCCCCGCCTGGTCGAGCTCAACGTCACCGGGCTCTGGTCGCACTGGGCCGGGCACCTCTCGGCCACCCGCTACGACTTCTCCGCGAAGTACGAGTACTTCGGCATCCGCAACGCGGCGGGGTTCTTCGACGCCTCGCCGCTGTTCAGTTCTGGATCCGCGGCAAGGACGCCGAGCGGCTCCTGGCCGGGGTGCTGCGCGCGACGTCCGGAACCTGAAGCCCGGCCGGGCGCAGTACACCGTCTGGTGCGACGACGGGGCTTCGTCTTGGAGGACGGCGTGCTGTTCCGGCACTCCGCCGACGAGTTCCTGCTCACCGCCGCCGAGCCCAACCTCTCCCACCTGCGCGAGCGCGCACGGGGAAAGCAGGTCGAGATCGTCGAGGTCTCCGAGGAGTACGCCGTGCTGGCGCTGCAGGGCCGCGCTCCCGCGCCGTCCTGGAGCCGCTCGCCCCCGAGGTCGCCGCGCTGTCCTACTTCTCCTCACCCCGGCCAAGGTGGCCGGCCACCCGGTCACGATCAGCCGCACCGGCTTCACCGGCGACCTCGGCTACGAGCTGATGATCCCCGCCGACGACGCCCTCGCCGTCCTCGACGCGATCCTCGAGGCCGGTGAGCCGCACGCGCTGCGACCGTTCGGCGAGGAGGCACTCAACATGGCCCGGATCGAGGCAGGGCTGCCGCTGATCGGCGTCGAGTTCACCTCCGCCCGCTACGCCTACAACGACGCGAGCGGTTCACCCCGAGCGAGCTCGGCCTGGGCTGGCTGCTGCGCGGCATCGACGACGACACCCGCCCTTCATCGGCCGCGACGCGATCCGCCGCGAGCTGGCCGTGGGGACCTCCCGCTGGGCCACGGTCGGGGTCGAGCTCGACCAGCGGGCCCACTTCGAGCTCTTCGACTCCCATGGCCTGATCCCGGTCATGGACGAGATCCCCGTGCCCTGGGAGACCATGCTGTACGACGACTCCGGGGCGCGAGCCGGCTACGCCACCAGCCTGATGTACTCCCCGATGCTGCAGCGCTACCTCGGCATTGCCCGGGTCCGGCCCGAGCTGGCCGCCCCCGGCACCGCCGTCCACGTCGAGCAGACCGTCAACCACGAGTACCTCACCTGCCCCGGACGGGTCACCACCCTCCCCTTCTTCAACCCCGAGCGGAAGCTGGCCTGACATGGCGACCAAGACGGCACCGAAGTCCTCCCCCCACACCTACGACGCGATCGTCGTCGGTGGCGGCCACAACGGCCTCACGCACGCGGCGTACCTCGCCAAGGGCGGGCTGCGCACGCTCGTGCTGGAGCAGCGGCACCTCGTGGGCGGCGCGGCGATCACCGAGGAGCTGTACCCGGGCTTCTCCTTCACGACGTTCTCCTACGCGCTGAGCCTGCTGCGCCCGGAGATCGTGCACGAGCTCGACCTGGTCAAGCACGGCTTCATGCCGCTGTTCATGCGGTCGAGCTTCGCGCCGATGGACAACGGCGACTACTTCATCACCGGCAGCGATCGCGAGGAGAACCTCAACGAGATCCGCCGCCACTCCAAGCGCGACGCCGACGCGATGGAGCGCTTCGACTTCGACCTGTCCCGGGTGCAGCAGTTCGTCAGGCCGCTCTTCGACCAGATGGCGCCCAACATCTTCAGCGGCGACCCGGAGGACCGCGAGCAGGTCGCGTGGCTGCTCAAGCACCTGGGCTCGGCACCGCCCAAGGTCGTCCACGACACGGTGCGGATGCTGTTCGGCTCGATCGCGGACTTCGTCGACGACTACTTCGAGACCGAGATCGTCAAGGCCCACCTGGCGTCGTCGGCGATCGTGGGCGCCAAGCTGGGGCCGATGTCGCCGGGCTCTGCGCTGGTGTTCCTCTACCTGTCGATGGGTGAGCACGACGGCGCCCTCGGGGCGTGGTCGTTCCACAAGGGCGGCAACGGCGGCTTCACCCAGGTGCTGGCGCGAGCCGCCCAGTCCTTCGGCGCCGAGATCCGGCTCGACTCCCCGGTCGCGCGGGTCCTCACCTCGGGCGGGCGGGCGACCGGGGTCGTCCTCGCCGACGGCACCGAGTTCACGGCCCCGGTCGTGGTGAGCGCGCTGGACCCGCGGCGTACCTTCACCGAGCTGGTCGACCCGCTGGAGCTGCCCACGGACCTGGTGGAGACCATCCGCCGCTACCGCTTCACGGGCATGGCCTCCAAGGTCAACTTCGCTCTCGACGGGCCGCCGGTCTATCCGGGTCTCGAGGGGCGCACCGACCACTTCCAGGGCTTCATCAACATCGCGCCGACCATCGAGTACGTCGAGCGCGCGTGGGACACCGCGAAGTACGGCTGGTACTCCGAGCGCCCCTACCTCGACTGCAGCGTGCAGTCGTTCATCGACCCCGACATGGCACCGCCGGGCAAGCACGTCATGTCGTGCTTCACCCAGTACACGCCCTACGACCTGCGTCACCCCGACGGCACTCCGGCCAGCTGGGACGACGAGCGGGACAACCTCGGCGACACCGTGCAGCGGACCTTGGAAGGGTTCTTCCCTGGCTTCGGCGACCTGGTGCTGCACCGCGAGGTGGTGACCCCGCTCGACATCGAGCGAACGACCGGGCTGAGCGAGGGCAACATCTACGCCGGGGAGTTCCTCGCACCGCAGATGTACTTCTTCCGGCCCGCGCCCGGCTACTCCGACTACCGCACGCCGATCGAGGGCTACTACCAGTGCGGCTCCGGCACCCACCCCGGTGGCTGCGTCATCGGCTCGCCCGGCCGCTTCGCCTCCCAGCAGGTGCTCAAGGACCTGGCGGCCAGGGGGTCGAGGAAAGGCTGAGGCTGGCGGCCGGAGGCCGCCAACGTGGGTAGGGTCACGAGCATGAACATGGAGAAGGTCGTCTTCGGCTTCTTCGTGGTGCTGGCCGCCACCTTGAACTTCGGGTTCTTCATCGGTGACATGACCGACGTGCGTGCCCACAACATCTACGAGCTGTACGCCGCGGTGGTCGTGAACGTCATCGCCGTGATCCTCAAGTTCGGCGACCGCACCCAGATCGGAGCCCTCCACCTGGCCACCAGCCTGGTGGCGGCCATCCAGCTGATCTCGGCGACGGTGGTCTGGATCTCGGTCAGCGCGGGGGACGGCGACATCGGCGTCCACGCGATGAGCTCGGTGGTGTCGCTGTCCGGGGGCGCGCTGCTGGCCAACCTGGTCTCGCTGGCACTGCTGGTCGGCGAGACGCTCACCTCCCACCGGCGCTGACGGGGCAGACCGTGATCAACCCGCTGCTGGCCCTGCTGCTGGGGCGGCGTGGCGGTCTGCGGCGGCGCGAGGTGCCGGTGCCGACAGCGGTTGGCGGCACCGATGCGATCTTCCTCGTCCTGCGGCGGCTCCGGCCGCCGCTGCTCTGGCTGGTGGGCGTCTTCAGCGTCTCGGTGGCCGGCCTCGCGGCGACGCCGGGCGTGGACGCCGCCGGCGAGCCGCACCGGCTCAGCGTGTTCGAGTCGTTCTACGTGATGAGCTACACCGCCACCACGATCGGCTTCGGGGAGATTCCGCAGCCGTTCACGACCGGCCAGCGGCTCTGGGTCACCGCGATGATCTACGCGACGGTCATCGGCTGGGCCTACGCCCTGGCGACGATGCTCGCGCTCGCCCAGGACGTCGGCTTCACGGCGGCGCTCACGGCGCAGCGCTTTCGCCGCGAGGTACGCCGCATGCGCGAGCCGTTCTACCTCGTCGCCGGCTTCGGTGAGTCGGGTCGCAGCGTGTGCCAGCGTCTGGATTCGCTGGACCGGCGGTGCGTCGCGGTGGACATCTTGAAGCCGCGGATCGACCTGCTCGAGGCGAGCGAGATGTCCAGCGAGGTCCCAGCGTTCGTCGGCGATGCCCACGACCCCGCGGTGCTCGGCCTGGCCGGGCTGGGGCACCGGGACTGCTGCGGCGTCCTGGCGCTCACCGACGACGACGAGGTGAACCTGTCGATCGTGCAGTCGGTCGCGCTGCTGCGGCCCGACGTACCGGTCGTGGCCCGGGCGGCGAGCATGGCCACCGAGCAGCAGATGGCCGAGTTCGGCCCGGACGCGGTGATCAACCCGCTGGACCGCTTCGGCAACTACCTGGTCGTCGCGATGCAGCGACCCGTGGTCGACCAGCTGGTGACGTGGCTGATGAGCCCGACCGGGGTCGACGTCCCCGAGCGGCGCGCCGCTGTGCCCGACGGGACGTGGACGGTCTATGCCGAGGGCGAGTTCCCGCAGCGGATCGCGCTCGACCTCGAGGGCGCGGGCTTCGACGTCCGCTTCGAGACGCCACAGGGCGAGCCGCCGGACGTGTCCGGTTCCGTCGGCTGCGTGGTGGCCACCCGGTCCGACACCACCAATCTGGCGGTCGCAGCGCACCTGCGCCGTGAGCACCCGGACGTGCTTCTCGTCCTGCCCCAGCTGCGCACGTCATCCCGTCCGCTGATCGAGGGCTTCGGGCCGGACTGGGTGTTCGTTCCCCCCGACCTCGTGGCGCGCGAGTGTCTCACTCGGATCCTCTCCCCACACGCCTGGGAGCTCATCGACCACGCCATGCGACACGCTGACGACGACTGGGCGGCCGCGGCGCTCGCGCGGCTGCAGGAGCGGTGCGGGCGGCAGACGCCGGTGCCGTCGATGCTGGTGATCTCCTGGCGCGACGCGCCGGCGGTGGTCTCGTGGCTGGCCCACGCCGAGCTCACGATCGCCGACCTGACCCGCGACTTCGAGGACCGCGACCGCCACGTTCCGGTGGTGGTGTCGATGCTCTACCGCGACGGCGGGGCCACCCCGTTCCCCGACGACGCACTGCCGCTCCAGGTCGGGGACGAGCTGCTGCTCTACTCCGGGCCGACCGGCCGGGCCCGGCTGCGGGAGGTGCTGTTCAACGACGGCAGCGTCGAGTACGTCGCCACGGGTCGCCACGTGCCGGCCACGTGGATCTGGCGGCAGCTCACCCGCAAGCGCCCGGTGGCCGGTCCCCCCGGCCGTGAGCCGAGCAGCTCGACCGGTGGTTCCGGCGACCGGTCGCAGCGCTCCTAGACTCGCGGTATGTGCGACACCCTGGTGCACCTGGGGGAGGACGGCGTGCTGTTCGCCAAGAACAGCGACCGCGACCCGAACGAGGGCCAGGCCCTCGAGTGGTACGCCGCCGCCGAGCACCCCGCCGGGGCCACGCTCGAGTGCACGTGGATCGGCATCCCGCAGGTCGCGGCCACCCGGGCGATCCTGGTCTCGCGGCCCTGGTGGCTGTGGGGCGCGGAGATCGGCGCCAACGAGGCGGGCGTGGTGATCGGCAACGAGGCGGTGTTCACGAAGGCTCGGCGCGAGGGGCCGGGCCTGCTCGGGATGGACCTGCTGCGGCTGGCGCTGGAGCGCGCCGGCAGCGCCGAGGAGGCCGTGCAGGTCATCGTCACGCTGCTGGAGGCCCACGGCCAGGGCGGGTCGTGCAGCCACGACCATCCGCGGTTCAGCTACGACAACAGCTTCCTGGTCGCCGACCCCGGGGGCGCGATCGTGCTGGAGACGGCCGGTCGCGTGTGGGCCACGGAGGTGGTGACGGGACCGGGCCGCTCGATCAGCAACGGGCTGACCATCGAGGGGTTCGCGGGCCGCCACTCAGACCGGCTGCGCAGCCGCGTCGCGGCGTGCGAGGCCCGGCGCCGGGTGACGCAGCCGGGCGGCGCCGCGGCGACCGGGCCGGCAGACCTGATGCGCCTCCTGCGCTCGCATGGCGGGGGAGCCGGGCCGGACTACCGGCTGCTGACCGGCTCGATGACGCCGTGCATGCACGCCGGCGGCCTACTGGCCTCCAGCCAGACCACGGCGTCCTGGGTGGCCGACCTGCGCGGCGCAGAGCCGGTGCACTGGGCCACCCTGACCGCCGCCCCGTGCCTGTCGCTGTTCAAGCCGTTCCGCCTCGACCAGCCGGCCGACCTCGGCCCGATGCCGACTCAGACCGACGACGGTGGCGCCTCGCGATGGTGGCGCCACGAGCGGCTCCACCGGGCCGTCGTGGCCGACTACGCCGCCCTCGCGCCGGCCGTCCAACGCAGCCGCGACGAGATCGAGGCCGAGTGGCTGACCGCGACGCCGCCGGCCACGGGCGAGGCGCTTGCGCGCGACGACGCGTGGGAGGCCCGGACGCTGGCGGCGCTTCCCCCGTCGTCGCGCCGGGACCGCCGGCCGGTCGCCGCCCGCGCCCGGTGGCGCACCGCCGCACGAGCCGCTGCGGCGTCCCGCTGACGCCCGGCCAGCCGGGCGGTGGGGTGGTTGGCCGACCTGGCTCGCCCTGCCATGCTGACCCGATGGCTGAACCAATGGCTGAATCGGGGGCTGAGTCGGGGGGCGTGCTGGTGTTTGTGGAGGGCTGGCAGATGGAGTGCTGCGGCCCGGCGTTCGAAGTGGGCGACCACGTCGAGTGGATGGCGCGTCGGCCCAGCGAGGAGTGGCTCGCCGCCGTCTTGGATCCGGGGCTTGCCCGACGCATCGAGCATGCCGAGGAGCATCACCATCGGGAGCTCTCGGAGGTCTACCCGCTGCGCGGCCGGGTGCGGGCGATCCAGGCGGCGTACGGCCGGTACGCCGAGAGCCCGCCGGGGAGCCGAATGCTCTACCCGGTGCCCGGGTCGGCCACGCTGGTGGAGGTGTCGCGCGCGGACGGGTCCCAGCGCGACACCGAGAGCCTGGACTTCAACGGCTTCCTCGTCGAGCTGGACCCGGACGACAGCTCTGCGTGAGCCGCGCTGGCCGGTTTCGGCGCGTCACGCGGCACCTCGACGTAACCTTCGGTGGTGCTCGACCGCCGGTCGAGACCGGTGGCATCGGCGCCGAACCGGTAGGGAAGGGGACCCCATGCGCAAGGCCCTCAGAAGCGTCTGGTTCCTGGGCGTGGGAGCGCTCGTCTTCGCCGCGGGACTAGCGGCCGCGAGCCTGATCGGTCTGAAGAACCCGTTCGCGACCCAGACCATCGACCGCAGCCAGCCGGCACTGCTCGAGTCGGTTCGAGACATCAGCGAGTTCCACGCCGCGGTCGGGAGCTTCGAGGTGGTCATCGACGAGGAGAAGGACGTCAAGTGGGTGCCCGACATCATCGCGGGCGAGCGGTCGCTGTTCGTCGCGGCCGGCACCGTCGACGCCTACGTCGACCTGTCCGGCCTGGCCGAGGGCGACCTCCTGCTGTCCGAGGACGGCACCTCCGTCGAGGTGAGGCTGCCCCCGGCAGAGCTGGGCAAGCCCAACCTCGACCAGGACCGCACCTACCTCTTCTCGCAGGAGCGCGGGGTCGTCGACAGGATCACCGACGCACTGTCGACACAGGACCAGCAGGACCTCTACCAGCTCGCCGAGCAGAAGCTGGCCGGCGCGGCCGTGGAGTCCCAGCTGACGCGGCAGGCCGACGAGAACACCCGGACCATGCTCACCGGCCTCTGCGCCTCACTCGACCTGAGCGTGACGTTCGACGACGGCTCGAGCTGACCGGGGGCGTCGGCGACCTCGGCGTCGCTGAGCCGGCGCTCGTGGCGCCGACCTAGCGTCGCCACCCGGCCTGCCGGGTGCCTAGTCGACCAGGAACGCCGAGGCGCGGGTGACCCACCGGTCGCCGGGCCGGCGCTGCCACCAGACGGCCAGCGAGTCGTCGGCTCCCTCGCCCGCCAGCGGCATCAGCACGTGCGTTGTCGGCGAGGTGATCTCGGCCAGCCGACCCCAGTCGCCATACCGGTTCATCCGGCGTGCCAGCACTCCCAGCCCGTCGGTGCCGAACCAGCCGCCGCGGGTCCACACGGCGACCACGCGGCCGTTGCGCTCCATCGCGGTCGACCAGAACAGCACGTCGTCGGTCTGCGGGGCCACGCTCACGATCGGGCCCCAGTTGCGGTGCGGTCCACCAGGCAGCCAGCGCCGGGCCTGCAGCGCGCCGTTGCCCCTGGTCCAGGTCACCAGCATGACGCCACCGTCGGGGTTCGCGACCAGCTGCGGGCCGGACTCGTAGGTGAAGCCGGTGTCCGGGGCGACCACCTTCACGACGTGCAGGGGCTGGTCCGGGCGGGCCCGGCCCGCGAGGACCTGCCAGCGGCCGTCGTCGGCCTGGTCGCGCCAGACCACGGTGGTGCGGTCGTACCTGTCGACCGCGACGTCGGGCAGTCCGATGAGGAACGTGATGTCGGGCAGCCGGGTGATCTCCTCACCCGCACCCCAGACGCCGTCCGGCGTGCGGCGGAACAGGGTGAGCACCTCGGTCAGCAGGTCGCCCTTGGCCCGGATGGTGCTGACGACGACCGCCGCCTCGCCTCCGCTGCCGAGCGCCACGTTCGCCTGGCCGGCCGGGCCCCGGCCGAGTCGTGGCGGACCAGGGCCTCACCGACCGGCTGGGAGCTCACCAGCACCCGGCCGCGGGTCGGGGTCGTGTAGACCCACCCGAGGACGGCAGCGCCGGACGGGCTCACCGCCAGCCGGAGGTACGACGCGGTGCCCGCGGTCCGGGTCGCCACGACCTCCAGGGCCCCCACGTCCCGTCGTCAAGGGTACGCCGGGCGTAGACCGTCGTGCCGGCGTCACCGCTGTCGGACCAGGCCACCACGAGGTGGCCGGCGCGGTCGTAGCCCAGCTGGGCGTAGCCGCCGCCGGCGGTGCCGACGAGCTCGCGGCGGCCCCACCGCCGCCGGCCGGACGCCGGGCGACGAAGACCTGGGCACCGTTGCCGAGGGCGACCGCCATTCGCCGGCGCGACACGGCGGCGTCGGCGGGGGTCATCGCAGCCACGGTGGTCGGCGGCTCCCAGCTGCTGGGCGCCGTCGCCGCGCCGGCGCTCGACCAGCGTGACCACGGCCACGCGCAGCTCGCGGTCACGCAGAGAAGACGTCTGGTGAATGTCGACATGCTCGACTCGCCCCTTGGCGACAGCCGGCGCCGTCCGGGCCGAACGCTCCAGCGAGGCGCCGGACCCTCTGCCTCCATTGTCCCTCGCCGGCCGGTGGCGGGAGGTGTCTGCCCGGTCACGGTGGGTTGTCCCGAACGTCCGTCGCGCGAGGCCCGCCGGAGGTACGGTGCGCCGGTGGCGGCAGGACTGACCCAGGCCCGCGCGTCGGGGCCGAGCCTGACGCGCCGTGGTCCACCCTGGGCGTGCTGGGAGCCGTGCTGCTGGGGCTGTGGCACCGACGGCGCGCAGCGGCCTGCGGTCCGCCGACCCCGGCGTCGTCGTCCCCCAGCCAGGACTTGCCGCGCCCCGGCGGGGCCGCTCGACCCGTCGGCTGCTGCCGTACGGGACGACGTACGACCTAGGCGGCCAGCGCTGGAGGCTCGGAGCGGGTGGTCGGCCCGACGCTGGAGCTGCGCTCCCCTCGGTGGGTCACCGACCCGGGCTTCCTGGACCGCGCCCACGACCCGCGGCCCGGCTGGCGGCCCGGCGGCTGCCCTGCGAGCTGGGGTGCTGGCGACCGGAGCCGCCGGCGTTCGAGGGGCAGCGGCGGCGACTCGGCGCGACCTGGCGTTCGGGCGGTGACCGCGGTGCGCCGGTGGCTGGCGGCCCCGGCGCCCGACGGAGGGGACTACCGGTTCGGGGTCGACGCCGGCATGGGCCGCGCTACGACGTCGGTGCGCTGGCCTCGCTCGAGGGGCGCACCGAGCCCTGGGAGCCTCTCGTCGACCGGGTGCTGGCCGAGATCGCGGTGCCGCTCGTGGTCGACGGCCGGACGGCCGCCGTGGTCTTCGACTGTGGGCTGGGCGACGGCGCCTACCAGGTGTACGCCGGCCAGGACAGCCGCGGCCGCACCGTGGCGGTGCTGGCCGACCTCGAGATCCACCACCAGGGCACTGCGCAGGCCTGACCGCTTCCGGGAGCGTGCCCGAGTCCCCGGCGCTCGCGAGGCGTGGCGCCGCCGAGTGGGCGTGGTTGGCTGGTCCCCGACCACACCCCCCGGGAGCAGGAGGTGCCCATGGCCGTCGACAGCTTCGACGCGGCCGTCGCCGCGGTGCAGGAGATCGGGGACGACCCCGGCAACGAGGTCAAGCTGCGGCTCTACGCCCCTACAAGCAGGCCACCGAGGGCGATGTCACGGGCGGGCGGCCCGGGATCCTCAACCCCGTCGGGCGGGCCAAGATCGACGCCTGGGCCGGCGTGCAGGGGCTGAGCGCCGGGACGCGCAGGCGGCGTACGTCGACCAGGTCAACGCGCTGCTGGGGAGTGAGGCGCCCCGGAGCTCGTGGGCGCTCGCTCGACCCCGCTCGGCCTCACTCGGCTCACTCGGCGAACAGCTGGCGCTCGGCCTCGGCCGAGGTCACCCTGACCCGAGCCGCCAGACGAGGGCGTGGGGCACGCCCAGTCGACTCAGCGTGACCTGCACCTGCGGGAGCAGCCAGACCTGAGCACCCAGCGCACGCCGCTCGGCCTCGGTGCGGGTGTGCAGCCAGACGACCGGCGCTCCGTCGCGGTCCGGCAGCCAGTGCCCGAGTCGACGCCCCACGACGACAGCGACGCCACGATCGGCACCAGCGCCGCGTCGACGGCCCTGCCCACGGAGTCGGCCGGCATGCGGCCACGGTAGCCCCAGGCACCTGACCGCTCCGGCCGGCCGACCCGGACCAGGCACAATGCCCTCGTGGCCTGGAAGTCCCCGGTGAAGCTCGACCTGACCGTGCTGGCGATCCCGGCGTTCCTCGGGGCGATGGGCGCGGAGTACCTCTGGCAGCGCCGCCACCCCGTGGCGGCGGGCACCCGCGCGGGCGACTACCAGCTGGCCGACACCCTGGCCAGCCTGTCGATGGGCGTGGGCAGCCTGGTGGCGCCGTACGCCGCGAAGCGCCTGCTCGACCCGGTGACGCCGGGTGTGGGGAGGTACGGCAAGGCGCTGGTCGGTGTCGGCGCCGCGGCCGCGGTGCTGACGACGGTCGGGGACGTGGTCCGCCGCCGGCTGCGCGACGGCGCCCTTCCCGACCCGACCGTCGTGCCCGACGACGTCCGGGCCGTGCAGCAGGAGCTGGCCGAGCTGCGCCAGGCGCCCGCGACGCCGACGCCGGGCCAAGGTGAGGTGCCGCGCGCCTTCCAGGTCGCGCACGCCGGCCTGGCCGTGAGCGCCGTGTTCTCCACGGCGCTGGCGGCTGCGACGACGGTGGCCGCGATCAGCTCGGGCAAGAAGCTGTTCGCGCGCTCGCCGCTGGACCTGGGCGGCGGGGCGGCTGCCTGGGCGGCGGCGATCCTCGGGTGGGACTTCCTCTACTACTGGAACCACCGGGCCAGCCACGAGAGCCGCTGGCTGTGGGCGATGCACGTCGTGCACCACTCCAGCGAGCGCTACAACCTGTCGACGGCGCTGCGCCAGCCCGTCGCCGAGGGGCTGACCCTGAGCATCCCCTACGGCCTGCTCGCCCTGGCCGGTGTCCGGCCGGGCCTCATCGAGCAGGCCCGGGGGATCAACCTGATCTACCAGTTCTGGATCCACACCGAGGCGATCCGTCGGCTGGGCTGGGTGGAGCGGTGGTTCAACACGCCTTCGCACCACCGGGTCCACCACGGCTCCAACAGCCAGTACCTCGACCGAAACCACGGCAGCATCCTCATCGTCTGGGACAAGCTGTTCGGCACATTCGAGGAGGAGGCCGAGCCGGTGGTCTACGGGCTCACCACGAACGTCGAGAGCTACAACCCGGCGCGCATCGCCACCCACGAGTGGGTCGACATCGCCGAGGACGTCGCCTCCGCCACCACCTGGCGGGACCGCTGGTCCTACCTGCTGCGCCCGCCGGGCTGGGCCTACGCGCGCCGGGGCGCCTGACGACGCCGGGCCGGCCCGGCGTCGGGCCGGATCTCGATGAGCTTGCCGGAGATCCGGGTGTCGCGCAGCCGCTTCAGGACGGCGCCGTCGAGCTCCGGCAGCTCGACGACCGTATGGTCGGCGCGGATGGTGATCCGACCGAAGTCCGCGCGCCGGAGCCCGCCCTCGTTGGCCAGCGCGCCGACGATCTGCCGGGCTCCACCTTCTGCCGCTTCCCGACCGCCAGCCGGTACGCCGTCCGCTCGCCGCCGCCGCGCGGAGCCCGGCCAGGGGAGCGTCGCTCCCGCGGCGGCTCGGCGGGCTCGGGCTCGTCCTCGAGCAGCAGCGGGGTGTCGCCCTGCATGACCAGCGCCAGGGCGGCGGCCACGTCGACCTCGGGGACGTCGTACTCCTGGACGTAGTGGCTCACCACGTCGCGGAAGAAGCCCACCGCGGGGGCGGTGAGGGCCGCGGTGATGCGGTCGTCGAACCGGGCGAGGCGGGTGATGTTGACCTCCTCGACCGACGGCATCGTCATCTCGACGAGCCGGTGGCGGGTGGCCTTCTCGATGTGCCGGAGCAGGTGCCGCTCGCGCGGGGTGACGAAGGAGATCGCGTCGCCGCTTCGACCGGCTCGGCCGGTGCGCCCGATCCGGTGGACGTAGGCCCCGGTGTCGGTGGGGATGTCGAAGTTCACGACGTGGCTGACCCGATCGACGTCGAGCCCGCGCGCCGCGACGTCGGTGGCGACGAGGATGTCGAGCTTGGCCTCCCGCAGCCGGGCGACGGTGCGCTCCCGCTGCGGCTGGGCGATGTCGCCGTTGATGGCCTCGGCCGAGAAGCCCCGGGCCCGCAGCTTCTCGGCGAGCGTCTCGGTCTCGTGCTTGGTGCGGACGAACACGATCATGCCCTCGAAGTTCTCCACCTCGAGGATGCGGGTGAGGGCGTCGAGCTTCTGGGCGTAGCCGACGACCAGGTAGCGCTGGGCGATGTTGGCCGCGGTGGCGGTCTTCGCCTGGACGGTGACCTCGACCGGGTCGTGCAGGTAGCGCTCGGCGAGCCGGCGGATCTGCCGGGGCATGGTGGCGGAGAACAGCGCCACCTGCTTGGTCCCCGGGGTGCTCGCGAGGATGGTCTCGACGTCGTCGGCGAAGCCCATCTTGAGCATCTCGTCGGCCTCGTCGAGCACGCAGTGGCGCAGCTCGGACAGGTCCAGCGTGCCCTTCTCGAGGTGGTCCATGATCCGGCCCGGAGTCCCGACGACGACGTGGACGCCGCGGCGCAGGGCGGAGAGCTGGACGCCGTTCCCCTGGCCGCCGTACACCGGGAGGACGTGGACGCCGCGCAGGTGGGCGGCGTACCGCTCGAAGGCCTCGCACACCTGGACGGCGAGCTCGCGGGTGGGGGTGAGCACGAGCGCCTGCGGCGGCTTCTGGTGGACGTCCAGACGCTCGAGGACGGGCAGCGCGAACGCGGCAGTCTTGCCCGTGCCGGTCTGCGCGAGGCCGACGACGTCGCGCCCGGCGAGCAGGTGCGGGATGGTCTCGGCCTGGATGGGGGACGGCGCCTCGTAGCCGATCTCGCGCAGTGCGGCGAGCATGGCGCTGCCGAGCCCCAGATCGGAGAAGGTGGGCTCGGCGAAGGTGGTCTCGGGTGCGGCCGGGGCCTGGTCATGCTGGTCGTTCACCGCTCAACGGTAGGCGGCGTGGGGCCGGTCTGACGATTCGGCGGCCCGGCGTCACCCCCAGCGGGCCACCCGGCCGCCGCCGCCGGCGGCCCAGCAGGCACCGTCACGGGTGCAGTCGAGGGCGTGGTAGCCGAGGTCGCTGACCTGGGTCCAGGTGCGGCCGCCGTCCCGGCTGAGGCTGGTGCCGGCGACGTCGCCCGACTCCCCCACGATGAGCAGCGCCCGCGGGTGCCGGGGGAGGTAGGCCACGTCCTCGGCCAGGTGCGCCGGGTCGCCGGCGTTGGCCCACGTCGAGCCGTCCCTGGTCGTGGCCACCGCGTCCACGCCGTCGGCCGGCTCGGCGAAGTCGCCCCCCACGGCCACGCCGTGCCGCGGTGACCGGAACGCGAACGCGAAGACCCCGGCCGCCTCGCCGGGCGGGATCGTGGAGTCGGTGGCCGTCCAGGTCAGCCCGAAGTCGTCGGAGCGGAAGACCCGGGCCGCCCCACCTCCGGAGCCGAAGTACGCAGACCGGCCGGCCGTGACCAGGCAGTCGCCACTGGCTGCGAAGCCGTACTCCGTGGACGCGTCGGGCATCCCGTCGCTGGGCAGCACCTGCCACGAGCGCCCGCCGTCGCGGGTCGCGAGGATGCGGAACCTGCCGTCGACCGGGTCGCTCATGGCCAGCCCGCGCCGGCCACCGGGGTAGAACGCCATGCAGTCGTAGAACGCTGCCGGGTCGTCGTTGACGAACGCCTCGGCCCAGGTCCGGCCGCCGTCGCCGGTGCGGTAGATCCGGGACATGTCGCCCGGCCCGATCGCGAGCACGACCGCGGTGCGGGCGCTGCGGGCCTCCACGTCGCGCAGCAGCAGCCCGTCGGTGCCCGGGGGAGTCACGTCCACCCAGGTGCGCCCGCTGTCCGTCGTCCGGAAGACCCGCCCCGGACCCTCGCTGGCGCTGCCGCCGGTGACCCAGGCGGTGCGCCGGCTGACGGCGTCCAGGCCGCGGAAGCTCTGGTCGGCGTCCACGACCGTCTCGTGCCAGCCCGCGGAGTGCCCGGGCTGCGTCCCTGCCTGCCGCACCGGGCGCGGCACAGGGCGCGGCACGGCCCCCGTGGCCGGCGCCCAGACGGCCGTGGCCGCGAGGGCCGTGGCAGCACAGAGGGCGAAGGTGCCGAGTCGTGGCAGGGACGGGGTCGAGAGTGCGCGCATGGTCAGCACCCTGCTCCTCGGCGGCCGGGCTGTCCAGGGGCGGTGCCGGCGAGCAAGCCTTGCCGGGCCGTCAGCGCGAGCGCATCAGCGGTGAGGCCAGGTCCTCGATGGTCTGGGCGTCCAGCGTGGCCAGGAATGCCGACTGGGCATCGACCAGTGCGTCACGGAGCCGACAGCCGGCCGAGACCAGCGGGCAGGGCGGTTCGTGGCAGTCGACGACGGGCGCGACCCCCTCCAGCGCCCGCACCACCGCCCCGGCGGTGGTGGCGCGTCCGGGGACGGTGATCGACAGCCCGCCCCCGCGGCCGCGCGTGGTGGTCAGCCAGCCCTCGCGGGCCAGTCGCTGGACGACCTTGGCGAGATGCTGCCGGGGCACCGACAGCTCCTAGGCGAGCTCGCGCACGGTGACCTGGCGCTCGGGTGTGGTGGCCAGCACCATCAGCACGCGCAGGGCAGCGTCGGTGGCCCGGGTGATCTGCATAGTGCCTCCAGGGTAGGCCGGGGACCGGCCGCGGGCCGGCCCGTCGTACGACGAATCGCCCGCGACCGCGACCCGGTCAGCCCGCGGAGCCGGTGGCCGGCTCGGGCTCGACCGCGAGGTCGACACCCGGTACCAGTACCGATGGCGGCAGCTCGGACCGGCGGAACAGCCCGACGGCACCGTTGACGCCAAGCGTCATCACGATGTTCAGCAGGAACGCTCCGAGGGCCAGCAGCAGCAGCGCCCCGCTGACGGCGGCGAGCACCATGTACCAGAAGTACTCGCCGTCGTAGTAGATCGTGCGCCGCAGCATGCCGTGCAGCCCGGCCATGCCCATGAACGCCCCCATGCCGATGCCGCCCACCAGGTGCGCCCAGAAGTGGAAGGTCGCCAGCTTCTGGCTCCACAGCTTCGCGCCGTTGGTGAGGATCGGGAGCAGCAGGTAGATCGCCGAGTAGAGCGTCATGGTGAGCCCGACCAGGATCGCCACGTGCACGTGCGGGCCGACGACCCACTGGGTGTTGTGCAGGATCCGGTTCAGCCCGACGTCGGCCTGCATGATCCCGGCGGGCACGGCGAGGGCGAAGCCGAGCAGGCCGCCGAGCAGGAACTTCAGCTCGTTGGACATCGCCAGCGGGCGGGCCTTCCAGAGCGTCACCAGCGTGATGAAGAACGCCAGCCCTTGGGTGATCAGCTCGAAGGCAGTGACGAACTCGCCCGACCCCATCTTCAGCGCCGCCGGCTGGGCCTGGTCCGAGAGCAGGTGGTGGCTCCAGACGGTCCACGAGACGACCAGCTCCAGCCCCAGGGCGAAGCGGGCCCAGCGGGCCATGAAGACTTCGCGACCGGTGATGAGCTGCGCGAGGAGGTACCACGTGCCGGCCACGAAGACGAGCACCAGTCCGTCGGCCACCAGGTCAAGCCCCCACCAGAACCAGTTCTTGTAGAGCAGTGCGTCGACGGAGCTCGACTTCAGGGACGCCCCGAAGATCTCGGCCACCATGTAGACCAGGATCAGCACGCCGGTGAACAGGATGATCCCGACGTTGAAGAGCACGTCCACCGTGCCCCGGGCGATGGCGGCGACGGGCAGGGAGACCAGGTGCTCCTGCTCGGCGTCCTTGTGCAGCTTGCCCGTGACGAATCTCTTGAGCGTGGTGACGCCGAGCGCGTCACCGAGCAGTCGGCCGGCCGGCTGCTTGCTCCAGCCTTCGGGGGTGTAGGTGATGGTCTTGAAGACGTTGACGACGAAGAACAGCGTTCCGACCATGACCAGCGCGATGCCCGTGATGAAGAGCGCGCCGGCCACCGGCTCGAACTGCTGGAAGTCCGCGGGTAGCGGCCAGTAGAGCGTGTAGAGCGGCGCGTAGTGGGTGAGGAAGCCGTCGAGCCAGAAGGTGAAGACGCCGACCACGATCAGCCAGAGCGTCCACCTGGCCAGCTTGAACGACCACAGCGGCTTCTTCATCAGGTAGGGCACCAGGAAGGTGAAGGCGCCGAAGACCAGCAGGTACGTCGACCCGAAGATGCCCACGAGCGGGTGCGCGGTGAGCATCGCGAAGTACCGCTTGGGGTAGAGCAGGTCCTGCGGGTCGACCGCGTTGATCCGCATGAGCATGCCCTCGATCGCGGCGAAGCCGTAGTACACGAGCCCGAACACGACGTACTTGAGGACCAGCTTCTGCATCGGCGTGAGCGTCTGCGGCTTGAAGGCGTGCTCGTTGCCGTGCATGAGGGTGTCCGTGAACGTGCTCATCGCGTGCCTCCTGCCGCGGCGTCGTCGGTGGTGTCGCACCCGGTCACCTGGACCGCGTCAGGCGCGACCATCTGGGCGCCGGCGGGCCCGGAGTACTCGGTGGACCGGATGCTGTAGGTGCCGTTGGCCTCGAAGGTCCACAGCAGGTTGTTCGCGTGACCTGGGACTACCTGCATCTGGGCGACCATCGAGTTGTCGGCGCGAAAGAGCCCGAAGCCGTAGGTCAGGTCGGTGCTGGTCACCGAGAAGCGAACCAGCTCACCGCAGGGCACCTGGATCCGCTCCGCGGGCAGCTGCCACTCGTGGTTGCCGACGGTGATGTCGTAGCTCTCCGTGTAGTGGGCGCTGGCGCCGTGCAGGTCGTCCTTGACCCACGGGATGGTGTTGTAGGTGACCAGGTGGAGACTCACGCCCAGCACCGTGAGAAACCCGACCCACACGTAGAACACCTTCGGGGTGACCCGGGACTCGTGGTCGGTGGGGGTGGTGATCTTCCAGGCGAACCACCCGACGACGCTGACGATCGCGAGGCAGTACGCCGTGTACATGATCGTCTGGCCCCAGAGCACGACACTGGAGTCGACGACCTGGCCGAGCAAGCCGGCCACCAAGGCCTTCATGAGCACAGTCCTCCGCGGGGCCCACGCACGGGACACCCCGCACCCCTGAAATTAGGAGTGCAAGAGTCCTCTTTATAGGACGTGGGTCAACGCGCGGCTGTCTCGTGGGTCACGCGGCCTGGCCGGCCGGGCCGCCGGGCCCGTCAGCGACGAACGGGTCTCAGGCGTCGGGGCGGCCGAGCACGGCGAGCAGCTCGGTCGCGTCGATGACGAGGTAGTCCTTGCCGTCGAGGCTGAGCTCGGTGCCGGTGTACTTCGGGAAGAGGACGCGCTCGCCGACCTCGACGGTGATCATGTCCTCGTCGTCGCCGACGGCGATGACCAGCCCGCGCTGCTGCTTCTCCTTGGCCGTGTCGGGGATGACCAGGCCGCTGGCGGTCACGCTGTCCTCCTCGAGGATCTCGACCAGGACTCGGGAGCCCAGGGGGGTGACGGTCTCGCTCATGAGTGGTGCCTTTCCGATGTTCGGGTGGGTGCGGTGAGGGTCAGCAGAGTCACTGGGGGGTGGTCACTGGGAGGTGAGGCCGAGCAGGCGGTCGATCGTGGGCTTGTCGAAGCCGACGATGGGCTTGCCGTCGATCTCGACGACCGGCACGCCCATCTGGCCGGTGCGCCGGACCAGGTCGCGCGCCGCGGCGGCGTCGCGGGCCACGTCGATCTCGCGGAACGGCACCTGCCGCTCGCGCAGGTAGCGCTTGACCTTGGTGCACCACGAGCAGGTGGGCGTGGTGAACACCAGCACCCGGTGCCGCTTGGCCGGGCCTGCTGACTTGCCGCCTCGGGGGCCGTGCGCTTGGGGACGTCGTTGCCATGCGGTCTCCTCTCCGACGTACGACTATACCCCTGGGGGTATCACGGTCGGCAACTCGGCCGCCTCCTGCCATCCTGGTCGGGTGCCGCTCACCAGCCTCGCCGTCTTCCTCGGCTCCAGCCCGGGGCTCGACCCCGCCCACGGCGAGCTGGCCCGCGAAACGGGAGCCGAGCTGGCGCGTCGCGGCATCCAGGTGGTCTACGGCGGCGGCGGCCGCGGCCTGATGGGCGACCTGGCCCAGGGGGCGCTGGACGCGGGGGCCGCGTCGTCGGGGTGATCCCGCACGAGATGGTGCGCCGGGAGTGGGGGCGGCACGACCTCACCGAGCTGCATGTCGTCGACTCGATGCACGAGCGCAAGGCGCTGATGGCCGAGCTGGCCGACGCGTTCCTGGCGCTCCCGGGCGGGCTCGGCACGCTGGAGGAGATCTTCGAGGTGTGGACCTGGCGGGTCATCGGCTTCCACGCCAAGCCGGTCGGCTTCCTCGACCACGGGGCTTCTGGACCCCGCTGCTCGACGCGGTCCGTGGCCTCGGCACGGCCGGCTTCGCAGGCGACGCGCTGGCCGAGCTCGTCGTCGGCGCGACCCTCGACCAGGCCCTGGCCGCGCTCGAGTCCCGGCTCGTCCCGGTCGACCCCGGCCTGCGCGCGGGCACCTGACCGCCGCCCGGAGCGGTTGCTACGCCGACCGCACCACCAGCTGCTCGGCGTGGGTGAAGAAGCGGGAGCGCACCAGGACAGCGGCGACCATGGCGGTGAGCCCGCCGGCCGCGAGGATCATCGCGATCACCACGAACTGGTAGGCCGCCGCCCGCACCGGGTCGGCCCCGGCGAGCACCATGCCGGACATCAGGCCGGGGATGAAGACGATGCCGAGCGCGGTCATCGTGTTCACCTGCGGGATCATCGCGGCGCGCACCGCGGTCTCGACGTACGGCGCCACGGTGAGCTCGGGCGACCCGCCCAGCGCCAGCTTGGCCTCGATGTCGTGGCGGTGCGCCTCGATGTCGGAGCGGAGCCGCTCGAGCATGAGCGTGCAGGCGGTCATCGCGTTCGACAGCAGCATCGAGCCGACCGGCACCAGCGTCGCCACCTCGGCCCGCATCACTCCGAGCGCCGTCATCACCACGATCACGCTGTCGGCCCCGATCAGCAACGACACCAGGATCAGCTGGAACGACCCGGGGATGGCGCGGGCCCGGCGCCGGGCGATGGACGCCGCGGCCACGAACATCCCCAGCAGCACCAGGATCGCGGTCCACCAGGGGCCGCGGAGCAGTACCGCGAGCACCGACCCGACCGCCACGACCTGGACGAAGCCGCGCAGCATCGACCACGAGGCCTCGCCCAGCATCGAGACGCCGTAGCGCCGGGCCACCACGAGCACCACCACGACGAGCAGGACGGCTGCGGCCGCCTGCGCGAGCGCGACCACCCAGGTGTTGTCGGTGAGCGCGGTGATCACGACTCCAGCACCTCCTCGACCGGGCCGTCGGCCACGACCCGGCCGGCCCGCATCCGCAGCGCCCGCCCCGCCAGCCGGCGCGCCTGCGCCTCGTCGTGGGTCACGACCAGGCAGGTGACTGGACCGTCGCCGTCGCCGGTCAGGACGTCGCGCAGGGTGCCCTCCACCTCGGCGACCGTGGTGTCGTCCAGCGCCGAGGTCGGCTCGTCCAGCAGCAGCACCGCGGGTCGGTTCGCCAGGGTGCGCGCGAGCGACCCGCTGCGCCTCCCCGCCGGAGAGCGAGCCCGCGTCGCGGTCTGCGTACCCCGACAGCGAGGCGCGGGCGAGCAGCTCCTCGATGACGGCAGGGGCGAGCACCTCGTCGCGCGCCTCAGAAGGCCCACCGCAGGTTGTCGGCGACGCTGCCCGAGAACATCCGGGCGGTCTGCCCCACCAGGCCCAGCCGGCGACGCAGCTCCTGGGGCGGCACCGCGGCCTGGTCGACGCCGTCCACCACCACCTGCCCGGCGGTCGGCTCGTCGAGCCGGTTCAGCAGTCGCAGCAGGGACGACTTGCCCGCGCCCGACCCGCCGACGAGGGCCACCACCTCGCCCCGGTGCACGTCGAACGACACGTCGTCGACGATGGCCGTGCCGTCGGGCAGCCGGCGGGTGAGCCCCGCGACGCGCAGCACGATCCCGTCGTCCACGCGCCCGAGCGTACGGCGCGCTCAGCCGCCCAGCGCGAGCCGGGCCTCGTGCTCGCCGTCGATGAGCCGCCCCGTCTCGGCGAAGCCGTAGCGCAGGTAGAACGGTCGCGGCCCCCCGGCCCCGTCCTGCCAGCTGGTCACCAGGGCGGTCGCGCCCTCCTCCCGCAGCAGGTCGGCCACCCGGTCCAGGGCGCGAGCGCCGATGCCGCGCCGCTGGTGCCGCCGGTCGACGAGCAGCCGCCACAAGAACGGCTCCGGGTGCGCCTGGGTCACGGCCGTGAGCATCACGAACGCCGCCGCCTCGCCGTCGGCCTCGACGCCGAACATCCGGGGACCACCGGCGCGCCGTCGACGACCTCGGGGAAGAGTGCGTGGGCGAACGACTCCGGCATCGTCGCGACGAAGCGCTCCTGGGAGTGGTGGGTGCGCAGGTCGTAGTAGGCCTGGCAGTTCGCCACCCCCAGCGGCACCAGCCGCACCTCGCCAGGCGGGCCGGTCGGCCGGTCCCGCCAGGCGCGCCACTGGTCGGCGGTGGCGCTGTAGCTCTGTTGTCGGTCCACTCCCCGCGCCAGCGGAACGACTTCAGCGTGGTCGCCTCGTAGTCGAGCCCGATGCTCTCGAGCACCCGCTGGGAGGCCACGTTGACCGGGTCCAGCTCGCCGACGACGCGCCCGACGCCGACCCGCTCCACCAGGTCGGTGACCAGCGCGGTCGCGGCCTCGGTGGCGAAGCCGCGGCCCTGGTGCTCGCGCGCCAGCGTGAAGCCGATCTCCGCGAGCCAGCCGGTCTCGTCGACGTGCGCGCACACGTCGCCCACGACCTCGCCGTCGTGCTCGACCGCGAGCTGGGTCCAGCCGCCCAGGACGAGGTCGTCCTGCTCGTCCTGGCTCGCCAGCACCTCGGTGGCGTCGGCCAGCGTGTAGGGCAGGTCCCAGAGCTGGTGCCGGGCCACCTCCGGGCTGCGGTACGCCGCGAAGACGGGCGCGTCCGTGCTGCACATGATCCGCACCAGCAGCCGCTCGGTCCGCTGCGGATAGGCCGTCGCCGATCGCGTGCTCATCGCCCACCTCCTCGACGGGACTAGTCTCCCCCATGCGTGGGGTGCGTACGGCGATCGTCGTCGTCGTGGCGGTGGCACTGCTGGCCGGTGCCGGCCTCACCGCCTGGCGGCTGCTGGAGCGTACGCCGTACCACGCTGCCCTGGCACGGTACGACGCCGACCGGGGCATCCCCAACCGGATTGTCGAGCTCCCCGAGGGCCAGGCGCGCTGGGCCTACGGCTCGCCGGACCGGCATCGACTGGTCGTCCAGTGGCGCGACCCGGACGGCAGCGGCTGGACGGCTCCCCGGACGGTCGCCTCCGACGCCGGCGACACGGCCGTCGACTCCATGGTGCGCGCCGCGGGAGGGACGGTCGCGATCGTGCAGACGTGGACCTCCGACGTGACCGACGACCAGGACGCCAGTGCCTTCCAGGTCGCCATGGTGTGCCGTGACCTCGCCTGCACCTCGGGCCGTCCTATCCCGGGCTTCACCGCCGAGCCGCAGCTCACCCCCGACGGACGCACCGTCCTCTTCGCTGAGGCCCGCACGGGCGCGATCGTGTGGACGGTCGAGGACGGCTACGCCGAGTGGCCCTGGTCGGGGCACCCCGGCGTCGCCCCGCGACGGACGACGACCACGCGCGCCCAGCTCGCGGCGGACGGGTCACTGCGGATGGTCACGTCGCCCAACGCCCCCGACCGGTGCGTGTTCACGCTGCTGGTGAGCGATCCGGGGACCGCGGCGCTCGCCCCGGTCGCCACGGTCAAGCGGCGGGTGCACCGGCCGCGGGAGGAGAGCTGCGGCGGCTACCTCGCGGGCGGGAACGTCGACCGGGTGCGGCTCGTCTCCGACGCGGGTGGCAAGCCGATCGCCGTCTTCGTGAGGACCGACGCGGGCTGGACGGGCGCCCGCGGCTGACCTGTCGGACCGCTGGTCGGCCCGGTCAGCCGTCCTGTCCGGTACGCCGCTTCACCTCGTGCCACCAGTCCTGGCTGGTGTCGAACGCCTTGTGGCCGGCAATCCGGTCGAACTCGATGACCCGCAGCTCGTCGCCGCGCTCCTCGTCGTGGCCGACCACGCCCGGCGTCCCCGCCCGGGCGCCCGCGACCGCCACGGCCACCATCGAGGCGATCAGCTCGAGGTCGGTCTGGTTGGCCGGCGCGGAGCGGGAGAAGTAGCCGGACTTCTGCACGAGCACCTTCTGCGCGCCCAGGCGCTCGGCGAACTGCTTGGCGAACCACTGCCCGGGGTTGATCAGGTCCAGCTTGACGTGCCCGAACGGGTCGCGTGGGACCTCCTCGCCGGTCGCCTCCATCTCGGCCACGATGTCGTCGACGCCGGCACCCTCGGACAGGAAGATGTTGACGCAGTCGAGCTCGTCCATCACCGCCCGCAGCCGCGTCGTCTCGGCCGCCATGTCGATGTGCTCCTCGGGCACGTAGACCGCGTGGATGCCGTACCGCTCCTTGGTCACGCCGATCGACGGCACGAACTCGGTCTCGGCCAGCCACTGCTGGTAGGCCCGGGCGGTGGCGGCGGTGAGCCACCCGCACGCGCGGCCCATCACCTCGTGGACGATGAGGTTGCGGGAGCTCACGCCGTGCTCGGCCATGATGTGCTGGGCGAACTTCGCGCCCTCCTCGGCAGCGGTGAGCGCGCCCAGGCTCTGCCGGATCGGCACGATGTCGTTGTCGACGGTCTTCGGCAGCCCCACCACCGTGAGTGCGTAGCCCTGGTCGTGCAGGTAGTGGGCCAGGTCGGCGGCCGTGGTGTTGGTGTCGTCGCCGCCGATGGTGTGCAGGATGTCCACGCCGTCGGCCTTCAGCCGCTCCGCGGCCGCCTCGAGCGGGTCCACGCCCTCTGCCACCAGGCCCCGCTTGACCAGGTCCTGGGCGTTGGTGAGCTTGACCCGGGAGTTGCCGATCGGGCTGCCGCCGAAGCCGTGCAGCAGGTGCGCCCTCGCGCGGGTCTCGTCGTCGATGACGACGAAGTCCCCGGCGAGCAGCCCCTGGTAGCCGTGGCGGTAGCCGATGATCTCCGCGTCCGGCAGGTCGCGGGAGTAGGTCTCGATGAGCCCGCCCACGGCCGAGGAGAGGCAGGGCGCGTAGCCCCCGGCGGTGAGCAGGGCGATCCGGCGGATGTCGCGGTCGGTCATGGTCCTAGGCTAGTGGGGCGGGTCGGTCGCCTCAGCCGGTGGGAGCGCTGGGGCAGTCGCCGGGCTCGACGAAGGCCCCAGCCCCGACCCCGGCTAGTTGACCCTCACGTAGAAGCGGTCCATCTTCTGGTGCTGGTCGGTGTCGATGATCCGCCAGGTCTGGTAGAAGCGCCCGAGCAGCGACCCGACCTTGGAGTTGTGAGCTGCTTTCACCCAGTGGGCGTAGCACTTGACGCCCACCGTGACTTGCGAGGTCGCGCAGCCCTGGTACGTCGAGGCGAACGGGTACTCGTCGCAGGACTTGCCGGACGGCTTGGGCTCCTGCAGACACTTGGCCCTGGCAACCGCCGGTTGCGCCGACGCTCCTTCGCATCGTGCAGCCGAGACAGCCCGTACTCGTCGGCCGCGTCAGGATCCCCGGGTGCGCGTACATGCCGGCCTGCGCGTCGGCGATCAGCGCGGCGGACTCTCCGGTGCCGTCGTCGGGCGGGTACAGGTCGAGGGCGACCCGGCCGGCGGGAAGGACGCAGCCGTATCCCGCGTTGAGGTACTTCACGTTGTCGCAGCGGATGTAGGGCGTGTTCTTCATCCTCTTCTTGGACGAGTGGGCGCCCAGCCACTCGATCTTGACCCGCAGGAAGAGGCTCACCGGCTGAGTGTGGCCTTTGTCCGACGAGGACGTCCTGGCAGCGATGTCACCGGTGGCCGTGGCGACGTGCTTGGAGCCCAGCTTCGGCTCGCCCGTGCCGAACTGCTCGGTCGAGGACGCGTTGGCCACCACACCGTCGCAACCCCTGCGGCAGTGGGTTGTCACGGTGACGTCGTACCAATCGAAGATGGTGGTGTTCTCCTTCAGGCGGACCTGCCAGTGGTGCTTCACCAGCTTGCCGCGGGTGTCGGTCTCGATCGCTTCCGTCACCTTGAACGCGACGACGCCGGTGCCGATGGCCCAGGCCAGTGCGGTCTTGCGACATCCGTAGGTGCGCGTCTTGATCTTCCAGGCCGGGCCCTCCTTGCTGCAGTGCAGCTCGGCCACGGCGGCCAGCGCCGCCTGGTCGGTGTCGGGCGCTGACTCGGTGGGGTCCCCCGCGAGGGAGTACTGCTCCGCGCAGGCAGGCGGGCTCTCGCCCGGCGGCTGGGTGGTGACGCAGTCATCGACCGCTGAGGGGTCTGGTTCGATGAGGCCCTGCGGTCGGCCGAAGTCGTCGAGGACGTACTCCTCCGGCTCGGCCAGGACCGGCGTGGACTCGGACACGGCCATGACCTCGTCGGACTCGGCCACGCTCAGCAGATCCGGCTCGTCGTCGGCGGTGTCCTCGGGCGCCCAGCCGTACCACCCACGGACGAGAACGACGATGCGGGGGGCTCCCGATCCTGCGGCGGTGATGGCGATCGACTCCGGGTCGGACTCCACCGACGGCTCGAGCTCGACCACCACGGACTTGACCTTGCCGACGGTCTCCGCCGCGTCGAACGACAGGGTGGGCACTGAGAGTGGTACTCCGTCCGCCCCGTACACGGTGACGCTTCCCGAGCCCGTCCAGTCGAGCACCTGGACCACTGCCACGACCCGGTCGACGTCCTCGGTGGCCACGCCGGGGATCTCGATCGGCACCACCCGCGTCGACCCGGAAGCAACCTGGCCGTCGGCCGCGCTGTCGAAGACGGTCAGGGGCGCGATCTCGGTCTGGGCGCCCTCGGTCCCCTCGAACGGGTCGGTCGGAAGCGGCGGCAAGGTGTAGGTCACCTCGAGGTAGGGCCGCTTGCCGTTGTTCGTCGCGCTGGACGACGATGAGTGGAAGTACAGCGTGTTGGCAACGTTCTCACCGACCTGCTTGAGCAGGATCCCGCGGCGCTTGCGGCTGCCGTCGACCCAGCCTTGGACGAGGCTGCCGAGGCCGTCGAACGACTTGTAGCCGCTGGTCTGACCGTTCATCGTCTTGACGTCGTACACGGTCGAACCGGGGTTCCCGCCGCCCCAGGAGCCGTTGCCGCCCGAGTCGTTCCAGGTAGCCGAGCCGAACGCCTTGCCCGGCTCATGCACGGCGTAGTCGGCCGAGGCGATCGTCTGGGTCTGGGAGCTGTCCAGGTACAACCACGCCGACGCGCTGGTGACGTGCGCGTCCGCGGGGATGGACGACACGTCGAAGTCGACCAGGCCGCGTCGGCGTGAAGCGGTGCCGGTGTCCTGGCGGCCCACGCGGATGTAGCTCGACGGGTCGCCGCAGTAGTGGTTGGTCGGCGCGGCCTGGTTGAGCCAGCAGTCCCTCGACGGCGCGATCGATCGGGTCGTGTACGAGCCGTCGGGGTTCCGGGTCGTCGTTCCCAGCTGCGTCGTGGCCGTGCTCACCACCGAGCGCGCGGCGGCGGGCGGCGGCGGGGCACTGGCCTGAACGGGGTTCGGCACCAGAGCCAGGCCGGCGATGGCGACGATCAGCCCAAGCAGGGCCGTGCGGAGCGGTTTCATCGACCTTCTCCCTTTCTAGGGCGGTTCTCGGGCCCTGCGGATGAGTCACCGATTCTTCGGTCCGGCGCGAGCCTGGCGACTCGGCCGCGAGGTCTGCTATAGACAGCGGAAACTCCGAACGAATCCGAACGAGACCACCGGGGAGCGTGCGGCAGATGCAGATCGAGCAGGCGGCGGCTGCGCCCTTCCGTGGTGGGTGACCGGCGCCACGGCCTCGATGATCTGGCGGCTGCACTGAGCGCCCTGCGGTTGGCCGCGGCAGCCGTCGTACGCGGAGATCGCCCGCCGTGTCGGCGCCTTGCGTAGCCTCCGTGGGGACCCTAACTCTGTGCGTCGCCCCGGGAAGGTCACCGTCTACGACTGCTTCCGACACGGGCGGAAGCGCCTGGACGTCGATCTCGTGGCCGACATCGTGACGGTCTTGGGCGGCGAGGGACGCCGCAGGCTGGCGTCAGGCGCACGGGCGACTGATGGGCCGCGGCTCGGGGCGGGTTCTGGCACCGTGCGGGCTTCGATCCCTCCGCCCGGCGAGCTCATCGGCCGTGACGTTGAGCTGGCGACGGTCGTGGCCTCGCGGGCCCGGGTGGTGCTGATCTCAGGCCCTCCGGGTGTCGGGAAGACCGAGCTGGCGCTCTCGGCCGCTGCGCGGCTGCAGGACACGTTCGAGCGCCAGGTGTTCGTGTCGCTGCACGGGTTCGATCCCCACCTCCCGCCAGCCGACTGGCAGGCCGTCCGTGCCGGCGTGCTGCGGGTGCTGAGCCCCGAGGCGTCACACTCGGCTCACGACGCCCACTCGGAGGCGGACCTGCTCGCTGCAGAGCTGAAGGCCCACCGCACCTTGGTCGTGCTTGACGACGCCAGGGATCCAGCGCACGTCGGTCCATTGCTGAGGTCGCTCTGCGAGTCCCATGTGGTGGTGACGAGTCGCCACCGATGGGTTCACCCGCAGGTGGACGAGCTCGTGCTCGCGCCGCTCGATGTCGAGGATGCTGTACGCCTCCTCGCGGGTGAGCGGCACGGTGCCTCCGAGCCGGGTGCCCGCCTCGAGCTCGGGCGCATCGCCACGCTCTGCGACCGGCTTCCCCTGCAGCTGTCGGTGGCGGCGGCAGCGATCAGGGACAACCCGGGCTGGTCACTGCGCGATCACCGGGTCCGGCTCGAGTCGCTTCCCCAGCACGAGAGGGTGCAACGGTCGGTGTCGGTCTCGTTCGACGGCTTGGAGCCCGCCCTCGGACGGGCCCTGCGCCTGGTGGCGTTGCATCCCGGAGGCGAGCTGACGCTCGGCGCGGCGGTCGCACTTCTTGGCGACCCCGAACCCGCGGTCGCCGGGTTCCTGAGTCGCCTCGCCGACTGCTGCCTGGTGACCTGCACCCCGGTCGGCACCTATCGGTTGCATGATGTGGTGCGGGAGAGGCCCTGCGCCGCGGTCGCGACGTGGACCCGGCCACGGTGACTCAGGCCTCGATGGCACGGCTGCTGCGTCACTACGCCGTCGTCGCCGGCGATCGGGTGCGGCAGCTGTTCGGACCGGGATCGGTCTCCCAGTCGACGGCGAGCGACGCGCAGCGGTGGCTCAGGAGCGAGATGGATGGCGCCCTGACCCTGGCCGTCGAGCTCGCCCAGCAGGATCAGTTCGACTCAGTGGCTGCGCTGACGAGGGCGTGGTCGATGTGGCTCGAGTACTCGCATCGCATGCGAGACGCCAAGCTCCTGCTGACCCTGGCGCTGCGCAACCCCGAGCCTCGCGAGCGGCGATCCGCTGCCCTGCGGCTGGCCCGCAACCATACCCGCGAGGGGAACGTGGATGAGGCGCTCAGCTGGACCCATCATGCGGTCTTCTTGGACCCCGACGACCCTGAAGGGCTCAGCCAGCTGTTCTTCGCCCTGCGCAACGCCGGACAGCTGCGGGACGCGTTCACCCACCTGACGCGGGCCCAACACCTGGTGGCCGAGCGCGGTGACGAGCTCTGGGCAGGCCGGGTTGCCTGCAATCTGGCGTCGGCGACATTCGACCTCGGCCACTGGGCCGAGGTGGCTCGTCACGAGCAGGCGGCCACCCACATCAGCGACCGACTGGGCGACAATCCCTGCCGCGCCTACGTCCTCCAGGGCCGGTTGTTTCGGGCGGCTCAGTTGGGCAGATGGGAGGCCTTCGACGCCGTGATGGGCGCCCTCGTCGGTTTCGGCGAGACCACTGGCATCCTGCCCGAGCCGTCGTCGTATCGTGCACTGCAGGCCCGATCACTCATCGCCCGTGCGCGGAACGACGAGGCGTCCGACTTGCTGGCCCTCAACCGGGACGAGTCCCCGGCAGGACTGTTCGAGGTGGCGAGGCTTCGTATCGGGATCGCGCTCAACGCGGGGGACCCCGGTTCTGCGGCGACGGAGCTGAAGGAGATCGATGACCTGGGCCGCGTTCTCTACAGCCCGTACTACCTGGTTGAGGCAGAGTGGCTGCGTGGCGCCGTCCACCTGTCGGCCCGGGAGCCGCATCTGGCGGCCGAGCACTTCGAGGCGAGCTTGCGGCTGGCATGCGACATGGCAATGGCGCTCGACATCGCGCGTGCCCGCTTCTCCGTGGCGTTGTGCTCGGACCCGACGCGGGACGCAGCGATCCGGAATCACCACGTGATGAAGGCGACGAGCATCATGGCCGGCTCGGGGGTCGACGTGCCCGGCGACGTCCGCCTGCTGGAGCGATGGCGGGAGGCAAGGCCGGTCCGGGCAGGAGGCGACGGATGAGGCACGAGCCGGTCCGGGTGATCCGGGCCGAGGAGCTGACCGAGGCCGACCCGACGCCGGGGATGCTGCGGCGGCTGGCCTTCGAGGCGCCGGGGCTGTGGGCCGGGCAGGTGATCACCGCCCCGGGCGCCGTGTCGGGCTGGCACCACCACGACACCCACCACACCAGCCTGTACGTCGTGCGCGGCGTGCTGCGGCTGGAGTGCGAAGGGGTCGAGGGGTTCCTCGACGCGCACCCGGGCGACTACATCCGGGTCCCGGCGCACACCATCCATCGCGAGTCCAACCCCGGCGGCGAGCCGTCGCTGGCCGTCATCGCCCGCGCCGGCACCGGCATTCCCACCGTCAACGTGGACCACGCGCCCCCGCCGCACCGGTGAGCGCGGCTCACGGATAGTCGGAACGGGCCCGGTTGACCAGGGAGGGCAGGAGGCTCCCGCCTGAGATGTAGTTGTAGTCGTCGCCCTGCCCGGAGACCACGCCTACGGCGTACGGGCCGTCGGACCAGAAGCCGAACACCGGGCTGCCGGACTGGCCTGGCCAGTTGTCGAAGGTGTCGCTGCGGATCAGCCGCGCGGAGCCGTAGTCGGCGCCGAGCTCGTTGAGCAGGAAGTCGCGCTGGTAGGCCGCGATCTCGCCGGTGCCACTCCAGTCCTGGGGGTAGCCGATGCTGCGCCACCACATCTGCTCGTCGTCCCAGGCGCTGTCGTAGGTCCGGGAGCCGAGCCAGCCGAAGCGATCGCCGAGCCGCTGGTCCAACACGATGACGGCGTAGTCCTCGTCGGAGTCCTCGTCGCTGATCCGGCCGGGCCCGATGCGGGTGGAGGCGTAGGCGTAGATTCCGTTGGCGGCGGCGAGCGACCGGCCGTTGGTGTACAGCACGTCCACCTGGAACCAGCCGGGCGTCCAGTCGACGCAGTGGCTCGCGGTGAGCACGTGGCGCGGCCCGATGAGGACGCCGCTGCCCGACCAGCCGCGCGGCGTGGTGACGCGCACCAGGCAGCGCCACGGGTAGCGCTCGTCGTAGTACGGGCGGCGGCCGTCGGGCGCGAATCGTCGTCGGCCGGTAGCGCAGGTCGCCGAAGCGGATGCGGTACTCCTCGGTCAGCGCGGTGAGGTCCTGCGGCTCGGGCCGGACCGCCACGGCGACGCTCTCGGGCGCCGACGGAGCGAAGACCTCGGACGCGGCCGGAGTCGAGGCGGCGGCGAGCTCGCGGCGACCGACCAGCACCGGCTCCACGGCGCGTGGCCGGATCGCGAGGGCCTCGGCCGTGAGGCTGACCCGCCAGCGACCGTCGGCACGGGTCAGCTCCGCGAGGCTCGACCTCGCGGTCGGCGAGGATGTCGGGGTGGCCACCACCGGCTCGATCTCGGGCACCGGGTGCCGGGCAAGGTCAGGAGGTCGTCGCGCAGGTCGTCGTCGGTCAGCGGGCGCTCGCTCATGCCGTCGAGGAGCCGCCGGCGGAGCCGCCTGATACGCGCCGTGCGCCAGCCGCCGGCAGGCCGAGGTCTCCACCGCTTGCGGTGCCCGCCCAGTAAGTGTTTAGTCTCTTGAACATGAGTTCAATCCCGGTTGAGGGCGACCTCACCGCCCGGGCGAGCATCCGCAACGCGGCGCTCCGGCTGTTCGCCGAGCGCGGGCCGGAGGGGGTGACGGTCCGGGAGATCGCGACCGAGGCGGGGGTGTCGCCCGGCCTGGTCGTCCACCACTTCGGCAGCAAGGACGGGTTGCGCGCCGCCGTCGACGAGTACGCCGCCCGGGCGTTCGACGCGCTCTTCGAGCTCGACGGCGACGACCTGGTGCTGGTGCTCGCCGGCGACAAGGCCGCCTCGATCGCCGAGCTGTTCGCGACGGCGTTCCCGCGCCGGGGTCGCCGCTGCCGGCGTACCTGCGGCGCCTGGTCCTGACCAACGACCCGACTGCCGCGGCGCTGTTCGGCCGCTGGCACGTCGCGACGCGCCGGCTGCTCGACGCCCTGGCCGAGCGAGGGGCCGTCACCCCGACCGAGGACCCGGACGTCCGCGCGGCGTTCCTGCTCGCCAACGACCTGGCGCTGATGTGCGCCCCAGCTGGCCAACCGCCACGCTCGGCGCCGACCCGCTGGCGCCGGAGGGCCTGGCCCGCTGGGCGCGCGAGCGGCCGTCGTCTGCACCCACGGGGCGTTCGCCCTCGACAACGAGCATCCCGAGGAGGCCCGCTCGGCCATCTCCCCACCGACCGGCCGGGTGATCCGGGCCGAGGGACTGGTGAAGACCTTCGGTCGCGGGGGCGCAGTGCGCGCCCTCGACAGGCGGACCTCGCCGTGGCGCCCGGCGAGGTGCCTGGCTTCCTCGGCCCGAACGGCGCCGGCAAGGTCCACCACGGTCGGATCGTCCTCCAGGCTGCTCCAGGCCACCGACAGGCACGTCGAGCTCTTCGGCGGCGACCCCTGGCACGACGCCGCGCACCTGCACGGCCGGCTGGCCTACGTGGCCCGGCGACGTCGCGCTGTGGCCGGGTTTGACCGGCGGGCGGTGCCTGGACATCCTCGGCGCGACCCAGGGCGGCGTCGACGGAGAGCGGCGCCGCACGGAGCTGCTGGAGCGCTTCGGCGCTGGACCCGACCACGCGCGTGCGCGACTTCTCCAAGGGCAACCGGCAGAAGGTCGCGCTGGTCGCGGCGCTCGCGGCGGAGGCCGACCTGCTGGTGCTCGACGAGCCCACCTCGGGGCTGGATCCGCTCATGGAGCAGGCCTTCCAGCAGTGCCTGCGCGAACCGGCGCGAGCAGGGTGACCGCGCTGCTGTCCAGCCACATCCTCGCCGAGGTCGAGGCACTGGCCGACCGGGTCAGCATCATCCGGCGCGGACGCACGGTCACCACGGGCACCCTGGAGGAGCTGCGCCGGCATACCCGGACGACCGTTCACGCGGTCACCCGCGACCGGCCCGGGCTGGCCGGGCTCGACGGGGTCGAGGACCTCGCCGTCGAGGCGCTGGACGGCCACGTCGACGTCCGGCTCTCGGTGGACGCCGGACACGTGGACGACGTGGTGGGCCGGCTGCACGCCGCCCGCATCCACACGCTGACCGTGACACCACCCAGCCTCAACGCCCTCTTCCTGCGCAACTACGGCGAGGCGCTCGACGAGGCCGAGGCTGGGCACGCGGTGGAGGCCGCCCGATGAACGAGCGCCGGCCTCACGGCGAGCACCGGGCGGCCGCGCGGGACAGCCGGAACCGGCCTGGCGGCCTCGCCACCATGCTGGGGATCGTCTGGCGCACCCGCCGACGCGGCATCCTGGTCTGGTCGCTGGTGCTGGCGGGGTCGATGGCCTTCACGGCGCTTGCGGTCGCGGGGCTCTACGACACCCAGGCCAAGATCCAGAGCTACGCCGACGCGGTGACCAGCGGCAACGCGCTCAAGGCGATCAACGGCCACGTCGAGGGCATCGACACCCTCGGCGGGGTGATCCAGGACGAGTTCGGCTTCATGGCGTCGTTCCTGATGCCACTGCTAGGCATCAGCCTGGTCGCGGGCTCCACGCGCCGCGACGAGGAGGCCGGCCGCCTCGAGGCGCTCCTGGCCGGGCGGGTGGCCCGGCAGCATCCTGTCCTGGCCGCGCTGGTGGTGGCGACCGCGGCGATCGTCGGCACCGCGCTGCTCTTCGCGGTGGGGCTGCTGGTCTCCGGGGTGCCGCTCTCCGGCTCGGTCCTGTACGCCGCCTCGCTGGGGGCGCTGGCGCTCGTCTTCGCCGCGCTGGCCGGCGTGCTGGCCCAGGTGACCCGGCACGCGCGCGGCGTCTACACCGGCAGCCTCATCGTGCTGGCGGTGGCCTACGTGCTGCGCGGCGTCGGCGACGTGACCGAGACCTGGTGGACGTGGCTGTCGCCGCTGGGCTGGCAGGAGAAGACCGCGCCGTTCGGCCCGCAGCGGTGGTGGGTGCTGGTGGTCCCGCTGGCGGTGGCGGCGCTGCTCGGGGTGGCGGCCGCCCGGCTCGCGGCGCGCCGGGACCTGGGGAGCGCCCTGCTCGCGGACGGCGCGAAGGCCGCCGCAGGCTCGGCGTACGCTGCGCAGCCCGCTCGGCTTCGCCGGCTACGTGCACCGGCCCGCGGTGCTCGGCTGGCTCGCCGGCGGGGTGCTGCTGACCGGCATGCTCGGCGCGCTCTCGCAGCAGCTGCTGGACGCGATGGCCGGCAACCCCGCGCTCGCGGAGGCGATGGGCGTGCAGCCCGGCGCGGCGCTGGACGGGTTCGTCGCGGCCACCCAGCTCTACCTCGCCGTCGTCGCCGCGGGGTACGTCGTCCAGGCGATCGGCACCCTGCGCGGCGAGGAGGCCGAGGGCGCCTGGAGACCCGGCTCGCCGGGACCCTCTCCCGCACCGGGTGGCTGCTCGCGCACGGCGTCGTGCTCCTCGGTGGCCTGCTGGTCGTCGTGCTCGGGTCCTCGCTCGTGCTCGCCGTCGCCACCGCCTGGTCGACGGGCAGCTGGTCAGAGCTCGGCGCGATCCTGCGCAGCGGGCTTGCCTACCTGCCGGCCGAGCTGGTGCTGGCCGGGCTGGCGCTGGCGGCGTACGGCTGGCGGCCGCGCGCCTTCCCGGTCGCCTGGGTCGGGTACGCCGCCATGACCTTCGTCGCGTTCCTCGGCCCCGGGCTGAAGTTCCGGCAGTGGGCGATGGACCTCTCCCCGACCACCCATGTCGGCAACCCGCCCGTGGGCAGCGTCCGGGCCGTCGACCTGCTGACCCTCGGCGCGATCGGACTGGTGCTGCTCGTCGTCGGTTTCGTGGCCTTCCGCCGACGCGGCGTCCCGCAGGGATGAGGGCAGCGGCCCTCGACGAGGCGGGTCGTGGGGTAGGTGAGGCGAACCAAACTTGACTGGTTCAAGTCTTGTCTCTAGGGTGGATGTATACCCCAGGGGGTATCCCCCGAATGACTGCCAAGGAGACCCGATGACTGCCGCACCCGACGCCCCTGCCGCCCCCGTGACCGCTCCCGCCAGCAGCATGCCGCGCATCGGCGACGCGGCCCCGGCGTTCACCGCCGAGACCACGCAAGGCCGGCTCACCTTCCCGCAGGACTACGAGGGCAAGTGGGTCATCCTCTTCTCCCACCCCGCCGACTTCACCCCCGTGTGCACCAGCGAGTTCATGACCTTCGCGACGATGCAGGAGGAGTTCGGCCGCCACAACACCGAGCTGGTCGGGCTCTCCGTCGACGGGCTCTACAGCCACATCGCCTGGCTGAGGACCATCAAGGACAAGATCACCTTCCGCGACATGAAGGACGTCGAGGTGACCTTCCCGCTCATCGACGACGTGTCGATGGAGGTCGCCACGAAGTACGGCATGATCATGCCGGGCGAGGACACCACCAAGGCCGTGCGCGCGGTCTTCTTCATCGACCCCAAGGGCGTCGTCCGCGCGATCATCTACTACCCGCTCAGCCTGGGCCGCAACTTCGACGAGCTGCTCCGCGTCATCAAGGGCCTGCAGGTCGCCGACGCCTTCGATGTCGCCACGCCGGCCGACTGGCGTCCGGGCGAGCGGGTCATCGTGCCCCCGGCCGGCTCCTGCGGCACCGCCAAGGACCGGATGGAGGGCGCCGAGGAGGGCGTGGAGTGCGAGGACTGGTTCTTCTGCACCAAGGAGCTGCCCGAGTCGGTCATCGCCGAGAAGCTGCACGCCTGACAATTCGGTCGACGCCGCCGATCGGCCTACGGCAGCCTCGCCACCGTGACCTCCAGCGAGCTGTGGGACGAGGAGACGGCGCGACGCTACGACGCCGACGACGCGGCGATGTTCGCGCCGGAGGTGCTCGGCCCCACCGTCGACCTGCTGGCCGACCTGGCCGGAGCCGGCCGGGCCCTCGAGCTCGCCGTCGGCACCGGCCGGGTCGGCATCGCGCTGGCTGAGCGCGGCGTGCCGGTGGTCGGCATCGAGCTCTCGCCGCACATGGCCGCGCGGCTGCGGGAGAAGGTCGACGAGGCGACGCTGCCGGTGGTGCTCGGTGACATGGCGACGGCGACGGCGCCCGGGGAGTTCGCGCTGGTCTACCTGGTCTACAACACCCTCACCAACCTGCTCACCCAGGCCGAGCAGGTGGCCTGCTTCCGCAACGCGGCCCGGCACCTGGCGCCCGGTGGGCGGTTCGTCGTCGAGTGCTTCGGCCGCCGCTGCGCCGGTTGCCGCCGGGTCAGCTGGCCGCGCCGTTCGAGGTCAGCGCGGAGCACCTGGGCTTCGACACCTACGACCTGGTCCACCAGCGACTGGTCTCCCACCACCTCTGGCCGGAGGCCGGCGGCTGGCGTCGGGCCGCCGGAGAGTTCCGCTACGCCTGGCCGGCCGAGATGGACCTGATGGCGCAGCTGGCCGGCCTCGAGCTCGAGGCGAGGTACGCCGACTGGCGGCGCGCGCCGTTCACCAGCGACAGCACCGCCCACGTGTCGGTCTGGCGCCGACCCGGCGGCTCCCGTGAGGGGCGGCAGGTGGGTACGGGGGAGTAGGCGAACTAGATTCGCGCTGGTCGACTCTCACGGTCACTGAGACCGAGCCCGGTGTCGAGGTCGAGCCGACGATCCCTCGGCGGACCTTCCAGCGGCCGATACTCGACGCATGACAGTGACCGACTGGATCCAGGCCGTTGCAACCGCTCTCGCCGCCTTTGTCTCGGTGGCGGCATTCATTTCCGCGGAGCTCGCAAGGCGAAAGGCCGGGAGCGCCATCAAGATCGCGCAGACGGTGACGACATCGGTCAAGACAGCCCGTCGAGCCGCTCTCGCGGCCACGCTCCAGCATCTGAGCGACCTCTACCACGTGCAGGCCTCGGCGAAGGAGCAGGGGGATGGCAGTTGGCTAGTGACGGTTGACCCGTGGTCCGGGCCCCAGCCCGACGCGTTCCGAACGGATTCGCGGCCACCCTGCCCGACGAGACGATCCACTTCACCACGCCGTAGGGCGGGCGGGCCGTGGCGGGCGACGACCCGGAGCAGAGAGACCTAAGCAAACCCTGAGGTGGCGTTGACAGCCGGTGGTTGACTTGAGGGAATCGTCTTCTTCCCAGTGACCGGAGGCGGAGCCCGTGCAGGTCCCGGCGCCCTCGAGTACGAGCGCGCGACGAGCGTCGACCACGCCATCGCGCTGCTCGACCGGCTCGGCGACCAGGCCCGGATCCTCGCGGGTGGGCACAGCCTGATCCCGATGATGAAGCCCGGCTCGCGCACCCCGAGTACCTCGTCGACATCAACGACCTCGAGCCCGAGCTGGACTACATCCGCGTCACGCCGGGCGAGGTCCGCATCGGGGCGCTCACCCGGCACCGGGCGCTGCTGGAGTCCGCGGAGCTCGCGACCGACTTCCCGATCTTCCGCGACGCCGAGTCGGTGATCGCCGACCCGCCGGTGCGCAACCGGGGGACTCTCGGCGGCGCGCTGTGCCAGGCCGACCCGTCGGAGGACCTGTCGTCCGTCTGTACGACGCTGGGCGCCAGCTGTGTGATCCGCGGGCCGGCGGGGGAGCGCGTGGTGACGATGGAGGAGTTCTACCGCGGGCCCTACGAGACCGCCGTCGGCCCGGCGGAGATGCTCACCGAGATCCGCGTCCCGGTGCGGCCCGGCGGCAGCAACGCCTACGCCAAGGTGGACCGGCGGGCCGGCGACTGGGCGGTGGTGGCGGCGGGTGCCGCGCTGTGGCTCGCCGACGGGGTGATCGCCGACGCCCGGGTGGGCCTGGCCGCGGTCGGCCCCAGCACCACCGGGATCCCCGCGATCTCCGAGGCGCTGCGCGGGCAGCCGCCCTCGGAGGAGGCGTTCGCCACAGCGGGGCGGATCGCCGCCGAGAGCTGCACGCCGACCACCGACGGCCGGGGCAGCGCGGACTACAAGCGGCACCTGGCCGGCGAGCTGACCCGGCGTACCCGCCGGGTCGCCGCCCAGCGCGCCGCACGCCGCCCTGGCGAGGCGGCCGGCTGATGCAGGTCACGCTCACCGTCAACCACGAGGTGGTCAGCCGCGACGTCGAGCCGCGGCAGCTGCTGGTGCACTTCCTGCGCGACGACCTCGGCCTGACCGGCACCCACGCCGGCTGCGACACCAGCAACTGCGGCGCCTGCGTCGTGCTCTACGACGGCGAGCCGGTCAAGTCGTGCACGGTGCTGACCGCGATGGCGGCCGGCCACGAGGTGCGCACCGTCGAGGCCCTGGAGGAGGGCGACCGGCTCGACCCGGTGCAGCAGGGGTTCATGGAGTGCCACGGCCTGCAGTGCGGCTTCTGCACCCCGGGGATGCTGCTGACGGCCCGCGCCCTGCTGGACGCCGAGCCCGACCCGAGCGAGCAGCGGATCCGCGAGGCCATCTCCGGGCAGATCTGTCGGTGCACCGGCTACGCCAGCATCGTGCGGTCGGTGCGGTGGGCGGCCCAGCACCAGGCGGCCCAGCACCAGGGGGCGCCGGCCCGATGACCCTCACCCACGAGCCCGTCGGCCACGGCCGGATGCTGCGCAAGGAGGACCCGCGCTTCGTGCGCGGCCGCGGCAGCTTCTGCGACGACCTCACCCGCCCCGGCCAGCTGCACCTGGCGATCCTGCGCTCACCGGTCGCGCACGCCCGGATCGTCCACGTCGACACCACCGCCGCCCAGGCCCACCCCAAGGTGAAGGCCGTCGTCACCGGCGCCGACCTGGCCGAGCGCGGGCTGGCCTGGATGCCGACGCTCGCCCACGACGTGCAGGCCGTGCTCGCCACCGACAAGGTGCGCTTCCAGGGGCAGGAGGTGGCCTTCGTCGTCGCCGAGGACCGCTACGCCGCCCGCGACGCGCTCGAGCTGATCGACGTGGAGTACGACCTGCTGCCGCCGGTCGTCGACGCTCGCCGGGCCCTCGACCCGGACGCGCCGGTGATCCGCGACGACCTCGCCGGCAAGACCGACAATCACTGCTTCGACTGGGAGACCGGCGACGCGGCGGCCACCGAGGCGGCGTTCGCCCGGGCCGAGGTGGTGGTGAGCGACGACCTGGTCTATCCGCGGGTGCACCCGGCCCCGCTGGAGACCTGCGCGGCCCTCGCCGAGCACGACCGGATCACCGGCAAGCTCACCGTCTGGCTGACCAGCCAGGCGCCGCACGCCCACCGGACCCTGTTCGCCCGGATGACCGGGCTGCCCGAGCACAAGATCCGGGTGGTCTCGCCCGACATCGGCGGCGGCTTCGGCAACAAGGTGCCGATCTACCCCGGCTACCTGTGCGCGATCGTCGGGGCGATGGTGACCGGGCGACCGGTGAAGTGGGTCGAGGACCGCACCGAGAACCTCATCTCCACCAGCTTCGCCCGCGACTACCACATGCACGGCGAGCTGGCCGCGACCAAGGACGGGCGGATCCTGGCCGTGCGGGCCCGGGTGCTCGCCGACCACGGCGCCTTCAACGCGGTGGCGGCGCCGGCGAAGTTCCCCGGCGGCTTCTTCGGGGTGTTCACCGGCAGCTACGCCATGGAGGCGGCGTACTGCTCGATGACCGCCGTGCACACCACGAAGGCTCCCGGCGGGGTGGCCTACGCCTGCTCGTTCCGGATCGCCGAGGCGGTCTACTTCATCGAGCGGATGGTCGACCTGCTCGCCCGCGAGCTGCACCTCGATCCGGCAGAAGTTCGGCGGCGCAACTTCATCCCGAGCGACGCCTTCCCCTATCTCACGGCCACCGGCTGGGTCTACGACTCCGGCAACTACCCCGCCGCGCTCGACGAGGCGCTGCGCCTCGCCGGGTACGACGAGCTGCGCGCCGAGCAGGCCGAGCGGCGGGCCCGCGGCCCCGAGTCGGACGAGCCGCTGAGGGGGATCGGGCTGGCGTTCTTCACCGAGGCGGTGGGCGCCGGGCCGCGCAAGCACATGGACATCCTCGGCCTCGGGATGGCCGACGGGATCGAGCTGCGGGTGCACCCCGGCGGCCAGGCGGTGCTGGCGCTGTCGGTGCAGAGCCAGGGGCAGGGGCACGAGACGACGTTCGCCCAGGTGGTCGCCGAGGAGCTGGGCATCCCGCCGGCCGACATCGACGTGGTGCACGGCGACACCGACCACACGCCGTACGGCCTGGGCACCTATGGCAGCCGCTCGATCGCGGTCTCGGGCGCGGCGGCGGCGCTGGTGGCGCGCAAGGTGCGCGACAAGGCCCGGCTGATCGCCGCCGACATGCTGGAGGTCGCGCCCGACGACCTGGACTGGGAGAAGGGCACCTTCCGGGTGCGCGGCATCCCCGACGCCGAGGTCACCATGCCGGAGACGCGCTGCGCGCCTACGGCGCGGACCTGACGACGACCTGGAGAGCGGGCTGGAGGCGCAGCTGGCCTACAACCCGGAGAACCTCACCTTCCCCTTCGGCGCCTACCTGTGCGTGGTCGACGTCGACCCCGGCACCGCCCAGGTGACGGTGCGCCGCTTCATCGCCGTCGACGACTGCGGCACCCGCATCAACGACATGATCATCGAGGGCCAGGTGCACCGCGGACTCACCGACGGCGTCGGCGTCGCGCTGATGGAGCTGATCGGCTACGACGAGCACGGCAACTGCCTGAGCGCCTCGCTGATGGACTACCTGATCCCCACCGCGCTGGAGGTCCCCGACTGGGAGACCGGCCACACCATCACCCTCGCCCCACCACCCGATCGGGGCCAAGGGCATCGGCGAGGCCGCCACCGTCGGGTCACCCCCGGCGATCGTCAACGCCGTGATCGACGCCTTGCAGCCCTACGGCGTCCGCCACCTCGACATGCCGCTCACCCCCTCGCGGGTGTGGGAGGCCATGCAGGGCCGTCCCGCCCCGCCCGCCTGAACCTGTCCGCCGATCGCATCGGTCCGCCCACCACTACTCACCGGAACCGAGGTCACCATGAGCCCGAACCCCACCCAGGAGCGTCTCTCCGAGCTCACCCGCAGTCGCGAGCCGTTCGTCCACGCCCGGGTCGTCCGGGCCCAGGAGCCGACGTCGGTGCAGCCCGGCGACACCGCGGTGGTGCTCGCCGACGGCACCATCGAGGGCTTCGTCGGCGGCCACTGCGCCACCGGCGCCGTCCGCACCGCCGCGCTGGAGGCGATGCAGACCGGCGTCAGCACCCTGCTGCGGGTGCTCCCCGACGACGCCGAGGGCTTCCCGGAGACGCCGGGCGCCCGGGTGGTCGTCAACCCCTGTCTGTCCGGAGGAGCCATGGAGATCTTCCTCGAGCCGGTGCTGCCGGCGCCGATCGCCTTCGTCGCCGGCGAGTCCCCGATCGCGCGGGCGGTGGCCGACCTGGCCGAGCACGTGGGCTACCAGGTGGCGCGCGCGGCCGACGGGGCCACCCCGGCGGGCGCCACCGCGGCGATCGTCGCCCAGCACGGGGCGACGAGCCGCACGCGATCCGGGCGGCGCTCGACGCCGGCGTACCCTTCATCGGCCTGGTCGCCAGCACCAAGCGCGGCACCGCCCTGCTCGACGAGATGGGCCTGACCGCCGACGAGCGGGCGCGCGTGCACTGCCCGGTGGGCCTGTGGATCGGCGCCCGCACCGCCACCGAGATCGCGGTGTCGGTGCTGGCCGAGATCATCAAGGCCCAGCGCCTCGACGGCATCGCCCCCGGCCCGACCGACCCGTTGATCGCTGCGGCCGAAGGGGCCGCCGACGCCTCGCCCGCGCAGGCGATCGACCCGGTGTGCGGGATGACGGTCACGATCGGCCCCGAGACCGTGCACCTGGAGGTCGGCGGCGAGGACTTCTGGTTCTGCTGCCCCGGGTGCCGGGACAGGTACGCCGCCGAGCGCGCCGCCGCCCCTGCCGCCGACACCGCCGACCCGGCTGGAGCGGACCCCGGCGACCGGCCGATCCTGGCCATGGTCGAGCAGGCGATCGACCCAGTGTGCGGGATGACGGTGACCATCGGGCCGGACACCCCGCACGCCGTGGTCGGCGGGGAGGACTTCTGGTTCTGCTGCCCCGGCTGCAAGAAGCGCTACGTCGCGGAGCACGCGGACGCCTGAGGTGAGCCCTTCCCTCGACGCCACCTCACCCGGCGCTGCCTGCCCGGCCCGGGTGACCGGGCTGGTGCTGGCCGCCGGCGCCTCCTCCCGGCTGGGCCGGCCCAAGCAGCTGCTGCCCTTCGGGAAGGCGACCCTGCTCGACGCCACCGTGGCGATGGCCCGGCGCTGCGGCTTCGACCAGCTGTTGGGGACCGTGGGCGGGGCGGCCGACGACGTGGAGCGCACGGTCGACCTCACCGGGGCGCAGGTGGTGCGCAACGAGGAGTTCGCCACCGGCTGCTCCTCCTCGATCGCGGCGGCGCTGCCGGTCGTCGACCCGGAGGCGGACGGGATCGTGCTGCTGCTGGGCGACCAGCCGCTGGTCGACCCGGCCACGGTCGCGGCGCTCGTCGCGACGGCGTACTCCTCGACGGGACCGCGGACATCGCGGTGACCCGCTACCGCGACGGGATCGGGCACCCGTTCTGGCTGGGCCGGGCGCTGTTCGGCCGGCTGGCCGAGCTGCACGGCGACAAGGGGGTGTGGAAGCTGGTGGACGCCGCCGGCGACGACCTGGTGGTGCTGGACGTGGACGCCGAGGTGCCGCCGGACGTGGACACCTGGGAGGACTACCAGGCGCTGCTGGCCGCGCGGGAGGGTGGTCGATGACCCCGACCCAGCTGCGGGCCTTCGCCACGGTGGCGCGGCTCGGCTCGGTGAAGGCCGCGGCCGCCGAGCTGGAGGTGACCGAGGCGGCGGTGTCGCTGCACGTCGGGCAGCTGCGCAAGGAGCTCGGCGACCAGCTCTTCACCCGCACCGCCTCGGGGCTGGCGTTCACCCCCGGCGGGCTGCGGCTGGCCTCCCGGGCGGTCGAGCTGCTGGGCCTGCAGGATCGCACCGTGCTGGAGGTGCGCCAGGCCGCTGGTGGGCGCAGGCTGCTGCGGGTGGGCGCGTCCAGCATGTTCGCGGAGTACGCCGCCCCCGGGCTGATCGGCGTCTTCGCCGAGCGGGCCCGCGACCTCGACGTGGAGCTGAGCGTGCACCGCTCGGCGGAGTTCGAGTCGCTGCTGCTCAGCCGGTCGCTCGACGCCACCATCGGCCCGCGGGCGGCGCGCGACCACCCGGGGATCGCCGTCACCCACTTCCTCAACTACCAGGTGGTCGCGGTGGTCTCCCCCAAGCACCCGCTCGCTGTGGGGGAGCCCGCCGCCGCGGCGCTGCGCGACCAGACCTGGCTGCTCGGCCCGTCGGCCACCGAGGAGTCCGGCGCCGTCCCCGCGATCATCCGCCGCCTCGGCGTGCCCGAGCAGAAGGAGCGGATCTTCCAGAGCCACGCCGCAGCCCTGGAGGAGGCCAAGCGCGGCTCCGGCGTCGCCCTCGCCTTGTCCTTCTCGGTCTCCCGCGACGTGGCCACGGGTACCCTGGTGCAGCTGCCCGGCCCCCTGCTGCAGGTGGGCGGCACCTGGAACATCTGGACGCTGTCGGAGCACCACGCGCCGCCCGAGGCGCTGGAGCTGGCCCGCTTCGTCACCACCCCCCGCGCCACCCAGGCCATGCTGCGCGGCCCCGGCACCAGCGTGGGCCGGTTCAAGCCGTCGGTCCATGTGACCCTGTGGAGCTGAGCGGGTCGTCCCGGTCACCCGCGCAGGTCTTCAGCCGCTGCGGCCGGGATGGATGACGTCGATCCGGATGAGCCGATCGTTGATCTCGTAGAGGACGCGGTAGCGACCGATCCGTAGGCGGAGGAAGGCGGTGCTGCCCCACGGTATTGCTCCTGGTGGGCGTGGGTCGGTGGCCAGGTCGTCCACGGTGTCGAAGACGGTTGCGAGCCCGGCCGGGTCGTCGGCCATGAATGCCTGGGCGGCGGCCAAGGCCTCGTCGGCCCAGACGATGTCGTAGGTCAAGCGCTCGCGCTTCGAGGCGACACGGGAGGGAGCCCCAGGGCCGATCTGGCCTCGGCTTGAGAGACGTAGGTGACCTCTCCCAGTTGCTGACGCAACTGGTAGCGGGCCAGCGCCAACTCGTCCTCGAGGTCCTCGAGGCGTCGCACCTGGTCTGTCAGGTAGGCGTGGATCGCCTCCCGAGCCACCTCCTGTTTGCTGCGCCCCTCGCTGCGCGCGCGCTCTGTCAACAGCTGGTCGTCTGCCTGTGTCAGCCGAAGCGTCATCGCCATGGTGTGCATGGTATCGCTAGATACCTCTTGGCCACGCCGCGTACCTGAGCGGGCCTGGTGGTCAAACTGGCCACGCGCACCACGCGTGGCGGTCAGGGCCGTCCAACCGGTGTGGTGCCCTGTTCAACGTCACGGCCCAGCAACTGCGACTGCGCCATCGAGACCAGCGGCTCACCTGCCGTGGCGCCACGCTCGCGCTGTGCGGACACCTCCCGAGGAGGGACGACATGGACACGGTCGACGAGGTGGTCCACCTGCTGCGCGGCGCCTGGGTGTCGCTGGCGCTCCGCGCCGCGTGCGAGCTGGGCGTGCTGGACGCTCTCGACGAGCCCCTCGGCCTGACCGAGCTCGCGGCCCACACCTCCAGCGACCCGGCCACCCTGGCCCGGCTGCTCCGGGTGCTCGTCGACCTCGGCCTGCTCAGCGTCGACGACGGGCGCTATCGGGCGACGGCCCGTGGCGAGGTGCTCAGCAGCGACCACCCGAGCGGCGTACGCAACCTGGCGCTGATGCAGACCGCCCTGCCCAACCTGGCCGCCTGGCAGCGCCTGGCCGACGGCGTACGCCGCGGCGGCGCGGTCTTCGAGGACCTCCATCAGGTGACCTACTGGGAGTGGCTGTCGGCCCACCCGGAGGTCGAGGCGCTGTTCAACGCGAGCATGGCGCGGCGCAGCGCGCTGCAGGTCGCGGCGATCGAGGCCGCGCACGACCTGTCGACCGCCGGCCTGGTGGTGGACGTCGGCGGCGGCAAGGGCGCCATGCTGAGCCGGCTGCTCCACTCGCACCCGACGCTGCGTGGCATCGTCGCCGACCGGCCGGAGGTGGCCGCCGACGCCGCGGAGGCCCTCGCCGAAGCCGGGCTGGCGTCGCGTGCCCGAGGCGAGCCCGCGGACTTCTTCGCCGAGGTGCCGCCCGGCGGCGACGTCTACCTGCTGTCCAACGTGCTCCACGACTGGGACGACGCCGACGCGGTCACGATCCTGCGCACCATCCACCGCGCGATGTCCCCGGACGCGCACCTGCTCCTGGTGGAGAGCGTCCTCGACGCGCCCGACCGCACCCGCTCGAGCAGCGCGACCTGCACCTGGTGGACCTGCACATGCTGGTCATGTTCGGCGCCCGGGAGCGCACCCAGCAGGAGTACGACGCCCTGCTGGTCGCGGCGGGCTTCACCACCTCGGTCATCGCCCCCTCGCCGAACCAGTGGAACGTGCTGAGGGCGCAACCGGCTCCCTGACCGAGGCTGCGACGGCAGACGCTGATGCCGCGAACCGCCAGCAGGGGCTGGGTGAGCGCGGCTGGTCCTCGAGTCGCATCTCGCCTGCGGGTACGTCGGCGCCGGTGAGCCATCGCCACGCCGCGCCACCGCCGAGCTCGGCGTGGGCGTCCGGGGTCGGACGGTGCCCTCGTCGAGGGTCCAGCGGCCCACGCCATCCGACGTCAGCGTCCAGCCGCCACCAGAGCCCAGGTCGACCTGGACGGTCGTCCCGCGGCCGGCCGGCGCGTCGCCGGCCCAGTCCACGCGGCCTTCGCCGCCCAGGTCCATCGAGGCGTAGTAGTCGTCCATCTGCCGGCCCGACCACTCCAGCAGCTCGATGAGCACCGGACCGCTCAGCCCTCGGGCGCCGTCGATCCACCGCTGGTTCTTCGCCGCCAGTGCCTGCACGAACGAGGCGTGGTCGGCGACGGCGAGGAGACCCGTCTGGTCGCCGTCCCGACCGCGGGACAGCCACCCGAGATCGTCGTCCAGCAGATGCAGGGCCAGGTCCTTGACCACCCACCCCGGCGCCGCGCTCGGCGCCGCCCATTCCTCAGCGGTGAGCGAGCCCGTCAGGGCGAGAAGGTTCCGGCGCTCCTCGGTGAGCATCGGCCGGACGTCCGTCGCCGGCGCCGTCCACAGGTCCATGGGCCATTCTCACTCATCGGCTGGCTGGGCCACCTGCCCGTCTGTGAAGCCGGGCTCGATCGCCGGAGGCCGAACGGATCCCTAGTCGAACGGGTTGACCACGGCCAGGCCGGTCGCGGCGAAGTCGGTGACGTTGCGCGTGGCCAGCTGGTGGCCGCCGGCCAGGCAGATCCCGGCGATCTCGGCATCGGCCAGCGACATCGGCCGGCCGGATGCCTGGGCGGCGACCAGGAGGCTCGCCGTGTGCCGGGCCGCCGGCAGGTCGTAGACGGCGATGGTCTCGGCGAAGGCGTCGACCAGCCGGCCCCAGCGCTGCTCCAGATCGCGGCGCCGCCGCCCTCAGGAAGCAGCCTCAGACCGCGCTCGATCTCCTCGACCGTCACTACACAGATGGTCAGGGTCTGCAGGGGCGATGCCCTGCGCCCACGCCGAGACCGCTGGGGCCGGGGCGTCCTTCATGAACTCCGACACCACGTTGGTGTCGGCGATGATCACGCCAGCTCCACCGGTCGCGGCCGGTCGGTGCGGGGCGGGATCCCCAGGTCCACCGCGCCCACCTCCGCCACGGCGGCGTGCAGGGTCAGCAGCAGGTTCTGCTCCGGGAGGTTGACGGCCGCGTCGAGGATCGCCCGGACCTCGGCCTCGACCGAGCGGCCGTGCTCGGCGGCGCGCCCCCCGCAGCCGGGCGGCGTGCGCTCGTCGAGCTGCCTGATCGTCAGCGTGCCCATCACGCACCTCCTGACAGCAATGCCAGCACTTTGCCATCACGCCAGGGCCCGCGTCTGCCACGCCGACTCCACGTCGTCGCGCCAGGCCTCGTGGTCGAGCGGCAGCCCGGCCAGCGACCGGACGCTCGGCGCCGCCCGCACCAGATGGGCGAGGTGCAGCATCCGCATGTCGTCGGTGCTGTGGTGGGCGGCCCCGCAGCGCAGGCTCCAGTCCTCCCCGGTCTCCGGGTCGGACTGTCGCGCCACCCAGAGCACTGAGTCGCCCTCATCCACGACGTGGGTGCAGGAGAACACCATCCGATCCGGCGGCACCGGGAACGGCCAGTCGGGATCGGCCGCGAGACCACCCCGGTGCTCGACGGGCTCGCGCCACGAGCGCGGCTGCAGCTCGTCGAGCACCTCCGGTGCACCCGGCTGCCAGCCGAAGAGGCCCGACGTGCTCGGCCACACGATCATCAAGGCCTCGGGCTCGCGCCGGTGGAACCAGCCCGACCACCGAAGCGTCTCGTCCAGCGCGTCGGCTGCCACCCGCTCCACGGTGACCGGCACCCCGGCCAGCACGCCCTCGAGTACGTCGCCGGGCGCCAGCCGGCGGCCCGCCATCACCCGCCCCGCCACATCGTTGAGCGCCCGGTGCATCAGGTGGGGGTCGAGGCCGGACATCAACAGCTCGGGGTGGCCGCAGCGGTGCCCGAGGCCGAGGGTGTAGGCGAAGGCGGGCGCGCTCGAGGCGTGCTCGTGATCGTCGGCGTCGTGGTCGGGCGAGCTGCACTCGACGTCGTCGGAGACGAGGATGACCTGCCATCCGTGGCGGAGCACGGTGTCGATCGCGTTGCGGTCGAGGTCGTCGTAGGAGTCGTCGGGGCGGCAGATGTGGCAGTCGCAGCCGGGCGCGGCGGGCAGCGGGCCTAGCACGGGGTGACCGTCGGGGTCGGGTTGCTGGGGGGCTTCATCCAGGCCATCTCGTCATTGTGCTCTGCGAAGCACGTGGACGCGGGGCCACTGTCCCCAGGCGGCCGCTGACCACCGCCGGCTCAGCGCCGCAGTGGCGTGGCACCCACTAGGCCGAGGAGAACCACGTGCTGGTGCCGACCGGCCTCCTCCACACCACCCTCACTTTCGCACTGCTGTCATAGTGGCGGTACTAGATGTGGGGACGGGCGTCGTTCCCAGACGCCCGTTCCAGGGCGTCCCACCGGCGGTCGCCCGCACCGCGCCACCGCCGGGTGGGGGCCCGACGGTGGCCAGGGAGGCCGGCCCTACTCGGTGGTCGCGACCGCCCACGCGGGCGCGAGCTCGGGCGAGCCGTGCACCGCAGGCGCCGGCATCGGCGCGGACACCGGAGCCGGCACGTGGTGGTGGTGGTCGAAGCTGGGCAGGAGCCGGTCGAGCCAGGCGGGGAGCCACCAGTTGAGCCGGCCGAGCAGCTTCATGGTCGCGGGGACCAGGACCAGCCGCACCACGGTGGCGTCGAGGAGCACGGCGGTGCTGAGCCCGAGCCCGAGCATCTTCATGGTCGGGTCGCTGCCGGTGACGAACCCACCGAAGACGGCGACCATGATGGCCGCGCCCGCGGTGATGGTGCGGGCGGTGACGCCGATGCCGTGGACGACGGCGTGGTCGTTGTCGCCGGTGCGGAGGTACTCCTCGCGGATCCGCGACAGCAGGAACACCTCGTAGTCCATGGAGAGCCCGAAGAGGATCGCGAACATGAACAGCGGGATGAAGGAGATGATCGGCACGGTCGCCTCCAGACCGATCAGGTCCTTGGCCCAGCCCCACTGGAAGACCATCACGAGCACGCCGTACGCCGCGCCCACGCTGAGCAGGTTGAGCAGGGCCGCCTTGACGGGCACCACCAGGGAGCGGAACAGCACGACGAGCAGCAGGAAGGACAGCAGCACCACGGCGGCCACGAAGATCGGCAGCCGCTCCTGGACGCGGTCGCTCATGTCGGTCATCACCGCGGTGTAGCCGCCCACGTGTGCCGTGGCGTCGCTTCCGGTCAGGGCACTCGGCTCGACCGGCTGGTGCGCAGCCGCTCGAGGGTCTGCTGGGTGGTGGCGTCCTGCGGGGTGCTGGTGGCCTCGGCGACGACGACGGCCACGTCGGAGCCGGGCGCGGTCGGCAGCGCGTGCGCGGAGACGATGCCGGGGTCGGCGGCCACGGCGGTGGCGACCGTGTCGGCCGCGGAGCCGTCACCGGCGGTGTCGACGGCGATCACCAGCGGGCTGATCGCGTGCCGGGCCCGAAGCTCTCGCCGACCAGGTCGTAGGCACGACGCTCGGTGATGGGCCTGCGGGGCCGCCCTCGTCGGGCATCCCGAGCCGCAGCGCCGTCGCAGGGGCGGCCAGGGCGAGCAGCAGCATCGTCCCGCCCAGGAGGTAGGCCACGGGGTGCCGGCTGACGTGGGCTCCCCACCGGTTCCAGCGGCGCGGCACCACCGCCGTCGTACGACGCCGCGCGCGACGCCGCGTGATCCGCGGCCCGGCCAGGCCGAGCAGCGCGGGCAGCAGGGTGATGGCGGCGAACACCATGACCAGCACGACCACGGAGATGCCCACGCCGCCGGCGGCCACGAACGGCAGCCCCGCGGTGGCCAGCCCGAGGATGGCGATCACCACGGTCCCGCCGGCGAAGATCACCGACTGCCCGGCGGTGGCCAGGGCGCGGCCGACCGACTCGGGGACGCTCAGCCCGGCGGCGAGGTACTCCCGATGCCGGGTGACGAGGAACAGCGCGTAGTCGATGCCGGCTCCCAGGCCGACCATCGAGGCCATGACGGGCGCCCACACCGGGATGTCGACGCCGTACGCCACGAGCGACAGCCCGCTCGTCCCGACCAGCAGCCCGGTCAGCCCGATCGCCAGCGGCAGCCCGGCCGCGATGGCCGAGCCGAAGGCGACCAGCAGGATGACCAGCGCCGCGACCAGGCCGACGACCTCGTAGACGCTCATCGGGGCCTCTTCGAACGTGAAGTAGAGGTCGCCGCCGGCCTCGATCTGCAGGGACGAGTCCGGCCGGGCGTCGTCGAGGGCTGTCTTGAGCGCGGTGAGCGCGCCCTTGTCGGTGTCCTCGATGGCGGGGTACTGCAGCCGGATCATGGCGACCCGGCCGTCCGGCGACACCAGCTGCTCGGCGACCGCGGCCTTGCGGTCCGACGCGAGCAGGCCCGCCGGGTCGGTGGCGCCGACGAGGTCGCGCACCCCGGCGAGCGAGCGCTCGAGCTTGGCGAGGTCGGCGCGGGCCGGGGCGGAGGTGAAGAACGTCGCCCGCGACCTGCGGCGTCGCGACGACGTACGCCGTGAGCCCGTCGGCTCCGGAGTCGACACTCGACAGCAGCTCGCTGGCGGCCTGGGAGTCGGTGCCGGGCGACGCCATGGTGTCGTCGAGGGCGTGCCCGACGGTGACGGACGCCCCGGTGACGGCGACGGCGAGGACCAGCCACACTCCGATCGCCACCCAGGGACGGCGGGCCACCCAGTGGCCCCAGCGGTAGAGGACGTGTGACATCTCGGTGCTCCTTGGCTCGGGGGTACGGGCTCCGTGCCCGCACCTCGAGCGTCGCGCCGAGGGCACCCCCGGCGGATCGGCGTCGAGGCCGCAGCTGCCTCCGCCCTCCGGCCGAGCCGAGGATCGTTCTTTCGGCCGGTACGCCGCCTGGCGGCGGTGCCTAGGCTGGGATCGTGAGGCAGGACGGACGGCGCTCGATCTGGCGCGAGCCGCGGCCCGCTGACGCACCGGCCCCGGGGCGGTTCGACTGGCTGCTGGTGGGCGGGTTCGAGCTGGCCGCCGTCTTGGAGGCGCTCTTCCGCCCCGACGTCGCCTGGCGGCCGGCCGTCACCCTGCTCGCGATGGCGGTGGCGCCGGTGCTGCTGTGGCGGCGTACCCACCCGCTGGTGGGTGCGGTGATCGGGTTCGGCGCCGCGCTGGGCCTGTCGGTCGACCTGCTGCTCCCCGACAGCGGCGACCTGGGTCTCTCCTCGCTGCTGCTGGTCCTGATCCTGCTCTACGCCCTGGTGCGCTGGGGGTCGGGGCGCGAGGTGGTGCTGGGGCTGGCGTTCGTGTCTCTGGTGGTGGCGGTGGGCATGCTGGCCTCCTCCAGCGGCTGGGCCGACGTCTTCGGCGGCACCGTCTTCCTGCTGCTGTTCGTCGCGCTCGCGGCGGTGTTCCGCTACCGCGCCGACGTGTGGAGCCGGCAGAGGGTCGAGATCCGCAACCAGGAGCGGGTGGAGCTGGCCCGCGAGCTCCACGACACCGTCGCCCACCACGTCTCCGCGATCGCGGTCCAGGCTCAGGCCGGGCGGGTCGTCGCCGCCACCCAGCCCGACCAGGCGGTGGCGGTGCTGGCGGCCATCGAGTCGGAGGCCTCGCAGACGCTCGCCGAAATGCGGGCGATGGTGCGGGTGCTCCGCGACGACGACCCGGCTGAGTACTCCACCCAGCGCGGCATCGCCGACCTGCCCGCGCTGGCCAGGAGCGACGCGGCTCCCGTGGTCGAGGTGCGCCTCGACGGTCCGCTCGCGGGCCTGCCGCCGGCGGTGGACGCGACCGTCTACCGGCTGGCGCAGGAGTCGCTGACGAACGCCGTACGCCATGCGCGGCACGCGACCAAGGTCCAGATCGACGTCGCGCGGGACGACGCGGTGGTCCGGCTGCGGGTCGCCGACGACGGCGACACCGACCCGAGCCGGACGCCGGCGACGGGCTTCGGACTGCGCGGCATGGCCGAGCGAGCGGAGCTTCTCGGCGGCTCGCTGCGTGCCGGCCCGCGCGGCGAGGGCGGCTGGGTCGTCGACGCCGTGCTGCCGCTGGGATCGTCGTGACGATCCGCGTGGTCGTGGCCGACGACCAGGACCTCGTTCGCACCGGCCTGGCGATGATCCTGGACGCCCAGCCGGACATCGAGGTGGTCGCTCAGGCCGCCGACGGCCCCGCCGCGCTGGAGGTCGTGGGGCGGCTGCGCCCCGACGTACTCCTCGTGGACATCCGGATGCCCGGCCTGGACGGCGTCGAGGTGACCCGGCGGCTCGCCGGGCCGGACGTGGCCGACCCGCTGGCGGTCGTGGTGATCACGACCTTCGACCTGGACGAGTACGTCCACGGCGCCCTCCGTGCGGGCGCCCGCGGCTTCCTGCTCAAGGACGCCGGCCCCGACCTGCTCATCCAGGCCGTGCACGCCGCCGCCGACGGCGACGCCCTCATCGCCCCCAACGTCACCCGGCGCCTGCTCGCCACCCTGGCCCAGCAGGCCCCCGCCACCTCGCCGGTCCAGCCGACCGGAGCCGCTCACCGAGCGCGAGGAGCAGGTGCTCGCCCTGGTCGCCCGCGGCCGCACCCGACGCCGAGATCGCCACGGAGCTCTTCATCGCGATGACCACCGTGAAGACGCACGTCGCGAGCCTGCTGGCCAAGCTGGGCGCCCGGAACCGGGTCGAGATCGCCATGTGGGCGCACGAGACAGGGCGGGTGTGAGGAGACTGGCAGCTGTCTCGAGTGCTCGACGTACGGAAGCCTCGTCAGGTCCCGTGTCCACGTGGTTTGGCCCCAAACCGCAGCTTTCAGGGCGAGATACCTGCAACTCGTGACCAATCGGTGGCCGACCCACCACGCGCCGCGGTGTGCGACCGTGGCGCGCTGCCTTCCGCCGCCTGCGGACGCCGTCGGTGCTGGCGTAGCGGCGGTGCGTTCGAGTGCCCCGTCGTGTCGGTGGCGGCGTGGTCGGGGTAGTTTCTGGCCCGCCGCATGAGGTGAATCCGATGACTACCAGCACTCTTCTGCCGTTCCAGCCGATGGTGATGTCGCCGGCCCAGTTTGGCCGCGGTGTCCTACCTGGCCCGCTACTCCGGCCGCACCCATGACCTCTACGCCATGCAGCTGAGACGCTGGTTCTCCGGGTGCGAGGCCAACGACCTGGACCCGCTGATCGGGATCCAACGCGCCCACGTCGAGCTCCATATCCGCCAACTCGGCGAGTCCGGGCTGCAGGACTCCTCGGTGGTCACGATGATGCACGGCATCCGCGGGTTCTTCCGGTTCGCCCACCTCGACGGAACCATCCGCCTCCGATCTCGCGGTCTACTCCCAACGAACTTCAGGTTTGTAACAAACTTGAAGTTCGAGGGGGAGTGAGGGTACCCTGATCATCAAGTTCAAGATTCGTCAGATCTAGGAGTTAGGTTGAAGACGCCGGTAGCCCCTCCTGACTACGACGCCCTGCTTCTAAGGCTTCAGGAGAACGGTCGCTTCGGTAGCGCCCTACAGCAAGCGCTCCCTGACGGCGTGCTCACCAAGGAGTACCTGCCCTGGGACAAGTTGCGGTTCAAGTCGCCGCCGGGTGACCTGACCACTGAGGAGTGGTGGCTCGCGATCCGTCTGCTGCGGCGCACCGTGCAGCGTTCAATCGAGGCCCTACGAGACAAGGACGGCAGGCCATTCTCCTATGCGCTTCCCGATGAGGTTCTTGCGTTCATCGATCAGATCACGCGGGATGCGAGCGGCAACATCACGATCAGCGATCAGGTGACCAACCCCGCGTCGCGAGACCGATACGTGGTCAACTCGCTCATCGAGGAGGCAATCACTTCCAGCCAGCTGGAAGGCGCCGCCACCACTCGCAAGGTCGCAAAGGACATGCTGCGCAACGGCCGCGAACCACGCGACCGGAGCGAACGAATGATCTTCAACAACTACCACGCTATGCAGCGCATCACTGAACTCCGCGACCAGGACTTGACGCCCGATCTCATCTGCGAAATCCACAGGATCGTGACAGATGGGACTTTGGACCACCCCGAGAGTGCCGGGCGCATGCAAGACGTTGACGAAGAGCGCATCGCCGTCTGGGATGAATGGGGCAACCTGCTGCATCAGCCACCGCCGGTGGCCGAACTTCCCCAACGCATGGAGCGCCTGTGCGAGTTTGCCAACGGGGGTGGATCCGATCAGTACATGCCAGCGGTCCTGCGAGCGATTGCGGTGCACTTCATGGTGGGCTACGACCACTACTTCGAGGATGGCAATGGACGCACGGCCCGCGCGCTGTTCTATTGGACGATGCTACGCAATGGCTACTGGCTGACTGAGTTCCTGACGATCTCTAGGATCCTGAAGAGAGCGCCCGGGCAGTACGGACAGTCCTACCTGCTCACCGAACAGGACGGCGGCGACCTCACGCACTTCTTCATCTACCACCTTGGCGTCATCAACCGCGCGATCCGTGACCTGCACGAGTACCTGGCAGAAAAGGCCACGCAACTTCGCGAGATGACTCGAGCAATCCAATCCGTGCCTGGTGAGTACAACTATCGCCAGCTTGCACTCCTCGAACATGCCGTCAAGCACCCCGACGCCACCTACACCACGAGGAGCCACGCTCGGAGTCATCACGTCTCAGGAGAGACTGCACGCCACGACCTCATGGACCTGGAATCACGAACACTCCTTGACCGCTTCAAGATCGGCCGCCAGTTCGCTTGGTCACCGGCAGCCGACCTAGAAACTCGGCTGCTCGCCTAGGCTTCCAGGCTCAGTCGGCATCGAGGAGGTCGTGGACCTGGCCGTCCGGCTCGGCCCCCGCGGTCGCCCCGTCGTACCCGCCGAAAGGACGAGGGACAGACCGTGCCATCGGCCGGGCGGACTCGGGCCTCCGGGCCGACGCGCCCGCCGCCGGGCCCAGCGAGGGTGGACCCATCGATCCTCACGACCTCGACGGAGCCCATGATGAGAACCCGCCCGCCCACTACCGCACTGGACGACCAGCCGGTCCCGGTGCGCGTCAAGCTCGCCGCCGCGTCGACGAGCTTCATGTTCCTGTACGCCTACGTGGACATCCTCAACTTCTTCACTCCCGGCGTCGTCGACGACATCCTCGCGGGCAGGGTCTTCGAGTTCGACCTCTCCCAGACCTTCTCGACCGCGGCGCTGACCCTGGTGGGCATCCCGATCCTCATGGTCGTGCTGTCGGTGACCCTGCCCGCCCGGGCGAACCGCATCGCGAACCTCGTCGTGGCAGCGCTGTACGTCCCGGTCACGGCCTTCAACGTGGTGGGCGAGTCCTGGCTGTACTTCTACGGCCTCGGGGTCGCGCTGGAGCTGATCCTGCTCGCGCTCATCGCGCGGTACGCCTGGACCTGGCCCCGCATTGCCGCATCGGCGACCGCCGCGACCAGCCCGGACCAGGACCCCGTTCGCGCCCAGCAGCCAGCGTGAACCCACGGTCACGGCCAGGCCGGTGTCGCGCCCCATAAGCAATGCCTTAATCCCCCATTGCCGAGCAGAGGCGCCGGGTGGAGAGTGACCGTCATCACGGTGACGGCGGCTCGGCTCCGTCGCGCGGGGGAAGCCAGCGGAAGGAGCGGAGCCGATGCCTGTCGAGTCGGACGGCCACAGCAAGGGCAACCCACGGCTGTACGAGGTGATCGAGGACGCCCCCAAGACCGGCAAGAGCCCCACGGTCTGGGCGTTCCCCCAGTTCGTCGACTTCCTCAAGGTGGCCGGCCAGCCCGTGCAGGGGCCGTGGCCGCCGCACCAGGAGCCCCGGCCCGACCCCACCGAGGTCGAGTCCGGTCCGATCGCCGTCCCCGACCCGCTCAGCGACGTACGCCGCCCCGCGGCCGACGCCTGAGCCCCGCCCCGGAGGTCATGCATGTATCCCTCGCGGTTCCGCTACGAGGCGCCCCGCACCCTGGAGGAGGCGATCGCCGTGCTTGCCGCCGGAGAGGGTGAGGCCAAGGTCCTCGCCGGCGGCCAGAGCCTGGTGCCGATGATGAAGCTGCGCTTCGCCAACCCCGCGCTGCTCGTCGACATCAACAACCTGCCCGGTCTGGACTACCACCGGACCGACGCCGACGGCACGCTCCGCGTCGGCGCGCTGTGCCGCCACGCCACCATCGAGCACTCCGAGCTGGTCGCCTCGACCCAGCCGACGATGGCGGCGGCCGCCCACCTGGTCGCCGACCCGATCGTCCGCAACCGCGGCACCTTCGTCGGGTCGCTGTGCCACGCCGACCCCCAGGGCGACTGGGCGGCGGTGCTCACCGCGCTCGACGGCTCGGTGGTCGCGCAGGGCCCCGGCGGCCGGCGCACCCTCGGCATCCGCGACTTCGTCGTCGGCCCCTTCCAGACCGCCATGTCCTACGACGAGCTCGCGGTCGAGGCCGTCGTGCCCCCGCCCAAGGCGCCCGCGCCGGCGGCTACCTCAAGCTCGAGCGGCGGGTCGGCGACTTCGCCACCGCCGGCTGCGCCGTGGCCCTGGAAACCCAGGGCGGCCAGGTCAGCAAGGCCGGCATCGCGCTCACCGGCGTCGGCGGCTCCACCATCGACGCCGCCGAGGCCGCCCAGTCGCTGGTCGGGCAGGCCCTTACCGCCGAGAGCATCGCCCGGGCCGCCGAGCTGGCCGCCGCCGCGGCCCGGCCCAACGCCGACCACCGCGGCAGCGCGGCGTACAAGCGGCACATCGTCAGCACGTTCGTGACCCGGATCCTGACCCGCATCGCGGACAGCACAGAGAGGGCGGCCTGATGTCGAGCCTGTTCGAGGAGATCAAGCCCGAGGCGGCAGACGACGTCCCGACCCGCCGGGTCACCCTCACCGTCAACGGCCAGAAGCGGGCCGCCGAGATCGAGCCCCGGCTGCTGCTGGCCCACCTGCTGCGCCAGGGCTTCCAGCTCACCGGCACCCACACCGGCTGCGACACCACCAACTGCGGCGCCTGCACCGTGCTGGTCGACGGCACCCCCGTGAAGAGCTGCACGATGCTCGCGGTGCAGGCCGACGGCCACGAGGTCACCACCGTCGAGGGGCTGGCCACGGCCAGCGAGCTGCACCCCATCCAGGAGGGCTTCAAGGACGAGCACGGCCTCCAGTGCGGCTTCTGTACGCCGGGCATGATGCTCACCGCCAAGGCGCTGCTGGAGCGGAACCCCGACCCCACGGAGGACGAGGTGCGCTTCGCCCTCTCCGGCAACCTGTGTCGCTGCACGGGCTACCAGAACATCGTGAAGTCGGTCCTGTGGGCCGCCCAGAAGATGCGCGGTGAGCAGCCGAGCGACGCCGAGGCAGTGCAGTCCCAGGCAGAGGAGGGCTGACCCCGTGACCGAGACCGTGTCCAGGGCCCTGGACGAGATCAAGATCGGCGGCATGGGCGCAAGCCGCAAGCGCGTCGAGGACAACCGCTTCATCCGCGGCAAGGGCAACTACATCGACGACATCGTGCTGCCCGGCATGCTGCACCTGGAGATCCTGCGCAGCCCGCTCGCCCACGCCAGGATCAAGTCCATCGACACCAGCAAGGCCTGGGAGATCCCGGGCGTCCGGCTGGTGCTCACCGGCGAGATGATGGCCACCCGCAACCTGGCCTGGATGCCCACCCTCAGCTATGACACCCAGGCGGTGCTCGCCACCGACAAGGTGCGCTTCCAGGGCCAGGAGGTCGCCTGCGTCATCGCCGACGACCCCTACATCGCCAAGGACGCCTGCGAGGCCATCGACGTCGAGTACGAGCCGCTGCCCCCGATCGTCAACCCGATGCAGGCGATGGCCGCCGACGCCCCGCTGATCCGCGACGACAAGGAGAACCAGACCGACAACGTCGCCTTCACCTGGGAGATCGGCGACAAGACCGCCACCGACCGGGCCTTCGAGCAGGCCGACGTGGTCTCGAAGATCTCGATGCACTACCCGCGCTCGCACCCCTCCCCGCTGGAGACCTGCGGCGCGATCGCCGACTTCAACCGGGCCACCTCCAAGCTCACCGTCTACCTCACCACCCAGGCGCCGCACATCGTGCGGGCCGCGGTGGCGATGATCGCGGAGCTGCCCGAGCACATGATCCGGATCGTCTCCCCCGACCTGGGCGGCGGCTTCGGCAACAAGGTGCCGGTCTACCCCGGCTATGTGATGGCGATCCTCGCCTCGATCCTCACCGAGCGCCCGGTGAAGTGGATCGAGGACCGCACCGGCAACCTGATCTCCACCGGCTTCGGCCGCGACATCTACCTCGACGGCGAGCTGGCGCTGCGCAAGGACGGCAAGATCCTCGGCGTCCGCATGCACACCGAGTCCGACCACGGCGCCTTCTACGCCGACGCGCAGCCGAGCAAGTTCAAGATCGGCCTCATGCACTCGGCGTTCGCCTGCTACGACGTCCCCGCCGCCCACCTGACCGCCCGCGGCGTCTACACCAACAAGGCGCCGGGCGGGGTGGCCTACCGCTGCTCGTTCCGGATCACCGAGGCGATGTTTTTCCAGGAGCGGATGGTCCAGGCCGCCGCCGACGACCTCGGCATCGACCAGGCGGAGTTCCGCCGGGTCAACCTGGTGCGCGACGACGACTTCCCGCACCGCACGGCGTTCGGCATGCTCACCGACTCCGGGCAGTACGAGAAGTGCCTCGACGTCGGCCTTCAGGCCATCGGCTACGCCGACTTCCTCAAGGAGAAGGAGGAGGCCAAGAAGCGGGGCCGGCTGCTCGGCATCGGCATCTCGACGATGACCGAGCCGCTCGGGGCCGGCAACAGCCGGGAGTACGACATCCTCGGCATCAAGATGTTCGACTCCGCCGAGCTGCGGGTCCACCTCACCGGCAAGGCCATCCTGCGCACCGGCGCCAAGACCCAGGGCCAGGGCCATGAGACCACCTGGGGCCAGATCGTCGCCCACGGCTCGGCATCCCCGCCGAGGACGTGGTCGTCGAGGAGGGCGACACCGACACCGCGCCGTTCGGCATGGGCACCTACGCCTCCCGGAGTACGCCGGTCGCCGGGCGCCGCGGTCGCGATGGCCTCCCGCAAGATCCGGGCCAAGGCCCGCAAGCTCGCGGCCCACCTGCTGGAGGTGTCGGAGGAGGACCTCGAGTGGGAGCTGGGTCGCTTCTACGTCCGCAGCAGCCCCGAGCGCGGCGCCTCCATCCAGGAGTGCGCGATGGCGGCCTACAGCAACATGCCGACGGCATGGAGCCCGGCCTCGAGGCGACGGCGTACTACGACCCGCCCAACCTCACCTGGCCGTTCGCGGCCTACATCTGCACCGTCGAGGTGGACCCCCAGACCGGGGTGTGGGACGTGCTGCGCTTCGTGGCCGTCGACGACTGCGGGGTGCGGATCAACCCGATGATCGTGGAGGGCCAGATCATGGGCGGCCTTACCGAGGCCTACGCCATGTCGAGCATGCAGTTCATCACCTTCGACGCCGAGGGCAACTGCATCGGCTCCAACTTCATGGACTACCTGCTGCCCACCGCCTGGGAGACCCCGGGCTATGAGCTGCACGAGGTGGTCACCCCCTGCCCGCACCACCCGATCGGCGCCAAGGGCATCGGCGAGTGCGCCACCGTGGGCGGCCCGGCGGCGTTCGTCAACGCGGTGATGGACGCGATCAAGGACACCGGGGTGCGCAACATCGACATGCCGCTGCTGCCCGACCGGGTCTACGAGGCGATCACCGAGCGCCACGACGTGTCCGGCCACCCGCCGATCAAGACGGACGCCTGAGAGGAGGACGACGTGCTCATCGACAACGAGTTCACCGTCGCCCAGCCGGTCGAGAAGGTCTGGGAGTTCTTCGGCAACATCCCCCAGGTCGCCCAGTGCCTGCCCGGCGCCCGGCTCGACGAGGAGCTCGGCGAAGACAGCTACAAGGGCAAGGTCGGCGTGTCCATGGGCCCGGTGAAGATGCAGTTCGACGGGCTGGCCAAGGTGCTGCAGCGCGACGAAGCGACGAAGACGATGGTCATCGACGGCGCCGGGTCGGACGAGAAGGGCCGCGGCAACGCCACGCTGCTGCTCACCGCCAAGCTGGCTCCCGCGGCCCAGGGCACCAAGGTGAGCATGCAGCAGGACATCCAGCTGTCGGGCGCGGCGGCGCAGTACGGCCGCGGCATGATCTCCGACGTCTCCGCGGTGCTGATGGCGCAGTTCGCCACCAACATGCAGGCGCGGATCGCCGCCATCGAGAGCGGGGCGGACCTGTCGACGCTCGGCGCCGCCAAGTCGGCCAGCGGCTTCGCGATCGGCCTGCAGGCGCTGCGGATGGCGCTGATGCGCGTCGCCCGGCGCTTCTTCGCCCCCTACCAACCCACCGCCCGCTGAGGAGGCCCGAGATGTTGTGGTGGATCGGCAACGCGGTGTTGCTGCTGGTCGTGGTGCCCGTGCTGGTGGCCCTGCTCAACCGGGTGCTGGCGGCGCTGGAGCGCATCCGCGGCGCCTCCGACGAGATCCTGGCCGGCGGCGGCGCCCTCGCGGGCGAGCTCGACGGCGTACCCGACGCACTGGCCGAGACCGGTGCCACCGTCCACGACGTCGCCGTCGGAGCCGCGAGGTACGGCGGCTCCGTGGCGAAGCTGCTCGGCTGGAGGAGGACAGACATGCCTGTGGTTGCCTGGGTGACGCTGATCATCACCACGTTGATCATCGCCGCCGCCGCGCTCGGCCTGCTGCGGGTGATCTTCCACCTGCGCGCGGTCGCGCAGGCGCTGGACGGCGTGATCGCCGGGGTCGGCGTGGTCGCCGACCGCACCAGCACCGTGCCCGCCTCGGTCGAGTCGGTCAACGCCAGCCTCAAGCCGGTGCGCGACTTCGCGGAGGCGATCTGAGATGGCCGCCGCGCACGTGGTGGCACTCGCCGCCGACAACACCTCCACCACCGGCTGGGTGGTGGGCTACGTCATCACGATCATCGTGGTGCTGGTCGTCGTCGCGCTCGTCGTGCCGATCCTGCTGCTGGCCCACCGGATCGGGCAGGCGTCGGCGATCGACGCCTCGCTGCAGGACTCGGTGACCAACACCGCGGGCCTGCCGGCCTGCGCACCACCATCGACCACGCCACGGTGATCACCGCCGGGCTCAAGCGCGGACGCGAGACGGTTGGCTGAGATGGTCTTGCCGTTGACCGACGTGATGTCGGGAGTCGTCGTACTCCTGGACCGACGCGCAGCGCTCGCTGTGGTGGGGGCGATCATCGGCGGCTTCGTGATCGTGCTCGCCGTCGCCGCGCTGCTGACGATCCTGGTGCTGGAGGCCGACCATCGAGCGGCGGGTCGCCGCGGTGAAGCAGACGCTGCTGGATGCCAAGGCCAACACGGCCGACACCGCCCTGATCGCCGAGACCGCCGCCGGTGTGGACGCAGTCCTCGCCGAGGGACTCCAGCACCACCTGTTCCTGGGTCGGGTGCTCGACAAGGTGAGGATGTAGCCCGCCATGATGATGTTCTTGTCGATCCTCGACATCGTCCTGCTGATCGCCGGGCTGGCGCTCTATCTGTGGATCGTGGGCGGTCAGCTCACCCGGATCGCCGGCGACCTGGAGGAGTGCAGCGACTTCGTGCGCGGCATCGTCGCCGACGCCGAGCCGATCATGCCGGGCCTGGACCACATCAACCGCACCGGCGGCACTGTCGCCGGCGCGCTCCCGCTGCTCTACGGGATGGCCGAGGGCATCGTCGCCGGCGTCACCCCGCAGCCCGAGCAGCCGGCCGAGCGGCCGCCCGCCGCGCCGGCGTCCGGGACTCGACGGTCGCGGCTGCACGACGGGGTGGGGTACACGCCGGTCGGGTGAGACCGGCGGCGCTGGACGCATCGTGATGCTGATACGCGCATCATGATGCGCTACGCTGAGGGCGTGCCACCACCGTGAACCTCGACCCCGACATCGTGGCGGCCGTCGACCGGCTGCGTCGCGAGGAGGGGCTGGGGCTGTCCGAGGCGGTCAACGCCCTGGCACGTCGTGGCGCCCGGCCCGCGGGCCGGCCCGACTACGTCTTCTCGCCGGTGACCTCTGACCTCGGCCTCACCCTCGACGTCACCGACACCGCCCGGGCGCTGGAGCTGCTCGACGATCTGGACGCCGAGTCCCGATGATCATCGACGCAAACGTCCTGCTCTACGCCGACTCCCGCTCGCCCCACCACGCCGCCGCCAGCGCGAATGCTCACAGGCGCGCTGTCGGGTCAGGTCCGGGTCGGGATCCCCGGCAGACCGTGGGGGCGTTCGTCCGGATCGCGACCCATCCCCGAGCGGCCCGACACCACTCACCGTCGAACAGGCCTGGGAGGTCGTCGAGAGCTGGCTCGGCTCACCCGTGGCGTGGGTGCCGACGGCCGGGAGGCCACCGTGCGGATCCTGCGCGACCTGATGCTGCGCCACCACCTGTCCTCCGCGATGACCACCGACGCCCAGCTGGCGGCGCCGCGGTCGAGCACGGCGTGCCCGTCGTCTCCGCCGACGCCGACTTCGCCCGCTTCCCGGAGGTCTCGGGTCAACCCGCTCGCCTGACCGGCAGCCGGTCCTGGTGCGGGTCGTCGACGCCGGTCAGCCGGTGAGCGACAGGGTGTTGCCGTCCGGGTCGAGGAACCACGCGATCCGGCGCCGCTGGGCGCGGCCCAGATGCCGCGGTCGTCCTGGTCCATACCGTCGTACCGGTTGAAGGCCACGCCGGCGGCGGCGAGCCGGTCGACCTGGCCTCGAGGTCGCTGACCCACCACCCGAGCACGGTGACGGCGCCGCGTGGACGCGCTCGACCCGCGTGAGCCGCAGCTGGCTCGCGGGTCCGTCGTGCACGAGGGCGAAGGGCAGGGCGTCGACCAGCTCCAGGCCGAGCAGATCGCCGTAGAACCCGCGCGCGACATCGAGGTTGCTGACTCCCACGAACGCGACTGGCGCGCCTGATCCAGCATGGTCGTCACTCCACGATCTTCCAGTAGGAGTCCTTGCGACGGATGCGCCCGTCCGGCGCGAGGTCGAAGAGGTCGCAGCCGCGCACGGTGACGACCTGGCCGGCCGGCGTCGTCCCGGTCAGCAGCCACTTGGACACGGCGTGGTCTCCGCACACCCAGTGCTCGTCGTCGCCGTAGTGGACGTCGGGCAGCCCGGTGAACCGCTGGGCGAGCCCGGCCCGCACGGCCGCCGACCCCTCGAAGCGCGTGCCCCAGGGGTCGGCACCCCGAGGCATCTCGAGCACGCAGTCGTCGCTGAAGAACGCCATCACCTGGTCGAGGTCGTGGGCGTTGAAGGCCGCGACCAGGTCCTCCAACATCCGCGTCGTGGACATGAGCACGATCCTGTCACCGCGAGCAGCCGTCGCGCAGCACCTGGGATGGGCCCTGGACACCGGCCGAGCCCGCGACCTACTGTTCGCGTGGCGTCCAGGGGGTATCGGCTCGGTGAGTGCTCGGTTGGCCAGGCAGGTCGGGGTGGTCGCGCTGGCCGCCGTCCTGCTCGCTGCCTGCGCCACGACGACGTCGGCGAAGGACACCTTCGGCGGCGAGCCCCTCGCGACCCAGACCTTCCCCGGTCTCGAGGTCCGCTCCGAGGACTGGAGCGACGGGTCCTCGGGCAGCCTGGGGACCGGCAAGTCCACTCCGACCCAGCTCACCCGCACCTTTCTCGCCGCGGACGGCGCATCCCTGGGCGACGGCTTCGCCGAGCTGGTGGCGGCCGCGGCGAGCTCCGGCTGGACGGCCGACGAGGACGTCTCGAGCGCGGAGAAGCTCGTGGCGACCAAGCGGCTCGGACCCGGGATCGCCCAGCTGTTGATCCGCTCGTACCCGCACGGTGACCTCAGCGGCGACGGGCAGCCCTACCTCTTGCTCCAGCTCACCCTCTGACAGGCAAGGAACGACACATGGCTCGACGGCTCGGCATCCTGTCCATCCTGGCACTCGGGCTCGCCATGTCCGGCCTCTCGGGGCACCAGGCCGACACCGCGGCCGCGGCCGAAACCGCACCGATGACGCTGAAGGTCGTCCTGCTCGGCGACTCCTACTCCGCCGGCAACGGCGCCCGGGACTTCGACGGCAAGTCGGCGTACTTCGGGCCGTCCCCCTGCCACCGCAGCCATGTGAACTGGTCCGAGCGGTACGTCGCCTGGCTGACCGCCCAGGGCTACCACGTCACCTTCCTCAACCGAGCCTGTAGCGATGGCGTGACCAAGGACCTGGTCACACCCCGTCAGATGGACGTGACGACGTTCCTCCCCGACCGCTTCGGGACCGATGAGGAGATGCTGGCGCAGGCCAGGGCCGATGACCCCTGCAACGACGGGGCCTACCCCGATGAGCAGTACTGGGAGTACGGGCTGGGCGGCATCAGCAACCTGGGCGAGCGCTACCTGACGTGCACGCGGTTCCTCAAGGCCCAGACCGATGCGATCGGCCCCGACACGGATCTGGTGCTGTTCACCAACGGCGGCAACGACATCAAGTTCAGCGACATCGTCAAGCAGTGCTTCGTCATCGGGTCGCGGTCGCCCGGGGACTGCCGCGAGAAGGTCAACTACGCGCGCGACCACTTCGCCGGAGCCATGGAGGGCGTCCAGACCGCCATCGACAAGATGCGCAGCAACGGCCTGCGCGACGAGGCGAAGGTCGTCTACGTGGGCTACCCGCTCCTCGCCCAGGACAACGGCTACGACCTCACCAGCTGGTTCGGCCTGGGCAGTGACAACTACCAGGTCGCCGACGAAGGTGCGCGCTGGGCCTCGAGGGCAACCGGCAACAGGCCGAGCTCATCGCCAACGACAACCTCAACCACCCCGGCCAGGTGCGGTTCATCGACAACGTCCCGGCGTACTTCGAGGGGCACGAGCCCGACGGCAGCGCGACCAACCGCAACCCCGACCGATGGCTCAACGAGTTCCTCGAGCCGAGCAAGACCGACCAGCGCGAGTGGTACCACCCCAACAACCTGGGCCACGAGGCCTACAAGGACCTGCTGGTCGGAGCCAGCCCCCTGGTGACCGGTGGGGACACCACGGCAAGCGGGGACATCGACATCGTGTTCACCATCGACACCACCGGTTCGATGGGTTCCTACATCGCCCAGGTCAAGCAGTACGCCCAGAGCCTGATCGACCAGGTGAACGCGCAGACCAACAGTGCCCGCTTCGCCCTGGTCTCCTACCGTGACGACCCGGCCTGGACGGGCTACTCCGGGGACTACCCGGCGCGGGTCGAGAGCGGGTTCACGACCGACCCCACGGCCCTGAAGAGCGCCATCAACGGCCTCAGCGTCAACGGAGGCGGCGACTGGCCCGAGACGATGTACTCGGGGGTCGACGCTGCCCTCGACCTGCCCTGGCGACCCGGCGTCAAGAAGGTGGTCATCGTCCTCGCCGACGCGCCGCCGCACGACCCGGAGCCGATCTCCGGGCTGACCGGCCAGGACGTCATCGACCACGCGCTCGCGGTCGACCCGGCCGAGGTGTACGTCGTCGACACCGGATCCGCGGTCAGCTCGTCGCTCGCCAACGTCGTGTCCAGCACCGGCGGCAGCAGGCGTGGACTCGTCGACCGCCGACGCCCGGAGCGCTGCTGGCGCTGCTCCAGTCAGCGATCGACAAGCCCTACGGCTGGATCAACGGGCCCTACACCCAGCAGGTCGGGCTGCCGGTCACGATCGACGGCTCGGGCTCCTACGCCACCACCGGAGACCTGGTCTCCTATGCCTGGGACTACGACGGCGACGGCGTGGTGGACGAGACGACCACGTCGCCGGTGGTGACGCACACGTGGGCGACGCCGTACTTCGGGATCATGTCGTTGACGGTGACCGACACCGAGGGCGCAGCAGCGTGGCCACCACCCACGTCGGCATCACCGACGACGGCGACGAGATCCCCGCAGCCGAGGACAACTGCCCGGACGTCGCGAACATGAGCCAGGACGACTACGACGCGGACGGCATCGGCGACGCCTGTGACGACACGTCCGGGTGGCCGACCGAGGACATGGAGGGTGTGGTCGAGGGCTACGCCGACGCCTGGGGCTTCGGCGGCTTCCGGTCCCCGGTCGCCGACCAGCCCACGACGAACGTCGTGACGGGCGGGCAGGCCGTCCCGGTGAAGTTCGCACTCGACGACCACGGCCTCGACATCTTCGCCGCGGGCTCGCCGTCGTACGTCGCCGTCGAGTGCTCCACTGGAGAGCCGGTCCTGGGTGCGACGGCGGTGCCCGTGGACCTCGCCGGGGCGTCGGCGCTGCGCTACTCGAGCGGGAACAGCGTCTACCGGTTCACGTGGAAGACCACCAAGAGCATGGCGGGTTCCTGCGTCCGGCTCGACCTGGCCCTGGCTGATGGTTCGACGCACTCGGCGCTGTTCCAGGTGACCTAGGCGAGCCGTTCGGGTCTGGTAGGCGCTGGGGTTTGGTGTTGGGAGCTGCTGGGGGCGTGGCTGGTGGGGTGATCCACAGGGTGTTCGAGCGTGTGTGCGGATAGTGACGGTGTGGTAGGGTGGGGTTACGCACCAGGGCGAATGCCGAAGACTCACCGCAGGCGCGGGGGCGCGTCGGCTGTCTCGGTCGGTGCCAGTCGCGAGGGTGACGTGATAGCCCGCTGAGCGGGCCTCCAGGAGTGACGACCAGTCCCAGTGCTGCCCCGAGTCCCGGGGCGGCCCGGTCGTCGAGAGGAGGCCCGATCATGGAGCATCCGATCCTGCAGGCCTGTGCGAGCATCGCCGACACGGTCAAGGACGTCGCCGAGGTCAACCCGGTCTTCATGTCCACCCCCGCCAAGGCCGAGGCGCTGCGCCGGCTGGCGCGGTGCAGGCCCAGCTGGCCGAGCTGCGGCTGCGGGTGCTCGCCGACGCCGGGGACGTCGCCGCAGACACCGCGGCGCACACGGTCGCGGAGGGCTGACCGTGCACACCGGGGTGCTGCACGAGGACGCCCGCGCCGACCACCGCCTCGCGGTCGCCCTGGACCGCCGCTACGCCACCCTCGCGGCCGGGTTGCGGGCCGGGAGGTCACCGTGGCCCAGGCCCGGGTGATCGCCCGCGCCCTCGACGACCTCCCCGAGGACCTGCCCGAGGAGGTGCCCGCAGATGTGGTCGCCCTTGCCGAGTCCACCCTGGTCGGCCACTGCGCCGAGTTCGGGCCCCGCCAGCTGGCCCGGCTGGGCCGGCGGATCCTGGACGTGGTCGCGCCCGAGATCGCCGACGCCGCCGAAGCCCGCCGGCTCGCCGCACTCGAGGCCCACGCCCACCGCGCCACCCGGCTGACCCTGCGGCGGGTCGGGGACGGCACCACCCGCCTGTCCGGACTGCTGCCCGACCACACCGCCACCCGACTGGCCACCTACCTCGAAGCGTTCACCAACCCCCGCAAGGCCGACCAGTCCGACACCGGACAAGGTTCGGGCGTGATCCCGGCCGCGACCCGCTGGCCCGCACCCCTACCCCCGCCGCCTCGGGCAGGCGTTGGGCCAGCTCCTGGAAGCCATCGACCCGCTCCGGCTGCCCCTGCACGGCGGCGACGCCACCACCGTGCTGGTGACGATCGACCTGGACTCCTGCGCCACGACCTCGGCGTCGCCGACCTGCACGGCTCCCACGTCCCCGGCAACCCCGAGACCCAAAGCCTCGGCGAAACCCTCACCGCCGCCCAGGCCTGCCGGCTGGCCTGCACCGCCGGCATCATCCCCAGCGGTCCTCGGCGGCGACTCCCAACCCCTCGACCTCGGCCGCAGCCGCCGCCTCTACAACGCTCCCCAACGCCGCGCCCTGCGCCTGCGTGACCGCGAGTGCCGCGCCGAAGGCTGCACCATCCCCGCCGCCTGGTGCGAAGCCCACCACCTCACCAACCCCTGGACCCGAGGCGGCCGCACCGACATCGCCGACGGCGCCCTCCTCTGCCACCACCACCACCACCGCGCCCACGACCCCACCTACACCGTCAACCGACTCCCCAACGGCGACCTCCGATTCCACCGACGCAGATAGACCGACCCGCGCAGCAGAGCGCTCCCGGCCCACGGGGCCGCGGAGGTGTCGACGGCCGTCGCCGGTGTCGGTGTCCACAATGGCTCCGGGTCGGCGTCCGGCACTGGATCGGTCGGCCGCCGCCCACGCCGAAGGGGAGCCACGTGCGTGCCGTCATGCTGAGTGGAGCGCTGGCGCTGCTCTGCACGCTGGTAGGAACCAGGCTGGCCATCGGCTGGTTCACCCGCCGCGGCTTCGGTCAGCCGATCCGCGACGACGGCCCCACGACCCACCACGTCAAGCGGGTACGCCCACCATGGGCGGCGTGGTCATCGTGGTCGTCTCCACGGCGGCGTACCTGCTGGCCACGATCGCGACCGGGAGCCGTCCCAGCGCGAGCGCGTGGCTGCTGATCCTGCTCTTCGCGGGCTGCGGCCTGGTGGGGTTCCTCGACGACTACATCGAAGGTCTACCGGCAGCACAACCAAGGCCTGCGCAGCGGCGCGAAGATGGCCGGCCGAGATGGTGGTCGCGCTGGTGTTCGCCGTCCTGGCGACCCGCTTCTTCGCCGACGACCGGGGCGTCCGGCCGGCGTCGCAGCACCTCTCCGGGACCCACGACTGGGGTGTCCGGCTGCCGCTGGTCGTGGTGCTGGTGCTGATCTGGTTCATCGTGACCGCGACGTCCAACGGCGCGAACCTCACCGACGGCGCCGACGGCCTGCTCACCGGCACCGCCGCCATGGTGTTCGGGGCCTACACCCTGGTCAACATCTGGCAGAACAACCAGCTGTGCGGCTCCACGCGCCCGACCGTCGTGGAGTCGCAGTGCTACCAGGTACGCGACCCGCTAGACCTCGCCGTCTTCGCCGCGGCCATCGCGGGCGCGTGCATCGGGTTCTTGTGGTGGAACGCCAATCCGGCCCGGATCATCATGGGCGACGTCGGCTCGCTCGCCCTCGGAGGAGCGCTGGCCGGGCTGGCGATCATGTCCCGCACCGAGCTGCTGATGGCCGTCATCGCGGGTGTTCGTCCTGGAGACGACGTCGGTGCTGCTCCAGGTGGGGTACTTCAAGCTCACTCGGCGGCCGACCGGCACTGGCCGCCGGCTGGTTCCGGACATCGCGCCGGTCCATCACCACTTCGAGCACCTCGGGTGGGACGAGGTCAACGTGGTGATCCGGTTCTGGGTGATCGCCGGTGTCCTGGTCGCGGCCGGGCTGGGCGTCTTCTACGCCGCCTGGCTGATCTGAGGACCGGGGCGGGGGCGCTCCTGGTCGGGCCTGGCGGTCAGCGCTCCGCCGGGCCAGACCCGCTGCCGGGCTGCCGGTCGGTGGTGAGAGGCCCGGCGGTGGGGGCGGAGCACTCGCCGATCCAGGTGTCCTTCCACACCCGGTCGACCTGACGCTCGGCGCACTGCGGGCGGTAGACGGCGCACAGCTCCTGTGCGATCTGCTCGCGGTGGGTGGGCAGTCCGCCGGGCACGGCGTACGTCGCGATGAAGACGCCCCACTTGCCGGCCCGCCCGATCCAGCAGGCGGCGCGGGGGTGGCGGAACGGGAAGCCCTCGGCGGACAGGTCCTCGCTGTGGCCGACGTCGATGACGGCGTAGCGCTCCGGGCTGGTCTCCGGCACCGGCTTGTAGAGGACGACGTAGACCGCCGCCTCCGCGGGCGGGGTCCAGCCGCCCAGCACCCGAGGCCCTCGAACGGGTAGCCGGCCAGCGAGCCCAGTCTGATCACGACTGCCGCCCGGTCCCGGGTGACCGGTCTCGGCCGATCACGGACGGTCCGGGCCCGCGAGGACGTCGGCCATCTCGTCCTCGGCCTCGCTGAGCGTCTCGACGCTGGTGACCGGCCACGGCGGCAGGCCGGCGCGGGCGGCGGCGTCGGTGAACGCCGACTGCGCGGCCGCCACAGCGGCGTCGCGGGGCTCGGCCCGGACGACGATCTGCGCGCCGTACGCCGTGGTGCCGATGCCCGAGGCCACGCCGTCGAGCCCGGCGACCGCGTCGGCCAGCTCGACGATCTCCTCCCGGGTCAGCGCCCGGTCGCCCTCGGCACGCAGGGTCACGCTCCACCTCATGGGCTCACCGTAGCCTCGGCAGCAGTGCGGTGAAGCGCTCCAGGCTCGCCAGGTCGTGGGCCGAGAGCACCGCGTCGACGTGGGGCGCGGCCGCCATCATGCCCAGGGTGGTGGGCCGCCAGTCCGACGCCTCCCCGCGGTGCGGGTTGAGCCACACCACGGCATGGCTGAGCCGGTGCAGCCGTTCCATCGTCGACTCCAGCAGCGCCGGGTCGCCGCGGTCCAGCCCGTCGGAGCAGATCACCACGATGCCGCCTCGGCACAGCCCGCGCCTCCCGTGCTCGCGCACGAACGCGTCCAGCGACTCCCCGATCCGGGTGCCGCCGTCCCAGTCCACGACCGCCGCGGCGGCCCGGTCCAGCGCCTCGTCGGGACGGCGCAGGTCCAGCTCGCGGGTGATCCGGGTGAGTCGGGTGCCGAAGCAGAACACCTCGACCCGGCGGCCGGCGCGCCGGGTGGAGTGGGCGAACTGCAGCAGGTGGCGCGAGTAGTCGGCCATCGACCCGGACACGTCCAGGATCAGCACCAGCCGCCGCTGCCGCAGCTTCCGACGCCGCCAGTAGAGCTCCGCCGGCTCGCCGTGGGTGCGCATCGCCTCCCGGGCGGTGCGCCGCAGGTCGGGCAGCCGGCCGCGCGCGTCCTTGACGGTACGCCGGCTCCGGCGGCGCGGCGGGTTGAGCCGCACCGTCCGCATGATCCGCCGCAGCACCTCCAGCTCCTCGGGCGTGCAGGCCGCGAAGTCCTTGCCCTTGAGCACGGCCGCCTCGGAGGCGACCATGCCGAGCATCGCCTCGCGGACCTCCTCCTGGCGGTCCTTGCCCGTCTCGGTCTCGGGGACCTGGAGCACCGCGGCGGACTCGACGCGGGTCTGCGGCCGGAACGGCCGCGCCTGGTCGGGCGGCGCGGGCTCGCCGAGGAAGTAGCGGCGGAACACCTCGTCGTACACCGGCAGGTGGTCTCGCCTATGGGCCAGCGTGGTGCGCCCGGCCCAGTAGACGTCCACCAGGTCGCTCGGCTCCAGCGTGGCGACGGCGGCGCAGTAGGTGAGCAGGTCCCCCGAGCCGATCGGCAGGCCGGCGTCGCGCAGCTCGCGGCCGAACCCGACGAGGGTGGCGACGAAGGCGGTGGACTCAGGCACCGGAGGCGATCTGGTCGACCCGGCTCTGGACCAGCTCCAGGTCGTCGCGGTCCTTCACCACCGCCATCAGGGTGTCCTCGACGGCGCCGGGGTCGAGGTCCTCGGCGCCGAGCACGCCGAGGGTGCGCACCCAGTCGATGGTCTCGGCGACGCCCGGCGGCTTGGCGAGGTCGAAGTCGCGCAGCCGGTTGACCGCGGCCACCACCTTGCGGACCAGGGTGTCCGAGGCGCCAGGCTCGCGGACCTGCACGATCTCGGCCTCCCGCTCGGCGGTGGGGTAGCCGACCCAGTGGTAGAGGCAGCGCCGCTTGAGGGCGTCGTGCAGCTCACGGGTGCGGTTGGAGGTGAGGATCACCAGCGGCGGCCGCTCGGCCGCGATGGTGCCGACCTCGGGGATCGTGATCGCGAAGTCCGACAGCAGCTCCAGCAGGAACGCCTCGAACTCGTCGTCGGCGCGGTCCACCTCGTCGATGAGCAGGACCGCCCGGTCGCCGGCGCGGACGGCGTCCAGCAGCGCCGCTCGATGAGGAACCGCGGCCCGAACAGCGCGTCCACCGAGCTGTCGTCGTCCAGATGCCGCTCCGACAGCGCCCGGATCTGCAGCATCTGCCGGGCGTAGTCCCACTCGTAGAGCGCCTGGTTCGTGTCGATCCCCTCGTAGCACTGGAGCCGGATCAGCCGGCGGCCGAGGACGGCGGCCAGCGCCTTGGCGACCTCGGTCTTCCCGACCCCGACCTCGCCCTCGAGCAGCACCGGCCGGTCCAGCGAGAGCGCGACGAAGAGCGTGGTGGCGAGCCCGCGGTCGGCGAGGTAGCCGCCGCCGCTCAGCGCGTCGGTCAGCGCGGCGACACTGGCCACCGGCTGCGCCGGCCTGTCGCCGTCGGGGCTCACCGCTGCGACGCCTGGCCGAGCACCAGGTCAGCGATGCTGGAGGCGCCGAGCTTGCCCTCCCGGGCCAGCCGGCTGCGCCAGGCCGACCCCAGATCGGCCGAGTCACTGCCGGGCTCGCCGAAGCCGTCGAAGGTGACGTCCTTCATGTTGCGGCAGTTCTTCTGCGGGCCGCAGAGGTCGTCGACCTCGTCGCGGACTCCGTCGTCGGCGGACCAGAGCGTGCGCAGCACCTCGACCGGGTCGTCCGCCATGGCCGGTCTCCCTTCCGACTCGCGTGCCCTGGGGTCTGCCGTCGAGTGTAGGCGTGCCGCACCGCCCGGGGGAGGGCTGGTTAAGGATTCCCTTGCCGCAGCCGGCGGGCGGTCAGCGGTCGCGGAGCGACCGTCCGGTGCCGCCGGCGCGCACGGCCAGCGCCTCGGCGACGACGGCGACCGCCACCTCGGCGGGGCTGTCGGCGCCGATGTCGAGGCCGGCGGGGTGTACAGCCGGCTCAGGTCGGTGATCCCGCGCATCGCCAGCCAGTCCGCCCGCAGCTGCTGCATCGCCGGCGCCCCCAGCGCGGCGACGTACACCGCGGCGCCGGTGAGCGCGACCTCCAGGGCGGGGCCGGCGACCTCCACGTCGTGCGCGGTCACGACCACCTGGTCGATCGAGGCCAGGCCGGCGATCAGCCCCGTGGCGGTGGAGACGTCGCCCGTGGCGACGGCGTCCCAGCCGAGCAGCCCGGCCTGGGCCGCCAGGGCCTCGGCGATCGGGCCGCCGCCGACGAGCACGAGCTTGGGCACCGGGAAGAAGACCGTGACCACAGTGTCGCCGCTGACCGCCGCGTCGCTCCGGCCCCGCGCGAACAGCCGGGCTGCCTCCTCGCCCGCGCCGCTCACGTCGCCGGCCGTGTGCAGCGTCGTCGCCACCACCCGGTCGTCCTCCAGTCGGCTGACCAGGCAGACCGGCGCCCGCTCCAGCAGCAGCGGCCACAGCTCGGCCGGCAGCCGGTCGGCGGGGACAACGACACAGCGGGCGGTGCCACCGCGGGCAAGCCCTGCGGCCTGGGCCTCGAGGTCGCCGACCTGGAGGGTCACCAGTCGGCCGCTGCTCGCGGCTGCGGCGTCCGCGAGCGGGGCGTTTGCCGCCCCCCGAGCACGCCGCCGATCCGACCGCCACCCGGGGTCAGCGCCAGCCCGCCGGCTCGGTCGGCCGACCCGAAACCCGCTGTCTCGACAGCCCAGGCGACGTCGACGCGGGTGCCGGCCCGCAGGCAGGCACTGACGGGAAGCGCGACGTCGTACATGGGTCGAGGGTAGAGCGGCGGCCCTCCAGCTGCTGGCTCTGCGCCGGCGACGCGTCGCCGTTCGGCGTGTCTCTGGGACACCCCCGGAGGCGCTGGCTAGTTTCGCACGAAGCCGAGGTCAGGGATCGAGGACGACATGAAGGTCAGGCTGCCGGACCCCGTCCAGGTGACCCTCCGCACGCCGAAGGGTGGCGGGCTGTCCACCTGGACGCCGCTCGTCTCCATGCTGATCGCCCTGGCGGCCGTGGTCGTCGGCCCCTTCCTGCAGCACCGCGACAACCTCGACACGCTGGGTCAGCAGCGAGAGCTGGCCGAGGCAACGCTGGAGCAGCAGGCAACCGAGCTGAAGACCAATCTGGCTGCCCAGAACTACGCGTTCATCCAGGCCCAGAAGCGGCCGGCGATCCGTACCTACCTCATTCGCTCGGCGCAGCTGACCGAGGACCTGGTGCGGGCGACCCGTCGAGGTGTCCTGGCCGGATACGTGACCGAGTCGTGGGCGCGCGCCAAGTACGCGCCGACCCTGCGCGCCGGCACGGACTCGCTGCTGGTCATCTCGGCGGGAGACCCGCTGTTCACCTTGGTCAAGGCCGTCCAGGACGACAACCGGCGTGCGTTCGAGATCTTCCGAGCCTGGGCCCGCAGCGGCGCCGCCGGTGAGCAGCTCGACTCCACTCCGGGTCGACTCACGTTGCTGCGTGAGTGGCGGAGCGTCCGCGACTGGCAGAGCTGGGACCTGTGCGGGACGCAAGTGCTCGCCAACGTGTCGCTCACCTCGAGTCAAGGCGAGTCAGGGGCCACCGGAGAGCTCCTCGCAGCCCAACGACGCATCCTCTGCCCCGGGGCCCATCCAGGATCACTGCCGCGCCCCAGCTAGCCACGAGGTGCCGCGTCGTGGCGCCGTGGCGAGCTCGGGCTCCTAGCCGTGCCGCCCGGGCAGCGTGGCGCTGCCGGCGACGAGCCGGGCGCCGACGAGCAGCACGGTCAGCACCACGGTGGCGACGACGACGAACGACACGGCGGTGCCCTGCCCGGCCAGCCGGCGCGCCAGCATCCCGACGACGACGGTCCCCAGCACTACGACCACGCCGCCGCTGGTCGAGGCGGGCCGCTGGCGGCCGAAACCCAGCAGCGCCCAGCCGGCGAGCGTGCCGACGAGGAACGGCCAGGCGGTGTGCCACCAGCCGGAACGGGTGAGTGCCTCGTCGTGGCTCAGCCGGCCCACGGCGGCGAAGACCGAGACGAGCACGAGGTCGAGGGTCAGCCAGCGCATGCCCTCCAGCATGCCCGGTAGCGTGAAGGGAATGGACGACGGGGACTCTCGGAGCAGGCCGGCGAGTTGCGCGACTACGTCGCCTGGCACGCGGCGTACGACGACCCGGACTCGAGCCTGTCGAAGCGACTGCGGGCGGTGCAGGCCGAGGTGGGGCGCTTCCTGGACGAGACGGCACCGCGCGAGGTGCGCATCCTCAGCGCGTGCGCCGGCGACGGCCGCGACGTGCTCGACGTGCTGGCCGGGCGGCCGGATCGCCAGCGGGTCTCGGGGACGTTCATCGAGATCCTCGACGAGCTGGCCGACCGGCTGGAGGCGCGCATCGAGACGCTCGAGCTGGGTGAGCGGCTGGCCGTGCGCCGCGAGGACGCCGGCTGGACCGACGCCTACCTCGCCGCCGCGCCGGCCGACCTGGTCGTGCTCTCCGGGATCATGGGCAACATCTCGCCCGCGGACATCGAGCGGCTCGTGCACACGGCGCGGTCGCTGTGCTCCCCGGCGCCACGGTGCTGTGGACGCGCGGGCGGATGGCGCCCGACCTCGGGCCGGAGATCCGGGGCTGGTTCGACGACGCGGGCTTCGACAGCGTGCGGCTGCACGAGGACATCGGCGGCTCCCCGATGCGGCTGGGCGTCGAGCGGCTCGTCGCCGAGCCGAGCGAGCTGCAGCCCGGGCGGCGGGTCTTCACCTTCCTTCGGTGAGGGCGGGCTCGCCGGCGCGCCGTGGCCGGACCACGAGGCGTGCCAGCAGCGCCAGGGAAGCGAGCGACGTGCCGACGTAGACCGCCGGACCGGTCGGCACCGCGAGCCCGACCGACCAGCCGAGCCCGGCGACGGTGGCGGCGGTGGCCGGGGCGAGGAGGGCCAGCAGGTGCCGGCGCAGTGGTGCCGGCTCGCCGAGCAGCAGCCCCGGGGTGGCCGGGTCGCCCTGCCTGCGGGCGACGGCGTACGCCGCGCCGACCGCGACGGGCCAGGCGAGCAGCGGCGGGGTGAAGCCCGAGGCGACCAGCCGCACGACCCAGCCGAGCGCCAGCAGCGCGGGCGCCACCCACATCCACCACGGCAGCCGATCCCGCGGGAGCAGCCCGACCCGCTCGAGGGCGACGTTCGCGACGGGCAGCGCGAGCGCGGGGAGCAGGAGGGTCACCGTCGCTCCCGCGGCCGAGACGGCGCGCTCGCCGGGCCAGTACAGCGCCCAAGCTCCCACCCCGATCCCCAGCAGCAGCCAGTACAGCGCCTGCCGCGGCGCCGATCGGCTCGCGGCGCTGCGGGCGAGCCCGACGACCACCAGCCCGGAGACGAGCGCGTGCCACGCCAGCGGGGTCCACACGACCTGCCAGGGGAACGCGTCGTACATCGTGCCGACCACGACGCCCTCCACGGCCCAACCCAGCATCGCGCCACCCAGGAACGCCGCCGCCCAGCCCTGGGCCCCCGACCGGACGAGGAGGGTGAGCGCGGCCGCCGCCGCGACGGCGTACGCGGCGAGCGCGACGGCGAACTGGCCGGCGACCACGGCCGGGTCGGCGCTGATCGAGCTCCAGAACAGGTTCTCCGACGCCCAGGTCACGAGAACGCCCAGCCCGAGCGCGGCCAGCAGGTAGGACCTCAGCGGGGGTGCGGTGGTCGCCGAGCGCATGTCGCGACCCTCCCGCACGCGAGCGGTCGACACCATCGGAGATGACCCCGGCCACCCCCTGGTGTGGCTAGCGGGCCGTCAGGCGCGCCACTTGATCGAGCAGCCCATGCTGGGCCGGTGCGGCTCGGGCACGGGCTGGCCGGCGGCGACCCGGGTCATCGCGTCGGCCAGCAGCTCGCCGGTCACGGGGACGCCGTTGCCCGGCGTCGAGCCGTCCATGGCCCCCCGGTAGGCGAGTGCACCGGAAGCGTCGTAGAGGAAGAAGTCGGGGGTGCAGGCGGCGGCGAAGGCCCGGCCGACCTGTTGGCTCTCGTCGACGAGGTAGGGGAAGGCCCACCCGGCGCGGGCGGCCTGCTCGGCGAGGCCCGCGGGGGCGTCGTCGGGGTACTCCGCCGCGTCGTTGGTGCAGATGCCGACGACGGCGACGTCCGGGTGCGCGCGCACGAGCTCGCCGAAGCCGGCCTCGACGTGCTTGACGTAGGGGCAGTGGTTGCACAGGAACGCCACGAGCAGCGGCCGCCCGGCGTACGCCGTCGACGAGACCGTCGCGCCGGCCAGATCGGGCAGCTCGAACGCCGGCAGGGGAGAACCGAGGGCAACCATGGAGGACTCGACAGCCATGCGCCCCAGCCTAGGCGGCCGTGGCACGCCGTCGCTCGGGCCGGTCGGCCGGCAGATCGCGGGGGCCGGCGTTGGACTGTCGTTTCCCGAGCCGTAACACCGGGTCAACGCTGGGGATCCGTTGCCCGGGGAGAGTGGTGCTGTCGGAGACAACTGGCCCGCCGGACGCGGGCGGAACGGGGGCAACGATGACCGGCGAGGTGGACACCCGGCTGGAGGAGCTGATGGCGGCGCGCGAGCTGTTCGCGCTGCGCCAGGCGCGCGGGCTGCTGATGCTGCTCGCGGAGCGCGACGAGCTGCGGGGCGTCTCGGCGTTCGCCGACCAGCGCGGCGACGGGCTGCTGTGGTCGGCCTGAGCCGAGCGCGGGGTGGGGCGATAGGGCATGCTGGGGCTCCGACCGCACGACAGGAGCCCCGTGAGCGCCCCACTCCCACCCGCGCCTGCACCTGACGGCCAGCCGACCGCCGTCGACCTGGCGCTCAGCCGCAAGGTGGCGCGGCTGCTCGACGACCTGGTGAAGGTCCCGGGCACCGACATCGGCGTCGGGGCCGACGCGCTCATCGGGTTGGTGCCCGGCGTGGGGGACCTGATCGGGTCGACGCTGTCGGGCGTCATCGTGTACGACGCCGTGCGCTGCCGGGTGCCGGTGCCGACGCTGGCCCGGATGGGGTGGAACCTCCTGCTCGACGCCGGCCTGGGGCTGGTCCCCGTCGGTGGTGACCTGCTGGACGTGGCCCACCGCGCCAACCGCAAGAACCTCCGCCTGCTGGAGGCGGCGCTCGAGGCGAACCCGCACCCCGACCCGCCGACGGTCGGCTACCTGGTGATGGCGGTGCTGCTCACCGTGCTGCCGCTGCTGGCCGGCATCGCGCTGGCGGTGCTGGCGATCGTGCTGCTGGTGCGCTGGGTGGGCTGACGGCTCGCTGCGAGACCGGACGACCCTCGGCGGCCGCCGGCTCAGCGGGCGAGCAGCACCGCGCCGAGCGCGAGGGCCGCCGGCAGCGCCTGGATGAGGAGGATCCGGCGGTTGGCCGTGGCGGCGCCGTACAGCCCGGCGACGATCACGCACAGCAGGAAGAACACGGCGAAGCCGAAGCGCAGGTGCTCCGGGCCGACCAGGCTCCACACCAGGCCGGCGGCGAGGAAGCCGTTGTAGAGCCCTGGTTGGCGGCGAGGACCTTGGTCTGCTCGGCGAGCTCGGCGCTGGTCCCGAACGCCGCGCGCGTCCGGGGCGCGGTCCACAGCACCATCTCGAGGACGACGATGTAGCCGTGGATGAGCGCCACGAGCGCGATCAGGACGGTGGCGACGACCTTCATGACCGCTGAGCCTAGTGCGCCGCGGCCTAGGCTGGGCGGGTGCCGCTGGTCGTGATCGTCGACGCCGCGAACGTCGTCGGGGCTCGTCCCGACGGCTGGTGGAAGGACCGCGCCGGCGCCGCCCTGCGGCTGCACGACCGGCTCCTGGTCGCTGACGTGCCGGGCGACCGGATCGTCTTGGTGCTGGAGGGTCAGGCCAAGGCCGGCGTCCGCCCCGGCAAGGACGCCCACGTCGAGACCGTGCACGCACCCAAGGACGGCGACAGCACGATCCTGCGGCTCGCGCGAGCGGCCGGGTCGGACGGTCACGAGGTCATCGTGGTGACCGGCGACCGGGCGCTGGGCGCGAACGTCGGCGGCGTCGGCGCCCGGGTGCTCGGCCCGTCCTGGCTGCTCGACCGGCTGTGACGTCGTTCCGCTCGCCCGCCCAGGGGCGAGGCAGACTGGCCGGGTGATGGTCGACCCGGAGCCCTTCGAGGCGATGGTCACCGAGGCGCTGGACGGGCTGCCGGCCGAGCTCGGCGTGCTCATGGCCAACGTCGCGGTCGTGGTGGAGCACGGCCGGGGCCCGGCGGGGTTGCTGGGGCTCTACCAGGGCGTGCCGCTCACCCGGCGTACGACGAGCTACGCCGGCGTGCTGCCCGACCGGATCACGATCTTCCGGCGGGCGGTGTGCGCGGTGTGCCGCGACGAGCGCGACGTGGTCGAGCAGGTACGCCGCACGGTGGTCCACGAGGTCGGCCACCACTTCGGCATCGGCGACGCCCGTCTTCGCGAGCTGGGCTGGTGACGTCGCCCGCGACCCACGCACGGCGGACGAGGTGCTAGACATGCCCGATGGAGCCGATCCGCGTCCTCGATCTCGGTCTGGTCCCGGCGGTGCGCTCGCAGAGCGTCTACCACGCCGTGGCCCACACCTTCGGGCCCCACACCCCGGACACTCTCATCCTCGTGGCGCCGGAGCGCCCCTACGTGTGCATCGGCTACCACCAGGACATCGATGCGGAGGTGGACCGCGACTACTGCCGTGAGCACGGGCTGCCCGTCTACAAGCGGGAGGTCGGCGGCGGCGCGGTCTATCTCGACCGCCACCAGGTGTTCGTGCAGTGGGTGTTCGCGCCCGACCACCTTCCCGCCGACCTGCCGGGCCAGTTCGACCTGTTCGCGCGCCCGCTGGTGGACACCTACCGGTCGCTCGGCATCGAGGCCTACCTGCGACCCATCAACGACATCCACGTCTCGGGGAAGAAGATCGGCGGCACGGGCGCGGCCCAGATCGGCGGGGCCCGGGTGCTGGTGGGCAGCCTGATGTTCGACTTCGACAAGGAGACGATGTCGAAGGTCCTCAAGGTGTCCTCGGAGAAGATGCGCGACAAGGTCTTCCAGGGGCTCACCGACTACATGACCACGATGCGCGAGCAGCTGGGGGAGCCCGCGGACCGCGACGCCACCGTGTCGCGCTACCTCGCCGCCTGCGAGGAGGCGCTCGGCGCACCGGTCGTCGCGGGGGAGCTGGCCGAGGAGGAGCTGGCGCTGGCCGACGAGCTCGACACGAGGCTGGCGTCCGAGGAGTTCCTGGGGATCCGGGGCCGGGCTCCGGTCGGCGTGAAGATCCATCAGGACGTGCGGGTCGTGGAGGGCGCGCTCAAGGCGCCCGGGGGGCTGGTCCGCGTCACCGCCCGCCTGCGCGAGGACCGGGTGGACGACGTGACCTTCAGCGGCGACTTCACCCTCCTGCCCGCGGACGGCGTGACCGCGATCGAGGAGGCGCTGCGGGGCTGCGCGGTGAGCCAGGAGGAGCTCACCGCACGGGTGGAGTCGGTCTACCTCGACCGCGCCCTGGAGTCGCCCGGGCTGGCTCCCGCCGACTTCGCCCGGGTGCTTGTCGCAGCCGCGGGCCCGGCCGCGTAGCGGCCGGGGGCTGAGCCGCCGACGCGTACGCTGCCCTCATGCCTGACCCCCACGAGCTGATCCCCCTCACGCAGCCCGGGCAAGTGGACCGCAGCCAGGTGCGGGTCAAGGCGCTGGCGGTGATCCTGGACGAGTCGGCGAGCCGGCACGTGGTGTTCCGCGCGCGCAACCAAGCGGGTCAGCACTTCAGTCGTCCGCTCGGCGGCAGCGTGGAGCTCGGGGAGCTGACGCGCGACGCGGTGGTGCGGGAGATCCGGGAGGAGCTTGGGGCCACCTTCCACCCGCAGCACCTGTTGGGAGTCGTGGAGAACATCTTCGAGCTCGACGGCGAGCTCGGGCACGAGGTCGACTTCCTGTACGTGGGTCGACTGGCCGAGCCGGACGTCGTTCCCTCGGAGGGTCGCGCCTACGTCGACGGCGATGCGCCGGGCTGGGCCGAGTGGCGGCTCGTGCAGGGCGCCGATCCCTCGGTTGCGTTGTTCCCCGAGCAGCTCCAGGGGCTGCTCGAGGGGTGGCTGGACGGCGGCGCGCGCGACCCGAGGGCGACACGCGCGTCCACGGCGGGGCTCAGCGACCGCGATCCAGGTGGATGACGTCGAGGCGGATCTGTCGGTCGGCTCGTGCGCGCCCCGGCCGGTGCGGACGGCTCACTTGTCGCCAGGCGGCGCCGTACTCGACCGCGCGACCAGGTCCGCGACGGCGTGCTGGAGGATGCCGGAGGTGTCGCGCCAGTAGTTGGAGTGCCGCGAGGGCAGGGGGAACGTGGTGTCTCCGGCGCTGCGGCCGAAGGCGGCCGGGTCGGGGCTGTGCCACTCCCACGCCGCCGGGCCGGAGCGGATGCCGGTCAGCCCGTCGATCACCGCGCCCCCGCCGGCCGGCACCTGGCACGGCGGCCCGGCGGTGACCTGGCCGCCGAGGTAGTCGGTGTAGCGCCACAGGTTGAGCCAGCGCGGCTCCGGTGAGCGGTCGTCGGTGAGCGCCTGCTGGAGCTGGTGGAGGGCCGCCACCCCGAAGTAGACCGGGAAGTGCCGGGCGTACAGCCGGCGCAGCACGCAGCCGAAGGTCACCAGCGAGAGCCGACCGATCCCCGTGGACGCCTTGGCGCGGTGCAGGTACAGGAGCGCGGCCATGCTGAGCACGGTGCCCTGGCTGTGCGCGGCCACCACCACCGGGCGGCCGGTGGTGGTGAGGTGGGTGTCCAGGCGGGTCACCAGGTCGGGGACGGTGCGCTCGGCGTAGCACGGCGCGGCCAGGGGGTGGCAGGCGCGCGGCCAGAACGACGCGACGTCCCACACGATGCCGACCACCCGGCGGGTGGTCGGCACCCGGAAGGCGAGGGACGCGATCGACACCAGGCCGAGCAGGCTGAGCGCCGCTGCGAAGGCGCCGTACCCCTCCCACCCGGCCAGGCCGTCCTGGCCGTCGCTGCGCAGCCGTGCCATGAAGTCCGCCACCGTCGCAGGCCGCCGGCCCCAAGTCGGTCCATCACGAGCACGGCGCCGCCGAGGAGGGTCAGCACCACGCCCACGCTGGCCAGCACGAACACGACGCGGATCAGGTGCTCGACCACACCGCCCAGGAAGAACGCCCGCTTGATGCCGCGCACGCGCGGCGCGTCCCCGGTGGACTGGCCGGGGTAGTCGGCGTCGAAGGCGCCGTCGCGCCAGGCGCCGTGCGGCCACTTGATCCGCACACCCAACAGGATCAGCGCCACCACGATGACCGGGACCGCCAGCAGCACCGAGACGGCGAACACGAACGTCGCCATCCGGAAGGCGTCGGGAACGACGAAGGCCTTGATCGCGTCGGACACGGCGCCGGGCCCGGGGTGCCAGGAGCCCGAGTTCAGCCAGCCCGCGGTGAGGGTGTACGCCGACGCCGAGAACACGGCGGCGACGAGCACGGCCGCCGTCGCGAGCGCCGCGGTCGTGAGCCCCCAAAGACCGCGGCGGAGCGGCTGCTGGTCGGAGCCCTCGGCCGGCTCGGCGGGCTCCTTGCCCGCCAGCGCGATGGTGGTGCCGATCACCGCGGCGAGCGCGGCGAAGGTGCCGGACACGACGACCCACAGCAGCTCGTCGAAGCCGGGCAGCGCGGTGGCCGCCCCGGTGGCCGCGCCGTACGCCGGGTCCATGCCGTGGGTCAGCAGCCCGACCACCGTCACGACGCCCGCGACCGCGAGCGCTGCCCACACGCCGAGCGAGACTCGCCACCAGGCCTCGGACCGCCCGTGCTCGACGTACGACGGCAGGGCGAGCACCACGAGCGCATAGGCCCACACCGCCAGGCACAGCACGCCCACGAGCGCCGACCGCCAGTCGCCCCAGTGGTTCGGGGCGGCCATCACCAGCAGGCTGCGCGGGCTGGCCGTGGAGGCGCCGAGCCAGATGACGCACGCGACGCCGGACTGGAGGTGCGCCGCGCGCAGCCGACGGACCGGCCCCTGGTTGCGCCACATCCAGCTCGAGCTCAGCGGCACCTCGGGGCCCTTCCCGTCGTCGTCTCCGGGGCCGACGACGGTGGTGACGGACTCGTAGCGGTCGATGGTGCGCTTGCTGACCCACCACAGACCCGCGAGGATCAGCAGCGGCAGCAGGGCGGTGACGATGAGGTTCCACTCCGGAGAGAAGCGCCCGGTCTCGCCGCCCGTCGTCCCGCCGAAGACGAAGCCGAACACCGCGTTGCCGTTGGCGCCCGCGCAGGCATCCGACCGGGGGCACTGCCAGCCGACGAGGCCGAGGCTGAGGCCGCCGGCGGTGACCGTCAGCAGCAGGGTGAGTGCCAGCGACAGCCACCGCGAGAAGACCCAGATCAGCCCGGTCAGCACTGGGGAGTCGTGCTGGGGCAGCGGTCGCGCACGGGGGGCGATGTTGGCCAGCGTGAACGGCAGCAGCAGCAGCCAGAGCGCACGCCCGGGCGAGCCGGAGGTGAGCCCGCCCCAGCAGTAGCCCTCCAGCTCGGGGCCGGCGCCGACCGACGTGCCGAACGGGCCGGGGCTGTCGTCGGTGCGCTCCTCGGGCAGCCGGGGCCGGTAGAAGCCCGCGATCGCGTCGCCGGCGACCTGGGTCACCAGCGGGCGGTCGAGCAGTGAGTCCGGCGGCGTCCCGGAGACGCCGTGCACGCGCAGCTCCAGCGCGCGCGTCTGGTCCGCGGCATCGACCGCGTCCACCCGAGTGTTGTCCACCAAGACCTCCCCTCTCACGCCGTGCGGCGCCCCATGACAGGAGTCCCCAGCAACCTGGCACCATCGGCGGGCTTCGGCAAGGGGTGGCGGCGGGTTCCCCTCGGCGACGGCGTCGTGGACTAGCCTCCCGGAGGGAGGCAGCCAGACCCAATGAGCCGCTACGCGCCGTACGACGTGTCCCACGATCCCGCCCGGTTCGGGCTGTCGGTGTGGGACCGGTCGGCGCCGGGGGTCGGGTCCGCGTGTACGCAAAGGTCGAGCAGCTGCCGGCCGGGGTGGTGTTCTTGCACGGCACCGGCCAGACGTGGGCCACCTGGACCCCGCTGCTGGCCGCGGCGGAGGCCCGGGGCGTCGCGGTCGACGACTGGGTGCTGCTGGACCTGCCGGGCTTCGGCGGCTCCGACGACCTCCCAGCGGGCGCCAGCCTGGCTTCGGTGGGCCGGACGCTGCTCGCCGCGCTGGCCGGGCACGGTCTGCACGAGGCGTTGCTGGTGGGCCACTCGATGGGTGGCTTCCTCACGCTCGACATGCTGTCGCGCGCCGCGACCGCGCCGACGATGCCGCAGCTGACCGGCGGCGTGGTGGTGAGCGGGGCGTACGCCGGCATCGTCGACGTGGTCAACCATCCGCTGCGCACCGCCCGCGCCCGCCCGGCGGTGGCGGCGCTCTACACCGTGCTGCGGGTGGGCTCGTCGCTGCCCACGCTGCCGTCGACGGTCGTGGACGCGCGGGCCACCCGCGCCCTGATGAGCGCCGTCCTCGCGCCGGTCGCGGCCCACCCGGCCGCGCTGCCCGACGGCTTCGTGCGGTCGCTGCTGACGGAGGTGCGGCCCGACGCGTTCCGGATCGCCTCCCGCACCGGCGTTGGCTACGACTGCGCCCGCGCCTGGGCCGCCATCGACCGGCCGCTGACCGTGCTCTTCGGGGCCGCGGACCGCCTGGTCGCCGCGCCCGACCGTCGCGCGCTGTCCCGCGCCTGCCCCGCTGCCGTCGTACGCGTGCTCCCCGAGGCCGGCCACTTCGCCCACGTCGAGCAGCCGGACGCCGTCCTCGACGCGGTCGTGGCCGCGTCGGGCGGGTGACGCAGAGGCGCCCGCGGCTAGGCTGCGCGGGTGGACGCCGTACCCTTCGTGCCGGCCGGCTTCGAGCCGCCCCGGTCGCTGGGCACCGACGATTTCGTGCTGGAGCCGCTGGGCCCGCAGCACAACGACTCCGACCTGGCCGCGTGGTCGTCGAGCATCGAGCACATTCGTTCGACCCCGGGCTACCCCGACGGCCGCTGGCCACCGCTGGAGGGGATGACCCCTGAGCAGAACCTGGCCGACCTGACCCGGCACGCCGCGGACTTCGAGGCGCACCGCGGCTTCACGTTCACCGTGCTCGACCCGGCCGACCGCACCGTGATCGGCTGCGTCTACCTCTACCCCTCGAAGACCGACGCCGATGTCTGCGTGCAGTCCTGGGTGCGCGCCGACCGCGCCCACCTCGACACACCGCTCGCCGACGCCGTCGCCGACTGGCTGCGCAACTCCTGGCCCTGGCGGGAGCTGGACCGCTGCGGTCGCTGACGGGGTACGCCCCTATCGCCCAGAATGGGCGTGGACGGTGTCGGGCAGTCGGGGTGGTCGCCCGAGCCACGTGGTTTGGCCCCAAACCGCAGCTTTCAGGCGAGATACCTGCAATTCGTGACCAATCGGTGGCCGACCCACCACGCGCCGCAGTGTGCGACCGTGGCGCGCTGCCTTCCGCCGCCAGCCGAGCGCGGTCCTCGACGACAAGCGGGCGGCTTAGGACCGGACTTCACTGGTTGTGAAGTAGTCCCCCAGCCTCGGGTCCCGCGTGCCGGCCGCTCTCTCCGCGGCAGGCGAGCCGGGGTAGGTCCGTGGTAGGACTGGGCCACGCGGTTCTGAGAAGGGGCAGTCGTGATGGGTGGACGGTGGCAGGCGCGCACGGCTCTGGTGTCGGTGGTGCTCGCGACGACGACGCTCGCGGGGTGCACGCTCGGCACGCCGAAGCTGGCCAAGGAGAACGTCGAGAAGACGGTCTCCGACAAGCTGGCCGAGGTCGTCGGCAAGACCCCCGACAAGGTGACGTGCCCAGGTGACCTGGTCGGCAAGGTTGGCACCACGATGCGCTGCACACTGACCTCCGACGGCGACGTCATCGGCCTCACCGTGAAGGTCACGAAGGTCGACGGCACCACCGTGAAGTTCGACATCGCCGTCGACGAGCAGATCCAGGGTTCGTGACGGGGGTCGCGCAGGTCTGGGGTGGTTGGACGTCGCGATACCCCGGCGACTCGCCAGCGTGATCGCTGCTCTGGCCATGGCCGCGGGAATGGCCCTCGGTGTGCCCGCGCCCGCGCAAGCCTCGCTGACCGACTGCTTCTCTTACGCCTACGCCTGCACGCCCGGCTACTCCGGTGGCAACGCGTCCTCGACGTGGGCATGGCAGTACTACGGAGGAAGTTGGGCCGCGACGTCGACCGGCACGCACAACTGCACCTCTACGCTGCCTGGCGTCTTGCCCAGGCCGGGCTGGCGGACCCGGGTCATTCCTGGGGCAACGCCTGGGAATGGGGACTCGAGCTGCCCTCACGACAGCACGCCGGCCATCGGCGCGGTTGCCTGGTTCGCCAGCGGGCACGTCGGCATCGTCGACGCGATCAGTGGCCAAAGCGTGTTCATCACGTCCGACAACTACTCGACACCGCGGGCTACACGTCCTCGGGGTGGGTGCCGATCAGCAGCGTGAGCGGATTCATCCACCTGAAGGACACGCCTGCCGGCCCCGCCGACTCCGACGGGGATGGCATCACCGATGCCGCCGACGCGTGTCCCACCACGGGGGGCGATGGGTCTCCCACCGGGTGCCCCGACGATGACGGTGACGCCGTCACCTACTCCCAGGACCGGTGCCGAACTGAGCGCGGAGAGCCGGGCAACCAGGGATGCGCTGCTCAGACCGGCTCCCGGGTGGATGTGAACCGGGATGGTCGCGACGATCTGGTGCATCGGTGGAGTCAGGGGGTGAACACCTGGCTGTCGAAGGGTGATGGGTCGTACACGGTCAAGGGGATGCAGGCGTGGGCGGGGTATGGGTACACCGATGTGGGCTGACCGCTGATGTCGGGGGATGGGCGGACCGATCTGCGCACGGGAGCATGGGTGTGAACACGGGATCTCGAAGGGTGATGGGACCTACGCGATCAAGGGATGCAGGCGCAGGCGGGTACGGCTACACCGACGGGGTGTGGCGGGTCGATGGAACCGGATGGTCGACGATCTGGTGCATCGGTGGAGTCAGGGGTGAACACCGGCTGTCGAAGGGTGATGACGTACACGGTCAAGGGGATGCAGGCGGGGCGGGGTATGGGTACACCGATGGGGTGTGCTGACCGCTGATGTCGGGATGGGCGGACCGATCTGGTGCATCGGTGGAGCACGGGTGTGAACACGTGGATCTCGAAGGGTGATGGGACCTACGCGATCAAGGGGATGCAGGCGCAGGCGGGGTACGGCTACACCGACGGGTGTGGCGGGTCGCGGATGTGAACCGGGATGGTCGCGACGATCTGTATCGGTGGAGTCAGGGTGAACACCTGGCTGTCGAAGGGTGATGGACGTACACGGTCAAGGATGCAGGCGTGGCGGGGTATGGGTACACCGATGGGGTGTGGCTGACCGCTGATGTGTCGGGGGATGGGCGGACCGATCGGTGCATCGGTGGAGCACGGGTGGAACACGTGGATCTCGGGGTGATGGGACCTACGATCAAGGATGCAGGCGCAGGCGGGGTACGGCTACACCGACGGGGTGTGGCGGGTCGCGGATGTGAACCGGGATGGTCGCGACGATCTGGTGCATCGGTGGAGTCAGGGGGTGAACACCTGGCTGTCGAAGGGTGATGGGACGTACACGGTCAAGGATGCAGGCGCAGCCGGGGTACGGCTACACCGATGGGGTGTGGCCCAGTGACCCACGTGCGTTGAGGAACTTCTCCTCGGTCGGCCAACCGCGGGTGAAGGGCAAGCTTCGGGTTGGCCGGACCCTCCGGGCCAAGGCGACTGCCTGGACGCCGGCCTATCGGAAGATCAGCTACCGATGGTTCCGAGACGCCCACCGCATCAAAGGGGCGACGGACAGGACCTATCGACTAACCCGTCGAGACATCGGTCGCCGCTTGCGGGTGGAGGTGAGCGGTCAACGCTTCGGCTATCGGCCAACCGTTATGCGCTCGCCGAAGACACGAAGAGTTCGCGCCTAGGTGCCGGCGAGCGGAGTGACCCACGGGCGATGCGACCCCGACTCCACTTCACCGCCGCCCAGGGCTGGCTCAACGACCCGCACGGGCTGACCTACCACGACGGCGTCTACCACCTCTTCCACCAGGCCGTGCCCGGCAGCCTGGAGTGGCGGCCGCACTGTTCCTGGGGCCACGCCACCAGCCCGGACCTGCTCACCTGGTCGCACCGCGCCGCCGCACTCTCGCCCGGGGACGGCGACGACGGCGTGTGGAGCGGCACCCTGGTCGTCGACGATGACCGGGCCCGGATCCTCTACACGTCGGTCTCCCATCCGGAGCTGGGGGTCGGGCGCGTCCGCGTCGCCTCGCCGGCCTCGGACGCCTGGGACGCCTGGACCAAGGGCGATGTCGTCGCGCGGGCCCCGGCAGGGCTCGACCTGGTCGCGTTCCGCGACCCCTTCGTCCGTCGCGAGGCCGGTGGCTGGCGGATGTTCGTGGGGGCCGGGTCACGCGACGAGGTGGCGATGGTTCTCACCTACACCTCGACGGACCTCGAGTCCTGGGAGTACGACGGGGTGGCCGCCTCCCGGTCCAGCCACGACACCGAGCCGAGCTGGACGGGGGCGGTGTGGGAGTGCCCGCAGCTCGTCGAGGTCGACGGCCACTGGGTGCTGATCGTCTCGGTCCTGGGCGACGACGTGATCCAGCACGTCGGATACGGGATCGGCGGCCGCGACTCCTACCGTGAGGGGCGGTTCACCCCGAGCGACTGGCAGCCGCTGGTCTTCGGTGAGTCCTACTACGCGCCGTCCCTCTTCCGCGACCGCGACGGTCGACCCAGCCTGGTCTTCTGGATGCGCGACGTCGGTGACGAGGCGGAGGGCTGGACGGGCTGCCTGAGCATGCCGTGCCTGGTGTCGGCGCGCGGCGGTCGCCTGGTCCTCGAGCCGCACCCCGAGGTCACCGCCAGGCGAGGGCGCCCGGTGGCGGCCGGTGAGGTCAGCTCGACCCTGGACCTGGAGTGGACCCCTGCTGCCGACGGCGATGAGCTCATCCTCGACTCCGAGGAGGGCCCGAGCGCGAGCATCCGCGTGGCGCACGGGCTCGTCTCACTGGTGCGCCCCGGGCACGACAGCTGGAGCATGCCGTGGTCCGGCTCCGCCCTCCGCGTCGTGGTCGACGGGCCGGTGCTCGAGATCTGCTGCCCCGACGGGGTGCTGGGTGGCGCCATCGCACCGGCCACGACCTGGCGGCCGGTCTCCGGGCGGGCGACGGCGTGGGAGCTTCAGCCGGTCTAGTGGCCCACTCGGGCTGAGGCGCCCGAGTAGCGTGGGCCGCGTCACGGCGGGCCGCCGGCGAGGGGGCTACCGTCCGAAGCAGGAGGCCCGCCGAATCGTGCGGACATCCGTGCGTCACCAGCCAGGAGGAGAGCCGTGGCCACCTCGCACCCCCGAACCCTCGTCGTCCAGATCACCCTCACCGACGCCGAGCACGACGTCGACAAGCGCGTGACCTTCCTGGGCCGCGACTTCCGCGTCGTCCGCCGGGGCGCCGCGGGCGACCTCGAGAAGGCCGCCGAGCTGGTGCGCTCCTGGGCGCCCAAGGCGGCGGCGCTCGCCGTCAGCGGGCTGCGCGAGGCCCGCGCCCTCGGCCTGTACGACGGCCGCCTCGACGCGCTCGACGACCTCGTCGAGGAGGCGGGTGACACGCCGGTCACCGTTGGCCGCGCGCTCCACGACGTGCTGACCGAGTGGGCCGTGCGACACGTCCACACCGAGATGCCGGGCTTCTGGTCGAACGCCCGCACGGTCGTCCTCGGCGACACCAACCACGACGCCGCGCTGCGCATCCTCAAGGAGCACACGGAGAACCTCGAGTTCGCCGACCCGGCCATGCGGTTCGACCTCCCGCACACGCTGGCCGAGCACCCGCTGCTCGGGCTGGCCGCGGAGGTCGGCTCCTGGCCGCTGCGAATGCTCCCCGAGGCCCTGCACGGCCCGCTGCACGTGCCCGAGCAGGTCTCCCACGCGCTGGCCCGCCGGGCCGCCCGGGAGTGCGACGTCGTCGTGGCGTCGTACGAGGAGCTCACCGGCTTCGGCCTGGAGGACCTCGCCGGCAAGACCCTCATCAGCTGCGCGATCTCCGACGAGCGGCTGACCGAGCTCGGCGACCGGGGCGTCGACCTGGTCGTGGACGCCGTCCCGCAGCCGTTCGGCTTCACCGTCGACGCCGCGCTGCTCGAGGCGCTCATGCTCACCATGTCGCCGACGCCCGGCCGGCTGCCGCAGGACGTGCTGCTGGAGCTGGTCGACGAGATGCACGCGCCGCCGCGGCTGCTCTACCCCAACGGGCCGCGACGCAAGAGCCGCTTCGCGTTCGTGATCCACCCGCTCTCCCAGCAGTACTTCCGCAACGTCGAGCCGCTCGGCACCCTCGCCAAGGTCGCGCCGAGCCAGGTGATGGACCTGGTGGAGAAGGCGGTCGCCTTCGCCCCGCCGTTCAAGTACAGCCACGTCACGGGCATCAAGTCGCCCACGGGCGCCGAGGCCGAGGGCTGGCTGATCACCGTGGGGGCACGCCCGGGAGCTGATGGCGCACAGCCCCGAGTTCTACCTACGCCCGACTGCTGTCGGCCGCCGACACCGCGCGCAAGCTCGGCGCTCAGATCATGGGGCTGGGCGCCTTCACCAAGGTCGTCGGCGACGCCGGGGTGACCGTTGCCAAGCAGGCGCCGCTGCCGATCACGACCGGCAACTCCTACAGCGCCTCCGGGGCGCTGTGGGCTGCACGACGCGTTGGTGCGGCTCGGCATCGCCGACGTCGCCGAGGACGGCCGGCTGCGCGGCAAGGCGATGGTGGTCGGCGCGACCGGGGCGATCGGCTCGGTGTGCGCCCGGCTGCTGGCGCTCGCGAGCGACGAGCTGGCTGGTCTCCCCGGAGTCGGCCAAGCTGCTCGAGCTGAAGCACGAGCTGCAGCGGCAGAGCCGCGCGCCACGGTGCACATCGCCGGCACCCCGGGCGAGCACCTGCGCGACATGGACCTCATCGTCACCGCCACCTCCGGCGCCGGGAAGAAGGTGCTCGACATCATGGAGGTCAGCCCGGCTGCGTGATCACCGACGTCGCCCGGCCCTCGATCTGTCGGCGAAGGACGTCGCCAAGCGGCCGGACGTCCTGGTCATCGAGTCCGGCGAGATCGAGCTGCCCGGCGAGGTCCACATGCGCAACATCGGGCTGCCGAGGAACGTCGCCTACGCCTGCCTCGCCGAGACCGTCGTCCTCGCCCTGGAGGGCCGCTACGAGACGTTCACGGTCGGCCGCAACATCGAGTGGGAGAAGGTCAAGGAGATCTACCGGCTCGGGCTCAAGCACGGCATGAAGCTCGCCACCATCTCCGGCGTCAACGGCCCCTTCACCGACGAGGACCTGGCCCGGGTACGCCGGCTCGCCCTCGAGGCCAGGGCCACGGCCGACGCCTGAGCAGCCTCAGAGGATGCCGGCTCCGGGACCGAACGACGACGCCAGGAGCGCCTGCGGGGCTCCGGCGCCCGCTCCCGGCACGTGGAACAGCAGCTGCTGGGTGACGGCGTCGTAGGCGAAGCTGTCGGCGTCCCACCGGGCGCCCCACCGGCGCAGCTCGGCGTGGAGCCGCACGTGGTCGCCGTTGAGGGTGAAGGTGAAGTCGGTGGCGTCGGCCTGTCCGGCGGCGAACTGCTGCCGGTCCCTGGAGTCGCCGCCCGGAGGCTGGGCGCGGAGCAGCGAGTCGGTCGCTGAACCAGACCAGCGAGTCGAAGGTGAGCCCCGTCACCACGGCGCCGGTGCGCTGCTTGAAGCCCAGGTTGCCCCAGCCGTACGACGTCAGGCCGGGCTCCCACGAGCGCCCGACCCGGGTCGGCTGCGCGGGCGCTGGGACGCGGTGACGGTGAGGAGAGCTGGTAGGGGCTGTTGAGGAACGACTGCAGATAGCTGGTCTCGGCGGACACGGGGACCTCCCTGAGGACGGAAACTGACCACGAGGAGTCGACTCCCGTGGGTGGGATACCTCGGCACCAGCAGGCACACAGCGCACGCACAGCCCGGCGCCGTACGGTCTCGGCCATGACCCACCGACACGACCTGCCGATGGACCAGCTCCCCGAGGAGGACCGGGGCCTGCGCTACGACCTGCCTCAGCTGGTGGGGCGCCGCCGCGCCCTGCTGCTGGGCGGCTCGCTGGCAGGGCCGGGCTGCTCGCCGCCTGCGGCGTGGGCGGCTCAGACGCAGTACGACGGGCACCGGCTCGGCCGCCGGCGGCAACAGCGGCCCGCGTGCCCCGCCGCAGGGCGGGGGGCCGGGCGGTGGCCCCGGCGCCGGCGTCGACAACTCCGACCTGGTCGACGGGGAGGTGCCCAACGAGACCGCCGGGCCCTACCCCGGCGACGGGTCCAACGGCACCAACGTGCTCGACGACACCGGGATCGTGCGCTCCGACCTCCGCCCGTCGCTGGCCGGCGGGACCACCGCCGCGGGCGTGCCGCTGACCTTCCGGCTCACGGTGCGCGACCTGTCCTCAGGCGAGGCGCTGGCCGGCGCCGGCGTCTACGCCTGGCACTGCAGCCGGGAGGGGCTGTACTCGATGTACTCCCAGGGCGCGCAGGACGAGACCTACCTGCGCGGCGTGCAGGAGACCGACGCCGACGGCACGGTGGAGTTCGTGTCGGTCTTCCCGGGCTGCTACGCCGGCCGCTGGCCGCACATCCACTTCGAGGTCTACGACAGTGTGCAGGCGGCCGTCGCTCAGGACGGCGACAACCCGATCATGAAGGTCAGCCAGATCGCCCTCCCCAAGGAGACGTGCGAGCAGGTCTACGCCACCACCGGCTACGAGAGCTCCGTCGGCAACCTGGCCGGCGTGTCGCTCGCGACCGACAACGTCTTCGGCGACGACGGTGGCATCCACCAGCTCGCGACCATCGCCGGCGACGTGGCGTCCGGCTACCAGGCTCAGCTGGCGATCGGCGTCGTCACCGCCTGAGCGCGGGTCGTCACGCCGGGCGCAGGGCGTGGTGGCTGTCGCCGCTGCCGGGCGTGCTGCGGCGAGCACCAGACCCACCAGCGCCACCGCGAGGAAGCTCGCGGCCGAAGTGGTGGAGCCGCCCAGCAGCGGGTCGGAGAAGCCCAGCTGGGCGTAGAGCGAGGCCGCGGCGAGGGTGGCGAGGCCGGCGGCGGCGTACCCGAGGACGGCCCGTCGCGGAACCGCCAGCAGCAGCAGGCCCGCCACAAACAGCACCAGGCCGCCGAGCAGGTTGTAGGAACCCACGCCGACCGAGAGGCCCGACGAGCCCAGGCCGGGCCCGCGCGCGGCGAGCGGGTCGCCGAGTGATCGCAGCGCGCCGAGCAGCCCGACCAGCACCGCCAGCCCGCCCCACGTACGGGCCAGCTGCGTGCCGTCGGACCGCCCGGCGCGCACGGCGTCGACGGCCGCGACCCGGCCCGCCGAGCCCAGCAGCAGCACCAGGTGGGCGCCGATCATCAGCCAGTACGACCAGGGCCACTCGTGCGGGGCGAAGGCCACGGACAACCCGATGGCCACCGACTGCGCCACCCCGAGCGCCGCCGCGAGCCGCACCCAGGCCCCGGTGAGCAGCAGCACGGCGAGCGCCGTCTCCGTGGCCAGCACCAGCCAGCCGAACGGCGTGAACGCCTTGAGCACGACGTGCTCGACGACCCAGCTGTACGGGGAGGACCGGGTGGCTGACGGCGTACGACGCGAAGCGGTACAGCCCGCTGCCCGCCTCCCTGCCGAAGTCGGGCGCCCGCTTCCACGACACGTTGTAGAGCCACATCAGCCCGAGCAGGACACGCAGCACCGCGGCGCCGACGGTGTGGGCCCGGGGGCACCTCCTCGGTCGCGGGCGCGAGCAGCCAGCCGAGCAGCCGGCCGGCCACCTGACCCACCGCCGGGCGGTCGGAGCGGGCGGCGCGGGCAGGGGGAGCGGCGGCCTCAGGCACAGCGGAACACCTCCCGGCCGGTGGCGGCGGCCGCGTCCTGCACGGCGAGCGCGTCGCGGACAACGCCGAAGACCTCGGCCACCGGCAGCGGCGCGTCGGCGATGCGCAGGTGCGGGTTGGTCACCGCCACCGGGTGCCACCAGGCCCCGTCGGCGGTGATGGTCGGCTCGGGCTCGACGGTGTCGAGCGAGACATGGAGGCCGGTGTCGGCGGCCCTCGTGCGCGACCGGGCGGATCAAGCGATCCTCGGTGGGCACGCCCTCGTCGTCCAGCCGGCGGTGGAGCGCGGTGACCGCCTCGGTGTCCTCGTCGTACAGCGTGGCCGCGACCCGCACCCGGAAGCCCAGCTCGCGGGTCAGGCCGATGCCCGCGAGCGCTCGCGCCCAGGAGCCCGCGCCACGCTGCTTGTCGTGCAGCTCTGGCGTCGCCGAGTCCAGGCTGATCTGCAGGACGACCGAGCGGTCGAGCGACTCGAGTGTCTGCCGGCGGTGCCCGCGGCCGACCACCATCGCGTTGGTGAGGATGGTCCGCTCCAGCCCGTGGGCGGCCGCGACCAGCTCGCCGAGCTCGGGGTGCAGGAACGGCTCGCCGCCGGTGAAGTAGACCTCCGAGCCCCCGAGCTCCCGCAGCTCGGCGAACGCCGCCCGGGCGACCTCCGGGGCAGCCGACGGGCAGCGGCGCGCGGCGAGGACTCCGCGCAGCAGTAGCCGCAGGCGAGGTTGCAGTCGAAGTTGGTGTACACCCACAGCCGCTGCCCGACCGGTGTCCGCTCCCCGTGGCTGAACAGGGTCGGCGCGCTCGCGCCGGCCTTGCGGACGACGAACCACCACGGTCCCGTTGCTGAGTCGGCGACCCGGGCGACCACCTCGTGCCCGACCAGCTCGGCCCAGACCGGCAGGTCGGTGCAGACCGAAGACTCGGCACTCCGGACGCCCAGCAGCTCGCTGTCGGCCAGCCGACGCATCGCCCGGGTGATGAGCAGCAGCAGCCCACTGCCGCAGTCCATGTCGCCGCCGTCGATGAGCCGGGCGACGGCACCGGCGGGGGTGGCGGTCCCGGGGTCGCCTGAGGAGGTCATGCCCTCCACGCTAGGGGCGCGAGCGGCTCTGCGGACCACGCTGGGCCTGACGATTCCCTAACGCTGGGCAGCCGGCTCGCCGACCTCCTCGGGCACGGCGCGAGCGGAGCGCCACAGCAGCCAGCCGCCGAGGAGCAGCATCGGAAGCGACAGCAGCATGCCCATGGTGACCCAGCCGAAGGCGAGGTAGCCCAGCTGCGCGTCGGGCACCCGGACCGTCTCGATGAGCAGCCGGACCAGGCTGTACCCGACCAGGAACACTCCGGACACCGCGCGCATCGGACGCGGCCGCGCGGAGAACAGCCACAGCACCGTGAAGAGCACGAGGCCTTCGAGAAGTGCCTCGTAGAGCATCGTCGGGTGCCGTGGCTCGGGGCCACCGGTGGGGAAGACCATGCCCCAGGGCAGGTCCGTCGGCTTGCCCCAGAGCTCGCCGTTGATGAAGTTGCCGATCCGCCCGGCGAAGAGCCCGATCGGCACCAGCGGGGCGATGAAGTCGGTGACGGCCCAGAAGTGCCGGCCGGTGCGGCGCGCGTACAGCCCCATCGCCACGAGGACGCCGAGCAGCCCGCCGTGGAAGGACATGCCGCCCTGGTCGACGCGGAGGATGGTGACCGGGTTGGCGACCGCGTCGGGCAGGACGTAGAAGAGCACGTAGCCCAGCCGGCCGCCCACGACGATGCCGAGACCGGTGTAGAAGAGCAAGTCGGTGATCTCGTCGGGGGTCCAGCCCGAGCCGGGTCGCCGGGCCCTGACCCGGCCCAGCCACCAGCCTGCGACGAAGCCGACGACGTACATCACGCCGTACCAGTGGATCGGCAGCGGGCCGAGGTGGAGGACGGGGTCCAGGTGCGGGTAGGGGAGCGCGGTCAGCACTCCCTCACCTCAACACGCCCGCGCTCGCGTGCGGCGGCTAGGTTGCTGACCATGAGCGACACGGTAGCCCCCGGCTGGCGGCCCGAGGACCAGGCGGCCCGCCAGGAGTACTGGGAGAGCGTGCACGACGGCAAGGCCGTCGACGGCGTCTCGTGGTGGCAGTCGGTCCCGGCGCTCTCGCTGGGCCTGGTCGACGCCACCGGGATCGGCACCGACCAGCCGGTGATCGACGTCGGCGCCGGCTGGTCGACGCTGGTCGACCATCTGGTGGCGCGCGGCTACACCGACCTGACCGCGATCGACCTCTCCGCCACCGCCCTGCAGACCGTGCGCGACCGACTGCCGCCGGCCGGCGCCGGCGCGGTCCTGCAGGTGGCCGACGTCCTCGACTTCGACCCCGGCCGCCGCTTCGCGCTCTGGCACGACCGGGCGGTGTTCCACTTCCTCACCGAGCCCGACGAGCGCGACGACTACCGCGCCTCCCTGATCCGCTGCCTGGCGCCCGGCGGCTGGGTCGTGGTGGCGACCTTCGGGCCGGACGGGCCGACCACGTGCAGCGGCCTGCCCATCGTGCGCTACACCCACGAGGCGCTCGCCGCGGAGTTCCCCGGCTTCGAGCTCGTCGACACGGCCGGCGAGGACCATCTCACCCCGTGGGGTGCCGCCCAGCAGTTCACGGCAGTGCTGCTGCGACAGCGAGGCTGAGCCGGAGGGCCTGGCTCGCCGCTCTAGGCCGACTCCCGGGCGAAGCGCTCGGTGAGCCAGTCCTCGTCCGCCTCCGCGGCGACGCCACGGGCCCGCAGCAGGGCCACGGCGCGCAGCCCCCAGCCGGTGCGCGCCAGCTCGGCGAGCCGAGCCAGCTCGGCGCCCAGGTGCGCGTCGCTGTCGGCCGCGACTCGGTCCAGATCCGCGGTGCACACGCGGTCGAAGTCGGCGTACACCTCCATGACCGCCTGGTACGGCGCCTCGAGGAACACCGGCTGCCCGAACTCCTCCTGCATCCCGCGCAGCACTCGGAGCACCCGCCGGGCCATGATCATCTGCGCGCGGGCGGACTCCAACAGCTCGGCCCGGCTCCGCTCGCGGCTGACCCGGGTCACCACCGACAGCACCCCGCGCACGAGCATGTCGAAGACGTCCTTGCGGTCGCGGGAGCGGTGCGGGTCGAGCCCGCCGAGGTCGGCGCCCTCGATCAGCTCGGTCTGCAGGTGGAGCTTGCCATGCAGCCGGCGGTAGGTCAGCTCGCCGACCTCGCCGTTGACGTAGAGCTGCTTGAGGGCATGCTCCTCGATGCCCAGGGCGGTGAGCCGCAGCGCGCGCTCGAACAGCTCGGGCCCATGAGCGGCCAGGAGGCGGTCTCGCTCGACGGCGACCGCGGCGAACGCCTCCTCCAGCTCCCCCTGGACCTTCCGCACGCGCTCGTCGCGCAGCACCGAACGCGTCTCGGAGTCGGCGAAGCCGGCCCGCTCCGCGAGCAGGTAGTAGGTGGTGAGGTCGGTCTTGCGCGCCAGGTCGATCGGCTCGGGCTGGTCGATGCGCAGCCGGCGCATGATTGGCCCGATCAGCGGGGCCTTGAGGAAGAGGGTGACCAGAATGCACGAGATGGTCAGTGCGATCAGGAAGTCCCTGGGCGTGGACTCCAGGCGCCAGCCCGGCACCCGGAGATCCTCCGGGACCAGGGCCACCACGATGATCGCCAGTGCTCCGCGGAGACTCCCCCACGACAGCAGCAGCTGCCACGAGCGGCGTACGCCGGCGTCGATCCCGAGCCGGTTGACCGGCACGGTGACGGCGAAGACCGACACCGCACGCATGAGGGCGACGACCAGCACCGACAGCAGCATCGCCAGCCACAGATCGGCGAAGAGCACCTCGGTGGAGGCGAAGAGCAGGCCGGCCAGCAAGAAGACCAGCGAGTTCACGATGAACGCCAGATGGCTGACCGCCTTGTCGACGTAGGCATCGGTGCGTGGGGTCAGGGCGTGCCGCGCGTAGTTGCCCAGGAAGAGGGAGGAGACGGTGCACGCGATGATGGAGGACACCCGGAGCTGGATGCCGCCGAGGCTCCAGCCCTGCTCGTTGGCCAGCTCGCCGGTGATGAAGACCAGGTGCGCGGAGATGATGAGCAAGGTCGCCGAGACGAACTCGTTGGTGCGGGTGCGGCGCAGCGCCACCGCGAAGATGCTGGCGCCGGTGAGCCCAAGCAGGACGCCGGCGAGCACCATGACCACGAAGGACGCCGCTCCGGCCAGCACCGTCGGCATGCCGTCGAAGCCGTGGTTGATCACGCCGAGCACGACCAGGAAGAGCGCGACCGCGGTGCCGTCGTTGAACAGGCTCTCGCCCTCGAAGATGATCGAGAGGCGTCGGGGGGCGCCGTAGTCCTTGAAGAGGGCGAGCACCGCCACCGGGTCGGTTGCCGAGATGATCGCGCCGAAGAGGAGCAGCACCGTGAACGGCACCGAGATCCCGACGAGCGCGAGGACGAGGGCCATCAGGGCCGCCGCCCCGAACGCGGACACGAGCAGCCCCACCACCGCGAGCAGCAGGATCGTCCAGGCGCTGTCGAGCATGGTGCGGATGCTCATGCTGTAGCCGGACTCGAAGATCAGCACGGGCAGGAAGATGTAGAACAGCAGCTCCGGGGTGAGCTGGAGGTCGTCGAGGAACCCGAACGTCGCCCCCAGCACCGGCAGGTGCACCATGGGGACGAGCACCAGCCCCACGGCGACCAGCAGCACCGTGTAGGGCAGCCGGAAGCGCCGGGCCGCGTAGAACACCACGGCGGACAGCGCGAGCAGGCTGAACAGGGCAAGGACGGACGAGATCGTCAGCTCCATGCCACATCCTGCTCATGGCCTCGCGTCTCGGGGAACCCCCTGACGTCGCGGCTGGCCGCCGTACGCTGCCGCCATGAGGCTGGCCGCACGCTGGGGACCCCGACGCGTCGCCGCCTGTGTGCTGGCCTGTGTGCTGGCCGCCGCCGGGTGCAGCGGGCAGCAGTCGCCGTCGGAGTCGGGGCCCGACGCCGTGCGCGCGCGGGCGGTCGCGTCCCACGACCGGTGGGCGGGCGACGAGGCTGCCCGCCAAGCGGCCGAGTACGTCGCGGCGCACGACCTCAACGCGGCCTGGGCCGAGTGCATGACCGAGCGTGGCTACGCCACGCAGTGGGAGCGGGCGATCGCCGCGCCACAGCTGGCCGGGGACCCCCTGGCGGCAAGCATCTGGCTCACGGCGCCGCACACCACGATGTTCTCCACCGCGGCGCGGCTGGAGGCCTGGCCGCTGCGTCAGCAAGAGGCTCACCAGCGCGGCCTGGGCGACCCCGAGGGCCGAGCTGCCGCCGCCTGCCGAGCCGGCACCGGCACGGGTGCGGGCGCCGCCGGCGACGCGGCCCGCAGACCGCTCGAGCTGGCCCAGCTCGAGACCGCCTGGCAGGCCGCGCTGGCTCCGCTCGGCCAGCGCTTCGGTGGCGCCACGGCCTGGCTGGCGTGCCTCGACGAGCAGCACGTGCCCGCCCTGAGCGACTGGGACCCGGCCGGCATGGCGCAGGCCTTTGCGGAGATCCGGCCGGCACCCGAGGACGTGCCGGTCGGCTCGGAGGCCGAGTCGCCTGCCTGGGCGGTCTTCCTGGCCCAGGAGCGCACCTTCGCCGACGCGGACTGGACCTGCCGCTCCCAGCACTATGCCGAGGCGATGCCCGAGCTGCCGGCGGTCGTCTCCGCGTTCGAGACGGCCCATGCGGCCGCCATCGACACGATGGCCACGCACTGGCGCGAGGTGGAAGCGAAGGCGCGTGAGCTGGGCTGGTCACCCCAGCGGCCCTACGGCGTGCTCACCCCCTGACGGGGCCTACGGCGTAGCGGCCGGGCTCGGCTCGGGCTCGGGCGTCGGCGTGGGCGAGGGCGTCGGCGTGGGGGTCGGGGTGGGCGCCGGGCTGCCGCCGCCGTGACCGCCGCCGCCACCGCCGCCACCGCCGCCGCCACCCTGCTGGGGGGCCGGGCTGGATGGGGGGCTGCTCGGGTCCGCGCTCGGGCTCTCGGTCGGCTCCTCGACGGGCAGCGCCATCGGGTAGGGATAGAGCACCGCGCCCGCCCAGTAGTTGCCGCTGGCGTAGGCCCGCGCGACCCCCAGCACCGTGTTCACGTAGGCCGCGGAGTGGTTGTAGCTGAACACCGCGGCCTGCTGGCCCGCCGAGGTGGCCAGGTTGTACCCGGGCCGGCACAGGTAGTCGGCCGCGGCGGCGGCCGCGTCATCGATGTCCTGCGGGTTGCGCTCGCCGTCGCCGTCGGCGTCGACGCCCACGGCGCGCCAGGTCTGCGGGATGAACTGCAGCGGCCCCATGGCCCGGTCGACCTCTGCGTCGCCGTCCCACTTGCCCCCGTCGCTGTCGGCGATGAACGCGAAGTCCCCGGCACCGGTGAGCCTCGGCCCGAGGATCGCCGGCTTGGCCACTCCGGGTCCGGCGGTGAGGTGGCTGTCGCCGTGCCGGCCGTGGTCGGTCTCCACCAGCCCGATCGCGGCCACGAGGGTCCAGTCCAGCTGGCAGCCGGGGTGCTCGACGTCGGCCAGCTCGGCGGCAGCCCGGTAGGCCAGGACGGCACGGCCGGGGATCGAGCCGTGGTCGGCCGGGACGCCGGCGTCCCGGCGCCGAAGGGGAGCGGTCGGAGGGGTCACGGTGAGCCGGTCGCGTGCGGCCGCGGCGCTGAGCACCATCGGCGCCTCGACAGCCGGGCGGCGGTCGGGTTCGGCGACCGCCGAGCTCGCCGCGACGCCCCATGCCACCGGGATGAGCGTGACCAGCGCGGCCGCGACGCCGGCCCCGGCCAACGCCTGGAACGGCCCCACCGAGGACGGCAGCGCGACGCCGCGCCGGCGCGCGGTGTGCGCGCCCGCGTGGCTGCCCGCCGGCCGAGGGCCGGGCGCGGCTGCATGCAGACTCATGGCGTTCCTCTCCAGTCCAAGTCTCGGCAGCGCCGAGGCGGGCCGCGGGGAACGCCGAATCTCGGCCCTCGCCGGACCGGGTGGTCTGGTCCAGAGCCGGCCCGCGCCCCCAGCCGGGGGCTCACTACCGTGGCCCCATGACGCCCGAGGAGTTCCGCACCGCCGGTCATGCACTCGTGGACTGGATCGCCGACCACCGCACCCGCATCCCCCAGCTGCCGGTGCAGGCCACGGTCGCGCCCGGCGAGGTGGCCGGCGGCCTCGCGGCCCACGCCCCGGAGCGGCCGGAGCCCTTCGGCGACGTCCTCGACGACCTGGAACGGGTGGTCGTGCCCGGCGTCACGCAGACCCAGCACCCGGGGTTCTACGGGTGGTTCCCCTCGAACGCCTCGCTCGCCTCGGTGCTGGGCGACCTGGCCTCTAGCGGCCTCGGCGCCCTCGGGATCACCTGGCAGTCTGCCCCGGCGCTCACCGAGGTCGAGCAGGTCGTCACCGACTGGATGCGCGAGCTGACCGGCCTGTCCCCGGCGTGGACCGGCGCCATCCACGACACCGCCTCCACCGCCTGCCTGGTCGCGCTGCTGGCCGCGCGCGAGCGGGCGACCGACTTCGGCGAGGCCCGCGGCGGGCTCCAGGCCGAGCCGGAGCCGCTGGTCGTCTACACCTCTCCGCACGCGCACTCCTCGGTCACCAAGGCCGCGCTGCTGGCCGGCTTCGGCCGCGACAACCTGCGGCTCGTGGACGTCGACCCGGTCACCTACGCGATCCGGCCCGAGGCGCTGGCCGAGGCGATGGCGGCCGACGTCGAGGCGGGTCGCAAGCCCGCGGCCGTGGTGGTGTCGGTCGGCACGACCGGCACCACCGCGATGGACCCGGTCGCCGAGATCGTCGACCTCGCGCGGGGGTACGGCGCCTGGGTGCACGTCGACGCCGCCATGGCCGGCTCCGCGCTGCTGCTGCCCGAGTGTCGCCACCTCGTCGACGGGGTCGAGGGGGCCGACTCGCTGTCGTGGAACCCGCACAAGTGGCTGGGCACGATCCTGGACTGCTCGCTGCTCTACGTGCGCGACGTCGTGCACCTGATCCGCGTGATGTCGACTAACCCGTCGTACCTCCGCTCCGCGGTGGACGACCAGGTGGTGCAGTACAAGGACCTGGGCATCCCGCTGGGCCGGCGGTTCCGCGCGCTCAAGCTGTGGTTCCACCTGCGCCTGGACGGCGTCGAGGCGATCCGGGCCCGGCTGCGCCGTGACCTCGCGAACGCGGCGTGGCTGGCCGAGCAGGTGGCGGCCGAGCCGGGCTGGCGGGTGCTGGCGCCGGTGGCGCTGCAGACCGTGTGCCTGCGGCACGAGCCGACCGGCTTGGTCGCCGAGGACGGCACCGTGCTCGACGGCGCGACGCTGGACGCGCACACCCTGGCCTGGGTAGAGGCGGTCAATGCGTCAGGGAGGGCCTTCGTCACGCCGGCGGTCCTGGACGATCGCTGGATGGCGCGGGTCTCGATCGGGGCCGAGCCGACCGAGCGGGCCGATGTCGCGGCCCTGTGGGACCTGATGCGCGAGCAGGCCGCTGGTGCCGCCCAGGTAGCCTCGCCGCATGGCTGACCGCGACCGCATCACTGTGGAGCGGGTCATCCCTGCTCCGGCCGAGACCATCTTCGACCTGCTCGCCGACCCGGCCGGGCACCTGCGGATCGACGGGTCCGGCACCGTGCAGAAGGCCCGCAGCGGCAGCCGGCGGCTGAAGCTGGGCGACACCTTCGGGATGGACATGAAGCTGGGCATCGCCTACTCCACGCGCAACGAGGTGGTGGAGCTCGAGGAGAACCGCCGGATCGCGTGGCGCACCCTGGGCGCCTTCCCGATCTCCCTGGTCGCGACCGGCCGCACGTGGCGCTACGAGCTCGAGCCGGTCGAGGGCGGCACGCGGGTGCGCGAGACGTGGGACATCTCCACCGAGGCGCCGCTCTCCCGCCCGGTCATCCGCACCCTGATGGGGCGCGACACCAAGCGGAACATGGAGCGCACCTTGGCGCGGATCGAGGAGCTGGTCAGCGCCGGGTGAGGCGCTCGGGAGCGGGAGTCCCTAGGCCACGGGCTGGCGGCGTACCCAGCGGACCACGAGGCCGACCGAGGCCAGCGCGATCGTGATCGCCGCGGCGCCCATGCCGCCGCCGAGCGCCGAGGTGACGCGGGCCAGCGGAGTCACGTCGACGACGCCGTTGACCGAGTCGGGCGCGGCGTTGAGGCCCCAGATGGTGCCGGCCGCGAACGCCGCCGCGGTGACGAGCAGGACCAGCAAGGTCAGCCCGGCATACGCCGCGACGGACTTGAGGTTGGGAGCACCGTCGTCGAGGGAGTCGTCGGTGAAGAAGCCCGCCTCGGTGGTGAGATCCTGCTGCATGGTCACGTGGCGAGCATCGCACGCGACCATGCCTCCTCGTGGCCGAATGGCACAACCCGCCAGACCGGTCTACCCGCCGATCCGGCACAACCTCGCCGATCCGGCAGAAGTTCGCGTCGATCCGGCACAACCTCGCCGATCCGGCAGTAGTTCGCGTCGATCCGGCAGTAGTTCGCGCCGATCCGGCAGTAGTTCGCGCCGATCCGGCAGTTGTTCGGAGGTCAGCCGGCGAGGGCGGCCACGCAGGCGGCTCGTGCGTCCCCGGAGGCGCCAAGTACGACGCGCAGGCCCATCTTGCCGAGGGTGTGCTGCATGCCCTGCCCCATATGGCCCACGACGACGGACTCCACGTCGTGCTCACGCAGGAAGCGCACGATCCGCGCATGGTGCTGCCCTTCGGGACCGGTCCCGTGCAAGTCGCCCCAACCCACGTCGTACTCGGTCCACGAACAGACCTCCCCGCCCTGGACCTCGGCGATGGCGACCTGGTCGGCTCGGCCCCAGCCGTGCCCGACGTAGCCCTGGTCGTCGACGGCGACACACACGATCACCCCTTCGTCCTACCACACCGGCCCGGGCCTCGCGCGCCGAGGTTCTGCCGGATCGCCGAGGTTCTGCCGGATCGCCGAGGTTCTGCCGGATCGGCGAGGTTCTGCCGGATCGCCGCGAGGTTCTGCCGGATCGGCGAGGTTCTGCCGGATCGGCGCGAACTTCTGCCGGATCGGCGATCTGAGGCGCTGACCACTCACCGTTCGGGCCAGTCGGCGAGGGTGTCGAGGTACATCTGCCGGACACGAGCGACCTGGCGGTCCAGGGTCTTGGCGGTCCAGCGGGTCGTCGTGACGGGAGGCAGCACGCAGACCTGCACGGTGCCGGGGGTGAGGATGAGGGAGTGCGGCGCCATGATCTCGCCGGCGTTTCGGATGACGACGGGCACGATCGGGACCTTGGCCTGCAGCGCCAGGTGGAAGGCCCCCTTCTTGAACGGCAGCAGCCGCGACGTCGGGCTCCGGGTGCCCTCGGGGGCGATGACCAGCGACGTCCCCTTGCGCAGGCTCTCGACGGCCGGCGCGAGCGCCTCCCGGGCCGCGGCGTTGTTGGTGCGGTCGACGAAGGCGACGTCGGCGAGCCAGCCGATCGCTGCGAACGTCGGGTCCTTCTTGAGCTCCTTCTTCGCCACCGCGGTGAAGTCCTTGCGCAGCAGGGCGCCCAGGATCGGCACGTCCAGCTGGCTCTGGTGGTTGAAGAGGAACACCGCGGGCCGGGCCGACCACAGGTGCTCCTCGCCCTGGACGTCCAGCTTGACCCCCCCGGCGGCGAGGGAGAGCTCGGAGCCGACGGCGGCCGCCACGCCCAGCGCCGTACGCCGGTCGCGCGTGAGCAGCCCCGCGCTCAGCCCGCCGCGACGCCCGCACCGATGCCGGCGAACGACGCGGCGCTGCGCATCAGGTTGCCGGGGTCAGGACGGGCTTGCGGTGCAGACGGTGGACCGGCCAGCCGCGCTCCTCGGCGGCGGTCGTGAGCGCCGAGTCGGCGTAAGCGGCCGCGGCCGCCCGACGACCTCGAGGTAGGGCACGTCCTCCCCGCCGTTGCCGTAGGCGTAGGACTCGGCCAGGTCGACCCCGTGCTCCTCGGCGAACTCGGTCACCGCCGCCGCCTTGCCCGGCCCCCACAGGATCCGCCCCCGCACCTTGCCGGTGAGGATGCCGCCGTCGTCCTCGACCTCGGTCACGAGCAGGTGTGGGATGCCGAGGTCCTCCGCGGTCGCCTGCGCCTGGAACCGGGTGGCGGACGACGCCAGCGCCACCGTGTGGCCGGCGTCGAGATGGGCAGCGATCAGCCGCCGCGCGTCGGGGTAGACCCGGCCGGACACCTTGGTGCGGAACAGCTGCTGGCCCAGCTCCTCCAGCTCCTCCACCGACCGTCCGGCCAGGGCGCCGAGCGCGACGTCCACGAGTCGCGTCACGTCGTGCCCGCGTGCGGACATGTTGAAGATCTCGACGGTCGTGCGGAACAGCTCCTCCGGGCCGATCTCCCGCGCATCAACCGGTCGCGGAAGTACAAGGTGGCGGAGTAGCCGTCGATGAGCGTCCCGTCGAAGTCGAAGAAGGCGCCCACCTCCGGGCCCTGCGGCCCGGCCTGGATGTCGGCGATCAGGTCGTCGATGTCGGCCACGCGGTCATCCTCTCCCACCGGAGACGTCGGCCCGCAGCTCGCGCAGGGCGAGGTCGCGGATCACGGCGGTGGCCGCGACCGCCTCCCCGAGCTCCGCGGCGTACGCCGCCCGCGCGCGGCCACCGCAGCTGCTCGCCGCCGGGACCGAGCAGCCCGCGGTTGCCGGCCAGCTTGAGCGCGTTGGTCATCAGGTCCTTCGAGATCGACTCGGGGCTGTGCAGCTGGTGCTGCAGCCAGCGCTGCCGAGCCACACCGAGCGCCTCCTTGACGAGCGCGTCGCTGTCGACGGGCGCCGCGGGCTCGCGCACGGCCAGCCGGTCGGCGACCACCTGGTAGGCCTCCAGGAACGGCCCGATCACGCGGTGGGCGAGCAGCAGCCGGGTCGAGCGCAGCCCCGCCGACAGCTCGGTGGCGGTGAGGGCGCCGTCCTCCCAGTCCGGCTTGGCCAGCGCGGTCTCGTAGCGCACCTCCTCGTCGAACTCCCGCTTGGTGGCGAAGAAGAACTCGTACTTGAGCAGATCCCTGAGCGCGAGCGCACGGTCCCACACGGCCGACACCGCGTCGCCGCTCGGCTCCGGGCCCTGCCCGTCCCGCTCGACCGCCATGGCCGCCTGCACGGCGGCGACCTCCACGATGGCGCGGCTGGTCACGTAGTGGGTGAGCGTGTTGCGGTAGAACGCCGCCTCGTGCTGTCGGTCGGGCGCGATGACGTAGACCGGCTCGACGCCGCCGGCGTACTCCTCGACCACGCCCTCCCGCACCAGCGTCGCGAGCGCGCCGCGCAGCCCCTCCGGCCGGCCGAGGTCCACGTCGGAGGTGATCGGCAGCGAGCGCTGGCGCACGTAGTCCAGCAGCGGCTCGAGCACCGTCAGCGTCTCGTCGAGAGTCATCGCCCGGCCGTCGTTGTCCAGCAGCCCGAAGGTCACCAGCGCCGAGGGGGTGATCGGCGTCGCCGCGTTGATCCGGTGGGCCACCTCGAAGGCGACGCGCGGCACCACCTCGGTCAGCTCCACCGAGCCGGCCCGCTCCGCGGCCTCGTCGAAGGCGCCGCGCAGCGACACCGGCTCACCGAACCGGACGTGCGCCCGGCCACGACGGCGAGACTGCGCCCGCGCGAAGCCCACGAGCCAGCGCAGGCTCTCGGGCGTCTTGGCGCCGCCGGACTCCTCGAAGGAGAGGGCGGACACCTCCGCCTGCTGGTCGTAGACGATCGACACCGGCACCAGCAGGACGTCGTCGGCGTCCACGCCGTTGGCGAGGAACGCGTCGACCAGGTAGCGCAGCACGCCCATCTTCGGCGGGCGCAGCTTGCCGGTGCGGGTGCGGCCGCCCTCGAAGTACCACTCCAGGTTGGCGTGCCGGCGCAGCAGGAAGCCGAGGTAGAGCCGCAGCATCGAGGGGTAGACCGGGTCGTCGCGGGTGGTGCGGCGGATGAAGATCAGCCCGCTGCGCCGTCCCAGCTCCGACATCGGCCACATCGCCAGGTTGATGCCACCGAGGATGTAGTTGGAGGGGAAGCCGTGCCCCGCCAGTGCGGCCCGCAGCACCAGGGGGTCGAGGTAGGAGCGGTGGTTGGGCAGGAAGACGAGCGAGTGCTTGCGACCCTGCTCGCGCAAGGCGGCCAGACCGGAGCTGTCGGCGTCGGCGTCGTAGGAGCGGGTCAGCCAGCGGCCCATCCGGTCCCAGACCTTGCTGGCCTGCGGGTCGACGTACGCCGCCAGCTCGGCCAGCGCCGCCTCGGCCTCCTGGCGCAGCTCCCTGTCCGAGCGCCCGGTCTTCTCGACCAGCTCGGCGATCGCCTGCTCGTACTGGCGGCTCGACGCGACCGCCTCGACGGCGTACCGCTCCTCGCCCGGTTCGGGGTTCATGGACCGCAGCCTAGGAGGGGGCCGCCCTAGCCGCCAGCGCCTGCCAGCGGGCGCGACCCTCACATCTCCTCGTGGGTGTCCGGGTCGCCGCCGAAGAGCCGGCCGTCCGGTCGCCCGAGGGCGGTGATCGCCGCGATCTCCTCGTCGGTGAGGGAGAAGTCGAAGACGTCGAGGTTCTCCGCCTGGCGTGCCGGGGTCGCGGACTTCGGGATGGGCAGCGTGCCCAGCTGCACGTGCCAGCGCAGGATCGCCTGGGCCGCAGTGACGCCGTGCGCCTCGGTCGCGGCCAGCACCGCCGGCTGGGCGAACGGCGCCTCGCGCTTGCCCAGCGGGCTCCAGGCCTCGGTGCGGATGCCGAGCCGGTCGTGGACCGCGCGCATCCGCAGCTGCGGGAAGGCGGGGTGCAGCTCGATCTGGTTGACCGCGGGCGTGACCCCGGTGGCGGCGATGATCCGCTCCAGGTGGGCCTCGGTGAAGTTCGAGACTCCGATGGAGCGCACCAGTCCCTGCTCGCGGAGGTCGACGAGGGCCTGCCAGGCCTCCACGAACAGCCCACGACCCGGGTTGGGCCAGTGGATGAGGTGCAGGTCGAGGTGGTCCAGGCCCAGCCGCTGGAGCGACTCCTTGGTCGAGGCCACGGCGTCGGCGTACGCGTGGTGGCGCCCGGGGATCTTGCTGGTGACCAGCACCTCCTCGCGCGGCAGCCCGCAGCGGCGCAGCGCCTCGCCGACCTCCTCCTCGTTGCCGTAGTTGACCGCCGTGTCGAGCAGCCGGTAGCCGAGCGCGACGGCGGAGGTCATCGCCGCGACGCCGGCGTCGCCCCGCAGCGGGTAGGTGCCGAAGCCGATCGCGGGGAGCGGGTGGCCGTCATTGAGTTGGTACGCCGGGATCTCGTTCACGCCGGCCACGGTAGCGACCCGCCTGGGGAAGAATCCCCCCGCGCCGGATGTTCCACCCACGGTCACGGACGCAGGGTTCGCGACCGGAGCAACAGCACGACCAGGGGGAGACCCATGACCATCAGCGACCAGCTCAAGCAGACCATCGACGAGCTGGAGATCGAGAAGCACCTGAGCCGGCTCATCGCCCAGGCAGAGGAGGCCGTGCTGCGGGCCGTGACCGCGGCCGGCGACTACGCCCACGAGCACGGCGACGACATCGCCGCGTTCGTCCAGCGGGCCGGCAGCGCGGTCAACGAGCGCACCGACGACCGCTTCGCCTCCGTCGTCGAGAGCGTCTCGACGCAGTTGAACCGCGGGGTGGCCAAGCTCGCCGAGCAGCGGGCCGCCGAGCCCACGGACCCAGACGAGCCGGCCGCCTGAGCCACGCTCGACCGGACGACCCGGGTCGGCACGACCCGGGTCGTCGGCTGTCCGAGGGGCCGCGAGGGGACCGCACCGGGGTGACCTCGGGGTGACCCCCGGTTCCGCCGCGTCGGCCCGGTAGTGAATCATGGCCCGGGGGGTGCAGACACGACCATGACCAACACCGTTCCGGGGCCGGACGCCACGCGAGCTCGGCGCGCGCGCCCGAGCCCGATCGAGCTCGTCGGCTCGGCGCGGCGGGCGCTGGTCGGCTGGCTGTTCTCGCGCGGGAGCCATACCGGTGGCGCCCCCGATGTCACCAAGCTGCGCAAGGTGCCGGCGTCCGCGACGTACCCGGTCCGGCGCTGTGCGCTCGACCCCGTCCCCGAGCTGGACCGCGCCCGCGCGGCGGCCCCGGTCACCCGGCTGACCCGGCTGCTGGGTCTCAACATCTGGCTGGTGACCGGGTACGCCGAGGCCAAGGCCGTGCTCGCCGACACCGGCCGCTACAGCAATGACATGCGGCACCTGCTCGGCAACCGGGCTCGCACCGCCGCCGAGGGCATCGGCGGGCTCGGGATGACCGACGCCCCCGACCACACCCGGCTGCGTGCGCTGCTGACTCCCGAGTTCACGCGGCGCCGGCTGCAGCGGCTGGACCCGCTCATCGACGCCATCGTCGACGAGACCGTCACGGAGCTGGGGAGGCTCGGGCCCGAGGTCGACCTGGTGCCGACCTTCGCCTCAGTCATCCCGTTCCGGGTGATCTGCGAGCTGCTGGGCATCGACGAGGTCGACCGCGCCGACTTCCACGAGCTCGGGGCGGCGCGCTTCGACATCTCCGAGGGGGGGCCGGGCGCGTTCGGCGCCGCGACGTCCTCCCGCGAGTTCCTCATCGAGCTGGTCGGCCGCCAGCGCAGCGACCCGGGGCCGGGCCTGATCGGCCAGATCCTGCGCGAGCACGGCGAGGAGTTCGACGACATCGAGATCGGCGGCCTGGCCGACGGTGCCTTCCTGGGCGGCTACGAGACCAGCGCGAGCTCCTTCGCCATGAGCGTCTACCTGCTCACCCAGCACCCGCAGGTGTGGGAGCGACTGCGGGTGGGGTCCGACGCCGAGGTCAATTCGATCGTCGAGGAGCTGCTCCGCTACCTGACGGCCGTCCAGATCGCCTTCCCACGCTTCGCCCGGGAGACGCACGACCTGTTCGGGCACCGGGTCGCCAAGGGCGACGTCGTGCTGGTGAGCCTCCTCGCCGCCAACCGGGACGACGCGGTCACCGCGGACGCGGCGCGGTTCCACCCTGCCGAGGAGCACGTCCCCCACCTCACCTTCGGGTACGGCGCCCACCGCTGCGTCGGCGCCGACCTGGCGCGGATGGAGCTGCGCGCCGGGCTGCGGGCGCTCGCCACGCGCTTCCCCGACTTGCGGCTGTCCGGAGACGGGGCCGACGTGGCCTTCCGCGACCTGTCCATCGTCTACGGCATCGAGAAGCTGCCGGTCCGGCTCTGGGAGTGACGGGGTGATCCCGCTGCGCACGCCCCGGCCCGTGCGCCCCGGCGACCGGGTGGCCGTGGTGTCGCCGTCCTGGCCCGCACCGGAGCTCTTCCCGGCAGTGCACGAGGCCGCGATGCGCCGGCTGCGGGAGGAGCTGGAGCTGGAGCCGGTCGAGTACCCCACGACTCGGCGTAGGGCGTCCCCGCGGGAGCGGGCCCGCGACCTGAACGCCGCGTTCGCCGACCCCGACATCCGGGCGGTGCTGGCGACGATCGGCGGCGACGACCAGATCACCGTGCTGCGGCACCTGGACCCGGAGCCGGTCCAGGCAGACCCCAAGCCGTTCCTGGGCTACAGCGACAACACGAACCTGCTGAACTGGCTGTGGTTCCACGGCGTCGCCGGCGTGCACGGCGGCTCGACGCAGGTACACCTGGGGCCGGGTCCGACCGTGCACACGGAGCATCTGGAGTCGCTGCGCGCGGCCCTGTTCGGTGGCGACGCGGTGCTGCGGCCGGTGGCGCGCACCTGCGACGTGGGCCTGCGCTGGGACGACCCGGCCGTCTTCACCGAGCAGCCGCCGGACCTCCCGGCGGAGCCGTGGCAGTGGCACGGCTTCGACGGTCCCGTCACCGGCCGCACCTGGGGCGGCAACCTCGAGATCCTGCAGTGGACCCTGTCGGTGGGCCGCTGGGTGCTGCCGACCGAGGCGTACGCCGGGTGCGTGCTGGTGCTGGAGACCAGCGAGGAGGTGCCGTCGCCGGTGGAGGTGTACCGGATGCTGCGCAACCTGGGCGAGCGTGGCCTGCTCGGGGTTGCCGCCGCTGTGGTGTGGGGCCGCCCCGCCGTCTCCGACCACGAGCTGACCGTCACCGAGACCGAGGCGGCCGCCGCCCGCGCCGAGCGCCGGGACGCCGTGCTTCGGGCGGTCGGGGAGTACCACCCCGGCCTCCCGGTCGTGCTCGACGTCGACCTCGGCCACACCATTCCGCAGTACCTGCTGCCGTACGGCGGCGAGGTGGCTCTCGACCCGGCGGGGGCACGATCACCGCGCACTTCGGGCGCGACACGGGGACAGCCGACGTCGGGCACGACGCCGGCTGACCGGCGAGCGTTCACCCGACGTTCAGCCGGCCGCCCTCGTGGCGGCCACCGGCTCGGCCTAGCGTGAGCAGCGCTGCTCCACATCGCGCTTGCGGCCGCTCGAGCAGCGGCCGTGCGGCCGGCCCCACCTCCTCGCACCTGGCCGGCGACCCGATGGCCCCCGCTGCCGACCGGCGGGGGCCATCGGCCTTCGCGGGGCGGGGCGCGGGCAGGCCTCGGGCAGCACGAGGCCGCCCCCGGCGCGGGTTCGGCCCCTCGGCTGTGGGGAGGGGGTCAAGAGATCGTGGCGATCACGCTTCCCTGGCTGACCTCCGAGCCCTCGGCCACCGCGAGCCGCAGCGTGCCTGTGGCCGGCGCCACGACGTCGGCGTCCACCTTGTCCATCTGCACCTCGGCGACCAGCTGACCCTCGGTGACCTGCTCGCCGTCGCGGGCGTACCAGGTGGCGAGCACGCCGGTGGCATCGGGGTTGTCCTGGCTCATCGCCGGGAACAGCACGTCGGTCACCGGTGGGGTCATCCGAGGACCGCCCGGACGGCGGCCTCGATGCGGTCGTGGCGCGGGAGCGCGGCGTACTCGAGCGAGTGCGCGTAGGGGATCGGGATGTCGGGGACGGCGACGCGCCGAGGCGGCGCCTTGAACAGGCCGGGGTCGACGTCCGCGACCGAGGCCACGACCTCGCCGCTCATGCCGAAGGAGTGGTAGTCCTCGTCGACGACCACCAGCCGGCCCGTCTTGGCGACTGAGGCGAGCACGGCCTCGCGATCCAGCGGGACCAGCGAGCGCAGGTCGACGACCTCCACGCTGATGCCCTCCTCGGCCAGCTTCTCGGCCACGTCGAGCGCGTGGTGGACCGAGAGCGAGATGGTCACGACGGAGACGTCGGTGCCCTCGCGGGCGACGGCGGCCTTGCCGATCGGGACGACGTAGTCGCCCTCGGGCACGACGTCGACGGTGCGCGGGTTCTTGGCCATCCACGGCAGGCCCATCACGCCCTTGTGGAACATGTAGACCACCGGGGAGTCGTCGCGGATGGCCGCGGCCATCAGCCCCTTGGCGTCGGCCGGCATCGACGGAACGACGATCTTCATGCCGGGCAGGTGGGCGAACATCCCCCACAGGCACTGGGAGTGCTGGGCGCCGTCGGAGTACCCGCCGCCCACGGCGGTCGTGAGCACCATCGGGACCTTCACGTTGCCACCGGACTCGAAGTGGATCTTGGCCATGTGGTTGTAGATCTGGTCCAGGCAGACCCCCATGAAGTCGACGAACATCAGCTCCGCGATCGGGCGCATGCCTTCGGTCGCGGCCCCGATGGCCAGCCCGATGAAGCCGGTCTCTGAGATCGGGGTGTCGATGATCCGCTCGGGGCCGAACTCGTCGAGGAGCCCGGTCGTGGAGGAGAAGATGCCGCCGTACGCGCCGACGTCCTCGCCGAGGTAGAACACCTCGGGGTTGGCGCGCATCTCCTGCGCGATGGCCTCCACCATCGCCTTGGAGGTGTTGAGGCGCCGCGTCTGGGCAGGGCTCTCGGTCATGGTCATGTCGGGCTCCTCACGCGAAGACGTGGTCGAGGACGGTGGCCGGGTCGGGCACGGGGCTGGCCTTGGCGAAGGACACCGCGGCCTCGACGCGCTCGCTCGCCGACGCCTTGATCTGCTCGACAGCGGCGTCGTCGAGGACGCCGGCCTCGCGTCGGGCGGCCTCGTAGCGGGGGATCGGGTCATGCTCGGGAACCTCCGCGAGCTCGGGCCGATAGCCCTGGGCGTCGCCCTCGAAGTGCCCCCACAGCCGCAGCGTGTGCACCTCGATCAGGCTGGGGCCGTCGCCGGCCCGGGCCCGGGCCACGGCGCGCTCCGCGGCGGCGTACACGCCCTCGACGTCGTTGCCCTCGACGCGCTCCCCGGGCATGCCGTACGCCGCCGCCCGGTCGGCGTTGTTGGGGATCGCCGTGGACTCGTCGCGAGGCACGGAGATGGCCCAGTCGTTGTCCTCGACGACGAAGACGACCGGCAGCTTCCACAGCGCGGCCAGGTTGAGCGACTCGTGGAAGGCGCCCTGGTTGGCCGCGCCCTCACCGGTCACGGCGACCGCGATCCGGTCGGTGCCGCGGCGCTTGAACGCGAACGCCGCGCCGAGCGCGGGCGGGTAGCCCTCGGCGATGATGCCCGAGCAGGAGAAGTGGGTGTCGGGGTCGAACAGGTGCATGTGTCCGCCCCGCCCCTTGCCCAGCCCGTCGACGCGGCCGAAGATCTCCGCGGTCATCTTCTGCAGGTCCATCTCGTGGCAGATGGCGAAGTGGTGCGGCCGGTGCGTCGCGGTCACCGCGTCGTCGGTCGTGAGGTGGGCGCAGACGCCCGCGGCCACCGGCTCCTGGCCGGCGGACAGGTGCATCTCGCCGGGCACCAGGCCCTTGCCGATGTCGAAGCCGGGGCCCTTGTCGGCGTGGTACTCGCGGAGGATGGCCTCCTCGTAGGTGCGGCTGAGCACCATGGCGTCGTACAGGCTGCGGCGGACGTCGGCGCTCAGGGCGCTGGCCGTCGCGGCGGTGGTGGAGACGTCGGTCGTCATGAACGCTCCTTCGGTGTGGCCCGGGCGGCGTACGACGGTGCGACGGCGCCCCAGGGCAGATCGTCCCCCGGTCTGACACCGCCACTGTGGAGCCCGCCCGCGGCGCGCTGCCACGGCTGGATTTCAGATGGTGACAACGGCGCCCGCGGGCTCAGGTGTCCGCCGAGAGCGCGACCAGGCGCGCCGCTCGCCGCAGCGCCTGCTCGGCGCCGGTGACCCGGTCCTGCCGCTGCACCGGCACCGAGATTGCGACCGCGGCGGTCATCCGCTGCGAGGGCACGGGCACCGCCAGACAGGTCGTGCCGACGGCGTACTCCTCGCGGTCGACCGTCAGCATCGGGCTGTGGTCGAGCTCGGCCAGCAGGACCCGCGGGCTGGTGAGCGTGCTCGGGGTGAGATCGACGAGTGGGTGGCTGGCCAGGTAGTCGCGTCGGGTGTCGTCGGGCAGCGCCGCCAGCACCGCCTTGCCCAGCGCGGTGGCGTGGGCCGCGTCGTCGAAGCCGACCCACATGTCCGTGCGGGGCGCTTCCGGACTGTCGGCGACGTCGACGAGCCGGATGCAGTTGTCGTCGAGCACGGAGAGGTAGGCCGCCGCCCCCAGCTCGTCGTGCAGCTGACGCAGCACCCGGTGGGTGCGCCCCGGGATCGGTGGCACCGCGCCGCCGCGCGAGGGTGCTGACCCGGTCGCCGAGCACGTAGCCGCCCTCGACGTGGTCGAGGAAGCCCTCGTGGACCAGGGTGCGGAGCAGGTGGTAGGTGGTGCCCAGCGGCAGCTCGACCAACCGAGCCAGCTTCTTCGCCGGCACGGCAGCGGTCTGCGATCCGACCGCGTCGAGCAACGACAGCGCCCGGACCACGGAGTTGATCAGCGTCGGCTGACCGGAGGTCTCGGCCATCGGGTCTCCTTGCGCCGAGGGTACGGCGCCGACGGGTCCCGCGAAAGGCGCTCGTCCCGGGCGGTCGTCGTGGTGCGCGACGATGTCCTCATGATGGAGCGCATCTGGTCACACATCGGGATCACCTGGATCGGCGTCGTCGCAGTCGTCTGCTCGACGGTCGTGCTGTACGGCGCGATCACGTTCGTGCTGCGGGTGTGGGGGCGGCGGCTGCAGGCGAGCGCGTCCTCGCTGAGTCTCGCGCTCCTCACGCTGCTCGGGGCGATCGCGGCGCGGGCGACGCTGGGTGACTACCCGACCCTGCTGGGCGGGCTCACCGCGATCGCCACGGCGCTGGTGATGGAGCGGCTCTTCGGCGCCTGGTCGCGATTCCTCCCGATGCGGCGCCGTTGGCGCTCGCGCGACCCGGTCGTGCTGCTGTCCGGAGGCGTGGTACAGCATGACGAGCTGGCCCGCCACCGGATGACCGAGGCCCAGCTGTGGTCGGAGCTGCGGATGAAAGGGATCACCGACCTCCAAGGGGTGGGGCTGGTCATCTTGGAGCCGCGGGGGCGGCTGTCCGTCGTCCCCGCCGATCGCCGGCTCTCGCCACGGCTGGCTGCGGGTGTGGTGGGGCTGCCGGCCGACTGAGGCCGGACGTGCGGGGGATCACCCGGTCACGCGGGTACGAAGACCTCCCGGAAGCGATACCGTCGACGAGTGGGCGAGAACGCTCCGGTGACAGCCTCACCGGCCTCTCCCGAGCCCGGCGGGCCCGACGCGGCGACGCTGCTCGACCGGTACGGCGCCGACCGGACCCGGCTGCTCGACATGCTGTGGGACCTGCAGGACACCTGGCGGTACGTGCCGGAGCCGGTGCTGGCCGACCTGGCCCCGAAGCTCGGCACCACTCTGCTCGACCTGCGCGAGACCGCGTCGTTCTACCACTTCTTCCACGACCGGTACGCCGGCCGGCACACGATCTACCTGAGCACCTCGGTGCTGGCTCAGCAGTGCGACTACGACGCCGTGCTCGCGACCCTCGAGCGGGAGACCGGCACCTTGATCGGCGGGGTCGACCCGAGCGGGGCCTTCGGGCTCTTCGAGACGCCCTGCATCGGGCTGTCCGACCAGGAGCCGGCGATGCTGGTCGACTCGATCCCCTTCACCCGGCTGAACTCCGCCAAGGTCACCAGCATCATCGCCGGCCTCAAGGCCGGGCACCCGGCGGTGGAGCTGGCCGACCCGGAGATCCACGACTCCCGCACCGTGGAGTACGTCGACTCCCTCGTCGAGTCCAACCTGCGGCTGCCGGGTGTGGTGTTCTTCCGGCCCGACCCCTATCCCGAGTCGTTCGTCGAGCGGCTGCTGACCCGCCCGCCCGAGGAGATCGTCGAGATCCTCGCCGAGAGCGAGCTGCGCGGGCGCGGCGGTGCTGGCTTCTCCACCGGCGTGAAGTGGCGGATGGTGGCCTCGGCCCCCGGCCCGGAGCGATATGTCATCTGCAACGCAGACGAGGGCGAGCCCGGCACGTTCAAGGACCGGGTGCTGCTGACCCGCAGCCCGCGCCAGGTGCTGCTCGGCATGATCGCGGCGGCGTACGCGGTCGGCGCCCGCCACGGGATCCTCTACCTGCGCGGCGAGTACAGCTACCTGCGCGACTACCTCGAGCAGACCTTCGAGGAGTTCCGGGCCCGCGGGCTCTTGGGCACCGGGATCGGTGGCCGGGCCGGCTTCGACTTCGACCTGCGCGTGCAGCGGGGCGCCGGCGCCTACGTGTGCGGGGAGGAGTCCGCGCTGCTGGAGTCGTGCGAGGGCAAGCGGGGGACGCCCCGAGTCAAGCCGCCGTTCCCCGCGCAGTCCGGCTTCCTCGGCCTGCCGACCTGCATCGACAACGTCGAGACCTTCGCCGCCGCGGCGCGGGTGCTGGAGGAGGGCAGTCGCTGGTTCCGCGCCGTCGGGACAGAGGACTCCGCCGGCACGCGGCTGCTGAGCGTCGCGGGCGACGTGAGCTGGCCAGGCGTCTACGAGATCGAGTGGGGCACCACCCTCGGCGAGGTGCTCGAGCACGTCGGCGCTCCGGACGCCCACGCCGTCCAGATCGGCGGGCCGTCGGGAGTCCTGGTCGCCGCGGCCGAGGCCCGCGGCCGGCGGATCGCCTTCGAGGACCTGCCCTGCAACGGCGCCCTCACGATCTTCGACCCCACCCGCGACCTGGTCGACATCACCCGGCAGCACCTGGACTTCTTCGTCGCCGAGTCGTGTGGCATCTGCGTGCCCTGCCGCGCCGGCAACGTCGAGCTGCGCGACTTCGTGGCCCGGCTCCAGGCCGGCCGAGCCTCGCGCGCCGACTTCGCCCGCGCGCTTGCGTGCGCCGACACGGTCCGGCGCGCCAGCCGCTGCGGTCTCGGCGCCACGTCACCGAAGCCGCTGCTCAGCACGGTCGAGGCGTTCCCGGCGGCGTTCGAGGCCAAGCTGGTCGACGAGCGGGGCCCGCTGCTGGCGTCGTACGTCGAGGACGAGGCGGTCGTGCCCGCCGACGTCTACCGGAGCGTGCGGGAGGGGCGGCGATGAGCGTCACGATCACGGTGGACGGCCGGGAGCTCGAGGCGACGGAGGGCGAGACCCTGGTCGAGGCCACCGCGCGACACGGCATCCGGATCCCGACCCTCTGCTCCAGCCCCGAGCACCGCAGCGTCGCGACCTGCCGGGTCTGCACCGTCCGCGTGAACGGCCAGGTCGTGGCCGGGTGCACGGTGCCCGTGCGCGACGGGCTGACCGTCGAGCTGGACACCCCGGAGCTGCGCGACCTGCGTCGCCAGGTCGTCGAGCTGCTCTTCAGCGAGGGCCTGCACAACTGCCCCAGCTGCGAGAAGAGCGGCTTCTGCCGGCTCCAGGCGGTGGCCCTCGATCTGGAGATGACGTCCTCCCGCTTCCCCTACCGCCATCCGCGGCGGGAAGCGGACCGGGGGTCGGCTCGGATCTGGCTGGAGCGCGACCGGTGCATCCTGTGCCACCGGTGCGTCGACCAGGTCCGCGACCCCGACACCGGCGACCGGGTCTTCGCAATGGTGGGGCGGGGACCCGGCGCCCGGATCGAGATCGACCCCGACCGGGCCGACCGGCTCACCGACGAGCAGGTGGCCAACGCGGTGGAGCTGTGCCCCGTCGGGGCGATCTTGCACAAGGGCCGTGGCTACCGGACGCCGATCGGCCAGCGCCCCTTCGACGTGCGGCCTGTCCGCGAGCGCGACCTGGAGGCGGCCGTCGATGACTGAGCCCCAAGTCGAGCCCCGAGTCGAACGTCGCCGGCTCTCCCACGAGCTGCCCGCGACCCCCGCCAGCCCGGAGCTGCGGGCCGGCCGGGAGGGGAAGATCCGGGTCGCGACCATCTCGCTGCGGCTGCTGGGGCTGCAACCTGTCGATGCTCGACATCGACGAGCGGCTGATCCCGCTGCTGGACAAGATCACCATCACGCGGTCGTCGTTCACCGACATCAAGCGGATCACCGAGCGCGCGCACGTGGGGTTCGTCGAGGGCGGTGTGGCCAACGAGGACAACATCGAGACGCTGCGCCACTTCCGGGAGAACTGCGACGTGCTCGTCTCGGTCGGCGCGTGCGCCGGCTGGGGTGGCATCCCCTCGCTGCGCAACCCGATCGGCGTCGAGGAGTGCCTGCGCGAGGCGTACGTCGACTCGCCGACCGCGGTGCCCGGGGCGCCTCCCGTCGTGCCCCTGCACCCGGAGCTCCCGCTGCTCACCCGCACGGTGCGGCCCTGCCACGAGGTCGTCCACATGGACTACTTCATCCCCGGCTGCCCTCCCGACGGCGACGCCGTGTTCGCCGTCATCGACGACCTGGTGAACGGGCGGCCGGTGTCGCTGCCCGCCGCCACCCGCTACGACTGAACGGCTGAACGGCGAGTCAGAAGGAGCCGACATGGGCGAGACCCTCGTCATCGACCCCGTGACCCGCATCGAGGGGCACGGCAAGGTCACCATCCACCTGGACGACGAGCACCGGGTGGCGCAGGCGCGCCTGCACGTCGTGGAGTTCCGGGGCTACGAGCGGTTCGTGCAGGGACACCCCTACTGGGAGGCGCCGGTGCTGCTCCAACGGGTCTGCGGCATCTGCTTCGTGTCACACCACCTCGCGGGCGCCAAGGTGCTCGACGAGGTCGTGGGGGCGCGCGGGGCGATCACGCCGACCGCCGAGAAGATGCGCCGGCTCGGCCACTACGCCCAGCTCCTGCAGTCCCACGCGGCGGCGTACTTCTTCCTCACCGCGCCCGAGATGCTCTTCGGCGTCGACGCCGCGCCCGCCCAGCGCAACGTGATCGGGATGGTGGAGCACGACCCGGAGCTGATGCGCCGCGTGGTGGCACTGCGCAAGTGGGGCCAGGAGCTGATCCGGGCCGTGTTCGGCAAGCGGATGCACGGCATCCTGGCCGTGCCCGGTGGCGTGAACAAGGCGCTCACCGTCGAGGAGCGCGACCGGTTCGTCAACGGTGGCGACGGCCTGATCTCACTGGCGGACGTGCTCGAGTACGCCCAGGAGGGCCTGCGGATGTGGCACGCCTACCACGAGCGGCGCCGGGCGGAGGTCGACGACTTCGCCCGGGTGCCGATGCTGAACATGGGCCTGGTGGACCTCGACGGCAACGCCGACCTCTACGACGGCCGGCTGCGGGTCGTCGGGCCGGACCGGGAGACCGTCGTGGAGTTCGACGGCCGCGACTACCTCGACCACTACGTCGAGGCGGTCGAGGAGTGGTCGTACATGAAGTTCCCGTTCCTGCGCGACCTCGGCCGGGAGGCCGGCTCGGTGCGGGTCGGCCCGCTGGCCCGGATGAACGTGACCCGCACCCTCAGCACCAAGCTCGCCGCAGAGGAGCTGGACCGCTTCCACGACTACACCGGAGGCGAGGCCAACCCGATGACGCTACACACCCTGTGGGCCCGCGCCGTCGAGATGCTGCACGCGGCCGAGGTCGTCGCCGGGCTGCTGGAGGACCCCGACCTGCTGCGCGCGGACGCCCTGGTGGTCGAGCCGGGTCGCGAGGCCTGGACCGGCGAGGGCGTCGGGGTCGTCGAGGCGCCCCGCGGGGTGCTCATCCACCACTACCGCGCCGACGAGGAGGGGGCCGTCACCTTCGCCAACCTGGTGGTGGCAACGACACACAACAACGAGGCCATCAACCGCACCATCCGCGCCGTCGCCGACGAGCAGCTCGCCGGGCAGGCGGAGATCACCGAGGGGATGATGAACGCCGTCGAGCTCGGGATCCGCGCCTACGACCCATGCCTGTCCTGCGCCACCCATGCACTGGGCCAGATGCCGCTGCAGGTGCAGCTGTACGACGCGGCGGGCGGGCTGCTGTCGGAGCGGGTCCGGTGACGCCGTCGGCTCGGGGCGCGGCCGGCTGGCCCGCGGGCTGGAGTGCCGCGGAGCTGGACCGCCCGGGCACCCTCGTCTACGGGGTGGGCAACCTCGGCCGCCGCGACGACGGCCTCGGCTGGGCCTTCGTCGACGCGCTGGAGCGCCCGGGCCACGCCGGCTGGCAGCTGCACCGCGGCTATCAGCTGCAGATCGAGGACGCCGACCTCATCGCGTCGTTCGCCCGGGTCCTGGTCGTCGACGCGACCCGGGCGGCGGACGTATCGTCCTACCAGCTCGGCGTGCCCGCGCCGGCCTACGAGGTGCCCTTCACCTCGCACGCGCTCACCGTCCCGACCGTGCTGGCCACCTGTCGCGACTGCTTCGGCCGGCTGCCGGAGGTCCGGACGCTCGCCATCCGCGGGCACGCCTGGGACCTTCGCGTCGGCCTCACCCAGGCCGCGCGCCGGCACCTGGCCGACGCCCTCGAGGCGTTCGCCGCGGCCCCCGCTGGCCGACCCACCCACCACCTGACTGCCGCTGGGAGGCGGTGAGACGTGAACGACGCACCGCACGACGGTCGGCACGACCGCACGCGAGAACGGGCCGCTCGAGTCATCTACGAGGCGCCCATCGGGGAGTACGTCGGCCGCGAGGGCGCCGAGGTGCTCGCCCAGTACGCCGGCGAGGAGCGCTCGCTGGCCGACCGCGAGATGCTGTACCGCGCCGGTGACCCCAGCGACGCGTTCTTCATCGTCACGGACGGGAGGCTCGCGCTGGTCCGCGAAGGCAACGAGCAGAACCCGGAGGTCATCATCCACGTGCTCGAACGGGGCGACCTGATCGGCGAGCAGAGCTTCCTCGGCGGCACCCGCCACGCCACCAGCTGCGTGGCACTCGGCGCCGCGCGCGTCCTGCAGTTCCGGGTGGACGACATGACGCCGCTCATCGAGCAGCACCCACGGGTGCTCTACGACTTCATGCGGGGGTCATCGTCCGGGTGCCACACGGCGGCCTCGATCAACCGGCAGCGCCTGGCGCTGGAGGACTACCTGGCCACGGCGGGCCGGCGGCACTGAGCGACGAGTCAGGCCTCGCCGGCGTACCGCGTGGCGACGTAGCTGACGAAGTCGTAGACGCCGTCCTCGCTGGGGGCCAGCGGCCCGGGCACGTAGCCGCTCGCGGTCATGCCGCGCTGCACCGACTCGCAGGCCGCCCAGTCCTGCCGGTTGGTGAGATCCCAGAAGTCCACGGCGTAGGACGGGTCGAAGCCCTCCTGCTCGGTCGCCGCGCGCGGGAAGGCCCACGAGCAGCGGATCCGGGTCACGCCCGCGGAGATCGGTGTCAGCAGGTGGGTCATCACGTAGTCGGGGTGCAGTGAGATCAGCATGTTGGGGAGCAGGGCGACGTACATGACCGTGCGCTGCTCCACCTCGTCCAGGCGGGTCATCACGGTGCCGTCGCTGTGCCCGTCGAGCGACATGGTGGCCATGCCCTCGCGCAGGTCCATCCCGCCACCGACCCAGTCGCCCTGCGGCGCCAGGTTCTCGCCGGAGTCCGGCGGGCTGACCGCGCAGAGCTCCGGGTGGATCGAGGGGCAGTGGTAGCACTCCTGGTAGTTCTCGACGATGACCTTCCAGTTGGCGTCGACGTCGTACTCGTGGGTCGTGGTGGTGACCAGGTCGGCCCCGTCGTAGTGGTCGACGATCGCCTCGAGGCCCTGAACGTGCTCCTCGAACGCGCCCGCCGACCCGCCGTTCGCGAACAGCCAGCCATGCCAGTCGCGCACCTCGACGGGGATCAGAGGGAACTCGCCGGGGTCGAAGCCCTCGACATCGCGGAAGCCGGGTGCCCCGATCAGGGAGCCGTCGTGGCGGTAGGCCCAGGCGTGGTACGGGCAGACGATCGCGCGGCCCGCGGTGGTGCCATCGCAGGGCAGCAGCTCGTGGCCGCGGTGCCGGCAGACGTTGCGGAAGCCGCGCAGCTCCCCGTCGTCGCCCCGGGTGACGAGCACGCTGCCGGTTCCCGCGGCGTACGCCTTCGTCCTCCGCGGGCGGCCGACCTCCTCGCTGCGGCCCAGCGCCACCCAGCCGCTGAACAGATGCTCCCGCTCCCAGGCCAGGACGGCCTCGTCGAAGTACGAGCCAACGGGCAGCATTCGGCTTTCGCCGAAGGGCTTGAGAGCGTCGGCCAGCTGGGCGGGGTCCACGGGGGCAGGGGTCCTGAACACCCGTTCAGGGTAGGGCCGAGCCGGCGGCGCTGTCGAGGGTCAGGCCTCTCCGGCGAAGACGTCGATGCCGGCGGTCTGGCCGCCCTCGCCTCGGGTGAGCAGGCGGTAGGCGAGGTAGCCCAGGCTGACGGCCAGGAGGGAAGCCACGAGCACGAGGGTGGCCACCGCGTTCAGGGCAGGGGTGGGCGCGGCTCGGGCGGTGTTGTAGATCTTCACGGCCACGGGCTCGGTCGTGGACCCGCCGGAGAGGTAGCGCACCAGGACGAAGTCGTCGATCACGTCTGCGAAGACCAGCACCGCGGAGGCCAGGATCGCCGGCATCGTCATCGGCAGCAGGATCCGGCGGACTGCGCCGACCGGGGAGGCGCCGAGGTCGACCGCGGCCTCCTCGTAGTGCGCGCCGATGGTGAGCAGCCGCGCGCGCACGATGATGACCGGGTAGGACAGCTGGTAGGTGACCAGGCCGAGAACCTGGCCGACGGTGCCCAGCCGCACGACGTCGCCGAAGAACGTGCCGGTCAGTGTCGTCGCGACGAAGAGCAGGGCGACGGCGAGCAGGATCTCGGGGAGGACGAACGAGAGCAGGACCAGGAAGTTGGCCGCAGCCGGCGGCCGTCCGCGCCAGCGGTCCAGTCCCAGCGCCATCAGGGTCCCGAGGGGCACCGTGATGAGGGTGACGACGACGCCGAGCCGGAAGGTGTGCACGAGGGCGGTGTGCAGCGACGGGTCGTTCCACACCGAGCGCAGCGGGTCGGAGACGTACCACCGCAGCGAGAAGCCCTGCCACTGCGTGCGCGAGCGGCCGTCGTTGAACGAGAACAGCACCGCGATGAGCACCGGCGCCAGCGACCACACCAGGTAGAGCCCGGTGACCGTCGCGAGGAAGGGCGCGCTCCGGAACGCCGCCCACCGGGACCGTCGCGCGCTCACGTCCGGATCTCCTCACCGGCCCGCGTGGCGCGGACGTAGACCGCCATGGGGAGCAGCGAGACCAGCAGCACGAGCATCACGAAGGCCGCCGCCTCGCCGGTCTGGCCCGGGGTGAGCACCGCCGAGTTGATGAGGTTGCCCACCATCGACGTGCTCGGGTTGCCCGACAGCAGGTCGGCGGTGAAGTAGTCGCCGAGCATCGGCAGGCTGGTGAGGACGATCGCGGTCAGCACGGCCTGCCGCGACATCGGCCAGGTCACCCGGCGCCAGGTCTGGAAGCGGCTGGCCCCGAGGTCGCGGCCGGCCTCGAGCATCTCGGTGGGGATGCGGTCCAGGCCGGCGTACAGCGGCAGGATCATGTAGGGGACGTAGCCGTAGACCAGCCCGAGGACCACGACCGAGGCGTGTCCGCCGAGCCAGTCGACGCGGGTGTCCCACAGCCCGCCGAGGGTGATCACATTGTTGACCAGCCCGTCGTTCTGGAGCAGGTTCACCCACGCCAGCATCCGCATCATGTAGGAGATCCAGAACGGCGCGATCAGCGCGGCGAGGAGGAGGCCCCGCCGGCGGTCGGCGATGCGCGCGGTGTAGTAGGCGACCGGGTAGGCGATCAGCACGCAGAGCGCTCTGGCGATCCCGACGTAGATCGCGGTGCGGACCAGCGGCGGCCCGAAGAACCCCTGCGACCCGGTGAGGTGGTCGAGGACGTAGCGGAACTGGGACGGGTCCCACTGGGCGGGGTTCCACACCGGCACCGGGCGCCGCAGGATCGGGTCGATGCCGCCGAACAAGAGGGCGAGGACGACGTACAGCGGCGCGACGAAGAGGGCAAGCAGCCAGGCGGTGCCGGGCAGCGCCAGCACCGGCCAGAGCCACCGGGGGCGCTGGCGGGGCTCAGCCACCGGCCTTGAACTCCTGCCAGACCCGCAGCCACTCCTGCTCGACGTCGATCGGCATGGCGAGCAGCCGGTCGGCCACGTCGAACCACTCGGGCAGCACCGTCGCCTCCCGCAGGTTGTCGGGGATGAAGCCGTCCTCCACCAGCCGGCTGGGGTTGATGGAGTTCTGCGGTGGCTGGTAGCCGGTGTAGCCGAAGTTCTGGACCGACACCTTCTCGTCGAGCAGGTAGTTGATGAAGTAGTGCGCGGCGACCGGGTTCTCGCCCTGGGCGAGGACCATCATCAGGTCGTTGTCGACCTGGCCGCGGCCGTCCTCGGGGAACCAGTAGCGCAGGATGTCCGGCTTCTTGCCCTTGGGCAGGTAGTAGACGGCGTTCACGATGTCGCCCGACCACATCTGGGCCAGGCCCATCTGCCCGGCCGGCAGGTCGTTGTACATGGTGATGGTGACCCGGGGGTCGGTGGCCTCGGCGAGGGCAAGCAGCTGGGTGCGCATCAGCGCGATGTCGTCGGGGTTCTCGGTGTTGATGTCGTGGATGCCTTCGCGCAGCAGCACCATGGCCATGCAGGTGTGCCAGTCGTCGATGACGGAGGTCTTGCCCCGGAACTTGGTGTCCCAGAGCGAGTCGTAGGGGTTGTCGAGGGCGGCGATGTCGTCGGGGACCAGGTCGGTGTTCCAGCCGACGCCGGTCGAGTACGTGGTGTAGGGCACGGAGTACTGCCAGCCGCCGTCGTACCAGGGATCGGTGAACTGCGACCAGCAGTTGCCGATGTTCGGGACGTAGTCGTGGTTGAGCGGGCGGACCAGCTTGGAGACCACCAGCTTGCCGATCTGGTCGTACGACGGGTAGTAGAGGTCGTACTTCAGCGCCCCGGAGGCGATCTTGGACAGCGCCTCCTCGGTGTCGTTGAACGTGGAGAGCTCGATCTCGACGCCGAACTCCTTGGTGAAGTTCTTCATCACGCGCGGGGAGAGGTAGTCGGCGTAGTTGTAGATCTTCAGCACGCTGCCCGGCTCAGGCTTGAGGCCGGACTCGATCATCGGGACCTCGTCGAAGAGCGGCCAGGTGACCGGGTTCTGTGGGCTGGCCACCTGGAGGGAGGGGGTTCCGCCGGGGCTGCCGCCACCACCGGTGCCGCCCCCACCGCCGCAGGCGCCGAGGACCGGTGCCGCCGCCCCGAGCCCGAGCCCGACCTGCAGGAGCCGGCGGCGTGACCACGAGCTGCGGACCAGCGGAGACAGGTGGTCAGCACGGTCGGCTGCCGGCATGGGCACCTCCAAGGCTCTTTCGCCCGAGTGTCGGTGCGGCTACCGTGACACGGACTGAACAGTCAGTCAATGCGCACCACGCGACGAAGGAACAGGACTCGTGACCGCCACGGACGCCGGAACGCAGACCCAGCTGGCCGCCTTCATCCGAGCCCAGAGCGAGGCATTCCTGGCGCGCCAGCCGCGGTCCAAGCAGCTCATCGAGCGGGCGCGCCGGACCCTCGCCGGCGGGGCCACGTCCAACTGGCAGATCGCCGAACCGCAGGCGGTGTGGATCAGCCACGGGCGGGGCTCGGCGATCTATGACGTCGACGGCACGGCCTACGCCGACTTCCACGGCGGGTACGGCGTGGGCCTGGCCGGGCACGCGCACCCGGCCATCGTCGAGGCGGTCACCCGGCGGGTCGCCCTCGGGACCCACTTCGCCCAGCCGACCGAGGACGCCCTCGTCGTCGCGGAGGAGCTGGCCCGCCGGTGGGGGCTGCCGCAGTGGCGGTTCGGCAACTCCGGCACCGAGGCCACGATGGACGCGGTGCATCTGATGCGCACGGCGACCGGTCGGGAGCGGATCCTCAAGGTGGAGGGCTGCTACCACGGCCACCACGACGCCGTGCAGGTCTCGGTGCTGCCCGATCGCGAGGACGTCGGCCCGGCCGACGCCCCGGCGTCGGTGCCCGAGTGCGCGGGCGTCCCCGCGGCCATGGTCGACCTCGTGGACGTGGTGCCGTTCAACGACCTGGCCGCCGTCGAGCGCGCGCTCGCCCGCCGCGGCGGCGAGATCGCGGGGATGATCCTCGAGCCGATCATGATGAACGCCGGGATCATCCACCCCGAGCCGGGCTACCTGGCAGGTCTTCGCGACCTGCTGCACGAGCATGGCGCGCTGCTCGCCTTCGACGAGGTGAAGACCGGCCTCACCGTCGGGCCCGGCGGAGTGACCCGTGTCTCCGGCGTCACCCCCGACCTGGTGGCGCTGGCCAAGGCGCTCGGGGGCGGCGTCTCCACCGCGGCCATCGGCGGCACCCAGGAGGTCATGGGGCTGATCGCGGACGGCAGCTACGAGCAGGTGGGCACCTTCAACGGCAACCCCTGGCGATGGCGGCCGCTCGCGCGATGCTGACCGAGGTGGCCGACGAGCCGGCGTACGCGCGGCTGGAGCGGCTGCGGCAGCGGATGGCGACCGGGATCGAGCAGATCATCGCCGAGTACGCCCTGCCCTGGCACGTGGTCACGGCCGGGGCCAAGGGCTGCATCGCCTTCCGCGCAGAGCCGATCCGCAACTACCGGGACTTCCTCGGGGTGAACTCCGACCTGGGTCAGGCGCACTGGCTGGTGCAGCACAACGGCGGGGTGTTCCTGCCGCCGTGGGGCAAGATCGAGCAGTGGCTGATGTCGGTGCAGCACACCGACGCCGACGTCGACCTGTTCCTGGCCAACGTCCGCACGCTGGCCGCGGCCGTGGCGTCCTGGTGAGGTGGGTATGAGCGGTGGTGCGGTCAGCCTGCGCGGGCTGGTGAAGACCTACGACGACGTTCGGGCCGTCGACGGGCTGGACCTCGAGATCGAGGCGGGAGAGTTCTTCTCCTTCCTCGGCGAGTCCGGGTGCGGGAAGACCACCTCGCTGCGGATGATCGCCGGCTTCGAGGAGCCTGACGAGGGGCAGATCCTGCTGGATGGCGAGGACCTGCTCCGCATCCCCGCGCACAAGCGGCCGGTGAACACGGTCTTCCAGTCCTATGCGCTGTTCCCGTTCCTGTCGGTGTGGGAGAACGTCGGCTTCGGGCTGCGCTACGCCGACGTGGGCAAAGCCGAGGAGCAGAGCCGGATCCGCGAGGCGCTCGAGCTGGTGGAGCTCGGCGCACTCGCGAAACGCAAGCCACGGCAGCTGTCCGGCGGCCAGCAGCAGCGGGTGGCGCTTGCCCGGGCGCTGGTGCTCCAGCCGCGGGTCCTGCTGCTCGACGAGCCGCTCGGTGCGTTGGACGCGCGGCTGCGCAAGCAGCTACAGCGCGACCTGCGGGCCCTGCACCAGCGGGTGCGCACGACCTTCATCTACGTCACCCATGACCAGGAGGAGGCGCTCACCATGTCCGACCGGCTCGCGGTCATCGTGGCCGGTCGCGTCGAGCAGGTCGGCACGCCCAGCGAGGTGTACGCCGCGCCGGCCACGGCGTACGTCGCGTCGTTCCTCGGCAGCGCCAACCTGATGACCGGGGAGGTCCGGTCGGCCGACGCCGGCCGCGTCTCGCTGCGGCTGGGCGGTCACGAACTCACCGCCGACGGCGAGGGCGCGCCCGGCGCGGCGGTCACGGTGATGGTCCGGCCCGAGCGTGTCGAGATCGGGGCGGCGTCGGCGGGCGAGACCGCGCGCGGGAACACGGTGCGCGCCGAGGTGCGGCGGCTCACCTTCCAGGGGCCGCACACCCTGGTCACCGTCGAGGGCGACGGGCTGGTGCTGGACGCCCAGGTGCCGAACGTGCACGGGGAGCCGCCGGACTGGCTGTTGGAGGGCGCAGCCGTGGACGTCCGGGTGGCGCCGTCGGCGCTGCGCCTGCTGCCGGACTGAGCTCCGCGGATCGTCGGGTCAGCCGCCCAGGTCAGGCCAGCCCGAGCGCGCCTGCGGCGAAGTCGAGCGCGATGTCGCGAGCGCGCTCCGGGGTCACCACCTCGTCGTGCAGGGCCACCTGGACGGCCAGCCCGTCCAGCAGGGCTGTCCAGGTGACCGCGAAGGTCTGGACGTCGATCTCCCCGATCTCGCCGGAGTTGATCCCGGCCTCGACGACGCGGCGCACCAGGTCGCGCCACTGCTCGTCGAGCGCGCGCCGGTCGCGCGCCACCTCGGGGTGGCGGAAGGCCTCCGCCCACAGGTCGAACCAGAGCCCCCAGTGGCCGCGCACCTCTCCCTGGGACTCCACGGTGATGGTGAGGTCGACCAGGGTGGCCAGCCGCTCGCCGAGCGTGGCCGGTCGGTCCAGGAGCTCCTCGGCGGCCTGGTAGAAGCCGGCCTCGGAGTGTCGCAGCGCCTCGATGAGCAGCTCGTCCTTGGTCGCGAAGTAGTACATGACCAGGGCCGGGCTGGTCCCGACCCGAGCCGCGACGTCGGCGATGCGGGTGCGCGACAGCCCCCGCTCCGCGATCAGCTCGGCCGCGGCGTCGAGCATTTGGTCGCGGCGCGTGTCGACGGGGGCGTCGGGGTCACCGGCGGGCGTCGCGGTACGGGCCACGTGGTCGTCCTTCCCGAGGTGTCGAGGCGGGCCGGCATGCCGGCCCGCGGTTCGTACGCTACACCGGGCTGAACGCCCAGTCAGGGCCGTTCGCGTCCCGCGGGGGGACCCACCGGGCGGTCCTCGGCTCTTCCGCCAGCCGGGGCCGCGCGCTAGCGTGCCGTGACTGAACGGCGATTCAATCCGGGGGCAGGAGGGAGCCATGGCGGCGCCGCTGGATCGGATGCGGGGCGCGCGCTCCGTGGCGGTCGTCGGCGCGAGCGCCAGGCCCGGCTCCTTCGGCGAGCGGCTGGCCATCGAGGCGCTGCGCAGTCCCGGGTTCGCCAGGGTCGACCTGGTGAACCCCGGCTACGACCGGGTGCAGGGCATCGCCGTCGCCGACTCGCTGGACCACCTCGACGAGCCGCCGGACCTGGTGCTCTTCGGGATCCCCGACGCGCAGGTGCCCGACCAGCTGCGCGCGGCCGCTCGGCTGGGCGCCGGGGGAGCGGTCGTCTACGGCTCGGCGGCCGGGCTCGGCGACGAGCTGCGTGCCGCGGCCGGGGACATGCCGGTGTGCGGCGCCGGCTGCATGGGCTTCCTCAACCTCACCCGGGGGTGCGAGCGCTGGGCTACCTGGAGCGCGACTCGCTGCAGCCCGGCGGCATCGCCCTGGTCACGCACTCCGGGTCGGTGTTCTCGGCGCTGCTGAGAACCCATCGGCGGCTGGAGTACTCCCTCGCGGTGTCGTCGGGCCAGGAGCTGGTGACCACCGCGGGGACTACCTGTCGTGGGCGCTGGCCCAGCCCGAGACCCGGGTCGTGGGACTCTTCCTCGAGGCGATCCGCGACGGGGCGCGCTGCGCGCCGCGCTGGCCACCGCGGCCGACGCCGACGTCCCGGTGGTGGCGCTGACGGTGGGCTCCTCGCCGACCGGTCGGGCCATGGTGACCGCACACTCGGGAGCCGTGGCGGGCACCGATGCGGCCTGGGAAGCGCTCTTCACGTCCTACGGGGTGCACCGGGCGCGCGACATGGAGGAGCTCGTGGACACCCTCGAGCTGTTCGCGATCGGCCGCCGGGTCACGCGGCCGGCCGCCGGGATCGCCACCGTGCACGACTCGGGGGCGGAGCGGGTGCTGGTGGCCGACGTCGCCGCTTCGGAGGGTGTCCCCTTCGCCCCGCTCTCCGAGCCGACGGCCGGCCGGCTGACCGGGTTGTTGGACGACGGGCTCGTGGTGGGCAACCCGCTGGACGTGTGGGGCCGCGGAGCCGACACCGAGTCGCTGTTCACCGACTGCCTGCGGGCGGTCGCCGACGACCCCGGCGTCGACGTTGCCGTCCTCGCCGTCGATCTGGTCGAGGAGTACGACGGCGACGAGTCCTACCCGCGCGCCGTACGGCGGGTGGCGGCCGAGGCCGCGGTGCCGCTCGTCGTGCTCTCGGCGGTCGCGGCTGCGGTCGACCAGACGCAGGCCGGCGAGCTGCGCCGGGCCGGCATCCCGGTCCTGGAGGGTGCCCGCTCGGGGCTGCGCGCGATCGAGCACCTCCGCGACCACGCGCGCCGACCCCCGCGTCCGGCTGACCTGCCCCCGGCGCCGACGCCCGCGACCGACGCCGTGCCGTCGGGGTGGCTGGACGCGACGGCCTCGCTCGGTCTGCTGGCCGCCCAGGGGCTTGCGGTCGTCCCGACCCAATCCGCGGCGACCGCTGCGGACGCGGGTGCTGCTGCCGAGCGGCTGGGCTACCCGGTCGTGGTCAAGACCGACGAGCCCGGCATCGCCCATCGTGCGGCGGCCGACGGCGTCCGGCTCGGCCTGACCGACCGGTCAGCCGTGGACCGGGCCTACGCCGAGCTCGCGGCGGCGTGCGGGCCCAGGGTCGTCGTCCAGCCCCAGCTGTCCGGTACCGGGGAGGTGGCGCTCGGCATCGTGCACGACCCGGCTCTGGGACCGCTCGTGCTGGTGGCGGTGGGCGGCACCGACATCGAACGGGTGGCCCGGCGGGCGATCGCGCTGCCGCCGGTCGGCCCGGAGCTGGCCCGTCGGCTGCTGGAGCGCATCGGCCAGCTGGACCCCTCCCCGGGCCTGGTGTCGGCAGTGGAGGCGATCTCTCGGGTGGCCCTGGAGCTCGGTGACCGGATCGTCGCCCTCGACGTGAACCCGCTCGTCCTGACCGAGGACGGCCCGGTGGCGGTCGACGCGCTGATCGAGCCGCGCACCTGACCGGCCGGTCAGGTGCTGGTGGGGAAGGGCAGCGCGATCGGGTCGGGTGCCAACCGGCTGCGGCCCGCCGCGTCGAAGCGGTCCATGCCGAGCTCGTCGACGTCCACCACCCCGGTGTCTCCGGTCAGCGCGAGGTCGGCCACGGCGCGGGCGACGGCCGGGCCCCACATCATCCCGTGACCGCCCGCCGAGGCGACGTACGCGCCGTCCACCCGGCGGTCGTCGACCAGCAGCGACCCGATGATCGGCAGGTGGTCGGGGGTGAGTCGATGGTCGCCGCCCACGTGCGCTGCATCGGCAGGTCGGCGGTGAGGGGGACCAGCTCGGCCATCCGGGCACGCATCCGCGCGAGGTAGTCGGTGTCGAACCCCTGAGCTGGGCCCGGAGCCTCGTCCGGGTTGGACATGCCCCACAGCAGCCCACCCTCCTCGGGCCGCCAGTAGATCCCGGACATGACGTCGAAGACCATCGGCACCCGCTCGGCGGCGAGCTCGGGGTGCGGCGCCGTGACGACGACCTGGTGCCGGGTGCCGCCCGCCCAGATCCGGGCACCGGCGGCGCGGCCGACGGCGGCCAGGTCGGGGCCCCCGGTCAGGACGACCGCCCCGCACGTGACCGGGCCCGCAGTGGTCTGGACGCCGGTGACGCGACCCCCGGCCGTGAGCAGGCCGGTGAAGGCGGTGTGCTCGCGGATCTCCACGCCAGCGGTGGCCAGCGCCGCGGCGTAGGCGAGCACGTTGCGGGGCGGGTCGATCCAGCCGTCGCCGGCGTAGTACGAGGCCCCGCGGGTGGTGTCCCGCGCGAGGATGGGGTTGCGGTCCTCCAGCTGGCCGGCGGTGACCCACTCGGCGTCGAGGCCGAGGCCGCGCTGCATGGCGATGCGGTCGTGTGCGCTTGCCACCTCGGCCTCGGTGAAGCACGGCATGTAGTAGCCGGTCGGCACGAACCCGGAGTCCAGCGGCAGCTCCTGGGACTGGCCGAGGTAGAACTCCTGGGTCCACCGGCCCAGCCGCACGGCTGCAGGCGTCCCGCCCTGCGCGCGCACCATCCCGGACGCCCGCGAGCTGGCACCCTTGCCCAGCAGCTGAGCCTCCAGGAGGACCACCGAAAGCCCGGAGCGGCGAAGGAACCAGGCCGCCCAGCCACCGACGGTGCCGCCCCCGACGACCACGGCGTCGACGCTCGTCACGCCGCCGACGCTGGCATAGACTGAACAGTCAGTCAACACACCCCCGCCGCCGCGAGGAGCCTCCATGCACGGCCTGTCCGACGCTGACCTCGCGCTCCAGGCCCGGGCTCGGGCGTTCGCCGACGCGGTGATCCCGTGGGAGGAGCACGCCGAGGCCCATGAGGGGGAGCTGCCCCCCGAGGTCGTGGCCGGGCACCAGGCCCGCGCCCTCGCGGAGGGGCTCTTCGCTACCAACCTCCCGGTCTCGGTCGGCGGTCAGGGCTGCACGATGCTGCAGCAGGTGCTGGTGCAGGAGCAGGGAGGGCGGGTCACCAACGCGCTGGCCTGGGTGCTGGCCACGCCGCCCGGCTGGTGGCCGGAGGTCGCGACAGCGCACCAGCTGCGGACCTGGCTGGAGCCGACGGCCCGCGGCGAGCGCACCGAGTGCTACGCCATCACCGAGGAGCACGCGGGGTCGGACGTCTCAGAGCTGACCACGACCGCCCGTCGCGAGGGCGATGGGTACGTCCTCAACGGCACCAAGTGGCACATGACGTCCTACAACGAGGCCGACCACGTCTTCGTGCAGGCCGTGCTCGAGGGCGGTGGGCATGCCGGCGAGCATGTGCTCCTGGTCGTGGACAAGCCGACCGCGGGGATGGCGGTGGTGCGCACGCCGGCGTACACGCACACCTTCGCCCACCACCACCCGATCGTGTCGTTCACCGACGTCCGGGTGCCGACGGCCAACCTGATCGGCGCGGAGGGCGACGGCATGCGCTTCTCCCACGAGTGGTTCCGCTTCGAGCGGGTGATGGTGGCCGCCCGCTGCCTTGGTGCGGCCGACCGGCTGATCGAGGAGACGGCCGCCTTCGCCGCCGAGCGGCGGGTCGGGGGCGTCCCCCTCGCCGAGCGGCAGCTGGTGCAGGCGATGCTCGCCGACTCGGTGACCGAGCTCGCCGCCGCCCGGGCCCTGGTCTACGGGGTGGCGCGCAGCGTGGACGCCGGGGAGGACCGCAAGGTGCTGCACGCGCGGGCAGCCATGGCCAAGCTCTACGCCTCCGAGATGGCCGGCCGGGTCGCCGACCGGTGCGTCCAGATCTTCGGCGGGCGCGGCTACATGCGCGAGAACGTCGCGGAGCGCTTCGCGCGCGAGCTGCGGGTCGAGCGGATCTGGGAAGGGGCGAGCGAGCTGCAGCGGGTCATCGTCGCCGACCAGCTGGTCAAGGGGGCTCCGCGCCCTGCTGGACTGAGGGCCCGTACTCCCGCCGATTGGGCAGAGATTGCAGGCAGCGAGCCCTCCTCGCTGCCGTTCGGGGCCAAACGGCGCAGGCCAGGATGCGATCCGCCCCCACGCCACCGACCCTTCCCTCAGCAGTGAGCGGCTCCCAGCTCGGCACCCCAGGCCCGGGCCCGGGCGAGCTCGCCGTCCGCGAGCGGCCCTTCCTTGGCGAGCACGAAGAACGTCGGGCCGCGCGTCACGTGGGCGAAGCCGTGTCCCTTCAGCGAGGCGGCCGCCGACTTGGCCGCAGAGCCGGGGACGAACTTCACCTGGATCCGCGTGTCGAAGGTGATGACCGGCAGGTCCGGGCGGGGCGTGGCGCGGTCGATCCACTCCCGGATGCCGGTCTCCTTGTCGCCGTACGGCGCCCCCTCGCGCAGCGCGTCGGCCCTCGTCGCCGACCGGGTCATCGAGAAGGCATGGGTCGGCCCGCCGACGACGAGCAGGGTGGCCGCGGGTTGGACGTCCCGCCCCGCCTCCGCGACCGGCGTCACCGAGACGTCGGCCCCGGCCTCCCGGGCACCGTCCGCGACGACCTCGGCCACCTCCCGGCTGTTGCCGAACATCGACTCGACGACGATCTGAATGCTCATGGCTGACCTCCGCGATGACGACTCCAGCCTGCCCCTGGCCCGCCGCCGACGGGAGGGGCAGCCCGGACCGGCGCGGGTGAGGTCCGTCACCCGCAGCGGCAGCCGCCGGGTGCGGGGACGCCGTTAACGGTTCGCGAGGCGGGGGTGCGCGCCGTTAGATTCGAGCCGGCCCCCCGACGCTCCCGACTACAGCACTCGACTCAAGCTCACCTCTCGTCCCGGTCACCAAGGTTCCATGCGCGACTACCCACCTCAGGTCACGGCGTTCGTGCCGGCCACCGACGGCTCGCTGGGAGAGCCGCCGGACACGCGCACCCCGGCGGCGTTCCTGCGGTGGACGCTGCGCCGGCAGCCGACCGTCATCGCCGTGTCGACGCTGGTGGGGGTGCTCTGGCAGCTGCCGCTGACCGTCGGGCCGTGGCTGTTCGGCAAGGCAGTCGATCACGGGATCCTCCCCGGGGACTGGGGGGCGACCCTCTGGTGGGCGGGGCTGCTGCTGGTGGTCACGCTGATCGGCGCGACGTTCGGCATCGCCATGCACACGATGGTCGTGCGCAGCTGGCTGATCGGGATCTACGGCACGATGCTGCTCGTCGCCCGCAAGGCCGTGCAGATGGGTCACATCCTGCCCCGGCGGGTGCCCACGGGCGAGGTGCTCAGCGTGGCCGCCAGCGACAGCGACGAGTTCGGCGCCTTCACAGAGATCCTGGCGCGGGCCAGCGCCCAGCTCGTGGCGTACCTGACCGTGGCCTTCATCGTGATCCGCACCTCCGTGCCGCTCGGCCTGCTGGTCCTGCTCGCCGCTCCGGTGCTGGTCGGCGTGGCGATGCCGCTGCTGCGCCCCCTGCACCGCCGCCAGGAGCTCGAGCGCACCCGCAACTCCGACCTGACCTCGCTGGCCACCGACATCGTCGCCGGGCTGCGCATCCTGCGCGGCATCGGTGGCGAGCGCACGTTCGGCCGCAACTACGCGGCGCAGTCCCAGTCCGCCCGGGTGCGGGGGTCTCGGCAGGGCTGTGGCAGGCGGCCATCGAGGCGATCGGGGTGCTGTTCTCGGGCGCCTTCCTGGTGCTGCTGGTGTGGCTTGGCGTGGGTGAGGTGCAGCAGGGCGACCTCACGGTGGGCCAGCTGATCAGCTTCCTGGGCTACGGGCTGTTCATGATCGGCCCGATCCAGACCTTCCGAGTTCGCGCAGAAGCTCACTCGGGCCCTGGTCTCGGCCCGCAAGGCCGCAGGGATCTTCGCCCAGGAGCCGCCGTGGACCGACACCCGGGAGCCGGTGCAGCTCCCCGCGCGGGCGGATCTCGTCGACGAGGCGAGCGGCCTCACGGCGTACGACGGGCAGCTCACGATCGTGGTCAGCGGGGTGCCCGAGGACTCCGCTGCCCTGGCCGACCGGCTGGGGCGCTACCTCCCCACCGACGCCGAGCCACCCAGCGCAGAGGCCGAGGAGGGCACCAAGGGCCGGGCCGCGCGCCGCTCGCGGGCGGCGCGGGAGGCCGAGCGGGCCCGGATCGCCGCGCGCGACGAGGCGCGGGCGCGCGACCGGTGGGGCGTGCGGCTGGGGACGTCGACCTCGCGACCGCGCGGCTGGCCGACGTTCGCCGCCACATCCTGGTCAGCGACGCGGCCAGCCAGCTCTTCGCCGGCACCCTCCAAGACGTCGTCGACCCGCACGCCCGGCTGACCCGGGAGCAGGCCGAGCTCGCGCTCCAGGTCGCCAACGCCGAAGACGTCTACGACGCGCTGCCGGGAGGCTGGCAGGGCGTGATCGACGAGCGTGGCCGGGGGCTGTCCGGTGGTCAGCGCCAGCGCGTCGTGCTGGCGCGCGCGCTCGGGGCCGACCCACCGGTCCTGGTGCTGGTCGAGCCGACCTCGGCCGTGGACGCCCACACCGAGGCGCGCATCGCCGAGCGGGTGGCCGAGGTGCGGCACGGCCGGACCACCGTCGTCACCACCGTGTCGCCGCTGTGGCTGCACCACGCCGACCGCGTGGTGCTGCTGGAGGGCGGGCGTGCGGTGGCCGCCGGCCGGCATGAGGACCTGGTCCGCGACAACCCGGCGTACCGCCACGTCGTGGTGCGCTCGATGGAGGCCGGCGATGAGTGAGCAGACGGCCGGCCACCCGGACCTGATGGCCAGCTCGGCCGATACCTGGCGCGACCGCCGCCGGGACCCGCCGGCCATCCCCGAGGCGCTGCGCCCACCGGGTCACGTCCGGCTCGGCGAGCGCCTCAGCGCCCTGCGCCGACGCCATGCCCTGCGCCGCCAGCGCGCCGAGGAGGTGTACACCGCCTCGCGCAGCCCGGAGCGCGGCTGGCCGGTGGCCGACCAGGCCGCGGTGCTGGCCTTCGTCCGCCGGCTGGTGGGCTCGCGGCGACGGACGTTCGCGATGATGGTCGGCTTCAACGCGCTCGCCGCAGCAGCCGCCCTGTTCGTGCCGCGCCTGCTGGGCCAGATGATCGACCGCACCGACGCCTCGGCGGCCGACACCCGCGCCGCCGTGCTGGTGCTGCTCGCCGTTGTGGCCGGCCAGGCGCTCTTCACGTTCCTGGGCCAGCGCACGTCGACGGTCTTCGGGCAGGACCTGCTGTCCTCGGCGCGGGAGTACATCATCCGGACCATCCTGGGCCTGCCCCTGGGGCGGGTGGAGTCGGCGAGCACCGGCGACCTGGTCACCCGCGTCACCCGCGACGTCGGCACGATGAGCCGCTCGGTGCAGTACGGCCTGCCGATGGCGATCATCTCGGTGCTCACGGTGTCGCTGTCCGTGGTCGCGATGCTGGTCAACTCGGTGGTCCTCGCGGTCCCGTCGCTGCTGCTGATCGGGTCGTCGGCCGTCCAGGTCCGCCGCTACCTGCAGCGCGCCCAGAAGTGCTACATCGCCGAGGGCGCGACGTACTCGCGCATCAACACCACGCTGACCGAGACCGTGGAGGGCGCCCGCACCGTCGAGGCGCTGGGGCTGGGCGAGCAGCGGCTGGCCATGGCGCAGGCCGACGTCGAGGTGTCGGCGCAGGCCGAGCGCTACGGCATGACCTTGCGCAACCTCCTGTTCGCTGTCATCGACGTCGCGTTCAACACCCCGCGCGTGCTCACCGTGCTCGTCGGCGCGTGGGGGTATGCCCGCGGCTGGGTGACGCTCGGCCAGATCACGGCCGCCGTGCTGTACGTCGAGGCGCTCGCCGGCCCGCTCGACCGGCTCATCGGAGAGGTCGACCGGCTCCAGGTCGGGGCGGCCTCGACCAGTCGCCTGCTCGGCATCGCCCAGGTGCCCCAGGATCGGGTCTTCGGGGCCGCCCGACCCGCCGGCGTCGAGCTGGTCGGGCGTGACCTGCGCTTCGCCTACCGCGAGGGGCACGACGTCCTGCACGGCATCGACCTGGCGCTGCGCACCGGGGAGCGGCTGGCGATCGTAGGTCCGAGCGGGTCGGGCAAGTCCACGCTCGGCCGCCTCCTCTCGGGCATCAACGGCCCCCGCACCGGTTTCGTGCGGGTCGGCGGGGTCGACCTGGTCTCGCTGCCGCTCGAGGTCCTGCGCACCGAGGTCGCACTAGTCACCCAGGAGCACCACGTCTTCGTCGGGTCGGTCCGCGACAACATCGTGCTCGCCCGGGAGGACTCCACCGACGACGCAGTCTGGTCGGCGCTGGCGGCGGTCGGCTCGGCCGACTGGGTGCGCCGGCTCTCCGACGGCCTGGACACCCCCATCGGCTCGGGCAACCAGGCCCTCACGCCGGCCCAGGCCCAGCAGATCGCGCTCGCCCGGCTGATCATCGCCGACCCGCACACGCTGGTGCTCGATGAGGCGACCTCGCTCATCGACCCGCGCACGGCCCGGGACCTGGAGGGCTCGATGAGCGCCCTGCTCGCCGGCCGCACGGTGGTCGCCATCGCGCACCGGCTGCACACCGCGCACGACGCCGACCGGATCGCCGTCGTGATCGACGGGCGGATCGTCGAGCTCGGCAGCCACCACGAGCTGGTCGGCACCGGCGGCGAGTACGCCGCGCTCTGGCGCGCCTGGACCTCCTAGCCCGACCCGCCCGGCCCGGCCCCGTTCTGGGCCGGCCCCCGTTCTGGCCGCCGACCATTTCGTTCGTTCACCTGCCGTTCATCTCCCGGCCATCTGCGAGACACTGGGCTCGTGGTCAGCTCACCCAGCAGCCCCGCCGGCGGGTCGGCGCGTGGCACCGCCCTGGCTTCCGGTCCCGGGCCGCTGGGCCTGCGCCGGCTGCGTGGCTACCACCGGCGCTACCTGCCCGGCGACCTCTCGGCCGGGCTGCTGGTCGCCGCGCTCGCGGTGCCCCAGTCGCTGGGGTACGCCGCCGTCGCGGGCGTCCCCGTGCAGGTCGGCCTCTACACGCTGCCGCCCGCGCTGCTGGCCTACGCGCTGCTCGGCTCGTCCCGGCTCCTCTTCATGGGCCCGGTGTCGACGGTCTCCGTGCTCTCGGGCTCGATCGTGCGGCAGCTGGCCGGCGGCGACCCGGTGCTCGCCGTCCGGCTGACCTCGGCGCTGGCGATCGTCGCCGGGCTGGTGCTGCTCGCGGCCGGGCTGCTCCGCGTGGGCTGGGTGGCGCGGTTCCTGTCGGTGCCGATCGTGACCGGCTTCGTCACCGGGCTCGTCGTGCTGATCGTGGTCGGCGAGATCCCGGGGCTGCTCGGGCTGCCGCCGCCTCCCGGGGCGCTGCTGGAGCGGCTGCTCGCGCTGGCCCGCGACCTGCCGGACATCGAGGCGACCACCTTCGCCGTGGCTGCTTCTGCGCTGATACTGCTCTTCGCGGGGCAGCGCTGGGCACCTCGGGTGCCGTGGGCGCTGGTCGTGCTGGTCGGGGGGATCGTCGTGTCGCGGCTGGCGGACCTGCCGGCCCGAAGCGTGCCCACGGTCGGGGACGTGCCGACAGGGCTGCCGCGCCCCTGGCTGCCCTGGGTCGGCGTCGAGCACCTGGGTGGGCTGGTGGTGGGCGGCATTGCCGTGGCCGCGGTCGGGATCGCCGAGGGGCTCGCCGCCGCCCGCACGTTCGCCCACGCCAAGGAGAGCCTCGACGACGACACCGAGCTGGTGGCCAACGGTGCCGCGGACGTCGCCGCCGGCGTGTTCGGCGGGCTGGGGGTGGCCGGCAGCCTGTCCAAGACCGCCGCCAACGCGCGGGCCGGTGCCCACACCCAGATCAGCGGCGTCGCCTCCGCCGTCGTGGTGCTGCTGGTCCTGCTCTTCGCGGCCGGCCTGATCGGCCCGCTGCCCAGGTCGGTGCTCTCGGCCATCGTCATCAACGCCGTGTGGGGGCTGGTCCAGCCGAGCGCGTTCCGGCGCTTCCGCACCGTGCGGCGCAACGACTTCGTCGCCTCCCTGGTCGCGCTGGTCGGCGTCCTGCTGCTGGGCCCGCTCAACGGGCTGCTGGTGGCGATCGGCCAGTCCCTGCTCGGCCTGGTCTACCGCTCGATGCAGGTCGAGGTCGACGTGATGGGCAAGGTCCCGCACGAGAAGGCGGCGTACGGCGCCATCGCCCACGACCCGTGTCGCGAGACGGTGCCGGGCGTGCTCGTGCTGCGCCCCGACGGGCCGATCTTCTGGGCCAACGCCGACCCGGTCTTCACCAGGATCGGGCAGCTGCTCGCCGAGCACCCGGACACCCGCGTGCTCATCCTCGACCTGGAGGCCACCAACCAGCTCGACACCACCACGGCCGAGCGACTCGACGCGTTGCTGGCTCGGCTGCGCGTCGAGGGGCGCGACCTGTTGCTGGTGCGGGTGTTCGGCAACGTGAAGGCCTTGCTCTCGCGCTGCGGGCTGCTGGACCGGCTGGGCGAGGAGCACCTGTGGCACTCGATCTCGGCCGCGGTCAAGGCGGCCAAGAAGGCGGCGGCCCTGGCGGCCGAGCCGGACGAGCCGGCCGAGGACGAGGCGGACCAGATCGTGACACGGCCCACGGACCCGACGTAGCGCCGGCCACCCGGTGAGCCCGCTCGGTCGCCCGCCCGGTCAGCCCGCCCGGTCAGCCCGCCCGGTCAGCTCAGCCGGGTGAAGCGCACCTCCACGCTCAGGGCCGCGGTGCCCACCCCGTTGTAGACGCCCTTGAACGGCGACACGTCGGCATAGTCCCGCCCGCGGGCCACCACGATGTGGTCCACGTCGACGGGGGACAGATTGGTCGGGTCCGCGGCCACCCAGTCGCCGTCCCAAAACTCCACCCAGGCGTGGCTCTCCCCGACCGAGTGCTGTCCGGTCACGGGCGGGAGGCGCCCGTGTGACAGCCGTGTTACCCGGCGGGCGCGGGCGACACCGCGCAAGCGAGCTGGCCGCGCAGCCGGGCGCGCAGGGCCCAGCCCAGCAGGCCGATCGCGCCGACCGCGAGCAGCGGCTGCACGGGCTCGAAGTACCGAACCGCGCCGCTGTAGCCCAGCGCGAGCAGCACGACCTTGTTGCACACCGGGCAGCCGACGGCGAAGAAGGTCAGCACGCTGCCGGCCAGACCGCGACGGCCCTGCCGATCGGCGAGCGGATCCGCGTCGGCACCACCCGTCGGTCGGACGTAGGTCGCAAACAGCAGCCCGCTGAGCACCGCGGTGACCGCCAGCACCGGCCAGGCCCACCAGGGGGCCGCGATCTGGCGACCGAAGACCGGGTTGGGGATCAGGTCGGCGGGCAGCCCCATCACGAGCAGGGTCGTCATCGAGGCCGCGCCGGCCGTGAGCCACTGGCGGCGCTCCCAGGCGCGCAAGGCGGTGATCGTCATGCCGGGACGATCATCCCGCGGCCACGTCGACGCCCCGCCAGAAAGCCACGCGATCCCGGATCTGCTCGGCGGCCGGCTTCGGGTCGGGGTAGTACCAGGCGGCATCGGCGTTGGTCTCGCCGTCGACCGTGACGTGGTAGTACGACGCCGTGCCCTTCCACGGGCAGACGGTGTGCGTGTCCGACTCGGCGAACAGGCCCGGGGTCAGGGCGGAGACCGGGAAGTAGTGGTTGCCCTCGACGACGACGGTGTCGTCGCTCTCGGCGAGCACAGCGCCTCGCCAGGTTGCCCGCATGATCGCTCCTTCCGGTCGTCCACCAGTGTGCCCGACGCCTGGTCGGCTCCCTGCGCTGGCGTAGCGTGAGCCCGCTCGCGCCGTGGCGGCCGTGGGCGGACAGGTGAGGGAGCGAGCTGTGGGGTGGCGAGGAGTGCTGGCGGACACCCGCCCGCTGGCCGACCCGCACTTCCGCCGGCTCTGGCTGGCCAGCATCGTGACCGTTATCGGCGCCCAGCTGACGGTTGTCGCCGTGCCGGCGCAGATCTACAGCATCACCGGCTCCTCGGCGTACGTCGGTCTCGCCGGGGTCTTCGGGCTGGTGCCGCTGGTCGTCTTCGGGCTCTGGGGCGGCGCACTCGCCGACGCCATGGACCGGCGCACCCTGCTCATCGGCAGCACGGTCGGGCTGATCGGCACCAGCGCGGCGTTCTGGCTGCAGGCGATGCTCGGCAACCGCGACGTGTGGCTGCTGCTCGTGCTGTTCTCGGTGCAGCAGGCGTTCTACGCGATCAACTCGCCCACCCGGAGCGCGGTGCTGCCCCGGTTGCTCGACGCGGAGCTGCTCCCGGCCGCGAACTCGCTGTCGATGACGATCTACCAGGCCGGCGCGATCGCCGGGCCGCTCGTGGGCGGCGCGCTGATCCCGTTGCTCGGCTTCTCCTGGCTCTACCTGCTCGACACCGTGTCCCTGTTCACCACGCTCGGCGCCGTGGTGGCCCTGCCGCGGCTGCCGGTGGAGGGGCTGGCCGGCGCTCCCGGGCTGCGCTCGGTGATCGATGGGCTGGCCTACCTGCGCGGGCATCCGATCCTGCTGATGTCGTTCCTGGTCGACATCATCGCCATGGTCTTCGGCATGCCCCGGGCGCTGTTCCCGGAGCTGGCGCACCTCAGCTTCGGGGGACCCGACGAGGGCGGGCTGGCGTTCGCGCTGCTGTTCGCGGCGATCCCGGCCGGCGCGGTGCTGGGCGGGGTCTTCTCCGGCTGGGTCTCCCGGGTCTCCCGGCAGGGGTATGCCGTCGTCGTCGCGATCCTGGCGTGGGGGCTCGCGATGACCGGCTTCGGCCTGGCCGCCGGTGCCGCCGGTGGCTCGGGCGGGCTCTGGCTGGCCGTCGCCGTGCTCATGCTGGTCGCCGGCGGGGCCGCCGACATGGCCTCGGCGGCGTTCCGGGTGAGCATGCTGCAGAGCGCCGCGACCGACGAGGTCCGGGGGCGGCTGCAGGGCATCTTCATCGTCGTCGTGGCCGGTGGGCCGCGGATCGCGGACGTCGCCCACGGTGGCGCGGCGGCCCTCGTCGGCACCGCGGCGGCGGCCGCGGGCGGCGGCGTCCTGGTCGTCGTCCTGACTGTCGCCGCGGCGCTCGCCGTCCCCACGTTCGTGCGCTACCGAGTTGCGCCGAAATCCCCCATCTAGACAGGTATCCGCGGCCCCGGGTGCGGCCCTACACTGGCCTTCAGGCCGCTCGGCCAGTTGTGGGGATTCATTCGCGTGGGGGACAAGTCCATGAGGTTCACGCTGCCTCGCCGTGCGCGCGCGTCGCGCCGCCCGGCCCGCTCCGCCGCCGCCGCGGCCACCGTCATCGGGCTGGCCGTCGCGCCGCTCGTCGCCCTCCCCGGCTCGGCCTCGGCCGACCCCGACTCCCGCCTGGCGACCTTCGCCGAGCGGCCCCGGGACGCCGCCGTCCATGCGGTGGACGGCGAGGTGCCGGCCACCGTGGCCCAGGTCGGCGGCTCGGTGGTGTTCGGCGGCAGCTTCACCAGGTCGGCCCGGTCACCCGGGGCGCCGTGGGCATCGTGGACACGACGGCCAAGTCCTTCGGCGCCGGCTTCCCCGACGTCGTCGGCGCGGTGACCGTGGCGATCCCCGACGGCGCGGGCGGGTGGTACCTCGGCGGAGACTTCGGGACCGAGCGTCGGCGGCCAGCCGCGGCACAACCTGGCGCACGTCGACGGCGGCGGCGCGGTGACGGCGTTCGACCCCGCGCCCAACGGAGCCGTCAACGACCTCGCCCTCGCCGGCGGCTCGCTCGTGGTCGGCGGCGCGTTCTCGAGCATCGGCGGGCAGACCGCGAACGGCGTGGCCGCGCTCGACGGCGGCGGCGCCGTCGTGTGGGGCGGCGCGGTCACCGGCGGTCAGGTGCGCACGGTGGCGGTCTCCCCGGACGGGGCCCGGACCTACGTCGGCGGCGACTTCTCCCAGGTGGGCGGGGTCGTCTTCCGTCGGCTCGCGGCCCTCAGCATGACGACAGGCGGCGCCCGCGACCCGCCTTCGCGGTTGGCACGCCGAACCAGCCCGTCACCGACCTCGTGGTGCGCGCCAACGGCAACCTCCTGCTCGTCGGCAGCTTCACCGCCGTCGGCGGCGTCAGTCGGGTCCGCATCGCCGAGGTCGACCCGACCGGCGTCCTCGGCGCGCTCAACGTGAGCATCAACAACACCGTCAACGACGTGGAGGTCGACGAGGCGTCCGGCACGGCGTACGTCGGCGGCGCCTTCGGGACGGTCGGCGGCCTGGCGCGCAACCGGCTCGCCGGCATCACCCTCGCCGGCGCCGGGACCGTCACCGCGCTCTCCGTGCCCTCGATCGCGGGCACCGTGTCCGCGGTCGCCCTCGACGGCGCCGGCGGCCTCTTCCTCGGAGGCGCCTTCCAGGTCACCCCGGAGAAGGACAACCCGGCCCAGCTCGCGCGCGTGCTCATCTCCACCAGCGCGGTCTCGAGCGTCGTGCCCTACTACGCGACCCCCCGCTCGCTGGCCCGTACCCCGCGCACCGGCACCAGCGGGGTGCTGACGCTCGTCCGCCAGGGCGGCTCCCTGCTGGTGGCGGGCGACTTCTCCGACTACGGCACGGTCGCGCGGTCCGGGCTGGCGGCGTACGACCTCGCGACGGGCGCGCTGCGCTCCGACTTCGACCCGGCTCCCGACGGCCAGGTCGACACCGTGAAGGCGTCGGCCAACGCGCAGTCGGTCTTCGTCGGCGGCGAGTTCAACACCATCGCCGGTGAGGCGCACAAGGCCATCGCCAAGCTCGACATCGGCACCGGTCTCAACGTGCCGGGCTTCACCGCCTCCGCCAACTCCTACGTCAAGGACATGGCCGTCCGCACCGATGGCTCCACGGTGTACGTCGGCGGCAACTTCGACGCCTTCAACGGGGTGCCGGCCAGCCGCCTGGTCGCCATCGACGCGGCGTCCGGTGCGCTGCTGCCGGGCTTCTCGATCCCGCTCACCGAGCCCACGAACGACTACAGCGAGGGTGGCTTGCGGGCGCTGGCGCTGTCTCCGGACGAGTCCACCCTCATGGCCATCGGCAACTTCCGGCGGGCCAACGGGGAGGACCGCCCCCTGGTCGCGCAGATCGACGTGTCCGGCCCGGTCGCCTCGGTGACGCCCTGGCGCACCGACGTCTACGACCAGCCCTGCGCGCGCAGCGGCAAGGTGGGCTGGATGCGCGACGTGGACATCTCCCCGGACGGCACGACCGCGTACATCGTGAGCTCGGGGCACTTCTACTACCCGGCGTGCGACACCCTCAACGCCTTCTCGATGGCGCCGAGCGGCCAGGTCCAGCCGCTGTGGTCGGACAAGGTCGGCGACACCATGGAGGGCGTCGCGGCCGACGAGAACAACGTCTACATCAGCGGCCACTTCCGCTACCTCGAGACCGAGACCCGCACCCAGCCGCGGTTCCAGATCGCGGCGGTCGACGCACACACCGGCGAGGGGCTCAACTGGATCCCCAACGCCGGCGGCTTCCGCGGCGTCCTCACCGTCGAGCTGGACCCGGCCGGCCTCTTCGCGGGCAGTGACGGCGACGCGTTCGGCGGCGTCAACCACGGCCGCACGGCGTTCTGGCCCAACCCGGCCGCCGGCATCGAGGTGCGCAAGGCGCCCAGCCGGCCCTGGGTGCTGGCGCCGTCCGGCACCGTGACCAACAAGATCCGGGTGCAGAACACCTTCAGCGACCGGCCAGTGACGGTCACCTCGCTGACCGACGAGCGGCTCGGCGACCTCGACGGCAACGGCTCCTGCGCACTGCCGCAGACCCTCCAGCCCGGCGAGATGTACTCCTGCACGACCGCGGCGGAGACCATCTCCGGGACGGCGCCGGCGGACGTGACCGGCACGGTCACCGCCACGGCCACGTCCGGTGTGGACACCGTGACCGACAGCGACACGTCCGATGTCCAGGTCATCGCGACCGCCCCGGTGTTCCGGCTGCGTGCCGTGGTGGGCCCCGGCATCGTCGCCTATCCGGGGGAGACCGCGCGGTTCTCGCTCACGGTCATGAACCTCGACCTGCAGCAGCCGACGACGGTCACGAGCATCACCAGCCCGACCTTCGGCGACCTGAGCTCGGAGTGCGGCCTGCCGCGGGTGGTGCAGCCGAACCGGCTCGTCTACTGCCATGTGGACCGGTTCGTCACCGGGCCGGTCGGGTCGCGGCCGAGCTTCTCCTTCACCGCCACCGGCCAGTACGCCGGCAGCACCCAGAGCTCGACCTCCTCGCAGTCGGTGACCATCAACCCGCCGGCGGGTGGCACCCGGGTGGTCGCCGTGGTGGCCGACCCGGCGGTGCTGTCCAGCTCCGACAGCAAGATCAGCAACAAGGTCGACGACAGCTACGCCATCACCTACGCCGACGACAACACCGTCACCGCGGCGGACATCCCGGCCGACGCGAGCGCCGTGCTGATCTACCCGAGCGCCGTCGAGGCCCGGCTGGGCACGCGACTGCGCGGCCTGGACCTGCCGACCCTGGTGTTCCACAGCCGGATGCTCGACGAGATGGGCATGACGGCTGTCGGCGCCAACGGCACGGTGAGCGCCACGCAGTGGCAGATCGACAAGGCGATGCACCCGTTGCCGGCGACGCGCTCCGGGATCGTGACAATGGACACCGCTGCCATCGCCACCGGCTGGGGCACGCCGGCCGGCGGGGCCACGGTCGTGGCCAGCGTCGCCGGTGGCGGACCGGCAGAATTCGCCTACGACGCCGGTGACGCCATGACGACCGGGCCGGCACCGTCGTGCCGGGTGTTCTTCGCGGGCAACAACGCCACGAAGTTCAACGCGACCTCCTGGGCGCTGCTGATGCGCGCGGTGTCCTACACGACGATGGACTGCGGCCGGAACATGCTCTGGACGGCCGCCGGCAACGGCACCACGACCTACCCCGGTGACGGCAACCAGTCCGTGGCCGTGGGCATCAACACCCCGTGGGGCCTGGTGTTCGACGGCCAGGGGCGGCGCTACTACGCCGACTCGGCGGCCAACGTCGTGCGCCGGATCGGCACCAACGGCGTCGTCACGACGGTCGCCGGCACCGGCACCGCCGGCAGCACCGGCGACGGTGGCCAGGCCACCGCGGCCCGGCTCAGCGCCCCGGTCCGCCTCGCCTTCGACGCCGCCGGGAACCTGTACATCGCGGACTCCGGCAACAACAAGATCCGCAAGGTCACCATGTCCACCGGTGTCATCACGACGGTGGCCGGCACGGGCACGGCCGGCAACACCGGCGACGGCGGCCAGGCCACGGCGGCGCGGCTGCGCACGCCGTACGACGTGGCGTTCGGGCCGGACGGCTCGATGTACATCGCCGACCGGGCCAACCACAAGGTCCGTAAGGTGAACATGACCACTGGCGTCATCACGACCTTCGCGGGCAACGGGTCGGCCGGCTACAACGGGGACGAGATCGCGGCCCCGACGGCCCGGCTCAACAGCCCCTACGGCGTCGACGTGGACAACGACGGCAACGTCTACATCGCCGACTACGACAACGAGCGGGTCCGGGTCGTCGACACCAACGGCGTGATCCACACCTTCGCGGGCACGGGCGTCGCCACCATCGACGGCGACGGCGGCCCGGCGACCGAGGCGGGGCTGCACAAGCCGCACCGGTACGTCCTTGCGACGCCGAGCGGCGACGTCTGGATCGGAGAGTCGAACAACCGGGTCCGGCTCGTGACGAGCGGCCAGATCTACACCATCGCCGGCAGTGGCCAGTTCGGCTACGTGGGCGACGGCGGCCCGGCGCTGTTCTCGACGTGGAGCCGGCCGTCCTCGATGGCCCTCGACCCGGCCGGCAACCTGTGGGTCGTCGACCGGGGCAACCGACGGATCCGGGTGATCAACGCGAGCTGACGGCGGGTGGGCCGACGAGCTCGCAGCGACCGTCGGCCCACACCACCAGCCCGGTGCGCCCGGGGCGCCGGCGGAGCCAGTCGGCGGCCTCCGGGCCGCGGGCGTACGCCGCCGTCGCGTCGATGTCGGCCCAGGTGAGGTCGGCCGCGACCACCGTCACCGAGGCGATGCCCTCGGGCGCCCGGCCCGTGCGGGCGTCGACCAGGTGGCTGCCGCGATGGGTCGTCCCCGACGTGGCGACGGCGCCGTTGCGGACCGGGACCTGGGCGAGGATCCGCGTCGGGTCGGCGGGGTCCTCGATGCCGATCTGCCAGGCCGGCCGCTCCGGAAGGGCCACCCGGCAGACCAGGTCGCCGCCGGCCGACAGGCAGAAGTCCGTGGCCTCCAGCCGGCTCAGCGGCCGCGCCGCGCGCTCCACCGCCCAGCCCTTGACCACGCCGGTGGGGTCGAAGTAGGTGCCCCCGTCGGGGTGGGGCAGGAACGCGGAGAACGCACCGTCGGACTCCCGCTCTGCGCGCTCGGCGAGCGCGAGCACCTCGGCGACCGCGGGTGGGCAGTCGGCGAGGGTGATCTCACCGCGGCCCAGCCGGGAGACGGCGGAGTCGGGCTTCCAGGTGGAGAAGACCAGGTCCACCCACCGCAGCTCCGCGACCGCCTCGGCCCACGCCGCTCGGCCCGCCCCGGTGCCGGCGTGCCTGCCGCGCAGCGCGAGCGAGACCGGCATGCCCATCACGTGCTCGACGAATCGCGTCGGGCGTTTGCCACCGGCCTCACCGGGCGCACCGGAGGGCGGTTCGGACCGAGCCGGGAGGCTCACAGCCCCGCCTGGTCGAGGGCCGCCTGGAGCGACTGCAGGTAGCCCACGCTGGTCACCGTGGCACCGCTGATCATGTCGATGTTGGCGCTCTGGGTGTCGAGGGTCTGCTGGACCAGGATGGGCAGCGCGTAGTTGTTGATCTGCACGTCGCGCGGGTTGTTGTAGGGGTAGACCGGCACCGAGACGTCGGTGATCGTGCCGTCCTTGACCGTGATCTCGACCTGCACCGGACCCCACTGGGTCTGCACCTGGGGCCCGGTGACGGTCTTGGTGCCGGAGCCTGCGCTGCCCGAGCCGCCGTCGCCGGTGCTGTTGCCCGAGCCGCCGTCGCCGAAGTCGTTGCCCGAGCCGCCCTGGGACTGGCCCGAGCCTCCACCGGTGCTGCCGCCCGAGCCCGAGCCGCTCGAGTCGTTCGTGGACGGCTGCGGGGCGGCGATGATCGAGGAGCCTGCGCTCAGCGGGCCCTGGGTCGAGGTGTGGTAGCCGAACAGCAGGACGACCACCGTGGCGGTGGACAGCAGCCACAGCACGATCCTGGTCATGGTGTCCCCCTCACCAGCCGAAGCTCTCGAGATGCACCTGGTCCTCGGGCACGCCGAGCGCCGCGAGGGAGCGGCGTACGTCGGCCATCCAGGCGTCCGGCCCGCAGACGTAGACGTCGCGGTCGGCGATGTCGGGCACCCAGTAGCGCAGCGCCTGCTCGTCGGTGACGGTCCCCGCGTTGCTGCCCAGCCAGGAGTCGGGCGACCGGCGGCGGCCGGGCAGCCAGAGCACCTCCAGGCCGCGCTCGCGGGCCAGGGTGTGGAACTCGCGCTCGAAGAGCGGCCGCTCGCGGAACCGGTAGAGCAGCACCGCGTTCCCGGGGTCGTAGGCCATGCCCTCGGCCAGTGCCCGCAGCGGGGTGATGCCGACACCGGCGCCCAGGAAGGCCACCGCTCGCGGCGGCGGGCCCGCTCGGTGAGCCGCCCGTAGGGACCCTTCGATGAGCGCCCGGGTGCCCGGCCGCAGTGCGGCGAGCTGGCTGCTGCCGTCACCGAGCGCCTTCACGCTGATCCGCAGGCTGCGCCCGTCGGGGCCGCCGACAGCGAGTGGGGGTGGGCACGGCTTCGCCCGGGCGCGTCCAGGAAGCGCCACGAGAAGAACTGGCCGGCGCCGACGCGGAGCCGGTGCAACCCCCATGCCGGTGAGGTAGACCGACACCACGTCGTCGCCCTCGTGGGCGACGCTCACGACCCGCAGCCGGTGGCGCATCGAGCGCTCCAGCGGCACCAGCAGCCGCCACCACAGCAGCGCCCCGGCCGCCACCGCCCAGGCGGTCCACCAGTACAAGGTCGCACCCCGGGAGGCGAGGAACTCCTGGCCGGTCCACAGCTGGTGCGGGAGGGCGAGGCCCACCCCGAGATAGGCGTACAGGTGGAGCAGGTGCCAGGACTCGTAGCGGAGGCGGGCCCGCGCCGCCCGCACGCTGGTGACCGCGACCAGCAGCAGGCAGAGCGTGCCGGCGACCGCGAGCAGCATGCCCGGGTAGTGCCAGGTGAGGTCCCACAGGGTGGCTACCCAGCGGGCGACGCTGCCGGCGGCGTACCCCCAGGTGATGAGGAGCAGGTGCGCCAGCATCAGGTTGAGGCCGGTGAAGCCGACGAGGCGGTGCAGCCTGGCCAGCCGGTCCTGCCCGTAGGCGCGCTCCAGCACGGGGACCCGTGCCATCAGCAGGACCTGCACCAGCAGCAGGTCGGCCGACGCCAGGCCGGTCAGCCGGCCGGTGCTCAGCAGGGCGTCGGGCCAGTGCCCGAGCGCCTGGATGCCACCGCCGGCCGACCACCAGTACGCCGTGAGCAGCAGGCTCAGCCACAGCGCCGCCAAGCCCGCCAGGCGCACGGCGGCATCCAGGAGGGCGGGGCCGGTGCGCACCTTCGGGCGCCCCGGCGCGAGCGGCAGGGCGGTCACGTGCCGGTGCCGTCCCCGGTGGTGCCGTCGCTCTGCGTGCCGTTGCTCTGGCCGTTGCCCTGGCCGTCGGGGAAGCCCTGGCCGAAGTCGTGGTCGCCGTCCCGGTGCTCGAAGTCACCCGGCCCGTGACCCCGACCGAGGTCCTGACCGGGGCCGAAGCCCTGGCCCGGCCCGTAGCCGCGGTCCTGGTGGAACCCGGTGGGCCGCAGGTCGCGACCGTCATTGGCCGTCGCGTGCCCGAGTGCGAAGCCACCGAGCCCGCCGACGGCAAGCAGTCCGGCGGCGGCGCCCGCCAGGCCGAGCCGCGAGCGCCTCGGGGTCGTGGCCGCCGCTGCCGCGGCCGCCGTGGGCGCGGGGATCGGCGCCAGCTCCGGCGCCTGCTCGGCGGCGGGCTCCGGTGCGGTCATCGGCTCGGCCGCCCCCGGTGCCGTCTCGGCAGTCTGGTCGGCGTCGTCACTCACGGGCATCTCCTCGGGTCAGGACGTCCACATGACATCCACTCACATCCTGGTGCGAAGCCCTGAGCGGGTTCTTCGGGAAACCTGTGGACAACCTGTGAGCCGGCGAGCGGTCAGCCGACGGCCTCGCGGGCGGTCTCGAACGCCGCCACGCACCGGCGGACGTCCTCCTCGCTGTGCGCGGCAGAGAGCTGCACCCGGATGCGGGCCTTGCCCTGTGGGACCACGGGGTAGGAGAACGCGATGACGTAGACCCCGTCGGCGAGCATCCGGTCGGCCACCTGGGCGGCGCGGCGGGCGCCGTCCTGGCCGGGGAACATCACCGGCGTGATCGGGTGCTCGCCGGGCAGCAGGTCGAAGCCGGCCTCGGTCATCAGCGCCCGGAAGAGCGCGGTGTTGCGGCGCAGCGCGGCACGGGCCTGGTCGGAGGACGCCGCCAGCTCGAGGGCCTTGAGCGAGCCGGCCGCCACCACGGGGGCGACGGCATTGGAGAACAGGTAGGGGCGAGCCCGCTGGCGGAGCAGCTCGATGATCTCGTCGCGCCCGCTCACGTAGCCGCCCGAGGCGCCCCCAAGGGCCTTGCCGAGCGTGCCGGTCAGCAGGTCCACCCGGTCCGCCACCCCGAAGTGCTCGGGCGTGCCACGTCCGTGGGCCCCGACGAACCCGACCGCGTGGGAGTCGTCGACAAGCACCAGGGCGTCGTACTGCTCGGCGAGGTCGCAGATGCCGGGCAGCGGCGCGAGGTAGCCGTCCATGGAGAACACGCCGTCGGTGACGATGCAGCGGCGCCGCGCTCCGGCCGCCGCCTGCAGCTGGGCCTCGAGGTCGACCAGGTCGGCGTTGCGGTAGCGGAGCCGCTTGGCCTTGCTGAGCCGGATCCCGTCGATGAGCGAGGCGTGGTTGAGCTCGTCGGAGATGACGGCGTCCTCCTCGCCGAAGAGCCCTCGAAGACGCCGCCGTTGGCGTCGAAGCAGGAGGCGAACAAGATGGTGTCGTCGGTGCCGAGGTAGGCCGAGATCGCGTGCTCGAGGCGCTTGTGCAGCTCCTGGGTGCCGCAGATGAAGCGCACGCTCGCCATCCCGAAGCCCCACTCCTGCAGGGCCTGGTCGCGGCGGCCACCACCTGCGGATGGTCGGCCAGGCCGAGGTAGTTGTTGGCGCAGAAGTTGAGCGCGTCGCCGGCCGGGGTCGTGATGTGCGCCGACTGCGGCGACGTCAGCTCCCGCTCGTGCTTGGTGAGGCCCGCCGCCTCGATCTCGGCCAGGGTGGCCCGCACCTGGTCGCGTACGTCGCCGTACATCGCGGCCTCCTTGCTCGTGTCTGGCTGGCGGGCCGGTGTCGCCGCCCGGCGCTCGACACCCACCTCGCTCTCAGCCTAGGTGGCCGGGCTGGACGGAAGTCAGCGGTACGCCGGACGGTTGCTGCCTTTCGCCCACTATGGGCGTGTGGACGGTGTCAGGCAGTCGGGACGGTCGCCCGAGCCGCGTGGTTTGGCCCCAAACCGCGGCTTTCAGGGCGAGATACCCGCAATTCGTGACCAATCGGTGGCCGACCCACCACGCGCCGCAGTGTGCGTCCGTGCCTCAGGCGCGCCGAAGCGACGAGCGGGGGATGCCTCACGTCCACCGTATTCGGGTGGTGCAGCGCCTACCCCGGGAAGCCGAAGCAGGGGTAGAACTCCTCGATGTCGGGCCGGGCGACCTCGACGCACCGGAACTTGACCTGTTCAAGGCTTGCCTCGTCGCTCTCGGCGTCGAGTGCGACAGGCCCCACGGTCAGGACCAGGTGTGGGAGCGCCCGGGAAGGCCCGGGCTGCGGCGATCGAATGGTGGCCATCGGATGGTGGCCATCGGATGGTGGCCCCGAGGGCGGGTCGTCCGTAGGGTCGCGCCATGAGTCTGGAGTGGGAGCAGGTCGTCGTCGCAGCCCACGAACCGGTGGCACTGGGCCGGTGGTGGGCTGCGGCGCTGGGCTGGGTCGTGGTGAACGACTCGCCCGACGAGTTCGAGATCCGGCCCGCGGAGGACCAGGTCCCCGGGCTGCTCTTCCTTGCCGTGCCGGAGGCCAAGGAGTCCAAGAACCGGCTGCACCTGAACTTCCGCCCCGACGACCAGGTCGCGGAGGTCGACCGGATCCTGGCGCTGGGCGCTCGGCGCGTCGACGTCGGGCAGGGGGACGCCCCCTGGGTCGTGCTCGCCGATCCGGAAGGCAACGAGTTCTGCGTGCTGCGGGCCTCTGGGTCCTAGCCCGCTCCACCTAGCGGCGCGAGCCCCGCAGGTCACTCGACAATCTTCCAATAGGAGTCCTTGCGGCGGATCCGCCCGTCCGGCGCCAGGTCGGAGAGGTCGCAGCCGCGCGCCACCTGGGCGCGCCGGCGACGAGGGGCCGGCGTCCTCGCCGGGCGCCCGCCCGGTGTCTCCTCAGCTCCAGTCGAGCAGCACCTTGCCGCAGCGACCGGAGGCGATCGCCTCGAACGCCTTCGGCCACTGCGCCGCCGGGTAGTGGTGGGTGATGACCGAGTGCAGGGCCGACCGCAGGGGAGCCGAGGTCTGCAGCATCGAGCTCATGGCGTACCAGGTGTCGAACATCTCCCGGCCGTAGATCCCCTTGATGGTGAGCATGTGGGTGATCACCCGGCCCCAGTCGATGACATAGTCGTCGTGGGGCAGTCCCAGCATCGCGACCCGGCCCCCGTGGTTCATCGTCGCCAGCATGTCCGCGACCGCGGACGGCGCGCCGGACATCTCCAGGCCGATGTCGAAGCCCTCCTTCATGCCGAGCGTCGCCATCGCGTCCCGTAGTGACGTCGTCGTCGGGTTGATGGCCAGGTCGGCGCCGGCCGCGCGGGCCAGCTCGAGCCGCACGTCGGAGATGTCGGTGACCACGATGAAGCGCGCCCCCACGTGCCGCGTGATCGCCGTCGCCATCACCCCGATCGGACCGGCACCGGTGATCACGACGTCCTCGCCGGCGATGGGGAAGGACAGTGCCGTATGGGTGGCGTTGCCGAACGGGTCGAAGATCGCGCCCAGGTCGGGGTCGAGGTCGCCGGGGTGCACCCACACGTTGCTCGCGGGGATGACGACGTAGTCAGCGAAGGCGCCGTCGCGGTTCACGCCGATCCCGACGGTGTTGATGCACAGATGTCGGCGCCCGGCCCGGCAGTTGCGGCAGTGGCCGCAGACGATGTGCCCCTCCCCGGAGACCCGCTGCCCGACCTGGACGTGCTCCACCTCCGCGCCGACCTGGGCGACCTCGCCGTAGAACTCGTGACCGACCGTGAGCGGCGGCTTCACCACGGACGCGGCCCACTCGTCCCACTCGAACAGGTGCAGGTCGGTGCCGCACAGCCCGGTCCGCAGCACCCGGATCTTCACCTCGTGCGGGCCGGGCACCGGCTCGGGGACGTCCAGCAGCTCCAGCCCGGGGCCGGCTGCGGTCTTGACCAGTGCGCGCATCGGGCGCCTCCTCGCCGGTTCGGCGGGGGCCCCGCCAGGGCTCCCTACTCCCACTCTAGGGCCGCGCGCGGGCGCTCCCGGGGCCCGGTCGGACAGGTTGCGGCGTGCTAACAATCGGGGGGTGGGGATTGCCAGCGAGGGCTGGTTCGCGGTGTCCTACGGGGTGGGCCGCGCGGCCCGGGTCGAGGCCTGTCCGGGTCTGCTCGAGCCGACGGGGGAGGGCCCGGAAGGAGTGCTGGGGTGAGCGGGGAGTACGTCGGCGCGCTGGCCCGACCCGGCGGGGTGGGAGTGCGCTGCGAGGGCGTCGTCCACCTCTACCGCACCTTCGAGGGGCACGACGTCGTGGCGCTGCGAGGCGTCGACCTGACCATCGGGCCCGGTGAGCGGGTCGCGTTCCTGGGGCCGTCCGGCTCGGGCAAGTCCACGCTGCTCACCCTGCTCGGCGGCATCCAGCGCCCCAGCGCCGGGCGGATCTTCCTCGGCGACGAGGAGATCTCGCGGATGGGGGAGCGCTACCTGGCCCGGCTGCGAGCCCGCCGGGTGAGCACCATGCTGCAGGGCGCCGTACGCAACCTGCTGCCCTACGCCACGGCAGTGCAGAACATCGGGTTCGCGCGGCTGGCGATGGAGGCGCAGGACCGCGCCCCACCCTTCCGGCCGATGAGCTGCTCGACCGGGTCGGGCTCGCCGACCAGGCCGACCAGCCGGTCTCGACGATGTCGGGCGGCCAGCGGCAGCGGCTGGCGCTGGCGTGCGCGGTCGCCACCGGACCTCAGCTGCTGCTCGCGGACGAGCCGACCAGCCAGCTCAGCCACGCCGACCGCGACCACGTCCTGGAGCTGATCCACCGGCTCGGCGACGACCTGGGTACGACGATCCTCGTCGTCACCCACCAGCCCGAGGTGGCCGAGACGTTCCCGCGCACCATCATCATGAAGGGCGGCCGGGTCGGCTCCGAGGGCCGCGACGGCGGAGTACGTCGTCGTCGGCGAGGAGGGCGTGCTGCACCTACCCAGCCAGTTCGCCAGCGAGTGGCCGCCCGGGACGCTCGTCCGCATCGAGCCCGAGGACGCCGACCGGCTGCGGCTGTCGCGCCCCCGGATGGTGGAGCGACGGCGCCGAGGAGGCCCGCCGGTGAACGTGCTCGAGGTGCGTGATGTCTCGCTGGTGATCGGGCGCCCGCTGCTGGCCGACATCGACCTGGACCTCGGGCCCGGGCTGATGACGGCGCTGTCGGGGCCGAGCGGCTCGGGCAAGACCACCCTGCTCTCGATCGTCGGCGGGCTGGTCGAGGGCACGACCGGCACGGCGACGTACGCCGGGCGGCCGATGTGGCAGGGCAACGGCGACCCGCGGCCCGAGGTCGCGTTCATCCTCCAGGTCTACGGGCTGGTGCCGATCCTGTCGGCGCGCGAGAACGTCTCCATCGCCCTGCGCGCCCGTGGCCTCGATCCGGTCGAGGCCGACGAGCGAGCCGAGGCGGCCCTCGCGAGGCTGCACATCGCCGACCTCGGCGACCGGCAGGTCGAGGAGCTGTCCGGTGGCCAGATGCAGCGCGTCGCCTGCGCGCGAGGCTTCGTCGTCGAGCCCGAGATCCTGCTCGCCGACGAGCCCACGTCCGAGCTGGACGAGGGCAACCGGAGCCTGGTCCTCGAGCGGCTGCGCGAGGAGGCTGACCGGGGCGCGGTGGTGGTCGTGGCGACGCACGACCCGGCGGTGGTCGAGGCCTGCGACCGGCACTACGCCCTCGACGAGGGCCGGCTAGTGCTGGTCGAGGCCGTCGCCCACCGGGAGGCCCCTCCGTCGTCCGCGCAGGAGGCGCCGCCGCCGCGCCCCGAGCCTGGGGCGCCCGGGACGGTCGAGCCCAGCGCCGCCGGCCCTGCCTCCGCCCAACCGGCTCCCGCCGCGCCGCCGGCCCCACCGAGCCCGCCCCCGCTGAACCGACCCCGGCTGAACCGACCCCGGCTCGAGCGCCGGAGGGCGTCGAGGCGCCGGCGGCGGCCGGGCCCTCCGTCGCGGCCGCGGGCCGGTCGCCGTTCGCTCGGCCGTCCCGGCCCGGCGACGCCGCGGCGGACCGCTGAGATGGACCGCTGAGATGGACCGGCTGGTCCGCGGAGCGCGGTCCCGGGCGGGGCTGCTCCTGATGCTGGTCGCCGTCACCGCCACGGTGGTCGCGGGCACGGTCACCGTGTTCGGCTTCGCCCACCGGGCCGGCACCTCCGCGTGGCTGGCGCTCCCCTTGTTCGCGATCGGGCTGCTCGCCGTTCCCGCGACCGGAGCCGAGCTCGCCTCCGCGCGCCGCGAGGAGATCGGGGTGGCCCGGCTCCGCGGCCTGGAGGGCCCGAGGCTGGTGCGTCTGGTGCTCGCCGAGCCCGCCCTCGCGGTCGCGGCCGGGACGGCGCTCGGCGGGGGCCTGGGCTGGGTGGGGTCGTCGCTGGCGGTGCGGCACTGGCTCGGGAGGCGGCCGGCTGGCCCGGCCTCCCGGCGGTGCTCGCGGTGGTGGCGGTGGTGGCTGTCGGGGTCGGCGCGCTCCTCGTCGGCATGCGCGCGGCGATCCGGGAGCCGCTCGCCGACCAGGTGGCGCTGGCCGAGCGACCTCGCCGGCCCGGCACAGCCGCGATCTTCGCCACCGTGTTCGTGCTGCTGGCGGCCGTGCTGGCGGTCTACCGCGCCCACGCGACCACGACCGACCCCGGGTGGCTGGTGTGGGCCGGGCCGGCGGTCGTCGGGCTCGCGGCCGGCCAGCTGGCGGTCTGGCTGACCGCCATGGTCACCCGGCTGGCCGTGAGCCAGAGCCGCCGGGCGGGCACCGGCCTCTACCTCGCCGTCCGGCGGCTCCGCGGGACGGCTGGGCTCACCAGCCCGGTCCGGCTGCTGGTGGCGGCGATGGCGCTCGCGGTGCTGGCGCTGACCGGCTCGGCCGCGGCGTACTCGTGGGCGGACACGACGGCCGGATGCGCACCGTCGGCGGGCTCCGGCTGCCGGTGGCCGAGGGTGGGGCGCTGGAGGCGTTCCGGCTGACCCACCAGCTCGACCCGGAGGGTCGCTGGCTGATGGCGGGCGCGGTGGTTCTCGACGAGCATGCCGGCGGGCGCCGCGCCTTCCTCGACACCGAGCGCTCGACGCCATGGGTCGACGCGGTCGTCGGCAGCGCGCTCGGGGCCGATCTGCGCGACGCCGTGGCAGGCCTGGGGCCGACCGCCGCGAGCCAGAACCTGGCCCTGCTGACCGGTCGCGGGGACCAGCTCGTCGTCGGCCTGGCCGGGCCACCGCTGGCGCGACCGGTGGTGCGGGTCTCGGTCAGCTACGTCGGCGCCGGTGGGGCCACCGCCACGACCACGGTGCGGCTGCGGCCCGAGCCGGCCGGCGAGTCGACGGCCACGGCACCACTGGCGGGGTGTCGGCAGAGCTGCGTGGTCACGGCGATCGACGTCTCCGCCCGGGCCCGCAGCGGCGTCGCCCTCGTTGGCCGCCTCGACTTCGGCGACGCAGACCTGCTCGCCGCGACATGGACCGGGCCGACCTGGGCGAGCGTCGGCCCGGCGGGGCTGGCGGTCACGGCCGGCCGACGCCCGGCTCACCTGGTGCCGACCGGGCCTCAGGGTCAGGTGCCGCTGCTGGCGACCCGGACACTGCCCTCGGGGACCCTGGCCGATCGGGTGGTCTCGCCCAGCGCGGTGACGTACGACGCCACCGTGGTCGCCGACTCCCCGCCCTCCCCTGGTCGAGGGCGACGGGCTGCTCGCCGACCTGCCCGCGGTGCTCTCCGGGGACCGGCCGCCGGTGCCGGCCGGCGCAGTCCTACGTCCTCGCCCGGGCGGACACGCGCCCGCCCCGCTGCTGCGCGACCTGCGCGCGGCCGGAGCGGGCGGCCTCGGTGGACCGTCGGCGTGGTACGCCGACACGTGACCGTGGAGGCCGGGGCCACCCAGGCCGCGGCGTACGCCCGGTCGCCGGCTTCGGGCTGGCTGTGGCGGCCCTGGTCACGCTCGCCGCGGGAGCCCGCAGCGGGAGCGGCGCCGGCGGAGATCGCCGCGCTGCGGCTGCTGGGCGTCGTCGCCGCCCAGCGGCGATCGGGCTGGGTGGAGCAGCTGGCTGCTGGCCGGCGCCGCCGTGGCCGGTGGGTTGCTCGGCGGGCTGGCGGCCGTGCGGCTGCTGCTCACGCAGCTGCCCTTCATCCACCCGGCCCCGGCCTCGGCGCGGCCGGTGCAGCTCGCGACGCCGGCCTGGGTGCTGGTGAGCGTGGCCGCCATCGCGGTGGCGGCGCTGCTCGCGGCCGGCACCCGGGCGCGGTCGTTCCGCACCGTCCAGACCCGGCCGGCGATCCTGCGCGAGGAGGAGGGGTGCGGATGAGGATGCGGCTGGCCGCCCTCGGCACCGTGCTGCGACCGCGCACGCGGGCTGCTGTCGGTCGGCTCGGTGCTGCTGGTCGCGCTGGCCGTGGCATCGGCCCTGCTCGGCCCGACGTTCGCCGACTCGGTGGCCCGCTCCTACGTCATCACCCGGCTCGGCGAGGCGCCCAACTTCGTCGGCGGGCAGTCCTGGCTGTACACACCGACCCAGGGCCAGATGCCGCGGCAGGCCCTCGACCAGGCCGTGGCGGCGGTCGCCGCGACCAGGTGCGGGGCCGTACCCCACCGTGCCCCAGCTGGAGTCGGTGCGCTTCTCCGCCCTCGGGGGCGCGGCGTACCTCGTCGCCAAGCGGGACGTGTGTGCCCACCTGGTACTGGCGAGCGGCCGGTGCCTGGCGGGCGCCGACGAGGCGGTGATGGCCGAGGCCGACCGGTTCTACTCCCAGGTCGAGCTGGGCGACGAGGTCGACCTGGGCCGGGCCGGCACGGTGCGCATCGTCGGGTTCTACCAGCCGTTGGAGGAGGAGGACTCCTACTGGTTCGTCACCGACCGGCTCTCCAGCGTCCCTGCCAAGGCCCTCCCGGACGGCAGCACCAACCGCCGCCGCAGCCGGGGCCGGTGATCGTCGACCCGTCGCGGTTCACCACGCTGCGGGTCCCCTGGGCGCGTGCGCGTCGACCTGCTCCTCGACATCCCCAGCAGCTTCACACCGGCGGACCTCCGCAGGCGCTGGCCACCCGCTCGGGGCTGGACGACCGGGCGCGGTACGACGTGCCGGGGGGCTTCCTGCGGGCGTTCTCGCTCAACGACCTGGAGTCGATCGCGGCGGACGTCACGGCCCAGGAGCGGACCGCCGCGGGCGTCGATCGCGCCCGCCGTGCTGTCGCTGATCCTCGTCGCGCTCGCCCTGCTGATGCGGCTGGTCGCGGCAGCCGCCGACCTGCGGCTGCCGGAGCTGGCGCTCGCCGCACTGCGCGGCATGCCGGGCGGCCGGATGTGGGGGCTGGGGCTGGCCGAGCCGGTGCTCCTGCTGCTGCTCGGGCTGCCGGTTGGCCTCGGGCTGGGGGTGCTCTCCGCCCGGCTTCTGGCCCGCTGGTGGCTGGTCCCCGGCCTGCCCGTGCCGGTGTCCGGGGTCGGTCTGCTCGCGGCGGCGGGCGTCGTGGTGGCCGGCCTTCTCGTCTCCGTCGCGGTGGTGGCCGCCGTCCTGCGCCGGTCCCTGACCGGCCAGCTCAGCGGCGTGGTGCGGCCGACCTGCGCAGCACGCGAGCGGGGCTGGTGGGCGAGGTGCTGGTCGTGGCGGCGGCCGCGGCGGTCCTCGTGGCCCAGCTGGCGGGCAAGCAGGGCGAGGCCCGGACGTCACCGACCTGCTGCTGCCGGTCCTGCTGGCCGTCGCCGCGGGCTGCTCGCCACCCGGGCCGTCGCCTCCGCTGCCCGGTGGTGGACCCGGGAGCGCCCGCGGAGCCGATGGCTGCCCGGCTACGTCGCGCGACGCGCGGTCGCCCGCCGCCGCGAGGGCACCCTGGTGGTCCTGCCCTGGCCGCCGCGATCGCGGTGGGTGTCTTCGCCCTGGGTGCCTACGACGCCGGCGTCACCTGGCGCACCAGCGTCGCCGACACCATCGCGCCAGCCGACGAGGTGTGGCTGTCCCCGGACACGCCGGCCCGGACCCGCGACTTGACGATCCGGCTCGACCCGGCGGGTCAGTGGCTGATGTCGGCCGCCGTGCTCAACGGCCCCACCGGCGGGATGGTGCTACTCGACACACCCCGCCTGGCGCGCGTCGCCGGCTGGCCCGACGCGTGGACCCCGGGCTACAGCGCGGCGGACGTCGCCGGGTTGATCGGACCCACCGGCCGGCAGCCCGTGCTCACCGGGACGAGAGTCGGCCTCACCGTGACCCGGGACCTCGACGCCGACGGGCCGGTCTATGTCGGCATGACCCTGCACGTCACGGGACGGACCGAGCAGATTCGCGCCATGTTCGGACCGCTGGAGAGCGGTGAGCACACCATGACCGTGAAGGTCCCCGAGTGCCGTCGCGGCTGCACCTGGGAGGAGCTCGCGGTGGGTGGGCCGGCGACGCTGCCGACCCAGCTCGCCGGGACAGTGTCCGTGGGTGGGCTCACCGTCGACGGGACGCCCCTCGCCGAGGCGATGACCGAGGCGTCGTGGGCCGAGGCCGACACGATGACCGCCCGGCTGGTGCGGTCCCAGGTGGCTGGTGGGCTGCTCCGCCTGGCCATCGACACCGAGGGCGAGGAGGCGACGGTGCGGTTCCTGTCGGGTTCGACCCCGGTCTTCCGCCCGGTCGTGCTCGGTGAGAACGCCGGGGACAACCTGCGACCGGTCGAGGGCGGGGAGGGGTACCCGCTCTGGGTCGACCGGGTGCCGGTCCGGCCGGTGCTGACCTCCCGCAGCGTCCCCTTCCTCGGCCCCGAGGGCATCGCCGTGGACGCCACGCTCTTCACCTCGGGTCGGCACCTGTACGACGAGCTGTTCACGCCGTACGTGCTGGCTCGTGGCGACACGCCTCCCGCGGTGCGCCGGGCACTCACGCAGGAGGGGCTGACCCAGCTGACCAGCCGCGCGCGGGAGCAGCGGATCCTCGGCCGCAGCGCCTACGCGCTGGCGCTGCGGCTCTACCTCGTGGTGGCGGCCGTCGTCGTCGCGATCGCGCTGGTCGGGCTGCTCGTCACCACAGCCGTCCAGATGCCGTCGCGGCGCCGGGACGCCGCCGCGCTGCGCGTGGTCGGGGTGAGCCGCCGGGCGGTGGTCACCGCCGTCGTCTGGGAGGTGCTGGTGGTGCTGGGGGCGGCGGCGGTCGCGGGCATCGTCGCCGGGACCGTGGCGCAAGACATCGTGCTGCGAACCGTGACGTTGGGCTATGCCGAGGCGATCAGCACGCCGCGCCCCGTGACCGCCGTCGACTCGCTCTGGCTGGCGCTGGTGTCGGTCGCCACGGCGGCGGTGCTGGGGGTGGTCGCGGCGGGCAGCGCCGCGCTCACCGTGCGCGGGGCCCGCGGCGCCACGCTGCGCGAGAGCGCCCGCTGAGGCGCGCCCGCGTCAGCGGCCCAGCAGCCGGCTGAGGAAGCCGCCGGGGCGCGGCTCGCCGGCGTGGCCCTCGCAGCGTTGGCCCTGCGGCACGGAGGCCATCACCTGGCGAACGTGCGAGCCGCAGCCGGCCCAGGTGGTCTTGCCGCAGGTACGGCAGCGGACGGCGTGGCACATGGGAGCTCCTGGTGGGGTTGGTGGGTCGGGGGCGGTGGAGGGCCGGGTCAGGAGGCGGCCGGGAGCCCGGAGTCGAGAGCGTAGCCGGCGCGCATCCACGCCATGGTCCCGCCGAGCACGTTCACGGCGTCGTACCCGGCGTGCCGCAGCGCGTCGGTGATGGCGGCGCTGCGGTTGCCCGTGGCGCAGATGATGTAGAGCCGCTGGGAGCGGTCGAGCTCGGTGTACCGCGCGCCGATCTGGCTCATCGGCATGAGCAGCGCACCGGGCACGTGGGCCCGGTGGTACTCCATCGACTCGCGCACGTCGACGACGACGGCGCCCTCGGCGTGGGCCTGTACGAAGGTGGACAGGTCGACATCGCGCACGGGTCTGCTCCTCCTGGAACGATGGGGTCGGGTGGTGCTGACGGGCTGGCGGGAATACCTGGGGTATATCGTGTTCGCAACGGTAACACCCCCTGGGGTATCGTTCCAACTCACGCGACGAAAGGTTCCACTCCCATGGCAGGCGTCCCCCTCGGACAGGACAACTTCGAGACCACCATCTCCGAGAACGAGATCGTGTTCGTCGACTTCTGGGCGTCCTGGTGCGGTCCCTGCCGCATGTTCGCCCCCATCTACGAGAAGGCGGCGGTAGAGAACACCGACATCGTGTTCGGCTCGGTGGACACCGAGGCCGAGCAGGCGCTCTCCGCGGCGGCCGGCATCACCTCGATCCCCACGCTGATGGCGTTCAAGGACGGCTCGCTCGTCTTCCGCCAGCCCGGCGCGCTTCCGGCGCCCGCCCTCGAGCAGCTGATCACCGCCGTGCGCGACCCGACATCGAGGCCGCCCGCAAGGAGGCGGCCGAGAAGGAGAGCAGGACCGCGTGACCTACACCCTGACCGCGACGCTGGCCACGCCGTACGACGACGCCGTGGCCGCGGTGCGTGCCGCGCTGGCCGAGCAGGGCTTCGGCGTGCTGACCGAGATCGACATGCGCGCCACGCTCAAGGCCAAGCTCGACGTCGACATCGCGCCGCAGGTGATCCTCGGCGCGTGCCGGCCGCCGCTGGCCTACCAGGCGCTGCAGGCCGACCCCGCCGTCGGGGCGCTGCTGCCGTGCAACGTCGTGGTCCGGGCGCTCGACGACGCAACCACGATCGTCGAGGCGGTCGACCCCGACGCCATGATGGGCGTCGCCGACTCCGAGGCGCTCCTGGCCGTCGCGGCCGAGGCAAAGCAACGACTGGGCGCCGCGCTCGCGGCTCTCGACGCAGGTTCCCGAGAGGGTGAGGAGGCATGACGATGGAGCTCGACCCCACCGACATGGTGCCGGTGATCAACCGCATCAAGCGTGCGCAGGGCCAGCTCGGCGGCGTGCTGCGCATGCTCGAGGAGGGCCGCGACTGCGAGGCCGTGGTCAACCAGCTCGCCGCCGTGAGCAAGGCACTCGACAAGGCTGGCTACGCGATCGTCGCGTCCGGGATCCAGTACTGCCTGGTCAACCCCGAGGGCGCCGACGGCCTGGACGTGAAGAAGATGGAGAAGCTCTTCCTCACCCTCGCCTGACCCCGGCTGCGGTCGGCTCAGGCGCAGCACCCCGAGGCGACCGCCTGGTCGGCCTCGGCCTGGACGGCTTCGGTGACCGGTCCGGCGAAGCCGGTCGTGTCCTCCAGCACGGTGTAGACCTCCCAGCGCAGGCCGTCCGGGACGTCCTGCACCCAGAACTTCTCCTGCCGCGCGTAGCAGCAGGTGTCCTCGCCGGGCTGCTCCGTCACGAGCCGCTCGCCCAGCCGGGTCGCGGCGTCGTGGACGGCGGCTGCGTCGGCCACCTCCACGCCCAGGTGGTTGATCGTCCCGCCCTGGCCGACTCCCTCGAAGAGCACCAGCTTCAGCGGCGGGTCGGCGATGGCGAAGTTGGCGTAGCCGGGCCTGGTCTTGGCGGGCTCGGTGCCGAACAGCCGGGTGTAGAACGCGACGGCCTCCTCGAGGTCGTCGACGTTGAGCGCCAGCTGCAGCCGAGATGTGGTCGGAGCAACCATGGTGTCCTCCTGATATCGATAGATGTCTATGTCCGATGACTCAGGTTGCCTCAGATATCGACTTCTGTCAATATCGATGCATGTCGAAGTCCTCCGCCTCCGTGCCCACCGTGCGCCTCACCGACTGCTGCTCCCCGTTGCTGAGCGAGCCGCTCACGGCCGAGGACGCCGAGCGCCTCGCGCCGCTGCTCAAGGCGCTGGCCGACCCCGTCCGGCTGCGCCTGGTCTCGATGGTCGCGGCCGGCGACGGCGGCGAGGCGTGCGTCTGTGACCTGAACGCCGCGTTCGACCTCTCCCAGCCCACCATCAGCCACCACCTCAAGGTGCTGCACGAGGCCGGCCTGCTGGACCGCGAGAAGCGGGGGGTCTGGGTGCACTACCGAGTCCGGCCCGAGGTGCTCGCCGACCTTGCGGCCGTGCTCGGGAGCGACCGGTGACGGCGCCCGCCCACCCCGAGGTCGCCTCCCGGCTGTCCACGCTGGACCGGTTCCTCCCGGTGTGGATCGGCCTGGCGATGGTGGCCGGGCTGCTGCTCGGGCGGCTGGTGCCTGGGCTGGACGCCGCGCTCGGGGCCGTCGAGATCGGCGGCGTCTCCCTGCCCATCGCGGTGGGGCTGCTGGTCATGATGTACCCGGTGCTCGCCAAGGTCCGCTACGACCGGCTGGACACCGTCACCGGCGACCGGCGGCTGCTGGTGGCCTCGCTGGTGCTCAACTGGCTGGTCGGCCCGGCCCTCATGTTCACGCTGGCCTGGCTGCTGCTGCCCGACCTGCCGGAGTTCCGCACCGGCCTGATCATCGTCGGGCTCGCGCGCTGCATCGCGATGGTGATCATCTGGAACGACCTGGCCTGCGGCGACCGCGAGGCGGCCGCCGTCCTGGTGGCCCTGAACTCGCTGTGGCAGGTGCTGGCCTTCGCCGCGCTCGGCTGGTTCTACCTCGACATCCTGCCCGGCTGGCTGGGCCTGGGCACCGAGCGGCTGGACGTGTCGGCGTGGCAGATCGCCCGCTCGGTGCTGATCTTCCTCGGTATCCCGCTGGCGCTGGGCTACCTCTCCCGGCGGTACGGCGAGCGCTGGCGCGGTCGGGACTGGTACGAACGGAGCTTCCTGCCCCGCGTGGGCCCCTGGGCGCTGATCGGGCTGCTGGCCACCATCGTCGTACTCTTCGCCCTTCAGGGCGAGGAGATCACCCAGCGACCCTGGGACGTCGCGCGCATCGCGCTCCCGCTGCTGGCCTACTTCGGGCTGATGTGGGGCGGGGGCTATCTGCTCGGGCGTGCGCTGGGGATGACCTACGAGCGCACCACCACCCTGGCCTTCACCGCGGCCGGCAACAACTTCGAGCTCGCCATCGCGGTGGCGATCGCGACCTTCGGCGTCACCTCGGGGCAGGCCCTCGCCGGGGTCGTCGGACCGCTCATCGAGGTGCCCGTCCTGGTGGGGCTGGTCTACGTCAGCCTCGCCCTCCGGCCGCGCTTCGGCGCCACCCCCTCCCCGAGGAGTCCCGCATGACCGACCGACCCACCGTCCTGTTCGTGTGCGTGCACAACGCCGGGCGCTCCCAAATGGCGGCCGGGTGGCTGCGCCACCTCGCCGGCGACCGGGTGGAGGTGCTATCGGCCGGCTCGGCACCGGCCGCGAGCATCAACCCCGTCGCCGTCGAGGCGATGGCCGAGGTGGGCATCGACATCACCGATGCGGTGCCGACCCGGCTCGCCGACGAGAGCGTGCAGGCCTCCGACGTGGTGGTCACCATGGGCTGTGGCGACGCGTGTCCGTTCTACCCCGGCATCCGCTACGAGGACTGGGCGCTCACCGACCCGGCGGGTCAGCCGCTGCCGGTCGTCCGCCAGGTCCGTGACGAGATCCGGGCCCGGGTCGAGGAGCTGTTGCTGACGCTGTTGTGACGCCCTGGGGCGAGCGTGCGGGCAGGTATCCACAGCCCGCAGGCCGTCTCCTCCGCGATGACGCCGCTGCGGCGCGGCGCGGAGGAGACGTCCATGACCAGCCCGAGCGAGGCCTGAGATGCCCCCGCTCGCGCGCGACGCGCGGCGGATGCTCCTCGCGCATGCCCTGGCCTCGGTCGGCATGTCGCTGCCCTGGCCGCTGCTGCTGGTGCTGGTCTGGGAGCACACCCACAGCGACCTGTGGCTGGGGATGACCGGCGCCGCCCGGATGGCGCCGTACGTGCTGTTGTCGTGGGCCGCCGGCCGGCTCGCGGACGCCCGGCAGCGCGACCGGCTGGTCTCGCTCACGATCGGGCTGCGCGCGGTGGCGCTCACCGTCGCGGCGCTGGCCGTGGCGACCGGATGGCTGCTCCCGCTGGCGGTGGTCGCGGCCGCCGCTGCCGTGGCCGTCGCGACGCCGGCCTACCCCGCGCTGGCGGCGGCGATGCCGGGCGCCGCGGGGCCGGGCACCGGCCGCGCCACGGAGCTGCTGGTCACCATCGAGGTGGGGGCTTTCGTCGTCGGCCCGGCGCTGGGCGGGCTGCTGTTGGCCGACCCCGCGCGGCCCCTCGTCTTCCCGGTTGCGCTGGGGCTGGTCGTCGCCGCCGGAGCCATGCTGCGCGGGGTGTGCCTGCCCGCGCCGCGGGTGACGGCGGGCTCCGCTCTCCCGACGCGGCTCGGCCGGGTCGTGCGCCGGCCCGAGGTCGCAGTCGTGATGGCCGTGATGGCGGCGGTCAACGCCCTGGTCGCGCTGGTCGCGATCGCGCTGCTGCCGGTGGCCGAGCAGGTCTGGCGAGCCGGGCCGTCGGCGTACGGCGTGGCCACCGGCGTCCTCGGCTTCGGCGCGCTGGCCGGGCCGGCGCTCACCCGACTGGGTCGGGGCGAGAGGGCGCGGATGGCGCGCGGCCTGGGCCTGCTCGCGGTGGCGCTGCTCTTGGTCGTCCCGATGTCGGCGCCGGCCTGGGCGCTGGCGCCGCTGGCGCTGGCCGGAGCGGCGGCGGTGCAGGTCGAGGCGGCGGCGACGGCGCGGCTGCAGCAGGTGGTGCCCGACCAGGTCCGAGCCTCGGTGCTGGGCGCCACCGACACCGCGATGGTGGCCGCGGCGCTGGTCGGGTCGCTGGCGGGGCCGGCGCTGGCCCACCTGCTGGGCGGTCGGCTGCTGCTGGTGCTCGTGGCCGCCCTGGCCGGGGCGACCGGACTCGCCCTGGGTGCCGGGATGGCTGCCGGGATGGGTGCCGGGGCGGCTGCCGGGGTGGCTGTCGACGGCCGGCCCGGGGCCGGCGCGGCCGGCGGGGACGGCGTACCGGTGCAGCGGACGCCGCCCCGGCCCTCGGCCGGGCGCCGGGTGGGCCGCCTGGAGCAGTCGAGGGAGCCGACGGCTGGGTGATCAGACCGCGATGCCGCGGTTGACCCAGACGTCGGTCACCTCCATGCCGACCTTGAGGTAGAGGTCGAGGGCGCCGGTGCGGGAGTCGGTCGAGAGCCCCGACCGGACGGCCCCGTGGTCGCGGGCCGCGGCGAAGGAGTCGACCAGGAGCGCCTGGGCCAGGCCGCGGTGCCGGTGGTCGGCGCGGGTGGCAAGGCGGCTGACGTAGCCCTCGCCGGCGTCGCTCAGCACCACCACGGCGGTCGCCACGACGGCGCCGTCGGGGGCGACGACGACCCGGATGTTCCAGGGTTCGGCGCCGGGCCGGCGGATCGTCTCGGCCTCGAAGTCGGCGTAGTCCTCGGGGTCTCGGCGCGACCACTCCAAGAAGGCGTCCTCGACGACGCGGTGAACGGCGGGGTACTCCTCGGGGCGGGCCTCGCGGACGGCGTACCCGGGGGGCAGCGGGCGGGAGGCGATCCGGGCACCCTCCGGCAGCTGGAGCACCCAGCTGGTCCAGCGCACGCGGTAGCCCAGCGCCGCCAGCAGCCGGTCGCCGGGTGAGCCCTGCGGCACGGGCATGCCGATCTCGGCGTGGCCGAGCACCCGGGCCCGGCGCTGCATCCAGCGGGCCAGCGCGGTGCCGAGCCCGCGGCCGCCGTACGCCGGGTCGACGGCGGCATCCCCGCGGCCGGCGAGCCCCACCTCGGCGTACCCGACGAGGCGTTCGTTGTCGAGGACCCCGACCGTGCTGGCGCCGATGTCGAAGCTCGGCCGCTGCCAGTCGCCGACGATGTCGGCCAGCTCGATGTCGACCCGGCCCAGGTCGTGGCGCTGCTGCGCGGCCATCACGGCGTACACCGCGGGCGCATCCTCCTCGGCCAGCGGCCGCTGACTCAGCCCCGGGGGCAGCCCCTCGACCTGATCTCCCGGGACCTTCGCGGCGCTCCTCACAGCGCCCATTCAACGCCGATCCGTCAGAAGTTCTCCACAGGATTACGCCGATCCGGCAGAAGTTCGGCGCGCAGTGGCGCGAAGTTCTGCCGGATCGGCGAGGTTCTGCCGGATCGGCGCGAGGTTCTGCCGGATCGGCGAGGGGGGTCAGCCCTGGCGGATGGCGGAGATGTCGAACTCGAGCTTGATCTTGTCCGACACGAGGACGCCGCCGGTCTCGAGGGCGGCGTTCCAGGTCAGGCCCCACTCCTTGCGACTCAGCGTCGCGGCGCCCTCGAAGCCGACCCGCAGGTTGCCGAACGGGTCGCGCGCCGAGCCGGTGGTCTCGAACGGAATGGTGATCGTGTGGGTGAGGTCCTTGAGGGTGAGGTCGCCGGTGATCTGCCAGACGCCGTCGGCGTCGAGCGCCACGGCGGTAGAGACGAACCGGATCTCGGGGTAGGCCTCGACGTCGAAGAAGTCCGGCGAGCGCAGGTGGCCGTCGCGGTCCGCAACACCGGTGTCGACGCTGGCGGCCTGGATGGTCACCTGGACCGAGGAGGAGGCGGGGTCCGCGGCGTCGACGTGCGCCGTGCCGGCGAACTCCCCGAACTGGCCGCGCACCGTGGTCACCATCGCGTGCCGGGTCGAGAAGCCGAGCCGGGAGTGGGGGAGGTCCAGGGCGTAGTCGCCGGAGATGTCGTCCACTGCGGCGGTGGGGGCGTCGAAGTCGGAGGCTGAGGTGTAGGTCATGAGGGCTCCTCGAACGTGAAGTTGAAGGTTCAATGACTCGCCGACGCGGGGTGGCGCTGAAGGATTCCCGGCCCTACTGTGAGCCGCGTCACAGATCGCCGTACGGCGGTCGACGGCACCCCCGTCACTCGGAGACCTGGAGGAGAGCCATGCCGTCCCCGTTCCTGCCATCCGCAGCCCGCCGAGCCCGCCTCGGACCGCCCCTGCGCCGTCGTGGCGCGGGCGTCGCGTCCGCGCTCGGGCTGGTCCTCGGGCTGGTCGCCGGTCTGCTCGTCGCGAGCCCAGCCCAGGCCGCGCCGCCGGCGTACGTCGCCCTCGGCGACTCCTCCTCCTCGGGCACCGGCACCGGCACCTACATCAACGACGGCACCAGCTGCCAGCGCTCGGTCTACGCCTACCCGAGCCTGATCGCGTCGGCGCGCGGCTACGCCCTGGACTTCCGGGCCTGCTCCGGCGCCACGGTCGCCGACGTCACCGGCACCCAGCTGGGCTCGCTGTCGGCCTCGACGAGCTATGTGACCATCTCGGTGGGCGGCAACGACGCGGGCTTCGCGAGCGTGCTCACCGAGTGCGCGCTGCCCTCGTGGCTCAGCAACTGCTACGGCGCGATCAGCAGCGCCCAGAGCATCATCAACAACACGCTCCCCGGCCGGCTGAGCACCCTGTACGCCGCCATCCGCAGTCGCGCTCCCAGGCGCAGGTCACGGTGGTGGGCTACCCGCGGCTGTTCAACGGGCGGGACTGCAGCTGGCTGACGTGGTTCTCCTCGGGGGAGATGTCCGCGCTCAACGCGACTGCCGACCTGCTCAACTCGCGGCTGAGCGCGGCCGCTGGCGCCGCGGGCTTCGCCTACGCCAACCCGACGAACGCCTTCCTCGGCCATGCGGTGTGCGACAGCCAGGAGTGGATCAACAACCTGTCCCTGTCGATCACCGAGAGCTTCCACCCCAAGCGGGTCGGTCACGCCAGCGGCTACTACCCGACGGTCAACCCGCTCGTGACGGCGCCGAGCCTGCGCGCCGCCAGCCCGGCCCTCACCGCGGCGGTGCTCGCGCGGGCGGCCGACCTCGGCCGACGCCCTCGCCGCCGCGGCCCGGCCCTACGCCGCCGCCGATCGCCGGATCGCCCCAGAGCGGGTTGGGGTGCCCGACCTGACCACCCACCGGGCGAAGGTCTTCGCGGCGAGGTACGGCGTGCGGCTGGAGCGCCGCGCCTCCATCGACCGCGTCGACCGCCGGGTCGCCCGGGCGCAGGCCCGGCTGTGGCGGGGTCGGGTGATCGGCCTGGGCTGACGCACCGTGCGCCCCAGGACGTGAGCGCAGCGACCGGCGTCGGGCCCCCACCGGGCCCGACGCCGGTGCCCAGGCGCTTCCTGGGCGAACGCGTCGCCCGGGGCGCCCGCCGGATCGGTCGTCACTGACCCCGGTCACCGCGCCCCCACCCTGGTGGCGAACCGAAGAGGCGGCAGGTGCCTCTCGCGGTGCCGGGTGGACGCGCGGTCCGTCGCGATCGAACATACCCCTAGGGGTATGTCATGGCCATGGCTGGAGCTGTGACCTCCGTCGCAGAGGGTGACCTCACCCCTCCGGCCAGGTTTGCATGATCATGCATATGAATGCATACTCTTCCCATGTCCAAGGTGCTCACCTCGCTCCCCGTCGGCGAACGCGTCGGCATCGCCTTCTCCGGAGGGCTCGACACCTCGGTGGCGGTGGCGTGGATGCGTGAGCGCGGGGCGATCCCGTGCACCTACACCGCCGACATCGGCCAGTACGACGAGCCCGACATCGACAGCGTCCCCGGCCGCGCCCTCCAGTACGGCGCCGAGCTCTCCCGCGCGGTCGACGGCAAGGCGGCCCTGGTCGAGGAGGGCCTGCTGGCCATGGCCTGCGGCGCCTTCCACATCCGCTCCGGCGGGCGCGCGTACTTCAACACCACCCCACTGGGCCGGGCCGTGACCGGCACCTTGCTGGTGCGGGCCATGCACGAGGACGGCGTCGACATCTGGGGCGACGGCTCGACGTTCAAGGGCAACGACATCGAGCGCTTCTACCGCTACGGCCTGCTCGCCAACCCCTCGCTGCGCATCTACAAGCCGTGGCTGGACGCTGACTTCGTCGCCGAGCTGGGCGGCCGCGCCGAGATGAGCCAGTGGCTGACCGACCGCGACCTGCCCTACCGCGACAGCCAGGAGAAGGCCTACTCGACCGACGCCAACATCTGGGGCGCCACCCACGAGGCCAAGACCCTCGAGCACCTCGATGTCTCGCTCGAGACCGTCGAGCCGATCATGGGTGTGAAGTTCTGGGACCCGGCGGTGCCCATCGAGCCCGAGGACGTGACGATCCGCTTCGAGGCCGGCCGCCCGGTCGCCCTCAACGGCACCCGGTACGACGGCCGCGAGGCCGCGGTCGCCCTCGTCCACGAGGCCAACGCGATCGGGGGCCGGCACGGCTTGGGCATGTCCGACCAGATCGAGAACCGCATCATCGAGGCGAAGTCCCGGGGCATCTACGAGGCGCCCGGCATGGCGCTGCTGTGGGCGGCGTACGAGCGGCTGCTCAACGCCATCCACAACGAGGACACCCTCGCGAACTACCACGCCGAGGGGCGCCGGCTGGGCCGACTGCTCTACGAGGGCCGGTGGCTGGACCCGCAGGCGCTGATGCTGCGCGAGTCGATCCAGCGCTGGATCGCCTCGGTGGTGACCGGCGAGGTGACGCTGCGGCTGCGGCGCGGGGAGGACTACACGATCCTGCGCACCGAGGGCCCACACCTGTCCTACCACCCCGACCGGCTGTCCATGGAGCGCACCGAGGACGCTGCCTTCGGCCCGACCGACCGGATCGGCCAGCTCACCATGCGCAACCTGGACATCGCCGACTCGCGCGCGCTGCTGGAGCTGTACGCGGCGCAGCCGCAGGACCAGGGGCACGTGCTCGTCGAGCACGGCACCCTGTTCGGCGCGCTGCCCGCGGGCGGCGGCGACCGGATCGCCGCCAACCCGAGCGTGCAGGAGGACGCGAACGACGACCGCGTCGACTCGGCGGCCATGGAGTTCGGGGCCGACTGAGCCGGCGCCGCCCCGCCACGGCAGAGCGTGGCCGCGGGTCAGCTACGGATCGTCTCCCGACCGTGGTCGAAGCGCTGGGCGGCCGCCTCGTTGAGGCGCCGGACCAGCACGTCGGAGATCCGGTTCAGCGCCGGGGCCAGCGACTCCTCGCGACAACTGGCCACCAGCCTGGGTAGGCCGGGGACGCTCACCTCCAGCGTGGTCTTCATGCCCGACTCGTCGCGGTCCTTCACCCGCAGCCACATCTCGACGACCGCGAGCGGCCAGGCGTCGAGCCGGCGGAACAGGCCGGACAGCGACAGGTCGATGAGACGGATGTCGGACGGCTCGACGCCGCCGTTCAGGTGGATCCGGGTCACCCAGGGGTTGCGCATGGTGGGTACCTCCTGGCGGGTGGTTCCCTCTAGCACCGGTGTAGCACCCCGGCCAAGGACCGACAGCCCATCTCGACGCCGAATCTGTGCAATGCATCACCAGGCCCGACCGGGTCCCGTGACGGCTCCGACGAGGCATGATGAGGGCATGAGCGGAGGAGAAGAGTACGGCGAGTACAGCGTCGACGACGAGACCCAGCTGCAGCCCGAGGACACCCTCGACTTCCACGGGGTGGACGACGTGCTCGACGAGGGCATCGTGACCCGCGAGGGCTGGTCGCCGGGCCAGGGCTTCGGCAACACCGCCGCCGAGGAGAGTCGCGGAGAGACGCTCGATCAACGGATCGCGCAGGAGCTGCCGGACGACGACCCCGAGCACGACGACTGGGACGAGGACGTCCTCGACGACGACCAGGTGGGAGACGAGCGCAGCGGCCGGCTGGTGGCGGCGACGGACGGCGACGACCGGTTCGTCACCGACGTCGGCATCGACGGTGCCGGCGCCTCGGCCGAGGAGGCCGCGATGCACGTGATCCACGAGCTCGGCGAGGACTGAGCGCCGAGGCCTGGTCGGGTGCGGACCATCGTAGGGCTGGACCAACGGTCCCGGCGGCGACGCCGGGTGGGCCACCCTGCGCCGTACGCCGCGTCGCTGCGCCGGATGGAGGTCGCGCTCGTCGGCCTGGCCGGGGTAATCGGCCTCGGCTCGCTGGGCTATATGGTGCTGCCCGTCACCGAGGACCACACCCGCTTCGGCCCGCTCGACGCGCTCTACCAGACGGTCACGACCGTCTCGACCGTCGGCTTCCGCGAGGTGCACCCGCTCAGCCATGTCGGGCAGATCTTCACCGTGGGCCTGATCATCCTCGGCGCCGGCACCGTGCTCTCCAGCCTGGGCCTGCTCGTCGAGGCCGTCACCGAGGGACACCTGCGCCAACACCTGGAGAGGCGACGCATGGACACCGAGATCGAGGCCCTGAGCGGGCACGTCATCGTCTGCGGCTACGGCCGCGTGGGCCGCTCCGCCACCGAGCAGCTGGTCGCCACCGGCAACGACGTCGTCGTCATCGACCGTGACCCCGCCCGCTTCGAGGGCTGCGAGGTGCCGCACCTGGTCGGCAACGTCACCGAGGACGACGAGATCCTGCGCGCCGCGGGCATCGAGCGGGCCCGGGCCCTGGTCGGAAGCCTCGACAGCGACGCCGAGACGGTCTACCTCGTGCTCTCCGCCCGGGCCCTGGCGCCCGACCTGATCATCGTCGCGCGGGCCCGCACCACCGACTCCAAGGCCAAGATGGTCCTGGCCGGGGCCACCCGGGCGGTGAACCCCCAGCTCATCGGCGGCCGGCGGCTGGCGGCGTTCGCGCTGCAGCCCGACGTCGCCGAGTTCCTCGACGTGGTGGTGCACGACCAGGAGCTCGACTTCCGGATCCAGCAGGTGGAGGTGCCGGCCGACTCGCCGGTCGGGGGCCGCACCCTCGCCGACCTCGACGTGCTGACCCGCACCGGCGTCCAGATCCTCGCGATGCGCGCCAAGGGCACCACGGGCTTCACCTTCCGACCGGCCGCGTCGTCGGTGGTGCAGCCCGGCTGCGTGCTCATCGGCTTCGGCACCACCGACAGCATGAACCAGCTGGTCGCCCTCACGGCCGGCGAGATGACGGCGAGCACCTGACGCCATGGCCGCCTCCTCCGCCCCCTTCCCGGCCCGGGTGCCGATCCCCGCGGCCGACCAGACCTGGCTGCACATGGACCGCCCCAACAACCTCATGCATGTCCACTCGCTCATGTGGCTGGAGCGCGAGCCGGACTGGGCCGACCTGCAGGCGGTGCTCCGCGACCGCGTGCTCGACCGGTTCCCGGTGTTCCGCCGCCGGGCCACGCTGGTCGACGGGCACTGGATGTGGGAGGACTACGACGCCTTCGACATCGCCCGGCACATCCACCGGCTCGAGCTCCCCGAGCCGCGCGACGTCGCCACGCTCCAGGCCTACATCTCGCGGCGCTTCTCCGCGCCCTTCCCCGACGACCTGCCGCTGTGGGACATGACGGTGCTGCCCGACGTCGTCGGCTTCGACGACGAGCCGCGCACCGTGGTCTTCTCCCGCTTCCACCACGCGCTGGCCGACGGCATCCGGCTGGTCCAGCTGCTGCTCAGCATGTGTGACGCGCTGGAGACCGACGTGCTCCCGCCGCACGTGGGGCGCGACGGCCACGGGCTGCTGGAGTCCGGCACGGCCGCCGTACGCCGCGGCGTCGCCGACGCCGTCGACGTGGCCAAGGGGCTGGCCGCGGGCGCGATGGCCATCCCGCGTGCGGTGGTGCACCTGGCGCCGACGGCCTTCGAGCAGGGCCTGGACCTGCTCGTCCACCCGCACAAGATCCTCGATGCGATGGAGTCGGTGGGGTCGCTGCACAACCAGTCGGTCAACACCGTCTCGGAGGTGACCCGGCTGCTGGCCGCGGGCCGCAGCGCCCACACCTCCTGGAGCGGGACTCCGGGCGTCGACAAGGCCGTCGCGTGGGTGACCGGGTTGGACCTGGGCGGCGTTCGCGAGGTCGGCCGCGAGCACGGGGCGACAGTCAACGACGTGCTGCTCGCGGTGATCTCGCGGGCGCTGAGCCGCTACCTCGCCGAGCGCGAGGCGCTCGTCGAGGAGATCCACTGGCTGGTGCCGGTCTCGCTGCAGCCGCTGGACAGCAACCTGCCCGAGGCGCTCGGCAACCACTTCTCCCTGGTCTTCCTGCCGATGCCGCTCGGCATCGACGACCCCGCCGACCTGATCGGCGCCGTCCACGCCCGGATGACCCGGCTCAAGGAGAGCGCCGAGCCGGTGGTGTCCTTCGGGCTGCAGTGGCTGGTCGCCGAGTCGCCGGCGGCAGTCTCGGTGCGGCTCACCAACCTGTTCGCCAACAAGGCCGTGGGCGTGCTCACCAACGTGCCGGGGCCGAAGTCCGCGATGACGTTCGCCGGCGTGCCGGTCTCCGGGGTGATGGGCTGGGCGCCCACCAGCGGCGACCAGCCGCTCAGCCTGGCGATCTTCAGCTACCACGGGAAGGTCAACCTCTGCATCGCCGCCGACGCACGGCTGATCCCGGACGCGAACGCCATCGCCGACCTGATCAGCGAGGAGTTCGACGCCCTGGTGGGGGACCGGGACTAGGCCGGGGTCGAACGACGCGCCGGTCGTCGCCGGGCTGGTGCGCCGGGAGGCCTGAGGGAGGGGAGCCGATGGAGCAGCCGTACGCCGACCGGGCGGCCGCCACGGCCGCCTTCGCCGCGCACGTCAACCGCGGCAAGGTCGAGACCTACGCCGCCCTGGGCCTCGACGTGGTGATGGGGGAGCGCGAGGGGTCGTGGTTCCACGACGCGTTCGACCCGGAGCGGCGCTGGCTCAACTGCCACTGCAACGGCGGGGTGTTCAACCTGGGTCACCGCAACCCGGCCGTCCTGGCGGCCGTGCGGGCCGCGACCGAGCATGTCGACATCGGCAACCACCACCTGGTGTCGGGCTGGCGGGCCCAGCTGGCCGAGCGGCTGGCCGCCACCACGGGTGGCCGACTGTCGGGCGTCTGCTTCGGCG